>JADZEX010000076.1 GCA_020850355.1 Fimbriimonadaceae bacterium | reverse complement strand
GCCTGCCGGCGATGCAGCGGATCTCCGGCGCTGGGGCCACCAGGGCGCCGAGCCAGCCGCGGATCGCCACCTCACTCTCAACCGGCGATGGCGGCGCCAGCTCGGACGCCAGGCCGGCCGCCGGCAAGGCCTCGTTCAGCAACTGCGCGACATGCTGCCGCAGTTCGCTCGGATCCAAGCTCCCCAGGGCGACGCCCAACTCGTCGACGCGCGCGTCGCCCAACGCTCGCCGCAAGGCCAGCCCTGCCGCTGAACCTGGTGCCAGCACCCGCTGCGCCACCGGCGCCGCGTCGCGGATCTGCTCGGCATCGAAGCCAGCGGGCGTGCTGAAGCGCTCCGCGATGGTCACCACCGCCGGCGGCGGTGCGGGTGCGGCCAGCAGAGCAGGCAACCCGGCGAGCCAGGCGAAGGACTGGAGCAGTGGCGACATCAGGACCCCTCCTCGCGCGTCAGCCGGCAGGCTGGATCGTCTGCCAGGGATTGCCGACAGTGACGTGATTCCCATACCCACAATCGTCGCCGAGAAACTCTGCTTCGACGCCGGCGGCCGCGGCGTCCAGCGCCTCGGCGACCGGGGCGCCAAGCTGCAACGCCCCCCAGAAGGCCGCTGCCCACACCGCACGCCGGTCCGCCCCGGCGATGGCCGTCGAAAAGCCCACCGGCGCAAGCAAAGGGGTCAGCAAGCAAAGGGGTCAGACCCCAATGCCGTGTCAAACAAAGGGGTCAGACCCCAATGCTGCGTTGTTCGACCAGTTCATGCGGCGGACGATGCCCGGTACAGAATGGCGCGAGCGCTGACGCCGCGATCGCCCGGAACACCGTAGCCTGTCACCAGTCCTCCGGCGGGCCTTGATGCCGAAGTTGGCGGAATCTGAGAGATCCCGCAACAATCGTCGTTCGCGAACCGATCTGGCCCACGCTTTGGCGCAGCGGCGATCTGCGGGGCGAGGCACTCGATCCAGTAGGATCCGCTCACCGTCGCCAACCTCGCCCTTCGAGACGGCCTGCGGCCTCCTCAGGACAAGCGCGTTGGGGGTGGAGGGTGGCGGAGACGAGCGGCCAGGCCGCCCAGCCCCCGCGCACCGGCGGCGAAAAGGGGTCAGACCCCGTTTCGGCAGGCGCTGGCGGGTGTGCCACGCCCTCCGGAAGCCCCGAAGGGGCGACTCACGCGAGCCCAGGGCAACGCCCTGGGCATCCTGCCGGCGCGCCGACCCTCCGCCCGGGGACTCGGCCGCGGACCGGCGGCGAAACAAGGGTCCGGACTATTGGTACTCCGATGGTCCTGACCCTTTTGCGTCGCCACCGCGTCCAGCCCAGCCCACCCACCACGGTGACCGGCTGCCGTAAGGTGGTCAGGACGGAAAAGGGGTCTGACCCCTTTTCCGTCGCCACCACCCCCAGCCGGAACGGACCAGCGGTCGACAAAGGGGGTGTGGTCGGGCGGTGCCATCCCTCGATCCCAGCCGCTGCGTTCCCCGTCGCCGACCTCGCCCTTCGAGACGGCCTGCGGCCTCCGCAGGACAAGCGGGTTGGAGTTGGTGGGTTGGGGGGAAGCGAGCCTCGTCAGCCGCCTACTCACCCCTCCGCGAACGGGGCGGGGCCGGTGCAGCGGTCGAGTTGGCCGAGGCCGGTGACGTCCAGCCGGCGGCCGTCGTGGGCAGGTTCGGCGTAGCGGGCGACGAACTGCGCCAGCTGCCCCCGCAACGACCCTGGACGCCGGCGGCCGCGTCGCCCGCTTGGGGCTGCCAGACGACCATCGGAGCCGGTGCCACGGCCGGGCCGGCCCAGGCGCGGATGGCGGTCTCGGCCGCTGCCAAGTCCGGCCCGCTCGGCCCGTTGCCCGGCCGCAGGCTGACGCAGGCCTCATTGAGCACGGCCGCGAGGTCGCTGCGCAACTGCAGCAGCCGGCGGTTCCGCCGCGGATCGCCGAGGCTCACCCCCCGCATCGCCTCGCAAGCCCACTGTGCCATCGCCGGTTACCTCTGACCGGCCGCTTCGCCACCCGGCCGGCGATGACTCCTGGGACTTGTGGGTAAGGGGAAGCGCGCAAGCGGGGGTGGACCGCATGTAGTGCTGCCGCCGCGCGGTCTGCCGCGGTGCTCCCCGCGCAGGCGGGGGTGGACCGTTGCGGCCGGCCTCCAGGAAGGACCGGCCGAGGTGCTCCCCGCGCAGGCGGGGGTGGACCAGCAGTACGGGCGACGCATGCGTCGCCCCTACACCCCGCGCAGGCGGGGGTGGACCGGTGCGCCCCTCCGCCCTGCCCCGGCAGGAGCCGTGCCGCGGGGCGCGAAGCGGGGATGCGACCGGAGGTGGCGATGCCGCGGCGGGTGTGGCTGTGGGCCGGGCTGCTGGCGCTGCGGGCGGGGGCGGCGGTGGAGCTGGTCAGCGAAGGTCGGCCGGTGGCGACGGTGGTGCTGCCGGCGGCGCCGTTGCCGGCCGAGGTCGCCGCCGCCGAGGAGCTGCGGTACCACCTCCAGCGGGCCAGCGGGGCGGTGCTGCCGCTGGTTCGCGAGCCGGTGCTGCCGGACGGCAATCTGGTGCTGCTGGGCGCCACCGCCGCTGCGCGGGAGGCTGGCCTGACGGCCGCCGGCCTGGCTCCGAACCACGCCTTGCTGCGGCAGCGGGGGCCGCGGCTGTTCCTGGTCGGTGACGACAGCCCCGGCGAGGTGTTCTGGATCCAGCACGGCAACCGCACCCGCGTCGGTACGCTGTTCGCGGTCTATGCCTTGCTGGAGCAGGAGTTGGGCTGTCGTTGGCTGTGGCCGGGGCCGCTCGGCGAGGTGATCCCGCCGCGGCGCGAGGTCGTGATCCGACGGGCTGACCAGGAGCTGGCGCCGCCCTTCCTCCACACCCGCTGGCGCGACGGCAGTTACGGGGCGGCGGCGGCCGGCTGGGCCGACCAGCGGCACCGCTCGCAGTTCCTCAACGAGCAGGGCAAGTGGCTCCGCCGGCACCGCTTCGCGATGGGTGTGAACCTCGACATGGCGCACAGTTACACCGACTGGTGGCAGCGCTTTGGGAAGGACCACCCGGAGTACTTCAACCTGCTGCCCGACGGCACGCGGCGTGGCGACCCGACCTACTTTGGCGCGGCACCCAGCCTGATTGCGATGTGTGTCAGCGCGCCCGGCGTGGCGCGGCAGAAGGTCGCCGACTGGGCCGCGCGACGGGGGCCGGATCGGCCGTATGTCGACGCCAGCGAGAACGACACCCCCGGCCGCTGCACCTGTGCCGGCTGCCTGGCCCTGGACGAACCGGATCCGGGGGCGGCCTCGGTCGACGAACGGCTGGCCGCGGCCCGCACGGCGTTCGCGGCCGGGCAGGCCGACTGGGTCGACCAACTCGGATCGCTGTCCGACCGCTATGCTCGGTTCTACCTGGCGATCCAGCGGGAGGCCGAGCAGATCGCCCCCCAAGCCGTCGTGATGGGCTACGCCTACGCCAACTATGTGCAGCCGCCGCGGCGGACGAAGCTCAACGAGCGCATCCTGATCGGCATCGTGCCGGCGCTGATGTTCCCCTGGACGGCGCCCAAGCGGGCCGCCTTTCGCGAGCAGTGGGAAGGCTGGTCGGCGGCGGGCGCGCGGCTGCTGCTGCGGCCGAACTACCTGCTCGACGGCCACAACCTGCCGCTCAACGTGGCGCTGCCGCTGGGCGAGGACTTCCGCTTCGCGGCGCAGCGCGGCCTGGTGGGGACCGACTTCGACAGCCTGACCGGGCAGTACGCCACGCAGGGCCCGACGCTCTATCTGCTGGCCCGGCTGCACGACCGGCCGGAGCTGACGCCGGAGGCGGTGCTGCAGGAGTACTACGCCGCCTTTGGCCCGGCGGCGGCGGCGGTGCGGGCCTATCAGGAGCATTGGGCGGCGGTCTCGGCGGCGGTCACCGACCAGCTCTACGACGAGGCCAAGTTGCACTGGTCGACGTTCTACCAGGCCGCCGACCGGATCTTCACGCCGGCGGTGATGCAGCAGGGCCAACGGCTGCTGGCGGCAGCGCAGACAGCCGCCACGGGCGACGCGACGGCGGTGGCGCGGGTGGCGTTTCTGGAACAGGGCTTGCGCCACGCGGAGCTGACCCTGGCGGTGCAGGTGGCCGCGCGGGAGTATCCGCGGACCGGCGACCTGGACACCTACGCCACGGCGCTCGACACGC
Source organism: Fimbriimonadaceae bacterium (assembly GCA_020850355.1). Classification (GTDB taxonomy): domain Bacteria; phylum Armatimonadota; class UBA10988; order UBA10988; family UBA10988; genus JADZEX01. Next base: position 64,421 of record JADZEX010000076.1, on the reverse strand, counting down.
TGGACCGCTTCCGGGCCGACGTGGAAGATCGGCTCGGCGCCAACATGGCCTACCTGCAGTGGGCCGAGAGCCGTACCTGGGACCGCGCGCTGGTGAAGCTGATGCGCGAACCGGGCACGCGGCTGGGCGACCCGTGGCAGTTTCAGTGGGACCCGCAGCGCCAGGGCGAGGCGGCTGGCTGGTTCCGACCGGACCACGCGACCGGCGACTGGCTGAGCATCCAGGCCAGCAGCGCCTGGGAAGAGCAACCCGTCGGCGCGGCCTGGCGAGCGGCGCACGGCGGGGATTACGACGGGCTGGCGTGGTACCGGACCAGCTTCAGCCTGCCAGCCGCGCCGGCCGATCAGACGGCCCGGATCCTGTTCGGGGCGGTCGACGAAGCCTGCCGCGTCTGGCTCAACGGCCAGTTGCTACTGACTCGACCGTACCCCTTCGAGGGCGACACGGAGTCCTGGAAGAAGACCTTCGAACTCGAGGTCAGCGCGGCGGTGCGGCGGGATGGCCCGAACGTGCTGGTGGTCTGCGTCGAGGACAACCTCGGCGCCGGCGGGCTCTGGCGGCCGGTGTGGCTCTTGACCAGCGCCCCGCCGGCCGCGGCCGCCGCCAACCTGCTGCGCGACGGCGGTTTTGAGCAGGGCGACGGCTGGCGCGGCCATGTGCAGTGCGGCGCCTTCGAGCTGGCACGTGACACCACGGCCGCGCGCCACGGCCAGGCCGCCGGCCGGGTTCGCTGCACCGCCCTGGCCGCCGAGGCCGAGCGCGCGGCCAAGGGCACCTTGGCTTGGGCGCGCTGGCACCAGGCGGTCACGGTGGAGCCGACCAAGACCTATCAACTGCGGGTCTGGTACCGCACGGGCCCGACCTTCGGCGGCGCGGTGAAGGTCTGGGTGACGGGCACCACTGCCGGCACCCGGCAGGCGGTGGGCCTCAACACCGGCGGCCTCTGGCGCGAACTGCATCTGCCCGACTGCCGGCCAGCCGCGGGCGAGGTGGGGGTCTACCTGAACGTGATGGACCAGCTTGGCGAGGTCTGGTTCGACGATGTCGAGCTGACGCCGGCGGGCTAAGGCCGCGGCACGGTGAGGTCGGTGGTGTGCGCCAGGACCGCCTGCACGCCGGCCTCCATCGCGGCGACCTCGGCGTCGGTGAGCTCGGCGAAGTGGCCGCGCTTGCCTTTGGAGAGGTGCCCCTCGTTCTGCAGCAGCAACTGCGTCATCAGCTCGGCGCGGCGGTTCGGCATGTCGACCACGGCGATCACCGCGGCGTAGGCGGCGTCGAAGCGGACCAGGAAGTTGAGCTCCTGCTGGAGGTCGACCTCAATCGTCTCGACGACGCGATCGTAGAGGTACTCAGCCTGCGGCGTGGCGTCCCAGAATCGGTAGAGATCGAGCGTGTCGTCGATCACCTGGACAGTGCCGTCGGCGGCCCACTGCCAGCGCGCGGCGCCGCGCACCCGCGCCGAGAAGGTGTCGAGGGCCTGATCATACAGCCGCCGCTGCCGCAAGATCGCTGCGCTGATGGGGAAGATCACCCCTTCCGGCGTGAACCCACGCTGGGCCAGCATGTGGTGCATCAAACAGCGGTGCAGCCGCCCGTTGCCGTCCTCGAAGGGGTGGATGAAAACGAATGCGAAGGACTGCATTGCCGCTGCCAGGACCGGGTCGAGGTCAGCAGCCAGCAAGCTCGCCGAGAGGTCGGCCCAGCCCTGCATCAGCTCTGGGACATCCTCCGGCCGCGGACAGAGGTAGTACAGCCGCATCCGTTGGTCGTTGCCCAGGCCGCCGACGAAGCTCTGGAACGTGCGCCAGCCTGTCGCCGCGTACCGGCTCTCGACAATCTGGTTCTGCATCGCGATCAACGCGGCCGGGTCGCGCGGTTCCCAGTGGTCACTCTGGAGCCGCTGCAGCGCCTGCACGAAACGCTCGATGCGGTGCTCGCTCGGCGCTTCACCCTCGATGGCGTACGACGAGCGGGTCTCGTGGGTGTACAAGTAGTGGACGGCTCGCGCCAGGGTCGAGGGATCGTGGGCGGTGGTCAGCGCCAACGCCCGCGCGCTCCAGTGCTCGCGGGTCCGCTGCTCCAGATGCTCGGTGCGACGCAGCACGGGGCAGAGTCGGTGGTCGCCCCAGAGGTTGTTCCAGAGACGGTGGCGCCGGGACCGCACGGCCGGGGCCGTGTAGTGGCGCCGATCGTCCAACACCGCGGCATAGCGGCCGTCGCGTGCCGGAGGCAGGTCCACTTCCGAGTTGCCCAAGAACTCGTACAGGAACCAGGCGCGCCGCGCATATTCCCCGGTCGGCTCACGCTGCACCCAGCGCTCTACCTCGGTCGAGCCCAGGGCCTGGAGCGCCGCCCACACCACGGCCAGGTCCAAGGGCTCGTTGCGGAAGGCGAAACGAAGATTCGCGACCAGGCTGCCGTCATTGCCGTAGTCCGCCGGGTAGTGCTCCTCCCGGAACGTTGGCTCAATCACGGTGCGGCGTGCCCCGGGTCGCGCGTAACTACGCACGTGCGGCGGCGGCAACCGAAGGCTAAGGCTGGTGTGCAGGGCAAGCTGGCCCAGCGGTTGGGCCTCTCGGCCGGTCGTGACCATCACTCCACCCCATTGGGACCGCAGTCGCTCCCAACAACGCCCGCCGCTACGGAATCGTTCCGATCGGTGCGAAAATGATCCGATTGGGGCTGATGGGTGCGAAAGCGATCTGTTCGTCATCCGCCCAACAGCAAACGGCCGCGGCGCTGGCGCCGCGGCCGTGGGGGGATCGGCGGGGCCGGCCTCACAGCCGATAGTCGTAGCGGCTCTTCCAACGCAGCAGCCGCATCGCGTTCAGGATCACGAAGATGGTGCTGCCCTCGTGACCGATGGCGGCCTGCACCAGGGTCAGGTTGCGGCCGGTGCTGACGCTGGAGATCACCAGCGCCACCAGCACTGAGATCACCGCCAGGGAGACCGCCAGGTTGAACAGCAACATGCGGGTCGACTTCTTGGCGAGGTCGAGGAAGGCGGGCAGGCGCCACAGGTCGTCGGTGGTCAGCACCACGTCGGCGCTTTCGAGGGCCAGGTCGGAGCCGATCCCGCCCATCGCCACGCCGACGTCGGCGCGGGCCAGGGCCGGGGCGTCGTTGACGCCGTCACCGACCATCACCACGCGGCCGTAGGTCTCACGCAGTTCCTCGATGGCCTCCAGCTTGTGCTGCGGCAGCAGTTCGGCGCGGACCTCGTCCAAACCGCACTGCGCCCCGATCGCCTCGGCCGCGGCGCGGCTGTCGCCAGTCAGCATCACGACCCGCCGGATGCCCGTGCGCTTGAGGTCACGGACCAGCGCCGCGGCCTCGGGACGGATCGTGTCGGCCACGGCGATCAGACCGGCCACCTGGCTGTCGACCGCCACCAGCAGGCTGCGCTCGCCGCGCTCTTCGAGCGGCACGGCCACTTCGCGCAGCGCCGCCGGGTAGTCGACCGCGCACTCGCGCATCCAGATCGGGCTGCCGATGCGCACCAACTGCGCGCCGACCAGCGCCTGCACGCCGCGGCCGGTGACCGATTGGAAGTCGGTCGCCTCGACGATGGTCAGCCCGCGTTGCCGCGCTTCGTCGACCACCGGCTTGGCCAGCGGGTGCTCGCTGAGCCGCTCGACCGCCGCCGCGATGGCGAGCAGGGCGTTTTGGTCCTGGGTCGGCAGCACATGCACGCCGGTGACGTGCGGCTCACCGCGGGTCAGCGTGCCGGTCTTGTCGAGCGCCACGACCCGCACGGCGGCGGCGGCTTCGAGGTGCACCGTGCCCTTCAGCAGGATCCCCCGCCGGCTGGCCGCGGTGATGGCGAAGAACAGCGTGGCCGGAGTCGACACCGCCAGGGCGCAGGGCGAGGCGACCACCAGCAGGGTCAGCGCGCGGGTCACCGTCTCGCTGATCGGCTGCCGGAAGTAGAGGTAGGGGATCACCACGACGAAGATGGTGGCCAGCAGGACCAGCGTGGAGTAGTGCTCGGTGGCCCACTCGACGACGCGCTGCGTCAGGGCTTCCTGCTCCTGCGCTTCTTCGAGCAGACGAATCGTGCGCGCCAGGGTCGATTCGCCGACGGTCGACTGGATCTGGATCCGCAGCACGCCCTGCAGGTTGAGGGTGCCCCCGAAGACGCTGGCGCCGCTCTCTTTGTCGACCGGCAGCGGCTCGCCGGTGATCGCCGCTTCGTTGACCGCCGAAGAGCCCCCGACGACCAGGGCGTCGAGCGGGATCCGCTCGCCGGGCCGCACCAGCACGACATCGTCGAGCTGCAGCTCGGAGATCGGGACGGTCTCCTCCTCGCCATCACGCAGCCGCGTGGCGCTTTCCTTCCAATGCTCTTTGAGGGCCCGCAGGCTCTGGCGAGTCTTGCCGACGGCGAACGCCTCGAGGGCCCGGGCGCCGGAGAACAGGAACATCAACATCGCGCCGTCGCGCGGCTCGCCGAGCGCCCAGGCGCCGACGGCGGCGAAGACCATCAGGGACTCGATGTCCGGCCGGATCCGCAGCAGGTTCGGCAACGCCTCCAACATCGGGATCGCGCCACCGACCAGGATCCCGAGCACGAAGCAGGTGTTGATCAGCAGCCCTTCAGCGCCCTGCCAGCGGGCCACCTGCCCGAACAGGATGAAGGTCCCACAGAGCAGGCTGATCCCCAGCATGATGCTGAAGTCGAGCTCAATCTCGGCCGAGCCGTGCGAGTGGAAGGCCATCTCGCTGTGATGATGCTCATGCCCGCAGCCCGGCCCATGCTCATGCCCGTGGTGGTGATGATGGTCGTGCCCGTGCTGGCAATCCGGGCCGTGCTGGTGCTCGTGCTGGCAGCCCGGCCCAGGCTCGTGCTCGTGCTGGCAATGCGGGCCGTGGTGATGCTCCCCGGCGGGCGGTTTGGCGTCGCTCATGGCGGCTCCTTAGGGGCCCTGGCCCGGCGGCGGGGTGGTCATCACGACGTCCAGGCCGGAGCCGACCTGCACCCGGCTGGCTTTCGCCAGGGCGCGCTCGACGGTCTCCAGGCGCAGCCGTTCGCCGGTTAGCGGGCCGCTGGCGCGGTACTCGCGGAGCACGCCGTTGAAGCGCGACGCTTCGCCGGAGGCCTCGGCCAGCCGGGTGCTGCGGAAGGCCTCGGCCTCGGAGACCATCCGACTGGCGGTGCCGGAGGCCTCGGGCACGATGGTCCCGCGATACTGGTCCGCTTCGTTGACCGCGGTGTTTTTCTCTTCGCGCGCCGAGTTGACGCTCCGGAAGGAGGGCTCGACCGCGGTCGGCGGGGCGACCCGTTGGAGTTCGACGCCAGCCACGTCGACGCCCAGGGCAAACGGCCGCAGCGCGGCGTTGACCTCGCGCTTGACCCGCTCCTGGGTCTGCACCCGTGCGGTGGTCAGCAGTTGGTCGACCCCCGTGGCGGTGGCTTCCTGCAACAACGCCGAGGTCGCGGCGCGACGGATCACCAGATCGGCGCCTTCGGTGGCATACAGCCACTGCCGCGGGTCGCGGATGGTGTACTGCACCACGGCCTGCACCTGGATCACGTTGTGGTCGGCCGTCAGCAGCGACAAGCCGTCACCGAGCTGGATCCGCGCGCCTTCGGAGAGCTGCTTCTTCTGACCTTCCTTGATCACCTCATCGAGCTTGCTGCCCTTGGTGTCGACATCCTGGTCGAAGCGGTCGGCGACGGTCGTATCGAGGGCCTTGGTGGCGGCCTTGCCGAGGCGCTGGTCGGCGGTCAGGCCGCCGTCGGCGAGGCCGACGGTGACCCGCTGCTGACGCTGCATCGGCACGCGCTGCACGGCGCCGACCGGCCACGGCAGGCGGTACCGCAACCCGGGCTGCTCGACGCTGCGCAAGACGGCGCCGCAGACGGTCTCGATGCCGACTTCGTCGGGCCGAATGGCGTGGAAGCCCGACAGGACCCAGACCGCCACGCCGGCGTAAACGACCACCCGGACGGCGCGGCGGACGCTGTCGTAGGCGGCTTCGATGTCCTCCCGCGCGAGGTTGTACCAGTGCTCCCAGGACCAGCCGCGGAACAGGCGCTTCATGGCGGTGGCTCCTAACGCGCGGGCGGCGGTGAGACGAGCGGGCTGAACAGCTCGACATCCGGGGTCATGTAGATGGTGGTGTCTTTGTCGATCACCTTCTCCATCGCCTGCAGCTTGCGCCAGTAGCGCCAGAACGCCGGATTGCCGCGGTAGCTGTTCGAGAAGATCCGCGCCGCGTCTTGCTCGGCCTGACCGCGGATGCGGTCGGCTTGCGCCTGGGCCGTCGCCAGGATCTCGGTCTTGCGGCGGTCGGCCTCGCTGCGAATGCCGGTCGCCAGACGGGTCCCTTCGGCGCGATAGTTCTCGGCGATGGCCTTGCGCTCGGCGCGCATCCGCTTGAAGACCGCATCGAGTGTGGCGTCGGGGTAGCTCAGCCGGGTGAGGTGGATGCTGGCCACCTGAATGCCGTACTTGCGGTCCGCGACGACCTCGTTGACGGCCTTCTCGACGCCCTTCATGGTGGCGTCGATCTGCACCTTCTCGGGGTCCTCATTGACCAGATTGTCGAAGTTCTGCTGCCCGAAGGCTGCGCCCAGCGCCGAACTGAGATGCTCGTCGAGCTTCTGCTCGGCACTCAGCCGGTCGCCGCAGCGGCGCAGCAGTTCGGCCGGGTCGGTCACCTTCCAGACCGCGTAGCACTGCGCGACGATGTTCTTCTTGTCGCGCGTGAGGTACTCGGTGGCGATGGTATCGTAGACCAGCAGCCGGCGGTCGACCCGCGCGACGGTGTTGACCGGCAACGGGAACTTCAGCTTCAGGCCGGAGTTGCTGACCATCCGCACCGGGCGCCCGAAGAAGAGCACCACCGCGTATTCCTCTTCCTGCACCGTGAAGAAGGCGCTGGAGAGCCACAGGAAGAGCGCGCCGGCTGCCAGCCAGCGGACCCGGGTCCGTACGATTTGGTTGTCCATGATGCCGTCCTCGTCGTCTCTGGGCCGCTACGACCCGCACCAAACTCAGCCTGCTCCGCCAGCCGCGGCGGCCGCACCGCCCTCGCCCGCCGGCGCCGCTTCACCGCCCGCGGCCGGACCGCCCTCAGCGGGGGCGCCGGCCCCGGCGGGCGGCGCGGTCGGCGGTGGGCTTGGAACGGGCGGGGGCGGACCATCGGCGTCGCCGGCCGCGACCGGCGCCGGGTTGCTGTTGCTGAACCAAATGGTCGGCCGCCCGCGGCCCGCGGCCCGCGGCAGGATCACCTTCTTGCGACCGCTCAGCAGCCGCTCCTGGGACTCGATGGTCAGCCGGTCGCGGACCGCCGCCGGGTTGGCGAGCGCGGCGGCAAAGACGCGGCGGTACCCCTCGGTCTGCCCGCGCGCTTCGGTGACCCGCCGCATCGCGTCGGCCTTGGCGCTGTTCAGCGACCGCTCGGCCTCGCCCTTGGCCAGCTCGACCGTGCGCAGGGCATAGCCCTCGGCCTCGTTCACCTCGCGGGCCTTGTCCTCAATCGCCGAGGCCACGTCGACGAAGCTCGCCAGGACCTCGACCGGCGGATGCACGCTGCGGATCATGCACTTCTCGACCACGATGCCGCTGCCCAGCTCGTCGAGCGTCCGCTGCACCTGCTGTTCGACCTGGCGCTCCAGCCCGCTGCGGTCCTCGACCAGCACGGCATCCAGGCGCCGTACCAGCATCAGCTCTTGGAGGGCCTGCTGCGTCGCGCGCTGCACCAGGTTCTCGGGTCGCTCGAAGCCAAACAGGTACTGCTTCACGGCATTGCGCGAGACCGTGTAGGTCAACGCGACGTGGGTCTCGACCTGGGTCGTGTCGCCGAGCATGAACTTTGACTCGGTCGGCCGGATCGTGAACAGCTTGTTGTCACCGTCGGCCTGTTCCCAGGCCATCATGCCGACGTCACGGGTTTCCTGATGCGGGGACCAGGCGCGGGCCATCGAGAATCCGACGGTGACGCGCTGGACCCGGTCGACCGGCACGATCCGCACCGACGAGAAGGGCCACAGGGCGTAGACCAGCCCCGCTTGCGCGATGTGATGCCAGCGGCCGAGCACCTTCACGCCGCCGAGCTGGCCGAGCTGGACCTGGTTGAAGCCGGTCAGCAGGTAGAGGCCCAGGCAGACCAGGCCCGCCACCCGCCGCGCCTGCCGCAACTCGGCCGCGCTCATGGCGTCTTCGTAGCGCAGCAGCCAGCGGATGATCGGCGGCATCTGCTCGGCGTAGGCCCGCAGCGCTTGCCGCAGGCGCACCCAGAAGGGCACCTGCGCCGTCGGGCTGTCTTCTTCGAGCCCGACGATTCGGCGGGTCGCGTCGACGAACAACTGCGCGGCGTCGGCCACCAGCAGCAGGCCAATCAGCGCCGCCAGGTAGCGCTCGCTGTTGAACCCCATCGCCACGCCGACCAGGGCCAGCATCGCCAGGATCGTCGCGAAGGCGTCGGTCCGCGCATGGAACGAGGTCGCCACCAGGCCCGGCGTTTCGTGCTGCAGGCCGACCCGCTCGGTGAAGCGGCCGAGGAACTGCATCCCAAAGAAGATCAGCCCGAGGCCGACCAGCGGCATCGTGACCGCCCCGACCTGGCTGGGCTGCGCGCCGAGCACGCGGCGGAAGATCAGGTAGGAGACGGCCATCAGGCCGAGGCTGCCGGCCAACGCCAGCAAGGCCTCGTGGCGCTTGACGTTGATCTGCAGGCCGCCCTGGTACTGCAGGTACTCGCGCTCGGCGTCGCTGAGGTCCTCCTCGGCGGCCTGTTCGGTCGGGGAGTGGAGGATCCCGAGCATCAGGAGCGCGTAGAGCAGGCCGGCCACGGCGTGCCAGGCCGCGGCGCTGATGGCGACCGAGCCGATTGCGCGGGCCATCCAGAGCTTCAGCACGAAAGCCAGCGCGCAGACCCCCACCGCGGTCACCGCCGCGATCTGCGGCGGACTCATCTTGCGTGGCTCGTCGTTGAAGGATTGCATCGACGGCGTCTCCACCCGTCGTCAGACAGGCCGCCGTTGAGTGTCGTGCCGGGCACCCGCTATTACACCAGCGCTGGCGGCTGGCTAAGCGGGCTCGTGCTGCTGCTGGCCGACCACCACCAGGAGATCCCCGCAGTGGTGCGCGCCGAGGTGCTGCGCGACGGCCAGGGAGGCCTCGTTCTCGGTCCCGCAGGTGTACAGCACGGCATGGTGCTCGGCCAGCAGCGCCGTCGCGGCATGCTGCACGGTGTGCGTCGCCAGGCCCTGGCCGCGGAACTCTGGCAGCGTCCGGACCCCGATCTCGGCGACCCGTTCGTTGATTCGGAAGCAGGTCACCCGGCAGGCCAGGCGGTCGCCGAGAAAGGCGCCGTAGACCCCGCGGCCGAGCCACTCCGCGGTCTGTTCCTCGCCCCAGCCGAGTTCGCTCTGGAGCAGCGGGCCGTCGGCCGGCTGCAGCAGCCGGACCCGCGGGTCGGTGGCTGGCGGGGTGTCACCGCGGAACAGGGCGTACTGCTGCAACGACAACAGCCGCGCGCCGCCGCGGTCGAGGTGTCCGCGCAGCCAGCGCAGGCCCTCCGGCTGCGCCGCGCCGTCGGCATCGTGGCAGTGGTGCAGCCAGGCGTGGGCGAAACCGACGAAGCCGGGGGCTGCCGCGACCGTCAGGCAACCGGGGCAGTGGAAGGCGGTCAGCAGACCGGCCGGTGGGCGCAGGTAGGGACGCGGTCGCGGGGGGACGCCGGTGAGGTGGATCCCGGGCGTCGTCAGCTCGGCTCGCCCGGCGCCGAGCTCCTCGGCCAGGTGGTCCCACACCGCGGTCCACCCGAGCGCTTGATCGACCTCGCTACGAGCCGTCACCATACCCCATCGTACCATTGGCCAGAGGGCTGTCAATGACGCTGCGGTGACGTCGGAGGCGCTCTTGCCGCCAGTCACGGGCCGTGCCACAATGGGGGCGCACCGACAGGGAGGACCATGGCGGCCGGTCACGACGATCTCGGCGCCGGTAGTTCCAGCTTCCGCCTGGCGCTGTGCCTGCTGCTGGCCGGTTGGCTGGTGATTGCTGGCTACCAGCTCACCCGACCGCACGCCATGGGGGTCGACGAGGTGCAGGTCGCCAACCTCGTCTGGTACTGGCAGCACGGCCAACTGCCCTACGGCGATCACCACCAGCCACCCGTGCCCTTCAACCCCTACGGTCCGCTGCACCCCTGGCTGACCGCGCAGGTCGCCGCGCTGGGAGTGGCGCCGCTGCTGGCGGCCCGGCTACTGGCCCTGCTGCCGCTGCTGGCGGCGCTCGCCCTGGGGGTGCGGTGGCTGGCGTCCACCGCTGGGCGCAGCCCCTGGCCGTGGCTCGTGGCGGCGCTGCTGCTGGCCTCCCGACCGGGCTTCGTGTTCGCCCTGCGTGCCCGGGTCGATGGCCTGGCGGTGGCCCTGGCGCTGACCGGCTTCCTGGTCGGCCTGCGCGCCCGCGGCCGGCCGAGTGCCCTGCTGGCGGCGCTGCTGCTGACCGCAGCGGCGCTCACCAAGGCCACCATGGTCAGCGCGCCAGTGGCGCTGCTGGCTGCCCTCTGGCCAACCCGCCGCCGCCGCGGGCTGGTCATCTATGCGCTTTGGCTGCTGCTGCTGGCCGCCGCCATCGGGATCCTGCAGGCCGCCACCGACGGCTGCTACCTGGCCGGCCTGGCGCGGCCGATCGAAGACTGGGGCCGCTGTTTCGAGGTGGCTTTCAGGCCCATTTCGACCACCGGCCCGTGGCTGGTCTGGGTGCTGCTGGCCTGGCGGTCGCTCCCGCCGGCCACGCGCCGGGAGGGGCAGGCCACCTGCTGGTACAGCTGGCTGGCGCTGCTGGTCGCCGCGGCCAGCGGCATCGCCTGCGGCTCGTCTTGGAACTACCTGCTGGAGTTCTACGCCAGCCTGGCGGTCGGCTCGGCCTGGCTCGCCGCCCAACTGCTGCAACTGCCCGCGGCCCGCCGCCCGCCGGCCTGGCCGCTGACGCTGCAGGTTGCCCTGAGCCTGGTCTACCTGCCGCTCAGCGCCAACCCCGTGCCGGCCGCGGTGACCCACGCCGCCGCCTACCAGGCCGCCCGTTCGCGCCTGCAACCGCTGGTGGCCGCCGGCCAACGGCTGGCCATCGTCGGCAACCCGGCGGCGGCCGAGGCGCTCCTGGACCTCGGCCAGCCCAATGGCCTCGACGAGGTCGACTGCATGGCCCTCGACCGGTCCGCGGCCGGCGCCCTGGCGGGTCGGGCGCTGGCCAGCGGCAAGCTGGACCAGATCCTCTGCGGTCCCGAGCTGCGGCCGTGGCGGCCGACTCAGTAGTGGTAGCGAGCCTGCACGATCTGGATGCGGTCTTCCTCGACGCGGTAGACCAGACGATGCTCACGGTCGATGCGACGTGACCACAAGCCTGCCAGGGAGTGCCGGAGCGCCTCGGGTTTGCCTAGGCCGGTGAACGGGTGCCGCTTGACATCGTCGACCAAGCGCGCGATCCGAGCGACTTTGGCCGGATCACTCGCTGCCCAGTGGCGCAGATCCTCCTCTGCCTGAGGGCTCCACAAGACGTCCATCGACGATCTCCAGCTTCCGCCCCCGGCCGGCCTTGAGATCCTGCAGGGCGTCGAGCAGCCGTTGGTTGTTGGCAGCTGTCTGCAGCAGATAGGCCGTCTCGGTCAGCGACTCGTAGTCCCCCAGGGACATCATCACAACCGGCTCGGCACGCTGTCGCGTGATCACCACGACTTCGTGGTCCTGGCAGACACGATCCATCGTCCGAGCCAATTGCGCCCGTGCCGACGTGTAGCTCATAGCGTCCATGGTGTTCCCAGTTGGTGATCAGTTTGTCGAGGCGCTCGGTGTAAGCTGTACGGGTAATTGTACAGATTTGGCGCCGCTAGCGCAAGCGGGCTGGCCCCCTGCACGACTCGCGATGCCAGGCGCTCCGCGCAGCGGCCGGTCAGCCCGTCACGACGGCCTCGCCGCCTGGACCGGCGGCTGACCAGAGGGCGATGCCGAACGGGAAGACCTCGACGCGCATCACGCCGTCGCGGACGGCCGGGTCGTTGGCGGCGAAGTCGTTGGCGGCGGCGCCGTCGGGGGCGAGGTAGATCACGATGCCGAAGGTCCGGGCGTCGACGGTCAACGAGCGGCCGGCCAGCAGCACCGTCCCCGCCACGGTGTGCTCCTTGAGGTAAGCGAAGTGGCGTCGGATGCTGTCGCTCTCGGCGGCGGTCGGGCCGTCGGTGAGCATCGCGAGGCGCGTCGGCTGGACGCGGTAAAGGTATTGTGGCATCGGGGCGTCTTGCTACTCCCGCGGCATCATCCGCAGCACGCCGGGGTGCGGGCGGGCGATCACGTGGCTGGCGATGAAGTTGCCGCCGACCTGCCGCGCCGCGGCGGCTCCAGCCTCGACCGCCGTGGTGACGTCGCTGACCGGTCCGCGGACGATCACCGCGACGTAGCCGCCGCCGATCTTCTCGCGGCCGACGTACTCCACCGCCGCGGCCTTGAGCATCGCGTCGAGCGCCTCGTAGCAGGCCGTGACGCCCTGGGTCTCGACGAATCCAAGGGCCTTGCCCTGATCGGCCATGTCATCCTCCGGTCGGGGGTACAACGGGTCGGGCGCGCCGAGCAGCCAACTGACCACCGGCGGCGCCTGGTTGAAACGCCGGCCGTCGGCCGCCGGCCGCGGCACCACAGTGCCGGTGAAGGCCGCCCCGAGCTGCGTGGCGGCGGCCTCGCCGGCGGCGATCGCGACCTGCACCGCGCTGGTCTCGCCGGTCACCCGCAGCAGCGTGCCGTACAGGTCGTTCAGCTCCAGGTTGAGCAGCTCGACGCCGGCCGCCTTGGTGATCAGGTCGGCCACCACGATGCTGGCGGTGAAGGTCCGTACTTCCAGCAGCCCAAGCGCGCTCACCGGCCGTCAGCCGTCAACTGCCGGACGACCTTCTCGACCAGCGCGCGGACCGTTGCCTCGTCGAAGCTGCCCGCCGGGGAGCCGGCGGCCGGGCCGGCGCAGACCGCCGGCGGACCGTCGCCAGCCTGCAACTCGCAGCGCAGGCCGGTCAAGATGCTGGTCAGCTCGGCCTTCACGCGCTCGGCGTCGACCCGCACCTCGGGGCTCAGCGGCACCCGCGAAGCGCCCATCTGGAAGCCCCGCACGCCCAGCGCCACGCGCACGCCCTCGGGGAACTCGACTCCGAACACCAACTGCCGGATCAGCCGCAGCAGCGCGTATTGCAGCGGCAGCGCGGTGGCCAGATCGCCGGCCACCGTGCGGTTGTAGATCTCGACGATCAGCTCGGGCACCACCCCCGAGGTGGCGATGGTGCCGCCGTCGCCGCCCATCAGCAGCGACGGGCAGAGGATCTCCTCGCAGCCGATCAGGAAGCTGAAGTCGGGTCGGATCGCCCGCACCTCGTGCATCATCGTCAGGTAGCCGGGGAAGTCGCGGCTGCTGTCCTTGATGCCAATGATCCGCGGGTGCTCGGCCAGCCGTTTGAGCGTGTCGAGGTGGATGTCGCTGGTGAACTGCGGGATCTTGTAGACCGTCAGGTCGATGGGCGACTCGCGCGCCACCGTCAGGAAGTACTCCCGGATGTTGGGCTGCTGCACCGGGAAGTACATCGGTGGGATCAGCGCGGCGGTGTCGCAGCCGATGCGGTGGTAGTACTCGCAGGCGGCCAGCGTGGTCTTGACGTTGGCCTCGGCGGCGCCGGCCATGATGGTCACCCGGCCGGCGGCCTGTTCGGTGACGATCCGCACGATCTCCTTGCGCTCTTCGAAGCTGAACCGCGTGAACTCGCCGGTGCTGCCGTTCGGGTAGAGCCCGTGGACGCCCCTTTGGATCAGCCACTCGACCATCCGCCGCAGCTCCGGCTCGTTGATCCGGTCGCGGTCGTCCAGCGGCACCATGTGGGGGCAGAAGATCCCCCGCAGCTTGCGTGACGTCATCGGCTAAGTTCCTTCCGCGCCAGTTCGCGCCGTGGCCGCCGGTTCCTGCGCCCGCGGCAGGCCCTGCAACAAGGCGTTCCAGACGGGTGCCTGGGGGGTGTCCAGCCGGCCGCGGAGCAGCAGGTGCCCGAAGCCGGCCGCGGCCAGATCGGCCAGTTGGGCCTGTCCCTGCGCCACGGTGCGCAGCGGCACCGCGGGCGAGTCCAGCAGATCGGCCCCGCTGGCCGCCCAGGTTGCCGCGGCGGTGGCCAGGCGGGTGTAGTCGCCGGCCGGCGCCAGGGCGCTCGGCCGGACCACCTCGTCCGGGCCGCCGGGCCGCCGGGCGGCGTGGCTGTCGTACAGCAGCACCCGCTGCAGGCGCGCCAGCCGCTCGGCGGTGAGCGCCGCCAGCCAGGCCGGGCTGGCGCGGTCGGGCAGCAGCGCGGTGGCCGGCAGCCACAGCTCCAAGTGCTTGTCCTTGGCCGCCGCGACGGTCGCCAGCGCGTCGATCTGGGCGCCGAACTGCGCGGCCGTCGGCGGTCGGTGCCAGCCTTCACAGGTCAGCGCCAGGTGCTCCGCCGCGGCCGTGCCGAGCTGGGCCGCCCAGTGCGCCAGGGGCGTCGCCACCACCACTGGATGGCCGCCGAGCGGGAGCCAGACGGGGTTCTGGCTGGTCTCCCAGCCGGCCTCGCCGACGGTCGGCGTGACCACCACCAGCCGCGTTGGGCCGACCGCCGCGGCGACCCGGTCGAGGCTGGCGAGTTGGGTCAGCAGGTCGCCACCGGCGGTCGGCGGGGCCAGCGGCAGAGCCCGCCGGTCGGGCCGCCAGGACTGCTGCCAGGCCGGCCAGCGGCGCAGCAGCACGGCTTCGTCGCTGCCCGCCAGCGGCCGGCGGAGGGCGAAGGTGACGCTCTGCCAGCCCGGCGCCGGGGGCTCCGCGGGCGTGGCCAGCAGGCAGCAGAGGCAGAGCAGGGCGCTCATCGCCTCAGTACCCCGCCTCCGCCGCGAAGGTCTCCCAGAGCGCCTCCAGGTTGGCCGGCGGCACATCGGCCTGAATGTTGTGGATCCCCGCAAAGACATACCCGCCGCCCGGTGCCAGGTCGCCGATCCGCCGTTTGGTCTCCTCTCGGACCGCGGCCGGCGTGCCGTGCGGCAAGGTGTGCTGGCTGTCGCAGGCGCCGCCCCAGAAGCAGAGGTCGCGGCCGTAGGTGGCCTTCAGCCGGGCGGTGTCGCCCATCCCGCTGGCGCTGACCTGAATCGGGTTGAGGGCGTCGATGCCGAGGTCGATCAGCTCGCCGATCACGTCGAAGATGGCGCCGTCGCTGTGGTAGACCAGCTTGACATGCGGCGCCAGGGCCTTGATGCCGGCAAACAGCCGCGCCTGGTGGGGCTTCACCAGCTTGCGCCACATCGGCGGGCTGACCATCAGGGCGTCCTGCGCGCCCAGGTCGTCGGCCTCGTAGCAGGCGCTGACGTACTGCCCGACCCGCCCCAGGGCCTGTTCCCAATAGGCCAGCTTGAGGTCGACCATCTTGCCGATCAGCCAATCGGCCAGCTCCGGTTCGGCGGCCATGTCGAGGTAGAAGCCGTCATAGCCGCGCAGCCACAGGGACATCTCCCAGACGCCCGCGCAGAACCCGCCCATCACCAGCGCATGGCCCCCGGCGGCCAGCGTGGCGACTTCCGCCTCCATGCCCTCAAAGCGCTCCGGCGCAGCGGGATCGGGCCAGGCGAAGCGCTTCACGGCCTCCAGGCTCAGGTCGGCCAGCGGGTGCTGGAAGAGATCGAAGTAGAGCCCGTCGGGCACCGGCCGCCGCCAGCCGAGCTGCCACTCATCGACGAAGCACTCGTAGGCGCCGTCGCGCGTGATGGCGTCGGTCTGCTTCGCCGAGCGGCCGCGCCGCACCGGGCGCGTGTCGACCCCCAGGGTTTCGAGCAGCCGCTGGTCACAGGCGGCCAGTTGCTGCTTGACATCGGCGACTGCCGGCTCGGGCAGCTCCAGGCCGCTGTAGCGCGAGTAGTTGCGGTAGGCCACGGTGACGATCCCGCTGAACGGCATCGCGCCGAGGTCGAGCGGGACGCGGTCGGCCTCGCGATGCGCCAGGGCCGTCTCCAGCCGCTCCTTGCCGGTCATGCCGCACCTCCTGTGACCCGCTCAGCATAGCCGAAGCCGCGCCCGGCGACAACCGCCCGGGCTCACGGCCGGGCCTGCCGACTCGTCGCCATCGTGGCGGCGCAGAGGATGGCCTCGCGCAGGCTGGCGTCGCTGGCGGTGCCCTGCCAGGCCTGGTCGAAAGCCGTGCCGTGGTCGACGCTGGTGCGGATGATCGGCAGGCCGAGCGTGATGTTGACGCCGGCCACGACGCCCCAGCCACCGGCCGCGGCGTCGTACTGAAAGGTCCGCAGCTTGGCCGGAATGTGGCCCTGGTCGTGGTAATGCACCACCACCGCATCGAACCGGCCGCCGACCGCTTGCGGGAAGATCGTGTCGGCCGGCAGCGGGTCGCCGACGTCGATCCCGGCGGCGCGCGCCGCCTCGCAGGCGGGTCGGATCTGTTCGAGCTCCTCTCGACCAAACAGCCCGCCCTCGCCGGCGTGCGGATTCAGCCCCGCCATGCCCAGCCGCGGGGCCGTCAGGCCGAGTTCCCGGAGCGCGGCGTCGGCGAGCTGCAGGACCTCGACGATGCGCTCGCGGCGACACCCTTCGACGGCCTCCCGCAGGCTGCAGTGGACGGTGGTGTGGACGACCCGCAACCCCTCGCCGACCAGCATCATTGCGACTCGCGGCGCGGCGGTCAGATCACGCAGGATCTCGGTGTGGCCGGCCTGCAGGTGTCCGGCGGCGCGCAGCGCCTCTTTGTGCAGCGGGTTGGTGACTACCGCGTCGACCTCGCCCGCCAGCGCCAGGCCGACCGCCGCCGCGACGCAGCGCCAGGCGGCCTCGCCGCAGGCCGCGTCGATCCGGCCGCGGGGGTAGACCCCGCCGACCCCGGCCGGCTCCAGCACCGCCCGCGGTGTCGCGCAGCCGAGCTGGCGGGCGGCCTCCTGCAAGGTCGTGACGGCGCCCACCAGCCTCAACTCAACGACCTCCGCCAGCGCCGGATCGGCCGCCACGCGGACCGCCAGCTCGGGTCCCACCCCGGCCGGGTCGCCCATCGTGATGGCCAGCCGCGGTCGCCGCATCGGTTACTCCTCAGGGCTTGCCGGCCGCTCTTGCAGCGCGCCGGGGTCAAGCGGTGCGGCGCCCGGCGGGGCGGCGGCGAAGCGTTGGATCGAGGCCAGCAGCGTCTGGTAGGGCGGCTGCGGATCGAGCGCCACCGCGCGTCGGGCGTCGGCGGCGGCCTGGTCGAGCGGTCCGGCGGGCACCGCGGCGGGCTGCGCCCCGGCGTCGCTGGGGTTGGTGTATGCGCTCAGTAGCAGACCAGCGCGGCAGGCCAGCGCCGCGGCCAGCAGTTGCGCGCCGCGCTGACCGCCGGGCTGGAGCTGCTCCAGGCTCGCCGCCGGGGCCTGCTCGAGCGCGCTGACCGCAGCATTGGCGTGGCGTAGGGCGGCGCTGAGGTCCTGGTGGTAGTGCCAGGCCAGGGTGGCCGCCGCCAGGCGCGCGGCAGGCGGCGCGGGCTGCCGCGCGAGCACCGCCTGGAGCTGAGTCTCGGCCGCCCGATAGGCGCCGTCGCGTTGCTGCTCGAGGGACGCGGGATCGGCGGCGCCTTCGAGCGCCCGGTCGCAGCGCTCGGCGGTCGCCAGCTCGGCCAGGGCAGCTTCCAGCGGCGGGCGGCCGCAGCCGCTGGTGAGCATCAGCAGCAGCGTCGCCAGCAGCCCGGCTCGCCGCGCCATGGGGCTCTCCGCTAGGCGGCCTGCGGGGCCAGTTGGCGGCGCAGGCCGGTGGTCAGGTCGGTCAACGCCAGGCCGAAGTCGCGCTGTACCCGGGCCACGTCGCAGACGTTGTCCTCGGCCAGCATCAGCAACTGGTCGGTGCTCAACGGCGGTTCCAGGCCGAGGCGGTAGAGCGGCTTCTTGAGGGCGTCGAAGACCCACGCCTGGGCCTCGGCCAGCCGCATCGGCAGCGGCGGGTGGGGCAGCCGTGAACCACTGACGCGGGCCAGCTCGCGGACGAACTCGGCAAAGGTGACGGCGGTGGGGCCGCCGACCTCGTAGGTCTGGCCCGCCACCTCGGGCCGCCGCAGGGCCTGCGCCAGGATCTCGACCAGGTCGCTGACAGCGACCGGCTGCACGTAGTTGTGGCCACCGCCGGGCAGCGGCACCGGGACCTTCAGGAAGAGGCTGGTCAAGGCGTCGCCCGGGCCGTAGACGATGGACGGCCGGACGATCACGTGGTCCAAGGCGGCCGCCCGCACGGCGGCCTCGGCCGCGGCCTTGGTGCGGTGGTAGCGGCTCGGCGCGTCGGCCCGGGCGCCGATGGCGCTGACATAGACAAAACGCTGAACACCGGCGGTGACGGCGGCGTCCACCAGACTCCGCGTGCCCTCGGCGACGACGGCCTCGAAGGTGACCCCGGGCGGTTCGCGGAGCAGGCCGACGAGGTGCAGCACGGCGCTGCAGCCGGCGCAGGCCGCGGGCAGGCTGGCCGGGTCGGCGACGTCGCCAAAGGCGAGGTCGACTCCGCGGCGGGCCAGGAACTGGTGGGGCGAGCGGGGCCGCACCAAGGCGCGGAGGGGCACGCCGTCGGCCAGCAGCCGGGTGATCAGGTGTCCGCCGAGGAAGCCGGTTGCACCGGTGACCAGGACCATGGGCGCGCTCCACCGCCCGACCGCGGCGCGGCGGGTGTCGTATGGTAGTATTAGGGGAGCGACCGCTATGGACAACCCACAAGGCGGTCGATACGAAAGTGGCAAGGTCGCGGCGATGGAACCTCGGATCGGCAGTGACGTGGCAACGCTCGGCAGCCGGTTGGGGCCGGCCGGCGACGGCGTGCTGCTGGACTTGCTGCGGCTGGCCACGGCCCGCCTGCCGCAACCGACGGCCGCCGAGCGCGCCGCGCGGCTGCTGGCCAGCCACGAGACCACCGTGGCGGTGCGCTGGCTGCAGGCGGGGCAGTGGGTGACTCTGTCGACCGCCGGCCCGGCGGCCGTGGCGGCCCAGGTGCCGGAGCCGCCGGCGCTGTTGGAGTTGCTGGCCGACGGCAAGCCGGTGATGGCCAGCGACCTGCGCCTGCAGCCCGATGAGCATGGCGAAGACCCCTGGCAGCGGACGCTCGCTGCGGGTGGGGTGCGGGTGGCGCTGGTGCTGCCGCTGGCCGGCCACGGGCAGCTTGCCGGGCTGGTCGGCCTGTTCAGCGCCCGTCTCGATCCCTGGGTCGAGGTGAGCTTTGAGCGCTGGCAGTTGCTGGCGCAGACCCTCTGGGAGGCCCTGCGCGGCGACCCGTCGACCCTGGCGCCGCTGCCGACCGCGGCCACCGCCGGCCTCCGCGAGGCGCTCGTGGCGCTGCACCTCGACCGTGATCCCGAAGACCTCTGCCGGCGCGCCGTGGCGCATCTGCGGGGACTGCTCGAAGCCGATTGGGTGACCGTCGCCCGCTGGGACCCCACCCAGCGCGCCTACGATTGCCACCAGACGGTCGACCGCTATCTGCTGACGACCGCCGAGAGCGCGCTGCTGGCGCAGGCCAAGGGCGCGCCGTACCGGGCCCGGAGCCTCCCGGTGGTGCCCGGTGACCTCCTCGCCGAGCGGCTCCTGGCGGCCAGCGTGCAGCAGGTCGTGACGGTGCCGTTGCTGTTCCAGGGCGACGATTACGGCACCCTCGTGCTGGGCTACTGCGCGCCGGAGGCCGCCGAGCTGGCCGAGCGGCAGAGCCTCGCCGAGCAGCTCGCCTTCCACATCGCCCTGGCGCTCCGCGACGCCGGGCTGCAGGAGGCGCAGGAGCACAGTCTGGCGCGGCTGCGCCATGCCCAGGCCGAGGCCACCACTGGTGCCAAGTTCAAGGCCCTCGCCCAGATGGCCGGCGGGGTCGCCCACGAGTTCAACAACGCCCTGGGCGGGATCCTCGCCCGCGCCCAACTTCTGCAGCGCCAGACCGAGGACCGCGCCGTGCTGAAAGGCCTGACGACCATCTCGGAGATCGGCTGGCGCGCCGCGCAGACGGTCCGCCGGCTGCAGGAGTTCACCCGCGAACGCAGCGAGGACGACTTCCAGCCGGTCGATGCGCCAGTCCTCTGGCAGCGCCTGGCCGACGCGGCGCGCCAGCAGGTCGCCGGCTTCTCGCGCGCCTCGGGGGCCCGGTACCACATCGAGCTGGAGCTGGACACCTTCCACGGGCAGGTCCAGGCCAACGTCGACGAGCTGGTCGAAGCGGTCGGCAATGTGCTGACCAACGCGCTGGAGGCCAGCCCCGGCGGCGGGATCGTCACCTTGCACGGCAACACCGCTGGCGGCGAGCTGATCCTGACGGTGGTCGACCGTGGCCGCGGGATGAGCGCCGAGGAGCAGCAGTCCTGCTTCGACCCGTTCTACAGCACCAAGGCCGAGACCGGCGTCGGGCTGGGCCTCTCGGTGACCTACGGCATCATCAGCCGGCACCGCGGCGAGGTGACCATCGAAAGCGCGCCGGACCACGGCACGACCGTCACCATCACCTTGCCGTTGCTGGCCGACCAGACCGAGCCACGGCAGGCGGTGCCGCACGTGCTGGTGATTGACGACGAAGAGGCGCTCTGCGAGGTGCTCAGCGAGCTGTTCACCATCGCCGGCTACACCTGCGAGACCTGCGCCGGCGGCCGGGAGGGCATCGAGCGCTTCCAGAACACCCACTTCGACCTGGTCTGCACCGACCTGCGCACCGAAGACCTTTCGGGCTGGGAGGTGATCCGGGCCGTCAAGGAATCCGGGCGCGGCACACCGGTGATGCTGCTGACCGGGTTCCGCGAGCAGCTCCAGCCCGACCAGATCGCCGCCAGCGGGGTCGACATGGTGCTCGGCAAGCCGTTCACGCTGCAGCAGGTGCTGGCCGCCGGTGAGAAGCTCTTGGGACCGCAGGAGCGCTGAACCGCAAGGCGAAGCAGGCCGGGGCCGATGGACGTCGCCACCTTCCTCGACAGCCTGCAGCAGGCCCGCGGCTACGAACAGCAGATCGTCGCGCACGAGGTGCTGCCCGCGGCGCCCGCCTGTTACGGCGTGCTGGATCCCCCGCTGCCGGCGCCCCTCGAGCAGGCGCTCGCCGCGCAGGGCATCGAGCGGCTCTACACCCACCAGACCGCAGCCATCGAGCACGCCCGGGCCGGCCGCGACGTGGTCGTGGTGACCGGCACCGCCAGCGGCAAGACACTCTGTTATAACCTGCCGGTCGTCGAACGGCTGCTGGCCGACCGCCGCCGGCGGGCGCTCTACCTGTTTCCGCTGAAGGCTCTGGCCAACGACCAGCGCCGCCAGCTTGAGGCCTTGCGCCTGCCCCGCACGGTGCGTTGCGCCACCTACGACGGCGACACGCCTCCCGCCGAGCGGCGGCTGGTGCGGCAGGTCGCCAACGTCGTGCTGACCAACCCCGACATGCTGCATGTCGGCATCCTGCCGCGGCACCAGCTCTGGAGCGAGCTGCTGGGCCACCTCGACTACGTCGTGATCGACGAGATCCACCTCTACCGCGGCGTCTTCGGCAGCCACGCGGCGCATGTCCTCCGGCGGTTGTGGCGGCTCTGCGAGCAGTACGGCAGCCGTCCCACGGTGATTGCCTGCAGCGCCACCATCGCCAATCCCGCCGAGCACTGCGAGCAACTGCTCGGCCGGCGCTGCGAGGTGGTCAGCGAGAACGGCGCGCCGCGCGGGGCGAAGCACCTGGTGGTCTGGAACCCGCCGCTCCGCGACGCCGCCCTGGGGCTACGGCGCAGCGGCAACATTGAAGCGACCTGGCTGCTGGCGGAGTTGGCGCAGTGCCAGATCCGCAGCCTCGGCTTCGCCGTGGCGCGGCAGGAAGCCGAGCTGATCCTACGTTACCTGCGGGCCGCGTTGGAGGGCCTGCAGCCGGCGCTGGTGCCGCGGGTCGCCGCCTACCGGGCGGGCTACCTGCCGGCCGAGCGACGGAAGATCGAGGAACGCCTGGCCAACGGCGAGCTGCTGGCGGTGGTCTCGACCGTCGCGCTGGAAGCCGGCATCGACATCGGCGGGCTCGACGCCACGGTGATGATCGGCTTCCCCGGCACGGTGGCCGGGTTCTGGCAGCAGGCCGGCCGCGCTGGTCGCGCGCGGCGCGCTTCGTTGGCGGTACTGGTCTGCCGGGCGAGCCTCGTTGACCAGCACTTCGCGGCCCATCCGGCCGATCTCTGGGGCGCCTCCACCGAAGCGGCGCGGATCGACCCGCGCAACCCCTACATCGGGCTCGGCCACGTGCTCTGCGCGGCCTACGAACAGCCGCTCAGCGAGGCGGAGTTGCAGGCCCTCAGTGGCAGCCCGGTGCTGGCCGAGCTGCTGGCGGCGGAGGGCTTCCTCGAACGACGCGGCGAGCGCTGGTTCTACGCCCGCGACGACTACCCGGCGGCGCAGGTCAGTCTGCGGACCGCCGATCACCGCAGCCTGACGCTGCAACAGAGCGACACCGCCGCAGTGCTCGGGACGGTCGACCCGGCGCGGCTCTACGACGAGTGCTTCCCCGGCGCGGTGCATCTGCACGAGGGGGAGCAGTACCTGGTCGAGCGGGTCGACGAGGAGGAACGCCGGATCGCCGTGCGACCGGTCGAGGTCAACTGGTTCACCAACCCGCTGGTCAGCGTCGAGGTGCAGATCGACAGCAGCACCCGCGACGCGTCGTGCGGCGAGCTGCTGGCCGGGTTCGGCGACCTGACCGTGACGCGGCAGACCGTCGGCTACCGCCGCCAGGCGCTCGGCAGCTTCGAAGTGCTCGGCACCGAGGTGGTCGACTGCCCGCCGCAGGAGCTGCTCACCTGCGGGCTCTGGCTGCTGCCCAGCCCGGCGCTCCAGCAGTTTCTGCTGGCACATGCGGTCGACCCGCTGGCCGCCTTGCACGGTGTCGAACACGCGCTCTCCGGCGCTCTGCCGCTGGTGGCGATGTGCGACCTGCGCGACACCCGCGGCGCGTCGGTGGCGTTGCACCACCAGATGGGCGAGCCTGCGCTGTTCCTGTTCGACCAGCACCCCGGCGGCGTCGGCCTGACCGAACGCGGCTTCGAGCGGCTCGACCTGTTGCTCCGCCGGGCTCACGACGCGATTGCCCAGTGCGGCTGCGCGGCTGGTTGCCCGGCCTGCATTCAGTCGCCCTTCTGCGGCAGCTACAACGCTGCGCTCGACAAGCTCGGGGCCCAGATTGTGCTGCGGGCAGCGCTCGGGCTGGACTGGCAGCGCGAGCCCGAGCTGGCCTGACGCCCTGCTCAGCGCGGTCGCGGCCCGGCCTGCTGCCAGGCTGTCGAGTCGATCCCCAAGGCCGCGGCCGGCGAGCCGGGCTGCAAGCGGTAGTCGTCGTGGGCCGCGTCGACCAACAGCGGATCGGCGATCTGACCGTGTTCGTCGTAGCCCACCGCCCGCCACCGCTCCCACTCGCCGCCGGCGGCCTGCCAACTACGGCCCGGCTGCCAGAACAGGTTGCGGTCGGCCCGCAGCACCTCCGGCGCCAGGCGGCCGCGCGACAGCAGCCGGCTGGCCGGGTCGCGGGCCACCACGATGTTCTGCTCGAACCGCGAGCCGCGGGTATTGTCGGCGAAGTTGGCGAAGTGGAGCTGGGTCAGGTTGCCGTCGACCAGCGTGTTGTGCGTGACCACGTTCTCGCGGCCGCCCTGCAGCATGATGCCGCCGTTGTGGCTGCGGTAGCAGAGGTTGCCGGTGACCGTGTAGCCGCCGGCGAAGCTGTCGAGGTAGATCCCCCACGAGAGGAACTGCGGTTGCTCGAAACGGCTCGAGTAGCCGACGCTGTCAGCCACCACGTTGCCGCGGATCAGGCTGCCGCTGAGCTGCTGGCGGTCGCCCTGGGTGACCTCGATGGCGCCGGTGTCGTAGGTCTCCAGACTGGTTCGCTCGACGCGGTTGAACTCGATCCGGTTCCGCAGCCCGGCGTTCTTGAGGCTGATGCCGTAGCGCGAGCTGTCGCGGATCAGGTTGTGCTCCACCACGTTGTCGGAGGTCTGCGCGCCTTCCAGCACCACCCCGCCGATGTGCTTGTAGACCGCGCCCAACCGCTCGATCTGGCAGTCGCTGACCGTGCAGCCGGCGGAGCCGCGCAGCAGCACCCCGCCCTGGGCGCTGTCGCGGATCTGGCAGCGTTCGACGCGCACCGCCTGGCAGTCGGCGGCGGCCACCGCGTAGAGGCCGGTCAGCGCGAAGTGGCAGTCCCGCAGCGTCACGTCGCGGGCGCCGGCCAGGTGGACCGTGCCGAGCTGCCCCATGCCGTAGCCGATGCCGCCGTCGCCCGGGGCGTAGTCGGTCTCGCAGAACGTCAGGCCCTCCAATCGCAGGTGCTCCAGACCGCGGCCGCCGACCAGCTCACTGCGGACCAACTGCCGCAACCGCGGCGCCACGACGGTCGCCAGGTCGGCCCCAACCGGCGGCCGCAGGCGCAGCTCGCTGGCGGCGCGGTCGAGGTACCACTCGCCGGGGCTGTCCAGCGCGTCGGGCAGGTTCTCGACGAAGAACCGGTCGCCGGGAAAGAACGAGACGATGCACTCGGGGCCCGCCACGCGGAGCGTTCCGGCGGCCGGATCGGCGGCCGTCAGGTCGATGATCAGCTTGAAGGCCCGGCAGGAGTTCGGGTCGGACGGCCAGATGTGCACCTCCGCGCCGCTGCTGGCCCGCCACGACGGCTGCACCACGCCGGGCAGGCAGGGCAGAGTGTCCTTCGAGCCACCGCCCGGGAAGCTGCTGACGCTGAGCTGCTTGCCCTGACTGGCCCGGAACTTCTCGGCGGCGATGATCACGGCGTGCCGCCCGGCCGCGGCCGGCGCCGGGCTGGTGCCGCTGGGCTGGTAGGCCGGGTCGTCGCTCAGCAGGAACCCCGCCAGACCAAAGCCGCCGCCGACCTGGTTGGTCCAGCGCACCACCCGTTGCCCGGCGGCCAGGCTGACCTTGGCGCAGCGCGCCCAGCGCACCGGTCCCCAGCCGCCCGTGTCGGGCAGGTTCAGCAGCGGCACCGCCGGCCCGCCGTCGATGCTCAGCATGCTGCGGCCGCCCATGTCGGGCACCTGGTAGTCCAGCATCTTGTGCCCGTAGAAGAGCCAGACGTCGTACTCGCCGGCTGCCGGCACCTCGACCAGGTACTCCATCCAGTCGCCGGGATTGTGGATGTTGCCGACCACGCCACTGAGCGCACCCGGATCGGGGGCGACGTAGGTGAAGCCGCGGCGGTTGGGGTCGCTGGCGTCGACACTCGGGTGCCGCGCGCGGGTCAGCCGCTGCGGCCCGAGGTAGAGCTGCCGGAACGACCAGTCGCCGAACTCCGGCCGCCGCAGCACCTGTTCGGCGCCCCGCGGCTGCCAGCCGCTCAGCCGCCGCCCGCCCGAGAGTACCGGCTGCTCCCCCGGCCAGGCCGCCCAGACCACCGGTGCCGCCGCCGTGCCGCTGTCGGCTGGGCCGAGCAGCAGCGTCTCGGCGAGCTCGTAACGCCCGCCGCGCAGCCAGACCTTGACAGCCTGGTCGGGCTGCTGCGCCCGCATCTGGCGCACCGCCTGCTGCGCCCGCTGCAACGTGGCGAACGGCCCGTCGTCGCCGCGCGGGGCGGCCAGTCGGCCCGACCAGGTGTCCCGGCCGAGCGGCGAGACATGCAGCACCACCTCGGCCCCGGCCGGGGCCAGCAGCCCCAACCACAGCCACCCGACGCGCGTCGCGACGGACATCTCGATCTCCGCCCCGGACTTCGGCGACCACACCGCGGACCCTGCCGGGCAGGTCGCTGGCGGGTCGGAGCGGCTTCCGGTATACTGCCGCCATGGCCACAGCCCTTAGCGATCCCAGTCGCAACGCCCTGCAAGCCGACGATCGGGCGTTCCATGACTGGTACCGCTTCGTCCTGTCGTTCCCGCCGCATCTGGTCCGCGACTACCTCGACCGCTTCGGCGTCGGCGGCGCGGACTGCGTGCTGGACCCGTTCTGTGGCACCGGCACCACGCTGGTCGAGTGCAAACTGCGCGGAGTGCCGGCGGTCGGGCTGGAGGCCAACCCGGTGGCCGCGCTGGCGAGTCGGGTGAAGACCGCCTGGCAGGTCGACCCGGCGGCCCTGCTGGCCAGTGCCAGCCGCATCGCCGAGTTGGCCAGGCAGCGTCTGGCCGCCGACGGCGTCACCGACAACCCATTCATCGCCGTGGCGACGCTGCCGGCGACCGCGCTGCGCCAACTGCCGGCCGCCGCCGAGGCCTTGCTGCTGCGCGACTCGATCAGCCCGCTGCCCCTCCACAAGGCCCTGGTGTTGTTGGACCTGCTCCGCGCCGAGGCGTCGGCGGACCTGCTGCCGGCCCTCGAGCTGGCCTTTGCCAAGACGGTCGTGGCCGCCAGCAGCAACCTCAAGTTTGGCCCCGAGGTCGGTCTCGGCGCGCGCCGGCCGGCGGCCCCGGTGGTCACGCCGTGGCTGGCGCAGGTGCGGCAGATGGCGGCCGACCTGGCGGCCGGCGGTGCCCTGGCCAACGTCACGACGCTGGTCCACCAGGCTGATGCCCGTGAACCGGCGACCGTCCTGGCGGCCGGTTCGATCAGCGCAGTGATCTGCTCGCCGCCATACCCTAACGAGAAGGACTACACCCGCGCCACGCGCCTGGAGTCCGTCCTGCTGGGCTACTGCCAGAACAAGGCCGAGTTGCAGGCCCTGAAGCGAGGTCTGCTGCGGTCCAACACGCGTGGGGTGTATGTCAGTGACGACGACCACGAGTTGGTGGCCGACCACCCGCAGGTCGCGGCCCTGTGCGCGGAGATCGAACGGCGGCGGCTGGAGCTGGGCAAGACCAGCGGCTTCGAGCGGACCTACGCGCGGGTGGTGCAACTCTACTTCGGCGGTCTGGCACGCCACCTGGCAGCGCTCCGGACGGTCCTCCGGCCGGGGGCGCGGCTGGCCTACGTGGTGGGCGACCAGGCCTCGTTCCTGCGCGTGCTGATCCGCACCGGCGAACTGCTGGCCGACTTGGCGCAGCGGGCGGGCTATGAGTTGGTGGGCATCGACCTCTTCCGCACCCGGCTGGCCACCGCCACGCGGGACCAACTGCGCGAGGAGGTCGTGCTGCTGCGGTGGCCGGGGTGAACCATGGCAAGCAGAGCGGGCGGACCGGCCAGCAGGCTGAGCGGCCCCGGCCGGGCAGGCATCGGCGGGGCGCTGGCGAACCGCGTGCCAGAGGTGCTGCACGATGCCCGCGCCGCCGACGCTCTCCCGACGCTCCATGTTGGCCGGCACGGCTGCCCTGGCCGGGGCTGCCGCTCTGGGACGGGTGGGGCAGGCGGCGACTCCGCCGAATGTGCTGTTCATGGCGGTCGACGACCTGCGGCCCGAGATGGGCTGCTACGGCGTACCGGGCATCCGCACGCCGCACCTTGATCGGCTGGCTGCCGGCGGCACCGTGTTCGACCGGGCCTACTGCCAGCAGGCCGTCTGCTCACCGTCGCGGACCAGCCTGCTGACGGGTTGCCGCCCCGACACGACCCAAGTCTGGGACCTCGAAACGCACTTCCGGCGGGCGCTGCCAGAGGTCGTGACGCTGCCGCAGCACTTCAAGAGCCAGGGCTACTACACCCAGGCGATTGGCAAGATCTTCCACGGTGGGCTGGACGACGCGCCGTCTTGGAGTGCGCCGCCGGTGCGGATCCAGCGGCCGATGTACCAACTGGCGGCCAACCGTGAGATTGTCGCGCGACGGACCGCCGAGAGCCAGGGCCGGCAGTTCCCGAATGCCAGCGCGCGCTACAACGCGATGACAGGCCCGGCCACCGAGGCGGCGGACGTGCCCGACGACGCCTACGCCGATGGGCAGATCGCCAGTGAGGCGGTGCGGCTGCTGCAACAGCCGCGGACGCAGCCGCTGTTCCTGGCGGTCGGGTTCCTCAAGCCGCATCTGCCGTTCATCGCGCCGCAGCGCTACTGGGACCTCTACCAGCGCGACCAGATCCCGCCGGCGCCGAACCCCTTCGCGCCGCAGGACGCCCCGCCGCTGGCGATGGCGCGCTTCGGGGAGCTCCGGGCGTACTCCGACATCCCCCGCCTGGAGCCGCTCAGCGCAGCCCAGGCGCAACTGCTGAAGCACGGTTACTATGCCTGCGTGAGCTACGTCGACGCCCAGATCGGCCGGCTGCTGGACGAGTTGGACCGCAGCGGGCAGCGGCAGAACACCATCATCGTGCTCTGGGGCGACCATGGTTGGAAGCTCGGCGAGCACGGCGAGTGGTGCAAGCACACCAACTTCGAGAACGATACCCGCGGTCCGCTGCTGGTCACCGCGCCAGGTCTGCCGGGCGGACAGCACACCGCGGGTCTGGTCGAGTTTGTGGACCTCTACCCCTCCCTCTGCGAGCTGGCCGGGCTGCCGTTGCCGCCGCACCTCGAGGGCAGCAGCTTCGTGCCCCTGGCGCGCCAGCCGCAACGGGCCTGGAAGACCGCCGCCTTCAGCCAGTACCCGCGCGGCAACGGGCTGATGGGGTACTCGCTGCGCACCGACCGTTACCGCTTCACGCGCTGGCAGGCACGGGACGGCCAGGTCGTGGCGCGGGAGCTGTACGACCACCAGACCGACCCGCAAGAGAACGTCAACCTGGCGACCAGGGCGGAGCACCAGGCGACGGTCGCTGAGCTGGCGCGGCAACTGACCGCCGGCTGGCAGGCGGCGCGGCCGCGCGCCGGAGGCGGGTAGGAGACGCTGCCAATGCTGTCCTGGACCGTGCTGCTGGCCCACCTGGTGTGCGCTGCGCCGCCGGGCGTGCTGGCCTGGTGGCGGGCCGACGAGGCGCCGCAGAGCTATGCTGGACGGCCGTACCGCTTCCTGGGCGACGGCGACCTGGAGATCCGTTGCGAGGTGCCCGCGGCTGGCCGGACGTTGCTCTTGCTGTGGGGCAGCAAGCAGGACCAGCGCGCGGCGCGGCTGCTGCTGCCGACCGGCGAGTTGCCCTTGGCGGGCGGCGGCTACGACGGTTGGCGCACGCTGGCCTGTCGCCTGCCGTCGAACCTGCCGACGCCGGCCGTGCTGCGGCTCTCCGCGGCCCCGCCGAAGGCCGCCTTCGTCGCGGCGCTGGCCATCGCCGCGACGGACGTCGAGACCCTCGACCCGGCCACGCTGCCCAGCGCCGCCAGCGGGTTGACGGTGCGTCCGCTGGCCGGTGAAGCGTTCCCCGAGCGGCGTCCGGACTGGGACACGCCGGACCCCGCTGCGGCCGCCTGGCCGGCCACCTGGCAGCAGGCCGAGGCGAACTCCCGGTGGGCCGCCGAGGCGCTGTTCCGCTGCCGCCGTTACGTCGACGGCTGGTTGGCGCAGGCGGACCCCGTCAGCGGCCTGATTCCGCGCAACCTCGGCGCGAGCCGCGACGTCTGGAACGGGCGCGATGCCGCGGCCGACAACTACCCGTTCCTGGTGCTGACCGCCGCCCTGACCGACCGCCCGCTGCTGCACAACCGTCTGACCGCGATGCTGGCCAGCGAGCGGCAACTCACCAACCGCGTCGACGGCCTGGTCGACGACTACTCCTTCAGCCGTCGCGACTTCGCCCGGCCGACGTTCGACCTGGACGCGAGCATCTTCGACAGCGCCGAGTACGTCAAAGACGGGCTGCTGCCGATCACGGAGTGGCTCGGGCCAAGCCCCTGGTCAGCGCGAATGGTCGAGTTGGTCGACGCGATCTGGCGCCACGCCAACATCGCCACACCCTTCGGGCCGATCCCGACGCGCAACTTCGAGGTCAACGGCGACCTCTTGCAGGCCGGCGCGCGGCTGTTCTGGTTGACGGGTCGGCGCGAGTACCTGACCCAGGCGATCCGCCTCGGCGATTACTACCTGCTGGGCGACCAGCACCCGGCCCGGCAGAACCGCGAGCTGGCGCTCAGCGACCACTCCTGCGAGGTGCTCAACGGCCTCAGCGAGCTGTACGTCGCCTGCGCCTACGCCGCGCCGGACAAGCGGGAGCAGTACCGCGCGCCGCTGCACGAGCTGTACGACGCCATCCTGCGGGTCGGCCGCAACCCGCACGGGCTGTTCTACACGCGCGCCAACCCGGTGACCGGCGCTCATAGCACCGCCCTGACCGACAACTGGGGCTACAACCTGGACGGCATCGCCACGGTCGGGCTGGTCGACGACCTGGCAGCCTACCGCGCCGCGGCGCGGCTGGCGTTGGCCAACCTGTGGCCGCACTACCGCGAGCAGGTCTGGCAGCGCGGCAGCGCCGACGGCGACGCCGACAGCATCGAAGGGGCGATCAACCTGCTCAACCGCTTCCCCGACGCCAGCGCCGGGCACTGGGTCGACGCGGCGACGCGGGTGATGTGGAGCAAGCAGCAGGCCAGCGGCGTGATCGAGGGGTGGCACGGCGACGGCAACTTCGCCCGGACCAGCCTGCTGCTGGCGCTCTGGAAGTCGCACGGCCTGACCCTGCAGCCGTGGCGGGAGGATCTGCGGCTCGGCGCCGTCCAGCGCGACGGCGCGCTGTGGGTCTACGCCGCGGCCGCGCAGCCCTGGGCCGGCCACCTGATTTTCGACCGCCCGCGACACCGCGAGTGGTTGCACCTGCCGCTGGACTACCCGCGGATCAACCAGGTCCCGGAGTGGTTCACGGTCCCGGCCGAGGGGCGCTATTGGCTCCACCACGACCGCGCCACCAGACTGGTTGCCGGTAACGAGCTGCGGCGGGGTTGGTCCCTGCGGCTGGTGCCGGGCCAGCCTTGGCGCGCTGTTTGGCGCCAGGAGGTGGCGCCGCGGCAGGGCGGAACCTGGGGCTGAGCAGTCAGCCAGTGGGTGAGCTGGCGTGTCTGGGGGAGGTCGCAACCATGCGATCGGTCGATCGAGCGGGCCTGCCCCAGTCGTTGCGCCGAGTGCTGCAAGCGGTCCGGCTCGGCTACCGTCACCTGACCGCCCCGTGGCGCGTGCTGCCGGACTTGCTGATCCTCGGGCAGATGCGCTGCGGCACCAGCAGCTTGCATGCCTACCTCAGCGGTCACCCGCAGCTCGTGCCTTCGATCTACAAGGAAGTCCACTTCTTCGACGACGGCCTGCGGCCCGGTGACGACCATTACCAGCGGGGCGGGAACTGGTACCGCCGGCACTTCCCCCTGCGCTGGCACGCCCGCCAGCGACCGGCTTTTGAGGCCACGCCGTCCTATCTGAGCTACGCTCCGGCCGCGCTCCGCGTGCGGCAGTGGCTGCCGCACGCCACGCTGATCGTGCTGCTCCGAGACCCGGTGGCGCGGGCAGTGTCGCACCACCATAAGCACTGGTGCAGCGGGCGTGAGAAGCTGCCGTTCGGCGAGGCGATCGCCGCCGAAGACAGCCGCCTGGCAGCAGCGGCCGAGGGCTTGCCACGCGAGTGGGCCCGCCGCTACTACGGGTACCGCGCGCGGGGCTGCTACGCGACGGACCTGCGACGCTGGTTCGCGCTGTTCCCGCAGGAGCGGTTCCTGATCATGGAGAGCGGCCGCTTCTACGCCGATCCGCTGGCCGCGGTCAACCAGGTCTGCGAGTTCTTGGCGGTGCCGCCGCTGCCGCAACTCGCCGACCCCCGGCCGCGGAGCCAGTCGCAGGGCACCCCGACCGCCACGCCGGCCGAGATCGCCGCGCTGCGGGAGTGGTACCGCCCGCACAACACGGAGCTCTACCATCTGCTCGGCCGCGATCTGGGTTGGTGACCTGCCGGCCGCAGGACATCCGCGGCGCCGGGCCAACCCTGCGGTGGAGTTGCGCATGGACCTGGCGAGCTACCTGGCGCGGGCCGACGAGCGGTTTGACGTGGACTGGGGGCTGGTCGGCGAGGCCGCTCACACTCCCGGCTACCACACCACCATCGCCGATGGCGAGCGAGTCCATCCGACCCGCGGCAACCTGGACTATGCGTTGGCCTGCCTGGCCGACGGCAGCCCTGCCCGCGTCGCCCGGGCCAGCGCCGTGATCGACCGCGTGCTGGGGCTGCAGGAGACCGATCCGTACGCTGCCACCTACGGCATCTGGCCCTGGTTCGCCGACGAGCCGCTCAGCGCGATGCGGCCACCGGACTGGAACTGGGCCGACTTCTGCGGGGCCCGGCTGGCCTCGATGCTGGCGCACCACGGGGACCTGCTGCCGGCCGCTCTGCTGGACCGCATGCGCGTCGCGCTCGGCCATGCCGGCTGGTCCATCTTCCGGCGCAACGTGCAGCCCGGCTACACCAACATCGCCCTGATGGGCGCCGCCGTGACCCTGGCCGCTGGCGAGCTGCTGGCCGAGCCGCGGCTGGTCGACTACGGCCGCAGTCGGCTGCAGCACTTCGTCGACCACACCGCCTGGCACGGCGGGCTGAACGAGTACAACAGCCCGACCTACACACGGGTGGCGCTCAACGAGGTGGAGCGGCTGCTGGAGTTGGTTCGCGACCCGGCCGCGCGGGAGTTGGCCGAGGGGCTGCGGCGGCAGATCTGGGAGAGCATCGCCGAGCACTTTCACCCGGCCACGGCGCAGTGGGCCGGGCCGCACAGTCGCTGCTACCACGACCGGCTGGAGCCCGCCGCGCTGGAATGGCTGGCGGCCCAGGCCGGGCTGCCGTTGGACCCGCCCGCCGCAGCCGACCGCTACGCGCTCGAGGCGGAGTTGCCCTGCCCGGCCGACCTGCAACCGCGATTCCGCGAGTTGCCTGGGGCTGAGCTGCCGATCGTTCGACGCTTCATCCGGCGCGAGCCCGACGAGCGCTCCACGGTTGGCACGACCTGGCTCGGTGCAGACGCTTGCCTGGGCACCGTCAACCACGACACCTTGTGGGTCCAACGCCGCCCGGCGCTGGGTTACTGGGTCACCGCCGCCGAGCCCGCGGTGCTGCGGGTGCGGGCGCTGCGCGACGGCCGCGACTTCGCCAGCGGCGCCCTCTGGGCGGTCCAGCACGGGGCTCAGGCGCTGCTCCGGCTAGGCTACGTGGCCAACCAGGGCGACCACCATTGTCACCTCGACCGCCCGGCGGACGGCTTCTTCAGCGCCAGCCTGCTCAGCTTTGCATTCGACCTGCAGGCCGCCGACGCCACGGTCCTGCCGCTCGACCAGGGTTGGGCGCTGCGGGCGGGCGACTGGCAGGCGGTCGTGCAGCCGGTGGCGGGCACCTTCGAGGGCCAGTCGGTCACCTGGACCTGCTCGCAACACGACGGCCTGGCGCGCTGCGAAGTGCATCTGCTGGCTGGCGCAGCGACCCGCTTCGGCTGGGAGCGGCTGCGGACGGCCCGGCTGGGCTGCGCGCTGACATTGCAGCCGCTGACCGCGCCGCCGCCGCTGCCACCGCGACGCGGCGGCGACGCGCTGGTCTGGGACCCGGTCGGGCTGCGGCTGGACTGGCCGGAGTAGAGCCCGCGACGGCTGGCCGCACCAGCGCCGCTCGGAACGGGGGTGCGACGCGCGGCTGAGCGGCCAGCGCGCAGGACTGGCGGCGGGCGTGGTGAAGCGCCGGGCATGAACATCACCGCCGTCGATGTCTTCACCTTGCGCCACACCTTGCGCGAGCCGTTTGGCTTCTCGCAGTGGTGGTACAGCCAGCGCACGGCGCTGTTGGTCCGGGTGACGGCCGACAACGGGCTGGTGGGGTGGGGTGAGTGCTACGGCGACGCGGCGGTCAACGCCGCCGTGGTGCGCGACTTCTGCGGGCCGCGGGTGGTCGGGCAGGACCCGCGGCGGATCGGGGTGATCTGGGAAGACCTCTACAACCGGAGTCGCGACTACGGCCGCAAGGGCGCGTTCGTGGCGGGGCTCAGCGGGCTCGATCTGGCGCTCTGGGACCTCCAGGGCAAGGCGCTGGGCGTGCCGGTGAGCACCTTGCTGGGCGGCGCGCGGGTCGACCGGGTCGAAGCCTACGCCACCGGGATGTACTTCACGCGGGGCGGCCAGCAGGCCAGCAAACTGGCCGAGGAGGCGGCGCACTACGTGGGGCAGGGGTTCCGGGCGGTCAAAATGAAGGTCGGCCTGGGGCTGGCTGCCGACCTCGCCAACGTGCGCGCGGTGCGCCGGGCGATCGGGCCCGACATCCGGCTGGCGATTGACGCCAACCACGCCTTCAGCGCCCGGGCGGCCATCGAGTTGGGGCTGCACGCCGCGGTCGAGGGGCTGTGGTGGTTCGAGGAGCCGGTCGCGCCAGAGGACCTGGACGGCTACGCCGATGTCCGCGCGGCGCTGCAGCCGCAGGGGGTGGCGATTGCCGGCGGCGAGTGTGAGGCCACCCGGTTCGGCTTCCGCGACCTCTGCGTGCGGCGCTGCGTCGATCTGCTGCAGCCCGACCTGGGCGCCGCCGGCGGCTTCACCGCCGGGCTGCAGATCGCCGCGCTGGCCGGCGCCTTCGGCCTGGAGCTGCGGCCGCACACCTGGGGCTCGGCGGTCGCCGTGGCGGCGGCGCTGCAGTTCCTGGCGGCGCTGCCCGAGACCCCTGGCGCGTTGGTGCCGGGCGAGCGCTGGCTGGAGTTGGACCAGACCGAGAACCCGCTGCGCGACGAGCTGATTCCCGGCTTCCCCGAACGGGACGGCCCCTGGGTCAAAGTGCCCGACGGTCCCGGCCTGGGGATCGAGCCACGTTTGGAGCAGTTGGCGCCGTGGCTGGTGTAGAACCGGCGGAGCTTCGGCTGGTGCCGCCGGCCGAGCCATGGCTGGGCAGCTTCCAGGAGCTGGTCGCCGAAACCGGGGCGGCCGGTGAGGAGTTCTGCAGCCGGCTGCTGCGGTGGCTCGACCTCAGCCCCGCCGACCCGCCACGGTTCTTCGCCCGGCTCGCCGAGCTGGCGGCCGGGGAGCGCCTGGCCGCCGGGCTGGTCCCGACCACCTTCTACTGGCTGCTGGCCGGCGAGCAGGTCGTTGGCTACGCCAGCCTGCGCCACAAGCTGACCGCGAAGCTGCGGCTGGAGGGCGGGCACATCGGCTACCTGGTCCGCCCCAGAGCCCGCGGTCGCGGGTACGGCAAGCGGCTCCTGGAGCTGCTGCTGCCGGCTGCGCGGGCGGCCGGGATTGAGCGCGCGCTGCTCACCTGCAACATCAGCAATGTGGCCTCGGCACGGGTCATCCAGGCCAACGGCGGGGTGCTCCAGGACGAGGTCTACGCTCCCAGCAGTGGCCGCTTTGTGCAGCGCTACTGGATTGACCTGCGGGCCGCTTAGTCGGCCGCCGCCAGCTCCTCACGGCCGCGGCTGCGCACCGCCACCAGCGCGGCGCCCAGGATCAGTACCATGCCGAGCACCGCAGCCAGCGGCAGCGGGTAACCGAGGGCTGCCAGCAACAGCGTCGAGTTCGGCAGAATCAGGTAGCTGAGCAACCCGATCCGTGCCATGTTGCCGGTCTGGGTCGCCTTGTCCCAAAACCGGAAGGCGGCGAAGAGCGTGCCGCAACCGCTGTAGGTGGCGGCCAGCCAGCCGCTCAGGTGGAGCGGACCGCTGCCTGTGACGGCGACCAGGATCCAGGCCACGATGGCGGTCTGCAGGCAGTAGAGCGGCATCCGGCCGCCCGCCGGCGGGCCAAGCTTGCGCAGCAGGTTGTTGAACATCGCCCAGGTCACCGCGCACCAGAGGGCCAGCAGATAGGCCCGGGTGTGCTCGGCGCTGAGCTGCGGCCAGTGTCCGCCGGTGACCACCAGCCAGGCGCCGCAGAGGGCGCAGCAGGCCGCCGGCAGCACGCCCCGCGGCCAGGGCTGCCGCAGCACCGGCGCCGACAGCAGCACCGTCAGCAGCGGCCAGAGGTGGTTCAGCAGATTGACCTGCACCGGCGGCGCCATGCTGAAGGCCAGATAGTACGCCACGTGGTAGCTGGCCATGCCGTAGAAGCCGAGCGCGTAGACCGCCGGCGGGGCGGTCAGGCTGGCGCGCAGGCGGCCGCGACGGGCCTCGTTGGTCAACCCGACCAGCGCCGCGATGCTGAAGCCGGTGGCGAGGTAGGTGATCGGCGGGTTGTTGTTGACCGCCGTGCCGGTCACCGCCGCCGAAGTGGACCAGAGCCCAATCGCCGCCAAGGCCGGAACCAGCCCGGGTTCGAGCTTACGCGACACAGCGCGCCTCGTGTTGGGCACTGCCGCGGCGGACGATCTCGGCGAAGCCCAGGTCGCGCACATTGCCCAGCGCCTGGCCGCTGTTCCAGCGCTGCACCGCGCCGTCGTCGGCGACGAACAGCTCGAACGGGATCCACGGCGTCAGGCAGACCGCCGCGGGGTTCTGCAGCCCAAAGTAGGTCGCCGGCATGATCCGCACCCGGAAGTTGACGATCCCCTGCAACGCCGCCAGCCGCTCCAACGCCGCGACATGCGCCTCCGCCGTCATCGAATCGCCGGGGTCGCGCTCCGGGCGGTTGCCGAAGGTGACCTGCCAGAGCTTCGCGCCAAGCCGGCCGACCCACTGCGCCAGGGCGTCGAGGTGGTCGACGGTGGCCGCGGTGACCGAGGTCTCGATCCGGATCGGCAGCCCAATCGCCTGCGCCACCCGGATCCCGTCGATGGTCCACTGGTAGCTGCCGTCGACGCGGCGAAAGGCGTCGTGCACCGCGGCGGTTGGGCCATCGAGGCAGAAGGTGATGTGGCTCAACCCGGCCGAGCGCAGCAGGCCGAGCATCCGGGGCGTCGTGCGCGGAGTGCCCGACAGCGTCAGCCCGGCTTCCAGCCCGACGCGGTTGGCGTAGAGCACCAGCGTCAACAGGTCGGGCCGCTTCAGCGGGTCGCCGCCGGTCAGGAGCAGTTCGGGCTGCCCGCAGCGGCGGATCTGGTCGATCAGGTCGAGCGCCTCCTCGGCGGCCAGTTGCCGCGGCGAGGGCTGGTCGAACACCGCGGGCCGGCAGGGCCCGCAACAGAGGTCGCAAGCGCGGGTGATCTGCCAGATCACCCGTTCCGGACCGGCCGTCGCCGGCCGCTCCTTGACTGCCGCCAACTGCGCCAGGCGGGCTGCTTTGTAGGACATCCGGCGCTCCCGTGGCCCCCACCGGCGATGATAGGCGGGGTGGCCTGCCCTGTCAAATCAGGCCGCGCTCAGACGACCTCGACCGGCACCGGCTGGCCGCTCCGGGCCGACTGCAGCAGCGCCACCAACGCCGCCATGTTGCGCGCGCCGTCGACCGGCGGGAGCGGCAGCGGGGTGCCCTCGCGGAGGGACTCGCAGAAGACCTCGAGCTCGTTCTGGTAGGGATCGCCGCCGCCTTCGACGACGACCTCCTGGCCGTTGAGCTGAAACACGGCGCGCTCCGGGTGCGGGAACCAGGGACGCTCGACGGCCAAGGTGCCCTGGCTGCCGAGCACGTTGCCGAAGGCGCGGCCGGCGCTCTGCACCGAGCTCTCGAACTGCGCCACCGCCCCAGACGGGAAGCTGAGCGTGCCGACCAGCGTCTCGTCGATGCCGTTGGTCGTCCCGAAGGTCGCCACGGCATAGGCGGTCTGCGGCTCCTCCCCGGTGACCAGCCGCGCGAAGTTGATGCAGTAGCAGCCGACGTCCATTGCCGACCCACCGGCCACATCGCCGCGCAGGCGGATGTTGGTGGGGTCGTTGACCGTGAAGCAGAAGCCGGCCCGGACCACCCGCACCGCGCCGATGGCGCCCGCGGCGATGACCTCGCGGAGCCGGCGGGTGGCCGGGTGGTGGCGGTACATGAAGGCCTCCATCAAGACCACCCCGGCGGTCTCGGCGGCGGCCAGCATCGCGCGGCACTCGGCGACGTCGCGGGCCAGGGGCTTCTCGCAGAGGATGTGCTTACCCGCCTGCGCCGCGGCGCTGGTCCACTCGGCGTGCAGGCTGTTGGGCAGCGGATTGTAGACCGCCTCGACCGCCGGGTCGGCCAGCAGGGCCTCGTAACTGCCGTGCTGCCGGACACCGGCGCCAATCTTGAACTTCTCGACGTAGGCCGGCAGCCGCGCGGCGTCGCGCGAGCTGATGGCGACCAGTTCGGCCGCCGGGGAGTTGGCCAAGGCAGTGATCAGCCGGCCGCCGATGTTGGCGGTGGACAGAATGCCGACGCGCACGGGTGCGGGCATCGCGGTCTCCTTGTCAGGCGGTCGGCCGCCCTATCGCTGCCAGAGGTACCAGGCGCCGGCGCCCAGCGCAAACACGAGCAACGACAGCACCGCGGTGCCACCGGCCAGAATCAACCAGAACTGCTGCGTCGCGGCGCTCGGCGAGCGCAGCGGGCGGTGTTCGTCAGCCTGCTCGGCGGCGGCAGCCAGGGCCTCGCCGCAGGCCGGGCAGAAGACATCCTCGGCCCGGACCGGCTCGCCGCAGGCGGTACAGCGTTCGTCGTCGGCCGGCAGCCACGCGCGCCGCGACCAGCCGCCCTCGTCGTCGAAGTCCATCGCCTCCCCCGGGCCTGGCTCAGAACGAGAACCAGCCACGCATCGCGAAGAACACGAACGCGACCACCAGGCCGCCGATCATGCCGACGCCGATCCCCGGCTTCTCGTTGCGGATCGCCGCCGCCGCGGCCGCCAGACCGCCGCCGCTGAGCACGAAGACCACCGGATTGGTCTTCGTGGCGCTGGCCGTCTGCCACCACCAGTAGCCAGCCTTTTGCAGGCCGTAGGCGATGCCGATCCAGGCGACCGCGCCGAGCACCACGCCGAGCACCAGCTCAAGGTAGACGGTCGGCTCGATCTTCGTCGGCGCGGGCTGACCCGGCCGGCGGGCGCCGGGCTGACCCGGCCGTTGCATCGCCCCGGTGGTCCGCTTCTTGGCATCGGCCATGCGCTGCTCAACCAGCGTGGTGCGCTTCTCACGGGTGTTGGCGGCCCGCTTCAACGGCTGCGCCGCCGGCTTCTTGAACCACCCGCCCGCCTCGGCCACGGCGGGGTCGTAGTGGCGGTTGAGCCGGTCGCAATGCGGGCACTTCTGGTCCTTGACGGTCACCTCACCCTCGCAGTAGGGGCAGAACACCTTCTCGGGCTCGGTCTTCGCCGCCGGCCGCACTGTGCGGCTGGTGACCCGCGCCGCCCCGCCGCCGGCGGCGGCGCGGCGGGTCGAAGCGGTCGTCGTCTTGACTTCCTTCGGCACGCCGCCACCACTGCTTTCGACCTTCTCCTCGGCGCTGTCCAGGCGGCCGTACATCATCCGCTGGATCCAGCTCTGCGGCACTTTGTCGGGCCCCTCGGGGTGCCAGGCAAAGACGCCCAGGTTGCCCTCACGGGCCGTGCGGATGCGGATCCAGCCCTCCTGCGAGGGCAACTTGTCGAGCGTCGCCTGCGAGATCTCGACCAGCCCGGCGCGGGCGTCTTTCTGGATGTGTCCGGTGACGTCCAGGGTGGTGCTGGTGACCTGCCCGAGCTGCTGGTTCGGATCCCGCAGCACGCCGCCGGTGTGGATGCCGACCCGCACGCCCAAGTCGGGCGTTTCGGCGAACTGCTGGTTGACCGTCGCCAGGCCGCGCACGATGTCCTGCGCCGAAGCGACGGCCTCGGACGGCGAATCGAACATCGCCACCGTGCCGTCGCCGGCCCAAACCGACTCCAGGCACTTATGGTCGCCGAGCGCCTGGTCGACCAGTTGGCGATAGGCGTTGAAGAGCGGCCCAATCGCCACGGTGCCGCCGCCCTGCTGCTTCAGGGCGGTCGAGCCGGCGAGGTCGAAGGAGACCACGGTCAGCTCCTTGCGGAAGACCTCCTGCAAGGTCTGCGCCACCTCGGGGTTCTTCTGCAGCGCCTCGGCCAGCGACAGCTCGCCGCGGCGGATGCGGCCGATCAGGCCCTGCGCCGTGGTGTCGTCGCTGCTGCTGCCAGCCTCCACCGGGGCCACCGCGCTGCCCTGTTGAGTGCGCAGCATCTGCGCCACCTCGGCCATCCGCTGCGGCCGGTCGGCGGGCTTCTTGGCCAGCAGCCTGGCGACCAGGTCGGCCAGCCAGGGCGGGCAGTTCGGCTGCAACGTCTTGAGGTCCGGCGCCGGCGTGTTGATGTGCTGGTTGATGATGCTGAAGGCCGTCTCGCCATCGAACGGCAGTTGGCCGGTGATCAGTTCGAAGAGCATCACACCGAAGGCGTAGATGTCGGCCCGCGCATCGACGTCGGTGCCGAGGGCCTGCTCCGGCGCCATGTAGCCGGGCGTCCCGAGAATCAGCCCGGCCTGCGTCGGCCCGCCAGCCTTCTGGGCCTCCGGCCGCGCCAGGCCGAAGTCGGTGATCGTGACGACGCCATCTTTCGAGATGATCACGTTGTCGGGCTTGATGTCCCGGTGGATCACCTGATTCTCGTGCGCGTACGCCATCGCGTCGGCGACCTGCAGCGCGAAATGCTCGGCGCGGGTCCAACTGATGCCCTCTTCGATCAGCCTGTCGAGCGGCTTGCCGCTGACAAAGCGCATCACGAAGTAGACCAGGCCCTCAACCTGCCCGACATCGTGGACGGTGACGATGTTGGGGTGCTCCAAGCGCGCCGCCATCTGCGCCTCGCGCTTGAAGCGTTGCACGAACTGCGTGTCGGCGGCCAACTGCGGGAGCAGCACTTTGACCGCCACGGGCCGCTCGAGCAGCGTGTCGACCGCGTAATAGACGGCGCCCATGCCG
This sequence comes from Fimbriimonadaceae bacterium, assembly GCA_020850355.1. GTDB lineage: Bacteria > Armatimonadota > UBA10988 > UBA10988 > UBA10988 > JADZEX01. Next base: position 23,978 of record JADZEX010000076.1, on the reverse strand, counting down.
CCCCGGCCGATTTCCGCCTCGAGGCGGTAGCGGCCCAGTTCGTGGGGTAGTTGGAGCTCGAATCCGCCCAACTCGTCGCCGTCAGCCATGCTTGCTCTCCAGCCGTGCCAATCCGTGCGTTGACGCCGCGCTCAGGATGGTCGCCGTCTGCCTAGTGTGACGCAGACCACCGGACGTTTCAGGGCTCTGCCGTGGCGCCACCGCCGGCAGGACCTGGCGGCGGCACCGCGAAGCACTGCCGGAGTCGGAGCCAACCATGCCGCGTTGCACCACGGTTGCCGCTTTCCTGCTGCTGCCGGCCGGGATTCTGGGGGCCCGGCCGGTGGGCCGCGTCAACGATCGCGAGGGCGTCGCCGCCAACGACTGGACCCTGCGCCCGGTCGGGCAGCTCTTCGCGGTCGGTGAGAGCCCCCAGGGCGCGCAGCTGTCGCCCGACGGCCAACTGCTGGCCGTGGCCAACTGCGGTTGGGGCAAGCAGAGCCTGCAGGTCTTCCGGACCAGCGACCGCAAGCTGCTGCTGGACGTGCCGATCCCGTACCCCAAAGCCATCTTCCACGGCCTCTGCTTCGCGGCCGACAGCCGCACCCTGTACGCCTCGGGCGGGCCGACCGACGTCCTGCGGGTGGTCGACCTGACCGCCGCCCAGCCCGGCTTCCGGGAGCTCTCGCTGCGCAGCACGCCGGTCGAGCCGAGCGTCGAGAATCCCGAGGAGTTCGCCGGGCGGGTGACCCTGCCCGACCTCGGCAACGCCAAGTCGCTGCTCTACCCGATTGGTCTGCAGCGCCACCCGGGCAGCGGCCAGGTGTGGGTCGCCGAGGCCCTCGGCAGCGCCGTGGCGGTGGTCGACCCGGTCGCCGGCAAGGTCCTGCGCCGCACCCCGGTCGGCGCCTACCCCTACGAGATCGCCTTCGCCGACCGCGGGCGCAAGGCCTATGTCTCGCTCTGGGGCGCGGGCCAGGTGGCCGTGCTCGACGGCACCAGTGGCCAGGGCCGCCGCCGGATCTCGGTCGGCCAGCACCCCTGCGCCCTGGTGGTCGACGAACCGGGCCAGCGCCTCTATGTCGCCAATGCTCACAGCGACAGTGTCAGCGTGATCGACACCGCCACCGACGAGGTGATCGCCAGCATCGATCTGGCGCCCTACGCCGCGGCGCCGCTGGGCACGCAGCCCAACGCCCTGGCGCTGGCGGCCGATGGCCGCTACCTGCTGGTCGCCGACGGCGGCAACAACTGCTTCGACGTGGTGGAGGTCAACCGCTACCGCCAGGCCTTCCGGGTGCTCGGCCGCGTCCCCACCGGCTGGTACCCCAGCGGCCTTCAGATCACCCGCGGCAACCAGGTCTTCGTGGTCAGCGCCAAGGGCCTCGGGTCGCAACAAAACGCCTACCCGACCCGGCGCTACATCGGCGCGTTCCACATCGGGCTGGGCCAGGCCCTGCCATTGCCCCTCGGCGCGACGCTGGCGACGTACAACCAGCAGGTGCAGCAGTACACCCACAGCGCCAGCGCCGGCGCGCCGCGGCTGCCGCAGGGCGACTGGAGCGGCTCGCCGATCCCGCGCCGCCTCGGTGACCCGTCACCAATCCAGTACGTGATCTACTGCATCAAAGAGAACCGCACCTACGACCAGGTCTTCGGCGATCTGCCGCAGGGCAACGGCGACCCGAAGCTGTGCCTCTACGGCCGGCGGCTGACGCCGAACCAGCATCGCCTGGCCGAGCAGTACGCCCTGCTCGACAACTTCTACTGCAACGGCTCGGTGAGCGTCGATGGCCACCCCTGGGCGAAGGCCGCCAACGTCGCCGATGCGATCGAGAAGACCTGGCCCTTGGGCTACAGCCAGCGCGGGCCGACGCTCGGCGGGCCGGTCGGCAATCCGGCCGGGGGCTGGATCTGGGAACGCGCCGCGCAGCAGGGCCTGCTGGCGAAGACCTACGGCGGTGGGATGGGCGCCGGCGAGGACCTCAAGCGGGTCGCCACCATCCTGAAGGACATCGGGCAATGGGAGCGCGACGGCGGGATGCCGCGGCTGATCGTGATGCACCTGCCCAACAACCACACCTTCGGGACCGCCACCGGCAAGCCGACCCCGGCGGCGATGGTGGCCGAGAACGACCTCGCCGTGGGGCAGTTGATCGAAGGCCTCACAAAGACCCGCTTCTGGCCGCAGATGGCAGTCTTCATCGTCGAAGACGACGCCCAGGACGGCCCCGACCATGTCGACTGCCACCGCAGCCCGGCCCTGGTGATCAGCCCCTGGCTGCGCCGCGGCATCGTCGACAGCACGCACTACGACCAGTGTGCGGTGATCCGCACGATCGGCCTGATCCTCGGGCTGCCGCCGCTCAGCCAGTTCGACGCCGCGGCGGTGCCGTTGCACAATCTGTTCGCCGCCACGGCGCAGGTTACGGCCTACCAGGCAGTGGTCCCCGAGCAACGCCTCGACGCCCTCAACGGCGTGGGCGCCTACGGCCAGCAGGAAAGCGACCGCATGAACTGGGCCGAGGTCGACGAAGCGCCGTGGCCGGCGCTCAACCGGATCCTCTGGCACACCGCCAAGGGACTGGAGGAGCCCTACCCGACACTGCACCAGACCCACCGCGACCTGGCGGTGCGAGCCGCCGAGGACGAGTCCGCCGAGCACGACTGAGTCGCCTGCTTAACAGGCCGGCGGCACGAGGTTCGAAACGTCGGTGTCATCGACGCGGCCCCGCCGGCCCGCGCTGCGGCCGCCCGGTTCGCAGCCTGCCGGCCCCCGGCCCGCGACGCGGCCCGGCCGGGAGTCCGGGCGCGCCGGCGGCAGGATCGGCCCCGCAGCGACAGCGTCGCCACCCGACGGCCGGGCGCCCGGACCCGGCCGGACTCGCCACCGCCTCCGCCGCGAGCCGGTGACGCCGCCGTCAACCGCCCGTAATATTTCGGGTATGTTTCGATCTAGGGAAATCTGCTCGAAACGCATTGACCCGATCCGGGGTGGGTGCTATAACGCCTTGCAGTGGCGGGCGGTCTGGCTGCCGGGATCGGTCCGCCGCGCTGAGTTGCGGGCGGGAGCTGCGGCTTCCGGTGGCCTGGGTTCGGGGAGCAGCCGCGGCGACGTGGGTCGCCGTCGGGGCATTCCGGGGTCCGGAGTAACAAGGTCGCCATGGCGCCCTCGGGGGCCGTGGCGTGACGGGGAGTCACGAGAACATGGCAACGCCGAAGGACGTTCTGAAACTGATCGTCGACGAGGACGTCGAGTTTGTCGACGTGCGCTTCACCGACCTGCCGGGCCTGCAGCAGCACTTCTCGCTGCCGGCCGACCAGTTCGGCGAGGGCGAGTTCGCCGACGGTCTGGGCTTCGACGGCTCGTCGATCCGCGGGTTCCAGGAGATCCAGGAGAGCGACATGCTGCTCATCCCGGATCCCGACACGGTCTTCATCGACCCGTTCTTCGAGCACAAGACGCTGGTGATCCTGGCCAACGTCGAAGACCCCATCACGCGCCAGAAGTACTCGCGCGACCCGCGTTACGTGGCTCAGAAGGCCGAGGCCTACCTGCAGAGCACGGGCATCGCCGAGACCTGCTATTTCGGGCCGGAGGCGGAGTTCTTCATCTTCGACGGCATGCGCTACAGCATCGACCCGTGGAAGACCGGTTACGAGATCGTCTCGCGGGAGGCGCCCTGGACCGCTGGCGACGCGATGGTGGCGAACACCGAAGAGCTGAGCTTCGGCTACAAGATCCGCACCAAAGAGGGCTACTTCCCGGTGCCGCCGAACGACCAACTGCAAGACGTCCGCTCGCAAATGGTCCAGAACATGCGCGAGATCGGGCTCGAGGTTGAGGTTCACCACCACGAAGTGGCCTCCGCCGGGCAGGCCGAGATCGACCTGCGCTTCGCGCCGCTGACCAAGATGGCTGACGACCTGCTGGCCTACAAGTACATCGTCAAGAACACCGCCCGCCAGTTCGGGATGTGCGCCACCTTCATGCCGAAGCCGCTGTACGCCGACAACGGCACGGGCATGCACTGCCACCAGTCGCTCTGGAAGGGTGGCGTGAACCTGTTCTGGGATCCCAACGGCGCGTACAGCAACCTCTCCAAGGAGGCGATGTACTACATCGGTGGCATCCTGAAGCACGCTCCCGCGCTGCTGGCCTTCACCAACCCGACCACCAACAGCTACAAGCGCCTGGTGCCGGGTTACGAGGCGCCGATCATGCTGGCCTACAGCCAGCGCAACCGCTCGGCTGCGGTGCGCATTCCGATGTATGCGCCGACCAACCCGAAGGCCAAGCGCCTCGAGTTCCGCAGCCCGGACCCGACCTGCAACCCGTACCTGGCCTTCGCCGCGATGCTGATGGCTGGCCTGGACGGGATCCAGAACCAGATCGACCCGGGTCAGCCGCTCGACAAGAACATCTACGACCTGCCGGCCGAAGAGCGCGCCAACGTCCCGACGCTGCCGACCTCCCTCGACAAGGTGCTCAAGAACCTCGAAGAGGACCACGAGTGGCTGCTCAAGGGCGGCGTCTTCACCGAAGACCTCATCGAGACCTACATCGACTACAAGATCGAGAACGAGTTCTACGAGGTCAACAACCGGCCGCACCCGATGGAGTTCTTCCTGTACTTCGACCTCTGATCGGCTGCCGACTCCGAATCACCGCGCCCCCGCCAGCAAGCCGGCGGGGGCGCGGGATTCCAGGATCCGACCGATCCGACCGATCCGACCGATCCGACCGATCCGACCGACCTGACCGATCCGCCCGACCGGCCCGGTCAGTCCTTGCAGTACGCCACCAGCGCGTCCGCCAGCCGTTCGCCGATCAGCCGCAGGCTGTCCTGCGTGACCGGTCTGACGGTGCCGTCCAGGTCGCGCCAGGTGGCCAGGCTGAACTCCAACGTCACCGCCGGCCAGCCGAACTTCACCGCCGCCGCGGCGCTGAAGTGGTTGAGGCCCTCCCGCGATTCCTGGGCGTCCGCCTGGGCGATCCCGGTGTGCTGCTCCAGCACGGCCATCCAGCGCTTCACCTGGACATCCCAGCCGGGCGGACAGACCGCCGCGGCGCGGCGTTGGCCCAGGTAGAGGCTGGTATGGTTCGGCCAGAGCCCGCCGCCGTGCAGGTCCAGGGCCAGCCGCACCCGACCCTGGCGGGCCGCCAGCGCGGCCAGGTGGCGCCGGATCCCCCGCGTCTCGGCGATCTCGCGGCCCAGCCAGTAACGGTTCGAGTTCAGCCGGTGCTGCGTCAGCCCGGACTGCCCGAGGTGCGCGCTGTCGGCGTTCACCAGCGGCACCAGATGCACCTCGTGGGCCGCCAGGAACGCAGCGTAAGTCTCGTCGGCGACCAGCCGCCGGGCCAGGGCATCGACGACGAAGCCGGTCGCCTGCTCCATCGGCGAGTGCTGCCCCGCGATCATCACCACCAGGTCCTTGGCCTCGCCCGGGGTTTCGTCGTGGGTGATGCGCAGTCCGCGAATCGCCCGCCCGCGGACGCTCTCACCGAGCGCCAGGGGCGTCACCCAGGGGTGCTCGCCGAGGTCGCTCAGCAACTGCTCGACCTGCGGTAGCCCGTAATGCGGCGCCGCGGCGACGGTGAACTCCGGCGCGTCGGCCGGCACCTCGACCCGCAGGAAGCCATGCGAGCTGAGGTGGCGGTCGCTCTGGAACCAGCCACCCGGCAAGCGCTCCCAGGTCTGACCATCGACCGTGCGGAAGAGGCAGTTGAGGTTGCCCTGCCCGTGCGGCGCGGCCAGCAAAGTCAGCTCCAGCGGCTGGCGGTCGGCCGGATCGGCTAGCTTCACGCGACTGGCGAACCAGTGGTTGGCGCCCGACAGGCCGGGGTTGCAGCCAACCACCACCCGCCGCGGGCCCAACGCCACCGGTGCCCGCAGGCTGCCGCCGGAGAAGTCGGCGTCGAAGCTCACATCGTCGGGCGCTTCCTGGCCCAGCGTGTCGAACTCGTTGGGCAGCTTGGCATTCGACCAGCAGGCCGCCTGGGCGTAGCTGAACGGTCCGGGCATCAGCTTCACGCAGCCCGCCGCGCCCGGCATCACGGCCCGCTCCCCCGCCACGTGCAGCACCAGGCGCGGCCAGGCCTCACCGGCTGGGGTGAGGTAGATGTCCCAGCGGGCGTAGGCACTGGTCGGGTCGGCCGGATCGGCGCCCGCCCCGATGTGGGCAATCCCGAGGTGCAGCCACTGGGCCGGCTCCAGGAGGTCGACCAGCGCATCGCCAGTCTGCACCTGGGCGTGCCCCTGGGTGTCCAGCCAGCGCAGTTGCGGCCGCAGGTGGCGGGTCAGCTCAAAGATCCAGGCCGGTCCCCGGACATTGCAGGAGGTCAGCACAATCGGCATGTCCTCCGACCGCAGCGCCGTTCGCGGCCGCAGCCAGAGCTCGAAGGTGAAGGCCTCGGTCGGCACGCCGGTGTTCGGGATCCAGTTGATCGGATTGGTCGGCTGACGGCTGGGGCCACCCCAGGGCGAGACCGGGCCATCACCGAGGCCTGGCGTCCATTCCCACAGCAGCTCCGGCCCAGTGGCCTGCATCGGGCGTGGGATCCCCCGCAAGCGGTCCGTCAACATGGCGACCCTCTCCTCGTGCCGGGTCGTCCCCGGCGGTCCGTGGAAATATGACGCCAGGGTCCCATTCAGTCCGCCTGCTGCCGCCGATGCCAGTCCTCGTCCCAGAGGTTGAAGAACCGCTCCTGGAAGGGGTGCTCGCGGATCAGGTCCTCGTTCAAGGTGATCCCCAGCCCGGGGCCATTCGGCAAGGCGAAGCAGCCGTCGGTTGGGTCGACTTCGGGCAGGCCGGTGGCGACGTCCTTGACCCAGGAGTCGACGAAGTCGTTGAAGTACTCCTGGACCTTGAAGTTCGGCAGCGTCGCATCGAGATGCAGCGCCGCGGCGGTCGAAACCGGTCCGCCGACGTTGTGCGGCGCGACCAGCATGTAGCGGACCTCCGCCATCGCGGCGATCTTCTTGCCCTCCAGCAGACCGCACGAGTTGGTGATGTCGGGCTGGATGATGTCGGCCGCCTGCAGGTCGAGCAGCTCCCGGAAGTGCCACTTGTTTTCGAGGCGCTCCCCGGTGGCCACCGGCACCCGAATCATGTCGCTGGCCTTCTTGAGCGCCGCGAGGTTGTCCGGCGGCACCGGCTCCTCGACCCAACCTGGCCGGAACGGCTCGAGGTCGGCGGAGATCTGAATCGCCTGCTTCGGGCTGAAGCGGCCGTGCATCTCGACGTAGATCTCGACATCCTCGCCGACCTCGTCGCGCACGGCGGCGACGATCTCAATCGCCAGCCGCCGCTCCGCCCACTCCATCTCATACCAGCCGGCGCCGAAGGGATCGAGCTTCAGCCCGCGGTAGCCCCGTTCGACGACCTTGCGGGCTGCGGCATGGAACTCCGCCGGCTGCCGTTCGACGGTGTACCAGCCGTTGGCGTAGGCCTTCAGCCGCGGGCGCATCGCCCCGCCGAGCAGCTTGTAGACAGGCAGGCCGGCGGCCTTGCCGATGATGTCCCAGCAGGCCATCTCGACGGTCCCGATGCCGCACGAGGCGACCACCCCGGCCCGCACGAAGTCGTCGCGGAACATCCGCGCCACGAGGTCTTCGATGTTGTACGGATCACTGCCGATGATGTGCCGCTGCTTGGCGCTGCCGAGGTAGGCCAGCAGGTCGGCGGTGCGATTCGGCAGCCGGCACTCGCCGAGTCCGGTGAGGCCCTCGTCGGTGTGGACCTTCACAAAGGTCAGGTCGCGCCAGGGCGTGCTCATGGCGAGGGTTTCGACGTCGGTGATCCGCATCACGTCCTCCGGCGGTCGGCTGCTTAGTCCTCGCCCTGGGCCATCGTGAAGCCCGGCTGCTCATCCAGCAGGGGCAGCTTCTCGAGGTGCATCCAGCGGTACTTGTCCCCGATCCGCGCCAGCAGGGCCAGCAGATCGGCGTCCTGCAGCGTGCCGGCGGCGTCGCGCAGGATGAAGCGGCAGCGCCACTGGTCGATGCAGTCGGTGCTGGTCCCGGTCGGCGGGTAGACCCGCGTGCCGCGGTTGGAGATCATCTTCAACTTCAGCGGCGAGCCCTCGGCCAGGGCCGTCAGGCTGTCGCCAAGCGTGACCGGATCGGTGTTCGCCTGGACGAAGATGTCGGCCCCAATGTCGCGGCTGCTGACGCCCTTCACAAACTCCGGCTCGGTCGAGATCTCGGGCATCCGGATCGGCTTGTGGTCGCGCACCTTGACGGTCTCGGAGACCTTCCCAAGATTAGCGATCACGGCCTCGGTGAAGGCTGTCGTGCTGCAGGGCTCGAGGTCGTCGGGCTTTTCGGCCAGCAGGCGGACCACGTCCTGGGTCATCGCGCGGCCCTCGGCGAGGGTCACCAGCACGGCGTTCTCGACCGCGGCGGCGGCCGTGAAGTCGCCGAGGTAGCGCAGCATCATCACCGCCGAGAGCACCAGCGCGGTCGGGTTGATCACATTCTTGCCGGCGTACTTCGGCGCCGAGCCGTGGACCGCCTCGAAGATCGCCACGCCGTTGCCCAGATTGGCCGACGGCGCGAAGCCCAGCCCGCCGACCAGGCCGGAGGCGAGGTCGCTGATGATGTCGCCGTTCATGTTGGTGGTCACCACCACATCGAACTGCTCGGGCTGCTTGACCATCTGGTGGGCGGCGTTGTCGATGATGATGTGCCAGGCCTCGATCTCGGGGTACTCCGGCGCGATCGCCTCGAAGGTCCGCTTCAGCAGACCCTCGGTCATCTTCATGATGTTCGACTTGGTGGCGCAGGCGACCGACTTGCGGCCCTCGGCGCGGGCGAACTCGAAGGCCAGCCGGGCGATCTTCTCACAGCCCTTGCGGCTGATCAGCTTGAGGCACTGCATCACGCCGGCGGTCTGGGCGTGCTCGATCCCCGCGTAGAGGTCCTCGACGTTCTCGCGGACCACCACAAAGTCGACCCCGCGGCCAGTGTAGGGCGTCACGATGCCGGGCAGTTCGCGCACCGGGCGGATGTTTCCGAACGTCTCGAACAACTTTCGCAACGTCACGTTGGCCGACTTCTCGCCGTAGCCGACCGGTGTGCCGAGCGGCCCCTTGAGCACGCAGCGGGTGCGGGCGATGGAGTCGATGGTCTCCTGCGGCACGCCGGACGAGAGGCCTTTCAGGAAGACCGACTCCCCAGCCGCGCACTCCTCCCACTCGATCTGCGCGCCGGCCGCCTCGAGAATCTGTTGCGCCGCTCGCACCACTTCCGGACCCACGCCATCGCCCGGAATCACCGTCACTTGCCGCTTGGCCGCCATCGCCCGCCTCCTCCACCAACCGCCGTGCCAGCCCCTTCAACCGTGCGCTAGCATAGAGACGGCGACGGCCGCTGTCAACGCCGCTTGCGGCCAGCGGGCACCGCTGGTAAGGTTGCGGCGATGGCCGAGGCACTCTACAGCCCGATGTACCGGCAGTGGCGGGAGCTCAAGCAGCAGCATCCCGACACGCTGGTGCTGTTCCGCCTGGGCGACTTCTACGAGATGTTCGAGGACGACGCCACGGCCGCCGCCGCGGCCTTGGAGCTGACCCTGACCGGGCGTGAGGTCGGCCAGAACCGCCGCGTCCCGATGTGCGGGATTCCCTACCACGCCCTCGACCGCTACCTGCCGCGGCTGCTCCGCCAGGGCTTTCGCGCGGCGATTTGCGAACAGGTCGAGCCGCCGCGGGCCGGCAAGCTGGTGAAGCGTGAGGTCGTGCGGGTGGTCACCGCCGGCACGCTGATCGACGAAGCGCAGCTCGACGCGGCTGCCAACAACTACCTGGTCGCGGTGGCCGACGCCCCGCAGGCGATCGCCCTGGCGGTGGTCGATGTCTCGACCGGCCTGTTTCAGGTCACCGAGTTCACCGGCAGCGGGACGCTCGAGGCGCTGGCCGCCGAGCTGGAGCGCCTGCAGCCGGCCGAGCTGCTCTGCCCCCCAACGGTGCAGTCGCAGCCGCTCCGCGAGCGGGTCGCCGAGCTGGTCGCCACCGTCACCCCCGCCGCACCGGGGAGCGACGAGCGCCTGAGCGCCGCCGAGCGCCTCCGCCGGCACTTCAGCGTGGCCCGCCTGGAGGCCTTTGGCGTGGCCGACCGGCCGCTGGCCCAAGAGGCTGCCGCCACGGCTCTGCGTTACGTGCAGGACACGCAGCGCGACCAGGTGCGGCAGTTGGCCAGCCTGGCCTGGTACGAGACCGGCGACACGATGACCCTGGACGCTGCCACGCGCCGCAATCTGGAGCTGGTGCTGACGCTCCGCGACGGCCAGCCCGGCAGCGGCACCCTGCTGGCGCTGCTGGACCAGACCTGCACCGCCCCGGGGGCGCGCCTGCTGCGGTCCTGGCTGCTCCGACCGTTGACCACGGTGGAGCCGATCCGGGCGCGCCTGACGGCCGTCAGCGCCCTCCACCGGGAGGTCCTGCCCCGCCAGGAGCTGCGCAGCGAGCTGGCCCGCGTGGCCGACCTGGAGCGCCTCACGACGCGCGCCGCGACCGGCCGCGCGACGCCGCGCGACCTGCTGGCCCTGCGCGAGTCGCTGCGTCGCCTGCCGCTGCTGCGAACCGCGCTGGCCCCCGTCGGCAGCACCCGCCTGCAGGCCCTGGCAGCGGCCACCGGTGAGTTCACCGAGTTGCTGGCGCAGCTCGACGCCGGCCTCGCCGACGACCCGCCGGCGCAGCTCAAGGACGGCGGGGTGATCCGTGCTGGCTACCACGCCGACCTCGACGAACTGCGTACGCTGGCCGCCGATGGCAAGTCCTGGATCGCGCGCCTGGAGGCCGCCGAACGAGCCGCGACCGGGATCAACTCGCTGAAGATCGGCTACAACCAGGTCTTCGGCTACTACCTTGAAGTGACCCGCGCGAACCTGGCGCTGGTTCCCGAGCGGTACATTCGGAAACAGACCATCGCCAACGGCGAGCGCTTCATTTCGCCCGAGTTGAAGGAGCAGGAGGCCCGCATTCTGGGCGCTGAGGAGCGCCTCGGGCAGCTCGAAGCGCAGCTCTTCGGCGACCTACGCGCGCTCGTCGCCGTCAGCGCGGAGCCGCTCCTGAGCACTGCCCGCGCGCTGGCCGAGATTGACGTCTACGCCGCCCTGGCCCACGTCGCCGCAGAGCACGGCTACGTCTGCCCGAGCGTCGACGAGCGCCGCCGGATCGACCTCCGCGACGGCCGCCACCCGACCGTCGAGCTGAGCAGCGCGACGCCGTTCGTGCCTAACGACACCCTCCTCGACGGCCCCAGCGCCCAGGTCCAGATTCTCACCGGGCCTAACATGGCGGGCAAAAGCACCTACTTACGGCAGGTTGCGCTGATTGTGCTGATGGCACAAATCGGCAGTTTTGTGCCGGCGAGCCAGGCCGAGGTCGGGGTGGTGGATCGGATCTTCACGCGCGTCGGGGCGCAGGATGATCTGGCGACCGGGCAGTCGACTTTCATGGTCGAAATGGTCGAGACAGCGCTGATTCTGCGGCATTGCACGCCGCGCAGCCTGGTGGTCTTGGACGAGATCGGCCGCGGCACCAGCACCTACGACGGGCTGGCCATCGCCTGGGCCGTGGTGGAATACCTGCACCACGCTGAGCGCAGCGCGGCGTTAACTTTATTTGCGACGCACTATCACGATCTGAATGCGCTCGAAGCCCGCCTGGAGCGGGTCCGCAACTATCGCGTGGCGGTCGCCGAGGAACAGGACCGCGTGCGGTTTCTGCACCGCATCGAGCCCGGCGGCACGGATCGCAGCTACGGTGTGGAGGTCGCCCGGCTGGCCGGCCTGCCGCCGTGGGTGGTGCGCCGGGCGCAGGCGGTGCTCAGTGAACTCGAAGCGCCGGGCGGTCGTCCAGAGATCGGGCCGCCGCCAGCGGCCGGGCCGGTGCAGTTGGCGCTCTTCGCCGACCGTGGCCCGCATCCAGCCTTGACAACCTTGCTTCAGCTAGACGTCATGCGGATGACACCTCTTGAAGCCATCAATAAGCTCTCGGAGCTGCAGCGGCTGGCGCAACGCGACGACTGAGCCGCGCCGCGCCGCCCGGCAGGCGGCCGGGCCGGTCCGGTCGGCCGACCCCCAGCGAGCTACCGTTACGGTCCGCGCCGATCGCGTCACGCGGACGGCGGGAGGCCCGTCAGAGGCCCTACGGGACCCTCGCCAGCCCGGCCGCGCGGTTACCTGCGGAGGCGGATGGTCTGTTCTACCACGCATTTTCAGGTGCAAAGCGTAGAAAGAACGGTCTTGGCAAGGCAGTCCGCATGGTGTTTAATGCTTTCGGTGGAACGCGGTGGTGAGCACAGACCGGCCGCAGCGGCCGGCTGGAGAGATGCAACATGGACTCCCAACGGATTCTGGTGGTCGAGGATGACCTCGAAGCGCGCCTGCTGATCGCGCGCATCTTGGAGGCGAGCGGCTTCTCTACGGCCACCGCCTCCAGCGCCGAGGACGCGCTGTCGACCGTCCGGGCCGGCAACCTCAGCATGGTCCTGCTGGATGTGCTGATGCCCGACATCGATGGCTTCGAGTGCTGCCGGCGGTTGCGCGAGTTCGCGCAGATCCCGCTGATCATGGTCAGTGCCCTGACCGACACCCGCAGCATCGTCCGCGGCCTCGAAGCCGGCGCCGACGACTTCATCACCAAGCCCTTCGATCGCGACGAGCTGATCGCCCGCGTCCGGTCCGTCTTGCGGCGGGCCGAGCGGCAGGCCAAGATGGAGCCGCCGCTGGCCCTGCCGACGGTCAAGATTGGGCCGCTGCATGTCGACTTCTCGGCCCAGGACGCCAAGATCGGGCCGGTCGACCTGAACCTCTCGGGCAAGGAGCTGCACCTGCTCTACCTGCTGGCGCAGAACTGCGGGATGCTGCTCAGCCGCGGACACATCTTCAAAGAGGTCTGGCGCGACGACGTCTACGACGACTCCAAGACCCTCGACGTCCACATCTCGCGGCTCCGCAAGAAGCTCGACGTGGCCGGCGGCTATGGGGTCTTGCTGAAGACCATCCGCAACCGCGGCTACCTGCTCAGCTCAGAGGTCGAGGTGCTGCCCGTGCCGGCGGCGCCGCCGCGCGATTGACCGGGTGATCCCGCCGGACTATACTCGCGCTGCGGGAGCACGCGGGTGGCACGCTGCGGGATCGCCACGGCCGGCAACTGGATCGTCGACCGCGTCAAGATCATCGATCAGTGGCCCCAGGAAGAGACCCTGGCGCGGATCGAGAGCGAGCAACGCGGCACCGGCGGCGGGGCCTTCAACTGTCTGGTTGACCTCGCCAACCTCGGTGCCGCGTTTCCGTTGACCGGCCTCGGCTGCGTCGGCGACGATGCCGACGGTCGCTGGATCCGCGAGACCCTGCGCCAGCACCAGTTGCCGACCGACGGCATCGTGACGGTCGCCGCGCCGACCAGTTACACCGACGTGATGACGGTCGGCGCCACCGGCCGGCGGACCTTCTTCCACTGTAGCGGCGCCGGGACGTTGTTCGGGCCCGCCGAGGTGCCGATCGACCGGCTCAGCGCGCGGGTGGTGCATCTGGCCTACCTGCTGGTGCTGGCCCGGCTGGATGCCCCCGACCCGCACTACGGCAGCGTCGGAGCGCGCCTCCTGGCCGACCTCCGGGCGGCCGGGATGCAGACCTGTCTCGACGTGATCACCGAGGACTCCCCGCGGGTCGCCCAGATCGTCGTGCCCGCGCTGCCGCACGTCGACTGCCTGGTCTGCAATGAACTCGAAGCCGGGGTGATCAGCGGGCTGCCGACCCGTCGCCAGAGCCTCGGGGCGGGGGCCAACACCGATCTGCCGCAGCCCCAGGTGGTCAGCCGGCTGGACGGCGAAGCGGTCCGCGCGGCCGCTCGGCGGCTGCTGGAGTTAGGGGTCCAAGACCGCGTCGTGATCCACATGCCGGAGGGCGGGTACGCCCTCTGCCGCGACGGCCGCGAGGCCTTTTGTGCCAGTCTGGAGCTGCCCCAGGCGCTGATCGCCGGTGCTGCCGGCGCGGGCGACGCCTTCGCCGCGGGCGTGCTCTATGGCCTTCACGAAGGCTGGGAGCTGGGGCCTGCCTTGGAGCTGGCGGTCGCCACCGCCGGGGCCAGTCTGCGCCACCCGACCTGCACCCAGGGCGTCGAACCGTTGGCGGCGACCCTCGCCTTCGCGGCGCAGTTCGACCGCCGCCCGCCGGCCGTGCAGCTCTAGCCGACCAGGGTCTGCAGTGGGATCAACTGCTCCTCGGCCCGCAGCCCGGCGTTCAGGCTGCCGCTCCGGAAGCCCTGCAGGTCGACCGTCACGTACTGGAAGCCGAGCGCTGCGATGGCCGTCGCCAGGTCGCCGTGGGCGGCCGGCTGCAGCAGTCGCCCGAGCTCCTCGGGCGGCACTTCGATGCGGGCGATCTCGCCGTGGTGGCGCACCCGGAACTGTCGGAACCCGGCCGCCGCCAGCAGGTCTTCGGCCAGCTCAACCTGCCGCAGCTTCTCCGGCGTCACAGCCTGCCCGTAGGGGATCCGGGAAGCCAGACAGGCGAAGCTCGGCTTGTCGGCGGTCGGCAGCCCGTACTGCGTCGAGAGCGCTCGGACCGCTGCTTTGTCGAGCCCGGCGCTGGCCAGCGGGTAGTGAATGCGATGCTCCCGCGCGGCCAGCATCCCGGGCCGGTGCTCGCCGAGATCGTCGGTGATCGCGCCGTAGACGATGTGCGCGAAGCCGAGTTCGTCGGCCAGGCGGTCGAGGGTGCGGAACAGTTCGGACTTGCAGAAGTAGCAGCGGTTGCTGGGGTTGGCGACGTAGTTTGGGTCATCGCCCTCGTGAGTTGCCACCAGCCGGTGCGGGATGCCGATCTGCGTCGCCAGGGCCACCGCCTCACGCAGCTCGCGGCGCGGAATCGACGGGGAGTCGGCGGTCACCGCCAGGGCCTGCTCGCCGAGCACGTCGTAACAAACCGCCGCCAGCAGCGTGCTGTCGACGCCGCCCGAGAAGGCCACCAGCACCTGCCCCAGCTCCGCCACCTGCCGCCGCAGCTCCGCGAACTGCGCGGCCCAGTCGGGCCGCTCCACCACCTCGCTCAATCGACTCTCCGCGCCGCACCGGGACGCCGCTTCATTGTGCCACCGTCCAGGCTTGGGCGTAAAGCACGCGGACTAGGGATCCTGGAGCGTGCCGAGATACGCGGCCAGAAGCTGGCGGGTCGCGGGTGTGTCGTCGGCTGGCACCTGATCCAGCGCCACCGCCAGCTCCGGCGACAGTGGGTAGCGGGCGATCCGCTGGCGCAGCTCAGAGGCGGCGAGGTCTGTCAAGCTGCGGTCGTCTGGACCGGGGCGCAGCAACTGTGCCAGCCGGTTCAGCGAGGCCGGGTCGATGGTCCCGGTGTGCTCAACCACCAGCCGGGCCAGGCTGACCAGTCTGGTGGCCTCATCGCTGCTTTCCTCGGCGACTGCGGCGGCGGCCTTCTTGGCGATTTCGCGGTCGTCCTGTGAGAGCCGGCTGAGGCAATCGACTCGCAAGCTGAACAGCCGGAGCATCGACTGGGTGGTTGAGAAGCGGACGACGATCCGCTCGATGTCTTCTTCCCAGCACGCCACCAGCTCCTGGTCGGCCTGCTGGAAGCAGACGCGGTGGATCCGGTCGTAGGCCTGCCCCAGATCCAGTACGACATCGTCGCCGATGGTCGGGGAGGCTTTCAGGAGGGTGAACCGCGTGCGGATCACGACTGGCAGGGCCAGGCTGATCGCCACCGCGACGAGCAGCGGGTAGGCCGGCTGGTAGATGGCCAGCGCCAGCGCCACGGCGAGCAGCGACATCATCGCGTTGGCGACTACCAGGACGAATCCCCAGCCGGTCCGGAAGGCCGAGCCGGCGTGAGTCGGGAAGGTCTCGAGCACTTCCAAGAAACCGATGGCCGCACCCACCACGAGCCCGATCAGCGGCGCTGACCAGGGTCCCGGTCGCCACCCCGCCCCGGCTACCACCGCAGCGATGGCCAGGCAGAGGCTTAGCGCAACCCACCCACCGCACTTCATGCCAGGCCTTCCGGGCTAGACCAACCGTTTGACGCCGCGCTTGCCAAGCACCGTGGGGATCACCAACTGGCCGTCGATGGTGCTCGGGTCCTGCAGCACGATCAGCAGCCCGCGCGCGGCAAGGTCGGCCAACAGGGCCAGCACGTCGGCCGGCCGTCGCAGCAGCCGCGCCGCCAGGAGAGTCGGGCTCATCGGTCCGCGGTCGCGCAGAACCCGCAGGACCGCTCGCTCGTGCTCGTTGAGGGCTGGCACCGCACTGGTCGCCACCATCGGTCCCTCCCGCGCGGCACTGCGCCGCGCCCGGCACCATTGTAGCGGCCGGCTGCCTCGGCCGCAAGGACCGTGGCGACGTTGCGGGTCCCTCTGCCCCCATGCTATACTCAGCTTCTGGAGCGGCTTGCAGCATGATGCGACGGACGACCGTGAGGGGCTGGCTGGCGGTGCTACTGGCGGTCGGTCTGGCGTCTGCGGCGCCGCCGGAGGTGCTGCCGGTCAGCGCGATCAAGGCCGGGCTGAAGGGCCAGGGGCTGACCGTGGTGCGGGGCACCGCCATCGAGTCCTTCGAGTTCGAGGTGCTCGATGTCCTGGAGACCGAGGGCTTCGCCAGCAGCCTGTTGCTGGTCAAGCTGCGCGGCCCGCTGATCGACCGCTGCGGCGGGATCGCGGCGGGCATGAGCGGCTCGCCGTTGCTGGCCGACGGCAAGCTGGTCGGCGCCGTGGCCTTCACGACCCCCTTCGCGGACACCACCATCGGCTACGCCACGCCGCTGGCCGACATGCTCAAGGTCTTCGACCTGGGTGCCCCGGCGGCCGCGCCGCGGGTTGGGCGGGCCGGGCTGGCCGGGCTGCCGGTCGGCACCGCGGTGCAGTTGAGTGGCCTGCGGGGCCGGCCGCGGGCGGTGCTGGCGAGCTTCTTGCGCCGCCGCGGGTTGCGGCTGGTGGACGAACCGGCGGCGCCTTCGACCAGCCTCACCGCGCCGCCCGCGCCGGGGGAGCTGCAGCCGGGCAGCGCCGTGGCCGCCTCGCTGTCGACCGGCGACATCGTGCTCACGGCCCTCGGGACGCTGAGCTACCGCGACGGCGACAAGGTGCTCGCCTTCGGGCATCCGTTTCTGCAGTCCGGGCCGACCTCGCTGTTCTTGCACCCGGCCTTCATCTACGGGGTGATCCCCTCGCAGGAGCTGTCGTTCAAAGTGGGTGCCCCGGCCGGGCCGCCGCTGGGCTGCTTCACGCAGGACCGCGCCGCCGGCCTCGGCGGCTGGTTGGGGCGGGCGGCCGACAGCCTCAGCGTGCAGGTCGATGCGGGCGACAGCGCCCTCGGGCGACGCCGCACCTTGCAGGTACAGGTGGTGCGCGACGAGACGCTGACGCCGACCTTGGCGGCGGTCGTGGTGATGCAGGCGGTGGCCGAGGTGATGGACCGCAGCGGCGGTGGCACGGCCGAGCTGGCGTGGTCGCTGAGCGGGCCGGAGCTCCCAGCGACGCTGCGCCGCAGTGACCTGGTCTACCACAGCGACGACATCCTGGGGGAGGTGCTGCCCGGCCCGCTGTTCGCCCTGGACGCCCTGCTCCGCAACGACTTCCGGGCGGTCCGGCCGGAGCAGTTGCAGGTCAAGGTGACGGTCAGCCCGGAGCGCCGCACGACCCGCCTGGTCAGCGCCTCGCTCGACCCGGCGCGGGTCAAGCCGGGTGAGACGGTCACGGTGGTGGCGCGGCTGCAGCCCTACCGCGCCGCCGCCGCCGAGCAGGTGCTGCGGCTGCGGGTGCCACCCACGGCCAGCCCCGGCGCGCTGTGGCTGGAGCTGCACGGCCGCCCGGCCGGCAGCGGACTCTCGCAGGCGGCGCTGCTGGCCCAGGGCACGCCACCGCCGCGCGACTTCGACGAGCTCTGTCGGCTGCTCTGCCTCGGCCAGCGCGGCAACGCCCTGCAGGCCGAGCTGCTGACCGCCGAGGCCGCCGACTGGCGCGACGCCGCCCTCGCCCGGCGCGGGCCCCAGCCGGCCTTCGATCCGCTCAGCGAGGAGCTCAGCATCGCCACGCTCGGCGAGCTCGGCACCGCGGCGGTGTTGCCCACCGCCCGCGAGGAGGTCCTGCTGGAGCAGGTCGTGCAGGGCCGGCTGCGGCTGCCCCTGACGGTGCTGCAGCCATGACCGGGCCGGTCGCCGCGGGCGGTCTGACGGCGCTCGCCGGGCAGCTCGGCAGCGCGGTGCTCGGACTGCTGACGGTGCTCGGGGAGTGGATCCTGCTCTGGCTGGCGACCACCAGCCTGGTCCTGCGCGGCCGCATCGCGCGGCGGCACTTGGTGCACCAGCTCGAGGCGATCTTCCTGGGCTCCTTGCCCCTGGCCTGTCTGACGGTCGTCTTCTCGAGCATGGTGCTGGCGCTCTACACGGCCGACCAGTTCATCGAGTACGGCTTCACCGACTACATCGGCAAGCTGATCGCCACCGGCGTCGCCCGCGAGCTCGGCCCCGTGCTGACCGCCATCGTGGTCGCCTCGCGCGAGGGTTCGGCGATCGCCGCCGAGCTCGGGACGATGAAGGTCACCGAACAGGTCGACGCCCTCCGCGCCCTGGCGACCGACCCGGTGGAGTACCTGATCGTCCCACGGTACACCGCCACGCTGATCGCGATGCCCTTGCTGACGATCGCCGCCGGCACCGCCGGGGTCTGCGGCGGGTATCTCGTGGCGGGGTCGAAGGGCATCCCGCAGGAGGTCTACTGGCTCTCGGCCGCGCGCGGTGTCGAGATGATCGACTTCACCAGCGGCCTCGCCAAAGCTCTGGTGTTCGGGGCCCTGATTGCCGTGGTATCCTGCTGGCAGGGCCTCCGCACGGGACACGGCTCGGCGGCGGTCGGGCGGTCGACCACCGCCTCGGTGGTGCTCTGTGTGGTGCTGGTCCACATCGCTGACTTCCTGATGGTCTCGGTGCTCAATTGATCGCCATCGAACAGCTCCGCTTCGCCCGCGGCGCGCAAGTCGTCTTGCGCGACATCGACCTGCGGGTGGCCCGCAGCGAGGTGGTCAGCGTGATGGGGCCGTCCGGCTGCGGCAAGACCACGCTGCTGAAGTGTCTGGCCGGACTCGAACGACCGCAGGCCGGTCGCATCCTGCTCGACTTTGAGGGCGACGACGAGGGCGCCATCGACCTGGCCGCCCTGAGCGAAGAGAAGCTGATCGAGATCCGGCGCTTCATCGGGATGGTCTTCCAGTACGCCGCGCTGTTCGACAGCCTCACGGTGCGCGACAACGTGGCCTTCCCGATGCACCGCTTCCGGCCGGAGCTGACCGAGTCGGAAGTCGACGAAGAGGTCGACCGGCTGCTCGAGCTGGTCGGCCTGCAGGCCGGCCAGGACCGCAGCAAACTGCCGGCGCAGCTCTCGGGCGGGATGCGCAAGCGAGTCGGCCTGGCGCGGGCGCTGGCGCTGCAACCGCAGGTGATCTTGTACGATGAACCGTCGAGCGGCCTGGACCCGGTCAGCGCGGCGCAGATCGACCGGCTGATCCTCGAAATGCGCGACAAGGTCGGCGTGACCAGCGTGGTGGTCTCGCACCATGTCCCGAACATCATGCGGACCAGCGACCGGGTGGCGATGCTGCTGGCAGGCGAGGTGCTGGCGGTCGGGACGCCGGCGGAGCTGCAGCAGAGCGACGACCCGCGGGTGCAGCAGTTCATCCAAGGGACGGCCGATGGCCCGTTGACCGACGGCGGCTGAGGCGGGCGGGAGCGAGCGATGCAACAGGCAGCGGAGATCAAGGTCGGCGTCTTCGTGCTCGGCGTCGTGGCCCTGGCGCTGTTCATCGCCAGTGCCCTGAAGGGCGGCGTCGGCGGCGGCCGCGCCGGCTATGACTTCGAGATCTGGTTCGAGCAGGCCCCCGGCGTCGGCACCGGTAGCCCCGTCCGGCTGGCTGGCGTCGACATCGGCGAGGTCACCAACAAGGACGTCGTGCAGGTCACCGAGTCGATCATCTTCTCGGCCCCGACCAAGGCGTCGGTGCTGCCGCTGGAGCGCGTGCGGACCTGGTCGGTGGGCACCTTGGGGCAGCCCGACTACGCCAGCGTGGTGGTCGAGCGGATTCCGGTCAGCGCCGAGGAGGCCAGCCGCTTCACCGAAACCGCCCGCCCGCGCTCGCTGGCGCGGCTGAGCGTGCAGGTCAAGCGGCAGTACGAGATGTACACCAACTACCGCTACGAGATCCAGGGCGGCCTGGTGTTCGGCGACCGGCAGCTCAACATCTCCGACGCCGGTCCCGACGGGCTGCCGCTGCCGGCCGACCAGCGCGGCGTCTCGATCCTCACGGAGCGCGCCAACGGCGCCCGGATCGCGGTGCGTGGCGCCAGTCCGCCGAACATCGACGCCATCGTCGGGAACGTCGAGAAGACCATCGACGGTGACACCGTCGAGCGGGCCAAGCAGATCGTCGAGAACATCGACAACATGACCGCCGAAGCGCAGAAGCTGACAGCGGCGCTGCGACAGACCGTCGAGGCCAACCAGGGCAACGCCGACCGGCTGATGAACAACCTCGCCACGGCCAGCGAGGATGTTGGTCAGATGATGGCCGGGGCCCGCGCCAGCGCCGGCGAGGTGCTCGCCAACGTCGAACGGATCAGCACCGTCGGGCGGCGGATCGCCGACCAGAACGAGGCCAAGCTGAACCGCATCGCCGGCAACATCGACAGCGCCACGGCGACCTTTGCGCGGGCCGCCAAGAGCGCCGAGCCGAAACTCGACCGCACGACCACCGACCTCGCCGCCATCGCGCGCGATGTGCGCGGCCTGATCGCCGCCAACCGCGACAGCCTCGACAGCATCATCGCCCAGCTCGCCGCCACCGCCGGGGACGTCAAGGCGATCACCGGCAGCTCGCGGGAGCATGTCGACAGCATCATGACCAACGTCGACGAGAGTCTGAAGAGTATCCGGCGCGTGCTGGCCGAGAGCGACGAGCGGCTGACCGCGATCATCGCCGACACGCAAGGCCTGGTGGCCGATGCGCGGGCTACCACCAAGAGCGTGCGGGAGAGCGTCGAGCCGATCCTGACCAACATCCGCGAGGCCAGCGCCACGCTGAAGGCCGCCGGTGCCAACGTCGCTGCGCTGACCGGCGACCCGGCGCTGCAGTCGACCCTCAACAACATCGACCGCACCGCCGCCGAGGCGCGCGACCTGCTCGGGGACCTGCGCACGATCACCGCCGACCCGCAGGTCCAGGCCGATCTGAAGGCCACCGCCCACTCGGTGCGCAACGTCAGCGAGAAGCTCGACACGACCCTCAGCAGCGTCAGCTCGTTCAAGCCCTACGGCTGGGCCGACGTCTACTACGTCCCCGACTCCAGCGCCTGGCGAGCCGACCTGGCGGTCGCCTTCGGGGGCCGCCAGACCAGCTTCCACGCCGGCGTCGACAACGTCACGGCCGACCCGACGCTGTCTTTCCAGCTTGGCCGCTCGTTGCTCGACCCGCGGCTGCGCGTGCGCTACGGCTTCTATCGCAGCCAGCTCGGCCTCGGGGCCGACTACGTCTTCGGCCCGAAGCTGAAGCTGCGGACCGACTTCTACGACTTCGGCAACCCGCACCTCAACGCCAAGCTGACCTGGCAGACGCCCTTCGGGGTGACCGGCCTGTTCGGCGTCGAGGACATCTCTGACCGCTGGGACTGGAACTTCGGGATCCAGATCGGGCGGCCGTTCCCGTGAGAAAGGCCGCCGCGGCGGGGCCGTTCTGGTGGTCAGGAGAGCGGGCATGGCGACCGACCTGACCCTCGGACCGGCCGACGCCCTGATTGGCGTCGACGTGCAGCAGGACTTCTGCCCCGGCGGGGCGCTGGCGGTGCGCGCCGGCGATCAGGTGGTCGGCCCGCTCAACGCTCTGGCCGCGCGCTGTGCGACCGTGGTGGCGACCCGCGACTGGCACCCGGCCGACCACTGCAGCTTCGCGGCGCAAGGCGGGCCGTGGCCGCCGCACTGTGTGCAACAGACTCCCGGCGCGGCCTACCACCCGGCGCTGCGCTGGCCCGCGGCGACGATCCATGTGGTCAAGGCCGAGGCCGCCGAGCGGGACTGTTTCGATGGTTTCAGCGGCCGCCCGGACCTGGCGGCGGTGCTGCGCCAGCGCGGCGTCGAGCGGGTGCTGGTGGGTGGCCTGGCGACCGACTACTGCGTGCTGCAAACCGTGCTCGGAGCGCTCCGCGCCGGCTTCGCGGTGGTCGCGCTGGTCGACGCGATGCGCGCGGTCGAGGTGCAGCCGGGCGACGGCCAGCGGGCCCTGGCAGCGATGCAGGCGGCGGGCGCGCGGCTTAGCAGGTCGAGCGAGATCGGATAACCGTGGCGATTCAGTTTGAGCTGCTGCAACAGGAGGGCGCCGCGCGGCGCGGCCGGCTGACGACGCCGCACGCCGTCGTCGAGACGCCGGTCTTCATGCCGGTCGGCACCCAGGCGACGGTGAAGTCGTTGACCTGGCCGGAGGTCGCCGGGACCGGTGCCCGGCTGCTGCTGGCGAACACCTACCACCTCTACCTGCGGCCCGGCGCAGAGACCGTCGCGGCGCTCGGCGGGCTGCACCGCTTCAGCGGCTGGGAGGGCGGCTTCCTGACCGACTCGGGGGGCTTCCAGGTGTTCAGTCTGGCCGGCCTGCGGCAGATCGACGACGACGGGGTGCGCTTTCAGTCACACCAGGACGGCAGCTTCCACCGCTTCACACCCGAGGTGGCGGTGGCGGTGCAGGAACAACTCGGCGCCGACATCATGATGTGCTTCGATGATGTCGCCGGCTACGACTCGCCGCCCACGCGGTTCCGCGAGGCGATGCTGCGGTCCGCCGCCTGGGCCGCCCGCTGCCGCGCGGCGCAACGGACCGCGCAGGCGCTGTTCGGGATTGTCCAGGGCGGCTTCGACCCGGCGCTCCGCCGCGAGAGCGCCGCGCGCACCGTCGAGCTCGACCTGCCGGGCTACGCGCTCGGCGGACTCAGCGTCGGGGAGCCGAAGGAGGTCTTCCTGGAGACCCTCACCTACGCCCCTGCGCTGCTGCCTGCCGAGCGGCCGCGCTACCTAATGGGCGTCGGCTGGCCCGAGGACATCGTCGCTGGGGTCGCCGCCGGGATCGACCTGTTCGACTGCGTGCTGCCGACGCGGCTCGGCCGGACGACCACCGCGGTCACCTCGACCGGGCGTGTCAACCTTCGCAACGCCCGCTGGGCGCAGGCCGACGAGCCGCTCGACGCCGCCTGCGACTGCGCCTGCTGCCAGCACCACAGCAAAGCCTACCTGCGGCACCTCGCGAACACCTCCGAGATCCTCGGCATCCGGCTGCTGACGCTGCACAACGTCCACTTCTACCAGCGGCTGCTGCAGCAGATCCGGGCGGCCCTCGAGGCCGGCCGGTTCGCGGCCTGGGCGGCCGACTTCACCAGCCGCGGCGTGCGCTGGGCCGGGCCGCCCGAGGGCGCGCCGGCCGCCAGAGGGGGTCCACAAACTCCTTGACGCGATCCGCGCCGCTTCGTATACTGTGCGCTTGTCCCCCCCGGCCCACCGCCTGGGTGGCTCAATGGTAGAGCAGCGGATTTGTAATCCGCAGGTTAAGGGTTCGAGTCCCTTCCCAGGCTTGACCCTATTCGGAGGGATGCCCGAGTGGCCAAAGGGAACTGACTGTAAATCAGTCGGCGGACGCCTACGGTGGTTCGAATCCACCTCCCTCCATGGTCCGTAGGACCAGCGCCGCGCAAGCGGACGACGACAACCAGGCCCACGTAGCTCAGCCGGTAGAGCACTTCCATGGTAAGGAAGGGGTCCACGGTTCGAATCCGTGCGTGGGCTTTGCGACGATGACGGGTAAGGAGCCGGACTGGGATGGCCAGGCAAAAGTTCGAGCGGACCAAGCCGCACGTGAATGTCGGGACGATCGGGCACGTCGATCACGGCAAGACGACGCTGACGGCGGCGATCACGAAGCATCAGGCCTCGAAGGGCTTCGGCAACTTCGTGCCGT
>JADZEX010000075.1 GCA_020850355.1 Fimbriimonadaceae bacterium | reverse complement strand
TGCGCCTTGCCACAGTCGTGCAACGCGGCCAGGTAGACCAGCCGGCTGCGGTCGGCCGGCCGCAGCGTGGCGGCCCCGGCCGTTCCGGCGAGCCGGTCTCCCAGCGTCGCATCGGCGTGCAGCAGGCATTCCAGCACCGCCGCCACATCGGCGCTGTGCGCCAGCAGCGGATGCCACCCGGCAGCGCCGGTCTTGGCCCAGAAGCGGTGGACAGGAACAGGGGTATCGGTCTGCAACGCTAGTCTCCCCCGCAACGCGCCAAGGACTGACAGACTTACTTGACACGCGGCATGGCGCTAGGATACGCTAACGCTGGGCCGTCGCACAAGGCGGTGTGGGGTGCTGGGGTGAGTGACGCAGCCGCGGCTTGGGACCTGCTACAGGATCCGCTGCTGACCATCGCGGGTCCGGACGGACGCGTCGTCGTCTGTCTCCCGGAGTTGCTGCGACGGCTGTTGCAGGGGCCAGAGGTCACCGGCTTTCCGGAGCTGGCCCCCGAGCAGCGCGGCTACTGGTGGCGGTTCCTGGTGCGCTGTGCGACCAAGGCGCTGCTTGAGCTAGATTGTGGTCCGGACGAGGCCACCACGGACGACTTGCGCGGAGTGCTCCGCGACCTGGTCCCGGACGGTGGATGGTGCCTCTACCAGCCCGACCCAGCCCGACCGGGATTCCTGCAGGTCCCCACGCCGAACCTGACCGGCTACGTCCGGCGGCCGATCAGCATGTTGACCGGCGCCATCGGCTCCAAGAACCACGAACGCAAAGCCGACGCGATCCGCAGTTTGACGGCTGAGCAGGCGGTCTATGCGCTGGTCGAGTTCCAGACCGCGGCGATCTACGCGGCCAATCGAGGGTACGAGTCCCAACTCACCGGCTCTCGAGACTGCAAAGGCAGCGGGACGCCCTTCATGGGTGCGCGTATCCGGCATAGCGATGTGCTGACATTCAGACACGATGTGGCCGCCATGGCTGGCGCATACGAGACGATGGCGGAGCACCTCCGGGGGACTGTCTGGGCGATTTGGTGTCTACCGTGGGACGGTCAGACGCCTCTACCTGCCGTTCAGTTGGACCCTGCCTTCATCTGCCTCGCCCGCATGCTCAGACTGGCATCGCCCGAGGGTGGCCTTTTCGCCGCGATCCACTACCGGCCGACCCATTCGACCGCTAAGGGCGCGAGCGGCGGAGCGCCGCGCGTGCAGGACCCCTTCGCTCGGCCTGCCAAAGGCAAGCACCCACCGCCAAGCGGCGTGTTCGGAGACGCATTCACCCCAGTGATAGCCACGGAGGACGGCCCTAAGGTCCGCGGGACTCTCGAGCACGGCTACAGCTACACGGAAGTGGTCATGTTGCTGTTCGGGGGCACTAAAGATGCTCGCCGCTCGCCAAGTGTCGAAGCACTGGTCAAAGCCGCCGATCTCGACCGAGACGACCTCGCTGTGACTTTCGAAGGCGTCGCCTACGACCAAGGTAAGACGCTTGGATTCCACCGTCGCGAAGTGCTGCTGCCGGCCATCGGCGGCGACTGGTTGAGCGATCCGACGCCGATTCGCACGGCCCACGCGCACCTGCTGAGTGTGGTGGACGATGCCAAGAGCGCGTTGCGCGGGGCAGCCCGGATCGTCTTGAGCGGCGCGCCGAGGCCGAGGTCCGGCGACAAGAAAAAGGCCGACCGGCCGGCGGCTGTTTTGGAACAGCGCGTTGACGCGTGCTACTTGGACTTCCTGTTCGGAGCCGCGGCGACGATTCAGGAGCAAGGGGCCGCGGTGCGCTTTGACCTGCCCTTCCTGGAGTGGCTCCAGGAGGCGGCTGAGGCGGCGCTCGCGACGGCTCTGCCGGAGCTGCCGGTGAGCACCAACCAGCGCTTCGAACGCGAGCTGCGGGCCGAGGCTTTCCTGAAGGCCCGGCTGCGCAAGCTCCGCGGCGAAGAGCCGAGCAAGGAGGGGACCGATGGCACTACCTGAGCCGCCCACCACGGCCGAACCGCCGGCCGAGCGGCCGCTGCCGCGGCGGCTGATCGGCGTGGCCGGCTACCTGCAGGGCCTGCGGCCCGGGCCGCGGGCTCGCCTGCGGCGGCTGCGGCAGCATCCCGACCGGCTGCCCGCTGACTTCTGGGCGCTGGTCGAGCGCTATGCCATCGACCCGTGCGACGAGACCTATTGGGTGGCCGTCGTGCCGTTGATGGTGGTACATCGCCACGCCCGCTGGCGGCCCGGTCGGGCCCTGGCGGCGGCCGGGGTGTCGAAGGCCCGGATCGAGCGCTGGCTGCGGCTGGATCGAGAGCGGGCGATGGCGGAGGCGTGGCGACTGTTGTCGAAACTGCCGAGCGGCCTGGACTGGGCCAGCTTTGGACAACTGCTGTGGTACTGGGATGACCAGCGTCGGCGGGCCTTCGCGCGGGATTACTTCCTCGGGGGCGGGGTCGGCGAGGACAAGGGAGAGGGTGCATGAGCGAACGCGGAGACATGGTGCAGGTGCACTTGCTGACGGCCTATCCGGCGGCGCTGCTGAACCGCGACGACGCGGGGCTGGCGAAGCGGCTGCCCTTCGGCGGCAGCATCCGCACCCGGGTCTCGTCGCAGTGCCTCAAGAAGCACTGGCGCGATTCGGATCTGATCGCCGGCCTGGGTGATCTGGCCGTGCGCAGTCGGCGGATCTACCAGGACCTCGTCGCGGAGCCGCTGCAGCAGGACCACGGCGCCTCGCCAGCCGAGGCGACGGCGATTGCCGGCTACCTGCTCAGCAAGACGCTCCAGGCCGGCAAGTCGGATGATGCGAGCGAGAGCAAGGACGAGGCGACCAAGTCCAAAGAGTTGGCCACTGGCCAGGTGGTGGTCTTGACCTCGGCCGAGTGCGAGTTCCTGGTTGAGAAGGGCGTGGAGCTGTTGCAGGCGTGCCGCGCGGCCGGTCTGAGCCCTGCCGACGCAAAGACCCTCGAAGCCAAGCTGCCGCTCGACAAGTCGGCCAAGTCCGAGCTGCAGAAGCTGCTCAAGGTCCTCCCCGCCAGCCTCGACACTGCCCTCTTCGGGCGCATGGTGACCAGCGATCTGTTCCACCGCATCGACGCCGCGGTGAGCGTGGCGCACGCCTTCACGACCCACGGGGAAGAGGCCGAGACCGACTACTTCACCGCGGTCGACACGCTCAAGGACGACGATGACGACGCCGGGGCCGGGCTGATCCAAGACACGGAGCTGACCAGCGGCGTGTTTTACCTGTACCTGGTGATCGACCTCAACCAGCTCCGCGCCAACCTCGTCGGACTGCCCGAGACGTTGGTCATGACGCTGGCCCGGAGCCTCGTGGAAGCGGCGGCGACGGTCAGCCCGGGGGCCAAGCGCGGCTCGACTGCGCCGTATGCCTACGCCGAGATGGTGCTGCTAGAGCGCGGCTCGGCGCAGCCGCGGACGTTGGCCAATGCCTTCTTGGACGCCGTGCGGGCCCCGGGCAGCAACCTGCTGGCTGCCTCGGCGCAACGGCTTTGGGACTACCGCCAACGGCTGGCCGGCATGTACGGCGAGCCGGCCGGAACCAGCGCGGTGAGCACCTGCCACGACCTGCCCGGGGTGGCCGCGGTGCCGCTGGCGGTGGCCTTGGACCAGGTGCTGGGCGACGACCATGCCTGAGTTTCTGGTGCTGCGGTTGGAGGGGCCGCTGCAGGCCTGGGGCGACGTCGCACTCGACCCACGACGGCCAACGCTGCCGTTCCCGACCCGCTCCGGAGTGGCGGGCCTGCTGGCCAATGCACTCGGCTGGCGGTACCGCGATGCCGCGCGCCTGACCGCCCTGCAGGATGCGCTCTGGTTCGCGGTCCGCGAGGACCGCGCGCCGCGCGTGATTGAGGACTTCCAGACGGTCGACCTGAACGCTTCCGGAACGGGCTGGACCGCCTGGGGGCCGGAGAAGGGCGGCGACGACACGCACATCCTGGCCAAGTTCTACCTGGCCGACGCCTGCTTCACGCTGGCGCTCACCTTGCGTGCGGCAGCCCCGGTGAGCCTGGAGGAACTGGCCGCGGCGCTGGCCAGTCCGGCGCGACCGCTGTACCTCGGGCGCAAGTGCTGCCCGCCGGCCGGGCCGATTCTGCAGCCCGCGCGGATCAGCGCCGCCGATCCGCGACAGGCCATCGGCCAGTTGCCGCCGCTTGACCACCGCTGGCGCTGCTGGCACGAGGTACCGCACAGTGCGCTGGGCACCCGTGAGGTCTGGGACCGGCGCGACTTCGCCAGCAATCGCTTCGCCGGAGCGCGATACGTGGCCGAGGAGTGGATCGCCCCGGAGGTAGCCCCATGAGCGTGCCGCTAAGCATCTCACGCGTGACGGTCGAAGTGCGGCACGAGCCCGGGCGCGGCGACCAGGCGACACTCGAGTACCGGCTCCACCAATCGGTGGCTGATCTGTTCGGGGAGCAGCCGAGCCGCACCGCCGGCGAAGAGGGAGAGCGGCAGTACCTCTGGCGGGCGTTGCGCAGCCTCCGCACGCAGCATGTGATCCTGGTGCTGAGCCGGCTGGCCCCCCTGCCGTTGGCTGAAGTGCCGACCTGGCCGACGCGGCGCACCTGGCGGATCGAGACCAAGCCCTACAACCCCGCGTTGCCGGCGGGCCGCGAACTGGACTACGAGGTCCGGTTGAACGCCACCCGGATTGACCATAGTTCGCGCGCGGGACGCGGCAAGCGGGTCGATGTCTGGGAGGCGATCTGGGGTGCCGACCACGAGACGCCGCTCTCGCCGGCCGCCGTCTATGGCGACTACCTGCAGCGCAAGCTGGCGGGCGCCGCCGAGGTCCTGACCACGGCGGTCACCGCGCGCGGCGAGGTGGGTGTTCGCCGACCGCGCGGTGGCGACGACGCCATGCGGTTCGTGGCGGTCGACCTCTGCGGCCGCCTGTGCGTCACCGACGGCGCCAAGTTGCTGGACCTGCTGAGCGCCGGGATTGGCCGCCAGAAGTCGTTTGGCTGCGGCCTGATCTGCCTCTCACGCCCGGGCACACTGCTACCCAACCGCGAGCCGGCCGCCGCGCAACGCGCCCTCGGGGTGTAGCCCCCCCTACGGCAACTCCACCTTCACCACCTCCGCCTCCGCGCGCCAGTAGCGCAAGGCTGGCAGGGGCTGGCCGGCCACCACGCGGGGGAGGTCGAGGTAGGTTTGGAGCCGGTCCTCGGTGCGCTCGATGCGGCGGGCGAAGGCCAGGGCTTCGGCCAGACGGCCGCTGTAGACCGCGACGCGGGCCAGGCGGGCGAGGTCGTCGCTGCCGGCGCGGCCGAAGTCGGGGAGGGTCAGCACCGCGCGGAGCAGGAAGCGACCGGCGCTGCGGCGGCCGGCCAGGAGCTGGTTCTCGGCCAGGTCGAAGAGCAGCCAGGCCGGGATCTCGGGCTGCTCGTCGGTCAGCCGTTCGGCCTCGTCGAGGGCGGCGGTCGCCAGCTCGGACCAGCCGGCGCGCTGCGCCAGGGCACCGAGGGTGGCCTGCAGCAGGATCGACCGCTCGACCGGCTGCACCTCGCGGGCGCCGGCCAGCGCCGTCCGGACGATCTCCGCGGCGGCCGGGCCGGCAGCCGGTTGCAGGGCAACGGCCAGCTCGGTCAGCAGCACGGCCCGCCGCTCGGGGTCGGGCCAGGCGGCCAGCACCGCCGGCAGGCGCTCGGCCAGGGCGGCGGCGGTCGGCGCGCCGGGCAGCTCGCGACGGGTGCGGAGGGCGGTGTCCAGCAGGTCCCGCATCTGGGCCACCCGGTTGCGGTCGGCGGGGTGCCGCGCCGCGAGGTTCGGCAGGGCCGGCTGCAGCGCGGCCAGCACCAGGTGCGGCCAGCCGGCCGCGGCGGCCAGCTCGGCGGCGGCGTGCAGCCGGGGCACGTCAACCGGGTCGCCGGCCAGGCCCAGCGCCTCGTTCAACAGCCCGGCACCGTCGGGCGAGGCCGGCGCCAGGGCCAGCAGCGCGTCGATCCGATAGGGCCGCAGCAACGGCTGCGCGGCGTCGAAATCGCGCGCCTCGGCGACCGCAGCTTCGACGAAGCGATGCGCCGCGAGGGTGCGCAGCAGCAGCATCCTACCGTCGAGCTTGACGGCCGGGGTGCTGCGCAGCTCGAGCCCGGCCTTGGCTTCACCGACCAGCCCCACCGCGGCCGGCACGCGCACCGCGGCGTCGTAGATGGCCAGCGACTTGGCCAGCGGGACCACCTCGCGGGCGGCCCGGAACGTGGTCTCGGCGGCCGGCAGTTGCCCCGTCAGGTGCTGCAGGCGGGCGATGTAAAGCAGGGCCTGGGCGCGTTCGGGCAGCCCGGCGACTTGCAGCTCGCTGAGCGCCTGGGTCGCCAGTTGGCCGGCGGCGGCGGCCTCGCCCGCGGCATTGAGCGCTTCGCCCGCGCCCAGCAGCGAGCGCACGCGGGGGGAGTTGGCGACGACCCGCCGGGCGGCTTCAGCAGCGGCCGCGGCGGTCAGCTTGGCGCCGGCCGGGTCCTTGGCCAGTTGCTGCTGCGCCACCTGCGCCAGGGCGCTGACCTGCCACGACGGGCCGCCCTCGGGGACGGTGGTCTCCAACGGGATCCGGCGCGCCACGGCGGTGGCACTGGCGAAGTCGCCGGCGGCGGCGGCGCGGGCCGCCAGCTCGGCCAGGGCAGCGGTCTGCTGCGCCGGCACCCGGACGGCCTCAACCGCTTTGACGGCGGCGTCGGGCTTGCCTGCGGCGGCCAGATGCGCGGCCAGCTTGCCCAGCGCGGCGGCCTGCGGGTCGCCCGGCTCGCCGGCGGCTGGGGCCGGCAACGCGGCCGAGGCGGTCAGCAGCCGGCTCTCGATTGGCGTCGCGTCGGTGCCGGCCGGCAGCTTCTCGAGGGCCGCCCAGAGCAGCGTGACGGCGACCTCGGGGCGCAGGCGGCTGACTTCGTCGATCTTCAGCAGCGCCTCGGCGAACTGCCCGGCGCTGGTCTCGGCGGCCGCCAACCCGGCCAGCAGCGCGGCGCGGTCGCTGGCCTTTTGGCGGCTGGCCAGCCGCTGCACGACGTCGCCCTGCTGCCGCTCAGCCAGCTCGGTGGCCAGGCCCTGCAGCGCTTCCCAGCGCCCGCCGACGGCCTCCGGGACGGCCGTGATGGTGGCCACGCCGGCCTCCGGCTCGCCCAGCAGCGCCTGCAGGGTGCCCAGCTCGTAGAGCCGCTCGCGTGGCAAGCGGGTGTTGGCGTCGACGATCGCCCGCGCCTCGCGCAGACCGCTGGCGGCCAGCCGCGCCCGCTCCTTGGCGACGCCCTCCCCCGCCGGCTGCATGTCCAGCGCGCCCTGGCCCCAGGTCGCCGGGCTCAGCCACCACCCCAGCAGCAGCCACGCCGCTCGCCCACCTCGCATCACCGTGCTCCTACGGCCTTATGATAACCAGCAACCGGCGAAGTTGCGGACGCTGCAAGGAGCCCACCGCCGCCGCGCGAAAGGCCCTGTCGGGAGGATCCGATGGCCGCCAACCCCTGGCACGCGCACTGGCTCTGGGCCGCCGGCCCGCGGCAGCAGTACCGGCAGTACACCAACACCTACGCCCTGCTGCGCTGCCAGGTCGACCTGCCCGCCGCCCCGCGGCAAGCCCTCGTGAAGGTCACCGCCGATACCCGCTATCGGCTGCTCGTCAACAGCCAGAGCGTCCTCCGCGGCCCTGCCCGCGGCTACCCGCGGAGCTGGCCCTACGATCAAATGGACCTGACCCCTTTTCTGCGCCCGGGGGCCAACGTGCTGGCCATCGTGGCGCACTGCGTGGGGGACGACACCTTTCAGAGCGAGTTCGATGGCCGGCCGGGGGTCTTGTTGGAGGGGGCGGTGACGCTCTTGACCGGCGACGTGGTGCGGCTTGACACGCATCCGCTGACCTGGGAGGCGCACGACGCGGTGGCCTGGCGGCAGCACGTGGGGCGGTTCTCGGTGCAGACGGGGTGGCAGGAAGATTGCGATCTGACGGCCCTGCCGGCGGGCTGGTTGCTGCCGGGGCCGGTGGCCGGGTTCGGGCCGCCAGCCGACCTTGGGCCGCATCCGCAGCCGCCCTGGATGGAGTTGGAGCCCCGTGGGTTGCCTCTGCTGAAGGTCACCGAGTTGCTGCCCGAGGCGGTCGTGGGTGTCTTCCACACCGCGTCCGCGGCCGGCTGGCGGGAGGTGGTCGACCTCAGTGAGCCGCTGGTCAGTGAGGACTGGCAGGCCGATCCGCGGGGAGTTGACCTCGATGGCGACGTCCTGACCGTCGACGCCCCGGGCGACGACCGGGCTGTGGCGGTGGTCTTCGACTTGGGATTGACCTGTCTCGGCTACCCGAGCGTCGGGATCTTGCGCGGCGGCGACGGGCTGGTGGTCGACCTGGCCTACGCCGAGCGCCTGCTGCCCAGCGGCTTCATCGCCACCCGGCCGCCGGCCTGGACGCAGCCGCGGCACGTCGACCGCTTCCGGGTCGGCCCGGCCGGCGGCGCGGGGGAGGTCTTCGGCCTGCGCGGCACGCGCTACCTGGCGGTGATCCTGCGGGGCGGGGCGGGCGAGGTGCTGCTGCGGCGGCCGCGGCTGGCCGAGATCAGCTACCCTGCCGAGCAGCGCGGGCTGCTGCAGACCGGCGACGAGGTCCTGGACCGGGTCTGGAAGGTCGGCCTGACCACCCTGCGGCGCAACATGACCGACGCCTACACCGACTGCCCCTGGCGTGAGCAGGCCCAGTGGTGGGGCGACGCGCGGGTCGAGTTCCTGATCAACGCCTACACCCTCGGCGACACCGCCGTGCTGGCCCGCGGGATCCGTCAGGCGGCGCAGTCGCAGTTGAGCAACGGCCTGCTCTACGGCGTCTTTCCCGGCAAGGCGGCGATCCTGCCCGACTACAACTTCGTCTGGGTCGAGACGCTCTGGGACCATTACCTGCACACCGGCAGCGACCAGTTGTTGCGGCAGTGGGCCGACGTGCTGCGGCGCAACCTGGCCTGGTTCCGCGAACACACCGACGCCAGTGGCCTGCTCGACCCGCCCGACGGCACCTGGCTGTTCCTGGACTGGGCGAACGTCTACAAGGGCAAGTACAGCACGGTCTACAACCTGCGCTACCTGCAAGCCCTGCACGCCGCGGCGCAGGTCTTCCGGCAGATCGGCGCCGACGTCGATGCCGACGCCTGCGTCGGTCGTGGGATGCTGGTCGCCCTGGCCCTGACGCAGCGGGTCTTCGACCGCCAGAGCGGCCGGTGGCACGATGGTTACGTCGCCGAGACCGGCGAGCGGCTGCCGCAGCTCAGTGCCCACGCCCAGGCGCTGGCGATCCTGCTGGGCCTGGAGCCCCAGACTCACGACCGGCTGTGCCGTGAGGTGCTGTTGCCGGTGCTGCGGGGCGAACGCGCCGACGTGATCGAGCCGAGCCCCTTCTTCAGCGCCTTCGTGCTGGAAGCGCTGCTGCAATGCGGCTACGACGAGGCGGTGCTGGACATCATCCGCCGCCGCTGGGGTGCCTGGCTCGCCGCCGGGCACCGCACCTGGCCGGAGCTGTGGCATTCCGACGAGGTCTGGAACGACAGCCTGTGCCACGCCTGGTCAGGATCGCCGACCTGGTTGCTGAGCCAGTTGCTGCTGGGCGTCACGCTGCTGGAGCCGGGCTGGCGGCGGATCCGCATCGCGCCGCGGCGCGCGGGCTTGACGCAAGTCAGCGGCGCGGTGCCCACGCCAGCCGGCGAGGTGCTGGTCAGTTGGCGGGTGCACCACGCGCAGTGGCAGATCCGGGTCCAAGTGCCCCAGGGCGCCACGGCCCTGCTGGACCTGGGCGAGCACGGCCGCGAAGAGCTCGCCGCGGGGCAGCATGAGGTGGTAGTGGAGCTGTAGCGGCGCGGCTTTGCGCTACCCATCCGCATTGATCTGGTGCTCGAGTTGGCCGAGTCTGCCCAGCAGAGCATCAAATGGCAGCGGCGGATCGTAGAGCATCTCTGCCATCCTAAGGTAGTCGCTCGCCAGAGCCGCCCGGTGGGCGGCGGCGGGCACCAGGCGGAAGGTGCCCGGTCGGGCCGCCTCGTAGTTGGCCCAGCCACAGCGGAAGTAGGCGCGTTTGTGGGCCACAACCCGCTCGCAGGTGGCGCTGTCGGCGATCGCCGCAGCGGCTCGGGGGTGGTCCAGGAGCATCACGAGATCGGCGTAGTGCCGCGCCGACCGGGGTGGTAGTGGGCCCGCGCGGTGGGCCTCCAGATGCAGGATCGTGGCCTTCTCCCAGAACGTCCGCGCAAAGTCCAGCGCCACCACCTCCGCGCTCCAACTCGCGAACTGCTGGGCGTACAGCTCGCCGATCCAGGGCGTCACGGGCCGTCGCTCCGTCGGCTCCTGATCGGTGCGGGACCCGAACTCCAGCTTGAGGTCGGGCGCGATGTACTGGCCAACGCCACCAGCCAACGTCGTTGGAGCCCGGAACCAGGGCACCGGGCTGTCGGTCACCTGGTCAACTTCGAACTCCACCGACGGCGTGACGCGGGCCGGCAGCGCGGCCGTGATCAGACCGGTCAACAGGGCCTGCACCGGCCCTTCGACTGCCGCTCCACAGCGCCGCCTGGTTTCCTCGGCCCACTTCTCCGTCTGGCGTTGGCTCCAGCCGTCGGGCGAAACACTGTCGCCCCGGACGTAGGCTGGCGCCAGCGTCAGGTCCAGTTCCTCGGAGAAACGGCGGATGGCGCCGTAGGCCTTCGACAGCGAAGTGCCACCCTTGAAGACCAGGTGCGCGCCGAGCTCAGAGCCAAAGAGCAGCTTGAGGATCCAGCAGGCCCAGAAGTCCTAAGCTACCAGGTGCGCGCCCCGGTTCAGTTGCAGGGCCGCGGCTTCGAACACCCGTTGCTGCTGCTCGGGCGACTGTCGTGCAAACTCCGCCATCTCCACGGCTCACTCCTCGGCCAGCTCGCGCAAGTAGCAGTGCATCCAGGTCGGGGCCAGGGCCAGGTCCGCCAGCAGTGCCCGACGTTCGGCGGCGCTCAGCAACACGCGCAGCCGGGCCAGGTGGTGCGGCGCGATGCCGTCTCGTCCAAGGTGGCGAAACGCCTGGATCACCAGCCCGCTGCGACCAGCCGCGGCCATCTGGCGAGCGGTGGTGTGGCGCAACTCAATCGTCGTCGGCCCCATCTGAATCCGCCGGCTCGGACCGTCGGTCAGGTAGACGACTTTCGCCGGCACCTGGTCCGAGAGGCCCAGCAGGTTCGCAGCGTACGCTCCTGTCGGCTGGTACCGCGTCCGGTCGCGCCGCGCGCTGGCCCGCACCACCACTTCCGGCGACGGCAGCAACTCGCCGAGGAGCGGATCCGGCTGCGGCAGACCGTAGATCCCCCGCCCCACCCGGCGGAGCTTGCCCTCTCTGAGGAGCCGGTGCAGCGCGACGTGAATGGTCTCGCGCGGCGCCAGGTCAAGATGCTCGGACGCCGTGGTCACCGCACTGCCACCGCGCCGGCGCAGTCGCGCCAGGACCCGTTCCGCAACGCTCCGAGACTCCTTCGGCGGGCTCTTCATGTTAGGAATAGTAGCAGCTATTCCTTACCAGATCAAGGCGGCACGGCCGCCCCGGAGCCCTGCGTCGGCGGCGCTGCCGGACCGGCTGGGGCGGGCGGCTCAGCCTGCCACGGCGGCCCGCACGGCCTGGGCCGCGGTGCGGATCTGGGCGACGTCGAGACCGTGGTGGACGCTGATCGGGCGCATCCGCCGGGCGCCGGCTTCGGCCATGGGGCAGGCGCCGGGGACGTACTGCACATAGTCGGGGAGCGGGATGCCCAGCGAGGTTCGCCGGTCGGCCTGCATCTGCTGGAAGACCGGTTCGCAGTAGTTGACCTCGGCGTAAGTCCCCAGGCCGTCGGGTACCTGCAGCGGGTAGGTCCAGTAGTTCGGCCCGGTGTGCGGGCCAGGCTGCGCCAGGCCAATGCCGGGGACGTCGCGCAGCTCGTCTTCCAGCGCGGCCACCAGCTCGCGGCGGCGGGCGTTGAAGGTGGCCAGCTTGGCGAGTTGCGCCAGCCCGACTGCCGCGGCCAGCTCGCTGAGGCGGTAGTTGTGGCCGAAGCTGAAGTGGCCGCGGGTGCGGACATCACCCAGCGGGGCCGCGGTTGGCCGGTCCAGGCCGTACTGGTACCAGGCCAAGCCGCTGTTGCTGAAGGTGACGGCACGGCGGTAGACCTCGGCGTCGTCGCTCAACACCAGGCCACCCTCGCCGGTGGTGATGTGCTTCGACTGCTGCAAACTGAAGGCCGCACTGTCGCCAAAGGTGCCGACCGGCCGGCCGCGCCAGGTCGCGTCGTAGGCCTGCGCGCAGTCTTCGTGGACCCGCAGCCCGTGCCGCCGGGCGACCGCCAGCAGGTCATCCAGCGGCGCCACCTGGCCCATCAGGTGGACGATCATGACGGCCTTGGCGCGCGGCGTGATGGCCGCTTCGAGCCCCTCGGGCGAGAGCAACAGCGTGCGCGGGTCGCAGTCGGCGAAGACCGGCACGCAGCCCAGGCTGACCACCGGCAGGCTGACGAAGGCCGGCGCGCTGGCGGGACAGATCACCTCATCGCCCGGCTGCAGACCCAGCCCGAACAGCGCGCACTCATTGGCGGCCGTACCCGCGCTGACGCCGTGGCAGAAGGACCGGCCGAGATGCTCCGCAAAGGCGCTCTCGAAGCGCACTGCGAAGTTGCCCGCGAGGCCGCGCCAGAGTTCCTGCGAGGCAATCACTGCTTGCAGCAGGGCCAACTCGGCCTGGTCCATGAACGGTGCCGCCATGCTCGTCTCCGCCACCCGATCGCTGCGAATGGTGGGCCGGCGACGGGCCGCTGTCAAGCCGCTCAGCCCAGGAAGTGGTACGGCTTGAAGTCGCTGAAGACGCCGATCAGGTTGCTGATCGCCCCGCTGATGAAGTCGCCCAGGATGATGCCGAGGAAGAAGGGCAACAGCTTGCGGTAGCCGCGCAACCCGCCGTACTTGACGACCAGCGACTTGATGCCCCAGGCCAGCATCAGCGGCACCCAGACGGTGCCCATCGACCAGGTCGAGGAGATGCCGTACCCGACGGGATGGAGCGGGAAGCCGACCGAGCGGATGCGGATCGCGAACAGCGCGACGGCCACCAGGAAACCGGCCACGACGCCCGTCGCGGCACCAGGGTCGGGGTGCGTGCCAACCTTCAACCAGGTCGCCAACTGGTTCCAGGGTTGCGAGCCGAAGCCGCGGATCATGCCCGCCATCTTGGCGCTTTCGGCACCCTCCACACAACTGGGCTGCAGCAGCGCCCAGTAGGCGCAGGGCAGTCCGACCAGCGCCGCCAGCACCAGGGCCAGCAGCATCCGGCGCTGCGAGGCGCGGTCGCGGTGGGCGCCGACCAGGGACTCCATCCAAACCGGCCCCGGATGCGAGCGGTGGGCGCGGTTGAACCAGAAGTAGAAACTGAACCCGATCAGGCTCCCCGGGGTGTAGTTGCGCGGGCCGGCGACATGGACCATCACCAGCCCGGGGTCGGCGAAGTGCAGGTCGTGGACCGGCGCCCCAAACTCGGCGCGCAGCCGGAAGATGGCAATGGTGATGCCGAAGTAGGCTGCCAGGAAAATCGCCGAGGGGATCGGCTCCATGCCGAAGTGGACCGAGAACCAGAACAGGAACGCCCCGGCCAGCAGCAGCCCCAGCACGGCGGCGCGGTAGGAGCAGGCCTCGGCGCCCTCACCGTCGACGCGCGTGCGACCGAACGCCGAGCGCAGCACCGCCGCGAGATGCTGCCGGCTGGCCCACAGCACAATCGCCGCGATGCCGAGGTACGCCCCGAGCGCCTGCTCCGAGGTGTACGGCGCCAGCGGGTTGGTGTTGCCCAGCCCAAGCGCCTGCGCCGCAATCATCTGCGCTTTCCAGTACCACCAGAAGACCCAACTGCTGAACAAGATGTCGAGCGGCAGCAGGTAGCCCAGCCCCAGCGCCCAGGGCTGGATCCAAAGCGGGCTCCAGCCGATCGCGTTCCAGGGCGGCGTGGTCAGGAACTGGCTGAGGTAGTAGTTGCGAACCCCGATCTCAGGCACCCCGGGAAAGACCACGTGGAGGTTGTTGACGAGGTTGATCACCGTCGGAATGGCGAAGCCGGCCCACATCAGGCGGTTGCGGAAGAGGCTGAAGCTCGGCTCACTCATCTCGGTCGGCAGCGCCACCAGCGGGAAGGTCAGCTTCTCGGCATCCTCCCACTGCTTGCGCAGCAGCACGCTCAGGCTGGCGAACAACAGCAGCAGCGCGCCGAAGAACAGCGACCACCAGAACAGCGGCTTGACCAGCCCCTTCAAGACCTCGGGGTTCCAGAACGAGGCATGACCCGAGAAGACCGCGTCAAGGGTCGCCGGGAGGCTGACCACCAGGCTGGGCGGGAGGTGTTCAAAGAACAGCACCTCCCAGCCGTTTTCCGGCGTAGCGTACTGGTGCGGGTGCAGGATCACGCTCAGCAGCACCTGCGCCATGTCGTGCCCAACCAGCGCGCTGCCGAGGCAGAGCATGAAGTAGACGGTCAGCAGCTCGATCCGACTGAACCGCCAGCGCGGCCGCCAGCGGCCAACCAGATTGCTGAGCAGCGTCAGCAACAGCAGCCAGCAGACGCAGTTGAAGTAGAGCGAGTAGGTGGTCGGGTGGCCGGTGTACTTGACGGCCTCCATCACCGCCACCCAGTAGGCGTTGACCGGCAGCAGCAGCAGGCCGAGCAGTATCGCGCGGGCGCGGATCGGATTGGTCGGACCGGGCATCCTGGTTTCCGCGCCCGCGGTTCGCGGCGTCAGGCCGCTCTCCTTCCGCTCAGTCGCCGCCAAACCA
This sequence comes from Fimbriimonadaceae bacterium, assembly GCA_020850355.1. Taxonomy (GTDB): domain Bacteria; phylum Armatimonadota; class UBA10988; order UBA10988; family UBA10988; genus JADZEX01. The sequence goes on along the minus strand of JADZEX010000075.1, from coordinate 110,936 downwards.
GCGCAGCAAGGCGGCGTCCGGCACGCTGGCTGGGTCGCTGAGCGCCAGCCCGGAGGCCGCGACCGCGTCGGGCGGCCGCACGTAGCGCACGTAGTCGACCTGCGCCCGGAGGTCGGGGTTGCCACCATTGAGGGCCATGAAGTTGTGCTGCGCCGGTGGGGTCTGGCTGGCTGTCGGCCAATCGGTGTAGCAGGTCAGGCCCACCTGCAACTCGGCCGGGAAGTCGGGGCGATGGTAGCGCTGATGCACCTGCCAGGCCCCGCCGGGCTCGCGCCGCAGGAAGATCAGGTGCGGCCCGACCCGCGCGATGCGCACGTCACCCTCGCCGCCCGGCGCCGGGATCAGCCGCAGTTGGCTGTCGCTGTTGACCGTGGTCTTGGTCTCCCATTGATAGCTGCCCGGCCGGTCGGCCGCGCCGAGGCTCAGGAAGACGTAGTTCTCGCCGCCGGGCGTCCAGGTCTGTGGCGTCACCTGCCGCGGCGTACGGACCAGCAGCCCGGCCAACGAGAACTGGCTGCGCGGAGCGCCGGTCCCGGCGCGGTTGGTGATCGCCAGCCGCGCAGTGACCACGAAGTCGCCGCTGACGCGCTGATGCAGGAAGGGACCCCGCCAGTCGCGGTACCAGACCACCGCCCGCGGCACCAGCGTCAGCCAGCCGGGCCGCGTCTGGTTGATGTCACCGGCCAGCAACTGATTGGCGGTCGAGCCCTCAACCTGCTCGATCCGCAGCCAGTTGACATGCGTCGCCGGATCCTCGAACTCGTCGCTGTGCGCCGTCAGCTCCGCTGGCGCGGTCTGCGCCAGCACCACTCCGGCCAGCAGGCCCACCGCCAGCAGCGTCCAGAACGTCCGCATCGGCCACCTCCCACAACGGACCCACAGGTCCACAGTGGTAGTGTGGCGCAGCCAGGCAGGGAATCAAACCCGTTAGCGCTTACCGGCCGGTGACGTCTCGTCGGACCGCAGCACGGCCAGGAAGGCCTCCTGCGGGATTTCGACGCTGCCGATCTGCTTCATCCGCCGCTTGCCCTCTTTCTGCTTTTCGAGCAGCTTGCGCTTGCGGGAGATGTCGCCACCGTAGCACTTCGCGGTGACGTCTTTGCGGAACGCCGAAACGCGGGCGGAGGCCAGGATCTTGGCGCCGATCGACGCCTGGATGCGGATCTCGAACTGCTGCCGCGGCAGGATGGCGCGCAGCCGGTCGCACAGCTCGCGGCCGCGGTCCTGGGCCACCGAGCGGTGCAAAATGGCGCTCAGCGCATCCACCTTGTCGCCGTTGATCATCAGGTCGACCTTCACCAGGTCGGCGACCTGCGAGCCGTCCAGCTCGTAGTCGAGGGTGGCGTAGCCGCGCGAGCGGGACTTCAGGACGTCGAAGAAGTCGTGCAGGATCTCGGCCAGCGGCAGCTTGTAGACGATCATTGTGCGGGTCGGGCTGGCGTACTCCAGCGTCAGCAACTCGCCGCGCCGGGTCTGGCAGAGATCGAGGCAAGGACCGACATAGTCGGGCGGTGTCATGATCGTCGCCCGCACGGTCGGCTCTTCGATCTGGTCGATCCGCTGCGGGTCGGGCAAGTTGGCGGGGTTGTGAATCTCGTGCAGCTCGCCATCGGTCGTCAGGATTTGGTAGATCACGCTGGCGGCAGTGCAGATCAGGTCGATGTTGAACTCGCGCTCCAGCCGCTCCTGCACGATCTGCATGTGCAGCAGGCCCAGGAAGCCAGCCCGGAAACCAAGCCCGAGCGCCGCCGAGGTCTCCGGCTCAAAGCTCAGCGCGGCGTCGTTGAGCTGCAGCTTCTCGAGGGCTTCGCGCAGGTCGTGGTAGTCGTTGGAGTCGACCGGGTAGAGCCCGCTGAAGACCATCGGCTTGGCCGGCTGGTAGCCCGGCAAGGCCTCGGCCGCCGGCTGCGCGGCGTCGGTGACGGTGTCCCCCACGCGCGTGTCGGCGACGGTCCGGATGTTGGCGATGATGTACCCGACGTCCCCCGGCCCGAGGCTCTGGATCGGCGTCGGCGCCGGCGTGAAGACGCCCAGCTCGCCGATCTCGAAGCTCTTGCCAGTGGACATCATGCGGATGTTCTGGCGCGCCCGGAGCGTGCCCTCGACCACCCGCACATAGGCCACGGCACCGCGGTAGGGGTCGAACTTGCTGTCGAAGATCAGCGCCCGCAGCGGGGCGTCGGGGTCACCGGTGGGCGGCGGCAAGTGCCGCACGATCGCCTCGAGCAGACCGTCGATGTTGATCTTGGCGCGGGCACTGATCGCCACGGCGTCGTCGGCCGGCAGGCTGAGGATCTCTTCGATCTCCTCGAGCCGCCGCGGCACGTCGGCCGCCGGCAGGTCGATCTTGTTGATCACCGGCAGAATCGTGAGGCCCTGCTCCAGCGCCAGATGGTAGTTGGCGATGGTCTGCGCCTCGACGCCCTGCGCCGCGTCGACCACCAGCAGCGCGCCCTCACAAGCCTGCAACGCCCGCGACACCTCGTAACTGAAGTCGACGTGCCCAGGGGTGTCGATCAGGTTGAGGGTGTACTCCTGCCCGTCGCGGGCCAGGTAGGGCAGCCGCACGGCGCTCGCCTTGATGGTGATCCCGTGCTCCCGCTCGAGGTCCATGCTGTCGAGCAGTTGGGCCCGCATCTGACGTTGATCGACGGTGCCGGCGACCTCGATCAGGCGGTCGGCCAAGGTGGACTTGCCGTGGTCGATGTGCGCCACGATGCTGAAACAGCGGATCCGCGAGAGGTCGGACATGGGCTCCCAGACACCCCGCCCGGCCGGGCGGCTGCCGCTATTCTACGGGCAGCACCCCCTGCGGTCAACGGCACCGGCAGCATTGGCCAGCTCCTTGCAGGGGAACCCAGTCGCGGTGACGGTGAAGTTTCTGTCAGAAGTCCGGCAGATTCTGCCGACACTCGGCGATCCGCGACTCATACTGTCGGAGGCAGGCGCCGAGGCGGCTCGGAGATCGGCGGCGGGAGCCCGGCCGTGGCCGGCCAGCGCGGCAGGATAGCGTAGTTCATGGACCTCCAGCAGCGGACTTGGACGGAGTGGCGCAGCAGCGAGGCGATCAACTGGTCGCAGAGCGCGCTGATGGTCCACGTGCAGCGCTTCCGAGTCGGCGATGGCCCGGGCATCCGCAGCACCGTCGTGCTGAAGGGCTGCCCGCTGCGCTGCATCTGGTGCGAGAAGCCCGAGTCGCGGATGCTGCGGCCCGAGGTGCTGGTCAACACCCAGTCCTGCACCGACTGCCTGCGTCGCGAGCCGACCTGTCACGAACGCGAGCGCGAGCACCACGAAGCTGCCGAAGTGCTCGACGCTCCGCTCGCTCCGCACGAGCTCTGCCCGCGGCGGATGCTGCGCCTGGTCGGTCAGTTCCGCACCGTCGGCCAGGTGATGGAAATCCTGCAGCGCGACGCCGCGCTCTACCAGCGTTCCGGCGGCGGCATCACCATCGGCGGGGGCGAGCCGCTTTACCAAAGCGAGTTCACCCTGGAGCTGCTCCGCGCCGCCAAGCAGCGCGGCTGGCACACCGCCATCGACACCAGCGGGCACTGCTCGGTGGCGGTCTTCGAAGAAGCGCTGGAGCACACCGACCTGGTGATGTTCAGCCTCAAAGAAACCGACCTGCAGCTCCACCGGCTCTACACCGGGGTCAGCATCGAGCCGATCATCCGCAACCTGGTGCGCGCCGCCGTCAGCAACCGCGAACTCTGGGTCCGCCTGCCGGTGGTCCCGCTGGCCAACGACCGCGACGACCATTGGCACCAGGTCGGCAACCTGGTCGGCGACCTGCCCGGCCCGCCGACGGTCCACCTGCTGCCCTACCGCGGCGACCGCCCGGTCGGCCCGCAACTCCCCGCCGGCCCCCAACGCGCCAACCCCAGCAGCCAACGCCTCCGCGAGATTGCTGATCTACTGGGCCTCTACGGGCTGGACGTCCACGTCCATTAGGCTCGGAACCGGCCGCCGCAGGCAGGAAGCCAGCCTCGCCCGCCGAACCGCGCGGCATGACACCCGCGCAGTTTCAGGTTCGGTGGCAGCAGCACCAGTACAACGAGCAGCAGGGCTACCAGCGGCACTTCCAAGACCTCTGCGCCTTGGTGGGCTACGAGCCGCCGCACGACGCCGGCCGGTTCACCTTCGAGAAGCAGGTCAACAAGCTCGGCGGCGGTCATGGCAGGGCCGACGTCTGGCTGAACGGGCACTTCGGCTGGGAGTACAAAGGGCCTGGCGCCGACCTGGTCGCCGCGTATGTGCAGCTCGCCGAGTACCGCGAGGCGCTTGGCAACCCGCCGCTCTTGGTGGTGAGCGACCTTGACCGCGTCGAGATCCACACGAACTGGCCGAACACCACCCACCAGGTCCACCGCTTCGCCACCGCCGACATTGGCGAGCCAGCCACGCTGCGGCTGCTCCAGGCGCTCTTCACCGACCCTGAGCTGCTGAACCCCAAGCTGATTCGTGAGGCCATCAGTCAGCAGGCCGCGCGCCAGGTGGCGGATGTCTTCGATGCGATGACTGGCCGCGGTGTCGATCCGCACGAGGCGGCCCACTTCCTGATGCGAGTGGTCTTCAGCCTGTTCGCCGAGGATGTCCGGCTGCTGCCGCCGAAGCTGGTGACCGACCTGCTGCGCCGGCGGGTCGACGACCCGGAGCGCCTGGACCGCCAGCTCGGGAACCTGTTCGAGGTGATGTCGCGCGAGGGCGGCGGCGACTACGGCGTCCACGAGATCGAGTGGTTCAACGGCGGCCTGTTCGACGGCCGCGGCACGGTGCCGTTGACGAGCGGCGAGATCCGCCACCTGGCCGCCGCCGCCGACCTGGACTGGTCCAAGGTCGAGCCCAGCATCTTCGGCAATCTCTTGGAGGGCGCGCTCTCGCACGACCCCGCCCGGCGGCAACGGCTCGGCGCCCACTACACGTCGCGACAGGACATTGAGGAGATCATCGAACCGGTCCTGATGCAGCCGTTGCGCCGCGCATGGTTGACGCTGCAAGCCCGCTGCGACAGCCTCGTCGGCGAGCCCAGCGGGCAGGCCACGCTGCGGCAGGCGCTGGACGAGTTCAAGCACCGGCTCGGCCAGGTCCGGGTGCTCGACCCGGCCTGCGGCAGCGGCAACTTCCTCTACGTCGCGCTGGTCAACCTGCTCGACCTGGAGGACGAGGTGCACCAGGCCGGGCTCCGCTGGGGCGAACAACCGGGGCTCCTGCGCGAGGTCGGCCCGCAGCAGTTGTTCGGTCTCGACACCGACCCCTACGCCGTCGAGTTGGCCAGCGTCACCGTCTGGATCGGCTACCTTCAATGGCGGTACGAGCACAGCGGCATCGGTAGCGAACGGCCCCTGCTGGCGACTCTGTCGGACAACATCCGCCAGCAGGACGCGGTGCTCTGTGCCGACGACACCGAACCGGAGTGGCCGGCCGCCGAGGTGATCGTCGGCAACCCGCCGTTCCTCGGCGGCAAACGGCTGCGGGCCGGCCTGGGGGATGCCTACGTCGACCGCCTGTTCGCGCTCTGGACCGGCCGCGTGCCGCGCGAGGCCGACCTGTGCTGCTACTGGTTCGAGAAGGCACGCGCCGCAATCGCCGCCGGCCGCGCCCGGCGGGCCGGGCTGCTGGCGACCAACAGCATCCGCCAGGGGCCTCAGATGCGGCCCGTGCTGCAACGGCTGCAAGAGACCGGCGGCATCTTCATGGCCTGGTCCGACCGCGACTGGCGGCAGGACGGCGCCGCCGTGCGCGTCGCGATGGTCGGCTTCGACGACGGCAGCGAGACGACCCGCACCCTCAACGGCCAGGCGGTCACCGGCATCAACCCCGACCTCACCTCCGGAGTCGATGTCAGTCAGGCCCGCAGGCTCCGCGCCAACGCCGGGATCGCCTTCATGGGCGACACCAAGGGCGGCGCATTTGACATCCCCGGCGACCTCGCTCGGGCGATGCTCGCCGCCCGGAACCCCGACGGCCGCCCCAACAGCGACGTCGTGGTGCCCTGGTTCAACGGACTCGACCTCACCCGCCGACCGCGCGACATCTGGATCATCGACTTCGGCTGCACCATGGGCGAGCACGAAGCGGCACTCTACGAGCAGCCGTTCGAGTACGTGCGGGAGCACGTCCGGCCGGAGCGGCTGAAGAACAACCGCGCGAGCTACCGCGAGCGCTGGTGGTTGCACGTCGAGCCGCGACCGGCGATGCGAGCGGCGCTACGGGGACTGCCGCGGTATCTGCTGACGTGCCGGGTGGCTAAGCACCGGCTGTTCACTTGGGCGGAGGTGTCGGTGTTGCCAGACAGCGCCACCATCGCGGTGGCATGTGACGACGACCACTGCTCTGGCGTCTTGCAGTCGCGACCGCATGAGTTGTGGTCACTCGCACTGGCGTCGGCGCTTGAGGACCGGCCGCGCTACACCCCGACCACCTGCTTCGAGACCTTCCCCTTCCCGCGCCCGGATGGGACGCAGCGGGAGGCGATTGCGGCGGCGGCGCGGCGGCTGGACGAGCTGCGCACCGGGGCCTTGGCGAACGACCCGCGGCTGACCCTGACGGCGCTCTACAACAAGCGGCCGGCCTGGCTGGAGCACGCCCACACGGCGCTCGACACCGCGGTGCTGGCCGCCTACGGCTGGCCGGCCGACCTGCCGGAGCACGAGCTGCTGGCCCGCCTGCTGGCGCTCAACTTGGAGCGCGCCGCCGCGGAGGCGGCGCAGTCGACGGCGCCTACTGCACCTTAGCTGACCACTGCGGCCCTTCCTGGCGGCCAACCTTGACCAGCACCCAGAGCGCGTGGATCACGCCGCCCAGGCCGAAGCCCAGGATCGTCAGCAGGATGTTGATCCAAAACGCAGCGCCCAGGCCGACGGTCAGGAAGACCGCCACCGGCGGCAGGAAGATCGCCAAGATCACCCGGAGCACGTCCATCGCCCAGACTCCTCGCCGCGGCGCGCGGCCTTGGTGGGATCAAACGCTGTCGTCCGGCGAGAGTTTCCACCGCCGCACCGCGGATGTTACAACCATCTTGTCGCCGGGCCAGCAGCGCTGGACAGGCCGGGCTGGTGCCCGCGAAGTTGCGAGGAACCAGCCGGCGTCCGACACCGTCAGTCGAAGTGGGTCAAGTCGCTCGACGCGTTGGGCGCAGGCGGGTGGCGGGCGGGACCGCGCACCGAACTGGATCGAGGTGGACCGGGGGACGCTCCGAGAGGAGCTGGTCCATGAGCAGAGACGTCGACCGGCGGACGTTTGTCCGCGCCGGGGTCGCGGTGGGGGTGGTGGGTACTGGCCTGCTGGGGACTCGAGTCGGTGCGGCCGAGAGCCGCGCGGCGTTCCAGGCGGCCGATGTCGAGACGGCCCTGAAAGCGCTCTACGGCACGGCGGTGGTCAGCGAGACCGACCAGATCGAGATCCGGGCGCCTGAGATCGCCGAGAACGGCGCGGTGGTGCCGGTCATGGTGACGATCACCCTGCCCAATCCCGAGGACCTGGCGATCCTCGGCGACCGCAACCGCCAGCCCCTGGCGTTGCGCTGCCCGCTCACCCCTGCCCTCGGCGGCGAGCTGTCGACGCGGATCAAACTGGCGACCACCAGCAACATCGTGGTGGTGGTCAAGGCCGGCGGCAAGCTGTACCAGGCCGCTCGTGAGGTGAAGGTCACCATCGGCGGCTGGGGTGGCTGACGATCCCACCGCGCCGAACCGATAGGGAGTGCGCCATGACTGGTTCAATCAAACTCCAAGCCAGGCTGCAGGCTGGCAGCAACATCGCCGCCTTGAAAGCGCTGATCCAACACCCCATGGAGACCGGCTTCACGAAGGACCGTAAGACCGGCGAGGTGATTCCGGAGGACTACATCACCACCGTCACCATCAAGCTCAACGGCACCGTGGTGGCGACCCAGGAGTGGGGTGCGGGGGTCTCCAAGAACCCCTACCTCGCCCTGCAGCTCAAGGGCTGTAAGGCTGGCGACAAGATCGAGTTGGCCTGGGCCGACCTGAAGGGCGATAGCGACAGCGCCGCCGTCACCGTCGCCTGACGCCGCCCCAACGCCGGCAGATCCTGAAAATCGTCCACCAGGTGGTTGAATATCAGCCACCTGGTGGATGATATTCGGCCAGCCTGAAGCGCGATAGGCCGCTTGGGAACTTGAACCAGGTGGTCTGGCGCGGTATGCTGACGGCATGTTTCCACGTCATCTCAAAGTGCGACTACAGGAGGCCATGGCCGACACGCCGGTGGTCTTGCTGCACGGGGCGCGGCAGACTGGCAAGAGCACCTTGCTGCAGGATCTGGCCAGTGGGGCCGGCCTGGAATACCGCACGCTGGACGACGCCGGTGACCTGGCTGCCGTGCGGCGCGACCCGGCCGGCTATCTGGCCGCCCACCCGCGGCCGCTGGCCATCGACGAGGTACAGCGCGCCCCGGAGTTGATGCTGGCGCTGAAGGCGGCCGTCGACCGCGACCGCCGGCCGGGGCGGTTCGTGCTGAGCGGGTCGGCCAACGTGCTGCTCCTGCCGAAGCTCTCCGAGTCGCTGGTCGGCCGGATGGAGGTGGCGCACCTCTGGCCACTCTCACAGGGCGAACTGCACGGCACGGTCGAGATGTTCGTCGACTGCCTCTGGGTCGGCGGGTGCCTGCCCGCCGAGGCGTTGCCGGAGCGCCTGGAGCTCGCCGGCCGGGTCCTCGCCGGGGGCTTTCCCGAGGCGGTCCGACGGTCTGCCGGTCGGCGGCGGCACGCCTGGTTCGAGAGCTACCTGCTGACCTTGCTGCAGCGCGACGTCCGCGAACTGGCGCGCATCGAGGGGCTCACCGAGCTGCCGCGGTTGGTCCAGTTGCTCGCGGCCCGCACGGCGCAGTTGTCCAACGTCGCGGAGCTGTCGGCCACCTGCGGCCTGCCGCAGACCACGCTGAAGCGGTACCTCACCTTGTTGGAGACAGCGTTCCTGCTGCAACGGCTGCCCGCCTGGTCGACCAACCTCGGCCGCCGCCTGGCCCGCGCGCCGAAGCTGCTGCTCAGTGACACCGGCCTGACCGCCGACCTGCTCGGCTTACGCGCGCCGGCCGACCTTTGGCCGCATCCCCTGGCGGGACAACTGCTGGAGGCCTTCGTAGCGCTCGAGTTGCGGAAGCAGCTCACCTGGAGCGAGACCAGCGCGCAACTCTACCACTTCCGCACGGCCGACGGCGTCGAGGTCGATCTGCTCCTCGAACGGGCTGACGGCGCGGTCGTGGGCCTCGAAGTGAAGAGCAGCGTGACCCCGTCGGCGGGCGACTTCAAGGGCCTCCGCCTGCTGCAAGCCACCCTCGGCGAGCGCTTCCGGGCGGGCTACCTGCTGCACTGCGGCACCCACCCGGTGCCGTTCGGCGAGCGCCTCTGGGCGGTGCCGCTGAGCGCGCTGTGGAGCGCCTGAGGGCGGCCGGTGCGGTGGCGCGGCTGGGGATCCAAGCCGGCGGAGCCGGATCCCGAGTGTTACCGCCCTGCGGCTGCCGCTGACGCTGCTGTCGGACGGGCTACGAATCGTGCAACCAAGGAGCGCGCCGGGCTGGGGCGAGTCCCGCTGACCGACGGGCACATTGCCAGATCACGCAAGGGCGCGGAGTAGCGCACGCAGGCATCGAGCACCGCTGCGATCACTCGTAGAGCCCCATCCGCTGCGCCTCGGAGGTGATCGCGGCGAGCGCCTCGAGGCCCTGGCGCTGGTAGTCGGCCAGGTAGTCTCGCAAGGCCGCTGCCCGCACGCGGCGGTGCGCGCCCACCTTGCGGAACGGGATGCGGCCCTCTTCCAGTAACTTCACGAGGTACGGCCGCGAGACCCCCAGCAGGTCGGCGGCCTGCTGGGTGCTCAGCTCGGCGTCGAGCGGGAGCAACGTCACGGCGTGCCCCTCCGCCATCTGGGCCAGTGCCTGGGTCAGCAGACGCACGGCCACCGCCGCCACCGGCGCTTCCACCTGCTGGCCGGTCCGGTGGTCCTCCAGGCGCAGCGTGACGGTGCCGTCGTCGCCCGGCCTGAACGCCGCCAGGGCCGCACTCGAGGCCCGCGCGCCGGCCGCATCCTGCGCCGCCAGGGCATAGGGCTCCAGGTGCTCCAAGCGTCGGGTCGCCATCGCGAGTTCCTTTCCGGTCGTGGCCGCCAGCTCTGAGCAAGACTCTACCATCATCCGCAACCAACGAAACATCTGCAATCAACGAATCGCCGCTCGGTGGCTACCCGGCCACCAACGCCCGCCGAAGTGGGGCCCGGGACGCGGCCGCCAGCCCGCTGACGGATCTGTTGCTGCGCGGTCACCCCGCTGCCGAGCAACAGCGGCTGATCACCTGGATGGACCTCAACGCGCCCTACTACGGCACGTCCAGCAGCCGCCACCCGGACCTGCCCGGCTGCCGCCGGCTCTACCCGTCTGACCTGGACGCGGTCCTGGCGGCGGTCGCCGCGCGGCGCTGTGTCAGTTGTCACGCCAGCGGGGTGCCGCGGCGGTTCTACACGCGGGTCACCGCCCGGCCGCCAACGCTGTCCTGACTGCCCCGCTGGCCCCCGCGGCCGGCGGCAGCGGCGCCTGCGGGCAGCCGGTCTTCGCCAGCCGTGACGATCTCGACTACCAGGCCATCCTGCGGACCTTCGACCCGCTCACCCGCCGACTCGCCGACCGCGGCCGCGAGGACCTCGACCCTTAGCCAGCGGCTCTCCTACGGCAGCCGCCTGTACTGCGCTGGCCGCGAGCCAGGCTGCTTCGCAATCAGCCCGAGTTGGTGGTGCAGTCCGGCAGCCGCCTGTACTGCGCTGGCCGCGAGCCAGGCTGCTTCTCAATCAACCCCAGGTGGTGGTGTAGTTCTGACAGCCGTCCAACGGCAGTCCCAGCGGCGAATCCGTGGGCTGCAGCCAACGCGGTCGAAGTCGACCAAGAGTCATAGGGCAGGGCTTCTAGTACCGCCAGCCTTTTGCCAGCTAGCGGATAGTCTGCTGGCTCGGGCTCGTCCTCAATGCAGCATTCCGCAACCTCAAAGCCCGCAGCCTCCAGTAGGTCAACCGCCTCCTTGAGTACGGCCCAGTTGTCAATCTGCAGTAGGATCTTGGCAGCCATTTGTACGCCCTCCTGGGTAAATCATCCCACTGTTGCCTTGTGGCGTCAACCCCCGGCGAGCATGCCATCAAAGCAGCTCTGCTATCCCTACAATGGTGACGCCGTTAGGCAGACGGCCTGGAGCATCGGACTGCGGCAGCCTACACAACCGCCGCCGGCTCAGTCGTACCGCACTTCGCGGCCGGTGGCGGCGCTGTCGTAGATGCCGTCGAGGATCTTCTGGACCTTTAGCCCGTGCTCGCCGGTGGCGCTGGGCGGGCGCTGCTCCAGGATGCTGTTGACGAACTCGTGGTAGGCGCTCGGTCCCGCGCTGACGGTGCCGTCGAACTTCTTGGTGTAGAGGTGGCCCGCCTCTTCGGTGTAGATCTCGCCGACGAAGTTGTAGGTGCCGCCGACGCTCTGCTGGGTCAGCCCGCCCTTGTCGCCGCAGAGCAGGGTGACCATGTGCTCACGCTCGTCGATGTTGACCGCCCAGCTCGCCTCGACCATCAACGTCGCGCCGTTGGCGAAGCGGACCAGCCCGCAGGCCAGGTCTTCGACAGTGTAAACGGCCCCAGCGCGCTCGGCCAACTGGGCCGCGATCACGTTGTAAGCCGACCCGGTGACGCTGATCGGGTCGGGATAGCCCATCAGCCAGAGCGCCAGGTCGATGCGGTGGACGCCCAGGTCGATCAGCGGTCCGCCGCCGCTGCTCTCTTGGCGCGTGAACGAGCCGCCCATCCGGGGCACGCCACGCCGGCGGTGCCAGACGCTGCGGGCGAAGTAGACGTCACCGATGGCGCCAGCATCGACTTGGGCTTTGAGCGCGCGGCTGAGGTCGCTGAAGCGATACGAGAAGTTGATCATGAGGTTCCGCCCGGCCTTCGCGGCGGCCTCGTTCATCGCCACGCATTGCGGCGTGCGCATCGCCATCGGCTTCTCGCAGAGCACGTGCAGCCCGGCTTCCAGGGCGCTGATCGTCAGCGGGGCGTGCCCGACGTTGGGGGTGGCCACGCTGACTGCGTCGAGCTCGGCCTTGGCGAACATCTCGGCGGCGTCGGTGTAGAGGGTGCTCACCCCCAACTCCTCGCCGGCCGCCCGCAGCCGTGCTTCGTCGAGGTCGCAGAGGCAGACCAGCTCGGCCTGCGGATGCGTCTGGTACCCCTTGGCATGGCTCCGCCCCATGCCCACCCCGATCACGCCCACGCGCAGTTTGCGTCCAGCCACCGGCCACCTCCGGGCAGCCGACCGGCTGCCGCGCCGGTTGTTCGCCTGCGGCCGGGCGGGACCTGCCGCGGGTCGGGCTACGAACGCGGGAGGACGAGCGGCACGTTGTCGCGGTCGCCGAAGTGCTGCAGCTCATAACCGACGGTCGCGGTGGCGAAGGTGGCGAACGGCGCACAGCCGGCGGCACTGGCGGGCGCGGCCAACGCGCCCCTGACTACCACCGCGGCCGCTCCCCCTGCGTGCCTGCCATGCTCGGTGTGCGCCGTGGCCGCGGCGCGGTGGTCACCCGCCCTGGCTTACGCGCCGCCACCAATGCCCAGGTCCGGCGCTCCTTGTGTGCTCGCCGACCCGAGCCGCGCATCGTGCTGGTCCTGGACAGCCTCAGCGCCGACCATGCGCGGGTGGTCAACGCCTTGGCAACCCGGCCGCCACACATGTGAAATGGCTATGCCCCACCTGGTTGAGACCTCGAGCAGACGTCCTGCGCGTCCACTGAGGGCGTGTACTACCCAACAGCCGACCGGCTCACTTCCCGGTCCCATCAGGTCGTTGCGGTAGCGCTGAGACGGGCAACCGGATAGGGCATCGCCTTCGACCACTGCCCGAGATCCAGAACCACACAGTCGGTGGCGTACTGCCGCACCCAAGGCCGATCGGTTTCCTGCTTCATCTGCCTCCGCACCCGGTCGGCAAGCGTCAATAGCATGGCAGCATTCATTGGCACACTACCGGAACCGATCAGGATGACATACAGGAACGGCTTCCCGTCCTCCCCCATCAGACGTTGGAAGGTGTAGCTGTCGCGACACTTTGGCACGAACGTCTCAGCAACCAGCTTCTTGGTCTTCAGCTCCGCCAAGTAGACTGCTTGGTTCGCGGCAGGCACGGTCGGCTCAAAGGGGTCTTTCACCTCCACCAAGAGGCACCGTGTCGCCTCCTCCACCACGAAGTCCACCAGCCGCATCCCGTGTGGATGCTGCACGCCTTGCCGGTCAAGTTTGGTGACCTTGACGCAACCCGTGAAGTCGAACTGCAGGTCGCCTTCTGTCTCGATCATCAATCGCCCCCATGCAGCGCCCGCTGGACTTCGCGGTCGTAGAGGCCTACGAAGGTCTCCCCGATGGCGTTCGGCTCGATGGCATCGTAATCCGCCGTCGTGGCAACACGCAGCACGGCTCTGTGGTCCCGGTACAGTGCGTGATAGAGCACGCCATCGGCGGCCTTCTTCCTGAGGTCGAACTCCTTCAGCACCACATAGTGGTGAGTCGCAAGGAACACCTGAATGCCCAGTCGCTGAAGCTCCAGCACGATCTCGACCACCTCGCCAAGCACACTGGGGTTCAGATTGGCCTCTGGTTCGTCCCAGAACAGCACCGCCCCAGAATACAAGGTCCCGTTCTGGATGAGCTTCCAGATAAGGCCAAGTTTGCGCATCCCCTCAGCCAACAGAGAAAACTCAAGCTTCCCCTGTTTGCTATGGAGGTAGAAGTGCTCATCCTCAGTGACCACCTTGCCATCAATCGTCCGCTGCAATACGCGCAACAGTCGCCGACGAGGTGGATCCGTCGGGCCGCGCAGCACCGGATAGAGCGCCCGGCCGATGATGTCGGCGTAGATCTGCTCAAAGGCGATCGCATGGCTGTCGTACAGCGACCTGAACCCCGGCGCGTGCGTGAGCATCTCCTTCACCGGGATGTAGGCGCAGTCCGTCTTGGTTTCGATCCATCTGTCAAAGTCAGCAGCAACCACGAGTGCCGCGGCCTCCGCATGGTTGCTGAAGGTCAGGGAGATCTCGGATTCCCGTCGCTGGACCTTCATGTTCGCCATCGAACTGCCCTGACGCCGGTGCACGAGCCGCCCGATCCGGTCGTGCGCGGGCATGAAGTCGCGCACCAGCTTCAGGGCTAGCGGCTCCCGAGTGCGTGTCACCTCGCAGGCATCGTACAAGACTTTCAGCAAGTGAGTCTTGCCAGTGCCATTGGTGCCAATGAACACATTCACACCGGGCGAGAACGACACGTCTAACTCCCGGAACGCCGTGAAGTTCTCGAGCTGAAGTCGCGTCAGCTTAGTTTCGCTCATGGCTCTCTCCGACTGGCCATCGCTGCGGGTTGGGATTGCATGGTCAAGCGTGGCATCTCACCGCGCGGCCAGGATGCTCTGCCGCGGCCCACTGTTGGAGCGGTCTCCAGCATACCACGTCGCCCATGATGGCCAAACCATCGCCATCCCGGAGCATCTGCGCCACCCCCCCCCGAGCCCTTGCGCGTGATCACCTAACTCCCGCAGACGTCGCCTGCCTCGTTGGCAAAGGTCTCGTCGTACATCGGCTCCATGTGGGTTTCCTTCCTGGTGTGACAACCGGCGCGCGCCGTCCATTCGCTGCCCAGCCCTCGTCACCGCCCGGTCCCACCGCCTTAGCAGCTTCTGGTCCTCGTGGATCACTGCCCCCGGCAGCTTCGACGCTACGTCCAGGGTGACGCGGTACTCGTGGTCCTGCCGGGCGCGCTTGAGACCCGCCTGCATAGCCCCCAGTCGTAAGACCTGGAGCGTCTTCTCCTTGGCCTGCCGGTAGCCGTCGAAGGCCTGCAGCCAAACCCGTGCGCACAGCCCTCCAGGTCGCCGAGGCGGTTCGGGCCGGGCCCGCAGCCAGCCGCCCGGCCCTGGCGGGCCGGGCGGCTGGGCTGGCACGGAGGCAGGTGGCTAGCGGCTGCGGCCTTCCTTGAGGCGTTCGATGTCGCGCAGCATCTGTTCTTCGAGGTCGGCGGCCAGGGCGCCCACGGCGTAGTTCTTGTCGAACTCCATTTGGAAGGAGTAGACGAAGCCCTTGGCCTGCACGCCGGCCGCGCCGGCGGCGACTTCGGTGTCCCAGCGGAGCAGCCCGCGGGGCTTTTCGAGGTCTTGGTAGAGCGGGTCGTCGCTCAGCTTCGGGCCCTCCAGGAGGGTCACCGCGACCTGCTCGCCGGGCGTCTGCGGGAGGCGGTCCCAGATCCGGACGACCGCGGGGCGGTCCAGGAAGTTCTGGACGCGGAAGCGGTAGTTGAAGCGGACCTGCTTGTTGCCGCCGCGGAGGTCGGTCTTCTTCTCTTCCAGTTCGCGAGTCACTTTGAGGCGGGACTCGGTGCCGAAGCCGAGCGTCAGGGCCTGGCCGTCGGCGGTCATCGGGAGCTGCCCCTGGCCGGCGAAGGCACCCTCGATGTAGGCGTTGTAGGGACCGGGCAGCAGGGCCAGGCCGCTGGTGTTGGTGGTGGCCACGGCCTGGTAGACGTAGTCGCTGAAGATCGGCACGGCGGTGTAGTAGGTCTGCGGCTTCAGGTCGAGGGCGGCGATCCGGAAGATCTGCTGATCCAGCCGGGCCTGCACGCTGACCTTGCCGGGCAGCTCGTAGTCCACGGCCAGGCCTTCGGTCTTGCTGCCGGCGCGGCGGGCCACCCGGACCGCGTCGTCGCTGGCGGCCAGCTCCAACTGCTGCAACTGCGCCGCCAGGATGTTGACCTGGGCCAGGTCGGCGTTGGTCTCGGGCCGCGGCACCGTGACGCGGGGGCCGGGAGCGCCGGGAGCGCCGCCACTGCTCGCCGTGGGCCGCGGCGGCTCGGCGGGCTTGTCGTTGGCCTGGCGCTCGTAGAGCTGCTTTTCCAAAGCGCGGCGCTGCTCCCCATAGTCGGCGCCGGCCTTGGCCGGTTCGTCGGCCTCGGCGGCCTCGCGCAGGCCGACATACAGTGGGGCCAGCACCGGGGCGTCGGCCTGCATCGTGGCGAAGCTGGTTGAGAGGGTCAGAGCGACGTCTTTCCAGTCCTCGCCGGAGGCCTGGGTGACCACACCGTGGTATTCCAGGGCCAGCTTGTCATGCTTCGCGCCGAGCCGCGCGACGTAGGCTGGCGTCCAGTTGACGCCGCCGACCAGGTAGTTCAGCTCGATGCTGGCGGCGCCGGCCTGGCGGGCTTCCAGGAAGACCACCGCCTCGCGGCGGGTCTTGCTGTCCTGACCGGCCAACTGCGTGCGCTGCCGTTGCAGCACGCTCAGCTCTTCGGTGACGGCCTTCTTCTCGCGGCCCAGCCGGAGCTGGTCGGCGGCCAGCTTGGTGCGCTGTTCGAGGGCATGGGCGGTCAGCTTGATGATCGTCTCGGGGTCCAGGACGCCCTTGCTCATCTCGGTGGTGGCGGTCGGGGCGACCCAGGTTTCGAGCTTGTCGAGGTACTTGCTGTGCTGTTCGAGGACCTTGATCTGGCTCTCGAGTTCGCCGAGCGCGTCCTGCTTCGTGGCGATCTGCGCGTCGAGGGCGCGGACCTCCTCGCGGGGTTCCTCGCGGACGGCGTCCTGCCGGTAGCGCACGGCCCGGATGCTGAGGTTCTCGTCGCCGGTGGCGTAGAGCGAACTGGGCTGGACCTGCTCGGGCAGGCCGCTGACGACCAGCTCCTGGGCGCCGGCGACGGCCTGCACGGGCACGGCGCGAGTCACCAGGGCCTGGCCGCGGTAGGCACGGACCGCAATCACCTGGCCGCTGGTCTGCGCGTGGGCGGCCGGCAGGGCCAGCAGTCCGGCGGCGATCACCGGCCTCAGGGATCTGCGAAGGTTCATACGTGGCTCCTTGTCGTCTGCTCGCGGTACCCGTCGGCAGCAAGGGCTGTTTACGTCGGCGGCGGGTGTGGTACGCTCCGGCCGGAGAACCGCATGTCCGCCGCGGATCCAGCGCCTTGGACCGCTGCCACTCTGTTGCAGCGGCTGGCCGCCGACCCGCACAGCCAACTCCTGCTCGACCGCGGTCGCCTGGATGGCACGTTGCGGCTGGCCCGTGGCGACGGCTGGGAGCTGCTCGCCGAGCTGCCGTCCGGGGCAGTCGACGCGTTGCAGGAAGCGCTGGCCGCGACGGTTGGCGTGGGCTGGGCCGGCCGCGACCGACCGTGGCGCGCCAGCGGCGGTGGCGAAGTGGCCGGGGGCTGGGTCAGCGTGGCGCTGAGCTTCCTGCCGGGCCCCTGGGGCGGGCGCCTCAGCGTCCGCAGCCACGGCGGCGGCGGGAGCGTCGCGGCCTGGGAGCAACTGGCCCTGCCGGCTGCCGAAGAGGCCGCGCTGCGCCGGCTGCTGCAGGGTCCGCCCGGCCTGCTGGCGGTGGTCGGGCCGAGCGGGTCGGGCAAGACCACGCTGCTATGGGCGCTGCTGCGGGAGCTGGCGGGCCCGACGGTCAATGCCGTGGCGGTGGCGGACCACCCCTGCCCGCTGCCGCACGTCACCACCGCGCTGGCCCGCGGGACGGCCGGCTGCGAGCCTGGCGAGCTGCTGGCGGCCCTCGCTGCGGACCCACCGCAGGTGGTCGCGACGACCGATCTGGCCGACCCCTCGGCGGTGACGGCGGCGCTGGCGATGGGCCTGCAAGGGTCGCGGGTGCTGGCCAACTTGGCAGCCGCCGACAGCGTCGCGGCGATCGGTCGGCTGTTGCAGCGCGAGGCGGTGCCCTATCTGCTGAGCGACCTGCTGCGCGGGGTGCTGGCCTCGCGGCTGGTGCGTTGTGTCTGCGCCGCCTGCGCCCGCGAGGTGACGCTGCGCAGCCCGGCGGCGGCGGCGCGCCTGGGCCTGGAGCCGCGCGGTCTGACACACCGCGCCGGGGCCGGCTGCCCGGCCTGCGGCGGCAGCGGCTACCGGGGCCGGCGGGCGGTCTACGAGGTGGTCGAGGTGAGCGCCGCGCTGGCCGCGATCATCGCCGACGGGGCGCGGCCGGACCTGTTGCGCGAGCAGGCCTTCGCGGCGGGCAATGCCGACCTGACCGCGAATGCCGCGGCGCTGGTGCTGGCCGGGGTGACCACGCCCGAAGAAGCCGCCCGCGCGCTCGGGAGGGACCATGACTGACCATGCCGTCCGCCGGCTGGGTTGGCTGCTGGCGCTGCTGTGGCAGCTCCCGCTTGGCGCGCAGGTGCCGCCGTTCGCCGACCTGGCGACCGCCACGGCGCGGCCTGCGGGCGCCCCGCGGGCCTCGGATGTGTGCGTCTCGAGCCGCTGGCCGCGGCCGCTGAACGCCGCCGATCCGCGCGACTCGCTAGCCGCGATCCGCGCCTTCCACGGCACGCGGTTCGACTGGGTCTACCTCAACGGCAGCCCCGCCAGCCGCGACTTTGTGGGGCGGGCGAAGGCCGCCGGGTACCCGGTGGCGGGCACCCTCAACGGACAGTTGGCCGACGAGCTGACCGGCCGTCCGACCTACACCACCGCCCGGACCGTGAACCTGCGCGGCGAGCCGCTGCAGGATCCCTGGACCAAGGCCAACGGCATGCGTTGGGGCTGCGTCAACAACCCGGACTACGCCGTGCTGTTTCAGAAGCACGCCCGCCACCTGGTCGACCTGGGCGTCGACGCGCTGCAGATGGATGGGGTCCAGCTCAACCATCTGCTCACGGCCTACGGTGGCTGCTTCTGTGAGCACTGTCGCGCCGGCTTCCGGGAGTACCTGGCGGCCCATGCCACGCTCGGCGAGCTGGCCGCCTGGGGCATCCACGAGTTGCCGCGCTTCGACTATGCCGCCTACCTCCTCGGCGTCGGCACTCTGCCCGAGGTCGGGGCAGCGCAGTGGAAGGGCGAACCCGCACTGCAGCGCCACTTCGTCGACTTTCAACTGGCGGCCACCGAAGACTTCCTGACGACGATGTACGCGGCGGTGGACCAGTACGCCGGCCGCCACATCGCCAAGTCGTGCAACGCCACGATGGAGTTTCTGGACACCTACCACCGCACCCACGACTTCGCGCAGATCGAGGCCTATCCCGACCGCGAAGGGCAACCGGCCTACCTCTACGAGCGGCGCTTGCGGCCGGCGCAGGCGCTTGGCAAGCCGTACCTGCTGACCTTCGTGTCGACCGACCGGCCGCACACCCGGCGGTTCATCGCCAGCGGCTACGCGCTCGGCGCCAACGTCGTGATGCCGTGGGATGTCTTCATCGACCTGCAGGCGCCGCGCTACTTCGGGCAGCCTGCCGAGTACGCCGACCTGGCCGCCTTTGTGCGCGGGGCCGCCGGCTATCTGGACGGCTATCAGGACGCCGCGGTGGTCGGACCCGGCCTCACCGATCCGCGGTACGCCGACCCGCCGCCGGTCGCGGCCTACGCTGGCGCCCCGCTGCTGGTGGCGGTGCGGGCCCGGCCCGGCGAGCGCGACGCGCCGGTGGTGCTGCACCTGGTGCAGGCCTCGCCGACCCCGACCGGCGAGGTCCGCCTGACCTTCGACGCCCGGCGGCTGTTCGGCAGCCGGCCGCTGCGATTGCGCTACCTGGCTCCCCCGCCCTACGACGCCGCCCAACACGCCGCCGCGGCCGCCAGCGGGGAGTACGGCCCGCTGACCGCGCCGCGGGAGCTGCCTGGCGGCACGGTCAGCCAGGTCGAGCTGCCGGGCCCGGCGCCGTGGGGCATCCTGGTCGCCGAGCCCGCCGGCGCGGCGGTGGCCACCCCGTGGCAGCCCCGCATCGAGTGCGCACCGGCCGACCGCAGCCGGGAGCGGCTGACCGTGCGACTGGCCTGCCCGACGCCCGACACGGTGGTGCGCTACACCCTCGACGGCAGCCTGCCTGGGGCGGCCTCGCCGGTCTACGAGGTGCCGCTGGAGCTGCGCGCGACGACCACCGTGACGGCCTGTGCCGTTGGCGGCGGGGCGGTCAGCCCGCCGGCTGTGGCGCGCTTCGTGCTGTTGCCGCCGCCACCCAGCCTGGCGCCCGACGCGCCCAACCTGGCCGCCGACCTGCGACTCTGGCTGCGCGCCGACAGCCTGCGCGGCGCGGTGGCTGACGGCGGGCCGGTGCGGGCCTGGCCGGCGCGGGTCGGCCCGGCCGCGACGGTGCCGGCGACCGCGTTGCTGGACGGTCGCCCGGCCGCGCCGCCGACCTTCCACGAACGGGGCCTGCACGACCAGCCGGCGGTCGCCTTCGACGGCGCCGACGACCTGCTGGCGGTGCCGGGCCTGGCGCAGGCGCAGTTGGCCGGCCGGCCGTTCACGCTGCTGCTGGTGAGTCAGTCCGACGACCCGCAGTTTGGGCTGGCCGGCAACGGCCTCAACGGCACCGGCGGCGTGCCCCGGCTGTACCTCTGCCGGGCGACCTTCCACTACCACCAACTCAGCGAGCGGCTGGCCCTGAGCACCTTGCCGGGCGCCGCGGCGCTGACGGTCTACCAGCACGATGGCGACCGCACCGGCCGCGCCTGGCTCAACGGCCAGCTCGCCGGCGAGCGTAGCGATCTGCCGCGAGTCGAGCAGTTCGGATCCGGCGGGCACCTCAGTCTGGCCTTCTGGAGCGGCAACCAGCCCCATGCCGGGCAGATCGCCGAGATCGTCGCCTACGACCGCGCGTTGGGTGAGGCCGACCTGACCGCCCTGCACGCGACGTTGGCGGCGCGCTACCAGATCGACGCCCCGCTGCGCTGGCGCTGAGAGGGGGAGCCCACGATGCCGGAGCTGAGCGACCGCCGCGGCACGCGAGCGCAGTTTGATGACCGCGGCCGCCTGCTGCGCCTGGTCTCGCGCGGGCAGGACCACACCTTCGCCGAGCCGGACAGCGGCTGGCGCGTCGGCGTCGACGATGGCGGGGCCTGCGAGCAGCTCAGCAGCGCCGGCGCCCTGCCGCGGCTGGCAGCCAGCGGGCAGCGGCTGATCGCAGTGTTCGAAGGGCTGCGCCGGGCCGATGGCCGCTCGTTGCCCGGCCGCGTCACGGCCACCTGGTGGCTGGCCGACGGTCTGCTGCACGGCCAACTGGCGGTCGCCGGGCTGCCGGCCGGGACGAAGTTGCTGGAGCTGACGCTGCCGGTCCTGGCGGTCGCCTGGCAGGACGCCGCGGCCACCACGCTGACCATTCCGACGGGCACCGGCTATGTCCTGCAGCACGCCGCCGCCGACCTCTTCAACGGCCGCGAGGCGGTCAGCTTTGGGGTCACCGAGTTCCAGTGCTTCGGCTGGGCCGAGGGCGGGCACGGGCTCTACCTCGACACCCGTGACACCCAGGGCTGGGTCCGTCGATGGACCTTGCGGCGCGCCGCGGCAGGGGTGCTGCGGATCGAGCAGACCTGCCTGGCGCCCGGCGATGCCGACCCGGCGGCCGGTTGGCAACTGCCCTACGCGGTGAGCGTCGGCGGCTACGACGGACAGTGGTACGACCTCGGCCGGGTCTACCGCACCTGGGCGTTGCGGCAGCCTTGGGCGCAACGTGGCCCGGCCGAGCGCCGCCACAGCTACTTCGCCGAGCTCGCCTGTTGGGTCTGGAACCGCGGCCGGATCGACCAGGTCGTGCCACCAGTCCAGGAGCTCGCGGCGCGGCTGGGGCTGCCGGTTGGGCTGGACTGGTACTGGTGGCACCAGCACGGCTACGACACCGAGTACCCGACCTGGTTCCCGCCGCGCGAAGGCACCGCTCGCTTCCGCGCCGCGGTGACCGCGCTACAGGCCGGCGGCGTGGCGGTCCAGGTCTACACCAACGGCATGACGGTCGACCAGGACGGCGCCGCCTGGGACCCCATCGGCCCCGCCGCGGCGCAGGTGCGGGCCGACGGCGAGGTGGTCTCGCACGCCTTCAACACCTTCACGAAGCATCGCCTGGCCTTCTGCTGTGGTGACGTGGAGGCCTGGCACGAGACCGTCAGTGCCTGGGTTGCGGAGTCCCGCACGCTGGGCCTGGACGGCCTCTACCTCGACATGATCGGCAACGCCGGCGGCTACCTGGCCTGCCACGCCACGCACCACGGTCATCCGCCCGGCGGCGGCTGTTACGGCGTGCAGGGCTTCCGGCGGCTGCTGGCCCGGCTGCGGGCCGAGCAGCCGGGCTATCCGCTGTCGACCGAGGCGACGCAAGAGCAGTACCTCGACCTGGTCGAGGGCAACATCATCCTGGACTGCTCGGCCGAGCGCTGGAACTGGCAGCGGCGCGCCGGCTGCGACAGCGCCGTGGTGCCGCTGTTCCAGAGCATCTACCACGGGCGGCTGGTCGGCTTTGGCAACTACGCGTTCCTGGACGGCATCCCGCCGTTTGACGATCTGTGGCCCGCCGAGTACCGCCTGGACCCCGCCGCCGAGCGCGACTGGCACGCCCTCTGCCCGGACCAGTTCGCCTTCGAGGTCGCCCGCACCGTCAGCTTCGGGTTGCAGCCGATGGTCTGCAACCTGACCGCCGGGCAGCTCGCCGACCCCGACCTGGCACCCGACCTGGAGTTCCTGCTGCACCTCGCCCGCGGGTTCCATCGGCTGCGGGAGTACCTGCTGTGGGGCGAGCTGCTGCCACCCGGCGCGTTGCACTGCGCGACCCCGGAGGTGGCCTTCCTGCAACGTTACATCTTCACACCGCCAGGCCAGGAACGTATCCTGAAGTTGCCGCGGCCGGCGGTCTTGCAGTCGGCCTGGCGCGCGCCAGATGGCACGGCGCGGTTGCTGCTGTTGAACTGGACGCGGCAGGCGGCGGCGTTCGAGTGGTCGCCGCCGGCCGGCTGGCGCCTGGCCGCCGCAATGCCGGCCGGTCTGCCGGCGCGGGGCTGGTGGGATGGGGAGTTGCTCCCGGAGAGCACCGATGGATGAGATGCGGCGCGAGGCCGAGGCGTTTGTGCGCGACGAGACGGCGTTTCACCTGGGCGCGCTGCCGACCGAGCAGTCGCACCCACTGACCCGCGGCCTGGCCGAGCTGACCGCCGCCGATACGGTGGCCGGGGTGCGGCTGTTGCTGCGGGTCGACCAAGACGTCGTCGCGGCGGCGCGCCGGGTGGTCGCCTCGGCGGCCTACGCAGCGACCGTGGCCCAGATGCAGGCGACGCTCGCCGGCGGCGGCCGGATCTGTTTCAGCGGCTGCGGCGCCACCGGGCGGCTGAGCATCTTGCTGGAGTCGGCCTGGCGCGCCGGCGGTCTGTCCGGCGCGTTGGGCGAGGCGGTTGTGAGCTTGATGACCGGCGGCGACTTCGCGCTGGTGCGGTCGGTCGAGAACTTCGAGGACTACCAGTCGTTCGGCCGGCAGCAGGTGCGCGAGCTGGGGCTCGGCCCCGGTGATCTGCTGGTGGCCGTGACCGAGGGCGGGGAGACCTCGTCGGTGATCGGCACCGCCTGGCAAGCCCTGGAGCAGGGCGCGGCGGTGGTCTTCGCCTGCAACAACCCGCTCGACCTGCTGGCCGCCCAAGTCGCGCGGTCGCGCGAGATCCTGGCCGACCCGCGGGTGGTTGGCCTGGATCTGTCGAGCGGCCCGATGGCAGTCGCCGGATCGACGCGGATGCAGGCCACCAGCAGCGAACTGCTGCTGCTCGGCGCCGCACTCGAAGAAGCGCTGGCCACGCACCTCGGCACAGCCGGCCCGTGGGCCGACCGCACCGCCGTCGCCGACCGCTTCGCCGGGCTGCTGGCCGAGCTGACCGCCGCGCCGGCGGTGGCCGCGATGGCGCAGTGGGTCGACCTCGAGGCGGCCACCTACGCCGCCGGCGGGGCAGTCACCTACTATGCCGACGAGTTCCTGCTGGATGTCTTCACCGACACCACCGAGCGCTCGCCGACTTTCTGCCTACCACCGTTCCGGCGCCACGACGACCGCCACTCGCCGCGGCCGTGGGCCTTCGTGAAGTGCCCGCTCCGCAGCACGGCCGCCACCTGGGAGCGGCTGCTCCGCCGACCGTTGCGCTGCCTCGACTGGAGCCCCGAGCTGTACGCCGAGCTGGGCGCCGCCGAGGCGATTCGCCGGCAGCCGCCGGCGCTCGACCGTGCGGCGGTGCTCGGCTTCTGGATCGGTTACGAGCGCGAGGCCAGCCGGTGGGCGCAGCCCACCGACCGCGCGCTGCTGTTGGCGGTCGGCAGCGAGGCGCCAGCCGTGCGGTCCGGAGCTGACCTCCGCGAGTGCTTCGACGCCGCGGCGGCTGACTTCCCGCGGCGGCAGATGGTCTATGTCGGCTCGCCCGGCGCGGCCGCCGCGGAGCACCTGACCATCGCCTGCGAGCTGCCGGCCAGCCCGCTGCGGCTGGCCGAGCACCTCGCCGTGAAGCTGGTCCTGAACACCGTCAGCACCGCCACCGCGGCCAAGCTCGGCCGGCTGCGCAGCAACTGGATGTGTTACGTGGAGACCACCAACAAGAAGCTGATCGACCGCGGCACGCGGCTGGTCGCCGAGCTGGCCGGGCTGGAGTACGGCGAGGCGTGCTACCAACTGCACCTCTCGCGGGCCCAGATCGCCGCGGCCGTGGCGGCCGGCCGACCACGGCAGTCGCCGGTGGCGGTGACGCTGGAGCGGTTGGGTCGCGCCTGACGGTAAGCAGGACTCGCCGCCCGGCGCGCCAATCGCCGCGCGGAGAGCCGTGATGCGCCCCAGCCTTGCCGCCACCTTGCTGCTGGCCACCGGCAGCAGCCTCGGCCAGACGCCGCCGCACCGCACCGACTGGTTCCAGCGCGCCGGCTACGGCGTCTTTGTGCACTACCTCAACGGCCTGCAGAACGGCGCCGGCAGCCTGCAGAGCCTGGGGCGCGAGACGAGCTGGGAGCAGTGCGTCCGCGAGTTCGACGTCGACCGCTTCGCCGCCACGATGCACGAGGTCGGCGCTGGCTACGTAATCTTCACCGTGATGCAGATCAGCCGCCACCTGATCGCCCCGAACGCCACCTTCGACCGGATCGCGGGCTACCAGCCGGGCGAGGCCTGCGCCACCCGCGACCTGATCGCCGACCTGTCGACCGCGCTGCAACGGCACCAGATCCCGCTGCTGCTCTACTACACCGGCGACGGCCCCCGCGGCGATGCCCAGGCTGGGCCGGCCTTCGAGTGCAGCGATCCGGTCACCCCGGCGTTCGTCACCAAGTGGGCCGCCGTCGCCGAGGAGTACAGCCGCCGCTACGGCGAACGCCTCGCCGGCTGGTGGGTCGACGGCTGCTATCCCTTCATCGGCTATACCGACGCCACACTGGCCATCCTCGCGCAGGCCCTCCGCGCCGGCAATCCGAACGCCCTGGTCGCCTTCAACCGCGGCGTCGACCCGCTGGTGCTGAGCTACACCAAACTCGAGGACTACACGACCGGCGAGCAGAACACGTTCTACGACCTGCCGGTGCGGCGCTTCCTGGATGGCGAGCAGTGGCACCTGCTGAGCTACCTCGGCAACTGGTGGGGCGGCCCGGGCAGCAAGTACACCAAGCAGGAGCTGGCTGAGTATGTGTTCGACGTCCACCAACGCGGCGGGGTGGTCAGCATCGATGTGCTGCTCTACCGCGACGGCGGCCTGGACCGCTCGCAGGTGGAGATGCTGAAGGCGGTACGTCACGGCCTGGCCACCTTCCAGACAATGCCGCAGACGCCGCCGGGCAACCTCGCCTACCGCAAGCCGGCCCAACTGCTTAGCCTCGACGGGAGCCATGAGCTGCAGATCAACAGCGGCGTCCACGGCCCCCGCCGCGGCGTCGACGGCAAGCCGGAGACCGTCGCCCTGGCCGGCGGCGAGTGGCCCTGGACCTACCATCTCGACCTCGTCGACACCCACCCCGTGCGGCGGGTCAAGGTGACCTTCGGCCAGGGCTATGCGACCCACCTGCAGCTCAAGCTCAGCGCCGACGGCCAGACCTGGCAGACGGTCTACGACCAGGCGGGTCTGACCGGCCAACCGGTCGACACCACCTTCACCCCGGTGGATGCCCGCTACCTGCGCGTCTGCGCCCTGAAGCCCGACGGCCCCGACCAGCCCGGCGCCCAGATGAGCGTGGCGGAGGTGGAGGTCTACGAGTAGCGTCGGGCGTCAGGCGAGCAGACGGCCGGCGGATCACTCGCCGTACGGCGTCGCCCCACAGCACCGGGCAAGTGTGCTACGCTCTGCCCCAGCAGCCGGTGCGCCGGCCGCAGTTGGCAAGCTGAAGGAGTGCATCATGGCTCTGTTTCGGAGCGCCGGGGTGGGACGGCTGGCTGGGCTGCTCATGCTGGCGGTCGGTGCGGTGGGAGCCGAGACCACCAAGCTGGAGTGGCAGGCGGCCGGGCTGACGGCCTTCCAGGGCGGCTATCGCCCGACGCCGTTGACGCTCGCCACGACGGCGCCGGAAGGCGTCACCGCGCCGGAAGGCGTCACCGCGGCGAAGTACGGCAGCATCGTGCTGGGGGCTGGCGACGACCAGGTGACCTGCCGGCTGGTCCTCGGCCAGACGGCCGACGGCACGTTGGGCCTGTGGGTCGACGCCGATGGCAGCGGCAAGCTGGAGCGCGCGCCTGGCTTCGCCAAGCCGACCGACGCACGCCTGGCGGCGCGGATGGCCGGGCTCGGCGGCTTCACGCTGCGGCCAAAGCTCGGCGGCCAGCAGGTCGAGTTGGAGATCGTTGCCTACCAGGTCCTGAAGACCGACCAGCGGCCGACCGCCGACACCACGCTCACCTACTACGGTGACGGCGGCTACAAGGGCGAGCTGAAGCTGGGCGAGGCGACCTACCCGATCTGGCTGGCCGAAGCCTCGCCGAAGATGGCCTTCAGCAAGCCGCAGCCGAAGGGCGGCCTGACGCTGTTCGTCGACCGCAACGCCGACGGCAAGGTGGCGGTGCGCGGCGAGCGGTACGATGCGGGCGCCCCGTTCAACATCGGCGGCACGACCTACGAGGTCAGTGACCTGGCGGGCGGGGTGTTGACTTACGGCAAGTCGGCGCAGACCGTCGCCGAGATCGCGCTGCCGCCGGACCTGCGGGTCGGGCAGATCGCGCCGAGCTTCCAGGTCACCGCGCTGTCGGGCAAGAGCATCAACTTCCCCGCCGACTATGCCGGTAAGGTGGTGCTGCTCGACTTCTGGGCCACCTGGTGCGGCCCCTGCCTGGCCGAACTGCCGAACGTCGTGAAGACCTACGAAGACTGGCACGCCAAGGGCCTGGAGATCCTCGGGATCAGCTTCGACCGCGAGAACATGGCCGAGAAGCTGAAGAACGAGTTCCTGCCACAGCACAAGATGCCCTGGGAGCAGGTCTACGACGGCAAGTATTGGAGCACTGCGATCGGCAGCCTGTACGCCGTGAACGGCATTCCGATGATGCTGCTGGTGGAAGGCGGGACCGGCAAGATCCTGGCCAGCGGTCCGAGCGGACCGGCTCTGCCGGCGGCCGTCGCGAAGGCGCTCGGCGGGCCGTAGACGCCGCCTCTAGACCTCGTCGGCACCGGCCGGCCGCACCGCGCGGCCGGCCGGTTGCCGTAACCGCCGCAGGCCCGCCGCGGTGCGGGCGCAGCGCCACAGGCCAAACACCAACCTCCCCGCACCCAGCCCCAGCAGGGCCTGCCCGAGCGCGCGGTAGGGCAGGCTGCCCGGGTAGAGGTGCAGCAAGGTGGCGCCCGCGGCCAGCAACGCGAGGGCGGTCCGCACGTAGGCCAGCAGCGTGCGCTCGACGGCCAGCATCGTGCGTTCGCGGGCCAGGTGGTCGCGCAGGATCATCGCGGTGGGGTCGAAGTCGGTGTAGGGCATCGCAGCGCCTCGGCAGCGATCCATGCTACTCCTGTTCGAGCCGCACGTCATCCAGCAGCAAGGTCGTGCTCGGCGACTGCTGCACCGTCTCGATGCGCAGTTCCAACGGCCCGTCCGCCGCGGCGGTGTGCCAGGCGCTGACGACCCGGTAGAACGGCACCTTGAAGTCGTCGGGGCCGGTCACCGGGGTGACTTCGTGCGGCGAGACGACCTCCTGCCCACCCAGCGTCGCCCGCGCCGTCGGCCACTGCTCGCCGCGCCGTTGCACGCGGGCGTTCTCGCGGTAGAGCAGCCGATAGCGCCGTCCGGCCTGCGCCGGAAAACTGGTCCGCAGGTGGCCCGGCCCCTGGATCAGAGCCAGTTGCTTGCCGTGCGGCAGTTGCCCGTTGTCCCAGTACGGCGCGTTGCTGCCACGGAGCGGGTTGAGGCCGGCGGTGCCGCCGTACTGCCAACCGGTGATCACCTTCCCGTTGCCGGCCGCCGTGCCGGGCGTGACGGTGTAGGCATCGGCCTCGAAGCTGCCGTTCTCCAACACCGGCGCCGCCCACAGCGGCCACAGCAGCAACGCCGCCAGTCCCACGCGCCAGCCGAATCGCTTCATCGCCAGCTCCTCAGCCCAGCGGGCAGACGTCCATCCGCCGGTCCCACTCGGCCAGCAGCTTCTGGTGCGCCGCGATGGTCTCGCCGTGGCGCGCCTCGGCCGCCAGGGTGGTGGTCTCCCAGGGGTCCTCGACGATGTCGAAGAGCTGCACCTGCGGATCGCCGCGGTAGGTCACCAGCTTGTGCCGCGGCGTGCGCACAATCCGGCCGTCGCCCTGCCACTCGCAGACCAAGTGGTCGCGCCACTCGACCTGGCGCCCCTCGGCCAGCGGTCGGACGCTCCGGCCGCGTGCCAGGGGTGGCGGTGCCAGGCCGGCGTAATCGCAGAACGTGCTGGAGATGTCGAGCAGCGAGACGAGGTGTGCGCTGTCGCGCTTCCCGGCGGCGATCTGGCCGGGCCAGGAGATCAGGAACGGCACCTTCAGCGACTCGTCGTAGGGGTGCCACTTCTGCACGTTGCCGTGGCGGCCGGCGCCCTCGCCGTGGTCGCTGGTGAAGACCACCACCGTGTTGTCAGCCTGGCCCGTCTCGTCGAGCGCGTCGAGCAAGCGGCCGACATCCTGGTCGAGCATCTCGACCATGCGGTAGTAGGCGTAGAGGTAGTAACGCCACTGCTCGTCGGTGGTGAAGCGGGTGTAGCCGTTGCCGACTCGCGCCGGGCCGACCGGGCGACTGCGGTGGTTCGGTGGCAGCGCCGGCAGGTCGGTGGTCAGGTTCGCCAGCGGCGGCTGGTCGCTGACCAGGGTCTGGGGGTGGATCATCCAGTAGCAGATGTCGTGCGGCTGCATGTAGCTGGAGACCAGCAGCCACGGCTCCTGTCGCCGGGCCTGGGCCCGCAGAAAGGCCTCGCTGGCGGTGGTCACCCAGGTATCATCGTGACAGCCCTGCCGCCCGCCGCCGACGAGCGGCGTGAAGCCCTTGAAGTCCTTGGCGAAGATGCCGTTGGGCACATGCCACTTGCCGCAATAGGCGGTGGTGTAGTTGGAGTTGGCGCGGAACCACTCCCCGAGGTTCGGCAGGCCGGCGCGGATCGGCCGGTCGTTGGTGACCACGCCGGTCTCGACCGGCATCCGGCCGGTGAACAGCGCGCTGCGCGCCGGGGAGCAGACCGGGTTGGGTGAGAGCGACTCGGTGAACAACGTGCTGCGCGCCGCCAGGCGATCCAGGTTGGGCGTCCGCACGTGCGGATTGCCGAGGGCCGACATGCCGTCCAGGTTGAGCTGGTCGCAGACGATCAGCAGCAGGTTGGGTCGCCGGGCCTGCGCCCCGGCCCGTGGCAGCGCAGCGGCCCCCAGGGCGGCGGCACCAGTCTGCACAAAGCGGCGACGGTTCGGCCTCATGGCGTCCCTCCGGTGGGGCGGCGGACCCAGCACAGCAGGCCGCTGGCCACCGCCAACAGGTGGCCGCTGGCGCTGACCCACCAGCAGGTTGGCAGCGTGCCGCTGCCAAGCTGCTCGTAGACCCGGAACGCCTCGGTCTGGGCGTCCTCAACCACTTCGACCGGGCGGTAGACGCTCCCGGCGGCCAGCTTCCGTTCCTCTTCACGCCAGACCCGGCGACCGCCGAAGTGCAGGCTGGGCTGGCCCACCAGCCGCAGCCGGTGGCCCGGCTTAAGGGTTCGGCCGCCGCGCGAGAGCAGCCAGAACTCGTCGCTCGGGAGCGTCAGGGCCGGCTGTTGCAGGGCCCCGAACAGGCCCCACTCAGCGACCAGCGGGCCGCTCACCGCCTGCACCTGAGCGCGCTGGCCGACGGTCCAGTGGACGGCCCCGGCGCGCAGCTCGCCGCGCTCCTGGAGGGCTGTCTCGGGCAACGGCCGCTGGTCGGGGCCCAGGGCCTGATGCGTCAGCTCCCAGCGCTGCGGCGTCCAGAGCGCGTCGGCGGCGGACTCAAGCCAGCCGTCGATGGCCAGGGCGCCCCCGGCCGCTGGCTTCCGAAACTGCACCGTCAGCCGGCGCCCGGCCCCCTGTGGCGCGCAGGCAAGCTGCAGCCAGGCGATCTTGGCGGGCCCGCCGCTGCGCTCCCAGAGGTCCCAGGTGACCTGCCAACTCGGGCCCAGCGGTGCGGCCGGCAGGCGACAGCCGTCGAAGCAGGCGGCGAAGTGGCGCAGCGAGAAGTGCTCCAGCGGCGAACTGGCGCGGGGCGGGTCCATCGTTCGCTCCTGCCCCTGCCGGTTCGAGCCCCGGTTGCGGCCTCCTCCCGCGCCAGGTCAGCGGGTGCGCTGGTAGAGCGCGGCGACCTGCCGGGCCATCGCGGCGGCGGTGTGGTGGCGCTGGACGTAGGCCCGGCCGGCGACAGCGAGGCGGCTTGCGAGCGGCCGGTCGGTCAGCAGCCGGCCCAGCGCGGCGGCCAGGGCGGGCGGGTCGGCGGGCGGCACCAGCAGGCCGCGGGCGTCCGGGCCGAGGATCTCGCGCGAGCCGGCGACCGCGGTGGCGACGGCGGGACAGCCCAGCGCCAGGGCTTCCAAGAGGGGGTAGGGACAGCCCTCGTAGAGGCTGGGCAGGCAGTAGACCGCCGCGGCCGGGTAGAGCGCGGCGACCGCCGGTTGGGTGGGCAGGAAACGCACGGTGGCAGTCACCCCAAGCGCCGCGGCTTGGGCCCGCAGGGCGTCCTCCAGCGGTCCGCCGCCGACCAGCACCAGCCGCGCTTCCGGGCACCGCCGCAGCACGCTGGGCCAGGCGGCCAGGAGGTAACAGTCGCCCTTCTGCGCCACCCGCCGGCCGACCGTCAGCACGGCGCGCTCGCCGGGACGCAGCCCCAGCCGCGCGGCACCATCGCCGACCGCCGCGCTGGTCGCCAGGGCGGGCAGGTCGAGGCCGTTGGGGATCAGGTGCAGCGCCTGCGCGGGCGCGATCCGGGCCGCCAGCGCGGCCTGGCGCTCGCCCTGACTGACGCAAATCAGCCCAGTGCCCCAGCGCGCCGCGAGGCGTTCCAAGGCGATCACCACCCGCCGCTCACGGGCGCCGGCGTCGGGCGCCTGGAAGCGAAAGGCGTTGGGAGTGTAAAGCCGCACCGGCACGCCGGCCAGCCGGGCCGCCCAGCGGCCGACGAAGCCGGCCTTGCTGGAGTGCGTGTGGACGACGTCGTAGCCTCGCTCGCCGACCAACTGCCGCAGCCAAAGGCCGGCAGCGAGATCGGCGCGGGGCTCGAGCTGCCGCACCAGCGGGCCCTGGTGACAAACCACGCCGCGGCTGCGGAAGAGCGCCAGGTCGTCGGCGAAACCCGGCTCGCGGCCGGCGTTGCTGGCCACTTCGATGGCGAACCGCGCCGGGTCGAGGTGGGTCACCAGATCGCGCAGGTGGGTCCGCGTGCCACCCTCGGTGGCTTCCAGCACCTGCAACACCCGCAGCCGGCGGCTCATGCGGCGGCGCGCTGGCGGCGCAGCTTGCGGAGCAGGCGGTCGGTCACCAGGGTCATCTCTTCCATCTTCAGTGCCGCGGCAGCGGCCGCGAAGACCACCACGCCGACGGCGCTGGTGGCCAGCAGGAACGCCACCAGGTGCAGCTTGCGGTGCAGGTCCAGGAACTGCGGCAGCACCTGTTGGGTCCCGTAGATGGCGGCCCCCAGCAGCAGACTGGCGCCGACGGTCTTGGCAATCATCACCAGCAGCGACGGCGTGTTGTAGCCTTCGATCACCGGTCGCAGCAGCGCCCACATCACCAGCACCTTGGCGGTCTTGGCGACGGTGAAGCCGAGGGCGATGCCGACGTTGCCCAGTCCGAGCTGCAGGCCGGCGGCCCAGGCAATCAGCAGGTGCACCACGCTGGCGAAGAGGCCCACCCAGAACGGGGTGCGGGTGTTGCGATGCGCATAGAAGACTTGCAGCGCGATGATCTCGAGGGCGTAGAAGGTCATCCCGGCGGCATAGACCAGGAACGCGGCGGTGGTCAGGTCGACCGAACCCTCTTTGAAGCGCCCGCCCTCGTAGAGCACCTCGATCACCGTCCGGCCGAGCAGCAGGCTGGCCACGGTGAGCGGCACGAACAGGAAGATCATCGTGCGACTGGCGGTCAGGAAGGCCCGCGTGACCTGCGGCTTGTCGTTCTTCAGAGCCCACTCGGCCAGGAACGGAAAGAGCGCAATGCCGAGCGCGTAAGGGATGATGTTGACCGGCATCCAGACGATCTTGCGAGCGTAGTCGAGACTGGCAATGGTGCCCTCGACGGCGGCCGAGGCGGCCCAGGCGATGCGGGCCTCGAGCAGGTCGCGGCCCTTCGAGATCAGGCTGCCCCCGAGCAGTGGCAGCATCAGCACGCCCAGCTCGCGCAGCGCCGGGTTCCGGAAGTCGAAGCCCGGCCGCGCCAGGCGCAGCTTCGGCCGCAGGGCGACGAGGTGGGTCAGCAGCTTCAGGACGCCGCCGAGAATGAACCCGATGGCGTAGCCGATGGGCGATTCGGCCCCGAACCCGACGCACATCACGACCGTGCCGACCACGATCCCGAGCTTCTGCGCGACATCGCCGAGGGCCGGGCTGACGAAGCGCTTGTAGGAGTTCAGGATGACGTAGGTCAGCGACCCCAGGCTGGTGCAGAACAGACCGAGCATCGCCACCTGGACGAGGTAGGCGGTCAGCTCGAACTTCTCCTGCGCCTTGGCGAAGTCGAGATCGCTGGGATCGGGTCGGCCGAGGATGCTACCGACCAGCCATTGCGATCCGAAGGTACCGATCAGGGTGACCAGCACCAGCAGTACCGCCTGCAGGGTGCCGGTCAACGAGGCCAGCCGCCAGGCTGCGTCCTCGCTGTGCTGCTGGCGCTCGCGGGTGAAGACGGGCAGCAGCGAGTGGGTCAGCAGCTCCTCGGGAATGTAGTAGATCGCCTGGAAGATCTTCTCGAGCCCGGTCGCGGCATCGGCCATCGCGGTGGTGCCGAAGAAACGAGCCAGGACAATCTTCTGGATCAGCCCGCCGAAGCGCGCCAGCAGGTGGACGCCCATGATGGCGATGGCGATCAGGCCGACCTGCTTGCGGGCGGCACGGCCCTCGTCGGCCGTCGGGACAGGGGTCTCGACGGGCACTCCAACTTCATCGGCCATGCCTGGCTCCCTTCGCCGCAGCCTGCAGCCAGGCGGCCTGTGCCGCGCCGGTTACGGCCAAATCGAACCGTCGTTCCACCAGCCGCCGACCCGCCGCGGCGAGGCGGGCGCGGGTCTCGGGCGCGTCCCAGAGCGAGCGCAGCGCGACCGCCAGGGCCGCTGGATCGTCCGGCGGCACGATCACCCCAGTACACCCCGCCTTGATGGCATCCTGCGCGCTGCCGGCGTGGCTGGTGACCACCGGCACCCCGCTGGCGAGGGCCTCGAGCAGCACGTTGGCCAGCCCATCGCGGTCGCCGGCCGGGTCGCGCCGGGATGGCAGCACGAGGGCGGTCGCCACCGCCAGGGCAGCCCGCACCGCGGGGGCGGTACACCGGCCTAACAGACGCACCGCGACACCCAATCGTTCCGCCAGCGCCGCCAAAGCGCTGCGCTCCGGGCCGTCGCCGACCAGCGTCACACAGCTCCCCGGCAACCGCGCCGCGGCCTGCAGCAGCGTGTCGAAGCCCTTCTTGGCGACCAGCCGGCCGACCCCCAGCCAGTGCGGGCCGGCCAGCGGTTGCGCCGGGCGGCAGGGCCACGCGGCCAACGGCAGGCCGTGCGGCTGATAGCTCAGCCGCCGACCGAGCTCCGGCAGCAGTCGGCGCAGGGCCTGCTCGGCGGCGCGGTTGCAGACGGTCACAGCGACCGCCGCGCGCAGCGCGCCGCGGCAGCGGGGGGCCTCCAGCCAGACATCCTGCGCGTGGCCCGCGACCGTGTAGGCCGGGCCGCCGAGCCGCCAGACCAGCCAGGCCACCTGCGCCGGCAGGCCGGCCCAGGTGGCGTGTAGCAAATCCAGTTGCTGCGCCTGGCACCAGGCCAGCAGCCGCAGGGCGAAGGGCAGGTTGCGCGCCAGGCGGACCGCTGCCGGCAACGGCGCCGCGGCCGCGCACGAGCGACTCGCCGCGGGCCGGCGCTGGCGGTAGAGCACCGCGTCTTGCGGCCCGTCCGGCCCGGCCTGCAGCGCCGCCACGGCGATGGTCAGGCCGGCAGCGCGAACCGCCTGCAGCTCGCGCTCCAGAAAGGTCTCCGACGGGTTCGGGTAGCTGCCGAAGAGGTAGCCGATCCGCATCGCCCTCGCCGAGGCGAAGTCTGGCGGCGGGCCGGCCAGCCGTCAAGTCAGGGCCGCGGGACCAGCAGCGCCGTCAGCCCCGGCACGTCGAGCGCCGGCGCTGGCGCGACCGACACCGGTTGGGTCTCGGGCGACACCAGCAGCGCCAGCCCCGGCCGGGTGCAGACAACTTCCTCGACCCGCCGGTAGCCCGCCAGCGGCGAGCCCGTGGTGCTGCCGAGGTCGGCCAGCACGACGCGATGCGAGAGCCCGGCGAGCAGCCCCGCGGCCGCCGCCAGCTCGGCGCCCGTGAGGGGCTCCTCGAGCGCCGCGGCCAGGCCGAAGCCGCGGTCGCCGAACCACCAGATGGTGACCCCAAGCTGGTCGTTGAGGTGGTAAGCCACGGCCGGCCGGGCGCGAGCCAGGACCTCCGCGCCGGGATAGCGTGCCGCGACGGTCAGGCCGAGGCGGTCGGCGAGGTAGAGGCCGGCATCGCAGAACCCCGTGGCGCTGCGCTCGCGGGTGCCGCGGACGATCAGGATCGCCGGATCGAGCTGCTGCAACTGCGCCGCCCAGCGCGGCAACGCCTCGCGATTCGGCGCGCTGCCCCGCAGGTCGACCGCCACCACCCGCACGCCGCGCTCGTAGACCTCGCCCGCCAGATCCCACGGCGCCAGCCAGGCCTGCAGGACTCGCGCGACGCCCAGCAGGAGCACCAGCGCGGTCAGCAGCACCGGCGGCCAGCAGAGCGGTTCGGCCCGCTCGGTGGCAGCCCGTAGCGGGTGCCAGGCGGCAACCACCGCGAACAGCTCCAGCGCCAGCAACGCCAGCAGGGCTGGCCAGAGGTCGTGGACCGCCAGGCCGCTGAGTCCGACCGCCAGCCACCAGGCCGGCACGGCCGACCACTCGCCCACCTGCCGCGGTCGCCCAATCGGCCGGGCGCGCAACAGCACGGTCAGGCAACCGGCCGCCAGCAGCGCCCCTGCCGGCAGGCCCCACGCCAGGTACTGCGGCACCAGCCACCCAAAGACCAGCGGCCCGGTCAGCAGCAGCCCCCCCGCCGCGAACCAACTGCGGCTCAACCGTGCCCCGGAGCGACGGCGCAGCAGGCCGCGGAGCAGGGCGTCGTAACCCAACCCGGCGGCGGTCGCCGTGGCGGCCAGCAGGACCAGGCCACCGAGCAGCGGCCAGGGCAGCCAGGCGGTCAGGCTGGCGGTCCGCGACGGGTGGGCGAGGCCCAACTGCACGCCGATCACGGCCAACGGCACGCCCACCGCGCTGGGCACCTGGCGCGGCGCGGCGCCGGCGGGGCCGCGCAGGACCACGACGGCCAGGCCCAGCGCCGGCAAGGTCAGCAAAGCCGACACCAGCCAACTGCCGTGGCCGCCCAACGCTTGCAGGTCGGCGGTGCTGGTCACCAGGCGGTCGCCCACGGCCAGCACCCAACCCAGCAGCAGCGCTTGCAGGGTCTGCCGCGGGGGCTGGTCGCCAGCCAGGTAAACGTCGAGGCAGGCGGCGTAGAGGCCCGACCCCAGGAGACCGTAAAGCACCAGCCCGGTGGCCCCGCCGAGCGGGCTGAGCAGTCGCAGCAGGGCCAGCGCAGCGGCGCATAGCGCGGCGCTGCGCAGACAGCCGCCGACCACGGCGAGCCGCCGCAACAGGGGCAGCGCCAGGAACGGCAGGCCGCACAGCCAGCCGCTCAACTCGCCACCGGCCCACAGCTCGACGGCACAACGCCAGGCCTGCCAGCCGAGGACTCCGACCACGCCGAGCAGCACCACGCTCGCCGCTGCCGGAGCGGCCGGTGCTTCGGCTCGCCCGCTCATCCTGCTCCTCTCAAGTCTAGTACGCCACCTGCCGCGCTTTGCGCGCCACACCTCGCGCCAGACCGCACCGGTCGACCGCAACGCGGTCTGGCACCATACTGCGCGGGTGGAGACTCTGATGGAGACGATTCGCGTCCTGGCGCGGTTTCATACGGCCCACCGCCAGTTGCAGCACCCCGGCCAGTGCCGCTTCCCGCACGGCCACACCTGGCGCGCCGAACTGGTCCTGCGCACGACGCGCTTCCCCCGCGACGACATGGACATGAGCCTCGACTTCGGGGCGCTGAAGGCCGTCTTCAAGTCCCTCGACCACAAGATTCTGGTCACCGCCAACGACCCCGACTTCCTCGACCCGACGCGCTGGGACCCTTGCGGCGTGGTGTTGATCCCGGGGCGCGGCCCATCGGTCGAAAACGTCGCCGACTACTGCCGCGACCAGGTGCTGGCGCTGATCGCCGCGAAGTACCCCGCCCAGGGGCTGACCTACGAGCTGCGGCTGACGATCCAAGAAACCGACCACAACTTCTTCACGGTCGAGTCGAGCCACGTGATCTGAGAGGACTTCCGCCGCGACGCCGAACTGAGGCGCCAGCCGGACCGGAGAGCCCGATGAGACGGACGCTGGGACTGCTGCTCGCGTTGCTGCCGCTGCCACTGGCGGCCGCACCGCCGACCTTGCCGAACCTGGCCCAGGGGAAACCCTACACCCTGTCCCCAGCGCCGAACTACGCGCTCTGCCTGGACGCTGGCGACAAGACTCAGCTCACCGACGGCGAGTACTCGGTCGGCTACTTCTGGACCCAGCAGCCCACCGTCGGCTGGGGCAGTGGGCGGCCGATCCTGATCACCATCGACCTGGGCAGCGACCAGGCGATCGGCGGGCTCAGCTTCAGCACCGCCGCCGGCACAGCCGGCGTCGGCTGGCCACAGGCGCTGTTTGTGTTCGTCAGCGACGACAGCCAGCAGTGGTACGACGTCGGCGATCTGGTTGCCGCCAGCGCCACGCGCGAGGTACCGCCGGCGGAGGGCTACGCCAACCACCGCTACTGGACCGCCGACTGGCGCACCCACGGCCGCTTCGTGGCGGTGGCGGCGGCGCCAGGCACCAACTACTTCTTCGTCGACGAGATCGAGGTCTACGCTGGCGGCCCCGAGGCGCTGGTGGTCAACCGTGGCGTGCCGGTGCCCGACCTGCGGGCGGCCTTCAGCAGCAAGGTGCTCACCGCCAAGGCGCGCAGCGAGACGGTTGCCGACGCCACCCGGCTGCGCGGGGAACTGGCCGCCGCCGAGCTGACCGCGGCCGTCGCGAAGCCGATCGAAGACCAAATCAGCGCTGCCCTCGCCGGCACGCAGCAGCCGCTTGACCTGCCGGCGGCGAAGCGCGCGCTGTACCCCTACTCGCCGGCCCAACGCCAACTGCTGGCCGCCCGCGCTGCCTTCCGGCGGGCCCGCGGCGCACCAGCGGTGCAGCTCTGGAACCACAACCGCTGGGCACCGCTGAGTCCCGATCAGGCCCCGCCGGCCGGCGCCCCGGCTGCCCGCCTCGAGGTCACCGTGGCCGGTGGCGAGCAGCGCGGCGCGGCGTTCTGTATCACCAACAACGGCCCCGGCGATCTCAGTGTGGACCTGCGACCGCGGATTCCCGGGGCCACCGGCCGGCCGGCCTGGCTGACCGTGCAGCAGGTCGAGTTCACCGGCACCCAGGCCGGCGGACCGGTCGCCGCCGCGCTGCCGACGGCGCCACGGACTGCCGACGGCTGGCGGATCGAGGTGCCGGCCGGGCTGACCCGGCAGGTCTGGCTGACCGTCGACGGCACGGCGGCCCTGCCGGTCGGCGGGGTGCAGGCCACCCTCGACCTCGGCCCCGCGGGCAGCCTGCCGCTGACCGTGCAGCGCCTGGCGGTTGACCTGCCGGCCCGGCCGTTCCTCTCGTTGGGCGGCTGGGACTACACCGACGGCGGCGCCTACAGTGGCGTGCTGGAGAGCAATCGCGACGCGGTGGTGGCCTTCCTGAAGCAGTACCACGTCGACACACCCTGGGCCACCGGCGCGGTGATGCCCTTCGGCGTCCACGACAACGACGGCAAGCTGACCACGCCGCCGGACACCAGTCGGATGGACACCTGGCTGACCCGCTGGCAGGGCGCCCGCTACTACGCGGTCTTCAACGCCTTCTCGCGGCCGCTGGCCGACAACCCGCCAGCGCGGCGCAAGGTCACCGAGTGGATCAACTTCTGGGTCGCCCACCTGCGGAAGTGGAACGTCAAGCCCGAGCAGTTGCAGTTGCTGCTGTTCGACGAGCCCCACGAGCCGACTGGCGACCAGGTGATCGCGACCTACGGCCAGGTGATCCGAGCGGCGCAGCCGGCCGTGCAGATCTGGACCGATCCGACCTGGAGCGACCCGCGGCAGGGCGACGCCGCGATGTACAACGTCAACCATGTGCTCTGCCCGAACCGCCCGATGTGGATGGCCAACCGGCAGCTCTTCGAGGAGTTCTACCTGCCCCGCCGCGAAGCCGGGCAGCAGCTCACCTTCTATAGCTGCTCCGGCCCCGTGCGCAGCCTCGATCCGTACAGCTACCACCGCCTGCAGGCCTGGGACTGCTTCCGCTACGGGATGGTGGCGATGTACTACTGGGCCTTCAGCGACAACGGCTCCGGGGACGCCTGGAACGAGTTCGCCACCGGCGGGGTCTGCTACAGCCCGCAGTTCCTGTCGCCCGATGGGGTGACCACGTCGAAGCACATGGAGGGCATCCGCGAAGGGCTCTACGACCACGCCACACTGGTGCTGCTGCGCCAACGCCTGGAGCAGTTGCGCCGCGAGGGACGGCCCGAGGATGGCACCATCAAGCAGGCCGCCGAGCTGCTGCGCAGCGGGCCGGACGCGGTGGTCCAAGCGGCTGGCAACGAGAGCATCCAGTGGGCCGACGAGAAGGACCGCGACCTCGCTGACCAGGTCCGCCTGCAGGCGCTGCGATTGCTCGAAAAGCTGCGCTGAGACTTGCCCTGGGCCGGCGAATCGGGTAACCTCCCGGCCGCAAGGAGCCTGCCTGATGCCGTCCATTGACATGCCGCTGGCGAAGCTGCTGGAGTACCGCCCGGAACTGACCAGGGAGCCCGACTTCGCGGCCTTCTGGGAGCAGACTCTCGCCGCCACGCGGCAGCATCCGCTGAACGCCCTGGTCGAGCCGGTGCCTTACCCCGCCAACGGGGTGCTGGTCCACCGCCTCAGCTACGCCGGCTACGGCGGGCAGCGCGTCAATGGTTGGTACCTGCTCCCCGAAGGCGCCAGCGGCCCGGTGCCGGCGCTGATCTGCTACCACGGTTACAGCGGCGGCGCCGGCTGGGTCCACCAGTACCTGCCGTGGGTGATGCTCGGCTGCGGCGTGGTGGCGGTCGACACGCGCGGTCAGGGCGGCGAGACCGGCGACCTGGGCGGCTACGGCAACGGCACGATCACCGGCTGGATGACCCAGGGGCTGTTGGAGCCGACCGACTACTACTACCGCCGCGCCTACACCGACTGCGTCCGCGCCGTCGACTTCGTCTGCCAGCGGCCCGAGCTGGACACCAGCAAGCTGGCAGTGAAGGGCGGCAGTCAGGGCGGTGGGCTGACCATCGCGGTCGCCGGGTTGGACTCGCGGGTGATGCTCTCGCTGCCCGACGTGCCGTTCCTGTGTCACTACCCGCGGGCCATCGACATCTCGGCCAATGGCCCGTACATCGAACTGCAGCGCTACTTCGCGCGCTACCCCGAGCACATCGCCACGGCGCTGCGGACGTTGAGCTACTTCGACGGCCACAACCTCGCGGCCGGCATGAACCCCGCCGGCCGCTCGCTCTGGAGCGTCGGCCTGTGGGACGATGTCTGCCCGCCGAGCACGGTCTACGCCGCCTACCACGCCTGCCCATTGCCCGAAAACGACTTTGGCAAACAGATTGCGGTCTACCCCTACAACAAGCACGAGGGCGGCGGCGCGGCCCAGGTCGAACGCCAGATCGCCTGGCTGGCCGAGCAGTTGCAGGCCTCCTGGTAACCCCACCCGCGTGGCGGTGGCCGTGCGTGATCTGAGGCGAGTCCTAGCCGGCGCCGAGCAGCACGCCCAGCAGCCCGCCGGCCAGCACCAGCCAGGTTGCGTTGAGGCGGTAGCGCAAGATGGCGACGGCGGCGACACCGGCCAGCAGGGCGGTCGGCAGATCGACCAGGGCGGTGCGGGCGAGGGTCAGGCCGACCGCCGCCAGGAGACCCAGCGAGGCCGCGGCGAGGCCGTCGAGGAAGGCGCCAGCGACCACGCTGGCGCGGAGCCAGGCGACCAGCCGTTCGCCCACGACAACCAGCCCAAAGGCCGGGGCGAAGATGCCGACGGTGGCGACCAGCGCGCCCCAGCCGCCGCCGAGGAGGTAGCCCACGAAGGTGGCGGTGGTGAAGACCGGACCGGGCGTGACCTGGCCGACTGCCACGGCGTCGAGGAGCTGCGCCGAGGTCAGCCAGTGCAGCCGGTCGACCAGGTCGGCCTGCAGGAAGGCCAGCAGCACGTAGCCGCTGCCGTAGAGCACGGAGCCGATCTTGGCGCAGACCAGGAAGAGCGGACCGAGGCCGTAGGCGGTGCCGCCGCCGGTCTGCTGGCTGAGCAGCCACGGCACGACCGCCAGCCCGGCGCCGACCGCCAGCAGGCCGAGTAGCGGCCGGGCGCTGGGCCGGGGCTGCTGGCGAGCCCAGCGCCAGATGGCGGCCAGCAGGCCGCCGCCGGCGAGCAGCGCCAGCTCGGGAACCCCGGCGCAGGGCCCGGCGAGGGCCCGGGCAGCGACCACCGCCAGCGCCGAGGTCCGCAGCGCCGTGCGCCCGAGCTGCCAGACGGCCTGTATGACCACCGCCAGGATCACCGGCTTGATGCCGTACAGCAGCGCGCCCATCGCGGGCAGCGCCTGCCAGCGTTGATAGGCCCAGGCGAGCCCGGTGACGATCAGCGCGGCCGGCAGGATGAAGCAGATCCCGGCCGTCAGCAGCCCTGGCCAACCGGCGCGGCGGTACCCGACCAGGATGGCCAGTTCGGTGGAGTTCGGTCCGGGCAACAGGCAGCAGATGGCCAGCAGGTCCAGGAACTCCTGCTCGCTGAACCAATGCAGCCGGTCGACGACCTCCTGGCGGAGCATCGCAATGTGGGCCGCCGGGCCGCCGAAGGCGACCGTCCCGAGCCGTAGGAAGAGCCGCGCCAGGGCGCCCACGCGGGCCCACCGCCCGTCCGCTGTTGCCACCATGCTGACCACCTTCCCCAAGCCCCGACGACAGTATGGTGCCTGGCAGCGCGGTGGCTGCGGCGCCGCTGTTCCACGCGGTCCCCGCGCCCCGGCCGGGCCGCCGGCAGGAAGCCCGCCGGGCGGGCCGAAGGTCGTCGCCGTGAACAGTGCTCGGCGCGAGATTCAGGCTCAGTTGCTGCTGCTGGCCGCCGTGGCCCTGCTGGCCGCGCCGGTGCTGGCCGGCGGCGTGCCCTACTACGGCGACCTGACCCTGCAGTTCATCCCCTGGCGCAACTTCGCGGCGCAGCAGGTGCTGGCCGGACGGTTGCCGCTGTGGCTGCCGGACGTCTACCTCGGGCTGCCGTTCCTGGCCAACAACCAGAGCGCGGTGCTCTACCCGCCGCACCTGCTGCCCCTGCCGGGGGTGGTCGCGGTGGCGGCCGGGCTGGTGCTGCACCTCCACCTGGCCGCCGCCGGCAGCTACTGCTTCGCGCGGGCACTCGGCCGGAGTCGGGCGGCCGGCCTGGTAGCCGGACTCGGTTACGGGCTGGGTGGCTACCTCGTCAGCAAGCAGCAGTTCCCTTCGCTGGGCTACACCATCGCCTGGTTGCCCTGGCTGTTCTGGGCGGCCGAGCGGTTGCGCCAGCGGCCCGGCCCGCGGACAGCGGCGCTGCTGGGAGTGCTGGTCGGCCTGCAGTGGCTCAGCGGGCACGCCCAGATGAGCGTGCTGCAACTGGCGCTGCTGGCGGCCTGGTGGGTCTCGACGCCCCGCCCACTGCGCAGCGCGACCGCCTGGCGGTGGGGCCTGGTCGGTCTGCTGGCCGGCTGCGGCGTGGGGCTGGCGCAACTCCTGCCGACCGCGGAGCTGTTGCGGCTGTCGCCGCGCAGCGGCTTCACCTTCGACGATGTCGCCCGCTTCAACCTGCCCCCGTTTCAGGTGCTGACGGTGCTGGCGCCGAACCTCTTCGGCTGTCCGGCCGGGCGCTTGCCTTATCTGGGTGTCGGGCCGTACTGGGAGATGACCTGGTACGCCGGCGCGTTGACCGTCCCGCTGGCGCTCTGCGCGAGTCGGGCGCAGGAACGGCGGGTCGGGTTCTGGTGGGGCGCCGCCGCGGTCGGCCTGGCGCTGGCGCTGGGACGCTACACACCGCTCTACCGCCTCGCCTACGAGCTGCTTCCACCGCTGCGGATCTTCCGCGACCCGGCCCGCTTCACGCTCTACAGCACCTTCGCCCTGACCGTCCTGGCGGCCGCCGGCTACGACCGCCTGGACGACCGGCTACGGCGTGTGGCCACTGGGCTGCTGGCCGGTGTCGCCACGGCCCTGGTGTTGACCGTGCTGGCACCGGGCGACCTGCTGACCGCGGCGCTGGCCGCGCTGCTGGCCTGGTCGCCGCTCAAACAGGTCGCCAACCTGGCGCCGCTGGCGGCCGGCTGGCGCGAGGCGCTGACGCTCCAACTGCTCGCCTTGCTGGCCCTGCTGACGGCGGCCCGCGCCGCGGCGGCAGCGCCCCGGAGGCGGTGGCTGGTGGCGTTACTGGCGCTGGATCTGACGGTCTACGGGCACGGCTTGAACCCGGTGGCGCCGCTGACCGCGGTGACTCAGCCGCCACCCGAGAACATCCCGCGGGGTGCGCTGGTTTTGGCGCCGAGTGCCGAGGAGTCGGCCGAGCAGTGTTTCAACTTCGCGCACTACCCACCCTCCGACTGCCTGCCGGGCACCCGCCGCACGCTGACTCCCCACGTGGCACTGGGCAGCGGGCTGCGGACGGTGTGGGGCTACGACCCGCTGCGACCGGCGGCGACTCTGGCGGCGCTGCAGGCCGCCACGGCCGGCGACTGGGCCCAGCGCGCGGCGACGCTCGGCGGACTCGGCGTGCGGGGCGAGTGGGACGGCCAGCGCTGGCAGCCCTATCCGGCGCCGCCAGGGCTGGTCCGCGCGCGGGGCGGCCCGGCCCTGCCACGGGGCGGCACGCCGCAGCGGCTGGCGGTGCTGTTGCCCAGCGGCGCGGCGCGCCTGGAGCTGACG
Organism: Fimbriimonadaceae bacterium; assembly: GCA_020850355.1. Lineage (GTDB taxonomy): Bacteria > Armatimonadota > UBA10988 > UBA10988 > UBA10988 > JADZEX01. The sequence continues at coordinate 67,444 of JADZEX010000075.1, read as the reverse complement.
CTGCCGCTGGTGCCGGGCTGGCGCTTCACGCAGCCGCCGGTGCCGTCGCCGTCGGCGCTGGTGACGGCTTTCGAGCGCTGCCCGGCAGGCCTGCTGCGCGGCTGGTACGCGCCGGCCAGTCTGCGCCTCGGCCTGTTCGCCGCGCTGCTCTCGCTGGGCTGGCTGGCAGCGCTCGTCACAACTTGTTCAAGTCTGCGCGGTCGAGGCACCTAAGATCCGGGCCGGGCTGTGGTAGATACCCGGTGGAGGCGACCAGCCTGGCGGACCCCGGAGATCAAGCGACACAAAGGGGCCGCAGTCCGAGAGGTCGTTTCCGGCCGTTAGGGCGCAAGCTCGGCGGCAGGTTTGAAACCAACCCGAAAGGTGGTGAGTGCAAGATGATGACTCGGTTGTTCGCTGAGGAAGAGGGCCAGACCCTGATCGAGTACGGTCTCCTGACGGCCCTGATCTCCGTGGTGGCGATCGCGATCCTGACCGTGCTGGGTCGCAAGTCCCGCGACGTCTACGTCACGGTCAACGACGCCATGACCACGAAGTCGTCCTAGGACGATCGGCGGACTGCGCCCGGCGGTAGATTAGTCGTCAGATGCGGGCGCGGTGGATGGCTCAACCAATGTACATGCGCTTGTGGGCCGAAGAGGATGGCCAGACGCTGGTCGAGTATGGTCTGCTGACAGCTTTGTTGGCAATCGTCGCGATCGCGATCCTGACCGTGCTGGGACGGCGCGTGAAGGACACGTACACTACGGTCAATGACCGCATGGTGACGTCCGCCGTCTGAAACGCCCACAGCCAGGCGTCCCACTCACCGCCTTCCCCCGGGAAGGCGGTTTTGTTTTGGGGTCGGCTGGGCTGCCGCGCGGGCAGCAGCCCAGCCGGCCGCAGAGCACCTCGTCGGCCGCCGTCGCCGGTCGGCTGTGGCACGTGCAACAGCGGTCACGGCCGGTGGCGCTCAGCGGTTGCCGCGGGCCAGTCCCTGGCCGACCAGGTAGCTGTAGCTGTCGCGGACAGCCTGCAGCATGTCCGTGGCGCAGGCGTCGAGCTCGACGATCAGCCATTCGGTGACGCTCGGGTCAGCCGCCGCGATCACCGCCGGCAGGTCCACCTTGCCCTGCCCCACCGCGGTCATCGGTGAGCGCGGCTCGACCGGGCCGTCCTTGATGTGCAGCAGATCGCAGCGCGCCGCCAGGCGCTTCACCGACCCTGGCGCATCGCCGCAGCCGACCTCGGCCCAGTAGACGTCGAGCTCGGCGAAGATGCTCGGCGCCGCGGCCAGCACGACGTCTTCCGGCATCTGACCGTCGATCGCCTCGAACTCCCAGTAGTGGTTGTGCATCCCGAACTTGATGCCCGCCGGCTGCAGCAGCTCGGCGGCCTGTTGGAACCGCGCGGCGGTGGCGCGGCACAGTTCGAGGGTCTTGAACTGGTCGGGGCCGTAGCCGGAGACCAGCTTGGTGCAGCCGAGGGCGCCACACTCGTCGATCAACTGCGCGGCGTTGTCGGCCGTCGGCAACGCCATGTGCGCGCTGCAGACCTGCAGGCCGAGGTCGTCGCACCACTGCTTGACCGTCACCGGCGCGACGCCGTGCAGGCCGGCGAACTCGACGGCGACGTAGCCGATCTCGGCGACCTGTTGGAGCACCCCGGCGAAGTCGGCCTGGGCGGCCTCACGCAGGGTGTAGAGCTGCAGAGCGATGGGCTTCATAGGTACCTCCGAAGCGCCTTACCGATACCACAAGAGCCGGTTGGCGAACAGGGGGCAGGGCGCCAGCGGGCCGTGTCGAATGCTGCTGGCTGGGTCGGGCTGGGCGATCGACGCAGAGGTGGTGGACGCTTGTGGCACGTATGTATCCCCCGCAGTTGCCGGCGGCGGTCCGCGAGGACCCCGCCCGGCGGGCCGAGTCCTTGCTGTTCGATCTGCTGGCCGACCTGCCCGACGGCTGGCACGCGCACTACAGCGAGCGCTGGCAGGCCGGCCGGGATGATCCGCAGCGACGTGACGGCGAGGCCGACTTCGTGGTCGCCCACGCCGCCCACGGCTGGCTGGTGATCGAAGCCAAGGGCGGGCGGATGGCCTACTTCGGACACCTCGGCAAGTGGCTCAGTTGCGATTCGCAGGGCCGGCCGCGGCGGGACAGCCGGGATCCGGTGGAGCAGGCCCGGAGCGGCTTCTGGGTCCTCCGTGAGGCGCTGGCGAGCCGGCCGGCGTGGGGCACCAGTGCCGTGCAGGCCGGCTACGCTGTGGCGTTTCCCGACCTGCAGGTGGCCGCCGACCAGCCGTTACCGCCGGACACCCACCGCGACTGGCTGCTGGACTCGGTCGACTGCGACCGCCTGTTGCCGGCGCTGCTACGTGCCCTGCGCTTCTGGCAGCGCGACAACCACGAACCGCTCGGCGAACAGCGCCTGGCGGTGCTCAACGAGCTGCTCGACGGCTGGGTGCAACTGCCCAGCGGCATCAGCCACGCCGCCCTGGAACAGCGCTGGGTGGAGCTGACGCAACAGCAGTTCGAGGTGCTCGACTTGCTGCAGCAGCACCGCCGCGCCCTGATCGCCGGTTGCGCCGGTTCGGGGAAGACGCTGCTGGCGGTCGAGAAGGCCCGCCGGCTGGCCGCGGCCGGGCAGCGGGTGCTGCTGACCTGCTTCAACCGCCCCCTCGGCCAGCACCTCGCCGCGGTCGCCCCGCCCGGGGTGGTCGCCAACAACTTCCACAGCTACTGCACCGACCTCGCCGCCGCCGCCGGCCTGCCGGCCGAGCCGCCCGAGCCACTGACGCAGGACTGGTTCAACAACACCCTGCCGCAGTTGCTGACCAGCGCCGCCAGCAAGCTGGGGGTGCAGTTCGACGCCTTGATCCTCGACGAGGCGCAGGACTTTCGGGACGAGCACTGGCTGGCGCTGATGCTGCTCTTGGCAAGCCCCGAGCAGGCCACGATCTATGTCTTCTACGACAGCAATCAAGACCTCTTCCGGCAGGACCCCCGCGCACTGCCGGCGGGCTGTAGCCTGGTGACCGGTGTGCCGCCGTTCCAACTCAGCCGCAACTGCCGGTCGACGCGACCGATCCACGAAGTCGCCACCGCCTTTGGGACGGTCCCGGCCGAGGCCGGCGGACCGCCCGGTCCCGCGGTGCGCTGGGCGCTCTGTCCAGGCGCCCGCGAGCAGCAGCGCGCCGCGCGGCAACTGCTGCACGAGTGGATCCAGGAAAGCCAGATCCCGAGCCGCGACGTGGTGATCCTGACTGGCCACCGCAGCACCGCCGGCAGCCCCTTCGCCGCCGGCCAGCAGCTCGGCAACTACCGGCTGACGCAGCACGACCCGCCCGGCCCGGGGGAGGTCCTGGTCAGCACCATCCAGCGCTTCAAAGGCCTCGAACGCCGGGCCGTGATCCTGGCCGACCTCGACGAGGCGGTCCACCCAGCGCTGCCGACGGTGCTCTACGTCGGCGCCTCGCGAGCCCAGGAGCGCCTCGGCATTCTGCTGCGCCAGGGCGTCGACCCGACCGTCCAAAGCCGACTCGGCGAGCTCTGCGAGCCGGTGCAGGCGTAGCTGCGCGGGCCGGCTGGGGCCGCGAGCTGGCCTGCGGCGCCCGTCGCCGAGATTATCGTGCGCCAGCCCATCGGCCGGGGCCGGACGCCACACAGTGGCGGCCGATGCGCAGCAGGGGGTATGATGGTGGCGAAGGCAAGGAGGCTGCAGTGACGGCGGCGCTGCCAATCGGCGTGGAGGAGTTGCTCGGCGGCGTCGCCGTGGAGTGGGCGCGACTGGAACTCAAGGCGACTTGGGAACCGGACGTGATGGGCTACCAAGTCATCCGGACCATTGGCGCCTTCGCGAACGACTTGCAGAACCTCAACGGTGGCTACCTCTTGCTAGGTGTGGAGGAGGCGGATGGCGTAGCGCAGCGGCCGGTCAAGGGCCTGCCGCAGTCGGATCTGGATGCCGCGCAGCAGTGGATCCGGGGCCAGTGCAAGCACCTGATCAGCCCGGAGTACCAGCCGCTGCTCGTCCCTGCCCAGGTCGATGGGCGGGTCGTCTTGGTGGTCTGGGCGCCTGCTTCGGACCAGCGGCCGCATCTGGTGGGCGGTCCGAAGGGCCAGGTGCGGGCATCCTGGGTGCGGCTTGGCAGCGATACCGCCAAAGCCGATGGCGCCATCCTGCAACGGCTGATCGACCAGACTGCCCGGGTGCCGTTCGACGATCGCCGGTGCTTGGGAGCAACCATCGCGGACCTCCGCGAGAGCAAGATCCGGGAGTTCCTGCGCGACGTTCGCAGCGACCTCCCCGAGACGGCGCAACTGGCAGCGGTCGTCGACGCGCTGCGCCTGACGATCCGCAGCAACGGCGACCGACTGCTGCGCAACGTCGCGCCGTTGTTCTTTGCGGACGATCCGGAGCAGTGGTTTCCTGGCGCTCGGGTCGAGATCGTCGAGTTCAACGGCCACGGCGACGCTGTCGGCGAACAGGTCGTCCGAGGCCCGTTGCACGAACAGGTCCGGAGCTGCTTGACTCGACTCGATTCCTTATTGGTGCGTCACAGCCAGATGCAGGACGACGCGCCGGGTCGTCTCGACCACGTCACCTACCCGACCGCAGCGCTCCGGGAGGCGGTCGTGAACGCCGTTTACCACCGCAGCTACGAGAGCTCCGAGCCGACCAAAGTCTACTTGTACCCGGACCGGATCGAGGTGATCAGCTACCCGGGGCCGGTCGATGGGATTGACCTGGCGCACCTCGCCAGCGGCGCGAGTGTGCCACCGGTGCCCGCGCGGAACCGGCGCGTCGGTGAGTTCCTGAAAGAGCTGCGACTCGCTGAAGGGCGGTTGACGGGCCTGCCGCGCATCCACCGCAGCCTGCGAGAGAACGGCTCGCCGGCGCCACGCTTCGACTTCGACGAGTCCCGCAGCTACTTCCGGGCGGTCTTGCCGGCCCATCCCGAGTACCTGGCGCGCGAGGCGATCCGCGACGCCGCCTACCTCCGCGGCACCGGTGACCACCAGTCCGCCGTGCGTCGCCTGCAGGCTGCCCTCGCCGCGACGCCGCACTCGGCTGCTTTGGCGGCCGAGTTGATTCGCATCGAGGGCCAACAAGGCAACCTGGATGCCGCGGCCCAGGTCTATCGGCAGGCCGATCTGGGCGCCGCCACAGCCGCGCCGGTGGTGCTGGCGATGGCTGACGCCTACCTCGGCGCGGGACGGTTGGCAGAAGCCCAGCAGGTCCTCAGTCGATTGCCGTTGGATCTGGCCGACCAGGCCGCCGCCTCGGCAGCGATTCTCGAGAAGCGCGCAGGGCGACACAAAGAGGCACACCGGCTGTTCCTACGAGCGGGACTGGTCGCAGAGCAGCAGCCGCGGTACATGCTGGAGTTTGCCCAGACCAAGCTCAAACTGGCTGGCGCGATGCGGCGGCAGCCGCGTCGCCAGACGGAGGAGCAGGCCCGCGAGAAGCTACTGCGCGAAGCAGCGGCGTTGCTGGAGGGCACGCTGCAGTTGGAGCAAGGGGCCACGCGGCGGGCTTGGGCGCTGTATGAGCTGTCGCGGGCGCGGGAGTATCTGCGGCGCCCGCAGTCGGAAGTGCGAGCGGCCCTGGACGAGGCGGTCCGCTTGCTCCCCAGTGAGCCACGCTTCAGGGAGCGGCTCGCGCGGCTCCGTTGAGCGGCCGCCGCCGGCGCTGCGCGCCTCCGAGCAGCGGACCGTGCCGCCATGTGCAGATCGCCCAGATCCATCTGCGGATGGAGGCTCCGGGCGAGCTGGGGCCGCGAGCTGGCCTTCGACGCCCGCCGCCGGACTCACTGTGCGCCGGCCCACACGGCACTCAACGGCAACGCCCACAGGCCGGGGCCGAACGCCACGCTGTGGCGGCCGGTGTGCAGCAGGTAGCCGGCCCGGAAGCTCTCCCCGGCGGCGTCCTGCAACGACCGCAAGCCGCGGAAGTCACGGGCCTGCACGGCGCCGGCGGCCTTCACCTCGAGGCCGATCAGCGTGCCGCCCGGGCGTTCCAGGACCAGATCCACCTCAGCCCCGTCGGCGGTCCGAAAGTGGTACGGCCGGGCGGCCATCGGCGAGGCCGCCAAGAGCTTCAGCACTTCCAGAATCGCGTAGTTCTCCAGCAGTGCCCCGGCGCGCCGCTCGGCGGCGCTGCTGGCCGGTTGGCCGACGCCGAGCAGATTGGCCAGCAGGCCAGTGTCGACGAGCAGGGCTTTGCTGGCCTTGCGCAACTGCTTGCTGACGTTGCGGTGCCAGGGCGGCAACCGCAGCACGAGGAACGCCAGCTCCAGGACGTCCAGGTAGCGTTTGACCGTGACCCGCTCCATCTCCAGGTCTCGTCCGAGGTCGGCGTAGTTGAGCAGCCCGCCGACGCGGTCGGCGTAGGCAGCCAACAGGCGGGGCAGTTCGAGGCGGCCCTGCAGATTCGCCAGTTGGCGCACATCGCGTTCGATCAGGGTCTCCAGGTACGCGCCATACCACCGTGCCCGGCGCGCCGGGGCCCGCTGCAGCGGCTCCGGGAAGCCCCCGCGTATCGCGAACTCCAGGTAGTCAGCCCGCTGGAACTCGCTCTCGACCAACGGTGGCTGACCATCGAACAGGCCATCGAGCAGCACTCCTTCACTCTGGCGCAGCTCCGCCTCGGCCAGCGGCCACAGCGTGAATCGCTCGACCCGCCCCGCCAACGATTCCGCAATCGTCGGCAGCAGTGGCAGGTCGGCGGAGCCCGTCAGCAGGAAGCGGCCAGGCCGCCGGTCACGGTCCACGCTGGCCTTGATGGCCCGAAACAGCTCGGGGGCCAACTGCGCCTCATCGACCGCCACGGCCCCGCCCAGCCCCGCGACGAAGGCTTCGGGATCCGACAGCGCGGCGCGCCGCGGCGCCAGGTCATCCAGCGTGACGTACCGCTGCAGGCGGCCCTCAGCCACCAGTTGCTGCGCCAACGTGCTCTTGCCGGACTGCCGTGGCCCGTGCAGCAGGACCACTGGCGTGTCCGCCAGGGCTTCCGCCAACCGCGCCGCCAGAAGACGTGGGACCATGCCTCCAGCGTGCCATATCGGCCCCGGCATGTCAACAGCACCTGGCCATAATCAGAACAGCTACTGTCCGAAATACGAACAGCCACTGTCCATTTTCCGGGGTCTCTGCGGGCCGCATCCAACGCTGCTGCCACCCCGCGGGGGCTACTCTGCGACGCTCTCCCAGGGCCACGGCGCGGGGTCATCCGGTGCCGCCGCCACGGACAGGGCGCGGCGGGCGGCGGCCTGGACCTGGGGCGGCTCGTCGTAGACCCGGACCTCGCTGACCGCTGGCGCGGTGCCGCAGCGGCAGCGCAGGCCGGTGGTGGTGAGGCGGTCGAACGGCAGCACCAGCCGGCGGAGGCGGTTGCTGGTGAGCTGGGCGACGGGCTGCCAGGAGTCGTCGCGCCAGGCCTTCTCCAACCTGCCAGGTCAAGCTACGCCATGCGCGAAGCCGTGCTGGACCCGCCTTCCAGAACGCTCGTGTCCGTATGGCCAGGTACGCTGGGGCAGCCTCAACCGCCGCCGCTGCGCTAGCGCAGCGACTGGTCCGCGCTCCCCCAGGGCCACGATCCAGCCTCCGCTCGCTCGAACTCTGGCCAGGCCGCGCCAAACTCGGCCATGGTGGGATCGGCGCAGACTACGGTCAGGTAGCATCCGAGATCGTGCTGCTTCAGGCGCGTCAGGGCGACGTAGTAGAGCGCCCGGCTCTGGACATCCTCTGCGGCGATGCAGACCACGATCGCGCGAGCCTCCCAGCCCTTGAAGCTGTGGATCGTGCAGGCCTTGAGCGCTGCGTCACCGGCCCAGAATGCCAGCTTGCGTGGCTTCTGCTCCGCGTGGTCTCGTCCAAACGTGTGGCAGCAGTGAATCCCGCGGCGTTCGAGCAGGTCGACGCATTGGAGGCGCAATTGGTGGTTGGGCACCAATAGATGCAGATCGGCGATGGCCATCCGGCCGAGCTCGGCGGACTGGGGAATGCGGGTCAGCTCGTCCACGCACCGCGCGCAGACGTCGGCTGGATCGTCGACCTGGACCCATCGCAAGTTGCAGAAGCCTGGCAGGGGCTCCTGGACCGCAGCGGGGGCGCTCTTCAGTTCGTCGGGCGCGAACTGCTCCAGGAAGCTGCGCGCGTACCGGATGATCTTGTCCGGTAGACGGTAGCTGTCGGTCAGATCATTCCAGGCGCCGCTGAAGCCAGCGCCTGACATGGCCTCCTCGGTCCAGGCATCCGCACGCTCGTAGACGTCCTGTGCGCGGTCCGCAACCAACACCATCTCCCCGCCGTCTCGGAGGCATTGGCGCAGCAGGCTCCACCATTCGAGCCGGAAGTCCTGCCCTTCGTCGACCAGAATCGCGTCGAAGCTCCATGGAGCCGCGGAGCCGGCGCCACGAAGGTGGGCCACCGCGCGCCTGGCCAGGTTCGGCATCTCCAGGTCGAGCACGTCGCTCAGGCTGAACTCCTCAAACAGGCCCTTGTACTGATCTTCCCAGCCGGCTAGGTAGCAGAGACGTCGACACCACTCATGGAAGTGAGTCCAAGTGGATCGCTGCGCCAACCTGCGATCAGGCACGGGGTAGCGCACCGCCAGGTCGTGCAACCAGTGCCACAGCGTCAGGTTGAAAGAGACAACCAAGACGTCTTGGTGGTCGGCAGTCAGGTCCCCGGCGCGAGCCGCCAGGATCAGCGACTTGCCCGATCCTGCTGGGCCACGGATGCGCCGGTAGCCGGTTGATGTGCGGCTGGTGGCGAGGTCCTTCTGTCGTTTGTCAAGCTTCAGAGGCCTGCGCTGTTCCGCTGCCGCGGTGGGCTCGATCAGCCAGGCTCGCAGGTCGTCGGCCAGTTGCGGTGTCATATATGCCGATTGGCAGCGCAAGGCCTCCGGAAAGACCGTCGTCAACCGCCGCCCAACCAGCGCCTCGCCGCCGGCCAGAGGGTAGTAACGCGCGACCCGGTCGAAGAGCATTCCTCGTGCTTCCCGCGCTGGGTCAAAGAACTCTCTCGCCGTCTCGGTGGAACACTCAGTCATGATCACGCCAGCCGTGATGAGCGAGCGAATGCGGTGGTCTCGCAAGGCCTGGTATCCGATCGCCGGGCAGTGCAGTTCGGCGAGAGCGTCGCGGTACTCGTCGACTTTGGTAATTGGGTCGTCAGCCACCCGGAAGCCCTGACCGTGTCGGTCGGTGGCCCACAGAGCCGGCTTGCCAACAGCACCGTCCCTCCAGTGGTAGCCGAGCGCAGCCAGGTTCCAGTCCTTGACTTCGAACACGGCGATGCCCGCGTGCGGATTGAGCAGCACGAAGTCGGGGCGCAGGCCGTTGAGGTGAGGCTGGATGTAGATCTCCCACGCCTGATCCAGGGTCTCGTCGAAGAAGTCGAGGACGCGCCGCTCTCCTGCCGTCAGTGGGGTACGGAGTCGGTCGAGTTGATCTCGTGGCGGTTCGATGAGCCTCATGCGCTACACCTTTCTCGCACCACCGATGGCAGCCGGCACTCGATTCACGGCAGCCTGCGACGCTTGTGGGATGGGCCGAACTCGCGGCGTTCCATGGCGCGCGCTACTCCCGGCGCCCGCCATTGGCCAGCCCGCCGGGTTGTCCTTGTGCCCGCCCCTCAGCCGCACCAGCGCCAGGCCAGGGCCAGCAGCACCTTGGTGCGGTACAACAGCGCCGCCACCGGGAACTGCTCGTCGATGTTGTGGCAACCACAGCGGCTGCCGTCGGTGTCCGGCGGGACCGGCGCGAAGCCGAGCACCGGCACACCCAGCGGGCGCACGAGGCGGCTGTCGGTGAAGCCGGTGCACCAGGTTGGCAACGCCGGGCAGTCGGGGGTCCCGGCGGCGGCCAGCACCTCGCTACAGAGTTCAGCCCAGGCGGCGGTCCAGGCGGTGTCGTTGGCGACCGCGGTCTCGGTCAGCCGGAACCCAACGCCCTTCAATCCCCGCGTGATCCGCCGCAACTCGCGCTCGACGTCGGCGCGGGTCTGCTGCGGCAAGGTGCGGATGTCGACGGTCAGCGTCGCCTGGTCCGGAACGGCGTTCGATTTCTGCCCGGCGTTGACCACCGTCGGCTCGATGGTCATGCGCGTCAGCGCCAGCAGCCGCGGCAGGTCACCGGCCAGGTCGGCGGCGTGCTGCTTCAGCCACTCGTCCAGGTCGGTGCCGTGGGGCGGCAAGCTGCCGAGGCAAGAGCGCAACAGCTCCTCGGCCGGCGGGGTCAGCACGACCTGCGCGCGGTGTTGCCGCAGCCGGCGCAGCAAGTTGGCCAGAGTGTCCAGCGGGTTGTCGGCCAGCCACGGCATCGAGGCGTGTTCGCTGTGACCGCGCAGCGTGAACTGCGCTTCCAGCCGCCCCTTCTCGCCCACCGCCACCAGCACCGCCGGCCGGCCGTCGCGCAGTCGCACACTGGCGCCACCGCCCTCGTTGATGGCCAGGTCGGCCTGCAGCGCTTCCGGCCGCTGCGCCGCGACGGCCGCGAAGCCGTAGGTTCCGCCGGCCTCCTCGTCGGCACAGGCCGCCAGCCGCAGATCGCCGCGCAGTGGCACGCGGTGGCGCGCCAGCAACCGTAGCGCGTGGACCTGCGGCGAAACCAGCCCCTTGCAGTCGTTGCTGCCGCGGCCGTAGACCCAGCCGTCGACCAGTTCACCGCCAAACGGCGCCCGGCTCCAGCGGCTGGCGTCGCCCTCGGGCACCACATCGAGGTGCGACATCCAGAGCAGGCTGCGCCCCTCGCCACGGCCGGGCAGGCGAGCCAGCAGGTTGCCGCGGTGCGGCGCGGCCTCCCAGACCTCGGCCCGCACGCCGTCGTAGTCCAGCAGGTCGGCCAGCCACCGCGCGCAGGGCGTCTCGTGCCCGGTCGGCATCACGCCGGTGTTGACCGTCGGAAAGCGCACCAGGTCCTGGTGGAGTTGAGTCAGCTCACCGACGCTCTCGTCGGCGGCTCGCAGCAGGTCGGACAGCATCATCGGGCGGGTCTCACGAGCGGCGAGGATACCACGGCCCAGCCCGTCAGCCAATCCTGCGGCGCCGCCTCAGAGCTGGTAGGGCGCCCGCATCAGCGGCGTCAGCAGCGCATCGGCGGCGGGGTCGTCGACGGCCTTCTCGGTCCGCGGATCCCAGCGCAACGGTCGCTGCAGTCGCATCGCGGCGTTCACCAGGTGACAGAACGAGGCGGTGCGGTGGCCCGCCTCGGCCGGGGCGATGGCCGGCCGGTTCTGCCGCACTGCCTGCAAGAAATCGAGCTGGTGCCCCGGACTGCGGCCGAGGCTGCGGTCGGTGGCGCCGAGCTGAAGCTGCAGCAGCTCCGGCCGGCTGGCCTCCAGCTTGCCGCCGTGGATGTTCACGAAGATCCAGCCCTCGGAGCCCTCGAAGCGGATCCCGCGGGGGCCCTCGCTAGTGCCGATCACTTCCAGCCCGTCGGCGTAGCGGGCGGTGAAGCGGTAGTCCCAGAAGGCGTTGTAGAGGCTGCCGGGCTCCTGCACACCTTGCGCCTCGATGCTCACCGGGCCGGAGGCATCCTTGTCGGCGCCGAGCTGGCCGATGTCGATCACATGCGCCCCGCGGTCGGTCATCTCGCCACCGCCGTAGCTCAGAATGAAGCGCCACCAGAAGTGGCAACGGCGCGGATGATAGGGCACCAGCGGTGTGTGTCCCAGCCAGGCGTCCCAGTCGAGGCCGTCCGGGACCGCTTCGGGCGTCGGCCGCCGGAAGCTGCGCGCGTCGCGATGGTGGCCATCGCTGCACGGCAACTGCACCACCAGCCGGCGGAGCTGGCCGATTTTGCCGCTGCGGACCAGCTCGGCGGCGTACCGGCAAGAGGCGGTGGAACGCTCGTGGCTGCCGACCTGCACCACCTTGCCGCTGTCCTGCGCCGCGCGACAGATGGCACGGCCCTCGGGGATGCTGTTGGCCAGCGGCTTCTCGCAGTAGACATGCATCCCGGCGCGCAGCGCGGCGACCGTCGGGAGGGCGTGCCAGTGGTCGGGCGTGGCGACGATCACCGCATCCAGGGGCACCTCGCGGAGCATCTCGCGGTAGTCGCCGAAGGCCTTCACCTCGACCTGGCGACCGGCCTTCTGATAGGCCCCGAGCAGCTTGTTGCGAGCCACGGTGCGGCCGACATTCGGCGCCGCCGACTCGACATCGCAGACGGCCACGATTTCGGTACCGGGCAACCGCAGGAAGGCGTCGGCGAGCCACTGCCCGCGGCCGCCGCAACCGATCAGGCCCAGCGCCAGGCGGTTGGAGGGCGCCTCCTGCCCGCGCACGGCGGACGGCACGATGGTCGGTAAGGCCAGCGCCCCGACCGCGCTGGCGCCGCGCCGTAGGAAGTCCCGCCGCCCGAGCTGCCGCATCGTCCTGCTCCTGCGCCGCTGTTCGCCGCCCGGCGGCGAGTCCTTCAGCCCGCCCGGGCGCGGAGCTGGCCGCAGGCGCCGTCGATGTCGCGGCCGCGCGCCTGGCGTTGCGTGACCTGCAGTCCGGCCCGCTCCAGGACGGCCCGGAAGGCCCGCACGCGGTCGGCCGTCGGCCGCCCGAAGCCCGCCTCGCCGACTGGGTTGAACGGGATCAGGTTGACATGCTCGCCCGGCTGCAGCCGCGCCACCAGCGCGGCGGCCTGCGATGGCCCGTCGTTGACGTCACGCAGCAGGACGACCTCCCAGGTCAGTCGCCGGCCGCTCTGCCGGCGGTAGAGCCGCGCCGCCGCCAGCACCTCGGCGACACTCCAGCGGCGGGCAGTGGTCGGAATCAGTTGCTGCCGCAGCGCGTCGTCGGCGGCGTGCAGCGAGACCGCCAGGGTGACCTGCAGGTCGGCCGCGGCCAGCTCCTGCAGTTGCGGCGGCAGGCCGACCGTGGAGATGGTGAGGTGCCGTTGCGCCAGGCCGACCTCCTCATGCAGCAGCCGCACCGCCACCAGGACCTGCGCCAGGTTCAGCAGCGGTTCGCCCATGCCCATGAAGACGACATGCGAGACGCGCCGCCCGACGGCGTGTTGGGCGGCCAGGACCTGCTCGACGATTTCCCCGGCGGTGAGGTTTCGGCCGGCGCCGAGGTAGCCGGTGGCGCAGAAGGTGCAGCCGACGGCGCACCCGGTCTGCGACGAGACACAGACGCTGCAGCGGTCGGGATAGGGCAGGCCGACCGTTTCGACGCGCGCCCCGTCGGCCAGCTCCAGGAGCAGCTTGGCGGTGCCGTCGACGCTGACCTGTTGGGCCGCCACGGTGGCCCAGCCGGTGGGCCGGTCGGCCAGCCGGGCGCGGAGTCCGGCCGACAGGTTGGTCATCTCGGCGAAGCTGCGGGCGCCGTGGCGGTACAGCCAGGCGGCGAGCTGTCGGCCACGGTAGCTCGGCTCGTCCAGGCTGGCCAGCAACTCGCTCAACTCGGCGGTGCTGCGACCGAGCAGGGGTGCGGTCGGGTCGATGTTCACGATCCCATTCTAACCCACGGCGGCGCTGTGCTAGAATGGGCCTCGGCAAGGACGGCCGCGCGCGATGGCACGACGACTCACCCAGTTCCTGACAGCTCTCGCCCTGGTCGCGCTGGCGGCTGCCTGCGGCGGCTCCGGCGGGCTCGGCACCGACGGCGACAAGCTCGGCTTTGACGGCACCCGCGCCTTCACGTTCAACCACGTCGACGGCGCCGGCTTCAGCGACGCGCAGCTCACCCTGACGCTGCAAGACCTCGCCGCGGCCGGCCGCGCGGTTGGCGCCAACGAGGTCGCCGCCCGGCTGACCTCGACCGACAACCAGTACGCCAACGCGGTGCTGGAGGTGATCAGCCTGCGGCTGAACCAGATCCTGGCCCGCGGCAGCAGCAGCACCGGGCTGGCCAGCAACTTCACCATCCAGCTCTTCAACAACAGCACCCGCTGTCGCTTGACCGTCACCAACTCGGTCGGCACGGTGGCCGTGCTTGGCGACGCGGTGCCCGACGACCCCGACGCTGGGACCGGTGGCGGCGGTGGTGGCGGCGGCGTCGCGGGCGACCCGCGGCTGGCGCTCGGCGCCACCACGGTCAACTTCGCCGCGGCCGAAACGACGCACCCTGTGGCCGTCAGCAACGCGGGCGCCGGGACGCTGACCTTCAGTGTCAGCGACGACGCGACCTTCCTGGCGGTCACCCCGGCCAGCGGCAACGCCCCGCAGGACCTGACGCTGACCGTCGACCGCACGGGGTTGGAGCCGGGGGTCCACACCGCCACGGTGACCGTCACCTCCAACGGCGGCACGCTGAGCGTGCAGGTCAACGTCACGGTGCCCTGAGTCGGGGGCCGACCACAGCCGACCCCCGACTCGGATCTCAGGCGCCCAGACCGCTCAGGTCCGGCACGGTCGGCAGGCCCTGGAGCTGGAACAGCGCGTCGACGATGGTCATGTCCTCGTGCGACTCGCGGCGCTGCACCTCGCGCAGCAGCGCGCCGCCGCTGAAGACGGTGTCCCCAGCGGAATCCTGCAGCAGCACCGTGTTGTAGGTTCCGAGCAGCGCCAGGGTGGCCTCGTCGGTGATCAGGTAGGTCGCCTGCAGCTCGCCGCTGTCGAGGCCCAGCTCCTTGTCAACTGGCCCCCCATCGCCGCTGCCACGGGCGTCGACGCTCCGAATCGTCAGCCGCAGTCGCGTGAAGCGCGCCGTGCCCAGCGTGGTGGTCCCGAACTTGACGAGGTGATTCTCGCCCGACTTGCGGGTGGTCTTGGTGGCCATGCGGTCTCCTTGTCGGTCACAGGTCAGGCGCCAGCCGCCTGATAGAGCCAGCAGTAGCGCCCGCGGAGGCTGTACAGGTGGGCGGCCAGGCCGACCTCCCGGAGCGGCTCCCCGCCCAGCTCCAACGCGCTGCACTCGAAGCGTTGCAGGGCGGCGGGGAGCGTGGCTTCGAGCGCTTCGCGGAGGCTGTCGAGGTAGGCCGCGGCGCGGGCCGCCAGGGTCTCGTCGGCCGGCGCCGCCAGCGCCAGCCACCAGGTCGCCTCGCCCCGCAGACTGCGCAGCCCGCCGGCCCCCTCCCGCTGGCTGGCCACGCTGCCCAGCTCGCAGGCCAGGGCCGGCCAGCGGCCGGCGCCGCGCAGCTCGCGCCGGCTGCTCAAGATGGGCGTGGCGCTCAGTCCGGCCAGCCCGCGCGCCGCCAGCACTGCGTTGTAGGCCTCGCGCAGCGCGGTCCCGGCGAACAGCTCACGCAGCGCGCTGAGGTGGTCGGGCATGTCAGCCTCCCAGCCGGCGGAACGGCAGCAGCAGGCTGCGCACCTCGGCCGGCAGCGGCTCGGGCGGCGCGGCCCGCTCGGCGCCGACCAGCTCGGCGACCGGTCGGCGGAACCAGCAGGCGGCCAGCAGCAGGCAGGCCTGCTCCAGATCGGCCAGCGCCGCGGAGTGGTGCAACTGCGTCGCGGCACAGCTCGGGCAGTAGCCCAGCCGGGCGAGCACCTCGACGTTCTGCGCGCCCCGCGCGAAGGTCGCGCCGTAGAGGGTCAGACGACCGACGAAGGAGTCGCAGACCCAGCCGGCGCCGCCGCCGACGTCGCGGGGCGGCACCTCCTGGGCGTCGACGCGGACGGTCGTCAGCTCGGCCACTGGCCACTGCGGCAGCACCAGGAGGTTGCCTCCGGAGCCATCCAGCCGGTAGCTGGTCAGCTCGGCGGGCGCCACCAGCCGGCGGTCGCACCACGTCGCGATGGCGCTGCTGGCGCGGTTGATCAGGCCCTCCAGCGGCGCCTCGGCGAAGCGCCCGCCGGTGTCGGCGACGGTGTCCTGGGTCAGCCACTGGCGCAACGTGGCGACGGTCGTGAGCGCCTCGGGGGTCAGCGACATCGACAGCTCCCGGCAGGCCCGGGGCCGGCGGCCGGCCCCGGGCGGGGGTGGTGGCTAGCGTTCGGGCTGGCTCAGATCGAGCCAGGCCACGACCAGCTTGTCACCGGTGGTGGCGGTGCTGCTCAACTGCACCGTGTCGACGGCGGTAATGCTGGCCTCGTTGGTGAGGTCGGCCAGCAGCAGGCCCGTCGAGTCCTGGTGCAACACCATCAGCAGCACGTCGGCGGGGGCGATGCCGCTGACCGTCAGCGCGGTCGCCGCGGCGGCGCCGTCGATCACGGTGACCTGGAACATCGCCGTATTGAGGCCATTGAAGGTCGGCATGGGGTTCTCCTAAGGCGCTGGCTAGGCGACGTCGATGTTGTAGCCGACGCTGACAGCGCGCTCGCTGGTCGGGTCGAACCAGGGCTGGAAGTCGACGCGGCAGAAGCCGACTACCTTGAACTGCAGCGCCTCGGGGTCCCAGACGGTCTCGATGGTCGGGCTGACCTGCGTCGCCAGGGCGTAGGCGCGGCGGTTGGCCAGCACCAGCACGGCGTCGCTGCCACTGCCGCTGTCGGTCGCGGCGTTGGCGCAGGTCTCCGGCATCGCCGCGCTGACCACCACGGGCACGCCGTACAGGGCGCCGACCTCGCCGGTGACGTTGATGGCCTGCGGGCCGACTTTGTCGAGGGTCTGGAAGTCCCCGAAGTTGGTGCTGTCGCCGATGATCTTGTAGTAGGTCTTGACCGAGACGATCAGCACCAGGTCCCGCGGATCAACGCCGTAGACACCCATCTGGCGGCGCACCGTGACCAGGTCGCTCTGGCTGAAGCCGTTGCCGCCGGTGGTCACGTCGTACTGGCTGGCCGGCGTCGGCAGCGTCGCCAGCTTGCGCAGCCCGCGGAAGACGCGCCGCGCGTCGTTGGCCGCCGTCACAGTGCCGTCGAGATGCGTCGCGCTGGTGTCGCCGTTCAGGATCGCGGTCTCGAGCCCGTCGGTCAGCGCCTTGGCGATCTGCCGCCGGACGTAGTCCTCGGCCGCCACGATGCTGTCCTCGTCAAACTCGTGGCTGAACGGCACCCGCACGCCGAGGGTGCGCGCCTGGAAGGTCACATCGCAGGTCGCCGGGTTGCGGGTGGGCACCTTGGCGGCGGTGTCGCCGCTGTTCTCGGCCACCAGGAAGGGCAGCCCGATGCCCCCCTCGACCGGCCACTTGAGCGGCGAACGCGGCAGCAGCACCTGCTCGAAGAGCACCGGCAGCCGGCGCTGCAGGCGGACCTCTTCGATCAGCGAAACGCTGAAGCCGTCGGGCACAAACTCCTCGTGGTCGGCGGTGTTGAGCGCCTTGCGCAGCTCGCCGCCGAGGCGCTGGAAGTCGGCCCAGCCCTTCAGCCGGCGGGGGTCGCGGCGGAGCAACGTCCCACAGAGGTGCAGCCGGTCGTTGAGCCGCTGCAGCTCGCGCTCGCGGTCGTTGCCGGCGGGCCGCTGCAGCAGGCCCTTGAGACTCGGCGCGCCGCCCTCGGCGCCACTCACCTCCAACGCGCCGAGTCGGCTGGGGCCGCTCGGGACGGTCTCGACCGCCTGGCGGATGGCCTCCTGCAGCCGCGCCGGGTCATGCTCCCGGCGGATCTGCTCCTTCAGCTCACGCAGTTCACGCAACAGGTCGTTCAACGGGATCTCCTTGAGGTCACAGCAACCCGCAGTGCGGCTGACGCCGGCCGCCGGGGCGGCGGAGGGCTTCCACCGCCGCCCCCACGGTCGCGGCACGAGCGGCCTGCCACGCCGTCAGGTCACGGCGCAGCTCGGCCAGGGCGCGTTCCAGATCGCCCGCGGCCGCACCGGATGGAGCTCCGGGCGGGTCCAGCAGTTCGTGCAGGGCGGCCGCCGCGGCGCGCGCCGGATCGAGCTCCGGCAACGGCAGTCCGCGGCGGCGACGCCGACGGGCGAGGTTGCGAAGGGCTTCGGCCGTACCGCGCAAGCGCTGCGTCAGTTCGGTCCAGCAGCCCTCCTCGAAATGGACTGGTTCATCTTCCAGAAACTCCGGCCGCCGGCGCCCCGGCCGCGGCTGCGGGAAGCGCCGGCCCGCCTGGTCGTAGGCCGTCCGCAGCAGCGCTTCGGCGGCGGGGCGCTCCGCCGGGTCCAGCTCCAACCCGCCGCGGAAGCCATAGAAGCGGCAGCAGAGCGACGCCAGCGCCGGCCACGGCAGGTCCGCCCGCAGGCCCAGCCGCCGCGCCAGGTCGCTTGTCGCGGCCGCCGGGTAATAGGTCCGCAGCAGCCAGTCGGCGGCCTTGTTGCCAGCCTCGGCCGCCACCGTCAGAGCGGCCGGATTGGCCGGCACCGCCACCGCACTCTGCTCCAACAGCTCCCAGCGCCGGACCACCGCCTGGCCCTGGGCGGTGCCCCGGCCCGCCTCCAAGACGCGGAAGCCGACGCTGAAGGCGTGCAGGAAGCCCTCGCGGTAGAGCTGCGCAATCTCCTGGGCGAAGGGCGTCGCGGCGAACTCGTTGATGGCCCACACGCCGACCCCCGGCTCGGCCCAGACCTCGACGGCCCGGCCGATCGGCGGGATGCTCGGGTCGTGCGACCAGAGCACCACCGGGTTGGCGCGGTACGCCGCCAGGTCGCAGCCGGCCGCCAGCAGCAGTTCGCCGTCGCGGTCGCAGGATTCCGCCGAAATCAGCGCCCGCAACCGATTGCCGTCCAGGTCGGCCGGCTGCACCGGCCGGCCGCCGCGCTGCTGGCTCATCGTCCCACCTCCCCCGCGGCCAGCGCCGCGGCGCTCCAGCCACTGCCGAAGACCCGCTGCCCCGCCCACTGCGGGGCCAGTCCCGCCGCGACCAGCGCCCCGTAGGTCGCGGCCCGCTCGCGGTCGGCAGCCCGCAGCACCTCGATTCCGCTGAGGTCCGGCTCGACGGTCACGGTCGGCCCGTACTGCGCCGCCAGATGCTCGGTCAGGGCGGTCGCCATTTGCCCCACCCGCGGCAGAATCGCCAGCTCCCAGAGCGCCCGGTAGGCCGTCTCGTAGTTGCGCAGCGTGGCGTGGTCGAGCTGCGCCAGGAACATCGGCGGGATGCGGTAGGCCTTCGCGACGTCGCGGGTGGTCAGCTTGTCGAGCTCCAGGAACTCGGCATCGCGCGGGCTCAGCGACAGCTTCTCGACGCGGGTGCTGTTCTCCAGCACCAGAATGCCGTGCCGCCGACCGTCGGCCGCGTGGGCCTGGCGCAGCGCCTCGCGGGTGCGTTGACGCTGTTCGTCGCTGGCGAAGTCGAAGCTGATCGCGACGTCGGTCAGCAGGCCGTTGCGGAACAGGTCATGGTTGGCCCGCTTGGCGTGCAGTTCGGTGGCCAGGCCCAGCCGCAGGGCCGTCAGCGGTGAGAGGCCGCGCAGGGGGCGCGTCGGGTGGAACAGCAGCACCGGCACGACATCGCGCGGCGCCAGCTCGACCCCGTCGCCAGCGGTCCCCGGCGGCCGGAAGCGGTAGCCGCGGAGGTACTGCTGCGGGTCGGGCAGCGGCTCCATCACGCGACCGCTGAAGGCCCACAGCTCGCTCGGGCGGTCAGCGTCCAGCGGGTGCTGACGCTCGACCACGAGGTAGGTCTCCCCGGTCAGCCAGAGCTGCGCATAGGCCCGGATCCAGAACTGCTTGGCGCCCTGCTGGGGATTCGCGCGGTCCAGCAGCCGCTGCAACGGATGCTCCGGCGCCGCCTGCCCCGCCACCAGCACCCGCAGCGGCACCATCGCGGCGTTGTCGGCCAGCAGCGAGACCGCCGCGTAGACGTCGTCGCAACTGGCGTAGGCTGCTTCGTACTCCAGCAACGCCGGCTCGGCGCCCTGCCGGCGGTCGCTGGCGGCGTAGGCCAACTGCTCGCCGGCCAGCCGGCCAGCCGGCGGGGCGGTCTCGCGCGCCGTGCGACGACGCTGCCACCAACGCGTCAACGAACTTGCCATCGGGTCCTCCTCGACCTCAGAACCACTCCGCCAACGACCCGGCGATCACCGCGTCGCGGGCGTCCCAGGCCAGTGCCAGGGCCATCACCGTGTCGTCGTGCAGACCCGGCGGGGCGCTGTAGCGAAACGACCCGCCGCGGGTCGGCTCCAGGGTGTAGGCCTCCAGTTCGGCCAGCAGCACCTCGTTGGGCGGCAGCCGCAGCGCGCCCTGCTCCAGCGCCAGGGCCAACTGCTCAATCACCTTGGCCTTGCTCCCGGCGGTGGTCTTGAAGCCGCGCACCGGCAGGCCATCGCGCTGCAACTGCTCCAGCAGCGGCTCGCCGATGCTGTTCTGCTCGGCCTGCACCGCCACCGGCGCCCAGGCCGCACAGAGCGCCTGCAGCCGCTGGGTCTGCAGCGTGTAGTCGATCTGGTTGAAGCGCTCGACCGCCACAACGGTCTGGGCCAGCGTGTCGAGCACCACGAAGACCGTGTAGTCCTCGCGCTTGGCCCAGTCGACGCCGATCACGAAGCGTCCGGGATAGGGCGCCGTCGGCGTCGCCACGGCGGCCTGGCGGACCCCGCGGAAGACCGCGCCGCCGTCGTCCAGGAAGGCCGCCTCGAACTCCTGCTCGAAGATCCGCTGCGGCAGCTCGGCCCGGGCCGCGGCCACCTCGCCGGCGGCGATGTACGGGTTGCTGGCAGTCGGATAACGGAACGCCGCCCACTCGCCCTGCTGCGGATCGCGGCCGCGGAGCCAGAGCTGGTGGAAGAAGTTGCGCCCTTTCGGCGTGCTGATGATCAGCGCCCGGCCCCGGCGGTCCGCCAGCGCCGGCCGCAAGGCCTCGCCCCAGACCGCCGCGCCGTCGGGCAGGAAGGCCGCCTCGTCAACCACCAGGTAGTCCAACCCCACCCCGCGGAGGTGATCCGGGTTGTCGGCACTGCGGAACGCGATCTCGGCCCCGGTCGCGAAGACCGCACGGCGCTGGGCCTGGTGCAGCGTGCCCGGAAAGCGCCCCCGCAGGTGGCGCCGCAGCGTCCGCCAGTGCAGGTCGACCATCCGGAAGGTCGGGGCGACGTACCAGACCACCTGCGCGCCCTGGCCAATCGCCTCGAGGCAGGCATTCAGCGCGAGGGTCGATTTGCCCCAGCGGCGACCGCAGCAGAGCACCTTGAAGCGCGCCGGGTCACGCATCACGGTCACCTGCCCCGGATGCGGTGGCGGCAGCTCCACTCGCCACGTCCGCGCCGGCGGCCCAGCCGTCCAGGTCGAGCTGCCACGCCGCTTGCCCATCGCTGGCCACATCCTTGTCCAACCGCAGAGCCGCCGCGTAGAAACGCTCGGCCACATGCACCAGCTCCCGCAACCGCGGCCCCGGGACCGCCTCCGGACTGTGCAGCAGCACCCGCACCAGCTCCGCCGCGCTGGTCGCCAGACCGAACAACCGCATCGCCGCCTCGCCCCGGCGATTCGCCCAGCTCGGCCGCTCGACCGCCAGCGCCCAGGCCCACGCCTCACTCAACGTCACCTCCGCCAGCTCAGCCGCCGGCTGCACATAGCCAACCGCCCCCAGCGCCAGGTAGAACCGCGCTTGCTCCGCCGTCAGCCGACCCGCGCTCGCTCCCGCCATCGGCCCACCTCCACCCCATCCGGACCGCCCCCACCCCCCAAACACCAGCCGGCCGCAAGATCTCCGCAAGATCCAACCCGGCCACGCCGCTTGCCAGGCCATCCCGCTGAAATCGAACATGTGTTTGCCTTGGTCGAATCGGGCGGCGGTGTATGATGGGTGGCGGGGCGGAGAGGTTGGGCTGATGGACGAGCCGTTGCTGGAGCAGACTGCCGCCGAGGCGGCGCAGCACCTGCCGCCGCCGCTGGCTGCCCCGGTCGGCGACGATCCCAGCAGCTTGCGCAGCTTGTTGCAGGTGGCGCTGCCGCTGACCTTGGCGACTTGTGCGCAGACCATCATGCACTTCTGCGATGGGCTGTTCCTGGCTCGCTCCGGCGAGACCGCCATCGCCGCCCATGGGGCCGCTTCGCTGCTGCAGTGGTTGCTGCTCAGCCCGTTGCAGGGCGCCGTCAGCTTCACCGCCACGCTGGTGGCGCAGTACGTCGGCGCCGGGCGACGCGAGCGGTTGGGGGCGGCCGTCTGGCAGGGCATCTGGCTGGGTCTGCTGGGCGGCGGGCTGGTGACGCTGTTCGGCTGGTGGGGCGGCGGGCTGTTTGCGGCCATCGGGCACGCGCCGGAGCTGGCGCGGCAGGAGGCGCTGTTTCTGCGGATCGCCTGCCTCGGCGCGATTCCCGGCCTGGTCGGCAGCGCCGTCAGTGGCTTCTTCTCAGGCCGCGCCGACACCCGGCCGGTGATGTGGATCCAGCTCTGCGGCCAGACCATCAACTTGATCCTGGCCTACCTGCTGATCTTCGGCGTGGCCGGGTTCCCGGCGCTCGGCATCGCCGGGGCGGCCTGGGCGACTGTCGCCGGCAGCCTCTGGAACGGCCTCGCCGGGCTGGCCCTGTTCCTGCGCCGCCGCCACCGCCGCGAGTTCGGCACCTGGCAACAGCGGCGGCTGCAACCAGAGATGTTCGGCCGCCTGCTGCGCTTCGGCTTCCCCAGCGGCGCGCGCTTCACCGTCGAGCTGCTCGGCTGGACCTGCTTCGTGGCGCTGATCGGCCGGATCGGCCAGACCGAGCTGGCCGCCACCAACATCGTCTGGCGGATCAACTCGATGGCCTTCTTCCCGCTGTTTGGCCTGTCGGCCGCGGTGGCGACGCTGGTCGGGCAGTGCCAGGGCCGGCGCCGGCCCGACCTCAGCCGCCGCGTCGCCTGGCGCGGGCTGGCCGTGGCGCAAGTCTGGATGCTCGCCTGCAGCGCGCTCTTCGTGCTGGCCCCGCGGCCGCTGCTGGGCTACTTCCTGGACCCCGCCACGACCAGCGCCGCGCACCTCGCCCAGATTCAGAGCATCGGCGTGGTGGTACTGCGCTACGTGGCGCTCTACTGCCTGCTCGACTCCTGCAACCTGATCCTGCTGGCGGCGCTGCAGGGCGCCGGCGACACCCGCGCCACGATGCTGCTCTCGCTGGCGGGCTACGGTCTGTTCATCGGCGTGCTGCTGCTGATCGACCGCCTGCGGCTGGGGCTCTACGCGATGTGGACGGCCTGCACGATCTTCGTGATGGCCCTGGCACTGCTCTGGCTGGCGCGCTTTCAGCAGGGCGGCTGGCGGCACCTGCAGGTGATCGAGCAGGCCGCCGCGCCGCCCGCTCAACCCTCGCCGAGCAGCTCGTCGGCGTCGGAGATCCAGGGCGACAACAGCAGCCAGACGGACGCCGGCGTGACCCGCGCCGTCGGGCCCCAGTAAGCCGCCAGCAGCGACAGGGCGCGCACCAGGCAGCTCAGCCGGAGCCGTTCGGCCGCCACCCCGTCGGGCCGCGGGCGACCGTAACCGCGCCAGAACTCCTGCCGCAGCCGGGGCTGCTCCAGAAACAGGTTCAGCTCCAAGTCGCGCACGTCGCTCTCGGCCGGCCCCAGCCCCGCGGCATCGAAGTCCAGGACGCCCCGGATGGCCAGCGTCGCGGGGTCCACGCGGAGGTTCCAAAGCTGGTAGTCGCGGTGGCAGAAGACCGGCTCGTACGGCGCCGTCAGGGCGGCCCGCCCAGCCTCGAACGAGGCCAGGCTGGAGTCCAGCAGCGCCGGGTCGCACCAGCCCTGGGCGCGCAGGCTGTCGATCGCGGTCTCGAACTGCGCCGCGGTGCGCTCGGCCCACAGCTCCGCCGGGTAGAGCCCCTGCGCCACGGCCTCGCCGATGTCACTGAGCGGCGTGTGGTGCAACCGCGACAGGGTCTCGCCACAGCGGCGCAGCAGCAGCAACAGGTTGGTCCGGTCGGCGGTCGCCGCCACCTCGTCGCCGTCGGTGCCGTCGAGGCGTTGCATCAGGTAGCACGGAAAGGGCACGTCGCGGCCGCTGATGTCGAGGATCGACCAACTCGGGCCGGGCACCTCGCTGTAGCGGCGGAGGTACTGCTGGCTGGCCGCCTCGCGCTGCAACCAGGAAGGGTCCTGGCTGCGGCAGTAGACCTTCAGCACCGCGCTGCTGCCGTCGGCCAGGTCCAGGCTGAAACTGGCGCTGACCTCGCCCTTGCGAATCCGCTCCACCTGACGCGGCGGCGCCAGACCGTGCCGGGCGCAGCAGCGCGCGACCGTCTCGGCGGGCAAGCGAAAGGCCCTGAACTCAGCGGCATCCATCGGTAGCCGCCGGTTTCGCCGCGCCGCGGCGGGCCCCTCCCTCAGGCGGTGTCACGCTCCGAGGTCCCGCCGCCGCCTGCCCGCGGCCAGCTCCAACTGCGGATCTCCCCGCTTGCCACCGCGCCGATCAGCAACTCGGGCTGGTCGTCGCCATCGAGGTCGGCGACCGCCAACTGCACGCCGGGCTGGCCGGCCTGGGCCACCTGGCCGCCAGCCGGGCCCGGTACCAGGTGCTCCCAGCAGACCACCAGCCGGTCGCCCTGCCACCCGTAGATCCGCACCAAAGTGGCCCCGCTGCCGTGCTCCAGCGCCGTCGTGACGACCTCCTGGCCGCCGCCGCGCTGCAGGTCGGCCGCCAGCTCCAAGGTTCCCGGCAGCAACTGCACCAGCCGCCGCTGCCGCGACTCGTAGACCGCGGTGCGGCACGGGCCCTGGTCGGTCGGCAACAGCGTCCGCTCGCCGCCGGTCGGCACGGCAACCGTCAGAATCTGCTGCTGCAACCAGGGCTCCGGCAGCATCAGGGATTCCCAGCCCGCGAAGCGCCCGGCTGCCTGGAGCGCCACCAGATGGCGGGTCTCCCGCAGGTCCAGCCGCCGCGCCACGGTGACCGTCGCCTGCAGGTCGGCGGCACCGTCCAGGTCTACGTCGCCGAACCAGAGTCCGAGGCTGCTGCACCGCGCGTCAGGCAGGCGCAGCGTTTGTCGCGCCGGCTGGCCGGGCTGGCCGTGCCAGACCTGCACCACGGCGTCGGCGCCGAGGGCCGCAAGGTGCCCGCCACGCCGGTCGGCCGCCCCCCTGAGCGCCACCAGCGGCGCCGCGCAGCGCCCCAGCAGGCGGGTCTCCAGGCGCCGGGGCGCCGGCTGCCGCCGCGTCACCAGGGCTGTCGCCGCCACGAACGGCAGCACGTGCAGCAAGACCCCGATCCCCAACCGTCGCGCCACCCGCTGCGATCGCCGCCCGGTCTCCCGCCGCCTTGAGTACGACATCGGCTTGCTCCTTTCGGCCGTCGGCTTCAAGGCTCAGGCTGCTACCGCACTGTTTAAGGCAGGTTTCCGACCCGCAGAGGTCGCGTGAAATCCGACCCGCTCCGACGCGCTCCTACAACTCGACCTCGAACAGGTCGTGGGCGCATTCGACGGGCTCGAAGGTGGTCGCGGCCTCGGCCCGCAGGGGTTCCAGGTCGAGGTAGCGCGGCGAGAAGTGGGTCAGCACCAGCCGCTTCGCGCCGGCCTGCCGGGCGATTTCGGCCGCCTCGGTGGCAGTGCAGTGGCGCTTCGCGCGGGCCTCGTCGGCCAGCTCGCCAGCGAACGTGGCTTCGTGGATCAGCAGGTCGGCGCCCCGCGCCAGCACCAGCGCGTTGCGGCAGGGCCGGGTGTCTGAGACGTAAGCGACCCGCATCCCAGGCCGCGGCGGACCGAGCACCTGCTCCGGCCGCACGACCTGCCCGTCGTCCAGCGTGACGCTGCGCCCCTGCTGCAACTGGCCGAACAACGGCCCCACCGGCACGCCCAAGGCCGCCGCCGCCGCGAGGTCGAAGACCCCCGGCCGGTCCTTCTCGGCGACCGCATACCCATAGCACGGCACGCGGTGCTGCAACAGCCCGGCCTCAATCACATACTCCGGCCCGTCGTACACCAGCGCGCCCTCGCCAGCGACCTCGGTGAACTCAAGCGGAAATGTGAAATCGGTGCGCAGCAGGCGCTTGTTCATCAACACGTAATCTTGCAGGCCAGCCGGGCCGACGATCCGGAGCGGTTCCTGGCGCTCGGCCATCTGCAGGGACATCAGCAGGCCGAGCAGGCCGGTGACGTGGTCGCCGTGCATGTGGCTGATCAGGATCCAGGTCAGGCGGGTGAACTTCAGCCGCGACTTGCGGAAGCGGATCTGGGTGCCCTCGCCGCAGTCGAACAGGAACAACTCGCCCTGCCGCGCCAGCACCGCCGCCGGCAAGAAGCGGCGGGGCGTTGGCGTGGCGGAGCTGGTACCCAGAAAGACAACCTGCATCGTCGCGGACTCGGCTCGGACCTGCTGCTCAGGATACCGCAGGAGGCGCTTCCGGCCTAGCCGACGGGCAGCTCGCGATGGCGGTCAGGCGCTGCCTGGTCCTCCGGCTCGCAGCACTGCGGCAGCCGTTCCTCGCCAGATTGTCGCTGCTGGTGGCCGGTGCTGAACCCAGTCGTCGACCAACGACCGGGCGTTATCGCGGCCCGGTGAGACGCTCACCACGGCGCGACGCCGGCCGCCTGCGACGCCGATTCGGGGCGGTCGGGCGGTTGACCGAAGCGGCCGGCCATGATAGCCTAAGGGGGTTGCCCCCAGCCGCCGTGGCGGCGCCGGGCCGGGCACGGAGGACACGGCCATCGCTACCGGAACCGTCAAATGGTACGACCTCGACAAGGGGTACGGCTTCGTTTACGAGGACAACGCCAACCGCGACGTCTTCCTGCACTCGGCCGACATCCAGGAGCCCGAGCCGAAGGCCCTCTACGAGGGTCATCGCGTCCGTTTTGAGGTCGAAGAGAGCGACCGCGGGCCGCGGGCGGTGACCGTCACCGTGATCACCGGCACCGAGCGCCCCGACGAGGACGACGTGCCGAGCGAAGCGCTCTTCGCCACGGTGGACGACGACGACGAGGAGTAGGCCGACCTGCTGCTCACCAAGCTTGCGACGGCCGGCCCCCCGCGGGGCCGGCCGTCCGTTTGGGTGCGCCGCCGGCTCGGTCAGCCGCGGCCGGGCTGGCGGTCCGCGGCGGTCATCTTGTAGCCGACCCCGGGCACGGTCACGATGAACTGCGGGGCACTCGGCTCGGGCTCAATCTTCAGCCGCAGCCGGCGGATGTGGACATCGAGGGTGCGGCTGTCGAGGTAAAGGCTCTCGCCCCAGACGCGCTCGAGCAGGTCGTCCCGCGCCAAGACGCGGCCGGCGCTGGCGGCCAGGACCAGCAGCAGGTCGAACTCCTTCGGCGTGAGCTGCACCACCTTGCCGGCTACCGTGACCTCCCGGGCGGCCTCGTCGATGGTGATGGCGCCGACGGTCAGCGGCCCGTCCTCGGCCGACTTGCCTTCGTAGAGGGTGCTCCGCCGCAGGTGCGCCCGCACCCGGGCCAGCAACTCGCGCGGGCTGAAGGGCTTGGTGACGTAGTCGTCGGCGCCCATCTCGAGGCCGAGCACTTTGTCGAGTTCGTCGCTCTTGGCGGTCAGCATGATGATCGGCGTGTAGATCCGCGCCCGGAGCTGCTGACACACCTGCAGGCCGTTCAGGCCGGGCAGCACCACGTCCAGCAGAATCAGTTGCGGCGCCGCCGCCGTGGCCAACTGCACGGCCTCGGCCCCGTCGGCGGTGACCACGACCTCGTAGCCCTCGGCGCCCAGCAGGGCCGCCAGGCTGCGCTGGATCGCCGGATCGTCCTCCACTACCATGATCTTGTCGGCCATCGCCTATCTCGTTTCTTCAGAGAGCCGCCGCCACTGCCAGTTGGGCCGCCAGGTTGTCCTGGGCCGCCTCCCCGGTTACACCACCGAACTGCCCCCCTGCCACCCCGTTGACGAACCCTTCGATCGACTGCCGCATCCAGTCCGGGAACTCCCGCTCGACGGCCCCCGCGGTGAGGAAGGCGGCGAACTCGCCCGCCGCGTTGTTCCGCCCGCCCAAGGTGACCAGCCGCCCGTTGACGCCGCACTGGCGCACCAGCGGACCGTCCAGCACCTGCGCCACCTCGAGACTCGTCGCGACGCGCTGCGGGCCGCGGCACCAGTCCGCGCGGACCGTCACCGTGCGCGGCGCCGCGCTGACCTGCAGGCTCGCCAGGTCCAGCGTGGCGCCGGGCAGCAGGCCGCTGGCCAGGCTCAGCGCGTGCGGGCCGAGTTCCATCCAGACTTCGCTGGGACTGCGCTCAGCGCCCTTGCCGCGGCTGGCCAGCCGGACCTCACAGGTCTGCGGCTCGCCAACCTCACCGACCAGCGCCCGGTAGGCCGGCGCGACGTAACTGTACTGCAGGTTGACCGCCAACAGGGCCCCCTGCCGGGCGGCCAGCGCCACCAGCTCCGCCGCGGTCGCCTGCGCCGCGGCCGGGTCGGCCGACCAGGTCAGCGGCTTCTCGCAAAGCACCGCGAGACCCCGCTCCAAGGCCGCCCGAACCGGCGCCGCATGCGCCTCAGCCGGGGTGCAGACGCTCACCAGGTCCGGCGCCGTGGCCTCCAACAGCTCTTCGTAAGAGGCAAAGCCCGGGCCCGGGTCACACCCCTCGGCGGCCAACTCCGCCCCACGCGGGGCGATGCTCGCCGGCTGGGAGACAGCGTAACCCACCAGCCGACAGCCTGCCCGCTGGTACCATTTGGCGTGATGTCGGCCGATTCGGCCTGCCCCAATCACCGCGGCACGCAACGCTTCTGCCACGCCCGCCTCCGGCCGGCCGGATTGTAACATGTTCGTTGGATGACCGTCAAATCGTGGCAAGGGCCGGTGGCCCGGCAGGGGTGCCGGCGGCGCTGCCGAAACGGCGCTTGGAGTGCCTGATGACGTTGGAAGTGCTGCCGGACCCCACCGCGGTCGGACGCCGCGCCGCCCAGTTGTTGCAGCAGTTCGTGGCCCGGCGGCCAGCGGCCCGGGTGGCGGTGGCCGCCGGCAGCTCGCCGCGCCCGCTCTATGCCACCCTGGCCGGGACCGCCGCCGCCGTGCCGGGTGACTGGGCGGAGGTTCGCTGGATCAAGCTCGACGAGTGGCTCGGCGTCCCGGCCAGCGACCCGGCGAGCTGCGAGGACGACCTGCGGCGGCACCTGCTGACGCCCCTCCAGGTCCCGGCCACGCGCTGGCTGACCTTCGACAGCATGGCGCCCGACCCGGCCGCCGAGGTCGCCCGCGTGCGCCGCGCGCTGGACGCGGCGGGGCCGTTGGATGCGGCGGTGCTGGGCCTGGGGCTGAACGGCCACCTCGGCATGAACGACCCGGCGCCGGAGCTGACGCCGCGGTTCCACGTCGCCGAGCTGGCCGCGGAGTCGCGCACACATAGCATGCTGCTCGACCTGCCGGCGCCGCCGACGCACGGTCTCACGCTGGGACTGGCCGATCTGCTGGAGGCGGAGCTGCTGCTGCTTCCGGTGACCGGCCGCAGCAAGCGCGCCGCGTTGCAGCGGCTGCTGCAAGGGCCGCTCAGCACCGCTTTCCCGGCGTCCCTGCTGCAAGGCCACCGCGGCTGCCGGGTGCTCGCCGACCACGCCGCCGCCGGCCAGTGAGCGGCTTGCCGCGACCGGCGGTTTCCGCTATCGTCTGCGGCGGAGCGCACTGATGAGTGACCTGGGTGTCGGCATTGTTGGGTATGGTCTGGCCGGACGGCTGTTCCACCGCATGTTGGTGGACGCCACCCCCGGGCTGCGGGTCGCGGCGGTGATGTCGCGGGCGGCCGAGAAGCTGGAGCAGGCGCGCCAGGACAACCCGCAGGCGGCCGTGGTCGATTCCTTCGAGGCCTTGGTGCAGCACCCGGCGGTCGACCTGGTGGTCCTGGCGACGCCGCATCACTTGCACTGTGAGCAGACCGTCGCCGCGCTCGGGATGGGCAAGCCGGTGGTGGTCGACAAGATCATGGCCCGCTCGGTGGCCGAGGCCGACGCGATGATCGCGGCGGCCGACCGCGCCGGGCAGTTGCTCTCGGTGTTCCACAACCGGCGCTGGGACAGCGACTTTCTGACCGTCCGCAAGGCCCTCGACGACGGCCTGCTGGGCGAGCCCTGGAGCATCAACATCGCGCTGACGATGACGCGGATGCCGCTCCAGCCGTTGACCGGCGAACGCCGCTGGCGGTCGCTGGCGAGCGCCTTTGGCGGGCAACTGGTCGATTGGGGAGCCCACCTGATGGACCAGGCGGTGCTGCTCGGCGGATCCGACCCGGACCGCGTCTTCGCCGACCTGCAGTTCCGCCAGGAGGGCAACGAGACCGACACCGAGGCGTTCGTCGCGCTGCACTACCGCCGCGGGCTGCGGATCACGGTGACGGTCAGCCTGCAGAGCTGGACCGACCAGCCGCACTGGCAGATCAACGGCAGCCAGGGCGGGCTGCGGCTCTACGGCATCGACCCCCAGGAAGCGCTGATGCGGGCCAACAGCGCGGTGATCGGCGGCCAACCCGCAGCGGCGCTGCCGGCCGAGAACTTGACCGTGAAGTCGGTCCACCCGACCGACGGCTTTGCGCCGGTGCCGGGCGACTGGCGGGCCTACTACGCCAACGTGCGCGACGCGCTGCTGGGCCGCGCCGCGCTGGCGGTGACGCCGCAGCAGTGCCGCGACGTGCTACGGGTCTACGAGCGAGCTTTCCGGGCGGCGGGGATCGACAACGAGACGACGCGCCGCGACCCGGTCTGAGGCGCCAACCTCAGCTTGCCACGGCCCGCTCGGCGTGGAGCTGCGCCCAAAGCTGCTGGTACTGCGTGGCGATGGCGTCCAGGCTGTACTGCGTCGCAATCCGCTGCCGGGCCGCAGCACCGCGCGCCTGTCGCGCCGCGGCGGGCTCGCGCAGCAGTTGCAGCATCGCCGCGGCCAGCGCGGCGGGGTCCTGCGGTGGTGCCACCAGCCCGGTGTCGCCAACCATCGGAGCGGAGTCGCCGACATCGGTCACCACGCAGGGCAGCCCACAAGCCATCGCCTCGCCGACGGCCAAGGGCATCGCCTCGCTGGCGGATGACGAACAGGCCAGATCGACCGCCTGCAGCAACTCCGGCAGATCGTCGCGCTCGCCCAGCAGCAGCACCCGGTCGGTCAACTGGTGCTGCTGCAGCCAGCTCCCGAGCACCGGGTTGGTCGCCAGGATGTCGCGCCCGCACATCACGAAGCGCACCGCCGGCAGCGCCGCCGCGACCCGCGCCGCGGCGGCCAGGAAGGTGGCCTGGTCTTTGTCGGCATCGAACCGGGCCACCAGGCTGACCAGCGGCACCTCCGCGGGCACCCCCAGTTGCGCGCGCTGTACCGGGCGCAGCGCGGGTTGCGGCCGCCAGGTCTGGACGTCGAAGCCGTTGGGGATCACCCGCATCACGGCCGGGTTGTAGCCGACCTCGCAATGCACTCGCCGGGCGGCCTGGCTGCAACAGACCACGGCCCGCGGCCAGCGCCAGGAGAGCCGCGCGCAGGCAGCGCGAACGAGGCGCGTCAGCCGTTTGGCGCGACGCGGATCGAGAGCGGAGTTGTGGATGCCCCAGGCGACCGGCACGCCGTGGCGTCCGGCGACCAGGCTGCCCAGCAAGTCAGCGTGGTACATCCAACTCTGCACCACGTCGATCCGCTCGCGCCGCAGCAGCCGCGCCAGCCGCAGCGCACCGCGCGGGTCGGGCAGGCTGCGGGGCAGACCGAGATCAGCGAGCCGGAGACCGGCGGCCTGCAGCCGCGGCACCATCGCCCCGCCAGGAGACAAGGCGACCACTAGCGGCTCGAACCGGGCACGGTCGACGACCTGCAGCAGCCGCAGCAGCATCATCTCGGCGCCGCCCGTGGTGAGGGCGGTGATCAGATTCAACACCCGCAGCGGCTCGGTCACCAGCCCAGGCCTCTCGCAGCGCGGTCGCTGGCTGACCGGCGGCCCGACCCAGGGCGCCACCGGTCAGCCCGCATTGCCTACTCCTCGTCGCCGAGGGTGACCTCTTCCTGGAACCCGCCCGACGAGAGCTCGTCGTCCTCGAAGTCGTCCTCGGTGGGCAGGCTACCGCCATCGGGCAGCGTGGCTGTCAGGGCGATCGACTGACCATCCTCGACCTGCTCGCCGAGTTGCACGATCGCCTCGCGCTGCCCCAGCGGGTAGCGGTGCGCGACGCCGCTGGCATCGGTCACCACCACCTCGCGGTCGGTCACGCTGCTGACGGTCCCGGCAACGTCGCAGCAGAGCTGGTCGTCGTCGTCGTCCTCGTCGAGCTCATCGCCCTCCAGGTCATCAGGCTCCTCGAAGCCGGCGTCGAAGCCGTCGCGGCGGACCGCGTCCAGCTCCGAGCGGTCCAACGCGAGCTCCTCTTCCTCTTCTTCTTCAGAGGCGGTTCGCGACCGGGTGGCCGCCGCACCGAGGTCCTCGCGGCTGACATCGCCGTACTCGAAGCCGGTGCCCTGGTAGGTGTCCATCCCGGTGCCGGCCGGAATCAGCCGCCCGATGATGACGTTCTCCTTGAGCCCCATCAGCCGGTCTTCCTTGCCCTGCACCGCGGCTTCCGTGAGCACGCGGGTGGTCTTTTGGAAGGACGCCGCCGAAAGGAACGACTCGGTCGCCAACGAGGCCTCGGTGATGCCGAGCAGGCAGAACCGGCTGACTGCTGCCCGGCCGCCCTCGCGGACGACGCGCTCGTTCTCTTCGTCGAACACGGCGCGGTCGATCTTCTGACCCGGCAGCAGGTCGGTATCGCCGCCCTCGACCACTTCGCGCTTGCGGAGCATCTGGCGGACGATGATCTCGATGTGCTTGTCGTTGATCCCCACGCCCTGGCTGCGGTAGACCTTCTGGATCTCCTCGACGACGTACCCGATGATGCCCTTGACGCCCTTGAAGTCGAGCACCGCACCAGGATCCAGCGGCCCCGGCGTCAGCCGGTCGCCGGCCTGGATCTGGTCACCCTGTCGCACCGCCGGGGCGAAGCGCGGCGGCAGCAGGTACTCCTTGCGGATTTTGACGTGGCTGTGGCCGGCTTCCTGGAGCGTCTGCCGCATCTTGGCGGTGATCGGCGCCCCTTCCTTGATCAGCGTCCGGCGCCCCGAGACCACCGCCTCGGCCGCCGTGGCGCCCTTGAAGCAGGCCGGGTCGGCGTTGATCGGCTGCTCGGAGAGGATCACGACCTTCTTGAGCCCCTCGGTGCGCACATGGTCGACGCTGCCGTCGACGTCGGTGGTGATCGCCTCACCCTTCGGCCGCCGCGCCTCGAACAGCTCGACCACCCGGACCAGCCCGCCGTTGGCGTTCTCGAGCACCTTCAGCATCTGCTGGATCGCCCGGTTCCGCTCGCGCTCACCGCTGCCGAGGTCCTGCTCGTCGAACTCGCCCGCGCTGAGGTCGTCCATCAACTGGCGCATGGCTTCCATCTTGCGCCGCTTGACGTACTTGTCGCCGGTCACTTCCGGCCCGGCGACCACGCCGCCGGTGTGGAAGGTGCGCATCGTGAGCTGCGTCCCCGGCTCGCCGATCGACTGCGCCGCGATGATCCCGACGGCTTCGCCGACCACCACGCTGCTCTTGCTGGCGAGGTCGCGCCCGTAGCACTTGGCGCAGATCCCGCGCCGGCAGTCGCAAGTGGCGGGGCTGCGGATCTTGATCTTCTCCAGCAGCAGATCGTACGCGAGGTGCTTCGCCATGCCGTCGGAGATGAACTCATCGGCGTCCACGAGCAACTCGCCGGTCAGCGGGTGGTAGATCGGATCGAGGCAGGTCCGCCCGGCCAGCCGTTCGTCGAGCGGCACCACGAAGTGCTTCTCGACGGACAGCGACTTGACGGTGATCCAGCGGCTGCGCTCGCCGGAGGCGTCCTCGCGGGTGTCGACCTCGAAGCGGTAGTTGCGGTCGACCAGCAGGTCACCGATCCGTTGACCCTGATCCAGCCGGGCATACTTCTCGGCGTCGCTGGCCTTCTTCGGCCGGATCGCGTGGACGTAGGGGATCTGCCCGTCGTGCCGCACGTCCTGCTCGGCGCCGAGCACCTCGGCCAGTTGCGCCAGCATCGCCGAGGCTTCCTTGGAGTGGCTGCCCAGATGCAGGATCGGCGCGTCGCTGGAGGGGCACCGCCGCGGGTTCTCCCAAACGGTCTCGACCTCGATCCCGTTGGTCGTCCCGCAGTCGGCCTCGCGCACGATCACGTCCTGGGCGACGTCCACCATGCGCCGGGTGAGGTACCCGGCGTCGGCGGTGCGGAGCGCCGTGTCGGCGAGACCCTTGCGGGCGCCGTGGGTCGTGATGAAGTACTCGTGCAGGCTGAGGCCTTCACGGAAGCTGGAGCGGATCGGCAACGACTCGATCAACCGGCCGTGCGGGTCGGACATCAGCCCGCGCATGCCCGAGAGCTGCGTCGTCTGGCGCTTGCCGCCGCGGGCGCCGCTGTCGGACATCATGTAGACCGGGTTGTCGTTACGGATTTCGGCCAGCAGCAGGTCATAGACGCGGTCCGAGGCGTCCATCCAGAGCGAGGTGACCTGGCTGGTGCGCTCGCTCGGCGTCAGGATCCCGGCCGCGAAGTCCTCGTAGACCTGGTCCACTTCGGCCTGCGTCCAGTCCAGCAGCTTGTCGCGCCCACAGACCCAAAGGCTCTGGCTGAGGTCCTGCTCGACCTCCTGCGCCCGGGCCGCGTCGTTGCGGCGGAGCAGGTCCAGCCAGGTCGCGATGCCGCGCACGAGACGGCTGGAGACCGTCATTTCGGGCGTCATCTCGAGCGGCCGCAGGTGCGCCGCGTAGGCCGGGTTGAGGGCGACCTCGCCGACCACGATGTCTTCGCGCTTGTAGCTGAGGGTGTCCTTGCGCGGCTCGCCACCGCCGACCTCGAAGTGGACCTCGGCCCGGAACGAACCGGTCGCCACGGCGAACGGCGTCTGCGGCGCCTGATGCACCACGGTGTAGACGATCTTGCCGCGTCGCGCGGCCTCGTCCGGCGACACGCCCGGCAGGTACTCGCGGACGTGCCGCTCGCTGAAGTAGAGCTGCCCGCGCTCGTTCTCCCACTTCGGCGGTCGCGAGCTGGGCACCGGCAGGTCGGTCACCGAAATGGTCACCCCGGCGCGTGTCGCGAAGTCGAAGCCGAGGCGCTTGATGTCTTCCAGCAGCCGCACGCAGCGCCGCTGACCGTGCGCCTCGTAGGTCTGCGAAATCAGCTCCGAGAGCTGGTTGCGCGGCACCAGGCGGTTGGTCGAGCTCTTGCCCTTGGGGTCCCAGACGCGCAGGTCGAGGGGCAGCACCTCGTTGAAGTAGATCCGCCCGACGGTGGTCTCGCAGCGCCGCGGCGTCAGGGCCAGACCCACGGTCAGCGTCGCGGGCAGCTCGCCAGCGGCCATCTGGCTGAGGATCTTCAGCTCGGTGTCGCGGACCAGCTCGGCGATGTCGCCGAGCGACTTGGCCAGCGTCCGCAGCTCGGCCGGCGTGGCCTGCCGCTGCAGGCGCAACCAGGCGTTGCCCAGGGCATCGCACAGCAGCGCCTGCAACTCGGCCCCGAGCTGCCGCTCGGCGACCGCCCGCGCTTCGTCGCCGGTGGTGCTGCTGAGCGCCGTCCGGAAGACTTCCACCGCGGCGGCCACCGCGTGCAGCCGCTCCACCGCCGGGCCGCCCGGCTGGGCCGGCCGGTCAGTGCGGTCGAGCAGCGTCGCGTCGAGCGCGGCCATCTGTTCACGGTAGGAGTCCCAGGCCGCCGCCAGGCTCGGATCGACCTGCAACTGCAGCCCCTGCCGCAAGATGTCCTCACCGTAGGGCAGGTCGCTGATCTCGCCGCCGAGGTAGCCGATGGCGTGGCGCGTGCGCTCGTCTTCGAGCTGCTCGGCGGTCAGCACCAGTTCCTCGATGCGGCACTCGACCAGCTCGTGCAGGCCGACCGCGCCGAGGTCGTAGTTCATGATCGCCTCACGGCTGGTCGCGAACTTGCGCATTTGCGCGGCGGCCGCCCGTGGCTTGAGCTGCCCGTCGGCGCCGATCTCGTCCTGCGTCAGGTAGTAGCAGCCGAGCACGATGTCGTAGGTCGGCGCCACCACCGGCTTGCCCGAGGCCGGCGAGAAGAGGTTTTGGCTGGCCAGCATCAGCAGCCGCGCTTCGGCCTGGGCCGCCGCCGAGAGCGGCACGTGGACGGCCATCTGGTCGCCGTCGAAGTCGGCGTTGAAGGCGTGGCAGACCAGCGGGTGGATCTGGATCGCCTTGCCGTCGACCAGCACCGGCTCGAACGCCTGGATCCCCAGGCGGTGCAGCGTCGGGGCGCGGTTGAGCAGGATCGGGTGCTGCCGGATGATGTCATCCAACGCATCCCAGACCCGCGGGTCGAGCCGGTCGACCATCCGCTTGGCGGTCTTGATGTTGTGGGTGTGCTCCTGCTCCACCAGCCGCTTCATCACGAACGGCTTGAACAGCTCGAGCGCCATTTCCTTGGGCAGCCCGCACTGGTGCAGGTGCAGCTCCGGGCCGACCACGATCACCGAGCGGCCGGAGTAGTCGACACGCTTGCCCAGCAGGTTCTTCCGGAAGCGACCTTCCTTGCCGCGGAGCATGTCGGACAGCGATTTGAGCGGGCGCTTGTTGGAGCCGGTCACCGGCCGCGGGCGGCGGCCGTTGTCGATCAGCGCGTCGACCGCTTCCTGCAACAACCGCTTCTCGTGGTTGATGATGCTCTCGGGCGCGTGGATCTCGATGATCCGCCGCAGCCGGTTGTTGCGGTTGATGATCCGCCGGTAAAGGTCGTTCAGGTCGCTGGCGGCGAAGCGCCCGCCGTCGAGCTGCACCATCGGCCGGAGGTCGGGCGGGATCACCGGGATCACGTCCAAGACCATCCAGTCCGGCCGGTTCTTCGACTTGCGGAAGCTCTCGACAACGCCCAGCCGCTTGATCGCGCGGAGCTGCCGCGGCGGGCTGGTGCTGTCCATCTCCTCGCGCAGCTTTTCGGCGAGCTGGTCGAGGTCGACCGCCTGCAGCAGATCCCGAATCGCCTCGGCCCCCAGGCTGGCCTTCACCACCGTCGCCCAGTCGTCGCCCAGTTGGCGCACCAGCATCAGCGCAAAGCGGCGCAGGATGCGGTACTCGCGGTCGTTCAGGAGCTGCTTCTCCTGCACCTGCTTGGCGAGGTCCCAGCCCCGTTGCAGCTCGTCGACGCCGTCGACGTAGCTCTGCTCTTCCTGGGCCACCAGCTCATCGGTCCGCCGGACCCGCTTCGCGACATCGGCGGCGTCGAACTGCGGTACCTCGTCGTCGAAGGAGTCGTCGTCCTCATCGTCGTCGAGCGCCTCGTCACCCTCGGCGTCGGCCTCGCTGTCGCCCTCGGCTTCGCTGTCGCCCTCGGCCTCTCCGTCGGCCTCGTCGTCGCCATCGGCAATGGCCAGCGTGTCGTCCTCGTCGTCGTCCTCGTCTTCGAGATAGGGCGCCTTGGACTCGACCTCCACCACCTCGGGCGTGGTCTTGGTGTACTCCTCGAGGTCCTCGCGGTGCTGCCGAATCAGGTCGTCGGTGCGCACCCGCAGGTCGGCCGCCTCACGCTGCAGCGCCGCGCGGATCTGCTCTTCGTGCCCGGCCAGCTTCTCCTGATCGACATGGGTCACGATGTAGCTGGCGAAGTAGATCACCTTCTCGAGGCTGCGCGTCGAGATGTCGAGGATCTGGCTGATCGGCGAGGGCACGCCCTTGAGGTACCAGATGTGAACCGCGGGGGCCGCCAGCTCGATGTGACCCATCCGCGTGCGGCGGACCTTCTGAGTGGTCACTTCGACGCCGCAGCGGTCGCAGATGATGCCCTTGAACTTGATCTTCTTGTACTTGCCGCAGTGGCACTCGTAGTCTTTCTGCGGCCCGAAGACTTTCTCGCAGAACAGCCCGTCGCGCTCGGGCTTGAAGGTCCGGTAGTTGATCGTCTCCGGCTTGCGGACCTCGCCGTGCGACCAGTTCCGAATCGCGTCCGCCGAGGCAATCCCGATGCGTAGGATGTCGAACTTGGTGGAATCGCTCAATGCTCTCTCCCGCAGCGCCGCCGGGCGGCTCCTACTCCTCGGTCTCGTTGAGGTCGACCGGGCGGCCTTCCTTGCTCTCGACGGTCACCTCCAGACCCAGGCTCTGCAGCTCCTTAATCAAGATCTTGAAGCTCTCGGGGATCCCGGGGTCTTGGATGTTCTCACCCTTCACGATGGACTCGTAGGCCTTGACGCGGCCATGGACGTCGTCGGACTTGATCGTCAGCACTTCCTGCAGGCTGTGGGCGCTGCCGTACGCCTCGAGCGCCCAGACCTCCATCTCGCCGAAGCGCTGGCCACCGAACTGCGCCTTGCCACCCAGCGGCTGCTGCGTGACCAGCGAGTAGGGGCCCGTGGAGCGGGCGTGGATCTTGTCGTCGACCAGGTGCGACAGCTTCAGGACGTACATCACCCCGACCATGATGTCGCGGTCGAAGTACTGCCCGTGGCGGCCGTCGCGGAGCTTCAGCTTGCCCGACTGCGGGTCGAACCCGACCCGCTGGTCGGCCAGCTCGGCGACCCGCGTGGTCAGTTGCGCCACCCGCTCGCCCGGCGGCAGGTCGCAGAGCGGCCCCGGGTCCAGGCCGAGGCGCTCGGCCTCCTGCAGCAACTCGGTGTCGTCGAGCTGCGCCAGCGCCGCGCCGAGGGCCTGCAACAGCGCTTCCGAGTCGCCCTGCGGCGCCGCCCCGCGTGGCCAGCAGCGGACCTCGCTGCGGAGGTAGTCGCTGCGCACCGCCTCGCGCTGCTCGCGGTAGACTTCCTGCAGCCACTCGAAGATCTGCGGCTCCGGGATCGAGGCGAAGACCGGCGACTCGTAACGCGTCCCGCGGTGCTTCGCGACCCACCCGAGGTGGGTCTCGAGGATCTGCCCGATGTTCATCCGCGAGGGCACCCCCAGCGGATTGAGGATCACGTCGACCGGCGTACCGTCGGGCAGGAAGGGCATGTCCTCGACCGGCAGGATCTTCGAGATGACGCCCTTGTTGCCGTGGCGCCCGGCCATCTTGTCGCCTTCCATGATCTTGCGCCGCTGCGCGACGTAGACCCGGACCAACTGGTTGACCCCGGCCGGCAGGTCGTCGGCCGGCTCGCGGGTCAGGTCGCGCCCGCCGCACTTCTCGCAGACGGTCAGCTCGGCCGACTTCGAGAACTCGTGGACGTGCCCGCAACCCGGGGCCTTGCAGCGGTGGCGGAAGCGGCTGAAGACGCGCACCGCGACGACCTTGCCCTTGGCGCCGTGCGGCACCCGCAGCGAGGTGTCGCGCATCTCTTCGGCCTTCTTGCCGAAGATCGCAATCACCAGCTTCTCTTCGGCGGTCATCTCGGACTGCCCCTTCGGGGCGACCTTGCCGACCAGGATGTCCTCGGGCCGCACGACCGTGCCGATCTTGATGATCCCGCGGTCGTCGAGGTTGTTGCGCAACTCGTCGCTGATGTTGGGGATGTCGGCGGTGATCTCCTCCGGCCCCAGCTTCGTGTCGCGCGCCTGGATCTCGTACTTGTCGATGTGAATCGAGGTGAACACATCGTCCTTGACCATGCGGTCCGAGAGGATGATGGCGTCCTCGTAGTTGTAGCCTTCCCAGCTCATGAAGGCCGTCACGACGTTCTTCCCGAGGGCCAGCCGGCCATGCTCGGTGCAGGAGCCGTCGGCGATCGGGTCGCCCGGCTGGGCACCGTCGGGCAGCGGCTCGAAGGGGCCGATCTGGATGGCTGCGCCTTGCTCCGAGCGCGGCCCGCGGACATGCTGCCCGAGCTGCACCAGCGGCCGTTGGTTGATGAAGGTGGCCTGGTTGGTGCGTTCGAACGACAGCAGGTCGTGCCGCTCGGTGCTGCCGTCGTAGCCAGTGATCACGATGTGCGAGGCGTCGATGCTGGTGACCACGCCGTCGCGGCCCGAGCAGACCACGGCGCCGGAGTCGACCGCGATCTGCTGCTCCAGGCCGGTCCCGACCCAGGGCGATTCGGTTAGCACCAACGGCACCGCCTGGCGCTGCATGTTGGAGCCCATCAATGCCCGGTTGGCGTCGTCGTTTTCCAAAAACGGGATCAGCGCCGTGGCCGCGCTGAAGATCTGCTTCGGGGAGACGTCGAGGTAGTCGACTTCTTGCGGGTCGAGGCGCGGGAACTCCGCCATGCGGCGGCAGATCACGCTGCGGCGGCGCCAGCCGCCGTGCTGGCCGTCCCAGTCGGCCGCCGCGGCGATCGCCGGCGGCAGCCCCTTGGCGACCTGCAGGGCGGTCTCCTGGTCGGCGGTCAGCCACTCCAGGCTACCGGTCGGCACGCCCTCGGCGACTCGCCGGTACGGGGTCTCCAAGAAGCCGAACTCGTTCAGCCGCGCGAAGATCGCCATCGCCGAGATCAGCCCGATGTTGGGGCCTTCCGGGGTCATGATCGGGCACAGCCGCCCGTAGTGGCTGCGGTGGACGTCCCGCACTTCGAGCTTCGCGCTCTGCCGTGACAGACCGCCCGGCCCCATCGACGAGACCCGCCGCTTGTGCGCCAGCTCGGCCAACGGGTTGGTCTGGTCCATGAACTGCGACAGCGCGCCGCTGCCGAAGAACGACTTGATGGCCGCGCTGATCGGCTTGATCGAGATCACCGACTGCGGGCTGATCCCCGGCACCGGCTCGACGCCACAGCACTCGCTGCGTTCGCGGCTGGGGTCGTCGTGGGCCTTCTTGCAGACCGGGCAGATCAGCGCCGGCCCCGAGGCGGTCATGCGCTCGCGAGCGACGCGCTCCATGCGCAGGAAACCCAGCCGCAACTGGTTCTGCAACAGCTCGCCGACCGCCCGGACGCGCTTGTTCTCGAGATTGTCGATGTCGTCGGTGGTGTAGGTCGCGTAGACCTCGGCGTCGTCGGAGTCGAGGGCGCTGCGGCGGTCGCCCGGCTTGCCGGTGTCGTAGCCGCCGCGCAGGCCGATCAGGTAGTCCAGAATGCCGATCAGGTCGTGCTTCGTGAGCGTCCGCACCTCGACCGGCACGTCGATGTTGTGGCGCTGCAGCAGTTGCAGCTTGCGGTTGACCTTGTAACGGCCGACCTTCGCCAGGTCGTAGCGGCGGAGGTCGAAGAACATGCTGCGCAGCAGGGAGCGCCCCGACTCGACCGAGGGTGGGTCGCCCGGCCGCAACAGGCCGTAGACCACCTCGATCACGGTGACCCCCAGCGCCGCAACTTCGTGCGGCTGCAGGGCGCCAGCGGTGTCGGGCGCATCGGCTTCGGCAACGCGTCGCAGGGTCTGCAGCAGCCAGGCCTTCTGCTGCTGCGTGTCAGGTGCCGGGCAGAACACCGTGACCACTTCACCGAACTTCCGGACGGTGTCGCGGGCGGCGTCGCTGGAGTTCCCCGAGAGCCGCTTGAGGTACTCGTCGAGCCGCTTCTTGAGCTCCTTCCAGTCCTCGTCCAGGGTCTTCTCGATGGCCTCGTCGACTTCCAGTGCTTCCAACTCGCCGAGCCCGGCGCTGGCGATCTGCTCGGCGACCGGGCCGGTGACCATCTGATAGGCGGCGATTAGCGGGGTCGCCTCGCCGGGGTAGACCAGATCGGCGGCCAGCCGCTTGCCGACCAGGTTTTCCTTGGTCAGCGGCGGGTGAACTTCCAGGTCGCGCTTCAGCTCCGGCAGCGTGAGGTGCTCCGCGGCGCCTTCGCGGCCGCGCTGGACCTCCACCACGACGCGGTGCGGCGGGACCTTCTGGCCCTTCTGCCAGCGCTCCAACTCGACGATGAACTGGCTGTCGACCGGCGTCCCGACGGCCAGGCTGAAGTCGTCCAGGCCCGGCTTCAGGGCGGTCACCGGCGCGGCCAGCAGCAACGGCTGATGGAGGGTCACGCGGCGGCCGAAGAGGTCCAGGATCTGGCGCGTCGAGGCGCACTGGCGGCGCGCCTCCTTGAGCCGAATCGGGGTGATGTCGGCAGCCTGGCGCAGCCGCGCCTCGAGCTCGGGGTCGATGGTCTGCCCCGGCTCGCAGACGATCTCGCCGGTGGTCATGTCGACCACCCGTTCGGCCAGCACGCGCCCGACCAGCTCGTCGCCGGCGCCGGCGTCGATCACTTCGGCGTCGCCGAGGTTGGGCTCCGCTTCGTCGAAGAAGTGGAACGCCCGCAGCAGGGTGGTCGCCGGGAACTTGCGGGTCTGCCCGACCTTGACGCTGGTGACGTTGGTGCTGCCGACGTCGAACTCGATCCAGGCGCCCTCGCTGGGAATCACCTGCGCCGAGTAGAGCGTGCGGCCGGCGTTGTCGATGCTGTCCTTGAAGTACACCCCCGGCGAGCGCGAGAGCTGGCTGACCACCACGCGCTCGGCGCCGTTGATGATGAAGGTCCCGCGGGGGGTCATCATCGGCAACTCGCCCAGGTAGACCTCGGTCTCGGTGATCGTGCCACCCTTCTTGGGCACCATCATCACCCGCACCCGCAGGCTCCGCTCGTAGGTCACCTCGCGCTCGCGGCACTCCTTGAGGCTGTACTTCTCCTCGCCCAGGGTGTGCTCGAGGAAGTCCATGCTGAGCAGGCCGGAGAAGTCCTCGATCGGCGAGAAGCTACGGAACAGCTCCTTGATGCCCTCGCTCAGGAACCACTCCCAGCTATCCAACTGCAACTGCACCAGGTTCGGGACGGGCACGTGGTCGGGATTGCGATCCCAGCGCTCGACCTTCGGACCGAGGTCACGCCGGTGCGTGAACCCGTTGAGCTTCGGATTGAGGGTGCTGGCAGAAGTGAGTGTGGCCATCGAGTTGGGTTCCTCGGTTCTCACGGGACACGGACTACGGCCGTTCTCGGCCGCGACAAACGGAGCGCCGGAGAGGCGTCGCTAACGACCGCCAGGGGACCAGGACGGACCGCCGGTCAGAGCCCGGCGCGCCCCCGGCGGCTGGCGGCTTCCCCCCGCAACTGCTGGTGTCTGACCGTGGGTGTCGAAGATGGGTAATAGGGAGTCGAGGTGCATGGTGTGGTCATGACTCTTCGCTTCGCCCCGGCAGTACACGACGTGCGCCCAAATGCGGCAGCATCGCGATCGTGGTCGCAAGCAGACAGTATAGGAACCGCGGCCCCAACTGTCAAGGGCCGGTGAAGCCCCGCCGCACCGGGCCGGCTGGCGCGGTGCGGCGGGGTCGGGCGGTGACCAGGCGGGCGCCTGCCGGCGGCCCGCTCGGCCGGGCGGGCGGACTCATCAGACTTCCCAGCCCGGCCGGTAGGTGCGCTTGACGAACTCGTTCAGCTCCGAGCGGTTGGTGCAGCGCATCCCGGTGACGTCCCACTCGACGGTCTGCCCGATCCCCGCGCGCTGCGCGAGGTGGCCGACCAGCGCAAAGGCGGTTAGCGGGGTACCGGCGTCGGGGAAGTTGCTGACCGGCGTGCCGCCGTTCTTGATGGCCCAGTAGAGGTCCTCGATCGGCCCGCCGTGCGCCCGCGGCAGAGTCTTCGCGGGCTGCGGGTACTCGGCGTGCTTGTCCAGCGGCAGCATCATCGCGCCGCTGGCGGTGCCCTTGGTCCAGAACTTGCCCTGCTCGCCGAGGTACAGGGTGTCCTCGCCGAACTTGATCTCGTATTCCTTCTCGGCCTCCTTCATGACCTCCGGCTTGAGGTCGCCGTGGTCGTAGACGAAGGCCTGAAACGCCGGCAGGGCGCCGCGGGCGGGAATGTCGTAACGCACGACGTTGTTCTGGGCCCACATCTCGGCGCTGCCGCCGTTGGTTGCCAGGCAGGTACACGAGAAGGACTTGGCCTCGTAGACCTTCAGGGCGAAGAACAGGCAGTCCAGGTTGTGGGTCGCCATGTCGCCGATGGTGCCGGTCCCGAAGTCGCGCCAACTGCGCCAACTGAAGGCGTGCAGGCCGTCGTGGTAGTCGCGGAAGGGGGCCGGTCCGAGCCATTCTTGCCAATGCACGCCGGCCGGCACCGGCTTGCTGGCCGGGCGCCCGCCGGTGCCGCCGAAGTTGCGGCCGAGCAGGGTGTGCGTCGCGGTGACCGCCCCGACCGCCCCGGCCTGCAGGTACTCGCAGGCCCGCCGCAGACTCTCGCCGGTGTGGCCCTGGTTGCCCATTTGGGTCAGCACGCCCTTCGCCTGGGCGGCCTTGGCCAGCTCGTAGCACTCCCGAATGTTGTGCGCCAGCGGCTTCTGACAGAACACGTGCAGCCCGGCGTGGATCGCCCGGATCGCCGCCGGGGCGTGATCGTGGTCAGGCGTCGAGATCAGCACCACGTCCAGCTCTTTGGCCTGCTCTTCGATCATCTTGCGGTAATCGTGGTAGACCTGCGGCGCTGGCAGACCGCCCAGGCGGGGTTGGATCTTGTCCTTCATGGCCCGCCCGAGGTTGCCCTCATCGATGTCGCAGATCGCCACCACCCGCTCGTCGCAGCCCTTGTCGACGGCGTAGCCACCCATCCCACCGACGGCGATGAGGCCGACTCGCAGCTTGTCGCCCGGGGCGGCCCAGAGCTTGCGGCCGGCCAGCGACGACCCGGCCGCGACGACCGCTCCGGTCTGCAGGAAACGACGCCTCGTGACCTCACTCATGATGCTCTCCACCGGCCAGCAGCCGGTCCGGGCCGCCGCGGAACCGCTCGGATTCGGCAGCGCGGTGCAGACTCCTTCAGCGGGTCGGGAGCGCTCGCGAGAGCGGCAGTTCGCCCCGCAGCAGACGGCCGGCCTGGCCGGTCAGCCAGAGGTAGTGGTCGCTCGGCAGGCCCTCGTAGCCCAGGAAGCCCTCCGGCGGGTCGCTGACACACTTGAAGATCGCGGTGCCCT
Organism: Fimbriimonadaceae bacterium; assembly: GCA_020850355.1. GTDB lineage: Bacteria > Armatimonadota > UBA10988 > UBA10988 > UBA10988 > JADZEX01. The sequence continues at coordinate 23,115 of JADZEX010000075.1, read as the reverse complement.
CGTCGACCTCGTCGAACATCGCCACGTAGAGCGAGTCGCAGCCGACCGTCTTGGCGGCGAGGACCTGGCCCCAGAGGAACTCACCGCCCAGCCGCGGGATGGCGTTCAGCTTGCTCTCGGGCTTCAGGTTGTGCCAACTGAAGCCGGGCCAGACCACCGGCAGGAAGGTCTTGCCGCGCTCGGCGCACCACGCCCGGTCGGCCGGCCAGAGGGCGGCCAGCCGTTGGTCGCGGGCTGCCGGGGTGCCGAAGCGGCCGACCATCCAGGGGCTCAGGATGTCGGCCTTCGCGTAGACCTCGTGGACCGCCGGCTCGGGGCGGCAGTCGCCGTTCAACGTGCGCCAGTCGGTCGGCACGCCGAGCATCACCGTCAGGCCGCCGTACGTCGGGTCGTGCTGCAGCCAGTCGAGCAGCGCCGCGGCCGCCGCGGCGTCCCAGCGGTAGTGCGTGAAGGCACAGCCCCAGAGCGCCAGGACCGGTTGGCCGCCCTCGTGCAGGTAGGCCGGGTCGCGGGTGATCTGCATCCGGTCGACCAGCTCGCGCCAGTCCTGCTTGACGCCCTCGATGTCCTCGGCGCCCCAGTTCATGTCGTACATCACGGCGTAGGTCCGACCGTGCAGGTTGGCCCCGCGGCGGCAGTTGGCCAGCGCCAGGTTGCAGTGCCGGCGCCCCACCGGGCTGCGCACCTGGCTGGCGAAGCGCTGCACGAAGACGCCGTCGAGGCCGTACTGCTGCATCCACTGGAAGTGGCGCGCGACGGTCTGCGGGTGGACCGAGCTGAACAGCTCGGCGGGCCGCCCGTCGGGGTGCCGGTGCGGCGTCGCGAAGCGCTCGTCGGCGGCCAGTTCGCTGACGTCGGGCCACAGGTCGAAGGTCGCCCGCCCGGCCTCCACGCTGCCGCGGCCCCAGTGGAACCAGCCCCGGCCAGCCCCGTCGCCCGGCGCGGTGAACCAGCCCTGGTAGCCGCAGAGCACCTTGCCGCGCAGGGTCGTGCGGTCGACCCCGGCGACGCTCGGCCCGGCGTACGGCCGCATCGTCTCGGCGACGACCTGCTCCATGGTCAAGTTCGCGGGCGGGTCCGCCGCGGTCAGGGTCAGCAACAGCCAGGGCGCCCACATGCGCCGGCTCTCCCGGCGGCCAGGCCGCCGGGAGCGGCTTCGCGCGGGGGCGGCGGTTTCCTTGGCCGCCCGGCCTTACGGCACGTAGATCCCCGACCCGAGGTAGAGGTCGGTGCCGGGGATCAGCTCGACGTAGCCGAGCTTGCGCTCCTCGCGGTTGGTGGTCGGGTTGAGCCAGTAGAAGACCAGATAGCCGGCGGCGGCCGGGCTGTTGGCGATGGCCGAGAGTTCCTGGATCACGAAGGTCCCGCGGGAGTCCTGGTAGTCGGACTTGTCGGTGCCCTCCCAGTCACGGTTCTTCCAGTGCGCGATGCAGACGTCGCTGGTGCGGTCATAGACGTAGAAGTAGCCCGAGCGGTCGTCCAGGAAGGTGACCCCGTGGACGAAGTTGCGGATCACGTGCTGGTCGACCGCCCGGCTGTCGGGCGTCACGGCCAGCGCCGCCAGGCCGAGCGCCGCGCTGTGGACGGTGGCCTGCAGCAGCTCCCGATCGGCGGCGGTGCCGACCTGGGCGAGGCCGTCGCCCGACGAGCCGCAGCCGGGCAGCAACAGCGTCAGGGCGATCAACGAGAGAGCGACGCGACACCAGGTACGTTTCATGTGGGCCCCCTTTCGAGGCCGGCGCGGCGCCCGCCGGGCGACGCGACCGCTGGACCTGCGATGCGGTGTTCCCCCGAACGCTGCCGGCTTCGCAGCGCCCGGCCCGGATCCTGCCGTCGGGGAGGTCCCGGCCGCCGGACGGGCGAAACGGGCTGCACGGAGCCCGCCCATGGCCAGCGACTCGCCGCGTGGGGACATCATCGCCCGCACCCTCCCCGGCGCCTTCCCGGTGGCGCAGCATCCGCCCTGGCTGCAGCAGCGCCTGGAGTGGTTCCGCGACCAGAAGCTGGGGCTGATCCTGCATTGGGGGCCGTACTGCCAGTGGGACTGCTACGAGTCCTGGGGCCTCGTGAAAGCCGACTCCTGGGCGCGCCTGGAGACGATGCGCTGCTGGGTCGAGCGGGACCGTGATTTCGAGCGCTTCAGCCGCGATTACCGCGCGCTCAACCGCACCTTCGACCCGCGCGAGTTCGACCCCGCCGTGTGGGCCGCCGCCGCGGTCGACGCCGGGATGCGCTACGTCTGCTTCACGACCAAGCACCACGACGGGTTCTGCCTGTGGGACACGGCGACCACCGCGTACAAGGTCACCGCGCCCGATTGCCCGCATCACACGCACCCGCAGGCCGACCTGGTGCGGGCGGTCTTCGACGCCTTGCGGCAGCGCGGCCTGGGGATCAGCGCTTACTTCAGCAAGTCCGACTGGCACTGCCCCTGGTACTGGTCTCCCGACTTCCCGCTGCGCGACCGCCACCCGAACTACGACACCGCGGCGCACCCCGCCCTCTGGGCGCAGTTCCAGGCTTTCGTGCGGGAGCAGATCCGCGAACTGCTGACGGACTACGGCCCCATCGATGCGCTCTGGCTGGATGGCGGGCAGGTCCGGCCGCCGCACCAGGACATTCAGATGCCAGCCCTCGCAGCGCTGGCCCGGTCGTTGCAGCCGGGCCTGTTGATCGCCGACCGCACCGTCGGTGGGGAGTTCGAGAACTTCATCACCCCGGAGCAGGAAGTGCTCGACCGCGCGCTCGACTACCCCTGGGAGAGCTGCATCACCCTCGGGGGATCCTGGAAGTACATGCCGGGCAAGATGGACTATCGCCCAGCCCGCGCGGTGATCCACCAGCTCTGCGACATCGTCTGCAAAGGTGGCAACCTGCTGTTGGGCATCGGCCCGACGCCGCAAGGCACCTTTGACTCCGACGCCCTGGCGCGGCTGCGGGAGATCGGCGCCTGGCTGCGGGTCAACGGCGCGGCGATCTATGGCACGCGACCAGTGGCCCCGTTCCGCGACGGCGACGTCTGTTATACCGGCGGCGGTGGCCTGGTCTATGCGACCGTGCTGCACGACGAGGTCGCCCCGTCCACGGTGGCGCTGGCCCTGCCGCCGGCCGCCGGCAGCCCGGTGCGCCGCCTCGCTGGCCCGACGCCGCTGAGCTGGCGCTGGGACGGCCAGCGCGCGCTGGTCGATCTGCCCCCGGCCGCACCGACCGCGGCGACGGTGCTGTGTTACCGCGCGGCCGACTGAAGGAGCCTGCGATGGCCCGCTGGGCAACCTGCACGAGTTGGGCGGCGCTGACCGTCAGTGCCTGCGCCGCGGCGGCCCCCGCGCCACCGGCGCCGTGGGAGCTGCGTTACGGCCGGACCGTCGACGCCGCCAGCAGCGGCGGCTGGCCCACCTACACGGTGACCTGTCAGGGCCCGCCGGAGCGGCTGCAGGTCGACCTCACCGACGAAGCCAACGGCGCGGCGCGGGGCAGCGTGCTGCTGGGCCAGCGGCTGACCGTGCCGACCGACCGGCTGCTGACCATCAGCGGCGCCTACACCGCGGTCAGCACCCAGGCCGACCGCCGGCCGCGGCTGGAGCTGGTGGTCTTGACCCCGGCCGCCTGGGACGCCTTGGGCCAGGAGCCCCGCACGCCAAGCATCTTCAACAACGGCGACCGGGCCGCCTGTCTGGGCAGCATCAGCGTGCTGGGCCACATCGGCGACGACCTCGCCGAGTTGACGCCGCTGGCTGACAGCATGCAGCAGGCGCTGGCCCACCTGCTGCGTCGTCAAGCTGGCCGCGAAGTGGTCGTGGCGGTGGCGATCACCGGGCTCCACGGGGCGGTTGAGACCGTCACGCTGCGGGACCTGCAGCTCGGCGCCCTGGCGCCGCGCGACCCGGCCGTCGAGGTGCTGCGGCAACTGGACCTGGCACGGCCGGAGCTGGCCGCGGTGCAGCAGGCCGTCACCGCGAACGACCAGCCCGCTGCCTGGGCCGCGCTGCTGGCCGCCTATCGGGCGCGCCGAGAGCCGGTCCTGCCCGGCAGCGGCGGCCGCGCGACGGCCAGCGCACGAACCATCGAAGAGGCCGACGCGACCTTCCAGAGCCGCCTCATCGGGCAGGGCAGCTACGGCCTGCAAGAAGTGCCGCTGCCGCTCGACTGGTCGTTCAACCCGGGGCAAGACCCCGAGTGGACCTGGCAGTTCAACCGGCACAGCGCCTGGCAGGCGTTGGCCACGGCCTACCGGGCGACCGGCGACGAGAAGTACGCCCGGCGCTGGCTGGAACTGCTGCGGAGCTGGGTCGAGCAGAACCCGCCCGGCACGCCCTGGTCCTGGCGGACCATCGAGGCCGGCATCCGCGGGCAGGGCTGGCCGCCGGTCTACGGCGCGTTTCTGCAGTCGCCCAGCCTGACCCCGCACGACCACGCCCTGCTGCTCGGTGCGCTGGCCGATCATGCGGCCTACCTGTTGCCGGCCGGACGCTTCAGCAGCGGCAGCAACTGGGGAATGATCGAAAGCCAGGGCCTCTTCAGCCTGGGCACCTGGTTCCCCGAGTTCCGCGACGCGGCGACCTGGCGGACCACCGCCTGGCAGCGCATCGAGGGCGAGCTGGACCGTCAGGTGCTGCCCGACGGCGCGCAGGTCGAGCTGACCACGGGCTACCACCTCGGCGTGCTGGACCTCTTCCTGAAAGCCGCGGATCTGGCCAAGCTCGGCGGCGTCGAGCCGCAGCCGGCATTCTTCCAGCGCCTGGAGCGGATGTACGATTACAGCGCCTGCCTCAGCAAACCCGACGGCAGCCAGCCGATGCCCGGCGACAGTTGGCCGGGCAGCGTGCGCAGCGCGCTGGTCGCGGGCGGCCGGCGGTTCAACCGGCCCGACTTGCTCTACATCGGCACCGCCGGCCGCGAGGGGACCGCCCCGAGCTACCTCGACACGCACCTCCCCGACGCCGGCTACTATGTAATGCGGACCAGTTGGACCGACCCGCAGGGGATCTACCTGCTGCACGACATCGCCCACCGCTGGGGCGGCGGGCATCAGCACCCTGACGCGCTGCAGATCGACCTCTACGCCTACGGCACAACCCTGCTGCCCGACACCGGGAGCTACCTCTACTACGGCCCCGGCCGCGCCGCCGCCAGCCGGACCGCGGCGCACAACACGGTCTGCCTCGACGAGGCCAACCAGAACACCAGCGCCGCCCGGTTGCACGCCTTCGCCAGCCTGCCGGCGCTCAGCTTCAGCGATGGCGAGCAGACCGGCTACCCCGGCGTGACGACCCGCCGGCAGGTGCTCTTCGCCCGGCCCGACCACGGCGCGCCGCCCTACTTCGTGGTGATCGACCGCCTGACGGGCAGCGGCGAGCACACCGTTGACCAGTCTTGGCACTGCCGCCCCGGCACCATCGCGCTCGACCCCGCGACGCGGACGGCCCGCACCACCAACGCCACCGGCGCCAACCTGCTGCTGCAGACGCTCGACCCGGCCGGGGTCACGGTGGAGGCGGTCGACTCCTTCGTGTCGTTCAGCTACACCGTCCAGGAACCGCGCCCGGCGGTCCGCTTCCGCCGCCGCGGGGCCTTGCCGCAACGCTTCGTGACGCTGCTGCTGCCCTACCCCGGGGCCACCCCGCCGCCGCTGGTCGCCCGGCTGCTGCCCACACCACAGCCGGACGCGGTGCTGCTGGAAGTGACCGGGCCCGGCTTCCGGGACCAGCTCTACGCCGGGTTGACGGTCGGGCCACAGCCGCTCGGCGCGGCGCCGGCGCGGGCCGCCCTGCGGCGCGTCGATCCCAGCGGCAAGCTGCTCGCCGAGGCCCTCGTCGGCGCGCCGCCGCCGCGTTGACCCTCGTGCGGCAGGTCGTTACAATGCCTCCCACGGTCGCCGCCTTCCGACCGTCAGGAGCGCTTCGATGTGGATCTGCCTGGATGGGGAGTTCGTGCCGCGCGACCAAGCCAAGGTGTCGGTCTTTGACCATGGCCTGCTCTACGGCGACGGCGTCTTTGAGGGCATTCGCGCCTACCACGGGCGGGTCTTCCGGCTGGCGCAGCACGTCCGCCGGCTGTACGACTCGGCGCGCACCATCCAGCTCCAGATCCCGCTGACCCCGGCCCAGTATGGGGAGGTCATCCTGGAGACCTGCCGGCGCAACCAGATCCACGACGGCTACATCCGGGCGGTGGTCACCCGCGGCGTCGGCGACCTCGGGCTGGACCCTCGGAAGTGCCCGCTGGCCTCCTACTTCATCATCGCCGCAGGCATTCAGCTCTACCCCGAGAGCTGCTACGAGCAGGGCCTCAAGGTGGTCACCTGCGCCACCCGCCGCAACGACCCGACGGCTCTCGACCCGGCGGTGAAGTCGCTCAACTACCTCAACAACATCCTGGGCCGGATTGAGGTCAACCGCGCCAACGCCGACGAGGGGCTGATGCTGAACAGCCTCGGCAACGTCTCCGAGGCGACCGGCGATAACATCTTCGTGGTCCGGGACGGCGTGATCCTGACCCCGCCGATCGCCGCCGGGATTTTGCAGGGCATCACCCGCGACGCGGTGATCGAGCTGGCCCGCGCGGCCGGGTTCACCGTCAAGGAAGAGTTCTTCAACGTCCAGGTGGTCTACAACGCCGACGAGTGCTTCCTGACCGGCACCGCCGCCGAGGTGATCCCGGTCCGCGAACTCGACGGCCGCGAAATCGGCGACGGGCAGCCCGGTGCCGTCACCCGCCAACTGATCGCCGCCTTCCGCGAGCTGGTGAAGCACGACGGCACGCCGATCCACGGGTAGCACCGCGGCGGCAGGCGACGGCGCGGGCGCTGACCTGCCCGTTACGCAGGGTCGTTGACAACGCGGTCGCAAGGGCCATAACGATCTGCAGGCGCGAGCCGATGTTGGACAGGGTGTTTCCGGGCCGCGACGGTCGCGGCGTGAGGGCTGTGGACTATGTGGCAGCGATTTACCGAACAGGCCCGCAAGGTGGTGATTGCCGCGCAGGAGGAGGCGGAGGCCGATGGCGCCGCCGAGGTGCAGAGCTACCACCTGCTGCTGGGGGTGACCAAAGAGGCCGATAGCAAAGCCGTCGAGATCCTCGAGAAGTTCGGCGTCTCGCCGCGGCGGGTGCGGGACGAGATTCGCAAGTACCTGCCGCCGCAGCAGCCGGCGCCGCGCTACCAACAGGCCACCAGCGGGCGCGAGCGGGGCAATGAGAAGAAGTTCTCCGACCAGGCCAAGAAAGTGCTGCAGATGGCCTACAACGAGGCCCGGCAGCTCAATCACAACTACGTCGGCACCGAGCACCTGCTGTTGGGCCTGCTGACCGACAGCGAGGATGTCGCCGCACGGGTGCTGCGGGCTTTCGATATCGACATCGACGAGGTCCGCGGCAAGGTCGCTGAGATTGGCGGACCGGGAGCCGGGGCCGAAGAGCCCGCGGCCACGGGCGCCCGCGGCGAGAGCGGGTCGCAGCCGTCGCCCGGCAAGAAGAAGTCGGAGACGCCGTCGCTCGACGAGTTCGGCCGCGACCTGACCGACATGGCGCGCCACGGGCAGCTCGATCCGGTGGTCGGTCGCGAGCTGGAGATCCAGCGGGTGATCCAGATCCTCAGCCGCCGCACCAAGAACAACCCTTGTCTGATCGGCGAGCCCGGCGTCGGCAAGACCGCCATCGCCGAGGGGCTGGCGCAGTTGATCATCAGCGGCACGGTGCCCGAGCCGCTGCTCGACAAGCGGATCATCGCCCTCGACCTGGCGGCGATTGTGGCCGGCACGAAGTACCGCGGCGAGTTTGAGGAGCGCATGAAGCGGATCATGGACGAGATCCGCAAGGCCCGCGGGACGGTGATCCTGTTCATCGACGAGCTGCACACGCTGATCGGCGCCGGCGGCGCCGAAGGGGCGATGGACGCCAGCAACATCCTCAAGCCGGCCCTTGCCCGTGGCGAGCTGCAGTGCATCGGCGCCACCACGCTGGATGAGTTCAAGAAGTACATCGAGCGCCACGGCGCCCTGGAGCGACGGTTCCAGAGCGTGCAGGTGCGCGAACCGACGCCCGAGGAGGCGATCGAGATTCTGCTCGGCCTGCGGCACTGCTACGAAGAGCACCACAACGTGGTGATCGATGACGACGCGATCCACGCCGCCGTCGAGCTGTCCGGTCGCTACATCAGCGAGCGCTGCCTGCCGGACAAGGCGATCGACGTGATCGACGAGGCCGGCAGTCGCGTGCGGCTGCGCACCAGTGCGCCCTCGCCGGAGCTGAAGGCGATCGAGGAGAAGCTCGAGGGCGTGCGGGCCCAGAAGGAAGAAGCGGTCTGGAACCAGCGCTTCGAAGAAGCGGCGCGCTTCCGTGACGAGGAGCGCAAGCTGAAGGAAGAGCTGGAGCTGACCAAGCAGATGTGGCGCGAGCGGCAAGAGGGCGAGAAGCGTCACGTCACCGTGGAAGATGTCGCCAGCATCGTTTCGATCTGGACTGGCGTCCCGGTGACCGACCTGACCGAAGAAGAGACGGCCCGCCTGCTGCGCATGGAAGAGGCGCTGCACGAACGGGTAGTCGGCCAGCACGAGGCGATCGTCGGAGTCTCGAAGGCCGTCCGCCGGGCCCGCGCCGGGATCAAGGACCCCCGCCGGCCGACCGCCAGCTTCATCTTCCTGGGGCCGACCGGCGTCGGCAAGACCGAGCTGGCCCGCGCGCTGGCGCAGTTCCTGTTCGACAGCGAAGAAGCGCTGATCCGGATCGACATGTCCGAGTACATGGAGCGCTTCGCCGTCAGCCGCCTGATTGGATCGCCGCCCGGCTATGTCGGCTACGACGAGGGCGGGCAGTTGACCGACCAGGTCCGCCGCCGGCCGTTCAGCGTGGTGCTCTTCGACGAGATCGAAAAGGCCCACCCCGACGTCTTCAACATCCTGCTGCAGGTCATGGAAGATGGCCGCCTGACCGACTCCCAAGGTCGCACGGTGGACTTCCGCAACACCATCATCATCATGACCAGCAACGTTGGCGCCCGCGAAATCCAGCGCGGCAAGGCGGTCGGCTTCCGGGCTGACGACACCCGCGGGCGCGACAGTGAGAGCGACTACAGCTCGATGAAGAGCCGCGTGCTGGACGAGCTGAACCGCACCTTCCGCCCCGAGTTCCTGAACCGGGTCGACGAGGTGATCGTCTTCCGCAGCCTGACGGACGTCGAGATCCGCGAGATCGTCAACCTGCTGCTGGACCGGCTGCGCGAGCAGCTCAAGGGCCGCGAGCTGGCCCTGACGGTGAGCAACCCGGCGATGGACCTGCTGGCGAAGGACGGCTTCGACCCGAACTTCGGCGCCCGGCCGCTGCGCCGCGCCATCCAACACCTGATCGAGGACCCGCTGAGCGAGGAGATCCTCGCCGGCCGCTTCCGCAACGGCGACACCGTCGAGGTCGAGATCGACCCGCTCGACCCCGAGGGCAAGCGCCTGCGCTTCGAAGAAGCCGCCCGCCCGCCGAGCGGCGAGGCGACGCCGGAGGCGACAGTCTAGCACCACGGGCCGCCCGCCCCCCACGAGGGCGGGCGGCAACCCTCCCCTGACGTCGGTCCCCAGCCGCCGCACAGTGTCGGCATGGATCCCACCGCCCGTGACATGCTGAAGGCCGCCAAGTCGGGCGACGCCGGCCGCGTGCAGGAGCTGCTGGCCGCCGACCCGGCGCTGCTGGAGGCTCGCGACAAGGACGGTTCGACACCGTTGCACTGCGCGGCCTGGAAAGGCCACCTGGCGGTTGTCGAAGTGCTCCTGGCGGCCGGGGCCGAGGTCGCCGCGGTCAACCAGAACGAGCATTGGGGCAGCACGCCGTTGCACGCCGCGGCGCACGCCAACCAGGCCGCCATCGCCAGCTGCCTGATCGCGGCCGGCGCCGACGTCAACGCTCGCGACGCGGCCGGTCAGACGCCGCTGCACCACACCACCTTCCACCGCGCCACGGCCGCGGCACGCGTGTTGCGGGAGCAGGGGGCAGTCTGAAGCGCCGGCCCCAAAGCCTCGACCCACCGCACGCGGTGGGTCGAGGTGGTTCGTGCATCTCTCCAGGCAATCAGGGCGTCGGCGGGGTCACGAAGGGCGACGGCGCGGCGGCTTCCTCGGCCAGCGGTGGCGCGGCCGGGCTGGGCGCGGCGGCGGCTGGGCCGGCGGGCGGCGCAGGCGATTGGGCCGGCAGCGGGCCCGCCGCGGGGTCGGCGGGCGGCGGCGCGGGACCGTCGGCGCCGGTCGCCAGGACGACATTCGCCAGCCCGGCGTCCTGCGCCGCGTCCATGATGTTCACGACGTGCTGCAGCACCGTCTGGCGGTCGCCCTCGACGATCACCAGTTGCTGCGGGCTCTGCTGCAACCGGCGCAGCTCGGCGGCCAGTTGATCGGCGACCACCGGCGTGCCGTTGATGGTCAGGCTGCCAGCCGGGTCGACGGTCACCCGCAGGCCACCCAGGTCGTCGAGGTTGTCGACATGGGCGGCGGTGGGGAGGTTCAGCCGCATTCCGTTGGACTGCGCCGTGATGAACTGCGCGGTGACCATGAAGATCATCAGCAGCACCAGGATCACGTCGGTCAGCGGGACGATGTTGATCTCGGTGAAGGGCTTGCGCCGGTTGCGGCGGCCGCCGCGGCCGCGGCGGTCGGGACTGCCAAAGGCCATCTCAAACCTCCCGCGGGGCCTCCAGCAGCGACAGCACCTCGTCGCCGGCGAGGTCCATGTCGAGGCTGAGCTTGTCGATCACGTTGTTCAGCAGGTTGTAGGCGACGACCGAGACGATCCCGATGCCGAGGCCGACGGCGGTCGCCACCAGCGCCTCGGAGATGCCGGCGCCGACCACATCGATGCCGGCTTGCTTGGTCGCGGCGATGTCGGCGAAGGCCTTCTGGATGCCGACGACGGTGCCGAACAGACCGATGAACGGGGCCACCGCGCCGCAGGTGCCGAGCAGGTAGAGGCGCCGCTCGAGCAGCGACTGCTGCAACATCTTCATCCGCTCGACGGTGGCGTGCAGCTCTTTGGGGGTGCTGCTGGCAACCGACATCAGGGTGTGCCGGACGACCCGCGCGACCGGCCCGCGGAAGGTGTGGGCGGCGGCCAGCGCTTCGTCGGTGCCGCCGGCGCGGTAGCCGCGGGTCACCTCGTCGAGCAACTGCCCGCGGTCGCAACGGCCGTGGAGCACGTACAGCGCGCGGTCGAGGATCACGGCGACCGCCACCACCGAACACGCCAACAGCGGCCACATCGCCGCGCCGCCCTCGCGAAACAGAGCGAACATGCACGCCTCCCCAGGCTCCGCGAGCCCTGGCTGCTTGGTCTGACACCCGGCGAGTCGCCAGGTTGCAGCGGTCGCCAAACGGCGTTCGGGACCCGAACCCGGCACGGATCCGGGCGGCTACAGACCAGGCGCCAGGGTCACCCGCTCGCCGACCAGGCGGGGCGTGCCGACGCGGTCGACCGCGTTACCGGTCGAGACCACCGTCAGCGTGCGGCCGGCGGCGGCTTCGTAGTGCAGGCCGGTGGAGCGCGCCGTGCCGGCGCCGCGGATGGCGTTGCCGCTGACCGTCACCAACGCCGCGCCGTACTTCGGGGTGACCGCCAGATAGCGATAGGTTGAGCCCTCGTGCTGCTCGCCACCAAAGCCGAAGATCCGGTTGCCGGTGATGGTCGAGGCAGCGTCCCCCTGGACGATGGCCAGGATGCCGCACCAGGTGCCGGGCTGCGCGGTCTCGCCAAAGCCCTCGATGTAGTTGTCGCTGAGGCTGGTGGCGAACAGCCGGTGCGCATAGATGCCGTGCTGCGGCACGCCGTAGATGTGGTTGCGCTCGATGATCCAGCCGGCGGCGTTGTCGAGGTGGATCCCGTCGGCGCCGGACGAGGCGATCCAGTTGTCGCGCAGGATCCAGTCGGTGACGGCATTGCCCGGATCCTCGACGAAGATCCCGTGCCGGCCCGACCGCTCGATGAAGCAGTCGGCGAGGCGGCCGTTGACCTGGGTCGTCTTGAGGCCGGTGCCGTCCGCGCTGAGGCTGGTCAGGCGCAGGCCGTCGCTGGGCATGTTGGTGATGTGGAGGTCTTCGGCGACGCTCAGCCAGGACCGCAGCACCAGGCCGGCGGTCTGCTGGTTGGCGGCCCGGTTGCCGTCCAAGGTCAGCCGGCGGATGGCCATCGGCGTGCCGGTCCAGGTGGTGTTGTCGAGCCAGACCTCCGACGCGAGCAGCGCCGGCAGGTTGGCGCCGTCGGCCTGCCGCAAGACCGTGCCGGCGCGGCTCTCACCCGCGTAGGAGCGGCCGGAGCGCAGGCGGATGGTCTGGTTGATCAGAAAGCGGCCGCGGAAGACCACCTCGGAGCCCTCAGGGCTGGCGGCGATGGCGGCGTTGATGGTCGCGGCGTCGGCTGGGGTGTTGGTGCCGACGACGAGGATCCGCGCCGGCGGAGCAACCTCGGCGGCGGCCACGCCGAGCGGTGCCACCAGACAGACGGCCAGGCTAAGACGACCCATCGCAGCACGCTCCCCGCCGGGCCCGCAGCCGGGCTGCTGGCTTCGACACTCGCCGCGCGACGCCGGTTCCGGTCGGCAGGAGACCCCGCGCGGCCCGCGAACCGCGCTGCCGCGAGGTGCCGCATGACAGGTCGCGAACGTGTGATCGCCGCTTTGGAGCATCGGGAGGGCGACCGCTGCCCGATCTACCTGTGGGTCTTCGGCCAGCCCGGCGTGACCGAGGACATCAATGCGCGGTTCGGCGATTGGGAGACCTTCGCCGACCACCTCGAACTGGACATGATCCAGGCTTTCCCGGCCGGCGGCCCGCTCAGTGGGGTCCCGCGGACGGGCTCGCCCGGGGTCGACCATGACCCGACCTTCGGCACGGTCTGGTCGATGGCCGACGCGGCCGAGTTGACCCTGGCCAGCGCCGACGACGAAGCGATCTACGCGCCGCTGCAGCGCGCCGTCGAACACGATCAGGGCCGCCGCGGGCGGGCAGTGTTTGTGCAGACGCCCGGCGTCTTCGAGTGCGCCAACGGCTTCGTCGGCCTGCAGAACCAGTTGATTGCGGCGCTGCTGGAGCCGGAGCTGTGCCGCCGGCTGTACGACAAGATCGCCGCCTGGTCGTGCCGCTACATCGAGCACTGCGCCGCGATCGGTGTGGACGTGATCCATGTCAGCGACGATTGGGGGATGCAGGACCGGCTGCTCTTCCCACCCGACTTCTGGCAGGAGGTGATCCGCCCCGCCACCGCGCGGATCACCGCCCAGGCCAAGGCCTGCGGCCTGTGGTGCAGCCTGCACAGCGATGGCGATATCACCAGCGTGCTTGACGGCGTGGTGGACCTCGGCTTCAACATCTGCCACCCCGTGCAGGAGAGCGCCGGGATGGACGCGCTGGCGATCAAACGGCAGTACGCCGGCCGCCTGGCGCTCTACGGTGGGCTGGATGTGCAGAGCGTGCTCGGCCGCGGCGACCGTGACCGGGTGGTCAGCGAAGTGCGTCGGGTGATGCGTAACCTCAAGCCCGGCGGCGGGTACATCTTCTGCACGAGCCACATGGTGCAGCCAGGAACACCGCTCGACGAGGTGCTGCTGGCCTACGAGGTGGCTCGGCAGGAGGCGGTCTATTGAGTCAGCCCCCGGCCGGTCCGCGGTTGCTGGACCCGGCGCGCCTGCTGCCTGACCTGCTGCTGACGCTGTGGGTGCTGCTGGTCGCCGGGCTCTATCTGGCGCGGGGCCTGGCGCCGTGACGCGGGCCCTGCTGCTGGCACTGTTCGTCGCCGCGGGCTACGCCCTCGGCACCGCGCTGCTGGCGCGCTGCGAACGGCTGCTGCTGGACGGCCCGCTGCGCAAGCTGGCGGTGCGGCTGCCGCTGGGTCTCGCCGCGCTGGCCTACCTCACCCTGGCCGTCGGCCTGTTCGGCGGGTTGTCCACCCCGGTCGCCTGGCTGCTGCTGCTCGGCGCGCTGGCGCTGGGCGTGGCACCGCTGCGGCGCGAGCGGGCGGCGGCCGCGGCACTGCGGCGACGCACCGCGGAGACGACCGTCGCCTTCGAAGCCGTCGAGGTCTGGCCGCAGCTCTGGCCCGGTGGGGCCTGGCCGCGCTGGGCCAGTCTGGCCGTCGGGCTGCTGCTGCTGCTGCTGACCGCGGCCGCGCTGCTGGTGGCCTGGCTGCCTCCGGTGGCCTGGGACGACCTGACTTACCACCTCGCCGCCCCGAAGGTCTACGCCCGCACCGGCTGGGTGACGGTGCTGCCCTACGACCACCACACGGCCTTCCCGCTGACCCTGGAGATGCTCTACACGCTGGCCCTGCTGGTCGGCGACGCCTCGCTGGCGCAGGGGGTGCAGACCGTTTACGGCCTGCTGGCGCTGCTGCTGGTCGGCCTCCTGGGCCGCGATTTCCTGGGTCCCCGGTGCGGCTGGCTGGCCGTGCTGCTGTGTGCCACCACCCCGCTGGTGCTGTTCCAGGCGGGCAGCGCCTACACCGAGGCGGGGTTCGCGGTCTACCAGTTGCTGGCCTGGTGGGGCCTGCTGCGCTACCTCAACCTGCGCAGCGAGGCCGTGCGGGCACGGCCCGACGGCAGCTTCCAGCCGCGCGACCGGCTGCCGCAGTGGCTGCCGCTGATCGGCCTCGCTGGCGGCTTGTGTTACGGCACCAAGTACACCGGGGTGCTGGTGGTGGCGGTCCTGCTGGCGCTGATCGTCGGCCTCGGCTGGCGCGACGGCCTGCCGCAGCGCGCGATCCGGGCCGACGCCCTGCGGGTGGCCCTGCTGGCGGCGCTGGTCGCCGGGCCGTGGATCGCGCGGACCTGGCTGGCGACGGGCAACCCGGTCTTCCCATTCGCCCACGGCGTCTTCGCCAGTCCACACTGGAGCGCCGACCGCGCCGCGCAGTACCAGGCCGCGCACCACGACTTCGGCCGCGCCTTCAGGCGCCGCGAGGATGGCAGCGTGGAGGTCCTGGAGCCCACCGAGCGGAGCCACCACAGCTTGACACGCCTGCTGACCGCGGCCTGGCACGTGACCTTCGACCCGGACTGGTTCTACGACAAGGGGCTCACCTTCGACGGTCAGAGCCGCCTCGGCCCGCTCTGGCTGGCCGCCGGCCTGCCGGCCCTGCTGGTGCTGGGCGGGTTGCGCCGCCGCCGGCGGCGCGAGCCCTGGGTGCCCTACACCGAGACGCGGGACGAGACCGTGCGGCAGGTCTACCGGCCCGAGTTCGGTCGCGCCGTGGAGGTCCCAACGGCGCGAGCGATTCGTGAGACCACCACCATCGACACCGCCCGCGTGGCCTCGCTGCTGGTGGCGCATCTGCTGGTGATGGGGCTGCTCTGGTTCGTCTCGATGCAGTACACCCGCTACCTGGTGCCGCACCTCGCGCTCTGGGCGCTGCTGGTGGCCTGGGGTGCCGACGCCCTGCTGCGGCTGCCACTGGCCGGCAGCGTCATGGCCCTGGCGCTGGCGCTGCAGGTGGCCGGCGGGCTGGGCTACACCCAACGCGCGACGTTCCCGGCGCTGCAGGTGGCTCTGGGCGGGCGGAGCGTCGAGGAGTACTTCCAACGCGGCGCCCCGGGCACGCGGGCGATGCAGTGGATCAACGCCCACACCGCCCCGACCGCCAAGGTGATCCTGCTCGGCGAGCCGCGCGGCTACGCTCTGGACCGCGACTACCTGTGGGGCGAGCGCGGCCACAACACGCTGATCGCCGACCACGCCCGGCGGTCGGTCGACGCCTACCTGGCGGCCTGGCGGGCGCTCGGCGTGACCCATGCGCTGGTCTTCGAGCCGGCCTTTCCGACCAACCGCACCAGCGGCACCGACGACGCAGCGTTGGTGGCCCAGGCCCTTGCGGCTGGCCGCCTGGTGCCGGTGTTTCCCGACGAGTCCCGCCTGACGACGGTCTACGAGCTGCGCTGACGGCCCGCCAGGAAGATCCCGAGCACCGTCTCGGCGGCAACCGCCAGCAGCTCGGGCGCCTGCGCCAGCGCCGTCGCCAGATCCAACGGCCCGCGCGGCAGGGCCACCGCGCCCGCCAGGCCGGCGGCCCGCAGCGCCGCCAGGTCCCCGCTGACCGCGCCCGCCACCGCCACCACCGGCACGCCCGCCGGTTGCGCGTGCCGCAGCACGCCGGCCAGCGTCTTGCCGTGCAGCGTCTGCGCATCGAGGCGACCCTCGCCGCTGATCACCAAGTCGGCGTCGGCGAGCTGCTGGTCGAACCGCACGGCCTGCAGGACCAGTTCGATCCCCGGCGAGAGCCGCGCCGAGGTGAAGGCCAGCAGCCCCGCCCCCAGCCCGCCCGCCGCGCCGGCGCCAGGCTGCTCGGCCACCGCCCGGCCGAGGTCGCGGGCCAAGAGGCAGCCGTAGTGCGCCAGGGCGGCATCCAGCACAGCCACCGCCGCGCTGTCGGCGCCCTTCTGCGGACCGTACACCGCACTCGCGCCGCGCGGCCCGCAGAGCGGGTTGTCGACGTCGCAGGCGACCTGCAGCGCGACCTGCGTCAGCCGTGGATCGAGCCCCCGGGTGTCGATCTGGGCCAGCCCCGCCAGCGCCGCGCCGCCGGGCGGCAGCTCAGCGCCACGGCCGTCCAGCAGCCGCGCGCCGAGGGCTGTGGCGAATCCGGCGCCGCCATCGTTGGTGGCGCTGCCGCCGATGCCCAGCAGAATCTGCCGCGCGCCCAGCTCGAGCGCGGCCCGCAGCAGCTCGCCGGTGCCGGCGGTGCTGGTCACCCGCGCGTCGCGCTCGGTCGCGGCCAGCCGCTCCAAGCCCGAGGCGGACGCCATCTCGAGGATCGCCAGGCGCTCGGCGGGGAGCCAGCCGAAGCGGGCGCTGATCGGCCGGCCTAACGGGTCGCTGACGGTGGCCGTCCGCCACTCGCCGCCGAGCGCGGCGACCAGCGCCGCGGTGGTCCCCTGCCCGCCGTCGGCCAGCGGCAGCTCGACGACCGTCGCGTCCGGCACCACGCGGCGACAACCGGCCGCCAGCGCCGCCGCCACCGCCGCCGCCGGCAGGCAGTCTTTGAAGGAATCCGGGGCGACCAGGATCCGCACGCTGCTCTCCGACCCGCAGTCTGCCAGCAACCCCGACCGCCCGCAAGAGGCCTCGCCCGACACCGTCAGGTCATCGGACGGCCTTAAGCGCTCCAGCCGCTGGCCGATGGGGAGTCAGGACCATCCTAGACGACGGGTAGGCATGATGGACATCACTTCACTGATCGGCCTGGTCGGCACCGCGGTGATCATCTTCGTGACGATCATCATCGAAGGCGGCAATCCGCTTAGCTACATCAACGTCGCAGCGGCCTTGACGGCCATCGGCGGCACGCTGATGGCGTGCTGCCTGGCGTACCCGATGGACCTCGTCAAGAAGGCCCCGGCCGGGCTGATGAAGGTCATCAAGAGCGAGCATCACAACCTCGTCGAGACCGTCTCGCAGCTTGTCGAGATGTGCTCGATGGTCCGCCGCGAGGGTCTGCTGGCGCTGGACTCGATGGTCAAGAACTTCGACGACCCGTTCCTGGCCCGCGGCACGCAGTTCGTCGTGGACGGCCTCGACCCCGAGTCGACCCGCCTGATCCTGGAGGCCGACCTGGCGGCCAAGAAGCACCGCCACGCCGAGGTGCGGGGGATCTACGACTTCCTCGGCTCGGTGGCGCCGGGCTACGCGCTGGTGGGTACCCTGCTCGGCCTGGTGGCGATGCTCTCCGACCTCGACCCCAGCACCGTCGGCCACAAGATGGCCCTGGCCCTGCTGTGCACCTTCTACGGCTGTGGCCTCGCCAACGCCTTCTTCATGCCGGTCGGCAAGAAGCTGGCGATCAAGAGCGACGAGGAGATCTTCCGCTACAAGCTGATTCTGGAAGGCCTGCTGGGGATCCAGGCCGGCGAGAACCCGCGCAACCTGGAAGACCGCCTGAAGGCCTACCTGCCGGCCGCGATTCGGCAGCAGATCACCGACGCTTCGGGCGGCGCCGCCAAGGAGGCCGCATAAATGAGCGACGAGGAAGGCGGAGGCGGCGGACACGGCGCGGTCTGGCTGGTCAGCTACGCCGACATGGTGACGCTGATCATGGCCCTCTTCATCGTGCTCTACACGATGTCGCAGGTCGATGCGGCCAAGATGAAGAAGCTGGTCGAGTCGATGCACCAGGCCTTTGCCCCCATCGCGGGCGGCGCCGAGGGCGTCGTTGGTCGGAAGGTCAAGACCCCGACCGCCGGCCTGATGCCCGATGGCGGGCCGGGGCAGAATCCGGCGATGCTGATCCACGCCGGCGGCACCCCCGGCAACAAGAAGGGCGAATCCCGCGCCGACCGCGAACTCACGGCGGTGGTCGACGACGTCGCCAAGCTGGCCAAGAAGCTGCATGTCGAGAAGCAGCTCAAGACCAAGCTGACCGGCCGCGGCGCGGTGATCACCCTCGACGAGACCGTCAGCTCGTCGGGCGGGCTGGTGCCGTTCGAGAGTGGTTCGGCCGGACTCAGTGGCTGGTTTCGCCGGCTGCTCGATTCGCTGGCCCCGAAGCTGCGCCTGACCGGCAACAAGATCGAGGTTCAGGGCCATACCGACAGTCGCCCGATCCGCTCCGCCGCCTACCCCAGCAACTGGGAGCTGAGCTGCGCCCGCGCCGGCAGCGTGGCGCGCTACTTGGAGGAGCGGCACGGTTTCAGCCGCCGCCAGCTCGTCTGCAGCGGTTTCGCCGACTCGCTGCCGCTGACCCAGGGCCGCAATGCCGCCGAACTGGCCCGCAACCGGCGGATCGAGATCGTGATCACCCGCCAGCCGATCGATGCTTACGACCGGCTCAGCCGCGCCGACGCGGTCAGCCAGCCGAAGGACATCACCAGTCCCATCGGCAACGCCCTGGTGCCGACCGGGCTGCCGCACCAGAAGGACCATCCGCCAGCCGACGGCAAGCCGCGTCCGGCACCGGCCAAGGAGCCCGCCGCCAGCGGCGGGCACGGCCAGGCCGACCAGCACTCCGAGCCCCCGCCACGGCCGGAGCCCGCCGGCAACTGGGGTGGCGACGAACACGGCGCACCAGCCGCCGCGCCAGGGGCGGCCGCGGAGCACGGCGGACACTGAGCGAGCCGGCTTGCGTTGGTGGGGCGCCGGTGGTATACCGCACGCCATGCCAGCGCTGCTCCTGCTGACCGCCCTGACCGCTGCCGATCCGCCCCCCGCGGTGGTCCGGCGGGTCACGCCCGCGCCCATCATCTCACCGGCGATGCTGCCGGGCCGGGATGGCCACAACCTCAACGGGCCGTCGCTGATCCGCGCACCCGACTGGCTGCCGCAGCGCCTCGGGCGGTACTACCTCTACTTCGCGCACCATAGCGGACGCTACATCCGCCTGGCGACCGCCGACCAGCTCAGCGGACCCTGGACGATCTACCAGCCCGGCACCTTGCGGCTGGACCAGGTGCCCAGTTGCCAGGGCCACCTGGCCTCGCCCGACGTCCACATCGACCACGCCCGGCGGGAGCTGCGGATGTACTTCCATGGCCCGGCCAAGGCCGGCGGCGGACAGCTCAGCTACGTCGCGCGGTCAGTCGATGGGCTGCACTGGGCCGCGCTGCCGGCCGCCCTCGGCACCTTCTACTTCCGGGCCTTCCCATACCAGGAGCAGTGGTTCGCCCTCGCCAAAGGCGGCCTGCTGTACCGCTCACCCGACGGTCTGCAGCCTTTCGAAGAGAGCCACGCCGTGCTGCCGGACCGCACCCAACCCAGCCCCAGCGGCAACACCCCCGGCCCGCGCCATGTCGCCGTGCACCGTCGCAATGAGCTACTGGACGTCTACTACAGCAACATCGGCGACGCGCCAGAGCGGATTCTCCGGCGGACCGTGCCCCTGACCGACGACTGGCAGACCTGGCAGGCTGGACCGCTGGTCGAGGTGCTCCGCCCGGAGACCGTCGCCGAAGGCGTCGACCTGCCGGTGACACCGTCGATCGCCGGAGCGGCGACCGGCCGCGAGCACGCGCTGCGCGACCCGGCGATCTTCGTCGACGTCGACCAGCGGGTCTATCTGCTCTACTCGGTGGCCGGCGAGTCTGGGATCGGCCTGGCCGAGGTGCTGGGGTAGCGCCTAGGCCGGCGGCAGCAGGAACAGCCGCGCGCCGCCGCTGTCCAGCGAGAGCTGCAGACCGGGGAGGTCCGGGGAGTCGTCCACCACCGGCGCCGCCGCGCCCGTCTCGGTGCTGACCTCCAGCACGGCCGCCGGTGGCACGTCGAAGCTCACCGTCGGCCAGCTCGTGAAGGCGCGGTCGTAGTTCACCAGCAGCACCGCCCGCCGGCCGTCGGCATGGGTGAAGCTGCCGATCAGGTAGTCACCGTGCGGCGCCACGGCGGCGGTCAGCGGGCAGCCGGCCAGGGCCTCTGCCGGATCAGCGCCCGGCCGCAGGCGGTAGACCGCGCGGCTGGTGAGCTGCAGCAGCGTCGGGCCCCACTGCTTCAAGCCGCCGTTGATCCGTTGCGCCTGCCCGTAGTGGCGCGTCCGGCGACCCTCGGCGGTTAGGATCGCGCCGCCCTTCGGGAACTCGTCCCCGCGGGGCGTCCAGTAGCAGAAGTAGAGCACCCCCTTGGCGCCGTAGGCCAACGAGGCGTGGACCTGCCAGCGCAGGTCGGCTTCGGTCGGGTCCCAGTGCGGCCCGAAGGGCATCGTGTTGAAGAAGTTCCAGAACGGCACACCCGCGGCCAGGCTCTGCTCTCGCAGCACCGCCAGGTTGGCGCAGTAGCCGTCGCGGCCGTCGGCCTGCGGCTGCAGCGGTGGGTAGTGGTCCATCGACAAGACATCGGGAACCACCTCGCGCTGGAACCGCGCGATATGCTCCTCGTAGGTCGCCGCGCCAAGCTGGGCCGGGCTGGCGTAGTTCGGGAAGAGGTTGATGTAAGCCAGCTTCCCCGGCCGCGCCGCCCGCAGCGCGTCGACCTCGGCGCGCAGTCCCGCAAACGCCGCGCAGTTCGGCTCGTCGCGGACCATGTACCCCCACAGCGCCGGCCCGGTCGGCAACTGCTCCGGCGGCAGGCCGGCCCGGGCGACGATCGCCCGCAGGTCGTGCTGCTCACACAGCTCCAACTGCCGCTTCACCTGTTCGGCCGTGCGGGCCCCGAAGCCGCCCAGGACGACCGTGAAGTTGGCTGCCGCCAGCTCGGCGTAGCGCTCGGCGGCCCGGTCGTCGACCGGTGGATCGACCCACAGGCCGATGGCGAAGCGATCCTGCACAAAGCGCGCCGGGGTCGTCTGACCCATCGCGACCGCCTCCAGCAGCAGCAGCAGCAGCCACGGTCGTCGCACCACCAGTGGTCTCCCCGCGGCGGGTTCGGGCCGCGGGCGGTTAGTCCTGCGCCGGTCGGATCTGCCGCACCAGGTGATTGTAGCTATCACCCACCAGCAGGCTGCCATCGAGATCGACGGCGATGCCGTGCGGCCGCGCCAGGGCACAGGCCGCCGCCGGACCATCAGCCCCGCGCCCGGCACGCCCGGTCCCGGCGACCAGGTCGATCCGCCCGGTGGCCACGTCGATCACCCGAATCGTGCTGCTCTCGGTGTCGGCCAGATAGAGCCGCGTCCCGGCCGCATTCAGCGCCAGCCCCTTTGGGCCGCTCAGCGTCGCCGCCAGCGCCGGCCCGCCGTCGCCGCTGTAGCCAGGCTTGCCGCTCCCGGCGACCCGCGTCGCGGTGCCGCTGGCGGCGTCGAGCCGCCACACCTGATTGCCCTCCCGAAGCGCCAGCCAGAGGTTGCCCGCCGCGTCGATGTCCAGCGACCGCGGCCCGTTCAGCGGCGCCTCGGCGTAGCGCGCGCCGTCAGGCGTCGGGCCGCGCTGGCCGGTCCCGGCGTAGGTGCTGATCACCCCGCTGGCGTGGTCCACCCGCCGCACGCGGTGGTTGCCGATGTCGCAGATGAAGAGGTCGCCCGCGGCGTTGAACTGAATGCTGATCGGCAACCGCAACTGCGCCGCCGTGGCCGCACCGCCATCGCCCGCAAAGCCCGCCACGCCGCTCCCTGCGACCGTGCTGATCGTCGCCGCTGGGAGATCCACCTTCGCCACGCGGTGATGCCCCGTGTCGGCCACCCACAGATCGCCGGCCGCGTCGAAGCGAATCTCGTGCGGCTCCCGGAAGGTGCCGTCGGCCGGGACGACGCTCTCCACCCGACCTTCGGCGGTGATCCGGCGGACCGCGCCGCTGTGGTACTCGCAGACCCAGACCGCGCCGTCCGGACCGCGCAGCAGGCCGAAGGGCTGGTCCAACAGCGCCGCCAGCGCCGGCCCGCCGTCGCCACTGGTGCCGGCCTGGCCCGTCCCGGCCAGCGTCACCACGGTCCAAGCAGTCGGCGCCGGGGCCAACAGCAAGGCGACCACCGTCGGCCACAGGGGATTCATGGCGTGCTCCGTTCCGCTGGGCTGCACTCCTGGTAGACCGTCTCCTCCGGGCTGTCGGTCGGGCTCTCGAAGCAGAGCTGGTAGCCGTCGGGATCGGTCACGTTGGTGACCCACATCGCGTTGCCGACAAACGGCCGGCTGGCCGCCACGCCCCGCTCGCGGAAGGCATGGTAGAGCGCCAGCGCGTCGCGGCAGATGAAGCAGATGCTGACCCCCAGCCCCAACGTCCCGGCCGGCCGCCCGGGGCCGTGCTGGTTGGCGACATACTCCTGCAGCATCACCGCCGCGCCCTCGAGCTGCAGCCAACACCACCGGATGCTGCCCTCGGGCGACCAGTGTTGGGTCAACGTGAACCCCAGCCCATCGACATAGAACGCCAACGACTCCGGCATCGCCGTGACCCCGAAGAACGGCACGGCCTGCTGCACATTCGGCTGGTCGGACACCACGCGCCTCCTGCCCCTCCCCCGCAGGATGCCCCGCCCAGACCGCCCGCGCAAGGCCCCGCCCGGAGCAAAGGTCCGCCCTCCACCGGCGCCGATGGTCCTACACAGACCGTCTCGCGATGGTCTGCCCGGCGTGGTCGCCCGCGTCGGCAACCGCACGGGGGGGCGCCGCGCCGCTTGTGGGTCGGTACCCGTGTCGGCCCCCCGATTTCGGGGGGACCACAGGGGGGGCCGTCGCCCCCGATCACCGCGGCAGAGGTCCTGGCGCGAGGTGGGGGCAACGAAAATGGGCCAGGCCCATTGGAGTACCAATAG
>JADZEX010000074.1 GCA_020850355.1 Fimbriimonadaceae bacterium | reverse complement strand
GCGCATCGGGGCGGGCAGGGGCGCAGCTCCCGGTGAGCGGGCCGCTCTCGGCGGCGACGGCAAGCCCGTCGGGCCGGCCGTCGACGCCGTAGGTCAACGGCCGCTCACCGGTCGCGGCCATGGCGTAGAGCACCGGATGGCCGGGTCGGGCGCCGTGGACTGCAGCCCCGTGGATCTGCGGCTGGACCGTCGTCGGCATCACCT
Organism: Fimbriimonadaceae bacterium; assembly: GCA_020850355.1. Taxonomy (GTDB): domain Bacteria; phylum Armatimonadota; class UBA10988; order UBA10988; family UBA10988; genus JADZEX01. The sequence goes on along the minus strand of JADZEX010000074.1, from coordinate 42,343 downwards.
TACCTCCGCGCCGGACGACCCAGCGCCAACGGGCGACGGCGCGGGGGCCAGCCGGCGGAATGTGCTCTGCGCCGAAGTCAGATAGTCGAAGCCCGCACTGCCCCGGAGTGCGTGCATCACCAGCGCCCAGCAACCCTCGAACATCGCGACCACGGTCTGCATCTGCTGCAGCTGGTCCCAATCCCGCTCCCGGTAGCCGCACCACAGCAAGAACTCCTGCTGCTGAGTGTCGTTGAAGCCACCCGCCCGGCAGAGCGTCGCCACGTCGTAGAGGCCGTCGCCCAGGCCGCCGAACTCCCAGTCGACCAGCCACAGGCGCTCGCCATCATCCAGGAAGTTGTTGGCCCAGAGATCATTGTGGCAAAGTCCCTCGGCCCACCGCGGGTCCGCTCGCCGCGCCTCCTCCAAGGCTCGCACCTGCGCGCGGCAGGCGGCGACCTCTGCGGGGAGGGTCAGCCCCAACTCCGCAGCACTGACCAGCAGCGCATTGATCCGATCGCCGACCCGGCCATTGGCCGCGACGCCGCGCACCGCATGGAGTTGGCGCACCACCGCCGCCAGGCGCTGGCGGTTGGCCTGGTCAGCGAAATCCGCCGCTTGCCAGTGCCGGCCTTCCAGCCAGGTCAGCAAGTGGTTGCCTTGCGCGTCGCTCCAGACCATCTCGGGCGCCACCCCCGCGGCCGCCGCCGCGCGGGCCGCCGCCGCTTCCTCGGCCCGCCGGATGCCGAGCCAGCGACCATGCTCAGAGGCCAAGCGCAGCAAGTAGACGTGACCGTCAGCGGCGACGCGGAAGTTGTGGTTGTTGAGGCTGATCACGTCGCTCAGCGGGGCGAGGCAGCAGTGGCGCGCCGCGGCCAGTACCGGAATCGTGGCTACCAGGGCCGTCGCAACGTCCAGCACGGTTACCCGTCACAATCCGCCGGCACCAACTGCACCATCACCCCGCCATCGACCACCAGCCGGGCGCCGGTCACGTTGCCGGCCGCCGGGCCAGCGAAGTAGAGCACCGCGGCGGCCACCTCGGCGGCGGTGGCTGGTTCGCCGAGTGGGATGTTGGCGCGGCGCCGGGCGGCGCAGGCGTCGCCGATCTGCTCCCAGCGGTCGGTCCAGATATAGCCCGGCGCGACGGTGTTGACGCGGATGCCATGGGGTGCCAGGTCGACCGCCATCGCCCGCGTCAGGGCGTCGATGGCACCCTTCGAGGCGCAGTAGGCACTCCGCCCACGGACCGGCCGGTCGGCCGTGTTGGAGCTGATATTGACAATCGCCCCACCCCGCCCCGCGGCGATCATCCGGCGGGCCGCCTGCTGCCCACAGCGGAAGTAGCCCTTCAGGTTGACTTCCAGCACCGCGCTTAGGAGATCGTCGGCGATGTCGACGAAGGTCGGCCCGACGCCCAGATGCACGGCGTTGTTGACCAGCACGTCGAGCCCGCCCAGACCGGCGTCGACAACCGCGAAGAGCTGCTCGACACCGTCGGCGGTGCCGAGATCGGCGACCGCGGCGACCGCCTCGGCACCGGCTTCGCGGACGGCCGCCACGGCGCGCGTCACGTTGGCCGGGTCGGAGCCGTGGACCATCAGCCGGGCGCCCTGCCGGGCGAAGGCCAGCGCGAGGCCCAGGCCGGTGTTGCGGCTGGAGCCGGTCACCAGCACGCGCTGGCCGGCCAGGCTGTCGCCGCTCACGCTGCTCTCGTGGCGGCGACGCGCTCCAGGAACGCCGCCACGCGCTGCCAGTACTCCTGCGGCAGGCGCCGCCGAGCCCTGGTATGGCGGGCGCCCGGCACCATCCAGAACTCCACACTCGGCCCAATCGCCGCCGCGATGCGCTCCGCGCCGGCCGGCTCGCACATGAAGTCGCGGCTGCCATGGATCAGCAGCACCTGCCGCCCCGCAAGGCGTGGCGCCGCGGCCAGCGGCGAGACCTCGGGCAGCGGCACCCCCAGGCCGCGCGCAATCAGCCAGCGCGCCGGCGCCCCGAGCACCGGGCTGGCAATCCAGAAGAAGGTCCGCAGATGGCGGTCGAGCGCCCGGTCCAGACGGTCGTAGGGGCTATCGGCAATCAGGCCATCGATCTGCGGGTCGCGCGCTCCGGCCAACAACGCCGCCGAGGCGCCCTGGCTGTAACCGAGCAGCACCACCGGCAAGCCCGGCCGCTGCTCGCGCGCCCAGGCCGCCGCCGCGACATAGTCGTCACCCTCGTACCAGCCAATCGTGGAGTGCGTCCCGCCGCTTTGCCCGCGGGCCCGGAAGTCGAACGAGACGACCTCCCAGCCCAACGCGTTGAGCTGCGGCAGGCAGTCGATCACGCCGAGCCGGTTCTCGAAGGCACCGTGCCCCAGGATCACCACCCCAATCGCAGCGACCTGCGCGGTGCTGAAGTGCCACCCGGCCAGCGGCGTGCCGTCGGCCGCCCAGAAGTGGATCTCCCGCGGCTCGAACCCCACCGGCAGGCACCGTCGGCGCACCGGAATGGTCGGCGGATGCAGCGTCGCCCAGGCCCCGACGGCCGAGACCGCCAGCCAGGCCAGCACCAGGTAGACGGCCGACAGCCACGGCCCGCCCACATAACCAAGCCCCGTGGCGGCAGCCACGCTGAGACCGAAGTACGACATCAGAAGGCGCATCCTAGTTGGTCCTACTCCCTAGATCCAGCCCTGGCGCACCGCTTCACGGGCCACGAAGGGGCTGTACTTGCGCAACAGCTCGGGCTGCTGGCCGAAGTCCTCAAAGTGCTCCCGTCGAGTCCGGCAGATGTCCCCGTCGTTCAGATGGAGCCGCCGAATCGTCGCCTCGACGCCCTGTCGCAGCGCCGCGGGCAGCCCTGGCGCCGGGTGCACCCGAAACTCGATCTCATCGAGCACAAACCAGCCGTCCTCGACTTCGAAGGGGTCCAGGACATCCTGGTAGTCGCACTTCCGGGCGTTCATCCGGGTGCAGACCAGCCGGTAGTTGGTCCATTCGTAGGCGAGTTCCGGTGCCTGGGACTTCGGCGCGAAGTGCTCCACGCTCCGTCCGCCGGCAACGCGGTCGATGAACAGGCAGGCGTAGGCGCAGACCTGGTGGTAGCCGGCCATCAGGTCGTCCAGGCAACGGGTCCAGAGCGGCCGTAGGCTGGCCCGCCGGCCGGCGGCCAGGGCAGCCTGGTACCTGGCCAGGGCCTGCTGCCCGGGCTGCCGAACCTGCCGGTCGAAGGACGCGGGTTCTGGAGCGAGTTGCACGCGGATCATTCCAGCCATCCTCGCCGGACGCCCAGGGCATGCCAACGGGCCCGCGCCGGATCGGTCTCGGCGAGCGACGACTCCGCCAGCCGCTGCCGGAGGGCCGTCCACTGCTCGCGCGTCAGGTCCGGTTGCAGCGAGGCCATCGAAAGGTCGCTGAGAAGCTGCTCCTGCTCCACCGAGCCCAGCGCCGAGCGCAGTCCGAAGGCAGCCGAGGTCAGCCAGTTGTCGGCCGTGCCACGCGCCGCGAAGCCGTCGTCGATCACCCGCACGGCGGAGTCCTGCAAGTCGAAGGTGAAGAGCCGGTCCTGCGCTGGATCGAAGTCGTCTTCGGCCGAGGCCAGGACCAGCGGCGAGTGCGTCGCGGTAAGCAGTTGGACCCGCGCGTCGGCGTGATCGGTGAGGGTGGTCAACAGCCCCAACAAGGCCGGCACGATGCGCCGTTGCCACTGCGGATGCAGATGGGCCTCAATCTCGTCGACCAGGAAGATGATCTCGTTGCTCGCCGGCTGGCCGCGCAGCTCCGCCGCCAGGCGGTGTTCGTGCCAGGCCCACACCAGCAAGTAGGCCAGCGCGAGGATCCGCCGCATGCCCGCGGACGCATGGACCACGGCGACGTCCTCGCCGTAAGGCATCCGCAGAGTCGGGTAGTCGCGCGGGTCGTCGGCCAGGATTCGCACCAGGTCGCCCGGCTGCAGCGTCTCCTCCGGCGACGGCGAGAGCCGCTCCAGCACCGCCCGCAACAACCGGAAGCGGTCGCCCTGCTCGCGCTGCCAGGAGGCCCAGTCGCGGATCAACCCCTCACACTGCCGGTTGCCCTCCCAGACTTCGGCCGCCGCCAGGTGGTAGGCGGCCGGACGGCTGCGGTCTGCGTCGCGCCAGTAGTTGCGCGCCGGATCCCACACCGCGAAGCCGCCGTCGACTTGCGCGTAGAGCACCAGACCCGGCACTGCCGGCCGGCCGCGCTGGACTGTCCAAGCCTGTTTCTCGCGGCTGAACTGGCTCTCGCCATCCAAGTCGCCAGCCGTCCGCTTGCCGTAGCCGAACCTGATCGTCGGCTTCGTGGCGCCGACGCGCGGCACCACCATCCGGCGGGCCCAGGTGCGGGTCAGGACCCACCAGGCCACATCCAGCACGAAGCTCTTCCCCAGGCCGTTGTCACCGGTCAGCAGGTTGAGCCGGTCGCCGAACTCCAGGTCCAGTTCGGGGGCCGGGCCGATGCCTCGCAGCCCGAGATAGTGCAGCATGGTCCGTGGTCTCCACCGGCCGCCCGACCGCGGCATTCGGTCCGCTGCGCAGCTACTCCTGCCCGACAAACCACCCCACCGCGTCGGGCGGCCGGATCGCGGTCAGCGTGCCGACGTAGTGCCGCAGGTTACGCTGCTCATAGGGGTGCGCGGCAATCGCTTCCAGGTTCAGGTCCAACCCCAGCCCGGGCGCCGTCGGAACGAGCATTTCGCCGTTTTCGAAGTAGACCTGCTCGGTGGTCACCGCGCGCCGCCAGGGCACGTCGGTGTTCATCGTTTCGAGCAGCCAGAAGTTCGGGACGCAGGCCGCCAGGTGCAGCGTGGCGGCGTTGGCGACCGGGCCGATGGGGTTGTGGGGGCAGACCATCCGGCTGTAGGTCTCGGCCATCGCGGCAATCTTCTTCAGTTCGCCGACCCCACCGACGTGGCTGACGTCGGGCTGCAGGATGTCGGCGCAGCCCTGCTCCAGGTAGGTCCGCGCGTCCCAGCGGCTGTAGAGCCTCTCGCCGCCGGCAATCGGGACCCGGCTGCGGCGGACCACCTCGGCCATGCCCTCGGGATGGTCGGGCATGATCGGCTCCTCGAACCAGGTGATGTCGAAGTCCTCCAGCGCGTGCGCGATCCGGATGGCGGTCGGCACGTCGAACCGGCCGTGGCCCTCGATCAGGATGTTCACCGCTGGCCCGACCGCCTCCGCGACGGCCTGCACGCAGGCCACCGCCTGGCGCAGGTCAGGCTTGCTGATGGTGCGGTAGGCGCTGCCGAAGGGGTCCCACTTGAGTCCCTGGAAGCCCTGGGCGACCGCCACCTTGGCTTTGGCGGCAAACTCCGCGGGGGTCTTCGCGGGGGCGAACCAGCCGTTGGCGTAGCACGGCACGCGGTCCCGGCATTGGCCGCCGAGGAGCTGCCAGACAGGCACCCCGAGGGCCTTGCCTTTGAGGTCCCAGAGCGCCATCTCGACTCCCGAGAGGGCCGTCATCAAGACCGGCCCGCCGCGCCAGTAGCTGTCGCGGTAGGCCTCGTGCCAAATGGCCTCGATGTTGTGCGGGTCGCGCCCGATCAGGTGGCGCTCCAGCTCGTGGACCGCCGCGGCGACGGTCGGCTCGCGCATCTCGAGGGTCGCCTCGCCGATGCCGTGCAGGCCCTCGTCGGTGAGCACGCGCACGAACACCCAGTTGGCGCGGTAACAGTGACAGACGTGGGTCTCGACAGCAGTGATACGCATCGCTTGGATCCCCTCGGGACGGCCCGGGCCGCGTCAGGCCGCCTGCTCGGGTCGCCGGTGTCACGCGGCCAGGAGCGTCGACGCCTGACCACAACGGCCCCATAATAACCGCTTGAGACGATGGAGGAGCGCAGAGATGCAGGATGTGCTGGTGGTGGGCGATGGGCCTGGCGGCCTGAGCGCGGCGCTGCTGTTGGCAAAGTGCGGGTTGAGCGTCGAGGTGTGCGGCGTCGATGGCACCCCGATGCACCGGGCGATGGTCTACAACTACCTCGGGATCCCCGCGATCAGCGGCAGTGAGTTTCAGCGGGTCGCGCGCGAGCAGGTCAGCGCGCAGGGCGCCGTGCTGCGGCAGGCCGAGGTGACCGGGCTGGCGGCCGCTGCCGCTGGCTTCACGGTGCAGACTGCCGACGGCGCGAGCCGCGGGCGGTATCTGGTGCTGGCCATCGGCTCCAAGCGCGAACTCGTCGATCAACTGGGCCTGGCCCGCGACGAGCAGGGCGTGGTACTGGTCGACCGCGACGGACGCACCTCGTTGGACAAGGTCTACGCCCTGGGCTGGACGGCGCGGAAGCACAAGACCCAGGCCGTGATCGCTGCGGGTGAGGGCGCGGCCGTGGCGCTCGACATTCTGTCCATCGAGAAGGGCAAGGAGTTCCACGATTTCGACGTCGTCCCCCAGCCCCCCGCCTGACCTCGCCGGCGGCGGCTTTCGGGTCGCCTTCCGGACGCTTGGCTGCAAGGTCAACCAGGCAGACAGCGACCACCTGGCGGCCGCGTTCCGGGCTGCCGGCTGCGCGGTGGTGGCCGACGGCCAGCCGGCCGACGCCTACGTCGTGAACACCTGCACAGTGACGCTGGTGGCCGACCGCAAGGCCCGCAAGCTGGTCCGCGGCCTGGCGGCGGAGCATCCTGAGGCGGTGGTGGCGGTGACCGGGTGCTACACCGCGGGCGTCGGCCGGGCGGTTTTCGAGGCGTTGCCTGAGGTCGAGGTGGTCCGCGGCACGCGCGACCGCGAGACGCTCCCCGCGGCGGTGCTGTTGGAGCTGCGCCGGCGCCGCGCGCTCGGACTGCTGCCGCCGGCATCACCGGCTGCGGCGGCACCGCGGCGGGTGCGCGCGATGCTGAAGGTGCAGGACGGCTGCGAGCATGTCTGCGGCTACTGCATCGTGCCGCAGGTGCGCGGCGGGCACCGCTCGCGGCCGCTGGCCGCGGTGGTTGACGAGGCCCGCCGCCGGCTGGTAGAGGGCACCAGCGAGCTGGTGCTCTGCGGCATCCGCCTGGGGGCCTACGGCTGGGACGACCCGCACCGGCGCGGGTCGCGGCACCGGCCGTTGCAGGATCTGTTGACCGCCCTGGCCGGCCTGCCCGGCCTGGCCCGCCTGCGCCTCAGCTCGCTGCTGCCCCTCGACATCGGCCCCGACCTGTGGGGCCTGCTGGCCGACCTGCCGCCAGTCTGCGAGCATCTCCACCTGCCGCTGCAGGCGGGTGACGACGCCGTGCTGCGGGCGATGCGGCGCGGCTACACGGTGCGCCGGTTCCGCGAGCTGGTCGCCCAGGCCAGGGCGGCCCTGGGCGACCTCGCCCTGGCCACCGACGTGCTGGTCGGTTATCCTGGCGAGACGACGGCCCAGTTCGCGGCGACGGTGGCGCTGGTCGAGGAGTTGGCGCTGGCCGACCTGCACGTCTTCCCCTACTCGCCCCGACCCGGCACCGCCGCGGCGGCCTTGACCGACGATGTGCCGCCGGCGGAGAAGCAGGCGCGGGTGCGCGAGCTGCTGGCCCTGCGGACCGAGCTGCGGGCCCGTTTCGCGAGGCGCCGGGTGGGCCGGCGGGTGACGGTGCTGCTCGAGGCGCACGACGACGCCGGCGGACGCGGACTGACCCGCGACTACTTGCGGATGACCGTGCCCTGGTCCGGGCCGCTGGGAGCCGAGGTCGAAGTGACCGTCGGCGGGTGGGATGGCGAGCAGTTGCAGGTGGCGCCGGAGGCCAACGTCAGAGCGGAGGCAGTTTCGTGAGTTTCTTTGGCATCGCCCTCGAGGACCTGGTCCGCCAGGCCGGCTACGTCGGGTTGTTCTGCATCGTGTTTGCCGAGTCTGGCCTGTTCTTCGGGTTCTTCCTGCCGGGCGACAGCCTCCTGATGACCGCCGGGCTGGTGGCTTCGAAGGGTCTGCTGGATCCGGTGCTGCTGACGCTGCTGCTGTCGGTGGCGGCGGTGGCCGGCGACAATACGGGCTACTGGTTCGGGCGGTGGACCGGCCCGAAGCTGTTCGCCCGCGAGGACTCGCGGTTCTTCAAGCGGCAGCACCTGCTCGCCGCGCAGGCGTTCTACGAGCGGCATGGCGTAAAGACCGTGATCCTGGCGCGCTACATGCCGTTCGTGCGGACCTTCGCGCCGATTGTGGCCGGCGCCGCCCCGATGCCTTACCGCAAGTTCTTCTGGTGGGACCTTTTCGGGGCCCTGCTGTGGGTCAACACCACCACCTGGGTTGGCTGGGGCGTCGGCACCTTCTTCAAGAACATCCTGACGCCGGAGCAACTCGACCACTTCTTCCTGGGACTGGTCCTCCTGGTGATCGTCCTCTCGGTGCTGCCGAGTTGGCTGCACGTACGGCTCGAAAAGCGCCGCCACGCCGCCGCCACCGCGGCCAGCCCGGAGGCGCAGTCGTCGTGAGCGTCGACGAAGGTCTGCTGGCGCGGCTCGACGGCCTGCTGACCGCGGTGCCCTTCCCGGCCGACAAGGACGAGGTCCTGGAGGCGGTGACGGCAGCCGGCGGCGAGGAGCGCTTGCGCTGGTTGTTGCAGGCGATGCCGGGCTGGGAGTTCCAGTTCGCCGGCGATGTGCTGAGCACCGCGCGGATCGCCCTGCAGATGCGGATCCACCGGCCCTGGCCGGACCAACCGCCGGCGACGCGCAGCCTGGCTGCGGAGACGCTGGCCGGGGCAGTCGCGACGCGGCTGCGGCGTTGTCCGGGCACCAACAGCAATCTGATCCGCGTCACCGCCAGGGGTGGTACAGTGTTTCTGGCTGGCCGCACGCCCGATGTGCCCGGCGGGGTGATGGCGGCGCGGGTCGCCGTCGGCCTGGCGCCGCAGCGGGAGGTGGTCAACCGCTTGCAGGTGTTGGCCTAGGCAAAGGAGTCAGCGATGCCGTTCTTCGAGTACAAGTGCGCCGGCTGCGAGCAGGTCTTCACGCTGCTGCAAAAGCGCGACGCCGAGCGCTCCGGCCACGAGTGCCCCGAATGTGGTTCACACGAAACGGAGCGAGTCTTCTCGACCTTCGCCGCGGCCGTCGCCGGACCGAAGTCGAGCTCCAGCGCGCCTGCCGCAGCCGGCCACGGGTGCGGCGCCGGGTGTTGTTGCCACCGCTGACCGTGGTCAGTCCACGACCACCGCAATCGTCGGCTGGGGCAGGTTGCCGTCGACCTCCAGCGGCCCGCACAGCGCGCCCTGCGACACCGCGTCGACCCACTCGTTGCCGAACGAGTCGTTGCGCACCGTTTCGACCGCCGCCGCCAACGCCTCATCGCGCCGGAGCAGCCGCTGCGCGGCGAGGAACAGCACGAACGGCTTATCACCCTGGTAGGGGTTACGGTATCCCAGCGCGTAGATGTACATCGAGCTCCACCTCTGCCAACGCGTCGCCGAGCGACAACGCGGTATCTTAGCACGCCGGGCGCTACCCGCGGCAGATCCGCCGCGCCAGGATCATCGCCGGAAATCGGGATTTGCGCCTCCTGTAACGGCAACGAAATGCAGCCGGCCGGCGGCGAGTCGGGCTGCCCGTTGCCGGCGCGCTCGGGTGACGCCCGCCGGGCCGCGACTAGGCCGCGCAGTGTAACGGCGCGCCGCCGCCGCGAAACTGACAGCCGGATGAGTCTGAGAGGTAGCTGCTGATGACCTGGCGAGTGAAGGCCTGGCTGGCAGGGATCGCCCTGCTGGCGGTGCTGGGCGGCATGTCGTACCGTCAGATGCAGTTGGTCGACCGCTTCGATGAGGGCTTCAGCCTGCTGCTCACCGAGAGCAACGGCATGTTGGGCAAGGCGGCGGCTGACCGCAGCCAGTTGCCGGCCTTCTTCGACTGGTTCGCGGGTGAGGCCAAACAGCGCCTGACAGCGCTCCCGGACTCGGGACAGCAGTTCCAGCAGATCCTGCGGCTACGGCTGGGCGGCTTGATCGACAAGGCCACCGCGCAGTACAAGTCGAACCCGTTGCAGGCCAGCTCGATGGAGTTCATGACGGCGATTGCGCAGGAACTCAACGACATGCTGCTGGCGTCGCAGGCGGGCAAGGGCTTCGCGGGCAACGGGTTCTGAGGACCCTCAGGCCGAGGCCCGGCGGTCGTCGCGGTCGCGCGGCACCTGCTGGCGCAGCTTGCGCAGGGCCAGTGCCTCGATCTGGCGCACCCTTTGCCGCGAGAGATGCAGCAGATGGCCAATCTCGCCGAGGGTGTGCTCGCGGAAGCGGCCCAGGCCGTAGTGCAGCGTCAGCACCTGCCGCTCGCGCTCGCTGAGACACTGCAGCGCCTGTTCCAGCCCCGGCAGCCCGAGGTTGCCCAGAATGCGCTCCTCGTGACCGCTGCTGGCCGGGTCGGCCAGCAGTTCGCCCAGCCCGCGGCGGCCATCTTCGTCCGACCCGTCGATCGACACGGCGTCCAGCGGCAGACTCCGTAGATCGGCAATGCTGGTGACGTCGGCGGCGCAGTAGGCCTCCAGCTCGCGGGCCGTCGGCGGCCGCTGCAGTTGCTGCGTCAGCATCTCGGTGGCCGCCTCCAGCGCGCCGACCTCGCGGAGCAGCCGGCTCGGGATCCGGATCGGGTGGCGCAGGCCGGGCAGCGCGCGGAGGATCGCTTGCTTGATCCACAAGGTGGCGCAGGTACTGAATCGAGTGCCTTTCCGCCAGTCGAAGTGGTCGACAGCGTGGATCAGCCCGATGCTGCCCTCTTGCACCAAATCGGCCAGGGAGACGCCCCGGCCGAGGTAGTGGCGGGCGATGCTCAGCACCAGCCGCAAGTTGGACTCGATGAAGGCCTGCCGCGCGACGGCGTCGCCGCGTTGCACGCGCTGGGCCAGATCGCGCTCCTCGTCGCGGCTGAGCAGCCGGCCCGTGCCGGGCGCCCGCTGAATGGTGCGGCGGCAATCCAGCGGCAGCAACCCTCGCGGCTGCCCCTGATCCGGATCGGTCCACTCCTGCAGCATGGTAGTTCTCGCAGTGCCGCGGGCGGTTGGTCTGGCGGCCAGACCGCACCGCGCACGCTGAGGTAGCAACTTGGCAAGGGCTTGGTCAGCACCTGCCACCGCCGCGTCACGCAACAGTCACGGAGCTTCTGTCGCATGGCGGCCGGCCGCTGTCAAGAGCCGCTTGTGGCGCTGGCGTTGCGCGTCGCTCAGGCCGGCAACTGCTGCACGATGGCCTTGAACTGATCGCCCCGGTCAGCGAAGTCGCGGAACATGTCGAAGCTCGCGCCGCACGGCGAGAGCACCACCCAGTCGCCCGGCGTGGCCAGCTCGAGCGCCGCCTCGACCGCGCTCTCCAGCGTGGCGGCAGCGCGGACCTGTGACACGGCGGCCTGCTCGGCGACCGCCCGCAGCAGGGGCGCATCCTGACCGATCAGCACCAGCCCTCGCAGCAGCCCAAACGGCTCGCGCAGCACGCTCAGGTCGACACCCTTGGTGAGACCGCCCGCGATCAGCACCACCGGCGCCGGACTCTGCCGGATCGCGTTCTCGGTGGCCAACGGATTGGTGCCCTTGGAGTCGTTCACGAAGGTCAGGTCGTGCCAGTTCCGGACGATTTCCATGCGGTGCGGCAGGCCCGCGAACTGGCCGGCCACGGCACCGATGGCCGCGGGATCGGCGCCAGCGGCCAGCGCGATGGCGCAGGCCGCCAGCAGGCTCGGCCGTTGCAGCCGCAAGGCGGGGCTGACCTGATCCCAGCGCAGCAGCCGGCCGCTCAGGCCACCGAGGGCGGCCGGCAACTGCGTGACGATGCCGGCCTCGTCGGACCAGACCCCCGCCGCCAGCGACTCGCGCCGGCTGAACGGCAACCGCCTGACGGTCAGCGCCTCGCCGATCGGGCGTACCCGCGGGTCGTCGTGGTTGTAGACGGCGCGGTCGTCGCCGGCCTGGTTGCGAAACAGGTTGGCCTTCGCCGCGGCATAGGCCGCCAGGCTGCCGTGCTCCTCGATGTGGTCCTCACCGATGTTCAGCAGCGCGCCGACCCAGGGCCGCAGGGCGTCGATGCGGTCGAGCTGGTAACTCGACATCTCGGTCACCACCAAGGGCATCTCGGGGCTGTTGCTGACCAGCTCAGTCAGTGGGGTACCCTTCGAGGAGTAGGCCTCGGCGTTGGCCAGGGGAGCATCCAACATCAGCGCGGTGAGCGCCGAGGTGGTGGTCTTGCCTTTGGTGCCGGTGATTCCGACCAGTTTGGCGGCGGTCAGGCGGGCGGCGAACTCGAGCTCGCCCCAGACCCTCACACCCCGCGCCCGGGCGGCCTCCAGGGCCGGTTCGCGCCACGAGACGCCGGGCGAGGTAACGACCAGGTCGCAGGCTCCGATCACAGCCGGGTCGTGCGCACCAGCGTGGAACTCGGCCCCGAGGTCGGCCAGAATCTGCGCCGCCGCGGTCAGCTCGGCCGCCGGGCGGCTGTCGGTGACCACCACGGTCTTGCCCAGCCGGCGCAGGGCCCGGGTGATCGCCTGGCCGGTGTAGCCCCCACCACAGACCGCCACTCGCTGCGCCTGGATCGCCTCGGGCATCGTGCGCCATACCTCTGGCGGCATGATACACCAGTGCCCGTGCTGGCGACACACTAGCGCCAGGAGTCGCCAATGGCCTATCGCGCAACCGTCCGGGGCGAGGGTTTCCACTTCGCCGACCTGCGGACGCTGTTGGCCTGCGCCAATGAGGCCAAGGCGGGCGACGAACTGGCCGGGCTGGCGGCCCGCTCCGAGCGCGAGCGCGTCGCCGCGAAGTTGGCCCTGGCCGATCTGCGGCTGGCCGACCTGGTCGCCCGGCCGCTGCTCGACCCGGATCAGGACGAAGTCAGCCGCTTGATCGTCGACTCCTTGGACCAGGACGCCTTCGGGCACCTGGCCTCGCTCACCGTCGGCGAGTTACGGGACTGGCTGCTGCGCGGCGCCGCCAGCCGCAGTCTGCCCTCCTGGCTGCCACGCGCGCTGACCCCGGAAGTCGCCGCGGCCGTGGCGAAGCTCTGCAGCAACCGCGATCTGGTGGCCATCGCCGCGGCGCAGCGGGTCGTCACGCGCTGTCGCAACACGCTCGGCGAGCCCGGCGTGCTGGCGATTCGGGTGCAGCCGAACCACCCCACCGACGACCTGCCGAGCATCCTGCTGGCCGCCGCCGAGGGCCTGCTCTATGGCTGCGGCGATGCCGTCGTCGGGGTCAACCCGGCCGGTGACAGCGTCGCCGGCGTGGCGGCGCTGCTCCGCGCGCTGGACGGGCTGGTGACGACCCTCGGCGTGCCGACCCAGACCTGCGTGCTGGCGCACCTCACGACGCAGTTGGCAGCCCTGGAGACTGGTGCGCCGGTGGACCTGCTGTTCCAATCGGTCGCCGGCACGCAAGCGGCCAATGCCGCCTTCGGGATCAACCTGGCGCTGCTGCACGAAGGCCGCGAGGCCGTCCTGGCGAGCCACGCCACGCGCCCGGTGGAGTGGGTGGGCTCGCAGGTGATGTACTTCGAGACCGGGCAAGGCAGCGCGCTGTCGGCCGAGGCTCACGGCGGCATCGACCAGTTGACCTGCGAAGCGCGGGCCTACGCCGTGGCGCGGGCGTTGGACCCGCTGCTGGTCAACACGGTGGTCGGCTTCATCGGCCCGGAGTACCTTTACGACGAGCGGCAGATCACCCGCGCCGGGCTGGAGGACCACTTCCTGGGCAAGCTGTTGGGCCTGCCGATGGGCTGTGATGTGTGCTACACCAACCACGCAGTGGCCGACCAGAACTCGGCCGACAACCTGCAACTGCTGCTGGCGGCGGCCGGCTGCAACTACTTCATGGGCGTGCCGGCCGGGGACGATGTGATGCTGAGCTATCAGACCACCAGCTACCACGACGCCCTGGCGGTGCGACGATTGTTTAACCTGCGGCCGGCGCCGGAGTTTGCGCAGTGGTACCAGCAGACTGTGCCGCACGGGCCGCCAGAGGCCGCGGCCACGGCCCTGCTGCCGTTGCTGCCCCGCCTGGAAGCCGCCGCGGAGGCCGCCCGATGAGCGATCCGGCCACCCCAGCCGCGCGGTTGCAGGCCCTGCTGGCGCGGACGCCCGCGCGCTGCCTGGTCGGCGGCGCGGGCGATGGTTACCGGACCGCGACGCAGTTGGCCCTGCGCTGTGACCACGCCGCCGCGGTCGACGCCGTGTGGGGCGAACTCGAGTTGCAGCAGCATCTCGGCGCCGCGCTGATCCAGCGCTACGGCTTGTTCGAGGTTTGCAGCGCCGCGCCCGACAAGGCCACCTACCTGCGCCGGCCGGACCTCGGGCGGCGCTTCGGCCCGGTCGCCGAGGCGGTGCTGCGGGAGCGCTGCCCGGCCGGGGCCGACTTCCAGGTGGTGCTCGGCGATGGCCTCTCGGTGGCCGCCCTGGCCGGCCAGGGCCCACGGCTGCTGCCCCTGCTGGCCGACCTCGCGACGGACCAGGGCTGGCGATTCGGCCAGCCGTTCGTGGTCCGCCACGCGCGAGTCGGGTTGCTCAACGAGGTCGGCCGCCTGCTGCAGCCGGCGGTGGTCGTGCTGTTGATCGGTGAGCGGCCCGGCCTGTCGACCGCCGACAGCCTGTCGGCCTACCTCGCCTGGCAGCCGCGCCCCGGCGACACCGACGCGCAGCGCAACCTGGTCAGCAACATTCACGACCGCGGCACGCCGCCACCGTTGGCCGCTCGCCGGATTGTCGCGCTGGCCGCCCAACTGCGCGCCGCCCAGGCGAGTGGCGTGAGCGTCAAGGAAGACCCGCGGCTGGCCGGTTAGCGTGCCATCATCCCGGCCCGCCGGGCGTACTCGAAGACGTCCCCGGCTTCCAAGATCGGCAGGATGTCACCCGGCGGCAAGAGCGCGTAGCTCTCGCCACGGGTGAGGTTGTCGACCCGGCAGGCCTCCAGGTCGACCGCCAGCTCGTCGCCGGTCTGGACCTTGTCGATCAGCCGCTCGGCCGCCTCGGCCGGCAACAGGTAGCCTCCGTTGACCGCGTTCCGGAAGAAGATCCGGGCGTAGGACTCGGCGATCACCAGCTTCACGCCAGCCTCGCCGATGGCCAGTGGGGCGTGCTCGCGGGACGAGCCGCAGCCGAAGTTGCTGCCGGCCACAATGATGGCGAACTCGCTGCTGAAGGCGCCCTCGGGCACGAACGGGACCTGCCCCTGCGGCAGCCCGGCCTGCGCCGGCGGCACGCCGCAGAGGGCGTACTTGCCAAAGAAGCGGCGTTCCTCGGGGTCGCTGGGGTTGTAGACCAGGTACTCCGCCGGGATGATCTGGTCGGTGTCGACGGCGTCACCGACGACGTAAGCGCGGCCGCGAAATAGCTTTTCCATGTTAGCTGAGCACCTCGCGCGGGTCGGTCAGCTCGCCGGTCACCGCCGAAGCGGCGACCGTCAGCGGCGAGGCCAGGAAGACCTCGGCCTCTTTGTGGCCCATCCGACCAGGGAAGTTGCGGTTGGTCGAACTGACACAGCGCAGCGGCTCGTTGAGCCGGCCGAAGGTGTCGATTGGCCCGCCGAGGCAGGCGGCGCAACTACTCTGGCCGATCCGGCAGCCGGCGCTCTCGAAGATCTCGAAGAGCGTCTGGCCGCCGACCCGCTGCTCGTGCAGCCCGCGCGCGACCTCGGTGGTGGCCGGCACGATGAAGGTGTCGATGCGCACTTCCTTGCCCTGCAAGATGCGCGCCGCGGCCAGGAAGTCGGTGATCTTGCCGCCGGTGCAACTGCCGATGTAGGCCCGGTCCAGCCGGGTCCCGCGCAACTCGTGCGCCAGCGCCAGGTTGTCGGGCCGGTGCGGCTTGGCGACCGACGGTTCGAGGCGACTGAGGTCGAACGCCTGCACGTGACAGTAGTCGCCGTCAGCGGTGTCCTGGATTTCGCTCCAGGTCTGCTTCGTGCCGGCCCGCCGGGTGCGCTCGCCGACGTACTGCCGCGTGACCTCGTCGGGCGCGATCACCCCGTTCTTGCCGCCGGCCTCGATCACCATGTTGCAGAGCGTCATGCGCTCTTCGATGTTCAGCCCGAAGACGCCCTCGCCGACGAACTCCATCGCCTTGTAGGTCGCGCCGTCGAAGCCGATGGAGCCAATCACCTGCAGGATCAGGTCCTTCGCCATGAGGTACGGCGGCAACTCGCCGTTGAACTCGAAGCGCATCGTCGGCGGGACCTTCAGCCAGGTCTTGCCGGTGCCCAGGATGAACCCGGCATCGGTGTTGCCGACCCCGGTGGCGAACTCGCCGAAGGCGCCGGCGGTGCAGGTATGGCTGTCGGTGCCGATCAGCACTTCGCCCGGCCGGGTGTGCCCCTCTTCGGGCAGGGCGATGTGGCAGACGCCCTTGTAGCGGTCGCCGCCGACGTCGTAGTAGTAGGGCAGGTCCTGTTCCCGCACGAAGTCGCGGAGGATGTCGACGTTGCGGAGGGCCTTCTGGTCGGCGGTGAAGATGTAATGGTCGGGAATGATCACCACCTTGTGGCGGTCCCAAACCTTGGCGCCGGCGCCGAACTGCTCCTTGAAGATGCCAATGGTGCCCGGCCCGCAGACGTCATGGGTCATCAGCACGTCGACGTCGACCCAGATGTTCTCACCAGCCCTGACCGCGTCCCGTCCGGCGGCGCGCGCCAGCAACTGCTCGGTCATGGTCATGCCCATGACGGTCTCCTCCGCGGGCCCCGACAGGCCCCGTCAGGCAGTATAGCCCCGATGCAGGGATCCGGCAACGCCGCGCCTCAGCTCTCGCGGCCCGGCGCTGACTGCGAGGACTGCTATCACGTCAAGCCCGAACTGACGCGATGGACAGCACACCGCCACCGACCAGCGACAGACAACAAACCCTTTCGGAGTCTGGATGACAACCACCGAGACACACACACAAACACGCTTCAGGCAATACCGAAGCTGCCACATTCCAGCCTAACACACCCGTGCCACACCGTGTGCCTACCGACGAGTCCCCTTCTGTACCAAGTCAGTATTCGTTAGTCTGACAGTCTCGCTGTGTATAAAGCCCACAGACCCATCAATCATCAGCACACTGTAAAACACACCCAACTGCGAGCGCAGGCACAATCGCGTACCACCTGGACAAACATACAGCACAGAGGACTTCGTGTCACATTGCCGAAAGATAAACGCGCCGTCGTGAATTACAACACCGAGCCGGCCAACCGCGCCCTTAACATTGAAGGCCCGACGAACCTCAGGCCTGACACTAGCCACCTTCTTGGCCGAAGAACCAACAGGACCCGAGCCCAAAGCATCCTCGCCGGCCGGCTGAACGACAGCCAGACCATCCTTACGAACGATGCCAGGAGAGACAAGATTCGCCAGCGAGTAGACTGAAAGGGCTGTCCCCACAACGGCTCTGCCAGCTTCCAGCCACGCATTGAGTCGAACCAACTCAGACACCGTCATGCAGTAACCACGTGCAATACTATCAATAGTCTCTCCATCCCCAACGATGTGCTCACCAATATGTCGCACCGAGCCAGGAACATCGGCGCCAAGCGTGACCCGGACGTCAGAACCGCTTCCCGCGACTGAGACGACTTCACAGCCACCAGACCGGACCGAAACCAAGAACGACACTGCAATACCAGGACCTGAAATATCCACTCGGCGCTCGCCTGGCTCAAGAGAACCGACCATGACACCAACGCCCATTCCCGTACGACCAACGCTAACACCATCAATCAAAACCGTAGCCGGCCCCTTATCAACGCCAACGACGACCGCGCCAGGAGCATCGAGCGACAGCAGCTCAACCGCGTCCACACCGGGTTGAACTAGAAACTCTCTAGCAGAGGACAGTAGACCAGGTTTGAACCCACGAATCGAGTGTGTCCCAGGCTCGATCGACGCAACATCGATTGGACAGTCAGGCCCACCAGAGCCGATAACCTCTCCATCCAACTCGACTAGCGTGTCCGGTTGGGCCAACCTGATCTTCAGAGCCGGGAAGCTAACCAGATTGAGATGAACTGACTCTTGCTCACCAAATGCCACTTCAATACGCTCCGTCGCAGGCGTCCGGCCAGCGTGGCTTCCAGTGCTGGACATCGCGCCAATAGGAACAACAAGCCGGACTGGCCATGGCGCGTGCACAGTACCAATCTGATAGTTGTTGATCACAACAGCCATACTGTCGCAGTTTGCCGATACTGAGAGCGATCCAACCTGCCGGACCAACGTCACATCATGCCGTCTAGCTCGATCAAGTACAAGTGGCATGGCAATATGCACCTCGCCAGGAGAGGCCGCGCAGAGGATGGGCGTTGGCACACTCTCCCGGTCGATCGTTCTCCAGCGATCCGCGGCTCCGCGCCATCGCCTGACAATCTCGCTAGCCGACACTTCCTGTGTGCTTGCAGAAGATGCATCAGCAAGCATGTCAACCAGCCCGCTGCAGAAGAGTCCCAATCCCCTTGCGGCGTCATCCTGGGTTCGTTCTCCCGTCGCACATGCGAATACAATGCTTGCTACTATGTTTGTTTCCGCGATTGCGTTAGACAGCGCACTTGTAACAGCAGCGACAGTTGAGGCAGCAAGCACGGGTGCCTTGCTTGCGTCACGGGTGTCAACTGAATGGATATCTAACATCAACAGGATCTGGGCTCCACGAAAGCCCCGCAGAGACCGGGTCAAGTCGTCGCTCGTGACAGCAGTAGAGGCGAGCCTGCCCACGTCGCTATCTTCTGCAAGCAGGTAGCTGTCGCCATTGCTTTCGCATGCTAGTCCGGACCAGTACACTATCAATGTGTCGCCGTGACTCATGTCCTCACGCGCCGCGGTGAGATCTCGGAGTATTGTCAATCGCCTTGGTGTTCGCGCTGACGCCATGGTACCATTCGCTACAACAACCGGGGCCTTGGACTGCGGGTACCCCAATCTCCATAGCGCCGCCAACACCTCAGCATCTTGGCCGGCATACTGCCGCGCAGGGATAGCCGGGTCGGCGAAGAACGCAGTGCCAATGCATACAATGTGAGTGGCACCATAGAGTGGACGAGCGCTACCGAGCAGTAGTGCCAGCAATCCCGCGAAGCAGGTCAGGCAGTACTGCTGCACCCTTACTGTGCAGGTGGCTGCAATACCTCGATGGTCAAGCATCCGACTTCGCCTTTCCTGCTGTGTCCACCGCGCTTCCGGCGCCAGCTGATCGCGATCCGCCGGTTGCTTCGCCGGCGAAGGCGGATGGTCCTCCGCGAAGCTTGCCGGCCATGCTGGAGACCGGGCATGAGCGGTTCATCCCAGTCCCGGCCGGCAAGCCAAACGAGTTTCGACCCGTCCGCTTGGTCGGAGCCCGTCGTGCTGGGGTGGCCGGCTGCCAGGTCGCTACGCCTCTGGTAATCTGTCAGCGAACGAACCTGGCGGTGTCGCCTGTCGTTTGGGGTAATGGTGAACCACCGAGGCCTCGGAGGACGCGGTTGCATCGACACGTCTGCTGGCTGGCTCTGCTGACGACGGCCCTCGCGGCGGCGGTGGAGGTCAAACCGGTTGAGGACGCCGGCGGCGAGCAGTACAAGCTGCGCTGCGTGGTCGGCGCCGACCCGGAGTGGCCGGGCGATGGGCTGGCCGAGCTGCGGTTCGATGTCGCCGCCGACGGCGCCCACTATGCGGCCCAGTTCGGCGCCCTGCAACTGCGGCTGGTGCGGCGCACCGCCGACGGCCGTGAGGTTTTGTTGGGCCTGACCAACGAACGGCCGCCGATCAGCGAGCAACCGCTGCGCGTGACACTCTGCCGCGAGCGCTGGCGGATCCGGGTGCTGGTGAACGGCGAGGTCTGGCTGGCCGCCTACGACGACAGCCTGCCCGCCGGCGGGGTGGCAGTCGGCGTCAGCAGCCCGAAGCTGAGCATTACCGAGCTCACCGCACAGGCCACCGAACCGGTCTTCTTCCACGACGATTTCATGCGCGCCGCCGACGCCAAGAGCGAGTGGGAGCCGCGCCTCGGCAACTGGGTGGCGACCGGCGTCAGCGAGGCCGACGCCAACCAGAAGGGCGGCCCGCAGGCGGCGCTGTCGAGCAACCCGTTCGCCTTCCGGGCGGCGGTGGTCAAGGGCGAGGGGCTGGCCACCAGCGGGACCTGGTTCTGGGACAACTACCGCTTCGCGGCGTCGGTGCGGCCGGCGGGACAGGGCGCCGTGGGGCTCTGCTTCTACTTGCAGGACCCGCAGAACTACCTCGCGCTGCGCTGGGCCTCGGGCAGCGGCGGTGGCGAGCGGCAGCTCGTGGCGGTGCGCGACGGGCGCCTGGAAGTGCTCGCCGTGGCCCCGGGGGGTTGGGCCCATGACCAGTGGTACCGGCTGACCGTCGAGGTCGTCGACAATCACATCCAGGCCAGCATCGATGGACTGCCGGCGTTGGCGGCCGATTCGCCGTTGTTCGGCCAGGGGCAGGTCGGCCTGTGGGCCGAGGGCGTCACCTTCGCCGACTTCGACGATGTCGAGGTCGAGGCTTGTGAGAATGTCGTCGACAGCTTCGCCGGCCGCAGCAGCGGCCGTTGGCAGGCGGTCAGCGGCTCCTGGGAGGAGCAGCGTGCCGGGAGCGGGCTGCTCGACCCCGGCCTGCGGGTACTCGACGCCAGCGACGGGCTGGCCGTGACCGGCTCGACCGGCTGGGCCGACTACCGCGCCAAGGTCGTCGCGCGGGCGCCCAGCGGTGGCGGGATTGGCCTGGCGGCGTGCTGGCAGGATGCCAAGAACTATCTGCTGTTGCGCTGGGGCGACTCCTCCGCGCCAGCGGCCTATCGCAACCGGCTCCAACTGGTCCGCGTGCGCGACGGCGCCGAGACCCCGCTCGGGGAGGTCGCGGTCGGCTTCCGGCGCGACCTGTGGCATCAGCTCAGCCTGGAGTGCCACCGCGGCTTCCTGCGGGCCCGGGTCGGTGACGTGCCGGTCTTCGAGTCTTTCGAGCCCGAGCTGACCAGCGGCAAGGTCGGCCTGTTGGGCAGCCGGAAGGTCGAGTTCGACCAGCTCGCGGTCGACTTCCTGCCGCCGCCAGCGCCTATCGAGTTCACCGCGCAGTTCACCCGTGAGGACACCATGGCCGACTGGGCCTCGGCCGCGGGCAACTGGGAGGTCGCCCAGTCGGCCAGTCGGCGGGGCGTCTTCTGGCACCGCGGCGAGTTCCACGGCGACAGCCAGATGAGCGTGCAGCCGGCGCTGTTCGGCAAGGAAGCCCGCAGTCTGCGCCTGGTGCTGGCTGGCGTGCGGCCCGGCGAACGGGCGGCCGCAGCCCAGCCGGCCGCCCCAGCGGCAGGGGCGCCGGCGGCGGGCGCGCCACCGCTCGACCCGGTCGGTGGCGGCGGCGGCCCGGCCGAGGTGATCGGCAGCGGGGGCGGCGCCGCCCCCAACCCCAACGACGCCGACGGTGGCGGCTATGCCCTGGTGCTGGCGCAGGACAAGGCCAACTCGACCCGGCTGCTGGGCCAGATCGAACTCGGCGGCCAGGCCGTCAAACGCGCGGCGTTCGATGTGGCGGGCGCCGAGGCGATCACCTTCGCGCGGCGCGGGCGCTACCTGCTGGTCTACAAAGACGAGGAGTGCGTGCTCGGTCACCTCGACCAGCGGCCGCAGGCGGCCAGCGGGTTGCACGCCGCCATCAGCGGCATCAGCTCGCAGCTCGAACTCGACCGCGTCGATGCCCGGGCCAGCCAGATGTTCGACACCACCTTCGTCAAGGCGCCCTGGGAGTGGTACGTCGCCAAGGGCACCTGGGAGACCATCAACCGCTGGAAGTGCGACCCGCGCTGGTCGTTCTTCGGCGGCTTCAACGATCTGCACCCCCTGATTTGGAGCAAGCAGGACTACGCTGGCGACGTGCAGGTTGAGGCCTACCTGGCCATCCGCATGGACATGCCCGGCCCGCCCTACTACCTGCACCCCAGCGACCTCTGCATCACCCTCGGGGGCGACGGCAAGGACGTCCTGTCGGGCCTGACGCTGGTCTACGCCGGCCGCAACAACACCGCGTCGATGCTCTACCGCAAAGGCCGCGAGATCGCCGTCAACACCAAGCCCGAGGCGCGCTTCGAACACACCGGACCGCAGGGCGAGGGGCTCACCAAGTTCCACCGCCACTGGTTCCACCTGGTGCTACGCAAGGCCGGCGGCCGGATCAAGGCCAGCGTCGACGACCATGAGCTGTTCGACGTGCCCGACGACGGCAGCCTCACCAGCGGCAAGGTCGCCGTCTTCGGGGTCAACAACGGCGTGATGGTCAGCCGGGTCAAGGTCTGGTACGAGCAGCTTCCGCCGCGCGTGGCGCTGCCGGACATCGGCGCGCTGCAGGCGACGGCGAATCCCGGCGAGGTTGGCGGCAACGGCCTACAGAACGACTTCGGCCGCGGCATTGGCGCCTGTCGCCCGGCCGATCCGCGCACGCCGCTGAAGCTTGACCGCAGCGGCGAGGGGGGCGGCGCGCTGGCTGTCACCAACCTGGCCAGCGGCGGCAAGTTCGCGGTGCAGATGCTCGACACGCCCTTCCGGCTGGCCGAGCGCCCGAACTTGAAGTTCCGCTACCGCGTGCCGGCGGCGGCGCGGCTCAACCTCTACCTGCTGATCCGCGGGGTCTACCATGTCGTCAAGCTCAACGGCGGCGTGGAGGTCGGCGACAACCAGCGCTTCCTCAGCGAGCTGCCAGGCTTCAGCGCCGACGACCGCTGGCACGACGCCGGGATCGACCTCAAGGCGGCCTGCGAGAAGCTCTACCCGGGCGTCGACCTGACCGTCGAGAAGGTCGTGATTGGGCTGCTGGGGCCCGATCCGTACCTCCACGCCGGCTTCGGCGTGAACCACTTCGGCACCACCTGGTACCTCGACGACTGGCTGCTCGGGCCGTAGCTCAGACGACTGCGCGCAGCGCCGCGAGGACGCCGGTCCGTAGCAGCGCGAGCGGCAGCGCTGGCGCCGCCGGATCGGCGCGCTCCAGTTCCTGGGCGTAGGGCAGGTGCAGGAACCCCACCGGCAGACCCGGTGAGCGGCTCGCGACGTGGTGCAGCGTCTGGTAGAAGACGTGGTTGCAGAGATAGGTCCCGGCGAAGGTATGCGCGTGGGCCGGGCAGCCGGCGGCGACGATGGCGGCGGCGACCGCGATGGGGTCGCTGCTGGCGAGGTAAGCCGCCGGGCCATCCGCCACGATGGGCAGCTCCTCACCCGCCTGCTCCGTCATGCTGAGGTTCACCGCCAGACGCTCGACGCGCAGATCGGGCGAGCCGGCGGCCAGGCCGAGAGCCAGCACGGCGGCCGGCTGCCAGGTGGCCAACGCCTCCTCCACCAGCGCGGTGTCCTCGCCGTAGACCACCGGCAGCACCAGCCCGACCACCCGCCGGCCGGCCACCCGCTGCCCGTCCAGCTCCCGCGCCAGGACCTCCGTCGGGTTCTGCCGATGCGGGCCGAACGGGCCGAAGCCGGTCAACAGCACGACTTCCGCAGGACCGTCCATGGCTCTCCCACCCAGGCCGCGCCACGGGGCCGGAAAGCTGCCCTACCGCACCGCCCAGGCGTCGTGCTGCCAGACCCGCACCCAGTCGATGTCGTAGGTGTCTGGCAGCTTCTCGGCGGCGATGTTGCCGTAGGTGCCCCAGCCGCCGGTTGGGAGGGTCAACAGCAGGTAGCCGGGCAGGCTGCCGACCCGCTCGTTGGCCCACACTCCGACCAGCTCGCCGTTGAGGTACCAGCTCAGCTTGCCGGGCTCCCAGAGCAGCCCACTGGTGACGTAGCCCTGGGCGTCGGGCCGGTAGTAGATCCGCTCGCTGCCGAGCGATTGGTGGTCCTTCTGATAGCCGTCCCAGTGCGCCGCGATGTTGGTCCGGAAGGGGCCGAAGCGCACCAGGGACTCCAGGATGTCGATCTCCATACCGCCGTTCTTGGTGTCCTGCCGCTTCCACCACTCCCCGGCCGTCGGGCCGCGGTCGGGCATCATCCAGAACGCCGGCCAGAGCCCCAGCGTGGTCGGCAGCTTCATCCGCGACTCGAAGTAGCCGTAGCGCTGCGCGAACTTGTCGAAGGTGGTGACCACGGTGGTGCGGTACTTCCGGCTCCGCAACTTCGGGTCGGTGGCTGGCGGGCCGCTGCGGACCTCGCACTTCAGGCGCAGGCAGCCGTCGGCAACGCTGGCGTTCTCGGCCACCTCGGTGGCGTTGGCGTCCCAGATACTGGCCTGCTCGGCCGCCGGCAGCGTCCACCGGGTCAAGTCGACCTGCGGGCCGTTGAACTGGTCCTCGAAGGTCAGCTTCCAGTCGCCTGGCACCGGCGGCCGCTGGCCGACCCACTCCGGCACGGTCGCTGGCGCTCCGGCCTGGGCGGTGGCGCGGCGCAGCTCCAGCGGACGGTCGCTGAGCACCGTGACCGCCGCCACCGTGTCGTTGCTGAACTGCGACCCGGCGGCCTTGTCGTTGCCGTTCCAGGGCGTCGTCGGCGCGAACGGCACGACCACGGTCTGCTCGGTGCCGGCCGCGATGGTCACGCTGCGGCCGACGCTGTTGGCGGTCGGGTTGGCCCAGCGGTTGTCGACCCGGCAGGTCACCTGCGCCGGTTGCGGTCCGGGGTTGTGCAGCACAAAGGCCACCTCGGCCGCGTTGGAGAGGTCCCACAGCGTGCCGGCCGGCGCGGCGACGCTGAGTCCCTTGCCGCCGGCCGGTACCGCGGCCGCCGCCGGCAGCAACTGGCCGCCGGCCGGCTGACGCAGGTCGAGCTGCCCCGCCGGCTTGTCACCCGGCTGACCGATCGCCGCGACGCTATCGACCCGGAACGAGACCGGCTCTTTCGGCTTGGTGGTGAAGATCAGCAGGCGCACCACCTTGGCCGGATCGAGGGCGTAGCCGCGGTTGCCCCACGACCAGCCGAAGGTGATCGTGCAGGTCGCGCTGGCACCCGCGGCGAGCTGGCAGTTCTCGCTGTTCCACGGGTTCTGCTGCCAGTCGCCATCGTTGTCGACGCGCACCGCCAAAGTCACCGGCGTGGCGCCGAGGTTGGTCAGTTTGGTCTGCACCCGGCCGTAGGCCGCCAGGTTCCAGGCCCCGCCCGGCGCGGCGATGGTCAGGCCCGGGTAACCACTGGTGCCCGGCGCGATGCTGACCTGCAGCGCCTTGCCGGCGGGGCCGTCGACGACTTGCGTCTGCACCTCGGCCGGCGACTGCAACGACAAACGTGGCGCCAGATCGGCCGCCGCGAAGTCGACCAGCGACAGCGGCGGTTGCTGGGCGGACAGACCGCCGACCAGCAGGCCGGCGAGGATGGCATAGCGCTGCATCAGAGCACTCCGCTGGCCCCTTCGCCTCGCCTCGCGGCCTCCCTCCCGCGGCGGCTCAGGTCGCCTTGCGGGCCGCCACGTAGGCCGTCCAGACGGCGTCGAGGGTCTGGCCGGTGCGCTGCTCGAAGAGCTTGGCGTCGTACTGCCGCGCCTTCAGCGCGGCGTGGAGCTGCGCCACGATGCCCGGCGCCTGGTCGCGCTCCAGCCAGAGCAGGAACCCGGCGGTCACCTGGTAGGCCCGCTCGTAGCCCTTCTCGCCGGGCGGCACGGCGAACCACTCCAGCGGCTTGCGCTCGTAGATCCCCCAGCGCAGCCAGTCGGCGATCCCTTCGACCAGCCAGCCGGGCTGGTAGGCCGGATAGCCCTGCACCACATGGACCAGCTCGTGGACCAGCAGACCGCTGTCGCCGGGGTGCTTCAACGGCCAGTGCGACGAGACCACCACCTCGCTGCCGGCGGTGTAGGCGACGCCCTCTTCGGACTTCTTGATGCGCAGCGTGATGCTCTTGGGGGCCAGCCCGCCCTTGGTCGGGAGCAGGTGCACGATCCGCGGGTACCACTCCAGCATCAGGTCGCGGCCCGCTTCGGCCCACTGCTGCAGCTCGGGCACCTCCACTACCAGTTGGATGGTCAGCGGAGGGGGCGGCGCGTCAGCCGCCTGCACCACACCGCCGCCCCAGAACAGCACCCCAACGAGCCACCACTTCGTCACGACGTCTCTCCCATCCTCACCAGCCCCGCCGCCGAAACCAGAGCACCATGCTCAGCGCCAGCCCGCCCATGATGGTCAACGCGCCATAGTAGCCATAGCGCCACCCGAGCTCCGGCATGTTCTGGAAGTTCATCCCGTAGACGCCGGCGATGAAGCTCATCGGCATGAACACCGTGGCGATCATCGCCAGCACCTTCATCGCCTCGTTGGTGCGGTTGCTGACCAGACTCAGGTAGAGGTCATGCAGGCCGCCGAGCAGTTCGATCTCCGTTTCGATCATCTCGACGACCTGGATGGTGTGGTCGTGCAGGTCCTTGAGGTAGAGCCGGGTGGCCGGCCGCACCAGATCGGAGTCGCCGCGGTCGAGCTGGGCAACCACTTCGCGCAGCGGCCAGACCGAGCGACGCATCGCGATCAGGTCGCGCTTCAGCGCCTGCACCTCGTTCAGCAGATGCGGGTCGAAGCGCGCCAGGAGCTGGTCTTCCAGCTCCTCAATACGGTCGCCGACGGTCTCCAGCACGCCGAAGTACTGGTCGACCGCCACATCCAGCAGACGGTAGGCCAGGTAGTCCAGACCGAGGGTCCGGATCCGCGGGCGGCCGGCCTCCAGATGCTCCTGCAGTTGACCGAAGTCCGAGGTGGTCGATTCCTGGAACGACAGCAGCCAACTCCCACCCAGCACCACCGCAACCTGCTCGAAGCGCACGCCGTCTGGGGTCCGGCGGGCCAGGCGGAAGACCAGGAACAGGTAGCTGCCGTAGTCATCCAGCTTCGGGCGCTGCTGGACGTTGACGATGTCTTCGACAACCAGCGGATGCAGCCCGAACAGCTCACCAAGCCGCTCGACCACCGCAACGTTGTGGAGCCCATCGACCCGCAGCCAGGTCGGCGCGGCACTGTCCAGGAAGCGCTGGCAGTCCTCCACCTGGTCGAGCTCCAACTGCTCGAAGCTCTCGGCATCGTAGTCGGCCGCCCAGACCGTGACGTCCCCGGTGGCGGTCCGGCCGGTGTAGACCGCGGTCCCCGGTGCCAACGAGACGGACGGCTGCGGATCACCCATCGGGCCGCTCCCATCGCCGCCATGATACACCGCGGCGCGGTGCGCGGGTCAGGTGACTCGCACCAGCGAGGCCATGCCCATGTCGCTGTGAAAGGCGTTGTGGCAGTGGTGCAGGTACTTGCCGGTAAAGTCGAGGAACTCGGAGCGGAAGCGCACCGAGCCGCCACGCGGGACGTTCACCGTGTCCACATAGTACGGCTCGACCGCCGCGCCGTTGATCTCGAAGACCTCGAACGGGTTGACATGGATGTGGAACGGGTGGTCCTCGCCGGTCAGATTGCTCAGCGTCCACTCCTCGACATTGCCGCGGCCGATCTCGAAGTCGACCCGCGACTCGGAGAAGAACTGCCCGTTGATCACGTACCCTCCGGAGCCGATCCCGAAGACCACCTCGCGGCGCGCAGCAACCGGGCGACCGGCCAGCGGTCGTCGGCGCGACTCCTGGGGCAGGCTGCTCGGCAGCGGCATCGGCCGGCGCGGCCCGGCTGCCTCGAAGGTCGCCAGCAGCGTCGAGGTCAGCAGCCCACCGTACCCCAGGTCGTAGGGTTCGGCGCTCAGCGGGTAGATGCCGGGGCTGTTGAACCGCACCAGCACGTCGGCGCGCTGGCCGGGAGTCAGCAGCAGCTCGCTCTGGGGCCGCGGGGCCGCCAGGTTGTGGGCGTCACGGGCCAGCAGGTAGAAGGGATCACCGCCCAGCGAGAGGCGCAGGTAGTCCTGCACCGAGAGGTTGATCAGCCGCAGCCGCAGCAGCTCACCCGGGCTGCAGCGGTAGTTTGGCCGCAGTTCGCCATTGACCGTCCGCAGCGTCAGCGCGTTGCGCCGGGCCCAGCCGTCCAGGAAGCTGGCGAGGTGGCCCTCGGCCGTCAGTCGCAGCTCGTTGACCAACAGGACCTGGTCTTGGGCGGCCCGGATCTCGGGCACTTCGTCCAGCCCGCCCTCCACCAGCAGCGCTCCGCCCATGCCGGCCATGATCTGCTGCGCCGTCGATCCGTGAACATGCGGGTGGTACAGGAACGTGCCGCTGGGATGATCGCCCGGTAGTTGATAGACGTGCTCGAAGGTCTGGCCCGGCTCGACATGCACGAAGACGTTGTCGGCCTGGCCGGTCGGTGAGACCTCCAGGCCGTGGGTGTGGAGGTTGGTGGTCGCCAGCGTGGTGGTGTGTCGCCCGCCCGAGCGGCGCATCGCCATCGGCTCGTCGTCCTCGCCGAGGTGGCTCGGCAAGTCGTTCTGCACGGTGATCCGCAGCGTCGCCCCGGGCCGCGTGCGGACCACCGGACCGGGCAGGCTCCCGTAGTGCGGCAGCAGCAGCATCTGGTCGCCCACCATCAGCTCGCCGTACTGCGCCCGTAGCGTGTAGTTGCCGGGCGTGCCCCCGCCGCCACCCCCACCACCGCCGCCGCCGCCGCCGCAACCGACCAGGCCAGCCGCCCCGGCGACCGCCAGCCCACTCCCCAGCCGCAAGAAGTCCCGCCGCGAAGGTGGGCGGTCGCAGGCACCTTGCTGTTCTTTGGCAGTTCCCATGTGCTAATAATGACCGAAGGCTCCTCTATTGTCTGCCGGTCGCCGGGGCCGTGCCGAGGATCGGGCCGGCTGGCGGCGAACTGACGGTCGCCAGGAGTTGGCATGGAAGGACCCGCGGTGGTCGCCACGGCGGCCCAAATCGGACAGCGGTGGGCAGGCATCCCCGGCGTCGAGCGGACCGCGGCGGGGCGGCTCTTCGTGTCGTTCTTCAGCGGCGGCGACCGCGAGCCAGACGTCGCCAACACCGTCTACCTCTGCCACCGCGACGAGGCAGCCGCCGCTTGGACCACGCCGGAGGTGCTGGCCGCGCCCTGGTCGGACGGCACGCGGGCCTTCGATCCGACGCTCTGGCTCGACCCCACCGGCACGCTCTGGCTGATCTACAACCGTGGCAATCAGGCGACCGCCCGGCACGACGTCTGGGCTCGCCGCTGTGTCGACCCGGACGCCGCCGAGCTGGCCTGGAGTGCCGAGCACCGGCTCGGCTTCGAGGCCCCCTATGCCCTCCGCATGAACAAGCCGACGGTCCTGCGGGGCGGGGTCTGGGCGCTGCCGGTGACCCTGGCGCTGGAGCCGGTGCCGCGCTGGTTTGCCGGTGACACGCAGTTGCAGGGCGCCGCGCTGTCGCCCGACCAGGGCCAGACCTGGCAGCTCCACGGCGCGGTCCAGGCCCCGCCCTGGGCGCTGGAGAACATGCTGCTTGAGATCTCCGACGGGGGCCTGCGGATGTTCATCCGGACCGGTGCCGGCGTGATCTGGCAGGCTACTTCGCCCGACGGTGGCTTCACCTGGTCGCCGGCCAGCCCAACCAGGATCGCCAATCCAGGCAGCCGCTTCTTCATCCGGCGCCTCGCAGATGGCTCCTGGTTGCTGCTCAACAGCCCCGACTCGCAGCGCCGCACGGCGATTGTGGCCTGCCGCTCGCAGGACGAGGGCGCGAGCTGGTCGCCGCCGCTGGTGCTGGACCCGCGGGATGCGGTCAGCTACCCCGACGCCTGCGTCGCCGCGGGGACCGTCTGGGCCGTCCACGACCGCGACCGCGGCGGAGCCGCCGAAATCCTGCTGACCAGCTTCACGCTGGCCGAGTTGCCGGCCCGCGGCGGCCAATCGGTTGTATCATCGCGGGCTGATGAGAACCGCGCATGAGTGATCCCCGCAGCACGCACCTCTTCCCGGTCGATCTGGAGCGCTTCTGGACCGACGACGCGGCCAGCCACGGCAAGCCGTTCTCGACGGCCAAGCCGCAGGTCCCGCTCGGCATCCGGCCGACCGCGACCTGCATCTTGAACGAGCTGGGGCTGCCCGAGCCCGACGACGGCACGACCGAGATCCACGACCCGTACCAGGTCGACAAGTCGCTGCGGGTCGCCTACAACGACAAGGCCGAGGCGGTGATCGGCCGGCGGATCTTCCCGGAAGACGACCGGCCGCCGGCCGACAGCCACTTCCCCGGCGTACGCGGGATCACCGACCTGTTCGAGTCGCCGATCCGCGTGGTTGGCGGCACGGCGTGGGTGCTCGAGGCCGCCCACACCCCCCGCGAGCTGGAGCAACTGCTCGACCGGGTCGAGGGTCGCGACCTCTACAGCGCGCTGTTCCCCGCCAACTGGGAGAGCGAGTGCCGCCGGCTGCACGAGCAGTACGGCCGGCGGCCACGGCTGGGCGGCCACCTGCGCGGGCCGGTCACCGCGGCGATGAGCATCTACGGCGTCGAGAACCTGATCTACCTTTGCCTCGACGCCCCGGAGCTGGCGGCGCGCTTCCGCGATCTGCTAGCTGACCGGATCATCGCGATGACCCGGCTGTTCTACGAAGTCAGCGGCACCCCTGACCGGCGCGGCTTCAGCTTCGCCGACGACAACAGCGCGATGCTGAACTACGACCTCTACGCCTTCTTCGGCCAGCCGATCCTGCGCCGGGTGTTCGAGACTTTTGCCCCCGGCCCCAACGACACGCGCTACCAGCATTCGGATTCGGCGATGGGCCACATCATGCCGCTGCTCCACGAGGTTGGCCTGAACGGCGCCAACTTCGGCCCGACCATCACGGTGCAGGAGATTCGCGCAGCGCTGCCGCGGTGCGTGATCCATGGCCAGTTGGCGCCCTGGACCTTCGCCCGTGGGACCGACGAGCAGATCGCCTGGGAGGTGCGCCGGGACATTGCCGGCTGTGCCGCCGACGGCGGGCTGATCATCGCCACCGCAGGGAGCATCAACCCCGGCTCACGCCTCTCGGGGCTGCGGGCCATCATGAGCGTGATTCAGCACGAAGGGCGCTACGAGGGCTGACCGGCCGCCTCGCTGGCGCGACGCTGCAGGCCTTCCTGAATGCGGTCGACGCTCTGCTGCACCTTCTTGAGAACCAGCTTGCGCAGCAGCGGACCGATCAGCGGCACGTCGTACTCGTAACGCACGATCAGCTCGACCGCGGTGCCGGCGCCCTCGGCGCTGAACAGCCAGTCGCCGCCATAGGCGTCGAAGTCACCCTTGAGCTGCTCGAACCGGCAGGTCCGCGCGGCCGTGTTCCACCAGTCCTTCTCGGTCCAGTGCAGTTTGCGGCGGAACTCGGGCAGCAGGCCGACCCAGGAGGTGACCGTTTCCAGGCCCTCGGCCGTCTCGACGCGCTCGGCAACGGTGATGCTCTCGACATCGGAGATGAATGGCGCGAGGCCCTCGACATCCTGGGCGCACTGCCAGACTGTCGCCAGCGGCGCGGCGATCACGGTGCGGTTGCGGACCTCGGGCATCGAACTCTCCGGCGGCAGGTTAGCACGCTGCGCCGCTGGCCGCAACAGAGCGGCCCTGCGGGGACTCTCAGGAGTATGCCCACCGAGCCCTGGTGGCGCTCGCTGCGCCGCTTTTGTGCTGAGTTGCTGGAACCGCCGCCGCGCCCGCCGGCGGCTGGACTGGTCGTCACGCCCGACCTGACCCGCCCCGATCCGCGGTTGGGGGCCCACGTCTCGGCGGCCCGCGAGCGGCTCTATCGCGAGGACTTGGACGGCGCGGCAGCCGCTGCCAGCGATGCCCTGGCGCTCGACCCGACCCACGGGCCGGCCTGTTTCTACCTCGGCCAGGTGCGGCTCCGGCAGGACCGCTTGGACGAAGCGCGCGCAGCCTTCGCCGCCGCGGCCGCCGGCAGTGATCCGTTTGGCCTGGTCCAGAGCTGGGTCGACCACGTCGACGAGCTGCTTCGCGCCGGGCCCGCCAGGCCGGTGCCCGCGGCAGTCGCGGTGGACGAGCCGGCCGCCCCGATCCCGGTCGCCACCGCGCCGCAGGTCGGAGCCATCGACCTGGAGCGGGCCGCCCGCAGCGCGTTGCGGCTGGGGGCCTGGCAACGCGCCCGCGAGCTGGCCGCCGAGGCCGTCGCGCTCGACCCGACCAATCTGCTGGCGCACCATCACCTCGGCCAGGCGCTGCTGGCGCTCGGCGACCGCGAGGGCGCCCTGGCGGTCTACCAGGCGGCTCGCGCCTGCGACACCGGGCTCGGGCTGGTGGACGACTGGCTGGCCGCCACGGCGCGCGGCGAGCTGCTGATCCCAGTACCTGGCACCGACGCGGCGGAGGCGGGCGACCTCAGCCTGGACTGACGCCGTTGACGATGTTGCGGACCGGCTGGCCCAGCAGCACGCGGCGGACGGTGACGGCGGCCTTGCGCCGCATCTCGGCCAGCCCGTCGACGCTGTACCAGGCCACGTGGGGGGTCAGGATCACGCGCTCCCGCCAGGCCGCGCCGGCGGTCCAGCCGGCATAGAGCGGATCCGCGACGGTGGCCGGCTCCTGGGGCAGGACATCGATCCCAACCCCGCTCAGCCGCCCCGCCGCGAGGGCCGCGGCGACCGACGCGGTGTCGACCACCCCACCCCGCGCGGTGTTCACCAGCACCGCGTCGTCCCGCATCTGGGCCAGCGCGGCGGCGTCGATCAGTCTCCTGGTCTCGGCCGTTAGCGGCACGTGCAGCGACACAATCTGGCTGCTCCCCAGCAACTCCGCCAGGGTCTCGCAGCGCCGCAGCCCCAGGGCCTTGTCGGCGCCGTCGGGGCGGTACGGGTCGACGAACGCGACATCGCAGCCAAACGCCTTGAAGCGCAGTGCGGCGGCGGTGCCGATGCGGCCGAGGCCGACCAGGCCCACCGGCAACCCCCGCAACCGCGGCACCGGGGCGAGTTGTCGCCACTCCCACCGCCCGGCGGCCAGGTCGGCGGCGGCGCGTGGCACTTTGCGGATCAGGCTGAGGGCCAGCGCGACGGCGTGGTCGGCGACGTCCTCGGTGCCGTAGTCGGGCACATTGGCCAGCGGGATGCCCCGCGCCGCGGCGGCGACGCCGTCGACATTGTCGTAGCCAACTCCCGCCCGCACGATCACCCGGCAGCGCGGCAGCGCCGCGATGCTGGCCGGGCCGATCTGGATCACGTGCCACACAATCAGCGCGTCGGCCAGCGGCAGCACCGCCGCCAGCTCCCGCTCGTGGCCCGCGGCACACACTTCGACCTCGGCCACACCGGCCAGCTCAGCCCGCTCCAGCTCCGGTTCGCTGGCCAGGAAGTCGGTGATCAAGACCCGCGGCAAGCTCACAGCGGCCCTCCCGGGGTGCGCCAGTTGTCGATCACCACCGAACCGTACTGCTCCACAGTCAGCGGGCCCACCAGCAGCGCGGCCCCCTCCTGCCGGACCGGCAGCGCCGCCGTGGGGGCGGTGGGCGACAGCAGGCGGGCGCGCAGCTCGCCCACGGCCCGGCCCGGGGCGGTCAGCCGCAGGGTCACGGTCTGCGGCGCGGGTGCGGCTGCGGGCGTGCCGGCCCAGGCCAGGTTGGCCACTTCGACGAACAGCCGCGGTTGGCTTGGCGAGTGGTACAGCACCACCTCCAGCTCGCGCGGCAGGCCCGCAGCGACCTCTCCAGCCGCTGCCACCACCGCCTCCAGGTCGTGCTGCCAGGGCTCCAGCCGGCGCGCCGCGGGCGCGGTTTGGTAATACTCGAACCCCCGCGCCGGCAGCCGCAGCACCGCGCCGCGCCCGGGGGCGGCCGCCAGCGCGGTCAGCTCGGGGCAACCATCGGGGCGGCGCTCCAGCGCTCCGCTGGCCGGCAGCCGACCGCCGCACAGGCCGCTGACCACCAGTCGCCCGCCGGCGCTGACCCAGGGGCCGAGCACCTCGCGCAGCGCCGTTGGGTCGAGGCACTCCACCGACGGCAGCAGCAGCACCTGCAGCCCTGCCAGGCGCGCCGCCGTGAGGTCCCACGCGGGCAGCACCTCGTACTGCGCCTGCCGTTCGCTCAGCAGTGTGCCCCAGCCCAACAGGTCGAAGCTGTGGCGCTGCGCCGCGAAGTCGACGCAGCCGCCCGGCGTGATCGCTGCCAACTGGCTGTCGGGCGAGTAGAGCAGCCCAATCTGTGCCAGCGGCTGGCGGTCGCCCCAGACTGGGCGGACCGCGGCGATCCAGCGGTTGACCTCGGCGTGGGTGGCGTTGGTGCCCGGCACCCGCGCGTTGCTGGGGTAGGCCTGGATCATCGCGTGGTTGGCCAGCAACTCGTAACTAAGCACCCGGCCGAGTGCGGCATCCCCGCGGAACGGCTCGCCCGGACCTTCGAGGTAGTACCAGACATGCACAAAGCGGCTGGCGGCGTGGACCCGGGCCAGGCGGATCACCGGCCCCAGCCGCCCGCGCGGCGGCAGCCCGAGACCACGCGGGCCGCTCAGCAGGTTCCAGCCGGGCGAGAGCTCGGTGCTGACCATCTCCAGCGCGCTCGGCCGCGGCATCCCGAAGGCGTAGATCGGGATGTCGTTGCCCTGGATCCCGAAGTCGTCGATCCCCTGCTCCCGCGCGGCAGCCTGCAGGGCGTCGTGGTAGCGTTGCAGGGCTTGCCGGCCGGTCGCCTGCTGGTAGCACAGGTACTGGCGCCAGAGTGGCTCGTCGAGCCAGCGCGGGTCACGCCAGGCCGGGTGGTTGAGCTGCTCGTCAACCCCACCGAAGCGCTCCCGGCAGAGGCGGCGGAGGGCCGCCCGGACGTCGTAATCGGCGACCACGGGCTGGCCGGCCGCGCGCAGCCAGTCGCGGAAGCCGGCAACGGCCCAGTCGCCGAAGGCGTGCCGCAGCGGCGGGTTGCCGAAGCCGTCCCAGGCGCTGAAGTTGTCGGCCCAGACGCCGCGCATCCCAGCATCCACCAGGTAGCGCGCCGAGGCTGCGGCGTAGTCGATCCAGTGCGGGCAGGCCGGGTCCTTGCCGTAACTGAAGCCGCTGGCGCGCCGCTCGCCCGGCGGGGTCGTGACCGCCACCAGGTCGGGCTGCGGGCGGCCCTGCGCGCCGTCGTTGATCTGCCAGTCGACCTGCAGCTCACCGCGAATGTCCTTGGCGCAGGCGGCGTCGTAGAGCCGGTGCGACGACGGATCGCCGGGCCGCAAGAGGCCACTGGCGGGGCGGCCGTCCGGGTAACGGAAGGGCGCCACGCCGTACCGCGGGTGGTGTCGCGTCCAGGGCCCGAGCCACTCCTCGGCGTCCAGGTAAGAGCCCAGCCCGAGCCACCGCACCAGCAGGTCGGGCCCCGGTTGGTAGAGCTGCCAGCTCCAGTGGTTGTAGACCGGCGGCGGCAGCGTCGGGTCGCCGGGCGAGCCGACGAGCTTGCCGTCGGGCCCGCGGCGCAACGCGACGGCATAGGCTTGCGTGGTGCCAAAGGTCTCGACCCACGACAGCAGCACGCGGTCGCGGCCAGCCAGCGCCGCGCGGCGGGGCGCCAGCCAAAGTTCGCGCACCCGCGCCGCGGGAATGCCCCAACAGGGATCATCGGCCAGCCCGCAGAGCACACTGCTGGCGCCGACCGCGTCGGCCACCGCCGGGTCGGACGTCTGCACCGTGGTCGGGAAGTCGTCCCACCAGGGCGTCGCCAGCAGCAGGCAGAGCGCCATCGAGGTGAGCATCGGGGTCTCCGGCGCGGAGCGCACGGAGCGCTGTTGGCGACCGGGCCGGCGGCACCTGCCGGCGGTCAGTCGCCGGGTTCGGTGAGCAGTTCCGCGGCCAGCACGCCGGGATCTTCTTCGAGATGCTCAAACTGCACCAGCACCGGCTCCCGCTCCCAGTTGCCGTCTTCCAGGCTGGCGCAGGCGCCGTCGAGCTTCTTGGCCTCGCGGAGGTGCCGCGGCACGGGAATCGGGTAGCGGCCGGTCAGGCAGGCCCAACAGAAGTGCTTCGAGCTGACGCCCAGCGCGCGGGCCAGGCCGTCGGTCGAGAGGTAGCCCAGGCTGTCGGCGCCGACCATCTCACGAATCTCGTCGACGCTGTGGTTGGACGCCACCAGCTCGTCGCGGGTGGCCATGTCGATGCCGTAGAAACAAGGCCACTTGATCGGCGGCGAGAAGATCCGCAAGTGCACCTCCCGCGCGCCGGCTTCGCGCAGCAGGGCCACCAGCTTGCGGGTGGTGGTGCCGCGGACGATGCTGTCGTCGACCACCACCACCCGGCGACCGGCGAGGGTCTCGGGGATCGGCGTGTACTTCAGCTTGGCGCCCATCTCGCGCTGGCGGTGGTCGGGTTGAATGAAGGTGCGCTGAATGTAGCGGCTCTTCACCAGACCCATGTCGAACGGCAGGTGGCTGACCGCGGCGTAGCCGATGGCGCCGGGCGTACCGGTGTCGGGCACCGGGATCACGACGTCGCCCTGGGCCGGGCTCTCCTGCGCCAGCACTTCGCCCATCTGGCGCCGCGCGATATGCAGCGAGCGCCCGTAGATGTGGCTGTCGGGACGGGCGAAGTAGATCGTCTCGAAAATGCACATCGCCGCTCGCGGCGAGGGCGCCGCCTGGTGCCAGCGCAGGCCATCCTCGTCGATGATGCAGATCTCGCCGGGGTCGACCTCGCGGACGTACTTCGCGCCGACGGCGTTGAGGGCGCAGGTCTCGGACGCGACGACATAGCCCAGGTCGCCGAGGCGACCGATGCAGAGCGGATGCAGACCGTGCGGGTCGCGGGCGCAGATCAGCTCGGACTCGGTCATCACAACCAGGGAGTAGGCGCCCTGGATCTGCCCCATCAGCTTCACCATGGCGTCTTCGATGGGCGTGTGGAACGCCAATTCGCGATGCAGCAGGCGGGCAATCACTTCGCTGTCGCTGGTGGCGTTGAAGCGCACCCCGCGGCGTTCGAGTTCGGCGCGCAGCTCGTCGGAGTTGACCAGGTTGCCGTTGTGGGCCAACGCCAGCGAGAGGTCGTGGTCGCCGATCAAGATCGGCTGGGCGTTGCGCAAGACGCTGGAGCCGGTCGTCGAGTAACGCACATGGCCGACCGCCAGGTGGCCGCGCAGGCGGGACAGGGTGGCCTCATCGAAGATCTGGTTGACCAGACCCATCTGCTTATGGATCACCACCTCCTGCCCGTCGGAGACGGCGATCCCGGCAGACTCCTGCCCCCGGTGCTGGAGGGTGAACAGACCGAAGTAGGTCAAGCGGGCGACGTCGAGGCCCTCGCCCCAGACCCCGAACACGCCGCACTCGTGGACCGGCCGGTCTTCCAGCCGGTCAACCGCACTACCAACGTCCGCGTGGAGCGGCCCCATGGGCTCCCTTTCACTGGTTCGCCGGATGCGCATCGGTCAGCAACCGCATGATAACACCCGGCCCCTCCGAGGGGAAGTCACGCGGGCCCTACGAATCCTCTCGGCCGGGCCGTCAGATCCGCGCCAACCAGGCTTCCGAAGCGTACTTCGCGGCTAGTTCGGCGATCGCCGCCTGGTCCGCGGCGGTCAGCTCGGTCGGTTCGGCGACGGCCCCCAACAGCGGCTCGAAACCCGTCGCCAGGGCGCTCGCGAAGTCGGCCGGCGAGACGGCCAGATCCAGCTCGGAGAGACTCGTCCAGGGCTGCCGCGCCGTGCTCGGGCGGCGCAGCAGCCGGTCGAGCCGGGCGCGGTCGACTCGCCGCGGCACCGCGCCGTGTTGCAGGATGCCCCCAAAGCGATGGCACTGCGCGCTGCCGACCAGCTTCCGCCCGCCGACACTGAGGTCGCCGCCGATGGTCGCCGCGTAGCAGGCCGGATCCCGCTCCGGCCCCGCCGCGGGGCCGCTGCCAACCTGCCACTCGACCGGCACGCCAACCGCCCGTAAGGCGCTCAGCAGGCCCTCGCAGAGCAGCGCGTAGGCCCGACTGACCGACCGCCCGACGTTCAGCCGACCCGCCTCCACCACCACGCTGTAGGTGATCTCGTCGGTCTCGTGCAACACTGCCCGGCCGCCGGTCAGGCGACGGGTGAGGTCCCCGCCAGCGGCGGACAAGGCGCCCCGATCGACCTCCGCGACGGGTTGGCCGTAGCCCAGCGAGAGGGCCGCCGGCTGCCAGGCGTAGACCCGCACGGCCGGGCCGGCGGCCGCGACGGTCTGCAGCAGGTGCTCGTCGAAAGCCATGTTGGCCGCGGCCGGCCAGGGCGGCGTGAGGTACAGCCGCGGCCTAATGGCCGGCCTCGCAGGCCGCCGTGTAGGCCGCCGCATCGAGCAGACTGGCGGCCTCCGACAGGTCCGCCGGTCGGATGCGCAGCAGCCAGCCAGCGCCGTAGGGGTCGCGGTTGATCGTGTCGACGGCGTCGACCACCGCGTCGTTGACCGCCACCACCTCGCCGCTCAAAGGACTGTTGAGATCCTCGGCGGCTTTCACCGACTCGATGCTGCCGAAGGGCTGGCCAGCGGTCACGGTGGCGCCAACCGCGGGCAACTCGACGTAGACAATGTCGCCGAGCTGGTCTTGCGCGAAATCGGAGATCCCCAGCACGGCTTCGTCGCCGTCCAGCAGACACCATTCGTGCGAGGGCAGGTAGCGGCGATTGTCGGGCACCAGCATCGTGATCTACTCCGCGGCAGGAATGCCGCGAGTCTAGGCAGGCCGCGACCGCCTGTCAAGCCGCTCCCGGCCGCACCACAGGATAGGCTGGCGCGGCGCCGGCCAGCACCGCGGCGACCTGCTGCAGACAGGTCGTCTGCGCCGCCCGGCGGGCCTCGCTCGAGCCGCCCGCGAGGTGGGGCAGCAGAGCCACGTTCTCACGGGCCAGCAGCGCGGCCGGCACCCGCGGCTCGAACTCGAAGACGTCCAGGCCGGCGCCGCCAAGCTGGCCGCTGTCGAGCGCCGCCAGCAGGGCCGGTTCGTCGACCACCGGCCCGCGGCTGGTGTTGATCAGCACCGCGCCGCGTGGCAAGCGGGCTAACGCCGCGGCGTCGATCAGGTGGCGCGTGGCCGGAGTCAGCGGGACGTGCAGCGAGAGCACCTGGCTGCTCGCCAGCAGTTCGTCGAACGGTCGCCAGGTCAGCCCCAACGACTGCTCGTCGGCGGCCGCGAGGCGCTGCTGGTCGTGGTACGAGACGGCCATGCCGAAGCCGGCCGCGGCGCGCGCCACGCGGCGGCCGATCTGCCCACAGCCGAGCAGACCGAGCCGCTTACCCTCGAGGCACGGCCCATCGAACAGACCGGGACAGGGCGCCTGCCAGCGCTCGGCGCGAACATAGCGCTCGGCCTCGCCGAGCCGCCGCAGCACCAGCAGCATGAGTCCGACGGCGACCTCGGCGGCGGCGCCCGCGAAGGCGCCGGGGACGTGGGTCCCCCAGACCCCAGCCGCCTGCATCGCCGGCCGGTCGAAGTTGTCGGTGCCGATGGCCAGGAACGAGACGATCCGCAGCCGCGGCCCGGCCGCCAGCAGCTCGCGGTCGATCCGATTGAAGGCCCACGAGATCAGCGCGTCGGCCGTGGCCAGGCGGGGCAGCAGCTCCTGCCGTGACCACTCGCAGTCGGCCGGTCCCTGGTCGATGCTGCAGTCGGGCAGCCACTGCGCCACGAGGTCGGCCGGGAAGGCCTTCGCGATCACGACCTGCGGTCGGCTCATCACTGGCGCTCCTCCAGGCTCGGCGCGAGCACCACCGGCGGGCTGCTGCTGGTCACGGTGGGCTCCTCGACGGTGGCCAGGCCGGGCCGGCGGCCGGCGCGGCCGCTCGCCGGTCGGGCCGGGCCGACAGGCTCGGGGCGGACCGCCTGGTCGATGATCCAAACCGCGGTCCCGAGCGGCGTCAGGGCGTACAACCGGGCGATGTCGGCGTTACGGCAGCGCACGCAGCCGTGCGAGGCGTACTTGCCGATGCTCGCCGGTTCGTTGGTCCCGTGGATCCCGATCCGCCCACGCTGCTGCCGGCCGAGGGTGTTCAGACCCAGCCAGTGCGTGCCGTAGGGCCCGCGCCCAAGGCGGTCGACGGGCCAGCGCTGGATCACCTTGAACTGCCCCACCGGGGTCGACCGGTCAGTGCCGGTGGCGACCCGCAGGTGCCAGACCAGTTGGCCGTCGCGGTACACCTTCAGGGTGTTGTTCCACTTGTTGACAACGATCCGGTCGACCGGCCGCGGCGAACTGGTTGCGGCAGCCACCACCAGACCGCAGCACGCCAGGAGACTCGCCAGCAGCAGGCGTCGCAGCATACCCGCGCGGTACGCCGCGCCAGCCGCGCCACCTCCCGCGCCGTGGCTCAGGAGCGCTCCAGCATCCGGTCCAGGGCGATCTTTGCCCAGAGGGTGGTCTCCGGGTCGACCGTGATGCGGTTCGGCACCCGGCCGGCCAGCAGCTCTTCCAGACACCAGCAGAGGTGCTGCGGGCTGATCCGGTACATCGTGGCGCACTGGCAGGCGCAGTCGTCGAGATGCACGATGGTCTGCTCGGGATGCCGCCGGGCGAGCCGCGAGACGAGGTGGATCTCGGTGCCGATCGCCCAACTGGTGCCGGCCGGCGCGCTCTGCACCTGCTTGATGATGTACTCGGTCGAACCCATCGCGTCGCTGGCCTGACAGGTCTCGAAGGGGCACTCCGGGTGCACCAGCACGCGGACGCCGGGGTGCGCCGCCCGCACCCGCGCGACATGCGCCGGCAGGATCCGGCTGTGGACCGAGCAGTAGCCCTGCCAGAGAATCACGCGGGCGGCGGCCAACTGCTCCGGCGAGTTGCCGCCGAGTTCTTGGCGCGGGTCCCAGACCAGCATCTGCTCGAGCGGGATGCCCAGCTTGTAGCAGGTGTTCCGCCCGAGGTGCTGGTCGGGAAAGAAGAGCAACTTGTGGCCCTGCTCCAGCGCCCAGGCGACGATGCTGTCGGCGTTGCCGGAGGTGCAGACGCAGCCGCTGTGGCGCCCGACGAAGGCCTTCAGTCGCGCCGCGCTGTTGACGTAGGTCAGCGGCACCAGGGTCTGCTCCGGCAGCAGCGCGGTGAGCGCGTCCCAGCACTCCTCGACGTCGTCGGGGTGCGCCATGTCGGCCATCGAGCAGCCGGCGGAGAGGTCCGGCAGGACCACCTGCTGGTGCGGCTGCGAGAGGATGTCGGCGCCCTCGGCCATGAAGTGGACGCCGCAGAAGACGATGTAGTCGGCCTGCGGGCGGCTCTGGCTGAGCTGCGCCAGCTTCAACGAGTCACCGGTGAAGTCGGCGTAGCGAATCACATCGTCGCGCTGGTAATGGTGCCCCAAGATGGTCAAGCGGTCGCCCAAGGCGGCTTTGGCGGCGCTGATCCGGTCGTCCAGGGAGCCGCTGGGAAGCCGCAGGTAGTCTTGCGGGATCGGCGTCTGCAGCAGCATCGTCACTTCTCGCTCCAGGTCTCACAGGAGCGAACCCGGCCCATCCGTGAATCTTTCATGAGGCGCGACAGGAAATCTGTCAGCCGCGCCGAAGTGGCCCGGAGCGCCCGGCCGGCCGCCGCGTTGACGGCGGCCGGGGCGGCAGCGTATAATCGCCGCGCGCTTGAGGTACTCGATGAAGAAGTGGTCGACCTCCACCAAAGTCACCGTCGCCCTGGTCGCCGTGCTGCTGGCCTGGGCGATTGGCCGGAGCATCGTGCTCAGCCGCATGGCCCACGTCATCGCGCATCAGCCGATGACCCGGCCGGCGGTGGAAGCGACCCGCAAGCTGATCCTCAAGAAGCGCCTCGCGCGGCAGTTCAAGGACGGCACCAACCACGCCAAGTTCATGGCCATCCGAACCGCCTCGACCCTGCTCGGCGATCTCGAAGTGGTCGAGATCGAGGGGCACCACCTGACCCTGGCCGAAGCTGCGGCCGGCGCGATGGTCGAGTTCCTGAGCGACCTGGAGCTGCCGGTCCGGGCGGCCGCCGGGGAGGCGCTCGGTCGGATGGGCAAGCCGGCGGCCCGCCCGCTGATCGACGGCGCCTTGACGAGTCCCGACAAAGACGTGCGGACCAACGCCACCAGCGCCCTGATCCGGATCGGTATGGTCGCGGTGCCCGAGATGATCGGTGCGGTCAAGGGCGGCACGCCGACTCAGAAGGTCGGCTGCGCGCGGGCCCTGGGGCAGCTCAAGACGACCCGCGCGGTGCCCGCGCTGATCGGCGCCTTGGGTGTCAAGGAAACCGAAGTCCGCCTGGCGGCCCGCGA
Organism: Fimbriimonadaceae bacterium; assembly: GCA_020850355.1. Taxonomy (GTDB): domain Bacteria; phylum Armatimonadota; class UBA10988; order UBA10988; family UBA10988; genus JADZEX01. The sequence continues at coordinate 513 of JADZEX010000074.1, read as the reverse complement.
CGCCCTCGTGGCGATGGGCGCGGCCGCGGTCCAGCCGCTGATCGCCGCGCTGGCCGAAAAGTCCCCGTTCACCCGCCGCCACAGCGCTGAGGCGCTCGGCGAGCTGGAAGACCTGCAGGCTGGCGACCCGCTGCTGGCGCTGTTCGCCGACGAGCACCGGCTGGTCCGCCTGGCGGCCATCTACGCCGTCGGCAAGGTCAAGGCCCCGCAGGCGCTCAACCCCTTGCTGGCCAACATGGACGACAAGGACCGGGAGGTCCGCGAAGCCGCGGCGGTCTCGTTGGGCCAGATCGGCGCCGCCGCCGGGGTGCCGCGGCTGATCGCCGCGCTGCGCGATCCCATCGAAGCGGTCCGCGAACAGGCCGCCACCGCCCTCGGGCGGCTGGCGCCCAGCGACCCGACGCAGTTGGCGCAGATTGGCGACCTGACCCGCGACCCGGATCTCGGTACCCGCTACTCGGCGGTGCTGGCGCTTGGCCAGATCGGCAACCCGGCCTCCATCCCGGCCGTCAG
>JADZEX010000073.1 GCA_020850355.1 Fimbriimonadaceae bacterium | reverse complement strand
TCTCGATCTTCCACGGAGCGGGTGTCCTTTCGGGGAGGTAGTGCTCTATCCGTTAGGACTCCGCTCCGTGCCCATTAGCTTCACCGCCGGGGCCGTCCCGACGGCCCCAGGATCTGACATGCACCCGCGGCTGGCCGCGCGCAGGAGCGGTGGGTTCCGGCCGGCGCAGCGGCCACCCCACACGCCAAGCGCGGCGGGATCCAGCGGGCCCTGCCGCGCCTCAGATCGGGGCAGCCTGTCGTCGGGCGCTACCCGTCCAACACCCTCAGCCTGGCGCCGCCCGATTGGGGATTTCAACAGTCTTACCAGGCGGGTCCCTGCCGGCCATGCCCGATTGCGGGCTCTTCGCAATCAGATCCCCGAGCATCGGCGGTAGGTTGCGTCCAGCTCGTAAAGGCAGCCCCTGCTCCCGGGTCGGAAGGAGCGCGTCTGACGACCTCGGATCCGCGACACCCGCGGGGCCCCCGCCAGTCCAAACCCCGGCAGAGTGTCCGCTATGCTTGCAGTTAGGTCGGCAGCCAGTTCGTCCGGCTCGCACCCGGTGGCACCAAGCCGGCAGACCAGCACCGCGTCCTCACCCAGCAAGCTCGCGAGGCCTCGCCACGCATCCCGTAGGAACGCCCAGTAGTGGTCCGGCGACGTGTGGCGATCGTCAGGTGAGATCTGGCTGTACGTAGGCCGTGGCTCATGCCCGAGGAACCAAAGCCGCAGCCACTGGTCCTCTTCATACCGAGTGACGTCCAGGTAGGGTGGCGAAGTTACCACCAAGCGCACACGCCCGACGAGGTCTGGCCAGCGGCCCGCCACGCTGCGTGCGTCACGGCAGGCCGCACGCCCGCCGGCCGGCGAGGCACCCGAAGAGAGCCTCAGCCTGGCGCGAGAGCGCAGGACTGTGAACACGTCACGTTCCGGGGCCGTCTGTCCGTGCGCGGCCCAGTACCGAACCGAGTAGTCTGGCTTCGTCGCAATCGTCCGCGGCATCTGGTTACTGAAATAGTTGGGCGAGCGAGTCTCACCATGTAGCGATCCGAGGCACAGCGCGGCGATGAAGCGCTGCACAGGGCTGTGGCGCCAGTTGAGCCGATCACGCAGGAAGAGTATCTGGTCGAGGGTTGCTGCGTGGAAGGCGTGCCGGAAGAACTCCGGCAGAACGGCACGGCAGCCCGTTTCACTCGACCGCCACAGCTCCTCAAGTGCTTCGAGTTCCGAGAGGACGCCCTCCAGAGCGGGTGTCTCAGCTTTGGCCGCAGTGAGGCAGTACGCCAGCGGACTGATATCAGCCGCGGCCGCGCGCCGGCCCATCAACAGCGATTGCAGCAAGGTGGTGCCTCGCCCGGAGAAAGGGTCAAGCACCCAGTCACCCGGCTCAGTCCAACGGCAGACCTGCTCCTCCACGAATCCTTCGGGGAACATCGCGAAGTACGGGCACAGGCTGTGCAGGCGGTGCCTCACGGTGCCAACCTGGCCAGCAGCGCGTTGGTCCACCTCACCAGTCGCCCGCGGAGCCGCCCATCGAGCACCGGCTCAAGTGCAGCAATCCGGCAGCGGTCGAAGACGATACCTGCATGCGTCGGGTGCAGAAGCCACTGTCTATCGGTTAGTCGGTGTGGCACGAACAGGCCTTTGACGGGCCACGGTTCGCGGTAGTCCGATAACCAGTTCTGGCAGAAGGCGCTCGGACTGAGCTCCGTCAGTTTGTCTTGCCACCCTCGGCCCGTCGCACACTGTCCGAACATCACCAGCTTGCTGCGTTGAGTGTCGTAGAATGGTCGCCAGGCGATGATGTCCAGGCCCTCGTCGCCAGTGCCAGGCGAGGCGCCATAGGCTTCCTCCCGACACGCACCACCCTCGCGGAGTTGTCGTACCACCTCGGCAAGTGCTTGACCGAACGGAGCGGGGAGGTCATCCCGGGGGCTGCCGAATCGCAGCGCTGCTGCGGGGCCTGCACCCAGGTATGCTACGGCTGCGGCACGACAGAGGCGCTCGAAGTCACGCCGAGGGTGTGTGTCGCGCACCAGCCCATCGAGCCCAGCACTGTTCCAGCCCTGGCCAACAGCGAACGAGAGACAAGCGCAGAAGGCGTATGGCACGTGCGCGTCGACGGGATCGCGACGGCGCAGTAAGTCGCCATCGAAGTCAAAGGGGTAGGCCTGCGGTCCCGCCGCAACGCTGCGCTTCTCCAGCTCTGCTGCTACTTGGTCAACGCGGTTGTCGATGCCCTCATCCTCGTACCCACCCGCCGCCTGCCTCAGAACTTGGTCGACGTCCCCGAGGTTGGCCGGTAGGCGCCTCGGCTGGAGGGCCAGCATCTCCACCCAATCCGCGAGGGCGATGGGATCTGACAACTCGACCGGTGCTGCCACCTGAGAGCCTCTCACCTACGCCTCTCTCCTCATTCGGTCCATGTCTTCCAGGATGACCCGGACAAGCCGCTGACATTTCAGGGCCAAGTCGTAGGCCTCCGCGCCGCCATCGTAGCCTGTCTCAACGACCCCACGGGCCGACTTGAGGGACTCCTCGGCCCCCGCCAGCGCCTCCGCCAGACGGGCCTCGTCCTCGACTGTCCGCGCGTGCGCCACGTCGAGCGAGCCGCTGGAGCGCAAAGCGCTCAGCGCAAGGGGTTTGGCGAGCACGTCGCGCAGGCGGTTAATGTCAGGATTCTGGTTCCCCACAACCGGCATCAGGTCGTCGGACTTGTCACCGTACATCCACCCCAACAGCTCCTTGAGCTGAGGCAGATGATCATCGGGGACCGGTTCAGGAGTGTCGTCTTGCCAGTCGATGAAATTGCGGTATTCCGGCTGTGAGACCGCCGTATAGAGCCAAGAGAACTCGAACCTGCCGCGTCGGTTCTGGTTCTCCCGGTGCCAGACATCGCGCGATTCCGCCTCGCGTAGGACCAGGTAGCCGTTATACATCCGCTTGACGGTCGAGAACTCGTCCCCGATCTTGCGGATGATCTCGGCGACCGGAACACCCATCTGTTCATGGACTGCGGCGATATACTGGGCTTTGTCGATCGCCTCCCATCGCCGTGGGCCGTTGACGTGGCGAACGCCGCACACCGCCCAGACATCCCGACGCGATGCGTAGCGCACTACAGGCAGCCGCTGCAACCGGGTCACGTCTTCTTGGTTCCAGCCCTCGGGAGCATCCACTTGCAGCTCCGTTCGGCGGCTTGGTTCCCGAAGAAGCAGCACGGCCGCCAAGCGCCGGTTGCCCTCAACCACCACCCATTTGTCCCTTCCAGGACCCGGGATCGCTAGCAGCGGCTCACCTGGGAAGAAGCCATTCGCCGAGATCGAGAGCAGCAGTTCCTCGACATGCATGTGTTCCCACAGCCGGCCCAGTAGGTCGTCCTGGGAGGGCTGGCTGCTCTCGAAGCGTACGCTGGCCAGGCGAGGGTTCTTCGCGTCCAACAGGAGATTCTCAACGGCCTCGTACTCGACCGCAACCGGCTCACTGGTGTCCATTGGCACTCCTGCTGATCCCGCACGGATCTTAGCGCCCTGTGCCGGATGTCGTCAAACGCGGGTTGCCGGTTGCCGGTTGCCGCCTGCAGCAGATCGCCGGTGGGGATGACGGAGCGCTACCAGCGGACCACGTTTCCGCCGCCTTCTTCACCACTTCCCGCACCGCCCGCCCCTACAAGCTCCCCATCACCGCCGCCATCCGCATCCCCGCCAGCCGCAGGCGGCTCTGGGCCTGCTTGCGGATGCCTGGCAGCCGGCCGGGCGGGACCTTCCAGCCGTTCAGCGGCACGCCCGCGTAGGCCACCTTGCAGGCCACGAAGTAGCTCTCGGCGACCCACCGCTCGGGCGCGGCCGAAGGGGTCCAAGTCGGTGGCACCGCGGCGGCCGAGACGGCGCCGACCGTCCGGCGGAAGACTTCCAAGCCGGCGTACTCCAGCGGGAACGCCGGGTGCCGCGGGATCTCCCGGCGGTCGAGAGCGAGGCAACTTGGCCGGTGGCCCGCCGATCCGTGAGCGCAATCTGGGTCGCGACCATGTGGCCGCAGCGGTCCCACCCCAGGCCGCCCGTGACATGGACGATTAGGAACAGCCCGGCAACTCGCCAGCGCGACTGACGCATCGTGAACCTCCCTGTCCGACCGTGCGCGTTGGCTGCGCTGTCCCCTCTTCCTGCCGACCACCTTCGCGCTGCGGCGGGAACGCTTTGCGATCTCTGGACTGCTCGTCACCGCCGACCGCGCAATCTGCTACACTCCGCCGCAGGAAGCCGAAGATGCTGCCTGCGGCGCTGCTGGTGGCGGTCCTGGCGGTGGCGCCGGGGCCGCCGAAGATGGTCTTTGCGCACTACATGGTGGCCTGCCCGACCGCCGGCGGCGGCGCCACGGTGGCCGACTACCAGGCCGAGATCCGCGCCGCGCAGAGCCGCGGGATCGATGGCTTTGCGCTCAACTGCGGCGGCTGGACCGCGCGCGAACCGCACTACAAGCAGCGCACGCTGCGGATCTACGAAGCCGCCCAAGCGCTCGGGTCCGACTTCAAGCTGTTCCTCTCGGCCGACTACTGCTGCGGGCTGACGCTGGCCGAGACCCGCGACATGATCGACACCTTCGCGGGTCACCCCAACCAGTTCCGGGTCAACGGCCGGCCGCTTCTGTCGACCTTCGCCGGGGAGGGTGCCGACAACACCGCTGGCCGCGAGTTGCTGGCGTTTCTGGACGGCCTCGGCGGCGCGGCGGGGCGGCCGGTGGTGTTCGTGCCCTACTTCTACCCGCGGCCGAACATCACCGAGCATCCGACCGCGGCGCATGTCGCGCAGACGCTGGCCACCTTCCCGACGCTCGACGGCTTTTTCTACTTCGGGGCCGCCGGCAGCAGCGCCCAACTGGCCGCCGCCAACCGCGCCTGCGGCGAGGGCTGGCGGGGCGCCAGCAAGCTCTTCATGGCCGGCCTGACACCCTACTATCGCGGCCTCGGCGGCAACTACCGCTGCTTCGAGACCCGCGGGCTGCAAGGTCTGGCGCAGCAGTGGGAGACCGCCATCGCGGTCGACGCCACCTGGGTCGAGCTGGTCACCTGGAACGACTGGGGCGAGGCGAGCTATGTCGCACCCTTCGGCGGGCCGGCCGACACGGCGCTCTGGAACGGCCACTGGGGCGAGCTGCTGAGCCATGTCGGCTACCTCGACGGGATGCGCTACTGGATCGACTGGTTCAAGTCCGGGCAGCCGCCCGCGATCACCGCGGACCGGCTGTTCTACTGCTACCGCCCCCACCTGCGCAGCGCCGCCGGTCGCCGCACGCCCGCCGACCCCACACCCGCTCGACCGGGCGGGGCCGACCAGCTCGCCGACAGCGTCTTCCTGACGGCCTTTCTGACGGCCCCGGCCCAGTTGCGTGTGCAGCTCGGCGAGCAGGCCACCACCTTCGACCTGCCGGCCGGCGTGCAGCACCGCGAGGTGACCCTAACCGCCGGCACGCCGCGCTTTGAGCTGTGGCGCGGGCCGCAGCAGCTCTGGAGCAAGGTCGCCGAGCACGCCGTGCGGAGCGACTCAGCGTTTGGCAACTTCAACACCTTCTGCGGCCAGGCGCCGTGAGAACGCGAGGACCTGATGGGACGTGACAAGCTGAGCGTGGCGGTGGTCGGCCTGGGCTTCGGCGGGGGCTTCCCGGCGATCTACCTGGCCCACCCGGGCGTCGACCGCGTGGCGATCTGCGAACGCGACCCGCGCCGCCTGGCGGCGGTTTGCGAACGGTACGAGTTCGCCGACCAGTTCAGCGACCTGGCGGAGGTCCTGGCCAGCGACTATGACGCCGTCCACCTGGTCACCGGCATCCCCGACCACGCCGCCCAGACGCTGGCCGTCCTGGAGTCGGGCAAGCACTGCGCCTGCACCGTGCCGATGGCCACCAGCCTCGACGACCTCGCCGCGATCGTCGCCGCCCAGCGCCGCAGCGGACGGCAGTACATGATGATGGAGACTGCCGTCTACACCCGACAGTACCTCCATGCCGCCGAACTCCACCGCGGCGGGCAGTTCGGTCGCCTGCAGTTTCTGCGCGGGGCGCATTACCAGGACATGGAGCACTGGCCGCCCTACTGGCTGGGCCTGCCCCCGATGTGGTACGCCACCCACGCCGTGGCCCCCCTGCTGGCCCTCGCCGAGTCCCGCGCCGTCCGCGTCCGAGCCCTCGGATCGGGCACCATGCGCGAGGAGCTGCGGGCGGTCTACGGCAACCCCTACCCGATCGAAACCGCCCTCTTCGAACTCGCTACGCCGGGCCTCGCCGCCGAGGTCACCCGCAGCCTCTTCGCCTGCGCCCGGCCCTACATGGAGAGCTTCGTGGTCTACGGCGAGGACGCCTGCTACGAGTGGCAGATGGAGCACGAGCCGCCGGTCCTGTTCGAAGCCAGCCCCATCGTCCCGCGGCAGGTCCGGCAGTTCACCACGACCCGCCCCGCGGCGCCCGACCGCCCGGACCTGCTGCCGCCCGAGGTGGCCCCCTACACGACTCGCTTCAAGACCACCAGCCGCCACACCCACCTCAGCTTCGAACACGGCGGCGGCCACCACGGCTCGCACCCCCACCTGGTCCACGAGTTCGTGACTGCCTGCCTGCAAGACCGGCCCCCGGCCATCGACGCCGTGACCGCCGCCCAATGGACCGCCGCCGGCCTCTGCGCCCACGAATCCGCGCTACGGGGTGGCGAAGCGGTGGAGGTGCCGGGGTTTGGGTAGCGGGTAAGGGTCGGCCGGCGGCTACACCACCAGCGGTGTGGCCAACCGAAGCTGGTTGGCGATCGGGGTGTACAGATCGGCGCCGACTGCGGCTGTCTCCAAGGAGACCACCAGGCTGTAGCGTGCTGGCCGGTCGTACCGCTCCAGGTGCTGGCGGCGGCTCCACCAGCCGTGCACCGGGTAGACCGCGAGCTGGCCGCAGTCGGCGACGGCCGCCGCGGTGCCGGTCCACCAGTCCGAGTGCAGCGAGCCACGT
>JADZEX010000072.1 GCA_020850355.1 Fimbriimonadaceae bacterium | reverse complement strand
CCGTTACGGCAGTCGGGCGCCTGGCAGAGGGCGCCCGTTACGGCAGTCGGGCGCCTGGCAGAGGGCGCCCGTTACGGCAGTCGGGCGCCTGGCAGAGGGCGCCCGTTACGGCAGTCGGGCGCCCCAGTAAACGACGTTGTGGCGGTTGTAGTCGAAGGCGAAGTGCAGCCACTCCTCGGCGGCGTCGATCTCCCCGTCGGGGTAGGCCAGGTGGCCAGGAAAGTCGATCAGCACGCGCTGGTAGCCCCAGGTCTGCATGTCGTCCGCGCTGATCCAGAGCGCCAGCGGGTTGCGGTTGCAGGCTGCGTAGTGCTTCGAGTTGGGGTGGTGCGTCAACGGGTTGGGGTTGTGCAGCAGCACGATCCGGCCGTCGCGCAGGCGGAACAATCGGAACTTGCTGCCGGGGTTCGGGAGGTCGGTCCGTTGCGCCTCGCTCCAAGTGCGCCCGCGGTCACCTGATTCGCTGCGCCACAGGCAGCCCGTGCCGTCAGCCCGCAGCAGCATCACCAGCCGGCCGTCGGACAACTCGACCACGTTCGGTTCGGCCCAGCAGCGGCCGCGGATCCGGGGGCTCTGCTGCCAGGTCTGCCCGCCGTCGCCGCTGATCAGGACGCCGGCCCACATCGACTCGAACGACCCGTCGCGCAGCGGCGACGCGTCGGGGTCGCCGGTCGGCTCGTAGTACTGGTACGGCACGACCCACTCGCCCCAACTGGTGAGGCAGCGGTTGCGCACGAAACCGCGCCGTGGTAGTGGCTCGAAGACCTGTGGTGCGCTCCAGGTGTGGCCGTCGTCGGTGCTGCCGATGGTGTAGTTGCGCCACTGGTCGAAGTAGCCGGCGTGGAGGTTCACGAACAAGGTGATCACGCCGTCATCGATCCACACCTCGGTCATCGTGGCAGCACAGTCGGGCGGCTGCAGGACCACCTCGGCCGGGCCCCAGACCTCGCCCTGGTCAGCCGAGCGGCACAGCGCGACGTAGTTCTCGCGCTGCGGCTCGATGTCGCCGCCGGTCATGAAGAAGGTGATCCACTCGCCACTGGGCAGCAGCCGCAGCGCGCTGTCGCAGCAACAGACAGCCGGGGGCATCCCTTTGTAGACCAGGGCCTTGCGGTCGTTCATCAGCCGATTCACCTCGCCCGCTGATTCGGGCGCAGGGGCGGCAGACCTTTCGGCCAATCGGCGAGGGCGACTCGGAGGCCAAGGATGGGATTCTGCGGCTGGTTGGCCCTGCTGATGGCCTTGGCCCCAGCGGACCTGTTGCCCAACGGCGACTTCGAGAGCGGCGGACGCCGCAGCGTCGGCGGCTGGCAGCAGCATGTTCCACGCGGCGAGTACCGCTTCGAGATCAGCCCCACCGCCCACGCCGGCCGCCGCAGCCTGAGCATCGTCGCCACCCCGACGCAGACCGGCGACGGCTGGGCCCGCTGGTACACCACCGACCTCTATCTGCAGGCCGGGGCGAAGTACCACCTGGCAGCCTGGGTCCGCACCAGCGGCGACGCGGTCGCCCAGGTCTGGCTGCCCGGCGGCGCCGCCGGGTTCCAGGCCAACAGCAGCGCCGGCGAGTGGACGCGCCTCGAGGGCGAGTTTGCGGTCACCACCACCGGCCGGCATGGGCTCTACTTGCAGAGCCTCCGCAGCGGCACAGTCTGGTTCGACGACCTCAGCCTGACCGTCCGCAGCCCCGCGCCAGCGGTGGCCGGGGATGCCGTGCCGACCGACGGGGCCTCCTTGCTGGCGGTGGTCGTGCCCGACGCCGCGGGTCCGCACCACGGCTACCTGGCCGCTGAGGCACAGCGCATCCTGGGGGCGATCACTGGCCACAGGCCAGCGGTGGTCGCCGCCAGCGCCGTCAGCGGGCCGGGGCGGCGAGTCTGGATTGGCGTCACCCCGCCGTACCGCAGTTACGCCCGTGACCTGGCGCGGGTCGGCCCGGAGGGCATCGTCCTCGACGTCTCGCCGACCGCCGTGGTCTGCCTCGGCAACACCCCGCGTGGGGTCTACTACGCGGTCCAGGAGTGGTTTCGTCAGCTCGGCTGCCGCTGGGCCTGGCCCGGCCCGCTGGGTGAGGTGCTCCCGCCGTCCGGGCCGCTGACGCTGCCGCCGCGCCGCGTCGTGCATCGGCCCAGCTTCGACCTCCGCGGCGGGCACATCATCCAAGTGCACCACCAGCCGCCCGACTGGGAGGCGCGCCATATCGACACCGAAGCCTGGGTCGATTGGGCCGCCCGCAATCAGATGAACCGGCTGAAGGCCAGCTACTGCCCGACCTGGGACTACGGCGCCATCCGCGGCGGCGGCAGCGACGAGATGGCCGGCCACTCGCTGTACGCCATCGTGCCCCCCGAGGAGCTGTTCGCCAGCCACCCCGAGTATTACCCGCTGGTCGCCGGCCAGCGCACCGCGAAGCACTCCAGCGGCCGTGCGGCCGAGCTCTGCGTCAGCGCACCCGGTCTGGCCGAGCGCGTCGCCGAGGCGATCGTCGACTACTTCGACAGCCACCCCAACGCGCGCCGCTACTGCGTCAACGCGGAGGACGAACCGAGCTTCTGGTGCGAGTGCGCCGCCTGCCGGGCCCTGGACCCGGTGCCGCAGGTCTGGACGCCGCAGCAGGCGGGCACCTACTACCTGACCGACCGCTGGCTGACCTTCATCAACCGCGTCGCCGCGCTGGTCGAGCCGCGCTACCCCGACCGTTACGTCTCCACCTTTGCCTACGGCTCGACCCGCGAGCTGCCCCGCCGCGTCAAGCCCCGGCGGAACGTGATGGTCGAGCTGACCTGGTGGGACCAGTGTTTCAAGCACACCTGCGCCGACCGGGCCTGCCCGATCAACGCCCAAGGGCTGCGCCGCCTGGACGGCTGGCGGCGGCTGGCGCCGCTGGCGTTGTACCGCTACCTGGACTACCACCACCTCGAAATGCCCGGCCCCTACTTCGCCGCCGAGGCCGACCTGCTGCGCACGGCGCACGCCCGCGGGGTGCGCTTCCTGAGCGACGAGTGGGACACCACCTTCACCGCGTCGGCCCTCCTGCTGAACCTGCGGGCGCGCCTGGAGTGGGATGTCACCACCAACGTCGAGGCCTTCATCGACGACTGGTGCGCCCGCGTCTACGGCCCGGCCGGCCCGGCGATGGCCGCCTGGTACCGCCATCTGCAGCGCGCCGTGCAGACGGCACCCGCGGCGCACGTCAGCTTCAACGACCTCACCAAGTGGACGCCCAGCGTCGTCCGTGAGGGGCATCGCCTGCTCGATACAGCGCTGCTGGCCGCGGCCGACGACGACGGCCGCGCCCGGATCGAGCGACAGCGCTGCGCCCTCTGGTTCGCCCAGCTCGACCAGCTCACCGCGGCCGAACGCTACGAGGAGGCGGCGCCCCTGCAGGACCAGCTCGCGGACCTCCTGCGCCGCCGCCAGATCGCTCCGATCCTGGGCTACTACGGCCGGCTCGGGCTGGACTATCGCCCGCCGCTGGCCGCCCTCCGTGCCCGGCGGCTGCTACGCCTGCCCGACACCTGGAGCTTCCGCCGCGATCCCGCCGATCAAGGGCTGCGCGAGCGCTGGTTCGAGCTGCCGCCGGACGCCGCCTGGCAACCGATCACGATCCTGAAGTGCTGGGAAGAGCAGGGCCACGGCGGCTACGACGGAGTTGCCTGGTACAGCGTCGAGGTGGACCTGCCAACCCACTCCGCCCAGCGCCTGTGGCTGCTCTGCGAGGCGGTCGACGAGACCTTCGACCTCTGGATCGACGGCCTCCCTGCCGGCGGCAGCCACGGCGACCCTGGCCTGCTGTGGGACAAGCCGGTGGCCGTCGACCTGACCGCCAAGCTACCCCCCGGCCGCCACCGGCTGACCTTCCGCGTTCACGACAGCGGCTACGCCGGCGGGATCTGGAAGCCGGTCTGGGTGACGGGCGAGTGATGCTCGCGGCGCTCCGCCGAGTGCCTGACTTGCCAGACGTCGCATTGACGTGGCCGGCCGTGTCTGCGTACCATGGACGGGGCAGCAGGGACTGCCAGGGATGGTGGCCGATGCGCCTGGACCAACTGACCGTCGAGGGCTTCCGCTGCTTCAAACGCCTGCATTTGCAGCGGCTCGGGCGGGTGACGCTGGTCACTGGCCAGAACTCGGTCGGGAAGTCGTATCTACTGGAGGCGATCGAGTTGCTCGTTGCGGGCGACCCCTTCGAGGTCCTGTACCGCCAGATGTCGCTGCGTGACGGGTTGCGCGCGGAACAGACCGACGCCGCGGCCGCTACCGCGGTCGACGCCCACATTGCGCTGGCAGGCCTCTTCTGGGATTGGCCCGAGGAGGTCGTCGGCCGGTCGTTGACGGTCAGCGCACCGAGCCGGCAGGTGCGGGTGTCGGTTGTGCCTGGTCCAAGTTCCCCCAACGATTCGCAGTCGCCGAACCCGCCTGAAGGGTGGGAGGCCGCGTCGTCCGTAGACATCAGCCGGAACGGCGAGATGCTGGGACGATTGGACGCGGCGCGCTTTGTGCTGGGGCTGCCGTCCTTGCGGCGAGGGACCAGACCCGATCCGGCCACTGTACCGCTGCTGCGGTGGAGTCTCGGCGCGGTCGAGTACGCGCGGCTCGCGAGGCTGTACGACGAGTTGGTGCTCCTGCCAACCGAGCGGCAGGTCCTGGAAGCGCTGCGGCTGGTTCACGCTGGCATCACCGGGATCGCCTTCCGCGAGAGCCCCCGCGGGGCCCGACGCCCCTTTGTGAAGCTCTCCAGCTTGTCGCGCGTGGTGCCGCTGAACTCCCTCGGCGAGGGCCTGTCGCGCCTGCTCGCCATCGCCGTCGGGCTGGCCAGCGTACCGGGCGGGGTGCTCCTGCTTGATGAGGTCGAGACCGGTCTGCACTACTCCGTCCAGCCGGCACTCTGGCGAATGGTCTTCGAGACGGCCAGAGAGCTGAACGTGCAGGTGGTCGCGACGACGCACTCGTTGGACTGCATCCGCGGCTTCCAGGCCGCAGCCCTCGCCGATCCACAGGCGGAAGGCGCCCTGGTGCGGCTGCAGCGGCGTGGCGAGGCGGTGGAAGCTACGGCGTTCAGCGAGACCGAACTCCGCGACGCGATGGCCGCCGACTTGGAGGTCAGGGGGTAACCGCCGATGTACAACGGCCCGCGTCTGGCGCTGGTCGAGGGACCGCACGACAGCCACGTGCTGTACCATCTCCTGAAGCGCTTCGAGATCCCGGTTTTCGAGCGGAACGAGGAGGATCGCCAGGACCACCCGGGCGTGCGCATCCGACCGTTCAATGGCATCGCCAACGTGGGTGGCGCGCTGAAGGCAGCCGTGGAGGATGTGTACGTCCAGCAGATTGCGGTGGTGGTGGACGCTGACGATCCGTCGCAGATCGCCAATGAGGCCGGCCGTTTCGCCACCCTCACGGGCAGTTTGCGAAGCCTGGGGTACACGGTGCCGCCAGCCGCGCCGGAGGACGGTCTGGTTGTGCGGCGCGCCGACCGGCCGGTGGTGGGCGTCTGGGTGATGCCGGACAACACCAGCCCTGGGATGGTTGAGGACTTCGCAATGCAACTGGTGCGGGACGGCGATCTGCTGCTGCCCCACGCCCAGCAGGTGGTCCGGGACCTGCCGGAACGGCGGTTCAGCGAGGCGCACCGCAGCAAGGCCGAACTGCACACCTGGCTGGCGTGGGGCCGGAACCCCGGCTTGCCGATCGGCCAGGCGATTCGTGACCACCTGCTCAGCACCGCACGGCCGCTCGGGAAGCAGTTCGGCAGTTGGCTCCAGCAGGTCTTCGGCCCGCTGACCGCGGCTTGACGGTCGGCGTTCGGGCGACTATCATCGGGGCACTTCGGGGCGTGGCTCAGCTTGGTAGAGCGCGGGCTTTGGGAGCCTGAGGTCGGAGGTTCAAATCCTCTCGCCCCGATCTTGCGGGAGTAGCTCAATGGTAGAGCGACAGCCTTCCAAGCTGACGACGCGGGTTCGATTCCCGTCTCCCGCTTGCCGATGAACGACTCCGCGCTCCGCTGTGACCACCTCAACCTCGTCGTGCGCGACCTGCCGGCGCAGACGGCGTTCTACCGTGACCTGTTGGGCTGCCGCGTGCTGCTGGAGCGGGAGCTGGCGGGCGACTGGGTGGACGCCCTGCTGGGCCAGGTGGGCGCGCGGATGCAGTGCGTGATCCTCGATCCGCCGGGCGGCGGGGCGCGGATCGAGCTGCTCGCTTACCAGCAGCCCCCGGCCCTGGAGAGCCCGGCGCAGGGCGCGCCGCAGACGCTCGGCCTGCGCCACCTGGCCTTTGCCGTCACCGACCTGGAGGCTGCCTGGCAGCGCCTCAGTGCGGCGGGGGTGCGGTTCCTGTCGGCGCCGGTGACGGTGCCGTTCACGGTCGGCGGGCGGCGCAAACGGCTGGTCTACGCGCACGACCCCGAGGGGGTGCTGTTTGAGCTGTGCGAGTACACGGCCGTCGAGGAGAGCGCCACGATGCAGCAACTGAGTGTGCCGGACATGATGTGCGGCTCCTGCGCCGCCAAGATCGAGACGGCCCTGACGGCGGTCGCCGGGGTGCAGAGCGTGCGCTGCGACGTGCCGGCGAAGCAGGTCACCGTCGAGGGCAGCGCGCCCCGCGAGGCGCTGCTGGCGGCGGTCGCCGCGGCCGGGTTCAAGCCGCGCTGAGGGTTGGCTCAGACCGCCGTCAGCCAGCCGCGCGAATCCTCGATCCGCCCGCCCTGGTGGTCGCGCAGCAAGCCCCGCAGGCGGTCGGCCACGGGGGTCGCGGCCGGCAACGACAGTCGCCGTTCGCCGATGTGAAACGCGCCGATCGAGACCAGGCCGGCGGCGGTGCCGCAGCCGATCGCTTCGGTCAGGCCCTTCCAGGACATCGCCGCGGTGATCTCCTCCAACGCGATGGGCCGCTCCTCGAACTCCAGGCCCGCCTCGGCGGCCAGCGTCAAGACCGTCTGGCGGGTCACCCCGGCCAGGATGGTGTCGGTCAGCGGCGGCGTCACCAGGACCTCGGAGATCACGAAGGCGACGTTCATCGAGCCGAGCTCCTCGACCCAACGGCGCCGCCCGGCGTCGAGCCAGAGCACCTGGTCGCAGCCGGCGTCGCGCGCCGCCTGGCGGGCCAACATCGCGGCGCCGTAGTTGCCGGGCACCTTGGCCGCCCCCACCCCACTGGGCGCGGCGCGCACGAACTGGTCGGTGATCAGCACCTCCAGCGGCCGCTGCCGGGCGCGTTCGGCAAGGTCCACCACGACGCCCTGGACCAGCAGTTGGTAGCAGGTTGACGGCCGGTCGCCGAAGGCGGCGTCGCAGCCAAAGACGAGCGGGCGGAGGTAGAGCGCGAAATCGCTGGACTCCGGCAGGTGCGGCAACTCGTGGCGGGCGAACTGGCGCCAGAGCTCGATGCTATGGGTTTCGAGGATCGGCGGGATGGCCATCCGCGAGCAGGAGTGGATCAGCCGCGAGGCGTAGTCGCGGGCCCGGAAGAAGGCCAGCCGACCGTCGGGCTGGCGGTACGCCATCAGCCCTTCGAAGGCCGTCTGGCCATAGTGCAGGGCCATCGTCGCCGGGTCCAGCCGCAGCGCGCCGCGCGGTTGCAGGACCGCCCCGCCCCAGCCATCTTGCGGGGCGTAGCTGGCGGTCAACATCGCTGGCGTGAAGACCGTACCGAAGGGCTTGCCCGCCGCTTGCAGTGCCACTTGCCGCTCACCCTCTGCGGTCGCCTACCGCACGTACTCGCTTTGGATCAACGCCTCCAGGCGGCGGATCCGCTCCGGCGTCGACGGGTGCGAGGCGAGCCACTTGGCCGGACCACGCTGCTCGCCACCGCCGAGCTTGGCAAGGGCCCGCAGGGCGCCCTGGGGCGGGTAGCCGGCACGCACCGCAAAGCGCAGGCCAGTGCTGTCGGCGGCGCGTTCGTGGTCGCGGCTGTAGCCCTGGCGGTAGAGCGTCCAGACGACGCCCGCCCCGAGCTGCAGCAGCTCGCTGCGGTTGTCCAGCACCGCCGCGGCGACGGAGCCCAGGAGCACCGCCTGGTTGACGGCCTGCCGACCGTGTTCCAGCTCGACATGCGCCATCTCGTGGCCGACCACGAAAGCCAGTTCGTCGTCGTCGGTCATCGTGTTGACCAGCGCCCGGGTCACGAACAGCGGCCCGCCCGGCGCGGCGAAGGCGTTGACCTCGCTGTTGTTGTCGAGCAGGCTGACGCTGTAGGGCACCTGCCGCGCCGCCAGCGGCAGCAGCCGGCCGGCGACGAGCTGTACCCGCTGATGCTCGGCGCCGGAGCGCACCGGCTGGCCATACTCCTTGCTGACCTCGGCCGCCACCTCCCGCCCGATGGCGATCTCGTCGTTCTGGGTGATCAGCATCACCGGCGCCCCGCGGCTGCCGCAGCCGAGCAACAGCGCACACAGCGAGGTGGCCAGGAAGACGCGCATGGTCTGCTCCTGCGGCCATCTTGGCCTGTCGCGAGCCGACCGTCAAGCGAGCCGCGTGACGGCGCGGTCACAAGCAGCGGTTGCCAAGCCGGCGGCGGCCCCCTATGATGCGCGCGGGGAGCAACATGACGCTGGCCGCCATCCGCGAACGCTGTGCCGCGCTGTACCACGAACTGGCCACGGAGTACTACCGCGCCGGAGCCGGACTGCAGGAGGGTCTCAACTCGGCGGCGATCCTCGACCGTTACGCCGACCTCGCGGCGCTGCCCCAACTGCGGCTGGTCGAAGCAGCCTGGCAGTCCGCCGGCAACGACCTGGAGCGGCGCCGCCTGGGGCTCCTGCGGGAACACCTCGCCTGGCTCTACGACGCCCACGCCGGGCGCGAGCTGAACGACCGGCTGCACCACCTGGAGGCCACCGCCACGGTCAGCATCGACGGGGCGCCGGTGCCCTACCGCAGCTTGCAGGGGATGCTGGTCAACGAGGCCAGTCGCGCCCGCCGGCTGCAGCTGGCCGAGCTGCGGGCGGGCGCCTTGGAGCAGTTCGTCCCGACCCACCTGGAGTGGTTCGCCGAGGTCCAGCGGATCAGCGGGGAGCTGGGCTACGACGATCACATCGCCCGCTGCGCCGACCTCGGCGATCTGCCCCTGGCCTCTTTGCGCCCGCTCTGCGTCGAGCTTCTCGAGCGCACCGCTGGGCCCTACGAAGCGGCGCTCGGCACGCTGCTGGCCGCGGCCGGCATCCCACGGGACGAGGCCCACAGCAGCGATTTGGCGCACCTCTTCCGGGTCACCGCCTACGACGCGCAGTTCCCCGCCGAGGCGCTGGTGCCGCGCGTCAGTGCGATGGTCGCCGCGCTCGGTCTGGACGCCCGGGCCGAGGGGCGGATCACCTTTGATCTGGAGGACCGCCCCCTGAAGTCGCCACGGCCCTACTGCTCGGTGATCGCCGCGCCCGAGGAAGTGGTGCTGGTGCTCCGCCCGGTCGGCGGGCTGAGCGACTACGCCAGCTTCTTGCACGAACTCGGCCACGCCCTGCACTTCGGCTACTGCGACCCGCAGGCGCCGTGGGAGTTCCGCCACCTGGGCGACAACGCCATCACCGAGAGCTACGCCTTCCTGTTCGACCGCCTGACGGTCAACCCGCACTGGTTGCACCGCGTGGCCGGCCTGGCCGACCCGCTGCCGTTGGCCCGGTTACTGGTCCTGCGCGAGGCGATGATGCTCCGCAAGTACGCCGCGCAACTGCTCTTCGAGCTGGACCTCTGGACCACCAGCGACCCACTCCCGGCCCGCGCCGAGTGGGCCCAACGGCTGGCCGCGGCGG
Organism: Fimbriimonadaceae bacterium; assembly: GCA_020850355.1. GTDB lineage: Bacteria > Armatimonadota > UBA10988 > UBA10988 > UBA10988 > JADZEX01. The sequence continues at coordinate 103,076 of JADZEX010000072.1, read as the reverse complement.
TCGGGGTGCAGCAGGTTGCGGCGGGCTGGCTGGCCGGCATCGACCCGATGTTCTACTGCGCGCGCTACCTGCAGGGCTGGCTGTTTGAGGCCCTCTTGGGCCAACAACTCGCCGCCGCCAACGGCCCGGAGTGGTTCGTGCAGCCGGCCACGGGGCAGACCCTGCGGCAGCTCTTCGCGCGGGGTCAGGACCAGCCGCTGCGCGCGCTGTTTGCCGAACTCGGCGAGCCGGGGCTGACTATCGAGCCGATCCTGGCACGCTTCGACCGCGAGATGGCGACCTGCTGGCCTACGCCGTAAGGCCGGTCAGGTAGCCGGTGCTGTCGCCGAACCGCGGCTCGTGGACGCCGAGGGTCTCGAGCATCGCCAGATACAGGTTGCACATCGGCGTGTTGGCCGGGAAGCGCAGGTGTCGGCCGGTCTTCCAGGTGCCGCCGCCACGGCCCACCACCACCACCGGCAGGTCGTCGTGGTTGTGCCGATTGCCATCGCCAATGGCGCTGGCGTAGCACACCAGGCAGTGCTCCAAGAGGCTCGACCCATCGGCCTCGCGGGCGGCCGCCAGCGTGTCGATCAGGTAGGCGAACTGCTCGGCGTGGTGTCGGTTGATCTGCTGGATCAGCTCCTGCCTAGCGGTGTCGCCCTGGTGATGCGAGATGTTGTGATGCCCGTCGCCGACGCCGATTTCGGGGTAGCTGCGGTTGCTGCCCTCGTTGGCGAACATCAGCGTGGCGACGCGCGTCAGGTCGGCGCGGAAGGCGAGCGCCAGCATGTCGGCCATCAGCCGGGCGTGCTCACCAAAGGTGCCGGGTGGGCCGCTGGGGCGCGTCGCCCCGGGCAGGTCGACCGCACCACCCAGCTCGTGGAAGGCCAGCCGACGCTCGATCTCGCGGACGCTGCTGAGGTACTCGTCGAGCTTGTCGCGGTCGTGGCCGCCGAGCTGGTCCTGCAGGCCGCGTGCCTCTTCCAGCACGGCGTCCAGGATGCTCCGCCGCGTGCGGTCGCGCTGGCTGAGCGCGCTGGCCGCCTCGGCCGAGGTGCCGCGGACGAACAGCCGGTCAAACACCAGCCGGGGGTTGGTCTCCTTGGCGACCGGCGTCCCCGGCGCGCTCCACGAGATGTTGGAGCTGTAGGCGCAACTGTAGCCGCTGTCGCAGTTGCCGGCCTGCGCGCTGCGGTCGAGACCCAGCTCGAGCGACCGGAAGGCGGTCTGGTCACCGATCCGCTGCGCCGCCAACTGGTCGAGCGAGACGCCCGCCCGGATGTCGGTGCCTGCCGTCTTGAGCGGCTGGCAGCCAGTCAGAAAGGCCGCCGCCGAGCGCGCGTGGTCGCCCGGCCCATCGCCGTTGGCGCGGGCCTTGTCGTGGGTCAGCCCACTGAGCACCAGCAACTGCTCGCGGTGCGCCGCCAGCGGGGCCAGCGTTGGCGGCAGGTCAAAGCCGACGCCCTCGCGAGTCGGCGTCCAGGCCGGCATGTGCACACCGTTCGGAATGTAAACGAAGGCCATCCGGACCGCAGGCCGGGCGGCTGCCCGAGCCGGCCGGGGCAGCAGGCTCTCGAAAGCCGGCAGCGCCAGGGCGGTGCCCAGGCCGCGCAGGACATGGCGCCGGTTGACAGGCGTCGCGTGCATTCAGTGCTCTCCAGCCCGCCCGCTGGGGCGAGCGTTGCCAGCCACCTGGCCCGCCGTGGCAGGGCGGCGCCGCAAGAAGGGATCGGAGGTCGCCACCGCCGTCAGCAGCACCGCGCAGCGGTACCCGCCGGCCTTGGTCTTCTTGACAATCTGATCCACTGCACAACGATCAGACCACTCGAGGCCGCGGCCGAGGGCGTAGGTCAGCAGCTTCTCGGCGACGGCCCGGCAGAAGGCGTCCTGGTTCTGCGCCAGCAGGCCACGCAACGCGGCCGGGCTGGTGAACTTGCGACCGCCAGGCAGCACGCCGGCCGGTTGGATGCGCTCCTGGCCGTCCATCGTGCGCCAACGGCCGACGCCGTCGTAGTTCTCGAAGCCGAAGCCGATGGCGTCCATTTCGAGGTGGCAGACCGCGCAGTTGGGGTCCTTGCGGTGCTGCTCCATGCGCTCGCGGAGCGTCCCGCTGACGACGGCCTGCTGGTCGTCGGGGAGCGGCGGCACGCCGGGCGGCGGGGCCGGTGGCGGGGCGCCCAGGATGTTCTCCAGGACGTACTTGCCGCGCTTCACCGGCGAGGTGCGGGTCGGGTTGCTGGTCACCGTCAGAACGCTGGCCTGCGTCAGCAGCCCGCCGCGCTGCTGCGCCAGGGGGCCGCCCAGCTTGACCATCCGGAACTCCGGCCCGCGCACGCCCGGCACGCCGTAATGGGTCGCGAGGCGTTCGTTGAGGAAGCTGTAGTCGGCGGTCAACAGCTCGGTGAGCGGCCGATTGGCCTGCACGATGTGCTCGAAGAAGAGCTCGGTCTCACGGCGCATGTCGCGCCGCAGGGCTTCGTCGAAGGTTGGATAGCGCCGCGGATCGGGCTGCGCCAGGTCGAGGTTGCGGAGGTTCAGCCACTGCCCGGCAAACTGCGTGGTGAGCGCCGCGGCGCGGCGGTCGGCCAGCATCCGGGTGACCTGCGCGCCGAGCACCCGCGGGTCCTGCAGGCGGCCCGCCGCCGCCAGCGCGAAGAGCGGCTCGTCGGGCAGCGTGGCCCACAGGAAGTAGCTCAGCCGCGTCGCCACCTGCCAGTCGGTCAGCGCCGCGCTAGGATCGTCGCTTTCGACCCGGAACAGGAAGTGCGGCGAGACCAGCATCGCCTGCAGCGCCGTGCCGATGCCGCGCTCGAAGGCCTCACCTCGCTCGCGGGCGGCCAGCACCCAGCCGGTCAGGCGGGTTAGCTCGGCTTCGCGCAGCGGGCGGCGCCAGCAGCGCTGGCCGAATGGCCGTAACACCCGCTCCGCCGCCTGCCGCCAGGCCGCCGCGCTGGCGTCGACCGGGCCGCCCGGGAGCAGGCGGCGATGGCTGGCGGGCAGCGGCTGATCGGCGCCCCGCAGCGGCCCCTGCAGCTCAAACCAGTCGAGCACGAAGTTGCGGTCGCGCTGGGCCGGGTCGGGGTGATCGGGCTGGTAGTAGTCGTTGATGAAGGCCGCCGCCAGGCGCAGCCGACCGGCCGGCAGGCTGACCTCCAACGCGTAGACCTCGGGCTTCGCGGCCGTCGCCGGCACCTCGACCACGCCGACCTCGCGCCCGTCCACCCGCCACGCCATGCGGCACGGCTCGGGCCCAGCCTGCTGGCCCCAGGCGCGCGCCCGCAGCACGTACCGCCCGGCCGCCGGCAGCTCGACCGTCGCGACGGCCTCGCCGGTGCTGGCGAAGCTGCGGACATGGCCCTCGCCCTCGCCGTCGGCCTCGGCCTCGAAGCGCTGCCGCGGGCCGGCCGGCCCGTCCAGGACCAGCGCCGTCTCGACCACCCGCTCGGCGGCCTCGAGGTATTTCTCCAGCAGCAGCGTCGACAACGACAGCACGTCGCCGTTGTTGTCAAAGCCGTGACCAACTTCGTCGGCCGGCAGGTCGCTCTCGACGTCGAGGGCGATCCCGAAGAGGTCGCGCACGGTGTTGCCGTACTCGACCCGGTTCAGCCGCCGCAAGGTCACGCGGCCGGGGTCGACGGCGTTGGTGCAATCGATCTGGTAGAGCGTCTGGTGCAGCCAGGCGAGCATCTTGTCGCGCTCGGCGGCGGTGGGTTGCGGCGCGGCGGGCGGGGGCATCAGGCGCTGGTTGAGGCGCTGGTGGACGCCCTCCCAGGTGTGCCGGTCGCCCAGCACCGCGGCGCGGTCGGCAAAGGTGTGCAAGGCCAGCCCGGCCAACCGGTTCCGCGGCCCGTGGCACTTGAAGCAGTACTTCTCGAACAGCGGCTGCACGCTGCTGTAGGGCGGCGGCGCGGGCTTCGCGGCGGGCCGGGCGGGCGGCGCTGCCGCCCCGGCCACGGTCAACCCGCCGAGGCCCAGCACCGTCGCCAGTCGTAGCCGCCACCGCATCGCCGATCGTCCGTGTGACCATCAGGTTGCGTCCCACGGCGCAGTTTGTCCGGTCGGATCAGCCGTCCTGCCGCCAGCGGTCGAGCTGCAGGCGCAACCCGAACGTGGTCCGCACCAGGCCGGCCAGGAGCGCGTTGGCCAGCCGTCCGCGCCGCGGCGCGTCGTGCTTCGCGAGGTAACGCAACAGCGCGTCGCGACTCTCGCGGACCATCGCCGGGCGGACCTGCCGGGTACTCGCCCCGCCGTAGTGCAGGATCGCGGCCGTCGGCAGGTAGTCGATCCGCCAGCCGTCGCGGCGCAGTCGCAGGCAGAGGTCGACATCGTTGAAGAAGATCCGGAACTGCGGGTCGAACAGCCCGACCCGTTGCAGCGCCCGGCGGCGCAGCAGCAGGCAGGACGCCATCGGCTGATCGACCGCCCGGAAGCTGCGGTGATCGAAGTCGCGCAGCCGGTACTGCCCGAACCGCCGCGGCCAGCGACGGGCCAGACCCGACCACTCCGCCGCCAGCGCCAGCGGCGTCGGGAAGCCGCGGCAACTGGCCTGGGTCAGTCCATCGGGCTGCACTAGCCGCGCCGCCACAGCGCCCACAAAGGGGTGGGCCGCCAGATGCGCCACCAGCTTGTCGAAGGGTGCCGGGTCGAGCTCGGGCACGATGGCGGTGTCGGAGTTGAGCAGCAGCAGCCAGCGGCCGCGCGCGGCGCGGAGCACCTGGTTGTTGCCCTCGGCGTAGCCCAGGTTGGCGTCGTTGGCGAACAGGCGAACGGTCGGAAACTCGGCGGCGACCAGCGCCGCACTGCCGTCCGCGCTGGCATTGTCGGCCACCAGCACTTCGTGCGGCAGCGCCGGCGGGTCGTCGCGCAACGAGGCGAGGCAACCGCGCAGCAACTCGCGGGTGTTCCAGTTGACAATGCAGACCGACAGCTCGGGCGCCGCCACAGGCTCCTCCCGGCCAACAGATCGCCGCCTGGTCGCCGAACCCTCCCGCAAGCTGCCCTTGCGGGCGGCGCAGTGCGAACGGTAGACTCAAGCGACTGCCTCGGAGAGTGCCGTGACTCGGTTCTGGTGCTACACCTTGCTGCTGTCGACGCCCGCACTGGCGGTCTGGCAGCCGGTCGAGCCGCGGGCGCTGCGGCCGGGTGAGCTGCCGGTCACCGCCCCGGGAGTCTGCGACCAGGTCGGCGCCAGCTACGTGCTGACCCGCGACCTCACCGCGCCAGCCAGCGGGCTGTTCCTGGCCGAGGGCGTGTCGCTCGACCTGAACGGCCACACGCTGACCTACGCCGCGGGCTACCAGGGCGTTGCCAACTGCGGGTTTGAGGACGGGCTGGCGGGCTGGGACACCCGCCTCGCAGCGGGCGCCACGGCGCGGGCGATGCCGCAGCGCCACCCACTGGTGGGGCAGCGGGTCTGCCTGCTGCCGGCCGGCCAGGAGCTGGTCTCGCCGCTGGTGACGCTGCCGCTGGCGGACCGCGCCTACTACGCGATGGCGGCGGTGGCCTCGCACGAGATGACGGTGCAGGTCGCCGTGGAGGACGCCGCCGGCCGACCAGTGGAGTGCGCCTTCCGGTTCGACGGCAACGTGCGCCCGTGTTGCCGCGAGACTCGCGCCCCGCAGCTCGGCGGCGGCGTGGTCTTTGCGCTGCTGCACGGTCTACCCGCGGGGCAGTACCGGGTGCGCGTCAAGGCGGTCGGCCACGACGCGGTGATCGATGAGGTCGACCTGCGGCCCGCCCTCGATGTGGGCCTCGGCCTCGTTGACCGGGTGCTGCCCTGGGCCTACTACAAGTGCATCCTCGACGGTGACGGCTGCGCCTTCTTCGACTACCGTGACCCCCAGCGGGTCGGTGAACCCCGCGCGGGCATCCCGCGCGTCCGGGGCGCTGGCGAGGTAGTCGTCCGCAACGGCACGGTGCAGCTCGGCTCGCTGGCTGTCCGCACCTGGGGGCTGCAGTCGACCGCCGAGGGCGGGCGGCTACGGGTCGAGAATGTCCGCTTCGTCCAGGCTGGCATCAACACCCAGGCGCTCAGCGCCCCGGCAGCGGTGCTGCGCGACTGCCGAGCCGAGACCGAGACGCCCTGGATCATCGACCGGCACCGCCAGATCGACTACGCCGTGAGCCTCTATGGCGGCGCCGCCAGCGAGGTCAGTGGCTGCGAGTTGCTCGGCGGCCAGGGCCAGTTGACCGTCAGCGGCGCCCGGTCGCGGGTCCACCACAACTTGCTGGTCAACCGCCAGCGGGTGGTCAACCATTACAGCCTCGGCCTCGGTGGCCGCGGCAGCCAGGCCTGGGAGAACCGCCTGTTGCCCGAGCAGGGCAGCGGGATTCTGGTGGGGCGCGAGCAGGAGATGGAGATCCACCACAACGAGATCGCCGTAGCCGCCTCGCCGCCGGTCAACGAGTACGCCGCCAGCGACTACAGCGTCAACGCGATTCGGCTGACCGACTACAACGCGGCGCCCGGCAACCCGCAGGGCTGGTGCGGCCGCAACCGCATCCACGACAACCGGATCACCGTCACTGGCCGCCGCTTCGCCGACGCCCTGCCGCAGTACCGCCCGCTGGTCAACGGCCTGTTCATGAGCGTCGGCGGCGATGTCAACGAGGTGCGTGACAACACCTTCATCGTGCGGCAACTCGACCCGCCGAACAGCGAGCACCACGGGGCCTATGCGCTCTACATCGGCGGCAGCGACCAGGGCGGCTGGTACGAGGGCAACCTGATCGACAGCAACGTCACCCCGGTCTGGATCGCCTGCCCCTACGGCCCGGCCGCGCGAGTCACGCTGCGGGGCAACACCTTCCGCCGGCCGGCCGACGCCGCGCCGTACACGCCGCTCTTGTTGGGCTGGTACCGCTACCCCTCGCAGCAGGTGCGGCTGATCGGCAACCGCTTCGAGAACCTGGCGCTGGCGGCGACGATCAACGACTACAGCAGCGGTTACACCTCGCAGTACGCCGTCGGCTGGACCCTCACCGTGCGCGCCGCGCCGGGGCAGGCCGTGGCGGTCACCAACCCGGCCGGTGAGCCGGTCGCGACTGGCGTCGTCGGCGCCGCCGGGCAGTGGAGCGTCGATCTGCTGGAATACACCGCTGCTGGCGCCGGGCAGCAGGTGGTCAACGGGCGCCGCGAGACGGTCCTTGAGCGCCGCCCGGCCGGTCCGTACACCGTGGTCTGCGGAGCCCGCCGCGAGGTCCTCGAGCTGACCGCCGACCGGACCCTGGACTGGCGCTGACCAGGCTCCAGCTCAGGGCAGCGTCGGCCGCGGGCGCGGCCGCAAGCCCACCGCGCTGGAAGCGCCGAAGGTGACCAGCTCGCTGTGGCTGCTGATCCGCTGCGGGTCACCGGCGAAGGTCGCCACGGCGTGGTAGGTCAGCGCCGGGTCGATCGCCAGGTCGCAGCCGAAGTTGCCGCGGCCGGTGGTCCGCAGCAGCGTCAGCGCGCCGTCGGGCGTGCCGGCAAAGAAGCTGCGGCCGCGGCTGTCGCTGACGCTGATCAGTACCGGCAGCCCGGCCGCAGCCGGGGTCACCTGGCCGGTCAACTGCACGGCCCGCCCGGCGGCCTTGGCGGCCAGGCTGGTCTGCGAGCGCGCGCCGAGCTGCACGTGGACGGGCACCTCACCGATCGGGATGAAGCTGTCGTCGTGGCTCGCCCAGCCACGTAGGCGCAGCACGCGGCGGGCCGGCGGCTTGTCGGTCTGGGGCGGCTGGAAGGTGACGTTGAAGCCGACCGTGGCGGCCGGATCGGCCTGCGCGGTGAGGCGGTCCTGCTGCACCTCCCAGCCGCTCGGCAAGTCGTCGGGCACCGCCGCATAGACCAGCCGCCGCTGCCGGACATCGAAGTTGGTGACCGTCAACGGGACACTGACCGGGGTGTAAGGGCTGCCCATCGAGGTCTCGAAGAAGACCACCGCCTTGGCGCCGAGTTGATTGAACGGGTTGTACTCGACCTGCCCGTTGGCGGCCTTGGCGGGTTCGGCCCACAGGAACATCGTGAACGGCCCGCCCCGCGGCTCGAAACCCTCCAGCACTTGCTCGTGGCGGTGCCCTGGCTCCAGGCGGTCGATACTGAAGACGCGATCGTCGCCGCCCAGACGCAACAGCGTTTCGGGATGCGCCGGGTCGAGGTCGATCAGGCTCGGCCGTTCGACCACCACGACGTGCACCCGCACGTTGACCGCGGCGCGGGTGCCACGATTGGTGACCCGGGCGTGCAGCCGGTGCGCGGTGCGCCGGAGTTCGGGTGGCCCCGCCGGCACGCGGGGTCCACCGGGGAACAGCGCGCGGGTCGGCTGATGGAAGGCGATCAGCGGCAGATCCCCGCTGAACTGCGGCGAGGTCCCGTCATCGTTGGCGCGGCTGGCGAACTGGTAGGTGTCCCAGCCGTTGGCTGGGCTGTCCAACCACAGATCGGGGCTATCGCCGGGCAGGCCCGGCTCCACCACCAGATCCGGCGCGGGCGCCGGGCCCCAGCTCACCCGCAGCCGAAACTCGTCGCCGACGCGCTCCAGCACCTCCACCTTGATGCCCGGGGGCAGCGGCAGGTCGCGGACGTCGTCGCTGCGAAAGACGCTCCCCAGGTCGTAGCCCGGCGTGGGTGCCCGCAGCGCCGCGAAGGCCAGGTAGTCGCCTCGTGACTGCGGCAGCACAATCGTCGAGCCGAGCGGCAGGTTCTCACGGCAGAGGCTGACCACCACACCGTCGTCGTAGTCCAATGCGCTGCCGTCGGACGGGCGCGGGATGTCGAGCAACAGGCTGTCCAGGTTGCGGCGGTCGGCTGAGCGCGGCGTGCGGGCTTCGAGGTAGAGCCCGTTGAACGGCCCGACGACCTGCCGGCGCAGCCGGCCGACGGCTGGCAATGACGGGCCGAAGCTCAAGCGCAGCGCCTCGAAGACGTCGCCCCCGCCGCGGCCAGCCGGGGCCAACCGGACTTCGTTGACTTCGACTGGCCCCGCCAACGGCGGCGCCAGGGTGGCGATGCGCTGCTCCGGCAACCAGCCCATCTGCTGCCGGTTGAAGGCGTCGACCCACTGCCCCTGGTGCCGGCCCATCAGCGACCAGAACCAGACGTAGTCATCCTCGCCATCCGGCACCACCTCGCGATAGGCGTCGAGCAGGCCGAGGCTGTGACCCAGTTCGTGCAACACGGTGGTCATCGCCATCCGGCCGCTGCCGGCGGCGATCAGGCGGGTCAGTCGATCCAGCCCGTCGGTCGCGCCGGCCAGTGTCGCCGGGGCCAGGACGGTGGCCGGGTCCCAGACGGCGGTCCCGTCGTCGCGGAGTTCGGGCACCACGGCCGCCGACAGCGCCACCGGCCGCTGCTGCGCGTCCTTGAAGGCCAGCCAGTGGCCGATGCTGCTGCAGGCCCGCGCGCGGCGGGCCGTGAAGACGATCAGCCGCGTGGTGCGGGTCAAGTCGACGCCCTGCTGGGAGGCATAGGTCGCCGCCTGCCGCGCATCGAGTTGCGACTGCTCGGCCCAGTTCAGCGCATCGCGCACCCGGCGGTCGGCGTCCTGCACCGGCGCTGGCGCGTCGGCCGGCAGCTCGTCGGGCAGCGGCTGGGCGAAGGTGAGCGTGCCGCTGACAGCGGTGAACACGAAGCTGGTGGCCCCGCCGGTGAGCAACTCGAAGTAGTCGTTGGCCAGGTCGTCGAGCAGGTCGACCCACTGCTGCGCGGTGATTTGCGGCGCCGGTCCGTTGCGGTAGCGCGCCACGACGACCGCCACGCGCTGCTCGCGGCCGCGCGCCCCAGGCAGGCCAATCGCCTCGGCGGGCAGGCCGAGCAGCAGCGGCAGGGCCAGGCCAACGACGACGCGGCGGCGCATCGGAGTCTCCTCTCGGGAGCATACCAAGTTCGCCCGGCGTCCGCCAGGGGGCGGGACAGCCGCTATGGCGCAGTCAGGCGGCTGAACGGACGGTTGTCCCAGGCGCAGGCGTGACCGTCGAAGACGGCGCCGGCGAGCTGGGCACCATCCGGCGCGACCACCTCTGGCCCGTGGTTGCGGCGGCCGCCCACGATTCCGATGCTCTCGGACGTCAGCAGCCCGCCGTAGTTCTCGGGTGCGCACAGCAGACCTTGCGCGGCCAGCCGCTGCAGGCTCCGCACTACCTCCCCCGGCGACACTGCCAGTCTGCTACTCAACTGCCGCGGCGTGAGCGGCCGGCCGCGCTCCGCGAAACGCTCCAGCACCCGCTGGTCGAGCTCGTCAGCGGCCAGCTCCAGCAGTTGGCGAGGCGCCGGCTGGGAAGCGTTGGCGAAGGGCGGCACGGCCAGGTGATCGTCGATTGCCACGCGCATGTAGTAGAGGCCCAGAGCCTGTGCCAGGCGCTCCCGCAGCGGCACGCGCAGTCGCGGCCGACGACCCGCCGACTGGACCGCGTGTTGCAGCCAGCCCAGGGGCACGCTGACCAGGTCACCGAAATCCACCACCAGCCAATCTTGCGGCAGCTCTGCGCTGATCGCCTGCTGGTCGAGCAGGTACAGGCCCAAGCGTCGCCCGAGCCGCAGCTCGTTCCGCACAGCGGTCGAGGCGAAGGCGGGCTGGTCCTCCGAGAGTGTCGTCAAGTCCGCCAGCAGGCCGACCAACGCCGTGCCGGGCAACGGCTGGTTCGCCAGATCGCACGACTGCGTCAGCACGATCACATGGTGCCGTTCAGCCTGTACGGAGTATTCGACCGTCCCGGCCGCGCCGGCCTCGGGCGGCCAGGGATCGTCCAGCCGCGGGACCCAGCAGCGCGGCACGAGGTCACCCTGCCGCAGACCGTCGGCCGGGCCAACAGCCTCGTACCAGCCCCCTGCCGACTCGGCCATCGCGCCGTGCTCCAGTCAGGGCAATCGCAGGAGCCCACTCAGCCGCCGCTCTTCCAACGGGCGCGGACGGGCCCGCAGGACCTCGTCGCGAGGTGGAGCGGCCATCGTCAGGGCCGTCGCGAGCGCTTCCTCCAGCTCCCCAACCCGGTCGTCCAGCCGGCCGATCTCGGACAGCAGGCGCTCGCGGTCGGCACGGAGCGCAACGACGTCGGCCACCCGCTGCCGAAGCTGCTCCTCCAACGAACCTCCGCAATCCAACTGCACGTCGGGCCGGTCAGATCCGGCCTGGACCGAACCGCGGCCGTCGGCTGGCCGCGTTGACCGGATCCGGCCGAAGACTACTTGCTTGGCGCGGACGCCCACTCTTTTGGCTCCGGCCCCGCTGGCGAAGGGCGGCCCCTTGTGCTTGGCCATCGGCCTGCTCCCATGTCTGATACGACAGCGAGCCATCCCAGGCCGAGGTCACGAGGCCCTGGCGGCACCGGCTGTCGCCGCTTCAGTGTAACTTGCCTCGGCGGGTTCCGCAACGGCTCGGAGCGTCACTCCAGACGGCAGCGGCGTCGCGGCAGTCAGGGCCTGAACCCGTGTAGCGCCGCAGCGGGCAGCAGCGGGACGCCGGCCCACTCGGCGATGGTCTGCCAGCCGCGACGGTGGTGCCCTGAGGCGCCGGGCGACCTGACAAGCGGCTCGCCGCAACACACAATGGTGCGGTGGCCGGGACCCGGCCGGGCCTGGAGTACGCCCCTTGGACAGCCCTGAGACGACTCAGCCGACCCGCACCCCGAGTCGGCGCGACTTCTTGCGTGGGGCCGCGGTGACCGCTGCCGCGGGCGGTCTGGTCGGTTGTGCCGACGCCCAGACCGCACCGGCCGCGGCCACCGCGAAGCTCACCGACAAGGTGATCCGCGGCGCCGTGGTGGCGCCGCTGCAGGTCAATGGCCAGACCATCGAAGTGGTGGTCGAGCCGCGCACCACGCTGCTCGACGCGCTCCGCGATGGGGAGACCCCCGCGGGACAAGACGTCGATCACACCGGTGCGAAGCGCGTCTGCGACCGCGGGACCTGCGGCGCGTGCAGCGTGCTGCTCGACGGCAAGCTGGTCTATGCCTGCAGCGTGCTGGCGCTCGACGCGGTCGGCAAGCCGATCCGCACCGTCGAGGGGCTGGCCGCGGGCGGCAAGCTGAGTGTCGTGCAGGAGGAGTTCGTGAAGCACGACGGCCTGATGTGCGGCTTCTGCACCCCCGGCTTCGTGATGGCCGCGACGGCGCTGCTGGAGCAGAACAACAACCCCACGCGGGCGCAGATTCAGGGCGCGCTGGACGGCAATCTCTGCCGCTGCGGTACCTACCACCGCGTCTTTGAGGCGGTCGACGCCGCGGCGGAGCGGCTGCGGAAGGGAGCACGCTGATGCCTTGGCCCACCGAACGCCGCCACCTCGGCCAGGCCACCCCACGGCTGGATGGCGCTGCCAAGGTCAGCGGCAGCGCGAAGTACGCCTACGACGTCAACCTGCCGGGGCTGCTCTACGCCGTGGTGCTCTACTCGCCCCACGGCCGGGCGCGGATCACCAAGCTCAACACCGACCCGGCCCGCCGGTCACCCGGGGTGCGCGCCCTGGCGGCTCGCCGCCAGGTCGGCTCGGAGCTGCGCTACCACGGCGAGTACATCGCGGCGGTGGCGGCGGACACCGAGGCCCAGGCGCGGGACGCCATTCGGGCGATTCAGATTGAGTACGAGGTGCTGCCGAGCTGCGCCACCGAGGAAGCGGCGCTGGCGGCCGACGCGCCGAAGCTGCTCAACGAAGGCAACGTCTCCCGCGGCGAGCCGCGCAGTCGCGGCGACGTCGACTCCGGGCTGCGCGCCGGGGCGGCGACCTACGAGAACACCTTCCGCTGCGCGGTGATGACCCACGCCTGCCTGGAGACCCACGGCGGGGTCGTGCAATACGAGGACGGCGGCAAAGTCACCGTCTGGTCGTCGACGCAGGCGGTGGCCGGCGTCCGCAACGACCTCGCCCGCAGCTTGCAGAAGTCACCGGCCGACGTCGAGGTGATCTGCGAGTACATGGGCGGCGGCTTTGGCGGCAAGCTGGGCGGCACGATGGAGGAGTCGACCGCCGCCGAGCTGGCGCGGCAGGCCGGTCGGCCGGTCAAGCTGCTGCTCGACCGCGAGCAAGACCAGACCTTCGCCGGCTGCTGCCGCTCGATTGTGGCAACGGTCAAGCTGGCGGCTGACGCCAATGGCCGGCTGACCGGCGCCGACTGCAGCAGTTACGGCACCGGCGGCATCGGCGGACGCGGGGGGATCAGCTTCCCCTACATCTACAACGTCGGCGCTTCCCGGCACCAGCACACCGACGTCTTCACCAACCAGGGCAACATGCGCGCGCTGCGGGCACCCGGTTCGCCGAAGTCGTCCTGGGTCATGGAATCGGCGATGGATGGCCTGGCCGAGAAGCTGGGGATCGACCCGGTGCTGTTCCGCCAGCGCAACCTGCCGCAGGGCAGCTACTGGGTGCGTCAGCTCAGCGAAGGCGCCCAGCGGATCGGCTGGGACCAGCGCCCCAAGACGGGCAGCCAGACCGGCCGCTACCGCACCGGCTACGGCTGCGCGCTGGCGCAATGGGGTGGCGGCGGGCACGACTCCAACGCGCGGGTCGCCATCCACCACGATGGCAAGGTCGAGATCTGGTGCGCCACCCAGGACATCGGCACCGGCAGCCGCACCGTGATGGCGGTCGTCGCCGCCGAGACGCTGGGGCTGAACCCGACCGACATCACCGTCTACGTCGGCCGCGGCAGCTACCCGCCGTCGGGCGGATCGGGCGGCTCGACCACCATCGGCGGCATCGCCCCGGCGGCTCGGGCAGCCTCCGAAGCGGCGCTGGCGAAGCTCTTCGAGCGGATCGCGCCGGGGCTGGGCGCTGCGCCGGGCGACCTCGAGGCCTACCCCGGCGGGATCCGCCGGAAGGGGCAGACCGGCGGGCTGAGCTGGCAGGAAGCCTGCGGCCGGCTGGGGCCCGAGACGATCGACGTGACAGCCGCCAAGGACCGCTCCCTCGGCGGGTCGGGCGTCAACGGCGCGCAGTTCGCCAAAGCCACGGTCGACACCGAGACTGGCGTGATCAAGCTGGACCGCATCGTGGCCATCCAGGACTGCGGGCTGGTGGTCAACCGCCTGACCTGCGAGAGCCAGATCTTCGGCGCCGTGACGATGGGCATCGGCCTGGCGCTGTTCGAGCAGCGGATTCTCGACCCGACCAGTGCGCGGATGCTGAACCCGAATCTGGAGTTCTACAAGCTGGCCGGCGCCAGCGACATTCCGCCGATCGAGGTGCTGCTCGAAGATCACCCAGAGCGGGGCGTGATTGGGGTCGGCGAGCCGCCCTACATTCCGACCGCCGCAGCGATCGGCAACGCCGTCGCCAATGCCCTCGGGGTGCGCGTCACCGACATCCCGCTGACCCCGGCCAAGGTGCTCGCGGCGCTGGCCGGCAAGGGAGGCAGCGCATGAACTCCTTCGAACTCGCCCGCCCCACGACGCTGGCCGAGGCCGCGCAGATGCTGGCCGAAAAGCCGGCCGAGACCGCCGCGCTGGCGGGCGGACAGGACCTGCTGGCGCTGCTCAAGGACGATGTCCTGGCGCCGAGCCGGCTGGTCAACTTGAAGGGCCTGCCGGGGCTGGGCAGCATCGAAGTCGACCGCCAGGGCGCCCTGGTGCTGGGGGCGCTGGTCAGCCTGGACGCCGTGGCCAGCAGTCCGCTGGTGCAAAAGGGCTGGGCCGTGGTGGCGGCCGCGGCGGCCGCAGCCGCCACGCCGCAGATCCGCAACATCGGCACGGTCGGCGGCAACCTCTGCCAGCAGCCGCGCTGTTGGTACTACCGCGCCGCCGAGCTGCACTGCGCCCGCAAGGGTGGCGAGGCCTGCCTGGCGGTGGTCGGCGATCATTCGCTGCACAGCATCTTCGGCGAGGTCGGCTGCCTGGCCCCGAACATGTCCGCGCTGGCCAATCCGGGCACCTGCCTCGGCGGGTCATTGCGGCTGCACGGGCCGCAGGGCGCCCGCACCGTCAGCCTGGTCGACTTCTACGCGCCGCTGAAGCAGAGCCTGGCCACCGCCACGGCGTTACGGCCGGGCGAGTTTGTGACGCACCTGGTGCTGCCGGCGGCGACCGGTTGGGCGACGGCCCACGAAGAGGTGCGGGCGCGGCAGTCCAGCGACTGGCCGCTGGCGATGGCGACCGCCGCGCTGCGGCTGACCGGCGGCAACGTCACCGCGGCGCGCCTGACGCTGGGCGCGCTGGCCCCGCTGCCGTGGGTCGCCGACGCCGAGGTGGCGGTGCTGCAGGGCAAGCGGCCGACGCTGGCGCTCTGTGAGCAGGCCGCCGCCGTAGTCGTCGGCAAGGCGGCCCCGCTGCCGCTGAACGAGTACAAGGTGACCATCACGCGCCACCTGGTGCGGCGAGTGCTGGCCCGCGCGGCCGGACTGGGAGAGGGCTGATGACCGAACCGCTGGTCCGCCCACTGTGCAAGCAGTTCCGCCAGAAGCGGATGTACCTGACCGGGGCCGACGTCGACCCGACGGCCTTCAACGCCGACTCCTTCGCGCACTGCTGGTGCTTGCAGACGCAAGACGCCTTCGGCCCGGACGATGACCGCGTCGATCCCGCCCGCTGCCAGCCGGGGCGGGGCTGTTTCGAGTCCTACTGAGCCGTCGCGGCGGCGGTGACGAGGCCGCGACGCGGCGTCAACCTCGCTGCCGTAGGGCACCAGGAGAGTCGTCGGTCGACCGGAGTGGGGGCAGTCGGGACCGGCGCTGGTGCGTCAGGAGAGACCGATGCCGGAACGCTCAACCGGTCGGCGAGCTTGGCTGCGCGGTGGGATGCTGCTGTGGGCGGCGGCCTGGCTGGCCGGCGGGCCGCTGGCCGCGGAGACGCCTGCCGAGGTCAAGGCGCGCCACGCCGCGCGTGGCCGCTTGGCCGATGCGACCGGGATCTTCAACTCCCGGATCGCCGCCCAGGTCGGCAGTGACGGCCGCTACAACTTCGGCGCCTACCCCAACGGCGCCAGCAGTGCCAGCGGCCCGAACAGCTTCAACCTCTCCTACTCCTGGCCCAACGGGCCGGGCAGCAGCTACACCACGATCCGCGTCGACGGCAACGACATCGTCTACGGCACCGACGGGACGGCGCTCACGGTGCCCGTCTCGACCGGCGATGAGAACGTCAGCGCCTGGCAGTACGGCGACCTCGTCGTGGCCCAGCGGCTGGTGTTGGTGAACGGCCCGAACTCCGGACTGGCCGACACCGTGCAGATCGAGTACACCATCGCCAACACAGGCACGGTGCCCCACGACGTCGGCGTCCGGGTGATGTGGGACACGATGCTCGCCGGCAACGACTCCGCGCCATTCCGCGTGCCCGGGGTCGGGGCGCTGACCACGGAAATGGAGTTCAGCGGCACCGGTCTGCCCGGCTTCTGGTTTGCCTTCAACGACTTGAGCGACGCGGCGACGGCGGCCCAAGGCACCTTGGTCGCGCCCGGCGCGGTGGCCCCCGACCGCTTCATCATCGGCAGTTGGAGCCGCCTGCAGTCTACCAAGTGGGACTACACCGCCCAGACCGGCAGCCCTAACGGGGACAGCGGCGTGGCGATGTACTGGAACCCCCAGACGATCGCCCCCAACAGCACCCGGCAAGTCGCCACCTACTACGGTCTCGGCAGTCAGTCGGTGGCCGGCGCCGCGCTGCTGTTGGGGGTCACGGCCCCGACCGGCGTCGACACCACCGCCAACGACCAGTTCGCGGTCGTCGCGACGGTCGAGAACTTGACCACCAACACGGTGCCGCAGGTCGCCCTCAACCTGGCGGTGCCGCAGGGCTTCACGGTGCTCGCGCAGCGCGTGGCCGGCGACCCGGCGCAGTTCGACGCGGGTGATCTGGGCCCGGGCGCCACGGCGCAGGTCACCTGGGACGTGCAGGTCGGCGGCCAGGTCGCCAGCGGCGACTACAGCTTCACCGTCCACGCCGCCTCCAGCGACCCGAACGTGCCGCAGACCGACGTGCCGCGCCAGATCCATGTGAAGGCCGCGAATGCCGTGGCCCCCGAGCAGTGCGATCTGACGGTCGACCCGGCGTCGCTCGATCCCGACGGCCACCTCGTGGTCGGCCAGCCCGCGGTCTTCGTCCTGACGCTGCGCAACGCCGACGGCGTGCCGCTGGCGGCGCACCCGCTGGGCAGCATCCAGCTCGACGTGACCGGTCCGGACCAGCCGACCGTGACCGCCGGCAGCACCACCGATGCCAACGGGCGCGCGACCTTTGGCCTGACCCCGCGGGTCGCCGGTGACTATGTCTTCAAGGCCGTGGCGGGGTCCACGGTCTACGGGCAGCCGCTGAACCTGACTGCCGTTGCGGCGGGTGAGGCGAGCGCGATCTACACCTTGCAGCCGGGCCTGCACCTGCTCAACGTGCCGCTGCAGCAGGCCACCGTGCTCAACCCGGCGGCGCTGCACGGCCTGCAGTTCATCGGTTGGGACCCGCTGCAGCAGCGCTACCTGCCAGGCGATCCGACCGCCGGCCTGCCCGGCCCGGCGACGGGGTTCTTCGTACGAGTGCAGCAGCCGACCGAACTGCGGCTGGACGGCCTGCTGAACGGCCTGCCGCTCGACGAACCGCTCGAGACCGCCGGCGCGGACACGGTTCAGGAGCTGCTGGACGACCGCGGCAGCGCCCCCCGCGGCGCGGCGCGAACGCCGCTCGACTTCGGTGACCTGGCGCCCGGCTGGAACCTGGTCGGCAACCGCGGCGGGGAAGACCTGGAGTGGCACCTGGCCGCCTTCGACGTGCTGCTCGACGGCAACCTGGTGGGCAACTGGAGCAACCCAGCGACCTGGGACTACGTCGCGCCCTACGCGTTCGTCTGGGCCGGCCCGCGCTACGCGCTGGTGTTTGACCCGAGCCTGCCCGGCTTCGAGAACCAGCTCGACGTGATTCCGCCGCTGACCGGCTTCTGGATGTACCGCCGCGCGGCCGCCGGACGGGTGCAGTTGGTGCCCCATGCCGGTGGCGGCCAGGCGCCGCTGGCACGCCGCGGCGCTGCGCCGGGAAGCTGGGCGGTGCCGTTGCAGGCGACCGCCGGCGGGCAGTCGGCCGAGGTGATCTGCGGGGTGCGGTCGGGACTGGCCCGCGCGCTGCAAGTGGCGGCGCCGCCCAACCCGCTGGCGGGCGGCCTGACCTTCCAACTCCTCGGTCAAGGCCGCGCTCTGGCGGCCGAGCTGCAGCCCGGCAGGGCGCGCAGCTACCGCTTCGAGGCCCAGGTCGGCGCGCCGGCCGGGCAGGCCGTGGTGCTGACCTGGCCAGCCCTGCTGCGCGCGCTGCCGGCCGGCTGGCAGGCAGTGCTCCACGACCCGACCAGTGGGCAGCGCTGGCCGCTGCAGCAGCGCAGCAGCTACCGCTACGTGGCCTCGGCCGCGCCGCGGCAGTTCGTGCTGGAGTTTGCCCCCGGCGGCGCCGGCCGGCTGGCGCTGCAGCTTGGCGGCACGGCCAGCCGCTCCCGCGGCGCGGCGTTGACCCTCACGCTGAGCCGCGCGGCGACGGTGCAGGTGCAGGTCACCAGCCTCACCGGCCGCCTGGTCCGCGAGCTGCGCTACGAAGCCGAGGCCGGCTCGCAGGCGGTCACCTGGGACGGCCACGACACCGCTGGCCGGCCGGTCCCGGCCGGCACCTACCGCCTCCTGGCGATTGCCCAAGCCCCCGACGGCGAAGTCGCCCGGGCCAGCAGCATCGTCAGCGTGCCATAGGTCCTCAACCCGCATAGGATCTCCTCGACCCGCGACGGAATAGACCTCCGGCGCGGGTCGTTGCGTAGGTGGAGACTGCTATGCGGACCACCGGTCTGGGGGGACGGGGGAGGCTGCTCGTCGTCGGGCTGCTGGCGCTGCACCCGCTGGGTGCGGCTGGGCGGCTGGCCCCGGGACCGGTGGCGGTGCATGTCACCGCCGGCGAGGCCGAGGAGCCGGTGGCGCAGATCGAGGTCCGCCTCGGTGGGCGGTATGCCTTCACCGGGGCCGATGGCTTCGCCCGGATTGATGGCGTGCCGGCCGGCCAGACCCGGCTGGCGCTGCGCCCGCTGGGCTACAACCGGGTCGACCGCGACCTGAACCTGCCGGCTGGCCGCCGCGAGACCATCGAGGTGCGCCTGACCGCGGTGCAGACCTGCAAGCTGGCAGCGACGGTCAAGCTGGCGGGCGATCCGCGGCCGGTGGTCGGGGCGCGGGTGAAGGTGGCGCCGGTCGATGTGGCGGCCGGGGTCTTTGGCTGGTTCCAGGGCAATAGCGACCTGGCCGGTAAGTTTGAGGTCGGCGAGTTGCCGGCCGGCAAGTACACCCTCACGGTGACCGCCACCGGCTGTCGCACGAAGCATGTCGATGTCGAGGTGAAGCCCGACCTGGCGCCGTTGGCCATCGAACTGCAGCCGACCGGCGCGGCGGCGAAGCTGCGGGTGGCGGTGACCGACGCGGTCAGCAACCAGCCGGTGGCCCAGGCGCGGGTGACCCTGGCGGAGGCCTGGCCGCGCGGCTTGTTGGGGGTGGCGACGACCGCCGGGGACGGCTCGTGTGAGCTGCCGGCGTTTCAGCAGGGTCGGCTGAACTGGGAAACCCTGACCCCGCCAGCAGGCTGGGCAGGCGCCTGGAACTGCGCCCTGGGGCTGTTGCTGCTGGAAGTCCGCGGCCAGGCCGTCAGTGGGCGCTGGCTGCCCAGCACAGAGGGCACGCTGCAGGGCACCGTCTCGGGTGACGGCAAGCAGATCAGCGGCACCTGGTCGCAGGTCGCGCCGGCCGGGCTGACCTCGCGCGGTCGCTTCAGCTTCACGTTGAGCGCCGATGGGCGGTCGTTCGGCGGCCAGATCGGCAACGGCGACGGCGCGCCCGACCGCGGTTGCGACGGGCGGCGGATGACCGGCAGCAGCAGCGACCGCTGTCGTGCCCTCGGCAATGTGATGGTCGAGGCGGCGGGTTACCAGACCGCCTGGGCGGCCTGCTCGCTGCAGGCCGACGGCCGGGTCGCGGTGGCCCTCAACCCGACCACGCCGCAGGAGGAGCGCGAGCCGAACAGCGACCTGGCCACCGCCCAGGAGGTCCGCGTCGGCGCACCGCTGAAGTTTGAGCACGGCGCGGCCGGCGATGTCGATGTCTTCCGCTTCAAGTTGCCGACCGAGAGCTTCGTCCGGGTGACCGTCGAGGGCAACCCGGTCAATGAAGCGCTGGCCCTGTTGGCGTCCGATGGCAAGGTGGTCCAGAGCACCTGGGAGTACGCCAACCGCGGCGTGACCGTCAGCGCCTGGCTGCGCACCGGGACCTGGTTGGTGAAGGTCAACGGCGCCGGCGGCGAGGCGGGCGGGGCGGCGACGCTGCGGATCGCCGCGGTCAGTCAGGTCGATCCCTACGAGCCGAACGATACCCCGCAGGCCGCGCGGCTGTTGGAGAGTGGGCAGGAAGCGCGGGGCTACGTCCAGGCGCCGGGCGACCTCGACCATTGGCGGATCGAACTGCTGCGGCCGTCGCAGGTCCGCCTGACTTTGGCACCGTCGCACCTCAACCGCTCGTTGGTGCTGTTCGACGAGAGCGGCCAGGAGCTCGGCAACACCTGGGACTACAGCGATCGGGCGGTCGAGATCGTCACGATGCTGCCGCCTGGGCGCTACACGGCACGCGTCCACGCCCACGGCAACGAAGCCACCTTTGAGCCCTACGCGTTGCGCTACGAGCTGTTGGGCGACGATGCGCTGGACGACCCGCCCGCCGAACCGGGACGGATGAGGGCCAGCCGGGTGCTGGAGCCGGGCAGCATCGCGGGCGATTCGACCTTTCCCGATGGGGATCGCGACAGTTGGCTGATCCCTCTGCCGGCGGCCGGGCGGCTGACCGTGCGGACCTGGTCGGCCGGCAACCACAGCGTGCAGGTGCTCGACGCGACCGCCCAGACGCTGGCCGAGGCCTGGGACTACGGCGGCCGGCCGTGCCTGCTGAACTGGGATGCTGCCGGCCCGGCGACGGTCTACCTGCGCGTCTGGAACCACGACGGGGTGAAGTCGCCCTGGCCCCACACGGTGCAGGCGACCTTCACGACGGTCGACGAAAACGAGGCCCTCGACCGCGATGAGACCCTGGCCACGGCCACGCCGGCCGATTGGATCGAACCGGTCCGCGGCACGCTCTACCCGTCGCGCGACGTGGACTGGCGGCGGATCGAGGTCGACCGGCCGGGCTGGTTGACGGTGCGCGGCAATGCGCCGGCCAACTACGACATCAGTCTGCACGACAGCAGCGGCAAGGAGCTCGACAAGACCTGGGAGTACGGCCGCCGCGACGCCAACCGCGCCCTGCCGGTGCAGCCGGGAGTCTACTACCTGCGGCTGGGCGACCACGGCAACGGGCTGCCCGAGCCGTACCGCTTCGAGCTGGCCTGGCAGCGCTGCGAGCCGGGAGAACAGGCTCCCCTCGACGGCGACGCGGCACGACAACTGCTGCCGGGCGAGGCCACCGGGTTCCGCTTCGATCAGGGTGGTGACGTGGACCGGTTCCAGTTCGCCGCGGCGGCCGCCGGCAAGTTCTGGTTGCACGTGCTGTGCAGCCGCAACTTCCGCTGGAAGCTGGTCGACCAGGCCAGTGGCCAGGTGGTGACCGAGAGCTGGGAGTATGCCGGCTCGTGGAAGCGCGAGTTCGAAGCGGCCGGCCCGACGCGCTATCTGCTGGAGCTGCGTCCGAGCGACCCGAACGCCAGCGGCGCGCAGGAGGCGGTGCTCTTCGACACCGCCCGCCGTGAGCTGCCGATGGCCGACCTGGAGTGGCTCTGCGACCCGACCGACCCGACCCTGGTGACGTTCCGGAAGGTCGCTCGTGCGGGCGCCGCCGCGCCGCAGGCGGTCGCGGTCGATGCCCAGGGCGACGGCACGCTGGACTTCGAACTGGGCCAGGACCCGTTGCCGGTGCGGTACCCCGCCGAGGGGCTCTACCCCGCGGTGGTGCACCTGGCCGGCGCCGACGGTCTGCGGCTGCGTTACCGGCTGTGGGTCGAGGCTGCCGGGCCGCAGGAGCGGAAGGGCGTGCGGGTGCAGGTCGACCAGCCCAGCGAGGGCCAGGAGATCGACAGCGACCTGCCGGTGCGGGTGCGCGCGGTGAGCTTCAACGGCGCGCGGATCGCCGCGGTGCGGGCGACGCTCGATGGCCAGCCGCTGCCCGCCGAGTTGACCCCGCCCTACGAGCTGGAGGTCCCGTGGCGGGCGCTGGGCGGCCAGCAACACGAGCTGGTGGTCACCGCCACCGACGCCAAGGGCGAGCAGGGCACGCTGACGCGGCGCTTCAAGGTCAGCCGTTACTTCGAGTTGCAGCCGGCCAGCGGCGAGACGATCACCGGCAACAGCGTCACGGTGACCTGGCAAGGGCCCGCCTTCGGCGCGGCGACGGTGCGCTACCGTCCGCGCGGCGAGCAAACCTGGCAGACCACCACCGGCGAGAACAGCCGCCAGCGGCAGGTCGCCCTGGCCGACCTGGAGGCTGGGCGGGTCTACGAGTTTCAGCCGGTGGACGGTGGAGAGCCCGGACCGATCCGCCTGGTCACCCGCGTCAAGGGCCTGGCCTTCGGCCGTGGCAGCTATGGCGCCACGATTCGCCGCGACTACGACCAGCGCGTGCCGATCGCCGTGCGGAACCACGGTGAGCAGCCGCGGGTGGTCAAGCTGACCTGCGGCCGGCCGAGCGATCCGGCGATGCTGGTGGGCTTCGTCGGCGAGGGCTCGGAAGGCGCGCCGGTGACCCTGGCGCCCGGCGAGGAGCGCAGCTTCCTGCTCTGCTTCAGCGCCCAGGACGCGCTCCAGGCGAGCTGCCGCACGAGCCTCAAGCTGAGCGGCGACAACGGCCAGAGCGACAGCGCCACGGTCGACCTGCAGGTGCAGCTCCCGCAGGTCAAGCTGGTCTTCGAACCGCTCGGCCCAACGCCGCGGCGGCCCGGGCTGCGCTACCGACTCGTCAACCAGGGCGACGGCCTGACCGACCTTGAGCTGACCTCGTCGAGCGCCGACGTGGTCGTCTCGCCGCGGCTCAACCACGCCATCCTGCCGGCCGGCGGGAGCCTCGAAGTCGAGGCCGTGGCACGCCTCTACGATGGCTTCCGCGAGGGACAGGGCACCCTCTTGGCGAGCGCTGTGGGGCAGACCGTCAAGCAGGATTGCCAGATCGCCCTGGCCGCGGGGCAGAGCATCTACAACGTCTCGCTGGAGCCGCAGACCGCCGAGGCCGAGGCAACGACGCAGCGCGACGCGGCGCTGGCGGCGGCGCACCTCAACCCGGCTGCGGTCAACTGGCGAGCCCCCCGCCAATCGACCGACCGCGACGGCGATGGCCAACTCGACCGCTTCGTGGTCGACGACCCGGCCGAAAACGTGCGCTGGACGGGTGACGACACCAACGGCGACGGGGCGGTCGACTTCGCCCACGCCGATGTCGGTGGTGATGGCGTCACCGAGTTCAGCGCGCTGCTCGGCGAGCGCGGCTGGGAGGAGACCAATCTGGTCGAGGCCTGGTTGGAGATGGGTTTCGCCCTGCCTTACGCGCGGTCGGCCTACGAGAAGCACGACGCCGACGTGGCGCTCAACGGCAAGGTGCTTGGCAAGCTGCGCCAGACCATCCCCGAAGGCAACTACACCTTCCCGATCCCCCCGACCGCCATCGCGTTTGGCCCGGACGGCCGCCCGGCCGCCAACGAGGTGCAAATCCAGTCGCGCCATCTGCGCGGCGGCCATTACGTGGTCTCCAGCGACTTCCGCGTGAAGCTGGTGCTGACCGGCACCCAGGCGCAGGTCGCAGCGACCTCGCGCGAGGAGGCGCAGCAGATCCTCCGCGAGACGCCGGGCCTGGTGCTGGGCCAGGCCGACCCGAGCATTTCGTCGGAAGAGCTACGCGTGCGGCTGAAGGAGAACGCCACGGCGGGCGATCCGCTGACCGTCGCGGTGACCCTCCGTAACCTCGGCGCGGCGCCGGCCGAGCAGGTCGAGGTGGCCCTGCTGGAAACCAGCTCACAGCCCCCTCGCGAACTGACTCGGGTCTGCGTGCCGACCCTGGCCACCCGCGGCAGCCAGCCGCTGGAGCTAACCTGCCCCGCCCCGGCCGGCGACCTGGCGTTGCGGGTGCAGCTCGATCCGGAGCAGCAACTGCGCGACGCCGACCGCAGCAACAACAGCGCGCAGACCAGCGCCAAGGTGGCCGGCGACACGGTCAAGCCGACCTTGGAGGTGAAGCAACCCGCCGACGGCGCGCAACTGACCACGCCGCTGCTGGAACTGGTCACCGCGGCCAGCGACAACGGTCAGGTGGCACGGGTGGAAGTGCGCGTCGACGACGCCCTGCCGCAGCCCCTCGGCCGCACCGCCGACGGCTGGCTGGCCAGCCTGCTGCTGCAGCCCGGCGAGCACCGCCTGCTGGTCCGCGCCATCGACACCGCCGGCAACCTGGTCGATGTTGCCCGTACGGTGCGGGTGCAGACCGCGGTGCCGGAGGTGACCATCCTGAAGCCGGCCGCTGGCGAGCCGATCGACGCTCGCGAGACGACCGTCGAGGCGACCGTCTCGGCCGGCGTGGTGCAGGTCTGCGGGCGGGTCAACGGCGGACCGTGGCAACGGGCCGAGCTGGCCGCTGGCCGCGCCAAGCTGCGGCTGCCGCTGCGCTATGGACCGGGCCAGCTCGAGCTGCTGGCGGTCGACGCGCGCGGCGTTCAGACCATCGTCCCGCGACCGGTCCAGTGCACGCGCCAGCCGCAGGCCGACGACCCGCCGCCGGCCCCGGGCGCACCGCCGCAGCCGGTCGACGTGCCGGGGATCGGGCCAGTCGACCCGACCGCGCCGCACAGTCCGGTGCGACCGCCGGCTGGCGCCGGCGCCCCGCTGCCGGTGGCGACGCCCGACGACGAGCCGGCCGCCGATGAGGAGACCAGCGAGGAACCCGACGGCGCGGACCCGGCGGCGTTGGATGGTCTGGACGAGGAGGAAGCCGCCACCGCCAACGATGCCGACGCGGCCGACAGCCTCGACCCGACGG
Source organism: Fimbriimonadaceae bacterium (assembly GCA_020850355.1). Taxonomy (GTDB): domain Bacteria; phylum Armatimonadota; class UBA10988; order UBA10988; family UBA10988; genus JADZEX01. The sequence goes on along the minus strand of JADZEX010000072.1, from coordinate 78,188 downwards.
AGTGGCTGAACGACGAGGACGTCGACCAGACCGCGGACGAGGAGTTGGCCGAGCCGGAGCTGCCTGAGGACCTGGACTGGCAGCCGGCCGACCAGGAGGACTGGACTGACGAGCCGGTCGACGAGCCCGGCGCCGCGACCGGCGAGGAGCCTGGTGCCGGCGACGGCGAGGGCGGGCTGCCCAGCGCGCTGCCGCCGCTCAACCAACCGCCGCCCGGTGGCGGCGGCGCGGTGGCGGTGCAGCAGAAGCAGAGCGACTGGTACTGCACCAACCGGCCGAACATCGGGGTCAAGTTCGCGCTGCCGGAGTGGCTGATGCGCCTGAAGCTCCCGAAGCCCGGCACCGCCGAGTTTGACAAGGCGTTGCAGGCTCGACTGGCCGACCTGCGGGCCCGCGGGATCGACACCAGCGCCATCGAGAAGCTGCGGACGATCCTCCAGAACCGCTGCAACCGGCTGGACTCCCCCGAGGAGCTACCGACCTTCTTGCAGTCGCTCGGCTTCGGTGAGCCGCCCCAGGGCGACCCCGCGGCGCTCAAAGCCTGGCGCGAGGCGATGGCTAACTCCGCCGACAGCTTCCTGTTGCGGCTGCTGCACTCGGGCGACCCACAACTGATCGCCGCCGGCCTGCGCGCGCGCGCCGCCGCGCTCGGCAAGTTCGACGAGGCGGCAGCCGAGTCGGCCCAGGCCGCCGTCGAGACCATCGTCGCCAACCAGAAGCTGGTCGAGGATGTCGCCACCAGCCTGCCCTACGCCAACATCGCCGTGGGACTCCACACCCTGGCCACCGGCGAGACGATCTCCGGCGAGCAGCTCGGCACGGGTGGAAAGATCCTCAACGCCCTGTTCACCCTCGGCCCCGGGGCGCTGAAGCTGTTCCGTAACCCGGCGGTGCGTAGCGGGGTGACCCAACTCGGCAACAAGGGCCTGTGGGTCGGCAAGGCCACCATCGGCAAGTTGGCCACCCGGCTGGGCATCGCGCCGGAGAAGCTCGGTCGAGTGCTGAAGGTTGTCGGAGACGGCACCGTCGCGCTGCGTGGCCGGACCGGCGCGAAGCTCCTGCAGCGTAGCTCGGCGGCGGCCCGGACCTTCGCCAACTCCCCAGCCGGGCGCCAGGCCGCGGCCCTCGCCAAGCGCGATGTCAGCGCCGCCAAGTCGCTGCTGAAGAGAATCGGCGAGGCTCAGGCGAAGGGCGACAAGACCGCCTACCGCAAGCTGATCGGCCGGCTGCAGGGCAACAAGACGGCCCAGCGGTTGCTCAACACCGGGCAGTACAGCGACGAGTTCCGCGCCGCCCTGGACCGCACCCACCGCGCGATGGGCCGCCTCGCCGACCGCCGCTCGGCAGCGCAGATCCTCAGCAGCAAGGGCGCCGGGAAGGAGATCGAGAACCTCCTGAAGCGCAACCCCGGGCTGCGGCGCGAAGACATCCTGGTGCGCGCCCGCAACGTCAGCGGCAACACACCGAAGCTGACGCCGGGCAAGTTCTACAAGTACGGCGCCGACCGCGATGTGGTCTACCAGTTCGTGACCAAGGATGGCCGCGTCCTGAAGGACGTCCATCACAGCCTCAGCGGGCCAATCTACGGGCGCAACCTGAAAGCGATCACCGGCCGCACGATGAGCAAGATGGACCACGTCGTGACCAGCCGCTGGCACCCCGAGGCCTACAACCCGGGCCGGTTCACCGACCCCGCCGCGCGGGCCGCTGAGATCCAGCGGATCATCAACGGCCAGGCTGCCGGCTCGGCGCAGCGCGCGCGCGACATCGCCGGGACCATCAGCCACAAGGGCGCCGAGTGGTTCGAGGCGGGCGAGGCATTGGCCAAGAAGGGGCGCACTATCCTGAGCAACCAGCGCACCACCGAGGGGATGCGCCAGGTGATCAAGGAGTACGACCGGCAGGTCGCGCAGTACCTGCAGCACCTCAACCTGCCGCCCGGCAAGGCCCTGCCGCCGCGGCTGCAGCGTGGCTTGGAGATCTTCCAGAAGGTCCAGAGCGGCACCCTCGATGGTAGCTACACCGTCGAGCAGGCGAAGCACGCGCTGCAGGCGCTCGGCCGACCCGGTGGCCCGCCGGTGACGCCGCAGACCATCGCCGACGACCTCGGCAAGTTCGTCGAGTTCGTCAACCAGTGGGGGCTGAAGGCCGCGAAGTAACCGCAACCGGCGGCTGCGTCATGCTTCCTGCCGGCAGGAGCCCGCCCCGCGGCGGCGAAGGCGGGGCTGCTGGCGGAGGTTAGCGGCGATGCGACGGTGGCGATGGGCACTGCTTGGGATGACCCTGGCCCTGGTCGGCTGTGAGCCGGGGCAGGTCACCGTGCGCGTCAACTCGCCGCAGGACGTCCGGCTGGACGCCGCCGCGGTGGTCCCCGCCGGCAGCGACGAAGTCGCCACGGCCTTGCTCAAAGCACTCTGCGGCGAGCCCTGGCAGGTCTTCCCGCGGACCCGCGGCGACCTCGTCAGCATCGAGGCGCACCGCCACTTCGGCACTCGCGACTACCCCGCCGTGAAGGTCGAGCAGAAGGTCGTCGGCCCGCTCGGCCTGCGCCGCGAGACCCGCCTGAGCTGGCCCAACCCGCTGGCCAAGCTCCCGAAGGACGACTGGCGGCGGGCGATTCTGACGAGCCTGAAGGGTGAACTGAAGCTGCGGGTGGAACTGCCGGGCCGGATCACCAAAGACTCCGCCGCCGGGGCGACCCGCGACGGCGGGGCCGCGGTCTGGACCCTCTCCCTGGCCGACCTCGGCGCGAAAGGCGAGTCGGGGGAGTTCAGCGTGGTCTCCCGCAGCGTGCGTTGGGGGCTGCTGGCCGGCTACCTGGCGGTCCTGGCGCTGATCGGTTGGATCGTGCAGCCGGCGCTGACCCGGTCGCCAGAACAACGCGCCGCTGCCGCTGCCCGCCGGGAGCAACGGGCAACCGCCCGTGCGGCCCGGCGAGCCACCGCCGCCGAACGCAAGGCTGCGGTGACGGGCGAGCCCGCGGCCTCGCCCGCGCCCGCCCGCCCGTCGCGGTTTGGCCGCCGCACCAGCGCGGCGGTGCCGCCGGCTGTGGTCGACGACGACCCGCCGGTCAGCCTGCCCGCGCTGGCACCCGCGCCGGACTCCCAGGCGCCGCCAGCGACCGCCGCCGAGTCGCCGGTCGCGGCGGAGCCCGAGGTGGAGGCGGCGCAGCCCGAACCTGCTGCGGAGCTGCCCTCAGAGATCATGCCAGAGGCGGACGCGGCGCCGGCAGAGGCGCTGCCCGCGGTGGCCGAGCCGACGGCCGCCGTCAAGACGCGCCGCCGCGGCTGTCTGGGCTTCTTGCGCCGGCGGCCACGGACGCCCGCTCCCACATCGCCCGCCGACGAGCCAGCGGCCGAGCCCACCCCGCCACGGCGCAGGCTCTTTGGGCGACGTCCTTCGGCGGGCGTGTCGCTCCGCAGTGCGCCAGCGACACCCGACTCGGCACCTGGCGAGGAGCCGGCTGGTGCGCTGCCAGCGGCGACCGCGGACGCCGTGGTGGGGTCGGCGGCTGCCGACCAGGGGCCGGCGACGCCTGCTGGACCAGCCGCCGTGCGACGGCGCCGGCAGGGCTACGGCTCGATGCCCCGGCGACGGTAGGCGGTCTTAGGGCTCCAACAGCCAGCCGCAGAGCGGCCCGGCGGCGTGATGGCGGGCCGCCTCGGCGGCCCGCTCCAGGGCCAGTCGCCCGCCGACCAGCAGCAACGGCCAGGCCAGCAGCTCAACCCGCCGCAGATCACCGTGGGCCGTGCACAGGCCCAGGTTGACCGGCACGGCGTGCGCCCGGCTCAGCCGTGAGAGCAGCACCGCCGTGTCGGCGTGGTGGTCGACCGCCGCCGCCAGCGCCAAACGAGCCGGGTCCAGAGTCGCCTGCAGCTCGCTGAACACCCCCTCGACGGCGCCGCCGGCGCGGGGCAGCGTCCAGCACTGGTCCAACCCGGCGGGCGGTGGGGCGGCACTGCCGTTGGTCGCTGGCACCTCGATCACCTCATCGGGGGTCAGCACGCGCAGCAGATCGGCACCGTACCACTCGACCTTGTTGGGCCCCAGGCCCGGAATGCCCAGCAGCGTGCGGTGGTCCTGCGGCACCACCTGCGCCAGCAGTTCGAGCACCTTGTTGGTCAGCACCAGAAACGGCGCGATGCCTTTCTGGCGGGCCACGTCGGCACGCCAGGCCCGCAGCCGTTCGAAGCGCTCCTCGTCGGCTGCCGTGCGGCCGGTGCCCTGGACGACCTGCCCGGCCCGCGGCACCTCGCGCGCCACCGCCGCCAGCACCGGCGCCGAGCGGCGCACCGCCGGCAGCTCCAGCAAGGCCTGCGGATCGGCCAACACGGCACGCCCGGCCTTGGTCGGCACCAGCACCGGCAGCTTGCCATTCACGGCCTTCAGGTACCCCCCCAACACCAGGTCATCCAGCGCGGCGAGCACCTGGTCGTTGCGCAACGCCCGGAGCTGACCGTAGGCTGTCAGGCGGCGCATCCGATCGGTCACGCCGGCCGCCGCCGAACCGCGCAGCAACTGCACCAGCCGTTGCCGGCCCAGCCCGCCCTGGACTGCCGCGGCCGCCTCCAGGACCGTCCGCCCGACCGTCACCTCCTCGGGCGTCACCACCCCGGGATCGGGTGCCGGCAGGGCCGGATCATCGTGCGCCAGGTCGGCCGCGGCCGGCTCGGTGCGGTCGCCGAAGTAGCGCAGCAGATAGGTCCGCCGGGGGTCCGCCAACTCGGCGTAATGGCAGATCGCATCAAGCTGTCCAAAGCGCATCCGGCGCCGCGCCGCGGTGCGCCTTTCGTGCTCGGCCGCCACTGACGCGGTCAGCCCGCCCGGCCGCACGGCGTAGCGGTCGCGTTCGCCGGGGCCGTGGTCGACCAGCAGCCCAAGCCGCTCCAGCGTGCTGATTGCGACCCGCGCCTGAATCTCGTTGCCGCCGAGTCGCGCCGCCAGCTCGGGCAGCTCGCCGAGCCCCTCGCGCAGTGCCGCCAGCACCGTCTCGAGCTGCTCGGTGGTGAGCTGATCCTGGTCGATGAACCACTCTTGCAGCCCGCGGTCGGCCGGGTCGTGGATCATGATGCAGCGCGCCGGCAACCCGTCGCGGCCGGCGCGGCCGGCCTGCTGGTAGTAGGCCTCGACCGTGCCCGGCAGCGAGAAGTGGATCACGAACCGCACGTCCGGCTTGTCGATTCCCATGCCGAAGGCGATCGTCGCGACGACCAGCGCGTCCGGCTCGTTCATGAACTGGTCCTGCGCGGCGTTGCGGACGTCGCCGTCAAAGCCAGCGTGGTAACAGGCCACCGGGCGGTGGGTGCGTTGGGACAGAAAGTCGGCGACCTCCTCGGTCTCGCGGCGGGTCGCGGCGTAGATGATGCCGCTGCCCTCCAGACTGGTCACCAGCCGTTCGAGCTGCCGCCACTTCATCGCCGTGTCGACCGCGTGGACGATCTCGAAGCTGAGATTGGAGCGGTTGAAGCCCGAGACCTCGCGCCGGGCCTGCGGCCGACCGAGCTGGCTCAGCAGATCGTCCTGCACGGCAATCGTGGCGGTTGCCGTGAGCGCCAGCAACGGCGGGTCGCCCAGCGCCGGGAGCACCTCGCGCAGGTACAGGTAGTCGGGCCGGAAGTCGTGCCCCCACTCACTGACGCAGTGCGCCTCGTCGACCACGAAACGCTGGATCTGCGCCTCCTGCAGCCGGCTGCGGAAGCCCTGCAGGCGAAACCGCTCGGGTGCCACGTAGAGCAGCCGCACGCGCCCCTCGAGCGCGGCCCGCAGCCGGGCGCGCTGCTCGTCGGCGGGGAGGCTGCTGTTGATGCAGGTGGCGGCCTCGGGCTGGCGCGCGCAGAGGGCGTCGACCTGGTCCTTCATCAGCGCCACCAACGGCGACACGACCACCGACAGCGGCGGCAGCAGCAGGCCCGGCAGTTGGTAGCACAGCGACTTGCCGCTGCCGGTCGGCCGGACCACGAGCTGGTCCTCGCCGGCGAGCTGGCGCTGCACCACCTCGGCCTGGCCGGGACGGAAAGCGGCGTAACCAAAGGCGTCGCGCAGGGCCGCCTGCAACTGCGCCTCGCTCATCTCCAGCCGCGCCCGCGATTCGGCCATGGGGCAAGTCTAGGGGCGGCCGGCAGGAGTGTCAACAAGCCCCGCCGCGAACCGCCGGCCGGCGGTAGCCCTCACCGCCCGCGAGCCTCTTGCCGTGCGGCGTCGGCGGTGCTAGCGTCTGGGGCAGTCCATACCGAGGAGTCGTCGATGTCCGAGCTGTCACGCGTTGCGATCGTCACGGGAGCCACCTCTGGGATTGGTGAGGCCGTCGCCCGCCGCTTCGTCGCCGCGGGGATCCGCACCGTCGGCAGCGGGCGCAACGCCGCCAAGCTGGCCAGCCTGGCCGCCGAACTCGGTCCCGGTTTCCACGGCGTGGCGGGCGACGTGTCGGACGCCGCGCTGCTCGACGAGCTCTTTGCGGCACCGCCGGCGGTGTTCGGTCAGGTCGCCGACATCGTCGTCGCCAATGCCGGCCGCGGCGTCGCCGGAGCCGTCAAAGATGCCGACCTGGCGCAGTTCGAGGAGGTCCTGCGGACCAACGTCTACGGCACCGCGGCGGTGCTGCAACGCGCCGCGCGGCAGTTGCTTGCCCTCCAGGCCGATCGCTTTCCGCGCCAGGCGGCCGACATCGTCGTCGTCGGGTCGGTCGTTGGCCGGGTGATCTCGCCCTTCGGCGCCACCTACAGTGCCTCGAAGTTTGCGGTCCACACCCTCGCCGAGGCGTTGCGCCGCGACGTCGCCCCGCACGGCGTGCGGGTGGCGCTGGTCGAGCCGGGCATCGTCGTGACTGGCTTCCAGGCGGCCGCGGGCTACTCCGACCAGTTGGTCGCCGGCTTCCACGACAAGTTCGGCCCGTTGCTGTGCGCCGACGACGTCGCCGAGACCATTCAGTATCTGGTTGGTCTGCCGCCGCACATCAACCTGAGCGACGTGGTGATCCGCCCGACCCGCCAAGACGCGCCGTAAGCCCGCTCACCGCGCCAGCAGCACCTCCAGCCCGACCGTGCCACCGTTCGAGCTCCAAGTGATCGTCCCACGCCCGCTGGCGCTGGCCGGGTTGCTGCGGTCCACGTCGATGGTCACGGTGGCGGTATCGGCACCGCGGTCGGGCGTGATGGTGATCCAATCGACGTTGGCCGCGGCCGTCCAGGTGAGGCCCGCGGCGCCGAGGTTGCTGACGTCGACGGTCTTGCTCGATGCGTTGGGCGCGAACACCAGCAGGGCCGGGGACACGGCGATCTGCGGCAGCGGTGAGCCGCCGGTGATCACCACGCTGACCGGGATGGCCAGCACGCCGCTGCCGGTGCCGCCAAGCTGCAACGTCACGGTGGCCGCGTTAAGCCCGAGGTCGAGCTGACTGCGGTCGATGTTCGCGGTCAAGGTGCCGCTGCCGCTGCCGCTGCCCGGCGTGGCGGTCAGCCAGGTCGCCGAGCTGCTGACCGACCAGGTGACCCCGGCCTCGCTGCTGCTGAGGGCCACCTGCCGGGAGCTCTCGCCCGTGGCGTAGACCAGTGCCGCCGGATCGGCAGTGAGCTGGCCAACCGGCGCCACGACCGCCGAGCTGGTCACCAGCACCGTCAGCGCCAGGCTGGCCGTGCCGCCATTGGAGGTCACCCGCACCCAGCCGCGGTGCGTCCCGACCGGCAGCAGCGCGCGATTCAGGCTGACCGTCAGCGTGCCCTCACCGGTGCCGCTGCGGGGGCTGACGTTGGCCCAGGTGACCAGTTCCGCGGCGCTCCAGGACAAGGTGCCGCCACCACCGTTGCGCAGCGTCACCGGCAAACTGTTCAAGGCCGCACCGAAGTCGAGGCTGGTGCTGCTGACACTGAGCGCCGGGTTGCTGCCGCCCGGCACATCGACCGTCACCGGCAGCAACGGGCTGCCGACGCTGCTGGTGGCGCGCACCCCGGCCGTGTAGCTGCCCGGCGCCAGGCCATCGCGGCTGACCGTCACGGTCACCGTCTGCCGCCCGACGCCCGCGTTGGGTGTCGCGCCGAGCCAGGTCTCAGTCGGCAGCAGCGTCCAGGCGACGTCACTGCTCGATGGATTGACGACCACCGTCAAGGCGGTCACGCCGGCGGTGAAGTGCAGGCTGCCGGGCGCCAAGGTGATCGTCGGCAGGATGCTCTGATCGGTCCCGTCGTCGGAGCTGCAGCCCAGCAGACTCGCCAGCAAGCCGATCGCCCCGAGGCCCACACACCGCCGCATCGCCGTCTCCTCGCTCCACCCGCGCCGCAGAACACGAACGGCGCCCCGCGGGGCGCCGGTCGGAACGTCGTCACCGCCAACCGTCTACTGCGCGCCGCCGACCTGAGCCAAGGCATCGGCCGCCGCGCGGCGACAGAGGTCGTAGGGATCGCCCGGCTGCTGCGCCAGCTTCGCCAGCGCTGGCGCGGCCGCGGCCAGCCGCAACGCGCCCGCGCTGCTGGCCGCCTGCCAGCGGGTCCGCTCGTTGGGATCGCTCAGCAACTTCATGGTCTGTTCGGCCGCCGCCGGGTCGTCCAGCGCGGTCAGCACCGCCAGCGCCGCCGCACGCATCACGGGGTGCGGGTCGGCCAGCAGCTCCTTCATCTTCGCCAGCGTCGCCTGCGCCGTTTGCGGCTGCTCACCCAGGAAGACCAGCGCCTGCACCAGGAAGCGGTAGTGGACGGGCAGCGAGCCGCGCTGGTAGAGGGACTCGATCAGGATGGTCATCCCGTCGCGGTCCTTCTTCTTCAGCTTCAGCTTGGCGACGCTCTCGGCCGGCAAGGTGGCCAGCAGCTTCGCGGCGTTGCGGCGGACGTCCTCGTTCTTGCTGTTGATTTGATCGCGCAGCACCTTGTCGCCGCGCTGGTCGCCGAGTCCGATCAGCGCCACGGCCGCCGCCGTCTTGATGCCGTCGTTCGGGTCGTTGAGCAGACCGACCAGCGCGTCGAGCGCCTCCGGCGTGTTGACCTGCGCCGCCCACATCGCCCGCACCCCGGCTTCGCGGATGCGCGCCGGCAGCTTCGGGGCTTTGGGGTCCTTCGGCACCGTGACGATCACGATCAGCCGCTCGGTCTGGTCGCCCAGCGCCCCGGCCGCGACCGCCGGCATTACCGCCGCCAGCACGTCGGGGCTGGTGTCACCGAGCGCGTCCTTCAGCGCCGCCACGACGTCTTGGTCCTTGGCGATGCTCTTGACCCCGACCAGCGCCTCAACCGCCGCGGCGCGGCTCATCTTGTCGGTGATCACCGCGGTCGCGGGATCCTCCGGCTGCTCGCCGGCCTTCACGCCGACGTAGTCGCCCGCCTCGTTCTTGACCACCGCCACCAACGCGGCGACGGCCGCCGGGTCGGGCGTCGGCTGGGCGGCCAACAGTCGACCGAGCCCGCGCGCCGCGGCCGCGCGGACGTCGCCTTCGGGATCTTGCAGGGCCGCCAACAGCGCCGGCGCCGCGGCCGCGTCGCGTCGATCGCTGAGCAGCCGCGCCGCCAGGGTGCGGGTGCGGGCGGCCGGCAGCCGCAGCGCCGCCACCAGGTCGGCCGTGGTCAACAGCCGGCTGGAACTGCGCAGCACCTCGCGGGCGACCGCTTCGTCGTTGCCAAACAGCAACTGCTGCGCCACCGGGGCGTCCTCGGGCCGGCTGAACAAGACCGGCGCCGCCATCCTGACGGCCGGGTCGGCGGTCGCCAGGGCCGGCAGCAGCTTGGCCCGGTCGAACGGCAGGGCACCCAGCGCACGGGTCGCCACCAGCCGCACCGTGGCGTCCCGGTCGGTCAGCAACAAGCGCTCCAAGGCCGCCGCGCTGAGCGCCTGGCTGGCGGGGTCGGTGTCGAACCGCAAGGCCTCGGCGCTCTGGCAACGAACCACTTCGTCGAGACTGCTCAGCCCGCTGTCGCGCAACAGCGTGATCGCCTGCTGCCGCCCGGCCGCCGAGGTCTGCGGCGCTTCGACGATCTTCTGCAGGGCCAGGGCGGCCTGCCGCCGGACCGTGTAGGCCGACGGCTTCGGCGAAACCAGCGCCACCCCGAGCGCGTTGATGCAGCTCTCGTGGGCCACGTACATCAGTTGCCGCAGCGCTTCGACGCGGTCGGCCTCGACGCCGTTGAACCGCACCGAGAGGTAGACCACGTCGCGGGTGTCGTCTTCCGGCGTATCGGGCCGGTTGGCGTGGAACATGCTCTTGACGTGCCGTACCTCGGTGACCCCACCGAGCGCGCGGCGGTCCCGCGAGCGTTCGCCCGCATACTCACCCTCGGTCGGCTTGTCCACATGGTTGCGTGGCGGCGGGCTGGCCCCGTAGACGGCGACGTAGAAGTCGCTGACCAGGTCGCCCGGCCCCTTGTTGAAAATGTCGACCTCGACCTCCATCGGCTCGCCTTCGACGACATCGAAGCCCTTGCCCTGGGGGTCGACCACCTGCAAGCCCTGCCGCTGCACAACCACCTTCTCGATGGCCAGCGTGAAGTCTTCCTTGACGGCCTTCACGATCTGCCCGCGGCGCCCCTCTTCCAGCCGCTTCTTAGTCGCCGCGGCGCGCTCGGCTTCTTTCTTTTCGATGTCCAGCGCGCTGTCGCGCTGCCGGTCGAGGTCTTCGGGCGTCGCTTCGTCGTGCGGCTTGACGCGCACCTCGAAAGGCCCGTAGACGAGCCCCTCGCGGGGATTGGCGCGGTTCAGGCGGCCCTCGGCGTCAAGCCGGAGGTAGCAGATGTAGCGGCCTTCGAGGACGCCCAGCAGCGGCTGGAGGTACTCGCTGAGCGGGCCGTCGGCCTCCGGCAGGTCGAGCCGAGCCAAGGCCGCGGCGGCCTGTTGGCGGACCATCTCGTACTCGTCGCGGAGGGCCACCACCAGCGGCGGCACCAGGCTGCGGCGGGTCTCGGTCGGCGCGCTCGCCGCGCCGCCAATCAGCCCCAAGAGCCGCGCTGCGACCGCTCGGCGGTGGGCGTAGGCCTGCCGCTCGAGCGTCTTCTGGGTGGTCTCGGCGAGCGCCGCAGTGAGCGGGGCGACGGCCGGCTGGCCAATCCGGACCAGCGCCAGGCGCGCGCTGTCGAGGTCGGTCTCGCCGGTCGGCAGGTCGCCGCTGCAGTCGGTGGCGAGGGTCACCAGCCAGTTCAGGCTGGCCTCGTCAGGGCGCGCGGCGTAGCGCTGCTCCAACGACCAGACCAGGTTGTCGCGCACCGTCTGGGGCTGCTTCAGGAGGAAGTCGACCACCTTCTTGCGGCGCCCGACCCGCCGCTCGGCGCCCTTCATGATGGTCACGGCGGAGGCCTGACGCTTCGCCGGATCAGCTCCCCCCGTCGCCTTGATGCGACGCTCCACCACGATGTACTTGGTGGTGATGAAGCCGATACTGAGCACCGCCGCGGCGATGATCCCGTAGAAGAAGAGCCGCCAACCTCTGATCACCGGTGTCTTCCCTTCCGACCAGCTCGCCGCGGTGCCGCCCCGGCCTGGGACCGCCCAGCACTACGAGAGGCCGTGGCCGGGACGTTCTTCGCCGGCCGCCGGCCTCCTCCTCCTCGGACCGCCCTGATTCTTGCCGCGCCCTAGTCGCCGACTTCGTAGGCGCGCTTGGCCGGATTCGGCGGCCGGTTCGACTTGCGCTCGTCGTACAACCAGAGCGTCTCATCGTCGTTCAGGCTGAACATCGGGTAGCGGCTGAGGTTGCTGGCGATCTGCCGCTTGGCGATCCGCCGCACGATGTTGCACTCGGTGTAGAGTCGCCGGAAGGCCACCCCCGCCGGGTGCTTCTCAGCCAACTGCTTCATGATCTCCAGCACCGAGACATCCTGGGCGTGTTCGACGCGGACCCGCAACACGAGCAGCTCGTCAAGGCGGTGCTGCGGGATCTCCTGGAACGGATCCGGCTCGTCCTCGCACTCCGCCACCCAGGCGTCGTTGGCCTCGTCCCACTCGATGTGGAAGACGTGCCCGGCCGGGCTGAGGCGGCCCTTGTACCATTCGTCCAGCCCGCAGAGCAGACCGGTCTGGTTGTTGAGCCACAGCTCGAAGGCCTCGCCGGTGCGCCGGTCGCGCATCGTGATCGGCCGGATCGGCGGCTCGGTCGGGAACACGCCGCGGTCGATCTTGCGGACCTTGATGGTCCCCGAGACGAAGTGCCGATAGCTGGTCACGAAACGCTGGCGGCGGGCCAGGGTCATCCCGGCCGGCGGCGTCGGGACCTCGTCCTCTTCGCCGATGTCTTCGAGGTCGAAGGCCCGCACCTCGTACTCCAGGCCGCCCTCCAGCCCTTCGTCGCGCAGTGCCACATCGACCTGCTCGCCGGTCAGCGACATGCCCACAATCGGCGACAGTTGCAGCGTCACCGGCACCCGGTAGAGCGTCGGCGGCAGCAGCACCCGGAGGTGCCAGCGGTTGTCGGGGAGTTCGACAAACCGGTCATCGGCCCGCAGCGCATCGGCCGCGGCTTTGACCGCCGCGACGTACTGCAGGTCGCCGGGGAACAGCTCGAAGACGTCGCTGACCAGCCCCGGCAACGGCAGCGGCCGGCCGGCCTCGCTGATGATCCGCTGCACCTCGGTGAGGTCCTCGGCGCGCATCTCGAAGTCTTCGTCGACCTCGACGTCGCCGTCCAGGATGTCCTGCACGTCGACCGGCTCGGAGCTGCTCAGCTCGCTGTCGTGCTCCGCCGAAAGCTCGCCGATGGCCGCGGCCAGCCGCTGCTCGTAGGCCGGCGTGGCGACACAGGGGCCGTCCAAGAGGACCACCCGCGGGTCGGCCAGGAGCGCCTCGAACAGCGCCGCCGAGTCGAAGTACTCGCCGCGGGCGCGCCACAGCACGTACATCGCCAGGCGCAACCCGACCGGCTCTTCGACGCTGGTCACCAGCGTCACCAGGCCGTCCAGCGGCGTCGCCGCCGACTGCGCGGTGGGCAGGTCGAACTGGTCGATCACCGCGGCCAGGTCGAGCCGCGCGCCGAAGAAGTTGTGCTGCTGCACCGCGTCGTCGTCGTCGCCAGGCTGCAGGCTGAGCAGCCAGCCGCGCAGGGCGACCCGCTCGTCGGCGGTCAGAAGGTAATGCGGCCGGGTGCTGACGAGGGTCTTGACGACCCGCAGCAGGTCGTCGCCGCCGGTCCGGGTCAGCGCCAGCTCGCGCGCCAACTGACCCAACGGCAGCGGGCGTCCGACGCTGGCGAGGATGTGGCGCAGCGCGCCATCGACGCTGAAGCGCCGCTGGGCATGGCGCGAGCGCAGATCCCAGCGCCGTTCGTCCAGCAAGAGGCGCGCGGAGTGGCTCAGCGCGCTCCGCACCAAGCGGGCCGAGGCGCCGATCTGCTCGCCCACTTCGCGGGCCACATCGGCGGTCTTGACCTTGTCACCAGCGGCCAGCACGTAGTCGGCCATCCGCATGTCCAGGTAGTCGCGGGCCGCCACCTGGCTCAAACTCTCTTCCACTAGTCGCAATCCCCTCGTCTTCAGCCACTGCGCAAGCCATGATAGAATAGCACCATTACCCCGGCCCGGCAAGCCGTCAGCCTAACGAAGATGCCGGGCAGGGGCCGCTCGGCAAGCGTGGTCGGCGGCTGCCTCGGAGCCGTGGGCGGCCGTCGGAAGGAGCGCGGTAAATGCGACGATGGGTAGGCTTGGCCGCCGCCTGGGCGGTGCTGCTGACTGCCGGCCGCGGCGGCGCTGAACTGCCGGACGGATTCAACCACCCCGAGGTCTCCTGGCGCGAGATCGAGACCGAGCACTTCGTGATCGTCTACGCCGCCTCCCTCGAGGACACCGCCCAGCTCGCCGCGCGGATCCTCGAAGAGGTCCACCCGGCGACCTGCGCCGCGCTGCGAGTCACGCCGCGCGAGCAGACCACCGTGATTCTGGCCGACTTCGACGACATCGGCTTCAACAACTTCGCGCGGCGCATGCAGCACGTCATTTACATTTCCAACCCGGTGATGAACCAGGCCCGCGTCGACCGCGAAGCCTGGCTGCACCACCTGCTGAGCCACGAGTATGTCCACGTCGTGAACGGCTGGGCGCTGCGTGACGCCGGGCGCTTCGTCGGCCCGCTGGTCGAATGGACCGGGATGGAGCTGCAGCCGCAGTGGTTCACCGAAGGGCTCGCCGAGTTCGTCGCCAGCGGTGGCGACAAGTCGCAGCCGAACTTCGTGCTGCAGGCGGCCGAGCAGGGGCAACTGCTCTACGGCGGCAAGCTCGACATCGCCGACTTGCGCTTCGACGTGATCGAAACGGCCGTCGTCTATCGCCAGGGTCAGTCGATGTGCGCCTACCTGGCCGAGCGCTACGGCGACGACATCTTCGCCCGGGTCCTGGAGCAGTACGGCCACACCCCGGAGTTCGACATCAGCTTCCTGGCGGCCACCGGGCAGACCGTCGAGGCCTTCTACTGGGAGTGGATCCGCTTCGTCGAGAGCAAGCTCGCCGGGCGGCCGGCGGCCGACCCGACGCTGCAGCGGAGCAGTGCCGTGGAGACGCCGCTGGAGGCGGTCCTGGGCGGTGCGCCGTCGCCCGACGGGCAGTGGGTTGCCCTGTACGGCGTGGCCAACTGGGAGGAGCCGATTCCGGGGCTGTTCTTGCGCAGCGCCGATGGCCGTCGCTTCCGCAAGATCGCCGCCAACCTCGACATGTACGACTCCTGGCGGATCACCTGGTCGGCCGACAGCCGCCGCGTGCTCTACGCCGGCCGCCACAAGAATGGCAAGGGTAGCGTCGTCACGCAGGCTTACCTGTACGACCTGGAGCGCCAGCAGACGCAGCACGTCGCCTCGGGCGGCGTCCGCCTCGGCGAGCCGGCGCTGAGCCCGGACGGCAGCCGCATCGCGTTTGTGGCGTACCACCACGAGCGGCCGATCCTGGCGACCATGAAGGTCGACGGCAGCGACGTGCAGTACCTCGGCCGCGACATCGCGGAGCACTGTTTCAGCCCGGCCTGGTCGCCCGACGGCCAGCGGATCGTCTTCTCGCTGGCCGGCCCGCAGGGGGCCGACCTGGCGGTGATTGGGGCCGACGGCCAGGGCCTGTTGCGGTTGACGCAGGACGCCGCGCCGGACCAGTACCCCGCCTGGAGCCCCGACGGCAAGTGGATTGCCTTCGTCTCCTACCGCCAGCCCGACGGCCGGCGCACCGACGCGGCGGTCTCGGCCGAAGCCTCCGGGCTGTCGGTCGCCGCCACCGACCTCTACCTGGTCAGCGCCGCCGGCGGGCCGCCGACCCGGGTCACCAACTGCACCTCGGGGGGCTGCTACTACCCGACCTGGTCGGCCGACAGCCGCAGCCTGCTGTTCAGTCTGTTCCAGGTGCGCCACGCCACGCTGCGGCAGTTGCCGCTGGCTGACCTCCAGATGGCCGCGGCCCCCAGCAGCGTGGCGCCCGCGGCGGCCGACCTGCAACCGGCGACCATCCAGGTGGCCGCGGTCGGGACGGTGGCGGCCGCGACCAGCGTGCGCCCCTCGGCCTTGGCCGACAGCCGGCCGGTCTACGGCCCGGCGACCGGGACGGCCGCCACGGCGCCGCGCTCGGCGCCGACCGCCAGCCGGCCCTACCGCGGGATCCAGCGGATGGTGCCCTACATCACCCGCCCCTACAAGGACCAGGACGGCCTGGGCGACGTCTTCGGCGTGCGGACCCGTTTCGCCGATCCGCTGCTGCAGCACCAGCTCACCGCGCAACTCGACTACGGCACCGGCCGCAGCGACCAGATCGGCTTCGAGGCGGGCTACACCAACCACCAGACGCAGTTCCAGGTCGGCGCCAACTTCTTCCGCCGGGTGCCGCCGCTGCGTGGCGAACGCAACGCCCTGGTCGCCGAGACGGCCCTCGGCTTCGAGCTGCTGGCGGAGTTGCCGATTGTGGTCGGCCACAACGCCTACAGCCAGGATAAGCTGCAGTTCGGTTACGAAATGGCCGAGCGGCAACCCTTCGCGACCATCGGCGGGGTCCTCCGCCCGGCCCCACAGGGCGCCAAGATCGGTGCGTTGAGCATCGGCTATGACCGCTCCGAGGTCTTGCCGGGGATCGGTGAGCAGACCGCGCGGGTCAAGATCACGCGGGCCGACCACGGCTTCGGCAGCCAGCTCGACTACTTCAACACCGACCTCACCTGGGTCGGCCGGTTCTACGCCCCCTCGCCGCGGGCGAAGCTCTCGACCGGGATCAACCTCAACTGGTTCGACGGCGAGGACTTCACCAAGGCCGAGAGCCAGCGCTGGCTGCTGAGCGGCGAGGTGCGCTATGACTGGCGGCTCTGCGACCAGCTGCGCAGCCGCTACACCTGGCCCTATCTGCATGTCGGACCGGTCGAGGTGAGCGCGGCCTATCAGCTTCGCGAGCTGATCAACGGCACCGCCACCGGGGCCGACCTGCGCGACCGCTTCAGCCTGGAGCTGCGCAACCGCGGCTACCTCTCGCGCCACGCCGCGTACGAGTTCCGGGCCGGTCCGACGATCTACATCGGCCAGCGCTCGCAGCCGGACTGGATCGCGCAGTTCAAGATCGACCTGCGGGATCTGCCGTACTAACGCAGGAGAGCCCGGTGACTTTCGCCGACGCGCTACAGATGGCCCAGGTCGCCGCCGACGAGGCGCGCCACGAGGCGGTGGTCGACCTCAGCGCGGCCGCCTTCAGCCTGGCTGACGCGGCCACCGTGGCGGCCGGCGACCGCGGTGAGTTGTACTTCCTGCGGGCCGACTCGCTGCGCCACCTCGGCCGTTGGGCGGCGGCGGCGGCCGAGTTCCGGAAGGTCTGCGACCTGCAGCACACCCCCGACGGCCAGCCGCGGGCCTGCCGGGCCTACCGTCTGCTGAGCGAAATCGCCCGCCGCAGCCGGCATTACGACGAGGCCCTGCAGTTCGCCGAGGTGGCCGTGGCGATGGCCGCGTCGCTGGATGACCAGGTCGGCCTGCTGTTCAGCCGGGTGCCCCTGGCCCGCGTCCTCAGCGACCGCGGCCGCAGCGACGAGGCCGAGCCGCTGCTGCACGAGGTCCTGGCGGCCGCCACGGCGACCCTCGCCGAGCAACCGGCCGAACAGGCGCTGGTGCTGGTGGCGGCCCGCACCGTGCTCTCGCTGCTGCACTTCCGCAGGCACCAGCCGGCCGAAGCGCTGAGCTGCCTGCAGGCGGTCCGCGACCTCGCCGAAACCGTGCCGCACGCCGTCACGCGCGCGGCTTACCACCGCCAACTGGCGATCTTGCACGAGGTTCAGCAGGGCTATTCGGCGGCCATCCGACACCTCAACATCG
Organism: Fimbriimonadaceae bacterium; assembly: GCA_020850355.1. Taxonomy (GTDB): domain Bacteria; phylum Armatimonadota; class UBA10988; order UBA10988; family UBA10988; genus JADZEX01. The sequence goes on along the minus strand of JADZEX010000072.1, from coordinate 60,973 downwards.
CGCTTGACCTGTACGACCGGGTGCGTTTCGAGCCGGGTCGCTACGATGTCTACTGGTCGCTCAGCCAGAGCTACACCGACATGGGTGACCTGCGCACGGCGCGGATCTGCTTGGAGCAGTGCGCCGCCACGGCGCAGCGGCTGGACCTCAAGCCGGAGCTTGGCAAGAGCAAGTCGTCGTTCGCCGAGTTGGAGCTGCGCGAGGGCGACTACCAGTCGGCAGTGCAGCTCTTCCGCGAGGACCTGGCGATCTCGGCGACCCTGCAGGACGAGCAGGCGCTGGGCCACTGCAACCGCAAGATCGCCGACTGCTACCGCCTGATGGGTGACCTGGCCCGCGCCGAGGAGCACGCCCGCGCCAGCATGGCGCACTTCCTGAACATGGGGCGCGAGGGCGAGGCGAACCAGGTCCGCGTGCTGCTGGGCCGCATCCTGGTCGACGCGGGGCGCGTCGACGAGGCCGCCGAGATGATCCAGGCCGCCCGGCAGGCCGCCGGCGACGGCGGCCGCGACCACGACCGAGCCGCGCTGCTGCGCGCCTGGGGCCAGTTGGCGCGGGCGCGCGGCGAGCTGCCCGAGGCGGTGCAGGCGCTGGAGGCGTCGGTCGCCCTGCTCGACCAGGCGCACCCCTCGCGCGAGCTGGCCTCGACGCACTTCGAGATTGGGCTGGTCTATCGCGAGTTGGAGCAGATCGACGAGACCAAGCAGCACCTCACGCTGGCCGTCGACACCGCCGGCATCTTGGGCTCGCGCGACCTCTGGCAGCAGGCCGTCGACGCGCTCTGGCAGGTCGATGTGACCGAGGCGCAGCGGCTGATGCTGAAGCCCTACCTGCCCGGCCGCGCGGTTGACGAGTTGCGGCAGGGCGAGGCCGAGGGGCGGCTCGAAACCGCCACCGTGATGTTTGTCGACATGCGCGGCGCGACGGCCCTCTCGGGGACGCTGACGCCGCTCGATCTGAGCGAGGTGGTGTCGGCCTTCCTCGGGCCCGTGGTGCGCATCATCATGCGCTGGAGCGGGTCGGTCGACAAGTTCATCGGCGACTGCGTGATGGCGGTCTTCGGCCTGCAGGACTCGGTCGACGGCGCGGACTCGGCGACCCGGGCGGGGCTGGAGATCATCGAGTACATGGAGGCCACCAAGCAGATCCGCCAGCGCACTGGAGCCAGCGTCTTGGAGGCGACCATCGGCGTCAACACCGGCGAGGTGGTGGCCGGCTGTTTCGGCCCGCTGCTGCGGCGCGACTACACCGTGCTGGGGTACCACGTCAACCTGGCGCAGCGCCTGCAGAGTCTGGCTGGCTCGCTGGACTACCAGTACGGCACGCGGATGGTGATCAGCGAGACGACCCGCCAGAATCTGCTCTCGACGGTGCCATTGTCCGCCATCGACCTGCGCAGTTCCAGCCTGAAGGGCATCGACACCGAGCTGGTCGGCGCCTGGCTGGTGCGGGCCGACGAAGCCATCGCGGCGGCGGGCTGAGGGTGGCGCGATGATCTACCTCGACCACGCTGCCACCACGCCGCTCGATCCGCGCGTCCTGGACGCGATGCTGCCCTACCTGCAGGGCGGCGGCAACGCCAGCAGCCTGCACCAGGCTGGCCGCGCTGCGCGCAAAGTGGTCGAGGACTCCCGGGAGCGGATCGCCGCCCAGATCGGTGCGCGGCCGACCGAGATCGTGTTCACCTCGGGCGGCAGTGAGAGCGACAGCTACACCATTCTGGGCACGGCGCGCGCCCGCGCCGCCAAGGGGCGCCACCTGCTCTGCTCGCCGCTCGAACACCACGCCGTGCTGCACGCGATGGAGCAGTTGGCGCGCGAGGGCTTCGAGCTGGAGTACCTGGCAGCCTCGCCCGACGGCTTCGTCGATCCGGCCGAAGTGGCCGCTCGGCTGCGGCCCGAGACCGCGCTGGTGGCGGTGATGCACGCCAACAACGAAATCGGTACGGTGCAGCCGGTCGCGGCGCTGGGCGCGATCTGTCGCGCCGCCGGGGTGCCCCTGCAGTGCGACGCGGTGCAATCGCTGGGGCTGCTGGCGGTCGATGTGCAGGAACTCGGAGTCAGCCTGCTGGCGGGCACCGCCCACAAGCTGCACGGCCCGCTCGGCTGCGGCTTCGCCTACGTCCGCACCGGCACCCGACCGCGGCCGCTGATTCTGGGCGGCACGCAGGAACGCAACCGCCGGGCCGGCACCGAAAACGTCGCCGGGATCGTCGGGCTGGCGACGGCCCTGGACCTGGCGGTGGCCGAACGCGCCGCGCGGAGCAGCCGCCTGGAGCTGCTGCGCGAACGTCTGCTGCGCGGCCTGCAGGCGCAGCTCACGGACTGGACGCTGAACGGTGCGCCGGCGCCGCGGTTGGGCAACAACGTGAACCTGAGCATCGCCGGCGTCAGCGGCGAAAACCTGCTGATCTTGCTGGACGGTGCGGGGATCTGCGTCTCGACGGGTTCGGCCTGTGCCAGCGGCGCCACCGATCCGTCGCACGTGCTGCTGGCCACGGTGGGCCGCGAGCGAGCCTTCAGCTCGTTGCGGATCAGCTTGGCGCACACCACCACGGAGGCCGAGATCGACGCCCTGCTGGAGGCCTTGCCCCCGGCCGCCGAGCGCCTGCGGGAGCTGCTGCCAGCGGCGGCCACAGCGGCCTGAAGCGAGTTCAAGAGAGGGTCGACAGCCCGCTTTGGCAGCGGGATTACAGCGCGGTAACACGGTTGACACCCGCCGGGCAGCAGCCTATAGTGAGGCGCTACCCAGCAACCGGCTCCCGGCGGTCTGCCAGCCTGGCCCGAGACGGTCTGTGCCGAGGTGTGCGCAGGTCGGCGGCGGGGCTGTCCGAGAGACGGTAGAAGGGAGGCAAGATGGGCCACCGAGCCATATTCACGCACAACGACCTGGACGGTCTGGTCAGTGCGCTGCTGGCCCGCGTGGCCTTGCCCGACGCCGACGTCTACTTCTGCGAGTACAGCGGCCTGCCCGGCACCGTGCGCGCCCGGTTGCAGCGCTACGACGTGATGTGGTTCACCGATCTCTCGATGCGTGACGAGCCGCTGTTCGAGGAGATCCGCGCCGCCGGGATCGAGTGCTACTGGTTCGACCACCACGCCAGCTCGCTGCGCCAGGACTGGATGGTCGAGTGCCGGATCGACCTCTCCGGCGAGCGCTGCGCAGCCGACGTGGTGAAGCAGTACCTGCTGGAGCAGGGGCTCGAGATTCCCGTGCCGGTCCAGACGCTGGCCGACTACGCGCACGACCAGGACCTCTGGATCCGCCACCTGCCGGCAGCGCAGGAGTTCAACGACATCTTGGGCAGTCTCAGCGTGCAGGAGCTGTACGACGAGCTGACCGCCGACCCGCTGCGGGTCTACGACTGGTCGCCACGGATGCGCGAGGCGGCCGAACAGACCCAGGCCGCACGGCGGCGCAGCATCACCCTGGCGCGGGCCACGGCGGTGTCAGGCCCGCTGGGCGACGACCAGCGGATCCTGGCGGTCTGCTGCTGGGGTTCGGTCAACGAAGTGGCTGAGGAGCTGGGCGATCCGCACACGCTGATGGTGCTGCTGGACCTGCGGCAGTTGGAGCGGGGGCAGGCCAAGTACAGTTTCCGGACCAAGTCCGACGCCATCAACTCCAACGCCATCGCCGAGGCGTTGGACGGCGGCGGCCACCCCAAGGCCAGCGGCGCGCCGCTCGGGCTGGATGTTCTGCACGCCTTGACCGGCGAGTTAGTGAGCCGCATCCAGGGCGTCGCGGCCAGCGTCGGGCAAGGAGCCCCACGATGCGAGTGACGTTCCTCGGCCACGCCTGCTTCATCGTCGAGTCGGCCGCCGGCCGGGTGATCTTCGATCCCTTCCTGAGCGGCAACGACCAGGCCAGCGTCGGGCCCGACCAGGTCGAGGTCGAGGCGGTCTTGCTGACGCACGGTCACGGCGATCATGTCGGCGACGCGGTCAGCATCGCCCGCCGCACGCAGGCGCCGGTGGTGGCGGTCTACGAACTCGCCACGCTGTTGGGCTGGCGCGGCGTCGACGCGCGGGCGCAGCACATCGGGGGGGCTTGCGACTATCCCTTCGGGCGCGTCAAGTTCACCCATGCGACCCACGGCACCGGGTATGTCGACGAGGCCAACCAGACGATCACCTACTGCGGCGGCGCGGCGGGCATTCTCTACACCGCCGCGGGTCGGACCGTCTACCACCTCGGTGACACCGGGCTGACCGCGGACCTGGAGCTAGTCGGACGGCGCCATCGCATCGACGTCGCGCTGCTGCCGATTGGGGACCATTTCACGATGGGCCCGGACGACGCGGCGGAGGCGGTGCGGCTGATCCGGCCGCGGATCGCCGTGCCGTGTCACTACGACACGTTTCCGGCGATCCGGCAAGACCCGGCGGCCTTCGCGGCCGCGGTCGGCGACGCCGCGGAGGTGCGCCTCCTGGCGCCGGGCGACAGCTTGGAGTGTTGAGGACGGTGGTCAAGGTTTCCGAGCTGGTGGTGCCGACCGAGGCGGCCTACCTCGAGCTGATCGGCGACTTCGTCGGGTTTGTGGCCCGGCGGGTCGGCTTTCCGCCGAGCGAGGTGGCGCGGATTCGGCTGGCCGTCGACGAAGCGGCGGCCAACGTCGTGCTCCACGCGGTGGAGACAGCGCAGTTCGAGACGTTTCGCGTGATTTGCGAGGAGGAAGGGACCTGCCTCCGGGTGCGCGTGCGCGACGAGGCGCCACCGTTCGACTGGGAGAGCGTCGCCGAGCCAAACTTGGAGGCGCCCGTGGAACAGCGCAAGGTGGGCGGGCTGGGGCTCTACTTGATGCGGCGGGTGATGGACCGGGTCGAGCTCCGGCCGGTGGGCGCGGGTAAGGAGATCGTGTTGAGCAAGGAGCTTCCCGACAGGGAGGGAGCGGTGGATGGAGATTGAAGTTGGCGGCACCGACGCCTTGGCAGTGGTGGCCGTGCGGGGCCGCGTCGATGCTTACACGGCGCCCGACGTCGAAGAGAAGTTGCAGGAGCAGGTCGCGGCCGGCAAACACCTGGTGGTCGACCTGAGTGCGACCGACTACGTCTCGAGCGCCGGGCTGCGCGTGTTGATCACCTTGGCCAAGCGCGCGCTGGGCGGCCAGTTCGCGATGCGCCTCTGCGGTATGCAGGACGCCGTGCGGGAGGTCTTCGATATCGCCGGGTTCACGAAGCTCTTCGAGATTCGCGAGTCGGCCGCGGCCGCCGTCGCCGAGTTGACGGCCTGAACGGGGTAGCCAGCCCATGAAAGCGCGGTTCTGGGGTGTCCGGGGGTCGATCCCGACCCCGCTCCCGAGTGAGCAGATCGAGCACAAGATCGTGCGCGCGCTGCTCGGCGCCGGCGACGTCGACCTCACCGACGAGGCCGCGGTGCGCGCTTACGTGGCCAGCCTGCCGGTCCACGAGCGTGGCTGCTGGGGAGGCAACACGACCTGCGTGCAGGTCACCTCCGACGCTGGCGACACCATCATCATCGATGCCGGCTCCGGGCTGCGGGGGCTCGGCGATGCGATGCTCGACAGCCAGTTCGGCCGCGGCGAGGGCTACGCCGCGATGCTCTTCACGCACACCCACTGGGACCACATCCAGGGCCTGCCGTTCTTCCGCCCATTCTACGTCAAGGGCAACCGCTTCGACATCTTCGCCCGCCACGAGGACATTCACGGCCGGCTGAAGTACCAGCACGACTTCCGCTTCTTCCCGGTCGGCATGGAAGTGATGGCGGCCGAGAAGAACTTCCACCTGATGCCCGACGAGCTGCACCTCTTCGACGACCGCATGCAGGTCACCGCGATTGCGTTGGATCATCCGGGCGTGGCCTACGCCTACCGCATCGAGGCCGATGGGCACGCCTTCGTGATGGCCAGCGACGCCGAGTACCGCGAGCTGTCGGGCGAGTACTGGGACAAGTACGTCAACTTCTACCGCGGCGCCGACGTGCTGGTGTTCGATGCGCAGTACACCCTCCGCGAGGCGTTGGTCGAGAAGCAGAACTGGGGGCACTCCAGCGCGATGATCGGGATCGACCTGGCCACCGAGGCGGGGGTCGGGACGATTGTGATGGTGCATCACGAGCCGTCCTACGACGACGACAAGATCAAGCGCATCTTCGACGACTCGCTGCGCTACCTCGACCGGATGCCGTCGACCGTGCGGCCGACGGTGCTGGTCGGCTACGAGGGTCTGATGCTCGAGCTGTAGGCGATGCAGCCTCCCGCCGGGATCGTCGGCAGCGGTATCGACATCGTGGCGATCGACCGCATCGCCAGCCTCTACCAGCGCCACGGCGAGCGCTTCCTGGCACGGCTGCTGACCCCGACCGAGCGCGCCGCGGTGGCCGCTCTGGCGCATCCCGAGGCGCGGCTGGCCGGGCGCTTTGCGGCCAAGGAAGCCGTCATGAAGGCCCTCGGCACCGGCTGGGGCGGCGGCGTGAACTTCACCGACATCGAAATCGTCAACGATTCGGCGGGGGTGCCTCGAGTCACCTTGTCGGGCGGCGCCGCGGCGCGCTGCGCCCAGCTCGGCGGGCGGCGCTGGCATCTCAGCATCTCGCACTGCCGCGACACCGCCGTGGCGCAGGCCCTGCTGGAGGCCTGACCGGGAGGACAGCATGTTGTTGGCCGGCAAGCGGGCCCTGGTCACCGGGGCGGCCAAAGGCATCGGGCGCGCGGTCGCTCTCGCTCTCGGCGAGGCCGGCGCCGAGGTCGCCGTGCACTACCGCAGCTCCGGCGAGCAGGCCGCCGCGGTCGTGACGCAGTTGCAGGCGATGGGTCGCCAGGCTGTCGCCCTGCCGGCCGACGTGGCCGACGAAGACGCCGTCAAGACGTTGCTGGCCGACACCGCGGCAGCCCTCGGGGGGCTCGACATTCTGGTCAACAACGCCGGTCTGCTGCGTGACAAGTACCTCACCTACATGAGCACCAGCGAATGGGACGAGGTCCTCGACGCCAACCTGCGCGGGGCCTTCCACACGCTGAAGCACGGCGCTCGGGCGCTCGGGCAGTCGGGCAGCGGGCGGGTGATCAACATCTCGTCGGTGGCGGGCCTGCGCGGCGATGTGCTGCGCGCCAACTACTCGGCCGCCAAAGCGGGGCTGATCGGACTCACCAAGGCTGCCGCCCGGGAGCTGGCGAAGCGCGGGATCACCGTCAACGCCGTCGCACCGGGGCTGATCGCCACCGACTTGACCGCGGCGATGCCAGCGCCGCGGATGGAGAAGCTGTTGGACCAGATCCCGCTCGGACGGTTCGGCCGGCCGGAAGAGGTCGCCGCGCTGGTGGTCTACCTGGCCTCACCGCTGGCGGCCTACGTCACCGGGCAGGTCTTCGTGATCGATGGCGGGTTGAGCGCATGAACGACGTCGTGGTCACCGGCCTGGGCGCGGTCAGCGCGCTGGGCTGTGGGGTCGAGCCGTTGTGGCGCCGGCTGTTGGCCGGCGACAGCGGGCTGCGCCCCCTGACCCGCTGGCCGGCCGACGGGCTGCGCAACCGGCTGGCCGGGGAGGTCGACCTGGCCGCCCTGCCGCCGGCCGAGCAGGCCCCCTGGCGACGCTTCGCCGACCTGGCGGTGGCCGAGGCCCTGGCCCAAGCCGGCTACGAGCCCGGGGCCGAGGTCAACATGGCCGCCGTGGTGGCCACCAACTTTGGCGGGCAGGAGGCCTTCTGGGCCGCTGCGGAGCCGGGCGCCGCGCAGCGTAGCGGCGAGTTCCACCAGGTCGCCGCCGCGCTCGCCGCGGCTGGCTGTGCGCCGACGGTGACTTTCTCCAATGCCTGCTCCAGCGGCACCCAGGCGCTGGGGCACGCCGCCGACCTGGTCCGGCTTGGCCTCTGCGATGCCGCGCTGGCGGTGGGGGTCGACGAACTGGGGCTGTTCTGTCTGAGCGGCCTGAGCATCCTGCACACCGTCAGCACCGACACCATCCGGCCCTTCGACCGGCAACGCAGCGGGACCATCTTCGGCGAAGGCGCCGGCGCGCTGGTGGTCGAGAACGCCGCCTTCGCAGCCGCCCGCGGGGCGCGACCGTTGGCCAGCGTGCTGGGTTACGGCGTCAACAACAACGCCTGGCACATGACGGCGCCCGACAAGGGCGGCGCCGGGATGGTGGCCGCGATGCGCCTGGCCCTGGCGCAGGCGGAGGTTGCGCCGCAGCGCATCGGGCATGTCAATGCCCACGCCACCGGCACCGAGTACCACGATCCGGCCGAGACGGCGGCCATCAAAGAGGTGCTCGGCGCCCACGCCTACGACGTGCCGGTGAGCGCCATCAAGGCCGCCACGGGCCACGCGATGGGCGCGGCCGGGGCGCTGGAGGCGGTGGTCACGGTGCTGGCCTTGCAGCACCAGCTCGCCCCGCCGACGCTCAATCTGACGGACCCCGACCCGGCCTGCGACCTCGACTGCGTCCCCGGCGTGCCCCGCGCCGCGAGCTTCGAGGTGGCGCTCTCGATCAGCGCCGGGATTGGTGGCAACAACGCCGCAGTGCTGTTGGGACGGTGCGCATGACGCAGGTGGCCATCACGGGCGTGGGCGTGGTCAGCGCCATTGGCTGCGGCTTCGAGGCGTTCGCCGAGGCCGTCACGCAGGGCGTCAGCGGGCTGGGGCCCTGGTCGCACGAGCCGACGCTGCTGGCCGCCGAGCTGGTCGGTTGGCAGGTCAACGACTACCTGGTGGCCGAGAAGACCTACCTCGACCGCTGCAGCGAACTGGCCCTGGCGGCCGCCAAGCTGTGCCTTGACGATGCTGGACTCGACGCCCTGCCCTGCCCCGAGGAGCGCGCCGGCGTGGTGCTCGGCACGCGTTACGGCTGTGGCACCACCGCCGCCGGCTACGCGGCGCGGGTCCGGCAGCGCGGGGTCAAGTTCGCGACGCCGGTGCTCTTCACGCACGCCTTCGCCAACACGCCGGCCAGCCTGCTGGCCATCGACTTCCACCTCCGCGGCCACCACGCCACGGTCACCGCCGGCGCCGCCAGCGGCAGCCTGGCGCTGCACGCCGCGCTGGTGGCGCTGGCCTGTGGCCACGCCGACGCGCTGCTGGCTGGCGGCGCCGAGGCGTTGTCGCCCGAACTGCTGGCCGCGCACCGCGCCGAGTACGACCCGACCGACGACCCCGACGAGCACGACCCGTTTGCCACCGCGGGCCTGCTGCTGGGTGAAGGGGCGGGCCTGCTGTTGCTCGAACCGCTCGCCCGCGCGACGGCCCGGGGGGCCCGAATCCGTGGCCTGCTGGACCTCGCGCCGCGCCCCGCCGACCTGATCTTGTGCGACGCCAACGGCACCGCACCACGCCCGCACGACGCCCTCTGCGCCGCGCCCAAAGGGCTCTACGGCGAGTGCTGGGGCGCCTCCGGCGCGTTGGCCGCGGCGACCGCGCTGGCGGCCTTGGCGACCCGCACGGTGCCACCGGTACGCGGCGGCGAGGGCAGCCGCGAGTCGCGCGGTGAGCCGTACTGGTACCGCGGCCTGGATGCCGTCCGCCTGCGGGCCGACGACGGCGCGGGGGGCGAACTGCGGCTGACCGTCAGCCGCCCGTAGCGTCGCCGGTGCTGGTGGCGAGGGCCAGCTCGAGCACTTCGTCGATGTGCCGCACGAAGTGGATCGTCAGCGCCCGCCGGACCCTCGTGGGGACCTCCTGCAGGTCGCTGCGATTGTCTTCGGGCAGGATCACCGCGCTCATCTCGTGGCGGTAGGCGGCCAGCACCTTGTCGCGGATGCCGCCTACCGGCAGCACGCGCCCACGGAGGGTGATCTCGCCGGTCATCGCCACCTCCCGCCGCACCGGCCGCGCCGCCAGCGCCGACGCCAGGGCGACGGTCATCGTCACCCCCGCCGAGGGGCCGTCCTTCGGGGTGGCACCCTCGGGCACATGGATGTGCAGATCGACCTGCTTGATGTCGGTGTTGATGCCGAGCCGCTCGGCGCGGCTGCGGACGTAGGTCAGCGCCGCCTGCGCCGACTCTTTCATCACCTCACCCAGCCGCCCGGTCAGGCGCAGCTCGCCGCTGCCGGGGACGACGCCCACCTCAATCGCCAAGAGGCTGCCGCCGGTCGCCGTGTAGGCCAGCCCGGCGGCCACCCCGATGGTGTCGCGCTGCTCCTTCTCGTGCCCCGGCACATACCGCGGCGGGCCCAGCAGCGGCTCCAGCCGCGAGCGTCCGACGCGCTGACTGCTGGCCCGCCCGGCCGCCACCTCACGCGCCACCTTGCGGCAGACCCGCGCGATGGTACGGTCGAGGTTGCGCACGCCCGCTTCGCGGGTGTAACCCCGCATGATCGCCAGCAGCGCCGGATCGGTGCAGGTGAGCTGCGCGCCGCTCAGCCCATGCTCGGCCAGTTGCTTCGGCAGCAGGTAGTCGCGGGCGATGGCGAGTTTCTCGTCCTCGATGTAGCCCGCGAACTCGATCACTTCCATGCGGTCGAGCAGCGGCGGGGGGATCGTGTCGAGCAGGTTGGCGGTCAGCAGGAACATCACCTCGGACAGGTCGAAGCGCACTTCCAGGTAGTGGTCGCTGAACTGGTTGTTCTGCTCGGGATCGAGCGCCTCGAGGAGCGCTGCGGCCGGGTCGCCGCGGAAGTCGGTGCCAATCTTGTCGACCTCGTCCAACATGAAGACGGGGTTCTTGACCCCCACTTGGCGCAACGTTTGGATGATCCGGCCGGGCAACGAGCCGATGTAGGTCCGCCGGTGGCCGCGGATCTCGGCCTCGTCGCGCACGCCGCCCAGGCTAACTCGCACAAACTTGCGGCCCATCGCGCGGGCGATGGACTTGCCGATGGAGGTCTTGCCCACCCCAGGCGGGCCGACGAAGCAGAGGATCGGCCCCTTGGCCTGCTGCCGCAACTGCCGCACGGCCAGGAACTCGATGATCCGCTCCTTGACATCCCGCAGGCCGTGGTGATCCTCTTCCAGAATCCCCTCCGCGGCGGCGATGTCCAGGCTGTCGGTGGTGCGTTCGTTCCAGGGCAGCTCCAGCAACGCTTCGAGATAGGTCCGGATCACCACCGACTCCGGCGAGCTGGGCGGGATGTGCTCCAGCCGGGCGAGCTCCTTGTTGGCCTTCTCGGTGGCCTCCTCGGACAGTCCGCGCGTGGCGATGGCTTCCCGGAAGTTGGCCACGTCGTCGCTGCCGAGTTGCCCCAACTCGCTCTGAATCGCCTTCAACCGCTCGCGCAGGATGTACTCCTTCTGGGAGTCGCTGACCTCGCGGCGGACCTGGTTTTCAATCTCTCGCTCGATCCGCAGCACCTCGGCCTCGCGCTCCAGCAGCAGCCGCAGGTGCAGCAGCGCATCGCTGACGACGAGGGTCTCCAAGAGGCGCTGCTTGGCTTCGACCGGCGCCCCGAGGTGCGGGATCATCTGGTTCACCAGCCGGTCGGGCTCTTCGAGGCTGAGCAGGTGACCGACCACTTCGGGCGGTACCGCCTTGCCGAGTTCGCAGATCTCCTCGAACGCCTCGCGCACACTTCGCACCAGGGCGCGTTCGCGGACCACGTCCTCGGGCGCCACCGCCGCAACGGGTTCCCCGAGCAGCGCGACGTGGGCTTCGAGACAGGCCGCGCCGCGGTGGTAACGGGTGACTCGCACCCGCTCCAGCCCTTCGACCACCAGGCGGATCGCCTCGTCGGGCAGGGGCACCAGTTGCAGCACGCGACAGAGGCAGCCGACCCGGTAGAGCGCGCCGGGCTCGGGGTCGACGTCGGTGGTGTCCTGGTTCTGTTGCGCCACCACCAGCAGCAGGCGGTCGCGCTCCATGGCCGCCTCGGCGGCCCGCAGCGAGGCCGGCCGGCCGACGTAAAGGGGCAGCGCCTGGTTCGGGAAGACCACCAGCCCATCATGCACTGGGAGCACCGGCAGGCGCGGGACGCCTCCGGACTTGGCACGACTCATGCCGCCCTACCCCTTTAGGTTGACCGACTCAGGCGGCCGGTTCTTGCGATTCGCCGACCAGGCTGAAGTGCTCGCCGGCGGCCGTCAGCAGCAACGGATCTTGCCGCTCGCGCACGGTGGCCTCGGTGATGCGGCACTTCTTGACGTACTTCAGCGAGGGGATCTCGAACGCGACGTTCAGCATGATCTCCTCGATGATGGTCCGCAGCGCCCGCGCGCCGGTATTGCGGGCGAGGGCGGTCTCGGCAATCGCTTCGAGCGCGGCGGTCTCGAACTCCAGCTCAACCTGGTCGGTCGCCAGCATCTTCTGATGCTGCTTCACCACGGCGTTGCGCGGCTCGGTCAGGATCCGCACCAACGCCGGCTTGTCGAGCGGTTCCAGCGAGGCGACCACCGGCAGGCGGCCGATGAACTCGGGGATCAGCCCGAACTTCAGCAGGTCCTCGGGCATCACGTGGCGCAGCAAACTGCCGACGTTGCGCTCGGGGGTTTCCTTGGAAGCCGCCCGAAAGCCCATCGCCTGCTTGCTGGTGCGCTGCTCGATCAGCCGGTCGATGCCCTCGAAGGCGCCGCCGCAGATGAACAGCACGTTGGTCGTGTCGAGCTGCACGTACTCCTGCTGCGGGTGCTTGCGGCCCCCTTGCGGCGGGACGTTGGCGATGGTGCCCTCGAGGATCTTGAGCAGCGCCTGCTGCACGCCTTCGCCGCTGACGTCGCGGGTGATCGACGGATTGTCGCTCTTGCGGGCGATCTTGTCGATCTCGTCGATGTAGACGATCCCGCGCTGCGCCCGCTCGATGTCGTTGTCGGCGGCCTGCAGCAGTTTCAGCAGGATGTTCTCGACATCCTCGCCGACGTAGCCCGCCTCGGTGATGGTGGTGGCATCGGCGATGGTGAAGGGCACATCGAGGATCCGGGCCATCGTCTGGGCCAGCAGGGTCTTGCCCGACCCGGTCGGCCCGAGCATCAGGATGTTGCTCTTCTGCAGCTCGACATCATCGATCTGGTTGCCCAGCCGAATCCGCTTGTAGTGGTTGTAGACCGCCACGCTGAGCACCCGCTTGGCGTGCTCCTGGCCGATCACGTACTGGTCGAGGATGGCGAAGATCTCGCGCGGCTTCGGCAGGTAGTCGAGCGGCAGCGGCTCCTGCTCGGCGGCGGCACCCTCGCCGATGATCTCGTTGCAGAGGTCGATGCACTCGTTGCAGATGTAGACGCTGGGTCCGGCAATCAGCTTGCGAACCTGATTGCGGCTCTTGTTGCAGAAGGAGCAGCGCAGTTCGCGCTCCCCGTCGCCAAAGCGCGGCATCGGTACCTCCACCGGCTGTCGCGCAGGCCGACAGCCCCAGCCCCCTGTTTACTTAAGCGCCCCGGCGGCGGCGGGGGTTCCACCGCAGGCCCCGCAGTTGGACCCCCGCCAGCCGCCGACGTTGCGCGAGTCTAGGCCGGAGTCGGTCGCATCGCACCCTCGCCGAGGATGTCGTCGACCAGTCCGTACTCCTTGGCTTCCGCCGCCGACATGTAGTAGTCGCGCTCCACGTCGCGCTCGATCTTCTCGATCGGGCTGTTGGTGTGCTCGGCCAACATGCGGTTCAGATCGTTCTTCAGCCGTAGGATCTCCTCGGCCTGGATCTGAATGTCGGTCGCCTGGCCGTAGAAGCCGCCGGTCGGCTGGTGGATCATGATCCGCGCGTGCGGTAGCGAGGAGCGCTTGCCCGGCGCCCCGGAGGCCAACAGGAAGCTGCCCATGCTGGCGGCGAGGCCGACGCAGATGGTCGCCACATCCGGCTTGATGTGCTGCATCGTGTCGTAGATCGCCAGCCCGGCATAGACCCCGCCGCCGGGGCTATTGATGTACAAGTCAATGTCGCGGTTGGGGTCTTCCTTCGCCAAGAACAGCAACTGGGCGATCACCAGGTTGGCGATGTAGTCGTCAATCGGCGTGCCCAGGAAGATAATGCGGTCCTGCAGCAAGCGGGAGTAGATGTCGTACGAGCGCTCCCCCCGCGGGGTCTGCTCGACAACCATCGGAATCAAAGGCATCACTCGTTCTCCGCCGGCGCCCCCTCGTCTACGGCGGCACCTTCTTCATCATGATGCAGGTGCTCGTGATCGTGACCACCTTGCACCGGCAGCGGCTTCTCGACGACGGTCACGGTGGCCTTCTCGAAGACCAGCTCGGCCGCCTTGCGGATCCGCGCGGCGCGCGCGATCCGCGGCAACTCGCCGTTCTCCTCCAGCCGCCGCATCAGCAGCCGCGCTTCCACCCGGTTGTACATCGACAACATGCTGACTTCGTTGGCGATGTCCTCGGGCTGCAGTTCGACCTGCTCCTTCTGCGCCAGGGCCCGCAGGAAGACCTCGCGCCGCGTGTCGAACTCCACCCGCTCCCGGATGTGCTGCTCCTCGTGCGCGATCGCCGCCTGGTCGTCGCCGTCCAGCTCGACACCACGGGCGGTCAGCCCTTCCTCGTACTCCTCGATCTCTTCCATGATCTCGGCTTCGAGGTGGGCCCGCGGGATGTCGATCCGGGCGCCTTCAAGCGCCTGCCGAACAGCGTCTTCACGCGCGTAGATCCGCGCCATCGACCGCCGCTGGCTCTGCAGCGAGTCGGCCAGCCGGCGCTTCGCCGCGTCGATATCGCCGTCGCTGCCCAGCCGCTGCAGCATCGCCGCCGGCTGTTCGGCCGCCAGCAGCTCGGTCAAAGTCACGGTGAACTCGACGGTCTGGCCCTTCAACTCGTCGTTGCCGTAGTCCTCGGGGTAGGTCACCGCGAAGGTCGCCGGCTGCCCGACGGCCAGGCCGACCAGATGCTCGTCGATGTTCGGGTTGAGGCTGTTGTTGCCGAGTTCGACCTGCAGCGGGTCGTCCTCGCCGTACTCCTCCATCAGGAACCCGTCGCGCACGATCCGCAGCATGAACGAGACCACATCGCCGGTCCGCGCGTCGGTGTGGTCGGCCTCAAGCTGCTCGCGGTTCTCGCGGCAGAAGCGCGTCCAGGCGGCCTCCAACTCGTCGGCCGGCACCGGCGGGTCGGCCTGCTCGACTGCGCGGCCCTCCCACTCGCCGAGGTCAACCAACGCCGTGAGGACTTTGACGGTCAGCTCACAGGGCTCGCCCTTGACAAACCGCTCGAGCTGCAGGTCCGGCTCGTCGAGTGTCACCAGCGTCGGCAGCTCGGCCATCGCCTCGGGGTAAACCCGCTCCTGGAGCCGCTCCTTGGCGTAGTCGAGAATCTGTTCCCGACCGATGATCGACTCGACCATCTTCGGCGGCACCTTGCCGCGGCGGAACCCCGGCACGGTGATCTGCCGCTTCAGCTCGCGCACCGTCGCGGCGTAGACCTCATCGACGACCGCTGTCGGAACGTCGATCCGGATTGACGTCATGCCGCTGGCATCACGCTCGTGACGAACATCCACGGGACTGCTCTCCCTCGTCGGAGTTATCGTTGGGGCGCAAAAACAAGGGCCTCGCCGCGCACTCTCTTGCGACGAGACCCGTGGCTGCTGTGGTACTGGCTACCGGCCGATCGGAGGGATCGGACCTGCAAGCGGGGGACGGGGCTCGAACCCGCGACCTTCTGCATGGCAAGCAGATGCTCTACCAACTGAGCTACCCCCGCAGGTTTCGCGAATGGCCGATTGGGCGAGGCGGGACTCGAACCCGCACGGGTCGCCCCACATGATCCTAAGTCATGCGCGTATGCCAGTTTCGCCACTCACCCGCGAGCACGTCGTCGAGTCTAGCGAAGGGTCGGCCAAGTGTCAAGCCCGAAGTTAACCGCGCGGCGGGTCACCGCTCAGCCGGCCGGGCGGGCCGGCCGGACCGGCCCCCGACAGCCCGCGCCGCGGCCCGGGAGGTGGCCGCGCGGCGGGCGGGTGGCCCGTAACTCGCGCCCTGGCCTTGTCGCCTGCCGGCGGCTCGTGGTACACTCTGGAAGCAAGGAAGAGGCCATCGTGGCGAAAGTTTTCCACGACGCGGACGCCGATCTGCAGCACCTCGCCGGTGTCAAGATTGCGATCCTGGGGTACGGCAGCCAGGCTCATGCGCACGCCCAGAACCTGCGCGAGAGCGGCTGCGAGGTGATCATCGGAGTGCGGCCAGGCGGCAGCTTCGAGGCGGCGCAGGCCGATGGGTTCGCCGTCAGCGGCGTCGCCGAGGCCGTCGCGCAGGCCAACTGGGTGCAGATCCTGCTCCCCGACGAGCGCCAGGCGGGGGTCTACCGGCAAGAGATCGAGCCGCACCTGCAGCCCGGCAGCACGCTCGGCTTCGCGCACGGGTTCAACATTCTCTACAACCAGATCGTCCCGGCGGCCAACATCGACGTCGTGATGGTCGCGCCGAAGGGTCCGGGGCATATCGTCCGCCGGATGTTCACCGAAGGCAAAGGCGTGCCGTCGCTGATCGCGATTCATCAGGACGCCAGCGGCCAGGCTCGCCAGCGGGCGCTGGCGTACGCCAAGGGCATCGGCGGGACCCGCGCCGGCGTTTTCGAGACCAGCTTCCGCGAAGAGACCGAGACCGACCTTTTCGGCGAGCAGGCCGTGCTCTGCGGCGGCACCAGCGCCCTGGTGCAAGCTGGCTACGAGACGCTCGTCGAAGCCGGCTACGCCCCCGAGATGGCCTACTTCGAGGTCTGCCACGAACTGAAGCTGATCGTGGACCTGATCAACGAGGGCGGTCTCGCCGGGATGCGCTACAGCATCTCGAACACCGCCGAGTATGGCGACCTGACGCGTGGGCCGCGGATCATCGACGGCGGCGTCAAGGAACGCATGAAGGCCTTGCTGAAGGACATCCAGGAGGGCGTCTTCGCCCGTGAGTGGGTCTTGGAGAACCAGGCCAACCAGGCGGTCTTCCAGGCGCTCCGGCGCCGCGCCGCGGAGCACCCGATCGAGCAGGTCGGCGCCGAGCTGCGCAGCTACATGCCCTGGATGAAGAAGCGCTAAGCAAGCAGGTTCGTGCCTCGCCGACAGCCCCCGGGATGCCAGTCGTTTCTCCCCCGACAACGCAGACCAGGGCCATGGCAAAAACAAGCGGCACGGGGAGAGAGAGACCATGAAGAAGGTCGAGTGCATCACGCGAGCGATCAAGCTGGCGCAGATCAAAGACGCGCTGGCGGAGATCGGGGTGGTCGGCATGACCGTCACCGACGTCCGCGGCTGCGGTCAGCAGAAGGGCCGGCATGAGCTCTACCGTGGGAATGAGTACACGGTGTCGCTGCTGCCGAAAATCAAGATCACCGTCGCGACCTCCGACGACAAGGTCGAGGAGGTGGTCAAGACGATGATGGAAGTGGCGCGCACGGGCGAGATCGGCGACGGCAAGATCTTCGTCCAGAGCCTCGAACGCGTCGTCCGCATCCGCACTGGTGAGGAAGGCGGCGAGGCGCTCTGAGCAGCCTCTGATCGACGGTCCACCGCAACGCCGCGGCGCCCTGCGCCGCGGTGTTGTGTTTGTTGCCGGGCCGTGTCAGGAAGGGGTTTGCGCCGCGCAGGGGAAGGGCATCTAGCCAACAGGCACGCCGCCGCAGCGCCTCGAGATGTCAGCCGGCGGCGCGCGGAGAGTACCATGCGGACCCGGCGCGGCTTCACGCTGATCGAACTGCTGGTGGTGATCGCCATCATCGCGATCCTCGCGGCGATTCTCTTCCCGGTCTTTGCGAAGGCCCGCGAGAAGGCCCGCACCAGCAACTGCACCAGCAACCTGAAGCAGATTCTGACGGCCGTGCGCGGCTATGCCGAGGACTACGACGGCAAGCTGCCGCTCGGAGCGCTCTGCTTCACCACCCCCGCGGTCAACGGGCCGGTCTACCAGAACACCACCTTCCGCTGGGTCGACAGCATCTACAGCCAGGTGTCCAACCGGCAGCTCTTCATCTGCCCGTCGCAGAAGACCGACACCATCAACAGCTACGGTTGGAACTACCTCTACTTCGGCGACGCCCCGGCGACCGCTCCGAACTGGGGCTGGGCAACCAAGCTGTCCCGCGTGAAGTGCCCCGCCGACACCATCTTGATTGGTGACACCGAGGACTTCGCCGCCCGCGGCGTGGCCAACAACGAGCGCCTCTACAGCAGCATCGCCGCAACCGCCGCCAACGGCACCGGGCAGGTCGCCAGGCGCCACAACGAAGGCGGCGTCTACGCCTATGTCGACGGGCACGTCAAGTGGTTCGCCTGGGCCACGATGTTCGGCACCGGTCGCGGCAAGTACACCGCGGTCTGCACCGACTAGGCTCGTCGGCGCCGCGGCCACCGGGGGCGGCGCGCTGCTGATTCGGGCCTTGGCCGCTGCGCGGCGCTGTGGTATCCTACCGACTTGTCCTTGGTCGTAGCCTTGCTGCGCACTGAGGCGGAGGTGGCTGACGGTGGAAGTGGTTCTGAAGCAAACGGTCCAGAAGCTGGGCGAGCGCGGCCATGTCGTGAAGGTCGCCGACGGCTACGCCCGCAACTACCTCCTGCCGAAGGGCATCGCCATCCTGGCGACCAAGGGCGCGCGCCGCCAGGCCGAGGACATGCAGCGGGCCGAGTCCCGGCGCGAGCAGCGCCGCCGCGACGCCGCCAATGTCGAGCGGGAGCGGTTGCACGGCCGCAACATCACCGTGCGGGCCCGCGCCAACGCGCAGGGGCACCTCTACGGCTCGGTGACCGCCCGCGAGATTGTCGAAGCGCTGCGCGAGACCCACGGCATCGTGATTGACGCCGATCGCTGCCAACTCGCCGAGCACCTCCGCACGGTGGATTCACACACCGTCCGGTTCGGATTCTACAAAGACATCGCCGCCGAGGTGACCGTCACGGTGAAGGCGTTGGAGGGCTCCGACCAGCCCGAGCCAGCCACCGCGGACGTGCAGAAGGCTCCGAAGCCGAAGCCGATCATCGTGTCGGACTCGTCGCGCGAGAGCTGAGCCGGCGATGACTGACGGGGGCAGCGACTACGACCGACTGCCGCCGCAGGACCTCGAGGCCGAGCAGGCCACCCTCGGGTCGCTCTTGCTGGGCGGTGACACGACTGCTCGCATCGCCGATCTGCTGCGCCCCGAAGACTTCTACCGCCAGGCCCACGGCGAGATCTACCGCGCCTGCCTGACGCTCTTCGAGCGCGGCGAGCCGGTCGATGTGGTCAGCGTCGCCTCCGAGCTGCGGGCGCGGGACCGTCTCGAGAGCACCGGCGGGTTCGAGTTCCTCGACCGGCTCTGTCGCGCCACACCCTATTCGCAGAATGTCGAGCGGTACGCGCGAGTCGTCCACGACAAGTCGCTCCTGCGGCGGCTGCTGTTCTGCTCGCAGCAGATCTCCGAGTCCTGCTTCGACGGCGAGCAGACCGCCCGCGAGGTGATCGACGGCGCGCAGCAGAACGTGCTGCGGATCGCCGAAGACCGTTCGGGCCGCGACTTCGAGATGGCCAGCGAGGTCGCCGTGCGGGTCTGGAGCGCCGCCGACGAGCGCTCGCGGCAGGGCGGCGACACCACCGGCACGCCCACCGGGTACCCCGATCTGGACCGCTACCTGAGCGGCCTGCAGGGCGGCGACCTGGTGATCCTGGCGGCCCGCCCGAGCATGGGGAAGACCTCGCTG
Organism: Fimbriimonadaceae bacterium; assembly: GCA_020850355.1. Classification (GTDB taxonomy): domain Bacteria; phylum Armatimonadota; class UBA10988; order UBA10988; family UBA10988; genus JADZEX01. The sequence goes on along the minus strand of JADZEX010000072.1, from coordinate 41,499 downwards.
GCGATCTGCATGGCGCTGCATGCCGCCGTGCGGGCGAAACTGCCGGTGGCCATCTTCAGCCTCGAGATGAGCAAAGAGTCGATCGTCGAGGGGATGATCTGCACGCTGGCCCGTGTCAATCTGGCGCGCTGGCGATCGGGCAACCTGTCCAAGGAAGACTGGTGGCGCATCGCGCAGGCGATGCAGGACCTCAGCGGCGCGCCACTCTACATCGACGATACCGCCGCGATGTCGCCGATGGACCTGCGCGCGCGGGCCCGCCGCCTGCGGGCCGAGACCGGGCCGCTAGGTCTGCTGGTAATCGATTACCTGCAGTTGATGCACTCCTCGGTGCGCCGCGCCGATGGCAGCCGGGTCAACGAGATCTCGGACATCACCCGCGCTCTGAAGGGGCTCGCCAAGGAGCTGCAGGTGCCGGTGATGACGCTCTCGCAGCTCAGCCGGGCGGTCGAGCAGCGCACCGAGAAAAAGCCGATGCTGAGCGACCTGCGCGAGTCGGGGCAGATTGAGGCCGACGCCGACGTGGTGCTGTTCCTGTACCGCGAGAAGTACTACGAGGACCAGCAGAAGAAGAAGGCGCAGGGCACGGCCGATGCGCCGCCCGAGCGCGACGTGCTGTCGGACGACGCGCCGGCTGAGCACACCGAGCTGAGCATCGCGAAGCAGCGCAACGGGCCGACCGGCAAGATCAACCTCGGGTTCCAACGGCAGTTCAAGTTGTTCGTCAGTTGGAGCGAGGCGCCGCCGTCGCGCGGCTGAGCCGGCCTGGCGACCGGCCCGGCGTCGCGCCGATCCGATCAGGAGCCGAACGATGCACGTCACGGTGATTGGCGGTGGTGGCCGTGAGCACGCCCTGGCCTGGCGGCTGGAGCGCAGTCCGAGCGTCCACCGGCTGTCGGCCTGGCCCGGCAATCCGGGCATCGCCGCGCTCGGCGCCTGTGTTCCGGGACGGGTCGATGACCAGGCCGGGATCCTCGACTGGTGCCGCCGCGAGGCGGTTGATCTGGTCGTCGTGGGCCCCGAGGCGCCGCTGGTCGACGGGCTCGCCGACCGCCTGCGCGACGCCGGCTGCGCCGTCTTCGGGCCGTCCGCGGCGGCCGCGCAGATTGAGGGCAGCAAGGTCTTCTGCAAGGAGCTGCTGCGGGACGCCGGGATTCCCACCGCGGCCTTTGAGGTGTTTGCCGATCCCGCCGCCGCCGACGCTTACCTGCGGCAGGTCGGCGCCCCGATCGTCGTCAAGGCCGACGGACTCTGTGCCGGCAAGGGCGCGATTCTGTGTGCCACCCTCGATGAGGCCCACGCGGCGGTCGATCAGGTGATGCGCCAACGGGTCTTCGGCGCGGCGGGCGAGCGGGTCGTGATCGAGGCGATGATGAGCGGCCCGGAGCTCAGCGTGATGGCCCTGGTCGACGGCGAGCAGGTCGTGCCGCTGCCGGTCGCCCAAGACCATAAGCGCGCCCTGGACGGTGATCGCGGGTTGAACACCGGCGGCATGGGGGCCTACAGCCCCGTGCCGCAAGTCGATCCCAGCGTGATCCAGCAGATCGTCGAGGAGTTCCTGAAGCCCACGGCGCGGGCGCTGGTGGCGGCCGGCTGCCCCTACCAGGGCGTGCTCTACGGCGGTTACATGCTGACCCCCGACGGGATCTCGACCTTGGAGTACAACTGCCGCTTCGGCGACCCGGAGGCGCAGGTGATCCTGCCGCGGGTCGAGGGCGACTTCGGCGAGATCCTGTTGGCCTGCGCGACCGGCCGGCTGGCCGAGGTGCAGCTCACCTGCAGCGACCGCGCGGCGGTGTGTGTGGTGCTGGCCGCCGGCGGCTACCCTGCCGAGTACGCCACGGGATTCCCGATTGATGGGCTCAGCGACGCGGCGCTGCTGGAGGACGTGATGGTCTTCCAGGCCGGGACCCGCCGCGAGGGTGCGGCGACGGTGACCGCTGGCGGCCGTGTGCTGGGCGTGACGGCCCTCGGTCAGGACCTCCCGGCGACGATCCAGCGGGCCTACCAGGCCGTTGCCCGGATCGCCTGGCCGGGCGTGCAGTTCCGCCGCGACATCGCCAGCCAGGCGGTTTCATCCTGAAGTTACCTTGGTGCCGAATCTCGCCGGACGCGCGACGAAGGTGTCGCCATCACGCTGGCGAACCGCTGACAGCAGTCACGGAACGCGGGCGAAGGCGTCGACTCTAAGACGCAGTCGTCGAGAAACGGCATGCAGAGCGAGGGCTACTGGTCCGAGGAGCCGCCGTGGACCGAGGCCGAGTGGGAGCGCTTCATTCGCGACCACGACGCCGCGGTGGCCGCGCGTGGCGTGTCCCCCGAGGCCGACGTGCGGGTCTTCCGGGAGCTTGGCTTGCGCGGTGAGGCCCGCCCGGGCGACCTGCAACGCGAGCACTTTGGCGACGAAGAGTACGCGGAGTTGCGCTTCATCCCCGCCTTCCGCCTGGCCGCCAGCCTGGCCGCCGCGGTCGAAGCCGGCTGGACCGCCGAGCGCGGGCGGGCCGTCGTGCGGATCTGGATCGAACCGCTGTGGGCCGACCTCAGCGCGGCCACGGGCCGCGTCGCCGCAGCCATCGCCGCAGGCCACGGCATCGGCTACGAGGAAGCCCACATCTGTGGCAACATCGTGAAGTGCCGCGAGGCTTACCGCCACCTCGAACGCGCCATCGCCCTGATCCAGCGCCTGCGCGAGGTGGCCGGCCACGACGTCAAGCTGGACGAACTCCTGGGCACCGCCGTGTTCATCCGTCAGGCCCTCCGCGAACGCATCAGCGCCCTCCGCCACCGCGTCTGGTGGGACGACCAGCGCGCCGTGGTCTGAAAACGGTCCTGACCCGATTTTCCGCGCCGGAAGCCCCGGAGGGGCGATTCGCGCGAGCCCAGGGCAACGCCCTGGACAGGGCGCCGCTGGCTGAACCTCGTCTGGCGTCGTCATTCGGGGCACGGCATTGGGGTCAGCATTAAAGGGGTCAGGACCATTTTCTGTACCCAGAAAATGGTCCTGACCCCTTTAATGCACCGGCACCCAGTCGCGGATGCGGTAGAGGTGGACTGCCAGAGGGCCGTACTCGTCTTGCAGGGTGCCGGGGCCGCTGGTGAGGGTGCGGGCTTCGTCGATCACCTCGATGGGGCGGCCGGCGGGCAGGCCGGGGACGGTGATGGTGGCCAGGCCGCCGCGGTCTTTCGGGTCGGCGTTGACGGCGAAGAGCCAGGTGCTGCCGTCGTGGACGCGGCCGATCACCGCGGCGGGGAGGTCGCCGGCGATCTGGATGGTCGGCGGCGTCGGGCAGGCGGCGGCCAGGATCGCCGGGGCGAGGGTGGTCAACTGGGCGTTGATGGCCTGCAGCGCGATGAGGTTATCGGGGGGCACGCCGAACTGGTTGTAGGCCGGCTTCCAGACGTGGGTGAAGTACCCGACGGCGGTGCAGCCGCCGCACAGGGACATCCAGACCTCGGCCTTGATGTGGCGGCCGGTGACGCGGTTGGCATCGCTGTCTTTGACCCATTGGCTGCCGTTGCTGGTCTCGATCCAGGCGTAGGTCGGCCGGCCGGCGGCGAGGGCGGTGAGGTCGCGGGCGCCGGTCAGGACGCGGTCGATCCAGTCGGGGCGGGCCCAGCCGTAGAGCGGGTAGATGTCGAACCCGACGACGTCGGTGGCTTGGACGTACTGCGGATAGTCGACCGCCGCGACCTCTTCGGGCAGGCGGCGGAACTGGGGCATGAAGCCGGCGGTGAGGGTCATGCAAACCGGCCGGCTGGGGTCGGCGGCGCGGAGCCGCTGGTAGATGGCGGCAGTCTCCGCCGGCGTGGCTTGGGCGACCTGTCGCGGCGGGCTGGCCAGGACGTTGTTGCCGCCGGCGTCGAGGCCCTCGAGTTCGCCGAGCGAGCCCCAGACCTGCTCGCCGGGTGTGGTGTCGACGATCTCCAGGCGCAGTTCGCGGAAGGTGGCCGGGGCGGGCAGCGGCACTTCCTGGCGGCCACGCCTGGCTTCCAGGGTGGCGCTGGCCAGCTCGCGGCCGTCGCCGTAGAGCTTGATGGTCTTGGCGACGGCCAGGCCGGGCGAGACGGTCGGGTGCAGGCCGAATCTCGCGACGGTGACCGGCTGGGCGAAGCGACAGGTCACCTGCGCGCCGGCCAGCGGGTCGAGGACCGACCAGCTGCTGGTGACGCCGTCCAGGATCTTCCACAGTGGCGCCCCGTTGTTGGCTCGCAGGCCGGGTCCGGGCTCGACTTTGGCGTCGCTGACGGGATGCGTCAGATCGGGTTCGTCGTCGTGCAGGTAGGCCAGCAGGCCGGGGTGGCCGACCAGGCCGGCGTGCTCGGGCAGCACGCCGTAGAGGCCGGCCGTGGTGAGCAACTGCTGGTACTCGACAACGTCTTTGGTGCCGCCAGCCTGGGGCCAGTAACCGGCGGCGGTGTTGCAGCCGGCGGCCGCCGCTTTGGCGAGGTTCTCGGGGTTCTGCAGCCAGATCAGGATCGGCAGGAACGGCTGCCCGTTAACCCGCCACTCACGCTGCGGGCCGAGTTCGACGCGCTGAATCGGCGGCGGTGCGGCGAGCGACAGCAACGGCCAGAGCGCAAGGGCGAGGCACATGACGAACTCCAGTCGACGATGGCATACCGCATCGGGCGCGCCAGCGCAAGGGCCGGCGGTCAGGCCGGATCGGATCCCCGGCGGCTACGGTTCGTGGCGGAAGATCAGGCAGTAGTGGTGGTGGTAGTTCGGCACGAAGACCTTGGGGTAGCCCCAGATGCCGAGCCGCTTGCTGTTCTGGCACCAGATTTGCTCGCCCTGAAAGCGCAGCGGTGGGTTCACGGCGCGGGCCAGGTCCCAGGCCAACGGCCGGATGTCGCCGGCCGGATCGCGCAGGTTCTGCACCACGATGACCGCGTAATGGCCGGGCTTCAGCAGGGCCGGGAGCTGGTTGTAAAGCGCCGCCAGGGCCGCCACGAAGGTGTCGTAGTCGGTGAGGTTGCCGAGGTCCTCGGCCAGCTCGCTGTAGTGGGTGTCGAGCCCGGCGGCCGCGCGCTGCCGGTGGCTGCTGACGACGTTGCCGCGGGCGGTGCGGAGCATGTTGAAGTAAGGGGGGCTGCTGATGCTGAAGTCGAACTGCGGCAGGCCGTTGGCGTGGTCGCAGGCCAGTTCGGGCCAGCGTGCGGGGTCGAGCAGGTGGCGGCTGTCGGCGCAGACCACCGCGGCGTCCTCGACGCCCAGCCCGAGCCGCGCGCGGGCGGTGTCGGCGTAACGCGGATTGACCTCCCAGCCGACCGCGCGGCGACCGCACTCCAGGCAGCTCACCAGCGTCGCTCCCGAGCCGGCGAAGGGGTCGAGCACCCAGCCGCCAGACTTCGTGAAGAAGCGCACGAAGCGTGCGACCATCTCCTCGGGATACCGCGCGGGGTGCAGCTCGGTGGTCTTGTTGCGGTGGTAGCGCGGGCTGTCGGCGACGAACCAGCTCTGCACCGTCTCCAGGCACTCCGCTGGCGACAGGTCGTGGAGCGCGCTGTCGGTGGCCGCCGCCGCCGCCAGGTCGCTGGTGAAGCGCTGCAGCAGCTCCTGCAGCGCGGCCTCGGGCGCGTCGGCGGCAGCCTGCTCGAACCAGGTCCGGGTGAACCGCAGCCAGTCCCGACCGGTCAGGTCGTTGAGTTGGTTGCTTGGATGGTGGCGAGGCTCGTCGGAGGGTGGCATGGCGCTCAGTTCGGGGCGGGAGGTGTCACCTCCTGCCGCCGCGAACCAGACCCGCCGAGCCGTCGTCGACGCCTCCAAGAACGGAGAGCTGTGTGCGCAAGCTGCTGCTGCTGGCCCTGCTCGTGCTGCCGGCCAGGGCCCAGACCAACATCCTGCTGAGCGATGCCGAGACCCTGCGGGGTTGGGGCCGTGCCGAGCTGATCAGCGACGCCAAGGTGGGCCGGCAGGCGGTGCGCTTTCGGCTGCCGGCCACCGGCGGCGCGTTGGGGCTGCCGTTCGACCTGCAGGGGCTGCAGTTCGAGTTCAACCGGCACATGGTCCTGTGCTTCTGGTACCGCTTCAGCGGCCAGGGCGAGTCGTCGTTGATGCTGAAGGTGGTGGACCCGGTGCTGTCTGCTGGCTGGCAGGCGACCTGGGCGATCTTGCCCCGCACCGCCGCCGACGGGCAGTGGCATCGCGCGGCCGTGGACCTGGGCAGCGAGTTCATGCAGTGGGGCGACAAACCCGACCTGGCCGCACGCAACCTGCAGTTCCGGGTCGAGCCGACGGCTGGCGCGGCGTTGACCTTCGATGTCGACGACGTGGTCCTGGTGCCGCGGCTCTACACGCTGGCGGTGGGCACCACCAGGCTGCAGGGCGAGGTCGGCCTGGTGCCACTGCACCTGGGCAATCCCCAGCGGCAGGCCGTCAACCTCAGCCTCAGCGGGCCTGGCGTGAACCGCACGGTGCCGCTGCCGGCCGGTGCGAAGCAGTCGATCGAGGTAAGCGTGGCCTTGCCGGCGGCCGAGGTGGCGGCCACGGCGCCGCTGGCGAAGCTGCGCAGCAGCCTGACCGTCGAGGCGGTCGGCAACCCCGCCACACGGCAGGAAGTGGGAGTCGAGTTCGTGAAACCGTTGACGCTGCCGGCCCGCCCGCGGCTGCTCCTGGCGGCCAGCGAGCTGCCAGCCTTGAAGGACCGCATCGCGCGCCTGCCGTGGGCCAAGGCCATCGCCGACGGCCTGTTGAAGAGCGCTGACGGCCTGCTGACCGACCCAGTGCAGTTGCCCGACCGGGGCAGCCAATGGTGGCATTGGTACGCCTGCAAGAAGGACGGCGGCCGGCTCCAGACCAAGTCGCCGACCGAGCACGTCTGCCCGGTCTGCCAGACCGTCTACACCGGCTGGCCCTACGACGACGTGGTGATCGACCGGATCCACGGCCGCTTCAGCGACGCTGTGCGGACGTTGGGGCTGGTCTACCAGCTCACCGGCGAGGCACGCTACGCGGCCAAGGCGCGGCAGATCCTGCTGGCCTACGCCGAGCGCTACCGGCAGTATCCGCTGCACGACATCAACGGCAAGGAGCGCGTTGGGGGCGGGCGGGTCGGGCCGCAGACGCTCGACGAATCGACCTGGCTGATTCCGATCACCCAGGGCGCCGACCTGGTCTGGGAGACGCTCTCGCCAGCCGACCAGCAGACCCTCGCCGAGGGGCTCTTCCGGCCAGCGGCGGAGACCATCACGCAGCACAGGATGGGCATCCACAACATCCAGTGCTGGAAGAACAGCGCCGTTGGCCTGGTCGGCCTGCTGCTCGGCGACGAGGCCCTGGTGGCCGATGCGGTAGCCAGCGAGCACGGCTTCTTCGAGCAGATGGCGAAGGGTGTCAACCGCGACGGGCAGTGGTACGAGGGCGCCTGGGGCTACCACTTCTACACCCTCTCGGCGTGCACGCCGCTGGTCGACGCCGGCCGCCGCTGCGGGCTGCCGCTGGCGCAGTTCGAGCGGGACGGGGTCGGCTACCGCCGGCTCTTCGACGGACCGCTGGACCTGGCGATGCCGAACCTCACGCTGCCTGCCTTCAATGACAGCGGCCTGGCCAGCGCGCGCGGCAACCGGCTCTACGAGAACGCCTTGGCCTGGTACCAGGACCCGCGCTACGCGGCGGTGCTGCCGGCCAACCGCGCCGGGATCGAGGCCTTGCTGAACGGCCTCGAGACCCTCCCGGCGGCGCCCGCCAGCAACCGCGGCAGCCGCGTCTTGGCGGCGGCGGGGTACACCGTGCTGGAACACGGCGCGGCTCCCGACGCGGCCTGGGCCTGCCTCAAGTGGGGCCCTCACGGCGGCGGCCACGGGCATCCCGACAAGCTCAACGTGGCGCTCTACCGGCGCGGGCAGCTCCTCGGCCTGGATCCCGGCACGACCGCCTACGGCGTGCCGCTGCAGATGGAGTGGTACCGCGCGACGTTGGCGCACAACACCTTGACCGTCAACGAGCTGCCGCAGAAGCCGGCCGAGGGCAAGTCGCTGGCCTTCGTCAGCCGTCCCGGAGTCAGCGCAGCGTTGGCGTCGGCTGGCGCGATCTACGAGGGCGTCACCTACCACCGTGCCATCGCCCTGATCGGCGAGGACCTCTTCGTGATGCTCGACCTGGCCACCGCCGCGGCCGACAGCACCTTCGACATCGCCTGGCACAACGGCGGCCAGTGGCTCACCGCGCCCGCCGGCGAGCCCGTCAGGTTGCCGGCCAGGCCTGGCTACCAGCACCTCAAGGATGTTGTCAAGGTGGCCGGCGAGCTGCCGTTGATTGATGTCGGCGGCAAGCTGCAGGTCGCCCTGGCGGTGACCTCGCCGAGCGGCGAGACCTGGGCCGGGCGCGGCTTCATGCCACGCGAGGCCGACCGGCCGACCGCCACCATCCGCCGCGTCCAGGGTCGTGAGGCGATCGTCGGCTGGGCGATTCAGATGGCCGGCCAACGGCCGCAGGTGACGGTCACGCGGACCGCCACGGGCGCCACCTTGACCGCCACGGTCGGGGGCCAGACGACGCGCCTGCTGGTCGACCTGACGGCGCCCGAGCCGCTGCGGGTGGAGTAAGCGGCGGGCCAAGGGCGACGGCTACCGGCGGTCGGGGCGCCGCGGGCGGCGGGGCGGGCCAGCCGGCGGTTGGCCCTGCTTGCCGAACCACTCGGCCGCCAGCTCCTCGTGGATCCGGCGGATCGCGCCGGTCATCTGTTCGCCGTCCCAGCGCATCTCGGCGGCGAAGAACTCGATCGCGACGCGGCCCATCAGGTAGGTCCAGTACCCCACCCCGGCGGTGCGCGCGGTGCCCATCAGCAAGTTCGACAGCCAGCCGCCGACGCCGGGGATCAGGTTGAGCAGACTATCGACCACCATCACCCCGCCCACATAGATGGCCCAGCCGCCGAGGGTGGTGCCGATCGAGCGGGCAATGGTCAGGGCGACCTGGCTGGCCTCGCGACGGGTCAGCTTGAGGTCGAAACAGCTCGCCAGGGTGACGATCATGCCGACCTGCGACAGTGCGAAGGCCGCGACGTCGACGCCCGGGGCGGGGATCAGGCCGGTCGCCGCGGCGACGCCAGCGAACGGCTTGAGGTAGCCCTCGGCGACGCGCCGGCGCACCTCGCGCAGCCGTTCGCGGATCCGGCTGCCCACGCCGACCGCCAGCCCGGCGGGGTCCAGCAGCGCCGCCAGCTCGCCGAGTTCGTTGGTCTGGGCGTAGATCCGTTCGATCAGCTCGGGCACGCGGTCCAGCAGCCGCACGCCGGCCTCGATGTGTGAGGCGTGGCCGAAGACGATGTCCTCGGGCGTTCGGACCCAGCGCTGGCAGACCCCTCGCAGGTGGCGCCGCAGGGCCATCTGCTCTTCCAGCGTGTAGCGGTGCGGCCAGGTGTCGGTCTTGTTGACAAAGACCAGCCGCGGCGAGTTCGGGAAGCGCTCGACGACGGTGTCGAAGAGCCGCGCCTCCTCCCGCACGGGCTCGTCGGTGATCACGAAAAGGTGGCCGTGCGCGCGGCTGGCGGCCTCCAGCGCCACCCGCTCGTGGTCGGCATTGCTGAGCGTGCCGGGGGTGTCGCAGAGGACCCACTTACCACCCCAGCGGTATTCGAACTCGTGGGCGGTGGTGCCGATCACCGGGTGCATCGGCGCGGCATCGGGATGGTCGGCCGGCAGCCCCAAGATGCTGTTGACGAGCGACGACTTGCCGACCGAACCCTTGCCGAACACCGCCAGGTAGATGTAGCCCTGTTCGAGGCGTTCCAGCAGCTCGTCGAGCTGGCCGAACTCGCTCTCGAACTCCTGCTTCTGGGCAGCGGTCAGGCCGCTCGAGGAGTTCAGTAGCTCGCGCAACCGGCCAATGTCGCGAGCGAGCTCGCGACGAACATCCTCCAAGGCGGTCTCGGGCAGCGTGGGGTTCATGGGTTCCAGTATCGCGCCAGCAGTTCGTCGCCGGCGGCCAGATCCTCTTGTCGCGGGGGCCGGCCGCCGTACCAGACCTGCTCCGCCGAACTGACCCACGACCGCAGCGCGGCCGCCAGCTCCGGCGGCGCCGCCGCGAGCACCTCGCGAGGCGTCTGGTGCGCCTGGCAGGCCAGCCGGCCGGTCTCCGCCAGACGGAGCGTCAGGGCGCGCCAGAGGGCGGCCAGGGCGGCGGCCGGGTCGACCGCGGCCAACTCCACGCGGCGCTGGCGCCAGGTCGCGGCGCTCGGCGCGCGAGCGCCCACCACCAGCGGCGGGGGCGGGCGGACCGGGCCACGCTGCCGCGGGCGGACGACGCGCCGCAGCGCCCACAGCAGCGCCACACTGACGGCCAGATAGAGCCCGCTGGCGAGCAGCCCACTGCCCTCGCCCGCCGGCCCGCCCCGCCGTGTGAAAGGTGCCAGCAGCCAGTCGAGGACCCGCTCGATGGTCGGGATCCAGGGGTCGATCCAGGACGCTGCGCGGATCGGCTGGAAGGCCTCGGCGGCCAGAATCTCGCGGGTCACCGCGGCAATCTGGGTGTTGTCGTGCGCCGGCCCCGGCTGCAACGCCTCGGCCCAGGCCCGCAGCCGCTCGTCGACCAGCACCTGGCTGGCGGCATCCGAGCGCGCCGCGGCGGCGTGCAGCCAGCGCAGGTCGACCGGCGCGCCGTCCACCCGCAGCTCGCCGGCTGGTAACTGCCGCGCCAGACTCCCCGGCGCCGCGCGCCCCGCCCGCACCGCCGCGGCCTGCGCCTGCCAGCGGGCCACCCTCGCCGGCAGCGCCGGCTCCGCCGCACTGGCGACCGCCGCCAGCAGCAGCCCCCCGCCACGGATCTGCCAGCCCCCCCAGCCCGGTCGCGGACCGCTGCCCATGCCTCCTCCGAGACAACTACTCTAGCCCCCACCTCATCCCGCCGTCAAACCCGGCCGCCCCGCGAGCCGCGCCGCCCTCGTCCGGAGATCCTTGAAAAACAGGAGCGGTGCTACTAGATTTCAAGGATGTCTGGCCGGGTTCCCGCTACGACAGGCACCGCCGGCGACCGCAGCTACCCGCTGAACGCCACCACCGCGGCGGTCGCCATCGGCGATTTGCCGGCGCTGGCGGCCGAACTCCGCGGGGCGGCCGGGTCGCCATAGCGGCGCGGGCGGGTGGCGTGGTACGATGCTACCTGGAGAGCGGTGGACGTGGAGGGTCGACGATGCAGCGGGTGATGCTAGGACTGGGGTTGCTGTTCTGCCTGGGCCGCCTGACGGCCGCTCCGGCGCCGCCGCAGGTGGTCCAGGTGGGGGTCGCTGATTTCGCCGTGACCGGGCTCGGCGAGCCGCGCTACTGGCTGGGCTACGTCTACAGCGAGGTGCTCGCGCGGCGGCTGATTCTGCTGCCCGATGTGGTGGTGGTGATGCCCCTCACGCTGCGCCCGCTGGCCGGCAGCGTCGCGCTGCAGAGTACCGCGCTGGTCGAACAACACTGCCAGTCGCTGACCGAGTCGGCGGGCTGCCAGTACGTGCTGGGCGGGCTGATCGAAGACAAAGGCGAGAAGCTCGCGGTGACCTGCTGCATCGCCAGCAAGCAGCCGGCGCGGGTCTGGTCGGTCACCCAGGAGGTGCCGCTGGAGCAGCTCTTCGCGCCGCAGGCCGAGCTGATCGGCAAGCGCTTCCTGCCCAACCTCGGGCTGCGCCTGAAGCCGGAAGCGCTGGACGCTTTCGCGAAGTACGAGCCGGGCGGCAGCCTGGAGGCGCTGAACCTGGTTGGCCGGGGCTGGCGGGCCTACGACCCCGGCACGCCCGAGGACGCCTTCAAGCTCTGGCGGCAGGCCCTGGCGGCCGAGCCGAGCTGTCGGCTGGCCGGCGAGGCGCTGGCCGAGACCGGTTATCTGTACCGCCGCCGCCTGCTGCAACAGGCGCTCGACTTCTACCGGGGGCAGGTCGCCGCGGAGCCCCAGAACGCGGTCGCCGCGTTTCATCTGGCCGAAATCTACATGGACCTCGGGCAGTACCGCGCCGCCGAGTCGATGTACGTGCAGACCGTCGCGCTGCGCAACACCTACCTCGACGCCTACGTCGGCCTGAGCGCCGCCCGGCTCGAACTCGGCTTCCTCGACACCTCGATCCTGGCGGCCAACTCGGCGCTGATGCTCGCGCCGAACGACCTCCGCGCGCTCCACAACCGTGCCGTGGCGCGCTACCGCAGCGGCCTGGTGCCCGAAGCGAAGAAGGACTGGGAGCGGATCCTGCAGCTCGATCCCACCAACGCCCTGGCCAAGGAGCGGCTCGAACGCTACGCCACGGTCGGCGTCGAGCCGGTCGGCCGCCTGCCGTAGCCCGCCGATGCGACGAGTCGTGCGGTCCTGGTGGCAGTTGCTGCCGGCGCTCTGGCCAGCGCTGCTGCTGGCCTACCTGCTCAACCTGCTGGCCCTGACGGCGGCCGGCCGCTGGCCCGACGAGGCCCTGGTCGAGGTGCTCCGCGGCGTCCTGCTGCTGGGTGCCTCGTGGCTGGGACAGGTCTGGACGGCCGCGGCCTGGGCGCGGCGGGCGGCCGGCGGGCCGACCGCGGCGGGCGCCCTCGCGGCCGACCTCCGGGCGACCCCGCGGCTGCTGACGGCCGGCCTGGCGCGCGCCGCGCTGGTCTGGTCGCCGGTGCTGCTGGTAGCGGTCGCCGGAGCCCTGCGGCCGGCGGGCGAGCAGCAGGTCGGGCAGGTCAACCTGCTGCCGGTCCTGGCGCTGCTGCTGTTGCCGTTGTCCGCCAACCTGGCCGCCTTGCTGGCCCCGCTGCCGGCGGTGCTGGTGTTGCAGCGGCCGGCGACGGTCGGCGCCGCGATCGCCGCCTCCCGCAGCCGTGCCGAGGCGGCGCTGGTGCCGCTGCTGGCCTGGGGCGCGGTGCTGCTGGCGGCGGTCGCGCTGAGCAGCTTCCTGCCGGGCGGGCGGCTCTTCCCGAACCACGCCGCCGGTTCGCTGCTGTGGGTGCTGCAGGTCGAGGCCTACGCCCGCGCACGGCGCCTGGCGGAGCCGGATTGGCTGCGCGGCGCGCAGGACACCGCGTAGCGCGTCCGAAGCACCGGGTGGAGGCCGCCATGGCAGACCGCCCGAACGTGCTGTTCGTGCTGACCGACGACCAGCGCTTCGACACCGTCGGCGCGTTAGGCAACCCGCACCTCTCGACACCCACTCTGGACGGCCTCGTGCGCCGCGGGTATGCCTTCGAGAAGCAGTTCTGCACCACGCCCATCTGCACCCCGGCGCGGGCCGAGATCCTCACCGGCTGCACCAGCTTCGGCAACCACGTGCCCTGGTTCGGGATGCCCATCAACCCGGCGCTGACGCTGCTGCCGCAGGCCTTTCAGCAGGCGGGCTACCACACCGTGCACGTCGGCAAGTGGCACAACGACGGCCATCCGCGCGACAAGGGCTACGACCGCGTGCGGCGGGTCTTCCACAACGACAACCGCCACGACTACCAGCGTTGGGGCCACCAGATGCGCTTCGCCGAGGAGAGTGGCGAGGTCGTCGGTCACAGCACCGAGTTGTTCACCGCCGCCGCGCTGGAGGAGCTGGCCGCCGCGCCGACCGACCGGCCCTGGTTCTGCTATCTGGCCTACCACGCGCCGCACGACCCGCACGACAGCCCGGCGCCGTTCGACACGCTCTACGACCCGGCGACGCTGCCGCCCGTCGCCAACTGGTGTCCGGAGCACCCTTTCGACAACGGTGACCTGGTGATCCGTGACGAACGCCTTGCGCCGTGGCCGCGCACCGACGCCCTGCTACGGCGCTACCGGGCGCGTTACTACGGTCTGATCAGCCACCTCGACTATCACCTTGGCCGCGTCCTCGGCCGGCTCGCCGCCGACGGCAGCCTGGACCGCACCATCGTCGTCTTCACCGGCGACCAGGGCCTGGCGATCGGCTCGCACGGGCTGCTCGGCAAGGAGAGCATGTACGACCACAGCATCGCCTCGCCGCTGATCCTGGCCGGCCCCGGCATCCCGGCCGGCGGACGCAGCGCGGCGCTCAGCCACCATGTCGACCTGTTCCCGACGCTCTGCGAGTTGACCGGCCTGGCGCGCCCCGCCAGCGCCGCCGACGGCCACAGCCTGGTACCCTTGCTGCACGGCCGGGTCGACCGCGTGCGCGAGCACACGCTCTGCGAGTTCTACAGCCCCGAACAGCCCGGCGAGCCGCTCCGCCACACCCAGCGCTGCCTGCGCACGGAACGCTGGAAGCTCGGCTGGTACCCGCTGGTCGGCCGCTACACGCTGCACGACCTGCAGCACGACGCGCTGGAGCAGGTCGACCTGCTGCGGCCCTGGCGCCGCCGCCTGCGGCTGGCCGAAGAGCAGGGCGGCAAGTCCTGGCGCCCCGACCCCTGGGCCGAGCGCGGGACCGCCCCAGCCTACCGCGAAGCCGACATCGCCGCGGTCGCCAGCGACCTGCACGCCCGACTGATCGCCGAGATGCGCCGCCTCGCCGACCCGCTCCTCAGTGCCGGTTACCCGCCGCCGCCGGGGCTGGAGCGATAGCTGCGGCAGCCCCGCCGGCGAATGCCGCCCGCCTCGCAGCCGACCAACCCCAACCCGCTGGTCTGGAGGAGGCCGCCGGCCGTCTCGCCGGGCCGGGTTGGCGACGGTGAGCGCACCGCGCTGGGATCGGGTGCCTCGCCCTTCGACTCGCCGCTACGCGGCGGCTCAGGACAAGCGGTTGGGCGGTGGAACAGCGCGGGAACGGGTGGCCCCGATCGCCCTCCGCCGACTGTCGGGGCGACCCTTGCGGTCGTCCGGCCGGCGAGCGCATCGCATCGTCGACGGGCTGGACCAACGCGGGACTGGGTCGCGCCGCGGTGGCCATGGCCTGCTACGGCTTGCTGAGGTCCTTCGGCCGGCCGTCGCCGAGGTAGTAGTCGAAGCGGTCGAAGTCGACCGCGGCGGCGCCTTCGGCGCGGGGGTCGCCGAGGCGGGTCAGGCTGGCCTGCAGACGTTGCCGCTGGCGGGCCAGCTCGGCCTGGTGGGTGGGGTCGCCCGCCAGGTTGCGGAGCTGGTCCGGGTCTTGGCGCAGGTCGTACAGCTCTTCGGCAGGGCGGCGCTCGCAGGCCGCGGCGAATAGTGCTGCGGCGGAGTGGTCCGTGCGGTGCTCCAGCAGCCAGTTCTGGGTGGGGCCGCCGTCGATGTCGCCGAAGCCGGGGGCGTCGCCGGCCGGCCAGCGGTCGGGGGCGTAGTTGCGGAGGTAGAGCCAGTCGGCGGTGCGGACCGCGCGGACGGGGTAGCCGACGTGCCCTGCGCGGACATCGGCGTGGCGTTCGCGGCAGGTGATCACCTGGTCCCGCGTCGGATCGAGCCGGCCGCTGCCGGCCGCCGTCAGCAAGGGCAGCAGGCTGCGGCCGGTGTGCTGGGCGACCGGCGCGGCGACGCCGCAGGCTGCCAGGATGGTGGGCGCCAGGTCGGTGAAGCTGAGGAAGTCGTCGATCTGTCGCCCGGCCGGGATGCTGCCGGGCCAGCAGATCGCCAGCGGCTGGCGGGTGCCGTAGTCGTAGCAGTTGGCCTTGCTCCGCGGGAACGGCATCCCGTTGTCACTGGTCACGATCACGATGGTGCGGTCCAACTCACCGGCCGCTTCCAGCGCGGTCAGGGCCTCGGCCAGGGCGCGGTCCCAGCGGTGGATCTCGTGGGCGTAGTCGCACAGGTCGCGGCGCGTGACGGCGTTGTCGGGCAGGTGGGCCGGCACCGCGACGCGGTCGGGCGCCAGGCCGGCGGCGACGCCCGAGCCGAGTTCGTAGGGGCGGTGCGGGTCGGTGGTGCCGAGCCAGAAGCAGAACGGCTTGCTGCTGTCCCGCTCGCGCAGGAACTTCGGCAACGCACCGAGGTTCGGCCCGGCCGGGTTGCGGGTCCAGCCGCCGGGCGCGAAGTTGCCCGGGCTCCAGGCCTTGCTGAAGGCCGCCACCTGGTAGCCGGCGGCTTCCAGCAGGTCCGGGTAGCTGGCGAAGCGGCGCGGCAGGGTGCCCCAGAGGTTGGCTCCCTCGCACAGACTGCCGGCGTGGCGCCCGGTCAGCAGCGCGGCGCGGCTGGCGGTGCAGCTTGGGGCGCTGGTGAAGCAGTGCGGGCACCAGACCCCGGCGGCGGCGACGCGGTCGAAGGCGGGGGTGCGCACCACGGGGTCGCCGGCCCGCGAGGTGGAACACCAGCTCTGGTCGTCGCTGATTGCCAGCAGCACGTTCGGCCGGTCCGGCCGCTGCGACCAGCCGCGCCGCGCGCTCCCGGCCAGCAGACCCGCCGCCAGACTCCCGCCCAACCAGTCTCGTCGCCGCATGGTTGACTCCGCAGGAGTGGCGCGGCCGTGCGCCAACTCCAGCGACAGGTGATACCGCGATGCCGACGCCGTTCCTGCTGCTGCCGCTGCTGCTGACCGCCGACGACGACTTGCTGCTGACCACGACCGGCCCCGCCGCCGCGGCCGGCTGGAGCTTCTCGCCGGGCGGTGAGTTCCCCGGCGCGACCGGTGCCCTGCGCGTGGAGCCCAGCGGCGAGGCTGTGCTGAGCTTCGACTTCCGCAACGGCGGGGCCTACGTCGCGGCCTACCGCACGCTCGACCCGCCCGCGCCGCTGACCGCCCTGCGGTTGGAGCTGCGCCAGCCGGAAGGCGCCACCATCACCTTCCGGGCGACCGACTCCAGCGGCCAGACCCACCAGCGCAGCGTGCGCTACGACGAGACCGGCTGGACGCCGCTCGCAGGGAGCCTGTTGCAGGGCTGGACCGGCCACTGGGGCGGCCCCGACGACGGGGTCGTGCGGCCGCCGTTCCAGCAGTTGGGGGTGCTGGTGGAGCAGACCGGCCTCAGTCAGCCGGTTGGGGAGGTCCGCTTCCGCCAGGTCGTGGCCACTCGCGGCGAGGCGGGACCGGTCGAACAGAATCTGGTCGGCAGCTACCTGGTCACCGACTTCGGCCCAGACGCGGGGTTCGGCGCCAGTGGCGGCGAGCTCGTCAAGCAGCGCTTCAGCGCCGATCTGAGCGCTCGGCCGAACGCCCTGCTGCACCACAGCCTGAGCCTCTTCGGGGCGCCGCGCGAGCTGCAACTCAGCGTCGCCGACGGCACGCCCGGCGCGCGGCTGTCGTTGCAGCTCGGCTCGCACTTTCAGACCTTCGGCCGCGGGCTGGGCACGCTCCGCGGCGGGCCGCAGACCTTCACCGTGCCGGTGCCGCCCGAGGGGTGGGAGTTCTGGGGCGGTGAGAACAACGGCCGGGTGCAACCGCCGCTCCGCCTGGCGGTGCTGCTGCTGGAGCGCGGCGAGGCCCCGGCCGGGCCGGCTTTCGTGCACTTGGACAGCCTGCGGTGCGTCACCAGCACCGCCCGCTCGCGCGCGGTGACGCTGCTCTCCCGGCTCAGCGAGGCCGCGGTCAACGGTGGCCAGCGCACGCTCCGCGGCACGGTGCGCGGCTGGAACCTGCAGCCGACCGCCGTGGAGGGCACGTTGCGCGGGGTGCTCCGCGACTGGGACGGCCGCGAGCTGGAGCGCCGTGAGCTGCCCTGGCAGCTTCCCGCCGCGGGGGTGCCACAGGAACAGACCGTCGAGTTCAGCGTGCCGGCCGACCTGCGCTTCGCCGACCTGGAGGCCAGCTACACGGTCGGTGAGCTGCCCCCGGTGACCTCGCGGGCGGGCTTCACGCGTCCAGTCGAGGCGCCCGCCGAGACGGCCCCGCGGCCGGCTTCGCCGTGGGGCATGGGGCTCTACCTGTACCGCTACCCGGGCGACGCCGCCGGCCTGGCACGGATGGACCGGGCGGCCGCGCTCGGGGCGGCGGCCGGCGTGAAGTGGTCGCGCGAGGAGTTGCAGTGGCACCGCCTGGAGCCCGAGCGGGGCAAGTTCGATTGGACCTACTACGACCAGATGCTGGCCACGGCGCAGCGCCACGGTATCAGCGTCTACGGGCTGCTGGCCTACTGGTCGCGCTGGACCAAGGCCTACACCCCGGAGGGCGTGACCGACTACGTCGCCTGGGTGCGGCAGGTGGTGCGGCGCTACAAGGACCGCGTCAAGCACTGGGAGATCTGGAACGAACCGAACATCTTCTTCTGGTCCGGCCCGAAGGAGCTCTATCCGGTGATGCTGCAGCAGGCCTACCGGGCGATCAAGGAGGAGGACCCGACGGCTCAGGTGCTGGGCTGCTCCACCGCCGGCATCGACCGTGGGTTCATCCAGCGCTGCCTCGACGCCCAGGCGCCCTTCGACATCCTGACGATCCACCCCTACCGCGGCCAGCTCGATGACAAGGCCTTCGCCAAAGAACTACGCGACGTGCAGGCCCTCGTCGGGGGGCGGCCGGTCTGGATCACCGAAATGGGCTGGCCAACTCAGCTCAACGGCGGCGTGGACGAACGCACTCAGGCGCAGTTGCTGGCTCGCTGCTACCTCACCGCGGTTGCCTCGGGGGCCTGCACGAACATCAGTTGGTACGACTTCCGCAACGATGGCGGCGACCCGTTCTATAACGAGCACAACTTCGGCGTGGTGCGGGGCGACCTGACCCCGAAGCCGGCCTATCGCGCGCTGGCGACGGTCTGCCGCACGCTGGCGCTGGCCCCCCGGCCGGTCGCCGGGCTGCCCGACCGTGTCTGGGGCGTCACGGCGGCCGGCGGCACGGCCTTCTGGGCGGCGACCCGCCAGCGCCTGACGCTGCGCGTGACGGGGGGTCAGCCGCGGGCGGTCAACCTGATGGGCGACGCCTTGCCAGGCGCCCTCAGCCCGCTCGACCTGGCGCCTGGCCTGCCGCTGCTGGTGGTCGACGGGCAGGTCGAGGTGACCGCGGTCGAGCCGCTCGACGCGCCTGACCAGTCCGGTGTGGTGCGGTTCTGAGTTAGATCGTCGCGACGATGGCGGCGGCCATCACCACCAGCAGCACGCAGACGATGCGGCGGAGCTGGTCGCGGTCGATCCGCGCGAAGACCCGAATGCCGATCGTCGTGCCGAGCAGCACGGCGGGCAGCAGGCTGCCGGCCATCTGCACCCGCGACCAGGTCAGCAAGGTGCCCGCCCCGGCGGCCGCCATCACCAGCCACATGCCGAGCTTGTAGGCGGTCGCCACGAAGAAGATCGCCAGGGTGGTGGCTTTGAGCTCGTCGCGGCTCCAGGGCTGACGGTAGACGTACCACAGGATCGGCGGGCCGCCGCTGCTGACCGAGCCGCTGAAGAACCCGGACGCCAGGCCCGAGCCGAGTCCCAGCCAGCGTGGCGCGCACCGCTCGCAGCCGGGCTCGGCGGCGCGCGGGGCCCAGTTCTGCCAGGCCACCAGCAGGCAGGCGATGGCCACCAGACCGCGCAGCGCCGGGCCGGAGCCCGGCAGGACCATCACCTGGACGCCGAGCGGCATGCCCACCGCGATGCCCAGCAGCAACGGCCGCAGGCGCAGCCAGCGCATCCCGTGGCGCACGCTGTAGAGCGTGCCGAGCGTCGAGAAGACGGTCAGCAGCGTGACCACCACGTTGGCCGGTTGCGGCTCCCACAACAGCGTCAACCCCGCCATGCTGAGGATGCCGAAGGCGAAGCCGGTGACGCCCTGCACAAACGCCGCGCCGCACAGAATCGCGAACGGCAGCAGGTAGTGTGACCAGTCGGCAAACAGGGCGGGGTCGTGCATCGCCCCCAGTCTGGCACAGCCGCACGGCCTGTCAAGCGGGTCGCCGTGGTAGGATCAGCCTGAGGAGCCGCCGATGCCGGTCCGTGACCAGCCGCACGCCAAAGAGCTGTTGCCCGACGCCGTACTCGAAAGCCCGCGCCGGGTCGCGCTGCGTGACGAGGTCGACGTGCTGGTCTGCGGCGGTGGCCCGGCCGGGGTCGGCGCCGCCTGGGCCGCCGCGCGACTGGGCGCCCGGACGCTGCTGCTCGAACGCTGGGGCCAACTCGGTGGCGTCTGGACCGCCGGGCTGCTGAACCCGTTCTTCGAGGCCACCGGCCGCGGCTGGCTGGGCGACGAGCTGGTCGCCCACCTGACGGCCTGCGGTGCCTGGCGGCGCTGGAAGTTCAGCCACTGCTTCGACACCGAGACGCTGCGCCGCGAGCTCGAAACGCTGCTCAGCGGCGCTGGCGTCGAGCTGCTCTACCAGACCCTGGTGACCGACGCCGTGTTGGAGGGCGACCGCCTGCGCGGGGTGATCATCGAGAGCAAGGCCGGCCGCGAGGCGGTGCTGGCGAAGGTCGTGATCGACGCCACTGGCGATGGCGACGTCGCCGCGCGGGCGGGCTGCCGCTACGAGCTGGGTCGCCCGGTCGATGGGCTGGTGCAGCCGCTGACGCTGATGTTCGAGGTCAGCGGCGTGGGCGACTGGATCCAGCCCGACGCGCCGACGCTGTTCGATGAGCTGACCGCCGCAGCGCAAGCCGCCGGGTTGGACTGGCTGCCACCCATCGAACGCTGCAACTACGCGCCGTGGATCATCAACACGCCGGCCCCGGGCGTCGCCGATGTGCAGTTGACACACGTCTACCGCGTCAACCCGCTCGATCCGGCGGCGGTCACCCGCGCCACGGTCAGCGCCCGCCGGCAAGCCGCCGAGGCGGTCGCCGTGCTACGCCACCTGCCGCAGTTCGCCGACCTGCGGCTGACCCACACCGCCGCGGCCATCGGCATCCGCGAAGCGCGCCGGGTGGTTGGTCAGTACACCCTCTCCCTGGACGACCTGGTCGCCGGCCAGCGCTTCGACGACGCCGTGACCAGTTGTGCCTTCGGGGTCGACATCCACGAACCGGCCCCCGGCGCGGGGGTGCCGACCGCTCACCACACCGCGATGCGGCCGTACGAGATCCCGTACCGCTGCCTGCTGCCAGCCGATGTCGGCGGCCTGCTGCTGGCCGGCCGGCTGATCAGCGGCACGCACGAGGCGCACGCCAGCTACCGCGTTACCGGCACCTGCTTCGCGACCGGTCAGGCCGCCGGCCTGGCCGCCGCCTGGGCCGCCGCCGAGGGCACTACCCCCGACCGCCTGGACGGCCGCGCGGTGCGCCAGAAGCTGCAACAGCAGGGCGTGCGGCTGCTCGACTGACGGCGTCCGCCGGCCGTCGCTGGCGGCCGATCCCGGGCTCTGGCAGGGGCGCCGGGGCGACCCCTGGGATCCTGCGGCAGTCCCCCATGGCGGCCCGCTGCGGCGCTGCTAGTAGGCGCCTACAGCCGGTTGACAGATTCGGGATCGGCTGGTAGCTTTGGCGCTTGCCGGGTCATTAGCTCAATCGGTAGAGCAGCGGACTCTTAATCCGTTGGTTTCAGGTTCGAGTCCTGAATGACCCATCTCACGCCAGACAGACGAAGTCCACACCCTCGACGTATCCCCAGCCCGCCAACTGCTCCCGCAACTGCTCGCGCACGCCGTGGACCCCGACGGTCAGCAGCAGCAGTTCGGGCCGCCGGGGTCGCAGCCAGTCGGGGCCGACCACCGGCGCGCCGCGGACCTGACCGCCGATCTTGGCCGGGTCGATGTCGACCTGCGCCACCACCCGGCGACCGGCGCCGGTCAGCAAGCGGGACCACTCCCGGCCGCCGTCGCCAGCACCCCAGATCACCACTTCGGTGCGCTCGGCGAGGTGGCTGCGCAGCAGGTGGTCCAGCTTGCAGCGCCGGAAGGCGGCGCGGCCGTAGGGGCCACCGCCGCGGCTCAGGCGGCCGGGGTGGTCCCGCCAGTAGTGCAGCACCGGCGCCAGCTTGGCGAAGCGTGTCCCGGCGGCGGCCAGGCGCAGCCAGAGGTCGTAGTCCTCGGGCCAGCCGCAGTCGCGGTAGCCGCCGACCGACCGCAGGAGCGCCGTCGGCAGCAGCACCGTGGGGTGCGCCAGCGGCGACTCCACGAACAGGTCACGCCGGATCGCCGCGTCGGTCAGCAGGCTGTTCAGCCAGCTCTCGTACCGCCGCAGGCCGTCGGTCAGGCCCGCGCGCGGGAAGGTCTGCACGGCGCAGCCGAGCACCCCGTCGAAGGCCGCGGCGTGTTGCAGAGCCAGCCGGTCGCGGTGCATCAAGTCGTCGGCATCGAAGCGCGCCAGCCATTCGCCACGGCACCGCTCCAGCCCGGCCTGCAGCGTCGTGACCAGCCCGCGATGCGGCTCGGCGACCACCCGCAGGCGCGGGTCGGCGGCGGCCAGGCGGCGCAGGATCGCCAGCGAGTCGTCGGTCGAGCCGTCGTCGACTGCCACCACCTCGAAGTCGCGGTGGCTCTGCCGCAGCACGCTGGCGAGGGCCGTCGGCAGCGTCGCCGCGGCGTTGTAGACCGGCAACAGCACGCTGATCATGGGCGGCACCGTAGCAGCGTGGGCGGGGGCGGTCAAGGGTTTGACGTCGACCGCACTGCGGGCTACGCTGGCGGCGGAGGACCGCCATGCCGCTTCACTGGAGCGTCTTCACTGTCGCCCTGGTCCTGACCGCCGCTTCCGCCGAGCCGCTGGCGCAGGGCTCCGGCACCCCGGCGCCGCAATGCTACGAGGCGGGCACCAAGGTCGGCGAGTTCACCGTCAGCGCCAAGTTCACGATACGGCTGCCCGCCGGCGGCATGGTTCGCGTGCTGACGCCAAGGGAGGGCGGCTGGACCAAACCGTCGCCCGATCCGTCCAAGGAAGAAGCCAAGTTCGGCTGGTCGACGCCCACCTGGGAGCTGCAAGCGGCCACCGGGGGCGTGACGCTCGAACCGTTCTACGAGAAGTGGTCCGACCGCGGGCCGCCTTACACCGCCCAGGACGTGGTCCGCTGCCTGCGCCTGGTGGTCGGCGGCAACGCCCTCGAACCGGGCGACCAGCTCACCGTACGCTTCCCCAACGTCACCGTCAGCCGCACCGCGCTGTTTGCTGATCCCGCCGCCAACGCCAGCGGCTACCGCCTGCAGACGCAGTTGCCGGGGTCGACCGAGTGGGTTGAGGTGCCCGGCCTGCCGCAG
This sequence comes from Fimbriimonadaceae bacterium, assembly GCA_020850355.1. Classification (GTDB taxonomy): domain Bacteria; phylum Armatimonadota; class UBA10988; order UBA10988; family UBA10988; genus JADZEX01. The sequence goes on along the minus strand of JADZEX010000072.1, from coordinate 18,678 downwards.
TACGCCATCGCCGCCGCGGCGCCGTTCCAGGTGCGCCTGCGCGGCACCACGCAGGCCGTGGTGGGCGAGCCGGCACGCTTCGCGACGACGGTGCTGGACCGCTTCGGCAACCCGGCGCCGGGCTTCGCTGGGGACCTGTTGGCGAGCTGCAGCGACGCGCGGGCCGAGCTGCCGGCGAAGCTCACGCTGCGCGCCACCGACGCCGGCAAGTCGGCCCTGCCGGTGGTCTTCACCAGCGCGGGGCGCCAGACTGTCACCCTCCGCGCCGACCGCGCCCTGGAGGGCCTCGCCGCCGACACCTTGACGCTCGAAGTGCTGCCGACAGCGCCGCCGCTGCGGGCCTGGTGGGGCGAGCTGCACAACCACGGCGTGCTCAGTTACGACGCCCGCAACTGGGGCGGCTGTCGGATGCGGCCGCGCGACCAGTTCGCCTGGGCGCGCGACGTCAACGGCTTGGACTTCTGCGCGGTCACCGACCATGCGATGCACAGCGGGAACCTGCGGCAGCAGAACATGACCGCGGCGGAGTTTGCCGAAGTGCAGGCCGCCAGCCGCGAGCTGTTGCAGCCCGGACGCTTCGTCACCTTCACCGCCTGCGAGCAACGCTGTGCCCGCGGCGACACCAATGCCTACTACCTCGGCGACGCCGACCCGTTCTACATGGCCGCCGGTCCGATCACCATCCAGCAGTTCTGGAAGCTCTACCGGCCGGGCGACGTGGTGACCATTCCGCACCTGCATCCGATGAACAAGAACGCCGCCCGCTTCGACGAGATCGACGCCACCAAGGAACGGGCGATCGAGATCCACTCCAACCACGGGCGCTACGAGTACCACGAGAACCAGCCGCTGCTGCCGGGCAAGGGCATGGTGCCGGGGAACAACGTGCAGGCCATCCTGGCCCGCGGGCACCGCCTCGGGCTGGTCGCCGCCAGCGATGACCACTCTGGCCGCGCCGGTAACTTCGACCTGACCGCGGTGCTGGCCCCGCGGTTGGAGCGCGACGAGCTGTTCAAGGCAATCCAGGCCCGCCACACCTGGTGTACTACCGGCCCGCGGGTCAACCTCCGCTTCAGCCTCGGCGAGGCCATCATGGGCGACGAGTTGCGCCTGCCGCCGGGCGACCCGCGCTGGACCACCCGCCGCTTCCGCGCCGCCGTCGAGACCACCGTGCCACTGACCGCGCTCGAGCTGGTCCGCAACGGCAAGGTGATCTACAGCACCGCCCCCGGCGGCCCCCGCGGCGAGTTCGAGTTCGCCGACACCACCCCGCTGGCGGAGTGCTGGCTGGGCACCGAGGTGGGCAACCCGCCGACCTGCTACTACTACCTCCGGGCCACCCAGCAACCCGCCGGCGCCAGCGGTCAGCAGAACCTCCACATGGCCTGGTCCAGCCCCATCTACCTCTCGCCCGCCGCCGGTTGACCCCAGAAAGGGGTCAGGACCATTTACTGCGACCCCAGAAAGGGGTCACCAGAAAGGGGTCAGGACCATTTACGCAGTAAATGGTCCTGACCCCTTTCTGGGCTTGCCGCGCCATGCGGGGGGGTGGTACAATCCGCGCGGTCCTCGGAAGGAGGCTCGGATGTCCGTGACGGCGGTGGTCGGGGCGCAGTGGGGTGATGAGGGTAAGGGGCGTGTGGTCGACCTGTTGGCGCAGGATTCGCAGCTTGTGGTGCGCTTCCAGGGCGGCAACAACGCCGGTCACACCGTCGTCAACGAGTTCGGCACCTTCCGCTTGCACCATGTGCCGTCGGGCATCTTCAATCCCGACTGCTGGAACGTCATCTCGGCCGGCTGCGTCGTCAATCCGGGCGACCTGCTGACGGAGATGGCCGAGATCGCCAGCGGCGGCGGCAACTGTGACAAGCTGCTGATCAGCGAGCGGGCGCACGTCGTGATGCCCTACCACCTGCTCCTGGACGGGCTGGACGAGGCCCAGCGGAGCACCGCCGGCAACGCCATTGGGACCACCAAGAAGGGCATCGGGCCCTGCTACACCGACAAGTTTGCGCGCGTCGGCCTGCAGATGGGCGACCTCCTCGACCGCACTTGGCTCAGCCAGAAGGTGGCCACCCTGGTGGCTGCCAAGAACGTGGTCATCCAGCAGATCTACCAGGCGGAGCCGTTGCAGGCCGAAGAGGTCTTCGAGACGCTCTGGGAGCAGACCCAGCAGCTTCAGCCGCTGGTTCGAGACACCCTCCCCCTGGTCCACGGCGCGCTCCGCCAGAACCAGCGCATCTTGTTGGAGGGCCAGCTCGGTGCCCTGCGCGATATCGACTGGGGCACCTACCCGTACGTCACTTCCAGTTCGCCGACCGCCGGCGGCGCGGCGTCGGGCGCCGGCATCCCGCCGCACCGCATCACCCATGTCGTTGGTGTCGCCAAGGCCTACACCACCGCCGTTGGCGCCGGGCCGTTCCCGGCCGAGCTGCATGACGCCGTCGGCGAGCAGCTCCGCGCCGTCGGACAGGAGTACGGCGCCACCACCGGCCGCCCCCGCCGCTGTGGCTGGTTCGACGCCCTGGCCGTGCGCCACGCCGCGATGCTCAACGGCTTCACCGCCATCGCGCTGACCAAGCTGGATGTGCTGGACGCCCTCGACGAGATCCGTATTTGCACCGGCTACCGCGTCGGCGACCAGGTCTTTGACCACGTCCCGACCACCCGCCTGCTGGAACAGGTCAAGCCGATCCTGGAGACCCATCCCGGCTGGCACCAGCCGACCAACACCGCTCGCGACTTCCTGGAGTTGCCGGTCGAGGCGCAGCGTTACGTCGAGCGGCTCGAAGCCCTGGTCGGCGTGCCGATCGAGTGGGTCAGCGTCGGCGCCGAACGCAGCGAGATGGTCGTCCGGGGCTGACACCGCCGCCCGGGGCTACCCGGTCGGCCGACCGGCTCACCGGATCGCGAAGCCGGCGGTGACCACCGCCGTGATCTCCTTGTCGACCGTCGACGTGTCGTAGGTCCCGAACTCGTCCAGCTCGACTGTGGCATAGGCGGGCGTGATCCGCATCACCCCCATCCTGGCGTAGCGCACCGGGCCGAGCTGGCAGCCGGCGTTCTTGGCCATCTGATCGGCCCGGACCCGCGCGTCCTTGGCGGCCTCAGCCAGGATCTCGACCTTCAGCTCGCCGAGCTTCGTGTAGAGGTACTCCGGGGCCTCGGAGTCGAAGATCACGCCGCTGCTGATCAGCTCGGTCACCCCGCGCGAGACCTTGTCCACCAGCTCCACCTTGTTCGAGCGGACCTGGATCCCCTGCGACAGCTCGTAGGCGGCCACCTGGCGCAGCACGTTTTCGCTGCCGTAGCTGCTCTGCAGATCCTTCGGGAGCGGCTCGTAGAGCGCCCGCGTCTCGATCGGCGTGTCCGAGACCTCGGTCTCCGGCAGGCCCTGGCGTTGGAGGTACGACCGGACCTGTTCGAGGCCCGACTTGAGGCCCTTGTAGGCCGCCGCCGAGCTGTTGGCACGGCAGCGGATGGTGCCGCCCCAGACGATCAGATCGGACTTGATGAACTTGCGCGCCGAGCCGGTGACGCGGATCTGCTCGTCGGTGTTCTTAACCCGCACTGCACCGGCCGTCAGCAGACTCGTGCAGACGACCGCCGCCACCCCGAGCACCGCCGCCGCCAGCACACCGTACCACGATCGGGACCGTACCATCGGTCTGCTCCTCTGCCCCGGCCCATCACGGCCAGGGCCCTGCCCCAGCGACCAGAAGCCCCTCGTGCGGTCGATCCCCAGATCGTCGGCGGGCCAACCAACTCCTCCCCGCGGCATCGGCGCCGCGGGCCGGGCGGCGGGCCGACCGGCCCTGCCGCGGTGTGCCACACTACCGACACAGGACATCGCCGAGGCTGCCTCGCCGCCTGCCCTCGTTGCTGCTCTGGGCATTACCCAGACCGGTCGCCGCCGGCGCGGTCGGGTTCGTGGAGGACGGCGACCTGGCGGCCTGGTACGTTGCGACCGCAGCCTCAACCACAGGCAATACTCGCGCGTGCGGCTGCTCACTGGCTCGGCGGCACCAGACGCGGATCGCCGCGCCGTGGCCTGGCGGCCTTCGCCGACCGCCTGCTCGAACTCCGGCTGGCCAGTGCCTGGTGACCGCCACGGTGGGAGCGGACAGCACCACCCTGCGCTGCCCGCTCCCCTGGCGCCTGACCCGGACTGTGGAACTGCGTGGGTAGGAGCCCCGACCCTATAGCCCCGGCCCCCGCTCCGCCAGCACTGCCGCCACCTCGACCTCCTGGCCGGTCAAGAGCGAGCGCTTGCCGGCTTCCAGGACGGCGATCACTTCGTGCATTTCGGCGTTCGGGACGGGCTGCTCGCCGGTCTGGACCATCTTCACGAAGCGTTCCAGGAGGTAGACATACAGGTTGTTGAGGTCCGGCGCGCAGGTCTGCCAGCCGCCCTTGCCGTGCAGCGCGATCTGGTAGCCGGCGCGCATGTACTCGCCCTCGCCAACCATCAGCATCAGGTCGGTGCCCGACGCGAAGCGCACCCGGCAGAGGTTGCGGCCAGGACGGCCGACATTGAGCACGCTGACCGCGCCGGGGCCGAGCACCTCGTAGGCCATTTCCAGCGCATGGATGCCGTAGTAGATCAGTTCGTTGCCGCAGATGGTGGTGGCGATGGGAATCGGCTGCAGGCTGGGCGCCGCGGCCTTGACCTGCTGGATGTCGGGCACATAACGCAGCGACGAGGCGCTCATCACCTTGGCGCCGTAGCGGTCGGCGTAGGCCAGCACGTCGGCGACCTCCGCGGCGGTCATCGCCAGGGGCTTGTCGATGAACACCGGCAGCCCCTTGCGCAGGGCCGGCAGCGCGCAGAGGTACTGCTTGCGCGAGCCGTCGTCAACCACGATCACCGCGTCGACGTCCTCGGCGGCTTCCTCGTAGGTGTCGACCACCTGCGGGATGTGGCAGGCCGTGGCCAACCGCTCAGCCCACTCGCGGTGCGGGTCCTGGATCTTGACGACCTGGCAATCGGGCAGCCGCTCGGTGGAAGCGGCAAAGGTCCACTGGAACTGCTTGCGGTACTCGTCATCGTAGCCGTTGAAGGCCGAGGCGAAGGCGGTCCCGTGGAACGAGCCGGGCGTGCGGTCGGTCTGGCCATAGGTGGCCGCGGAAACCAGCGACAGGCGCAACATGGCGACGTCTCCTGACACCGCCCCGTTCGCCGCCGGCCGAGGACTCCTCCTGGCCCGGTGGCGGACCGGCCAACGCCCCGCCGGCAGCGGCCGCATGGCATAATGCCGCCGGAGAGCGTGATGCCGTTGCGGGTTGGCGTGTTGGGGCTGTGGGGGCATGAAGAGTACGCCCGGACGGTCCTGGCCGACCCGGACGTCGAGCTCGCCGCCGTGGCGGGCTACGACGGGCCGTCGGACGAGGTCCGGGCGCGGCTGGACCAACTGGTCCACGAGACTGGCGTGCCGTTCTACGACGATCCGATGGAGCTGCTGCGCCGGGTGCCGCTGGACGCAGCGGTGGTGCAGGTGCCGCCCGCGATCAACCACCGGGTGGCGGCGGCCTGTCTGGTGAAGGGGTTGCCGACGCTGTGTGAGAAGCCGCTCAGCGGGTCGACCGCGGCGACGGCCTATCTGGCGCAGGCGCTGCGCGTGGCCGACGCGCCACTGCTGGCAGCACTGGCGCTGACGCGGTACGGGCAGCCCTGGGCCGACCTCTTGGCGCGACGCGGCGAGGTGGGCCAGCCGCAGGCGGCCAGCTTCCGCTACCTGGCGACGGGTGGGCCGCGCCACTGCACCAGCACGCCGCACTTCCGCGACGACGAGCTGCCGGCGACGGCGCTCAGCGGCGGTGAAGCGGCGATCTTCAGCGGCTATGGGGTGCTCTGGCTGGAGGCCGCGCTGGGACAGCGCATCTGCGCCGTGCGGGCCGAGCTGCAGAGCCAGTGGTACCCGGCCTATCTGGAGCTGCGCTGCGAGGACTACGCGGTGGTCGAGCTGCGCTGCGACGGCGGCGCGACCGGCCGGCTGGAGCTCGGCCGGCTGCCCGAGGGCGACCTGCGGCCACGGCTGGCGGCGTACCTGCAGGGCCGTGCCGGCGCGCTGAGCTACACCTCCGAGAGCGATGGACCGAGCTCCCAGAGCGGGGTGGCCGCCCTGGTCGATGACTTCTTGACCGCCGCCCGCAGCGGCCGGCCGACGCGCCTGAGCAGCCGCGACCTGCTGCAGACCTGCGACGTGCTGGCGGCGGTCTACCGCTCCGGCGCCAGCGGCGAGTGGGCCGCGGTCGAGCCGTCAACGATCTGACGACGTTTTGGTCACTTGGCGGCATACTGCCCCTGGAGCGGGCCGCGGGCCCGGCCGGGGAGACCGTGCGGTGAAGCGGACAGGTTGGCTGCTGTGGTGGGCGGGGCTGCTCGGACAGCTCGCGGGCTGCGGCGGCAATGGCGGCGCGGCGCCCCCGCAGCTTGGGTTGCAGGCGGGGGAATCGCGGCTCTTCAGCGTGCCGCTGACGCTGGGTGACACGCCGACCGCGGTCAGCGTGACCGTCGCCGACAACCCGGAAGACCCGCTTCTGCCGCTGGTGCAACTCGACAGCGCCGACGAGACCTTCAACGACGATCGCGTGACGGTGACGCGGGCCAGTGGCACGGTGATTGAGGGTCAGCTTGCGACCACTCGGGCGACCACCTGGGCGGTGCTGATCGACTGGCTCAGCAACGGCTCGCGAGTCCGGCTGACCTTGGTCGCCAACGCCCAGACCCGCACCGGCGAAGGCAACCTGACCGCCTCCAGCAACAGCGGTTCCGGCAGCGACGCCGGCAGCGGCAGCGGCGGACAAGACGGCGGCACGCAGCCGACCGTCACCGACCCCGAGACGCCGGCGCCCACGGACCTCACCGTGGCAGCCTCCAACACCGTCGTGGCGTTCGACAACACCGCCGGTCTGCCGCTCCGGGGGCGGCTGGTGACGCCCGCCGGTACCGGCCCCTTGCCGGCGCTGGTGGTGTTGCACGGCTGCCAGGGGCTCTGGGACGACGCCGCCAACTGGGTCCTCAAGGGGCAGTTCCAGGACTGGGCGGCGATCTGCCAGGAAGAGGGCTTCGTAGCGCTGTTCGTCGACAGCTTCGGCCCGCGCAACTTGCCAAGCTTCTGCGCCAAGGCTCCACCCGACGACGCGGTCTGCTCGCCCGCCTACGAGCGCACCAAGGACGCCTTCGGGGCACTCAACTACCTGCGCGGCCTGGCCTATGTCGACGCCGATCGGATCGGCGTGCTGGGCTTCAGCCATGGCGCCGAGACGGCCATCGCCGCGCTGGTCGACACGGCCTACGTGGCGCAGCCAACCTGGACCGTCAAGAGCGGCGGCGTCACCTGGCCAGTCGCCGCGCCGCAGGCCCCGCCGGCCGCCGGCGGCTTCGCCTGTGGCGTGGCCTACTACCCCGGCTGCGGCTTCTACAGCTACTGGGGCAGTCCCGGCAACGCCAACAGTGGCAAGTACCGCCCGACTGCGCCGCTGGCCATCCTGCACGCCGCCCGCGACCCGCTCTACACCGGCGGCTACCCGCCGGTCTTGGTCCAGAAGGCGGTCAACGGCGGCGCTTCGGCGGCTAACGGCAACCCCACCGCCCTGCAGGCCTTCGCCGACGCCAGCCACAGCTTCGACGGCAAGACCAGCGGCGCCGACGGTGCGGCCAGCACGGCGGCGCGGACGGTGGCCAGGGCGTTCTTCAACGCGCACCTGCGGCCGTAGTTGACGGTCCGCTGCGGCGGCGGCAGCGCAGCAGCGCGGCAGGGGCGGTGCCGCAGCAGCACGGCTGCTGCGGCACCGTGCCCGCTGCTAGTTCACCCCCACGAACTTCTGGATGCGGGCATTGCCCGACCCGAACTCGTAGGACTCGCCGACGTATAGGTTGCCGCGGGAATCGACGGTCACGTCGAACGGCTTGTCGACCTGGCCGAGGGCGCTCCCCGGCCCCTGCGCCCAGATGCTGGAGGTCGCGCCGGTGAGCACGTTGATGGCTTCCATCTGGTAGTTGCGGAAGTCCGCCACGTGCAGCAAGTTGCCGACCACGATCAGGCCCATCGGCTCATTGAGCGTGCTGGGCCCGCCGTAGGTCGCCAGCCACTGGCCGGCCGCGTCGAACTTCTGGATGCGGTGGTTGTTCTGCCCGTGCAGTTGACCATCGCTGACCCAGACGTTCCCCGCGGTGTCGCAGTGGATCGCCTCCGGCCGACCGAACTGCCCGTTGCCGCCACCGCGCCCGCCCCAGGAGCGGACGAAGGTCCCGAGCGCCGTGAACTGGTCGACCTGGTAGTTCTCGGTGTCGGTCACGTAGACGTTCTGGCCGTCGGGGCTGACGGCGACGTCGTACGGCACCCAGAGCTGGCCCGGGCCGCTGCCATGCTCGCCGAACTCCCGCTGGTAGACGCCCTGCGAGTCAAACACCTGGACGTCATCGCGGCCATTGTCAACCACGTAGACCAGGCCGTCGGTGGTGACCGCCAGGCCGGCGGGCGAGATGAACTGGCCCGGTCCACTGCCCACGGCGCCGCCCCACTTCCGCAAGAACTGGCCGCCGCTGCTGAAGACCTGGATCCGCCGATTGGGGTAGGTGTCCGTGGCGAAGATCTCGTCGCCTGGTCCAGCCGCCAAGTAGATGTGACCGCGGAACTGCCCGTCACCTGAGCCGTAGCCACCGAACGTCAGGGGCACATCCGGGCTTACCACCGTCACCTCAGCCGCCGCCATCGCCGAGGGATCGGCGACGCTGGTGGCCACGACGTGGTAGACGCCTGGCGTGCTTGGGGCGGTATACAGACCGCTGCTGTCCACACTGCCGCCGCCGGGCTCAGTGACAGACCAGGTCACGGTGGTCAGCCGCGCGTGCGCCACGGCGGCCTGGAACTGCTGCGTACCGCCCGGCGCCAGGGAGGCAGTCAACGGGGTGACGGCCACCGAGATCGGTTGCGGCAGCGGCACAGTGGCATCGATCACGAACTTGATGGGCAAGGTGCGACCGTTCTTAAGGCCGAAGAACTCCGGATCAGCGGCCTTCTTGCCGTTCCCGTTGTTGCGGTCGATCTGGCAGTCCACGAAGCCGAGCTGGCGGTCGCCCCACCAGACTTCGATCACGCAGGTCGTCGTGCCGGGCGGCAACGCGGTGCCGCTGCCAGCGGTGTCCCAATCGACGCTGTAGCAGCCCTCTTGCAGGAGCACTTGGGGCCGTTCGAAGGACGCCACCAGGGCGCCCTTCTGGGCCTCGGTGCCGGTCCAGACCTCAACCACCGGCATGGCAGTCGAGACGTTGCTGCCGACCCCGTCGCGCCGCGCGTTGAGCGGCGGCAGGAAATCGAAGCCCGCCTGCTGCTCTGCCCACGCCCGCGTCGGCTGTGCCGAGCCGTCCGGCACCGGGGCGAGTCCCCCGCCGCAGCCTGCCACCAACAGCACCAGGCCTGCCATCGCCAGGCGTAGACCGTCACGGCCAATCCACCAACCAGGGAGTCGCATGTCGCTCTCCTCACCCGCACTCCTGACCGCCGACTCAACGTCAAAGCGGTCCGCCATTTTCAGCAACAAGGCCTCTGTACAGTCCACAGAAAGTCTTGCCCCACCTGGTTGCTTGAGGTTTCGTGGGTTGAACTCGCCTGGAGTGCTGTGTCGATCCTCGTTGATGAAAGCCCGTGGCTGCCAGGCTAGCGCCTGCGCCGCCTGGCGCACATGCGCAAATCTACCCAACTCGGACCCGGCGCGGGTGCCGGTCGCGCCGACCCCCTTGACGAAGTCGCGGCTGCTCTGGTACTCTGGGGGCAGGCGATCAATATGATTATGATTCTCAGAATCAGAATCATGGCGTTGAACGCTGCGGTGGTGCAGCGTGGTGGAGCCCGAGGAGATAACGCGATGGAGCTACGACAGAACGGCAGGCCGGCCTTCACGTTGATCGAGCTGCTGGTGGTGATTGCGATCATCGCCGTCCTGGCGGCGATCCTGTTCCCGGTCTTTGCCAAGGCGCGCGAAAAGGCCCGGCAGGCGAGCTGCTCATCCAATCTGAAGCAGTTGACCACCGGCTGGCTGATGTACGCCCAGGACTACGACGAGCGGCTGGTTGGGCCGGTCTACGCCGTGCCAGCCCCCGATGGTGGGGCGCCGGCGAACGTGGTCTGGTTCGCGGCGATCCGGCAGAGCCCGCTGGCCTTCTTCCCGGAGTTGGGGCCGATCTACCCCTACGCCAAGAACGCCGAGGTCAACGGGTGTGCCTCGATGGAGACCACCAACTCGGCCTACGGACCGGTCGATTACGCCTACAACGCCTACCTCTGGAACACCTCGTACGGTGGCCCGGCGGTGGCTCTGGCCCAGGTGCAGTCCCCAGCGGAGACCTTGGCGTTTTACGACTCGGCGTACCACACCACAGCACTCGCGCAGTTGCCGTGGGCCTATCCACGCAGCGCGCCAACTGTGCTGCCCACGGGCAACCAGGCCGTCCGGGCGACCTTCCATGGGCGGCATAACGGGATGGGGAACGTCGCCTTCTGCGATGGCCATGTCAAGGTGCAGCGGCCAGCGTTTCTGGCGGTGGACGCCAACGACGCGGTGCGCCAGTCGGCCAATGTGGGGACGGCCCACACCGAGTTGGACGGTGACACGAGCAGCGCCCAAGCCTGGGACGACCTCTACGATCTGCGTTGAGACGCGCCGTCAGCCGGCTGGCGAACGGCCGGCTGACGGGGCCGGGAGGGCGCGATGCGACGGCGGACCGTCGACTGGCGACGCCTCTGGCGCCAGGTACACCTGTGGTTGGGCCTGCTGCTGGGCGGCTGGCTGGCGTTGATCGGCGCCACCGGCAGCGTGTTGGCCTGGGGCCCGGAGCTGATTCGGAGCGAGCTGCTCTGGCGCCATCCCTACCGGCGTCAGGCGCTCGATCAGCCGCGGCTGCCGCTCAGCCAGGTGGTGGCCGCCCTGCAACAGGCTGACCCCACCATCCAGCTCACGGACCTGCGCCTGATCGTGATACCGAACTTCCGCTACCCGCACTTTCTGGTCCCGCTTCGTCGCAGTGGCGGCATCGTCTACAAGATCGACCCGTTCGACGGCACCGTCTACCAACCCTACCGCAAGACCGACCTCTGGATCGGCCTGGTCTCGGCGTTCCATGAGAATCTGCTGCTCGGCCCTCGTGGGCTCCTCCTGAACGGCTGGTGCAGCGCCCTGGCAGTGGTGCTGCTCGGCTCCGGGCTCTGGACCTGGTGGCCGCGCAGTCGCTCTGCTTGCTGGCGCAGCCTGCGGCCGCGGCGCGGGACACCTCCGCGGCGACAACTCCTCGCCTGGCACAACCTCGGCGGCCTGACCGGCCTGCCGGTCCTGCTGCTGACCACCACCACGGCGGTGCTGCTGGTCTCCGAGACCATCACGGCGGGGCGCCTGGCCCACTGGCTCGGAGAGCCCGCGCCGGTGGTGCCGAAGCCTGGTCGGCCACGGCTTGGGCTGGACCAACTGGTGGCGACAGCCCGCGCCGCCGTACCCGACCTGCCACTGGTGCTGGTCGAGCCCGGATTCGGCTCTGGAGAGCCCTTCGTAGCCGCCTTCCGCTCCCCGCGCGGATGGGCGCAAGCTGCGGAGGTCTGGCTCGATCCGGCCGACGCGCGGGTGTTGCTGGTCCAGCGCGGCGACACGGCGTCGCGTGGAAAGCGCTTCGAGGTGGCCCTCGATGACCTCCACTTCGGGCTGACCGGTGGTTGGGTCACCAAGCTGCTGTACACCGTCGGTGGTCTGACTCCCGCTGGGCTGTTCGGCAGCGGTCTGTATCTCTGGTGGCCTTGGCGGCGGCGCCCTACCGCGCCATCACCGTCACTCGGCTGAGCGCAGACCAGCCGTCCTCACCGCGCCCCTCGATCGCCAGGCGCAGCGCCGGCGTCGTTTCGCCGGGCCGGACGAAGGCCAGGGCGAGCTGGGAGTCGCCCGGCGGCAGGTCGGCGGGCAGGCTGAGACGGCTGGTCTGGGTCCACGACCCGGGCAACCGGCCGCGGAGGGTGGTAGGATCGGTCAGCAGCAGCGGTGGCCCGCCGGCCGCTTGTTGCAGGCGGAAGGCCAGGTGATAGTCGTGGTAGGGCGGGGCGACGCCGACGTTGTCCCAGGCGGTGACCGCCTCGAGGGTGCTGCCGGCGGGCGCCGTGGCGGGGTGGGTCAGACGGCGGAGCACCAGGCGGTAGCCCAGCTTGCGCAGGAAGCGCTCCACCTCGGGACGGGAGCCCTCGGGCAGCGGCGCCGACTTGTTGTTGAGGTAGCTGGCGTGCAGGTCCAGGGCGTAGTCGAAGATGGTCCGCAGCGGCCAGCCCTCGGCGACCCACTTGCGCATGTCCCAGCACGACTCGAATGCGACCGGCGCCTGCTTCCAGGCCTCGTTGCCGCCTGCCTTCTCAAGCTGCTGGCGGTAGAAGTGCTGCATGTGGTTCCAGGTCGGTGAGAACCCGCCGAGGTCGCCGAGGCAGTCGGCGCGCCAGCCGGCACCGCCCGCCAGGGCGTGGCGCAGCGGGTCCAGGTCGCCGATCAGCATCACCGTCGCGGTCCGCGGGAAGCTGCCCCGCCACAGGTCGACGATCGCCTGCCGGGTCGCCAGGCTGGGCATCTTGACCCCGGTGCCGGACATGTGCCACTCGCCCCACAGGCCGACGGTGCCGATGTCCAGCAGGTCGAGGTCCGGATGCCCGTCATAGCGTGCCGCCAGCGCCCGCACCGTGCGGGCGTGGGCCTCCTGGAAGACCGGGCTGTCCAGGTCGGGCGCCCACCGCGTGATGCCATCGTCGCCGAGCTGGAACTCCGTCCCGGGACACTTCGCGCGGAGCCAGTCGGGCGTGTCGCAAGGCCGCCGGTCGGTGCCAAGGCACATCAGCCGCCAGGCCAGTTGCTGCCCCGCCGCCCGGCACTGCTCCAGCAGCGCATCGAGCCGCGCGAAGTCAATCTGCCCTGCGACCGGTTCGAGGTCCCGCCAGTAGAAGCGGTAGTAGGCCGACGCGCTGGGCAACCCGGCGAGCGCCGGATCGGCCGCGGCGGTGCGGTGGAAGGTCTGCCAGCCCTGATGCGGATTGGCGAAGACAGCGTCGCTCTCAACCGGCTGCACCACCACCGGGGCGGCGGTCAGGGCAGGACCGAGCAAGGCGCATAACGACCACATGGCAGGCTCCGCGTTGACTCTACCCGCCGCCGGCGAGCGTCGCAAGGCACGGAATCGGGGTAGCCGGGGGCCGCCGCGGACAAGCCAGAATACGCTGGCTGCACTCTCGGCTGCCTTATCTGGATCACTGGTTCCGCTTCTCGATCACCTGACTGATGGCGTGTATGGTAGCCAAATACCAGTAGAAGATCCAGTCCAACCAGATCTCCGGATCGTAGTCCGTCTTCTGATGATCATTGCAATGCCGGATGCCGAAGTTGTTGGCGATGTTGAACAGATCGCCCTCGTCCTTAGAAGTAAGTGAACGCTTGGCTTCGGACCGCAGGTATTCAAGCACGTCCGCCAAGTCTCTGACCGCTTCGCGTCGGTCACTCTCCGTCGCACCGCGATGGCGGAACTTGCGCACCGCACGAGCTACGAGCCCACCGACTCCGGCGGGCTCGCGGCTTGGCGGGGGCTGGTCCAGCAGATCGCCGAGACCGTCCGGTGCCATGGCTACGATCTGGCCGTCGACGCTGAGATCGAACCCCGTTCGATAGCGGCGCAGGAACCGCTGCACTGCCTGACGGTACATCTGCCGACCGGCATCTTGGTCGAATGCGGTGTAATGCATACCACAGTCACCGTACTGGTGATATGTGCCCTCAATACCCTTGGATGAGATGTCGTGTAGTAGCTCGATGACATCGAAGACGTCATCTTCCGAGTAATCGGCGCTCTTCTCCTCGATCGGCCAGAGCGATGGTCTTGCCAGCTGGGTGTAGAAGAACGCATTGAGATCTGAGCCACAACTTCCAGGAACTCGACCTGCATCTACACAGTCATAGCCAAGAGCTTCCTGGAAGTAGCCATCCGAGGCCAGTTGTCGGTACGTCGAAAGAAACAGGGATCGAAGCCCATCTAGGTCGAACTTGCCCCCAGTCGGGTGGCGTCCTGCCCGTTCCGAGAAATACCTTCTGTTCCCCATCGATGCTGCTCCCTGGCCCTCCGTGCTAGATGTCCTCGCACATCCACCAACTTCATCTCAGGGCCGGATGGTATGCTAGACTAGGCGTGGCGTCAAGCCTGAACGAGCTACTCGCAAACACCTCCTACAATAGCGCATCGCCAGACCGACAGGCATCAGGTTCGCAAGGCCAAACTGCGATGTCGAGTCGCCCAACTCGCGGTCTAGGCTAGCTCCGTAACTGCCAGGCGCACCGGCGGCAACCGTCGCAAGGCACGGGATCGGGGTAGCCGGCGAGGATCGGTTGACGGGCCGGCGAACGGGTGCGCTGAACCGCGGAGCCGTCGCCAATGCCGTCCGATTGTGCTCAAGCGCGCGCCGACCTGCCCGTCGGCCTCGTTGGCTGCGGGCGATGGGGGCGCCACATCGTGCGCGATCTGGTCGCCCTCGGCTGCCACGTGACGGTGGTCGCGCGCTCGGAGGCCAGCCGGCAGCGCGCCGCCGAGGCGGGGGCCGTCGCACTGGTCGACCGGTTGTCCGCCCTGCCGGCCGTCGCGGGAGTCGTGGTGGCGACGCCGACCAGTACCCATGCCGCGGTGGTGCAGGCGCTGCTGTCGCGAGAGGTGCCGCTATTCGTCGAGAAGCCGCTGACCTGCGACGAGGAGTCCGCGGCGGCCATCGTCGCCGCCGCCGGGGAGCGGGTCTTTGTGATGCACAAGTGGTGGTACCACCCGGGCGTGCAGGAACTGGCGCGGATCGCCGCCAGCGGCGAGTTGGGGGCGGTCCAGGGGCTGCGGATGCAGCACCTGAGCTGGGGACAGCCGCACGACGACGTGGACGTGCTCTGGATCCTGGCACCGCACGGTCTGTCCATTGCGCAGGCGGTGCTGCGTGAGTTGCCGGCGCTGCGGGGGGCCGTGGCCGAGGTCAACCCGGCCGGTGCGGTAACGCACTGCTACGCCTGGTTCGGGGCCCAGCCCTACCTCAGCCTGGAGGTCTCGGCGAACTCCCCGGAGCGGCGGCGGTGGTTTGCGTTGTCCTGTGCGCAGGGCGTGGCGGTGCTGGCCGACGGGTACGCCAGCAGCGTCACCGTCCACCGCCCGACGGGCGACGGTCTCGACATGGCCTCGGAGGACCGGCCGCTCAGCGCCGAGCTGCCGCTCCTCCGCGAGCTGGCCTGGTTCGTGGACCACCTCCGCGGCGGGCCACCGCCACCGACCGACGCGGCCGCCGGGCTGGCGGTGGTGCGCGCCGTCGCGGCGATCCGTCGGGCGGCCGGCGTAGCGCCCTAAGCCTGGTGGACCGGCACTTGTGGCAGCAGGTCGGCCAACGGCCCGAGAGTCTGGTCGCGCGGCGACAGCAGCGGCGCGCCGACCGCCGCCGGCCAGGGCAACGCCAGGTCGGGATCGTTCCAGCGCACGCCCAGTTCGTCGTCGTGGGCCCAGTAGTGGCTGACGGCATAGAGGTGCGTCGCCGGCTCGGCGAACCAGAAGCCGTGCGCCACGCCGGGGGGGATCACCAGGCCCTGCAAGGTCTCGGAGGTGATCGTCAGACAGATCCGCACGCCCTCCGTCGGCGAGCCGGCCCGCAGGTCGGCCAGCCCGAAGACCGCGCTGCCGGCGGTCAGGACCAAGTAGTCGTGATGCCGGTGGTGGAGGTGGACGCCGCGCAGCACCCCGGCCCGGTTGCGGGCCAGATTCCACTGCACCGGCTGCCGGCAGAGCGCCCACTCGTCGCGCCAGACCTCGGTGAAGTCGCCGCGCGAATCGGGGTGGGAGTCCAGGCGATGGTGCCAGACGCCCGCGATCGCCGTCGCCGTGCGGCGCGGCGCGCGGACGGTCTCGGGCGTCACCACGCAGTCGGTTCCCATGGCCGCACTGTGCCCCGGAGCTGTGGATCTGTCAAGCCCGCGCCGCGGCTCGGCAGGCGCGGTTCAGCGCTGCCAGCGGCCCGCCAGGTCGCCCAGCTCGCACCAGTAGACGTGGCGGTGATCCTCGTGCACGCTGTCGAACGAAATCGCCGTGCCCTGGCGGTTCCACCGCGGGTGCAGGTCGCAGCGGATGTCGATGCAGGCCAGACTGGCGTGCGGCGCCGTGCGGAGCTCCGCCAACGTCACGCCCTGGCGGCTCTCGACGTCGTAGAGGTACAGCCGGCGGTAGCCTTCGGCCGTGGGGTAGCTGTCGTAGAGCACCTTGGTCAGGTCGGGCGAGTAGCTGCAGTGGCCATCGGCGGTGAAGTAGTCGTGGTCCAGCAGCTCCGCCTCACCGGTCTCGATGTTGACCACGGAGAGGCCGCGGCCGGCGTCGCGCCAGTCGGCCCAGATCAGCAGGTGTTCCGGATCGCGCCAGCCGTAGTGACTGGCGTGGCCGAAGTCGTTGCCGACCCACAGCCGCCCACCGGTGGCGTCGCCGAAAATGGTCGCGGTCTGCCAGGTCACGCCCGGCTGCGGGAAGTTGCGCAGCAGCGCCACGAAGCGGCTGCCATCCGAGTTGCAGGTGAGGTGGTTGATCAGCAGCTTGGCGCCGGGCAACCAGGGGTGGTCAAAGAGCGCCGCGAGGTCGGCCAGGCTGTACAGCAGGTCGGACTTGCCGCTCGCCAAATCGACCCGCCAGATGCCGTCGTCGGCCGGCTGCGCGACATCGATCCAGGGGTCGCGCGGGCCGGCGTAACCGTAACCGGGCCGGAAGTCGTACTGCCGAGCGAAGTTGACGCTGAGACCGTAGCGCCCGAGCGGATCGACCGTCGCCAGCGGACGTGAGAGCACCTGCTGGGCGCCGCTGGTGATGTCGACCACCAGGGTCCGGAAGCTGTCGTTGACGAAGGCGTTGTGCAGGATGCGGGTGTCCTGGTCGACCGGATGCCACTGCAGCATCGAGCCCTGCTGGAAGCACCAGGCGTAGGTGCTGCTGACGGCGGTGTACTGCAGGTCGGACAGCCGCACGAGGCCGATCTCGGCGCGGTCCGTGGCCGCGGTCAGGCGGTCGCGGAAGTCGACGCGATGCACCAGGTGGTAGCGCCCGTCGGCGCTGAAGGGCTGCACGTCGTAGTAGCCGAAGAAGTGCTGCCCCGGCTCCCGAGTCAACCGCTCGAGGGGTAGCAACTGCGTTCGGATCTGCCTCATGCTCCCGCTCCTTTGGCCGCGCGGGCGAGATCGAGGTACTGGCGGGCCACGCGCAGGTCCTCCAACGCCTCCCGCCCGTCGCAGGGCGGCGGGGCCTCGCCGCGAATCGCCCGACAGAAGTTGGCCGCCTGCGCCCGCATCGCGTGGACCCAGGGCAAGGTTGGGGTGATCCGCTCCGGCGTGCGCCCCCCGCCCGGGTCGCGATAGAGTTCAACCTGTCCGGGCCGGTTACTCGCCAACGGCGCTGGCAACGTGAGCTGCAGCCAGCCCTTCTCGAACGCGATCAGGGCGGTCTCCTGCCAGTCCACGGTGGTCTGGTAGGGCGTCATCTCGATCACCCCGGCCACGCCGCTGGCGCTCTGCACCGCCAGCAAGACCCCCGACGGCTCGGCGTAGGTCACGCGGTACGGCTCGCCCAGCAAGTGGCGCAGCAGGTTGACCTGGTGGATGTAGTAGTTGACGAAACTGATGTAGTCCTTGTTGCCCTGCTCGTCCAGATCCGGCTCCGGGGCATCCCAGGTCAGTGGCGGCAGGGGCTCGCTGCTGTGCAGCAGATCGGTGAACCCGGCGGCGATCCAGTCGCCCGCGGGCATCGTGATCCGGACGTAGCGCAGCGGACCCAGCTCACCGCTGGCGGTCAGCTCGGCGATCCGCTCCTTGGCCCACACAGTCGCCGGATCGCTGCGTTTGTGGTACCCCACCATGTGCCAGGTCCCGGCGGCCGCCGTCGCGGCGACGATCCGCTCACCGACCGCGATCGACCCGGAGATCGGCTTCTCGGTGAAGACCGGCCGACCGGCGGCCAGCAACTCGGGGACCAGCACCCCATGGCGCGTGAACGGCTGCGAGGCGACCAGACCATCGACCTCTTCGGCGGCCAGCAGCTCTTCGTGGTTGGCATAGACCCGCGGCACACCGTACTTCGCAGCGACCCGCGCCGCCAGCTCCGGCCGCACCTCGGCCAGCGCCACCACCTGGCACTCCGGCAGCGTCGCATAGTTGCGCAAGTGCGCACACTGCCCCATCCCGCCGACGCCGACGAACCCGATCCGCACCTTCTCCATCGGCCGCTCCACTTCGCCGCGGTTATAGCACGTCCCCCGCCGCGCGAACAGGCCTGTCAAACAAAGGGGTCAGACCCGAATGGCGTTTCCTTAAGCTCTGCCGCCCGCCGGGCCCCGCGCAGGACTACGCCAGCCGCGTCGAACGGACTCTCAACCGCCACGCCGCCATCGCCAGCCGTGGCCACCGGCCCCCCAACCAGGTCGCCCACGCGCTGCAGGAGGCTCTCGAACACAGAGACACATGGGACGATCTAGAATGGATTTGAACACAGCTCCGTTACTGACGAATCTCGGCCACCCCCCGCTGGGGGCCGCCGCTCGTCAGTTGGGTCACAATCGGCCTGTAGAGCCGATCCGGGAGTCGGCGCTGGCTCCCCGGGGGCCCCAAAACCGGTTGCGAAACGAT
>JADZEX010000071.1 GCA_020850355.1 Fimbriimonadaceae bacterium | reverse complement strand
TGCGCCCTCCGGAAGCCCCGAAGGGGCGACTCAAGCAAGCCCAGGGCAACGCCCTGGGCACGACGGTGCGGTGGCAGCGAGGCACCCGATCCACCCGATCCGCCCACCGTCGCCAACCTCGCCCTTCGAGACGGCCTGCGGCCTCCTCAGGACAAGCGGGTTGGGGTGGGGGGTTGGCAAGACGGGCGAGCGACTCACGCGCGCCCAGGGCACCGCCCTGGGCGCCACGGCAGGCCGTCGGTCGCGGCGCCGCCCTGCCCTACCCCACCGCGGACGCGTGGCCGGGGCCGTCGGTGCTAACATGTTAGCTAACGCACACACGACGTTTGTGCGCTCACGCTTGCGCTGGTCTGAGCGACTGTGCTAGGGTAGGTCGGCGCGCCGGCCACGCGGTCGGCTGGCCGGCGCGGGCACGTGCTGGCGCGATGGCGCCGTGGCGCAATCGGTGGGTGACGCGTGGGCTGGTCGGCCCGGTGGTGTTGGCAGCGCCGTGGCGGTGCGGCGAGCGGCTGGGCCGCGGGCGGCCTGGTGGCCAGGTCGGGTAGCTGTCGCACGGCGGGGTTCAGGCGCGGGTGGGGTGGGGCGCGACGGTCGGGCGAGGTGCAACGCTGTGGGGTGGGGAGTGTCGAAGGAAGCAGTCGCGGGCGGCAGCCGGCGGCGGGAGATGGGGATGGATCTGGTCTTCATGGCGGATAAGGGCGGGGTCGGCAAGAGCACGCTGGCCTTTCATGTGGCCACCCGGCTGCGGCAGTTGGGGCTCGATGTGGGGCTCTACGACTTGGATAGCCGCGGCACCAGCAGCACCTGGGCCGGGGAGTCGGGCTACTTGCAGGCCTACGACCTGCGCCGCCTGCAGTGCGGGGCGCCGGCGCATCAGATGGTGGTTTGGGACACGGCACCGCACCCGGACGCCGAGATGCGGGCCGAGCTGGCCCGGGCGGCCGACCTGGTGGTGATTGTGGCGAACGGCGACCGCGACAGCATGGCCGCGGCCGGGGACCTCTACCGGGCGATGCAAGCGGCCGGGGCGAGCGATCTGGCGGTGGTCTTCAACGGCCTGCACCCGGTCGGGCGCGAGGGTGAGGCGTGTGTCGCCGCGGCGCGCGAAGAGGGTCTGCCAGCGCTGGACGCCTATGTCCGCCGCTACAGTTGTTACGTGCAGGCGCGCTGGGACGGCGTCAGCGTGGTCGACCGCGGCTACAGCCGGGCCGACAACGCCTGGGCCGACATCTGCGCGGTGACTGACGAGCTGTTGGCCCGTGCCGCGGCGCGGCTGCAGGCAGCCGATTAGGAGACAGGCGATGACCGACCGCGACCGGCGTGCTGCGTTGCGCGCTGTGCAAGCTGCCGCCAGCGATGCCGCTGGCAAGCTCGGCCCGGCCGAGCAGCTTCCCCCGCCCGCCGAGCCGACCCTGACGCTGGCGCCGCGCGACACCGCGCCGTTGCTGGCGCTGTCCGAGCCGGCGCCGGCGCTCGTCGAGCCGCCACCGCCCGCCGCCGAGCCGGCCGCGGCGCCGCCCGAACAGCCTTCGGAAAGCGTCACCCCGGTCGCGCCGGAGGAGCTCCTGCCGGCCACCTGGCGCGAGCGGATCGACGCCGCGGCCGAGGCCGAGCGGGTCGAAGTCGGCGGCGAGACGGTCCGCCGGAAGGTCGAGGAGGAGTGGGTCTACCTGGCGGTGCGCGTCCCGCGTTCATTGCGTGATGCGGTCCGCAGGCGGGCCGACCGGCTGGAGGTGTCGATGCAGGAGTTTGTGGTCAGCGCCAGCAACCTGCTGCTGCAAGCCACCGCCCGCGCCGCCGAGCGCGACTGAGCGAACGGCGCGCAGGACGCGAACGGCGGTCGGGGTCACAGTATGGGGCGGGCGGTCCAGGAACCCCTCCCCGGCCCTCCCCGAAATCGGGGCGGGAGCGACCAGGTCGCCGTCGCCGGTCACCGGGTCAACGGCCCTCCCCCAAATCGGGGCGGGAGCCTGGCTCAGTCTCGCGGCGCCGACGCTGGTCGCCCCAAGGTCAGCGGGGCGACGGGGCGGTCGGCAGCCGCCCCGGGCCGCCGGCGGGGCAGGGCGGTGCGCGCAAGCGGGCGCTGTTTCACGTGAAACACTCTGACGGCGCGTGGCGGGACGGGACGGGACGAGCCGGGTGGGTACAGTGGGAGGCGATGTGAGCGAGACGGCAGGGACAGTGATTTGGCCGGGGCCCTTCACCGCCAGCACGCGGATTGTGGCGATTGGGGCGCACTTCGACGACATCGAGCTGGCCTGTGGCGGCACGATCGCAGCGGCGGCTGCGGCGGGGTGTCAGGTCACCTTCGTGGTGCTGACCGCCAGCGGCTATGTGCAAATCGATGGCAAGGAGCGCTCGGAGCAGCTTGCCTGGGACGAAGGTGTGGCGGCCGCGGCGGCGTTGGGGGTGAGCGACGTGCGCTGCCTCGGACTGCGCAACGCGCGTTTGGAGTGGAGCCTGGAGAGCGTCGCGGCGATCGAGCGGGTGCTGACCGAGGTCGAGCCGTCGGTGATCTTCACGCACTGGTCGTTCGACACGCATCAGGACCACCACCACGGCTCGATGGCCACGCTCTCGGCGGCGCGACTGTTTCACACGGTCTTGATGTACGAGCCGATCTACCCGTCGGGGCGCAGCTATCAACCGTTCCGGCCGCAGCTCTACTTCGACATCACGCAGACCCTGGAGGCCAAGGTGGCGTCGCTGCAGGCCCATCGCTCGCAGCTCGAGAAGTACGGCGACGGTTGGCTCGAAGCGATTCGCGCGCGGGCGACCTACCGCGGGTACGAGACCGGTGTCGCCGCGGCCGAGGCGTTCGAGGTGGTGCGACTGCGGGTGCTGCTGTGATTGTCACGATTCACCAGCCCGAGTTCATGCCCTACGGCGGCTTCTTCGCCAAAGCCCTGCGCAGCGACGTGTTTGTGCTGCTGGACTCGACGCAGTTCAAGAAGAACAACTGGCAGAACCGCAACCGCGTGCTGCTGAACGGCGCGCCGGGCTATCTGACGGTGCCGGTGGTGCACAAGGACCGCCTCGAATCGACGATTGCCGCGACGCGCATCGCGCCGGACCCGCGTTGGGCCAGCAAGCTGCGCGGCTCGCTGCTGGCAAACTACCGCAAGCACCCCTACTTCCAGCCGGTTTTCGAACCGCTGGACGCCGTGCTGGGCGCGCCGCCGGACCTGCTGGCGCCGCTCAACAACGCGATCATCGCCCACTTCGCGGCGCTGCTGGGGGTCGGCTGCCGCTGGGTCAACTCCAGCGAGCTGAGCGCGGCGGGCAAGCAGTCGGAGCTGCTGGCGGCGCTGACGGCCGAGCTGGGCGGCGCCGAGTACCTCTCCGGCGCGGGCGGGCGCGACTACCTGGAGCTGCAGCCGTTCACCGCGCGCGGGCTGCGGGTGACCTACCACGAGTTCCACGGCGTGCCCTACCCACAGCCCGGCTGCGCCGAGTTTCAGCCCTACCTGAGCGTCTTTGACCTGCTCTGCACCCTCGGCCCGGCCGCCGCGCGCGAGAATCTGCTGGCCGGCAGCAGCCTCAGCGCGACATGAGCGGCGACCCGCTGCGGATCGAGGAAGTGGCCTACGGCAGCGCGGCCTGGCGCGCTGCGGTGGACCTCCGCGAGGCGGTGCTGCGGCGACCGCTCGGGCGCACCTGGGAGCCGACCGCCTTCGACGGCGAGCCGCAGAGCTGGCACCTGGTGGCCTGGGCGGGCGACCTGCTGGTGGGCTGCCTGGTGCTCCGGCCGCGAGAGGCCGGGCGGCTGCAGATGCGGCAGGTGGCGGTGGCGCCGGAGTGGCAGCGACGCGGGGTCGGCCGGGCGTTGCTGGCGGCCGCCGAGCAGGTGGCGCGGCGCGAGGGCTGCCGCGAGCTGACGGCCCACGCCCGGGCCACGGCGCTGCCGTTTTACGAGCGCGCGGGGTACACGGTGGAGGGCGCCGAGTTCAGCGAAATCGGCCTGCCGCACCGCCTCGTGCGGCGGCGGCTGCTGCCGACGGCGTTGCGCGAGCTGACCGTGGCCGACCTGCCGGCGGTGCTCGAGCTGTGGCGCGGCACGCCGGGAGTGGGACTGAACGAATCCGACGAGCCGGCCGCGCTGGCGGCGTTCTTGGAGCGCAACGCCGGGCTCAGCCGCGTTGCCGAGCGGGACGGCGAGCTGGTTGGCGCGGTGCTCTGCGGTCACGACGGCCGGCGCGGCTACTTGCACCACCTGACGGTCGCCGCCGCCCACCGTGGCCAGGGCCTCGGGCGCGCGCTGGTCGAGGCCTGCCTGGCCGACCTCGCCGCACGCGGCATCCCGAAGTGCAACCTGTTCTTGTACGCCGACAACGCCGCCGGCGCCGCCTTCTGGCAGGCCCTCGGCTTCAACCGGCGCGCCGACCTGCACCTGCTGCAGACCAGCACCTCCCGGACCAGCGGCCCGTAGCGCCTGGCGCTGGGCCGGGCGGACACGGCTCAGGGGGCGGCGGCGGGACGGCCGGCTGGTCGCAGGAACTCCTCCCGGCCGGCCTCCAGATGGTCGCGCAGGATCGCCTCGGCCTGGTCGGGCAACGCCTCGGCGAGCTGCTCGACCATCGTTGGTCCACGACTCCGAGATGCTGCCGCAGTGCCTCGATCACTTCGCGCCCGCAGTGCAGCGCCTGAGCGGCGAGACGTTGTCCGGTCCGACTGGTTGCTGCAGCCACCAGTTGGTGCGTCACCCGGTCGGCGTGGTGGTGGGCTTCCTGGCCTGGAACTTCTCGCTGCTGAACCTCGGCGACAAGCTCGGACCGGCACTGGCGGCCGGCTGCACCGGCATCCTGAAGCCCTCCAGCCTGACCTCGCTGACGACGGCGCTGGTGGGTGAAGTGCTCCGCGATCTGGCCTTCCCGCCAGGCGTGGTGAACCTCGTCCTGGGCGACGACCGCGGCAGGGCGAGGAGGTGCTCGCCCACCGGCTCGGCATCCGCCCCCCCGGCGGACAGTGAGGGCCGGGTGCTGACCCGCCTGCTCGACCACGGCGATCCGCCGTAAAGGAACCCCCGATGACGCCGACCGCACCTGGTCACCGCCTCGCCCAAGCCCGCCTGCATCCCTGTTGGGTGGCGCAGCGCGCGGGATGGGCGGGTTCTGGTTCGACCGCTTCGAGCTCTGCCGCCAGGCCATCCTGCCGGCCATGCGCGAGGCGCTGCTGGACAACGCCAACGCCGCTCGCTCAACTACGCCGTGCTGGCCGCCCTCTGGAGCCTCGCCGCCGCGCCGGGGGCGGGCTGAGCACCGCTCACAGCTTGCCGGCGACCCAGCGGATCGCGCGGTCGAGGATCACCCGGAAGTTCGGATCGCCGAACGCCACGGCGTCGTGGCCGGCCTGGTAACAGAACACCCGCCGCCCGCGGAAGGTGCGGGTCCAGGCCAACGCCGCCATGCTGGGACGAGTCGCGGTGGTCAGCAGCAGGTGGCTGGCGGCGTCGGGCTCGGCGGTCTCGTAGGTCTCGTCGAGCATCGTCCAGGGCGCCAGACCGGCGGTGATCGGATGCGCCGGGTCGGCGATCGCCGTGGCCACCGGGACGTCGTGGTGGTACGCGTCGATCAGCCGCTGCGGCAGCCCGGTGAGCTCCGTGAAGAGGTCCCAGTCGGGGTAGGCCAGCAGCCCGTGGTGCAGCATCACGTAGCCCTGCGGGGCCGTGCCGAGCTGCTCCAGCGCCGCGCGGACGGCCCGGCTGGGCCAGGCGGCGTCCGGCCCGGGCAGCGTGCGGTGCATGTTGTAGAAGACCACCACATCGTACTGCTGGCGCACCCGCGCCACATCGGTGGCCCAGTCCTCCAGCGTCTGCGGGTAGACCGCGAGCCGCTCCAAACTGCGCCACAGCTCCAGAAACGCCGGCACGTCGAAGGGATGCTCACCAGTCAGCACAGCGACCTTGAGTTGGGTGGTCGTCGCAAACGTCGCGCTCATCGTGGTCTCCTGCCGCCGCGCGCGCAGCGCGGCCAGGCCAGCCAGCGGCAGCGCCGCCGAGGCGTTGTAGTCAGGCACCCAGCGCTGGTCGCCGAGCACGTTCTCCCAGACGCCGTGCGCCTGGAAGTCGGCCACCAGGTCGCCGAGGGTGCGGGTCGCCAGGTCGGGGTCGACGCGGTCAAGGGTGTCGATCAGCCAGCCGCTGGGGGTGGCCCAGAAGCCGCCGTTCTGATACTGCTCGCGCGGACCGGCCAGCTCCCACCAGGTGCCCGCGGGCAGATGGCGCAGTTGGCCGGCCTGGACAATGCCGGCGTAGTCGTCGCGCAGCCGCGCCGCGACCGCCTGAGTCTGCGCCGCGTCGGCCACGCCCAGGTGGACCGCCCAGGCCGAGCCCCACAGGTCGGGCTGGTTGCAGCGGCCGGTGGCGGCCCGGAAGAGGCGCTCGGTCGGCTGCCAGAAGGTGGCCCGGATCTGCTCGCCGAGCGCCACCTGCTGCTGCGCCCAGGGCTCGGCCGCGGCGTCGGCGAGGGCGGCCAGGTCGGCCAGTTGCCCCAGCGCGCGCCACAGCAGCAGCGAGCAGAACAGCTCGGCGCCGGTCTTGCGGACGGTATCGGTGAAGCCGTAGGGGCAGCGCTCCCAGTCGCGGGCGGGGTCGATCCAGACCAGCCCGGTGCCCGCCTGACGGGGGATCGCCGCGACCACCGTCAGCAGGCCGGGCCACAGCTCGCGGACCAGGTCCGCGTCGGCAGTCGCCCGCCAGGTGCGCCAGACGACATCGACCGTGAACGGCCCGCCGTCGGCCACCGGCTGCTCCCCCATCGTGCCCCAGCCGGGCTTCATGATGCTCCGACCGTCGTAGGCGATGCAGTCGACCCCCGCGCCGGCCGCCACGCCGTGGGCCACGAACAGCCGCGCCGCAGCGCGCAGCTCGGCCGCGCTGAAGGCAGCCGGGCAGCCCTCGAGCTGGTAGGCGAAGTCGCGCAACCAGAAGGCGTCGTAGTTTGCCCCAACCTGCGGCGGGAAGGCCGCGGTGCCGTCGGCCATCACCCGGCGCGACTCCCGAATCATCCGCTGCGCCTTCGCCCGCAGCCACAGCGCCGCCTCGTCCAGCGGCCAGTCCCCGGCCGACAGCGTTGCGGTCGCCAGCAGCACACTCAGCATCGCCACCTCCCCAGCCCCCGTTCGCCCACCGCCCCGCGGCTCCTGCGGCACCAACCCGAGCCAGGACGGACGCCCAAAGAACCGGCGCCGAAACACGGGTCTGGACTATTGGTACCCCAATGGTCCTGACCCGTTTTCGAAGCCACCACCCCGCGCCACGACAAACGGGTCTGACCCCTTTAATGGGGGACCAGTTTTCGAAGCCACCAAGCCGCGCCAGGACGGACGCCCGACGTCCCTGTAGCGGCAACCCTCGCGGTTGCCGACACCGGCGACGTGGCCGCTCTGCTCCTCCATCCTCCAACCCCAACCCGCTTGTCCTGAGGAGGCCGCAGGCCGTCTCGAAGGGCGAGGTTGGCGGGGGCTGGGCGGCTCGGCTGGGATCGGGTGCCTCGCTGCCACCGCACCGTCGTGCCCAGGGCGTTGCCCTGGGCTTGCTTGAGTCGCCCCTTCGGGGCTTCCGGAGGGCGCAGCGCGCTCGCCACCGCTGCTGCGGGCTGGCTGGACATGGTGGCCACGAAAACGGGTCAGGCCCGTCGGAGGACCGTCAGTCCAGACCCGTCTTTCGCCGCTGCTCCGCCGTGGGTGGGCAGCCTGCGCCGCTCCCAGGCCCTTGCCAGCGGGCGGACGATGGGGCACGCTGCGATCCGGCGGAAGTCGCCAAGGGAGGTGCGGCGATGATGCAGTGGCAGGCCACCGCGGCGGGCGTCGGCCGGCCGGCGGGGTGTGACCTGGCGCAGTACGAGTTCCTGGTCGAGCTGCCCCAGGGCGGGACGGTGCCGCTGGCGCTGACCGACAGCCTGCTCGGCGTGGCCTACCGGCTGTGGGACCGCGAGGCCCCCTGGTTCGGCACGCCGACCCACGACCAGGCCGGCGCCAAACCCTTCGCGGTGACCCCGCTGCGGACCATCGAGCGCTTCGTCCGGCCGCAGGAAGAGCTGGCGCCGGGCTGGTACTCCTGGCGCGTCAGCGGGCTGGGCGCCGCGGCGGTGGCGGCTTGGGAAGCTGTCGCCAGCGCCGCCGCCGAAGGCCCGTTGGCCTGGACGCTGGGCGGTCTGACGGGCCGTCTGGTGGCCGGCCGGCGGCTGCTGGGGTGGTCCAGCGCGGAGCTCGCGGCAAGCTGGCTGGAGACCCCGACCGACCCCGCGGCCCTGCCGGCGCGCTGCACCTGGATCTTCGAGACCCCGACCTTCTTCCGCGGCCGCGACCCCGCCGGGCACAACCTCACGCAGCTCTGGCCGCAGCCCGACCTGGTGCTGCGCAGCCTGGCCCGGCGCTGGAACCAACTGGGCTGCCGCCCGCTCGACCTCGCCGCCGTCGCCCCGTCCGAGGCCCTGCCGCACCTCGTCGAGTGGTCGGGCGAGACCCTGCTGGTGCGCCTCCAAGACCGCTGGCAACGCGCCTTCTGCGGCGAGTTCACCTGGGAGCTGCCCGCCGACCCGGCGCTCCGTCGGCTGGTCGGCCTGCTGGCCAGCTTCGCCCCGCTGGCTGGCGTCGGCGCCCGCACCACCCACGGTCTGGGCGTCGTCGTCACGACCCTCCACGCCCCACCCCGCCGCCGCGGAGACCGCGCATGAGCAGCGTCTTCATCGACGAACCTGGCACCCGCATCGGCCGCGACCACGAGCGCCTGGAGTTGACCCGTGACGGGGAGTTGCTGGCCAGCCTGAAGCTCCAGGATCTCAGCCTGGTCGTCTTCTGCGACTACGGCTCGGTCACCTCCGCCGCGCTCGAGGCCTGCCTGCAACGCGGCATTGCCGTGGCCTTCGTGTCGCGGGGTGGCGAGTTGCTAGGCCGCCTGGAAGCTCCCCACAGCGCTCCGGCCGAGGCTCGCCGACAGCAGTGGCTGGTGGCGCAAGACCCGGCCGCTCGCGAACAGCTCAGCCGCGCCCTGTTGGTGGCCAAGCTGAGCGCGTTGCTCCACCGGGTCGCGCGCTGGTCCCGCGAAGGGGCTGCCCTTGACCACCGCGCCGCCAGCCTGGACAGCCTGCTGCGCGGCCTGCCGGACAGCCCGGCCAGTGGCTTGCTGGGCGTCGAAGGCGCCGCCAGCCGCGCCTACTTCGACGCGCTGGGCGTCGTTGCCGGGCCCGATTGGGCCTTCCAGCGCCGGGCCCGCCGGCCGCCGCCCGACCCGCTCAACGCCCTGCTAGGCTTCCTCTACGCCCTCGTCGAGAACGAGGTCGCCACCGCCTGCGTCGGTGCCGGGCTCGACCTTGACGTCGGCTTCCTGCACACCCTCCAAGACCGGCGCGAGAGCCTGGTGCTCGACCTGCTCGAGGAGTTCCGGCCGCTGCTGGCCGACGCCGTGGCGCTCCGCCTGCTCGGCCGTCGGCAGCTCGGTGCCACCGACTTCGAGCCCGCCCCCGAGGACGGCGTCTGGCTCACCGAGCGCGGCCGCGGGATCGTCTTTCGGGAGCTCGAGCGGCAGCTCAGCAGTACCGTGGCACTCCGCGACGCCCCGCCGCGGACCTGGCGGGAGCATGTCCGCGACCAGGCCGCCGCCTTCAGTGCGGCCATCGAGCAGGTCGCCGCCGGGCAGCCCCCGGTGGCCTATCAGCCGCTGGCGGCGGGCCTGCGATGAGCGACTTGCCACCGGCACCCGACGACGATGACCTCGACCACCGCCCGGTGCCCCCGTCGATGCAGGCCGCCCTCCGCGCCTGGCGCGCCGCGCAGGCCAGCGGCGCGCCGCCCCCGGAACCAACCGCCGCCGACCCGGCAGACCGCGACGATTTGGACGGCTGCACCGAGGAACTCGACGGCGTGCAGGTCGGCACCCTCTACCTCGTCAGTTACGACATTCCCTGCGACCGGCGCCGCGCCAAGCTGGCCAAGGCGCTCCGCGGCTACGGCGAGCGCGTGCAGTACAGCGTCTTCGAGTGCCGCCTCAACGCCCGCCGCCACGAACGGCTGCTGGCCCGCCTGCGCGAGTTGCTAGACCCCTCCGAAGACCATGTCCGAGTCTGGACGCTCTGCGGTCTGTGCGACGACCGGACCATCGACCTCGGCTTGGCGGCCCCGCCGCCGGACACACCCGATCTCCTGATTATTTGAGCCGCACCCTCTTGACAACCGCCCGGCAGATCGGGTACAAGGGCGCTGTTCAGACGGCGCTCCTTGACAACTTGCGGTGGCATGACCCCCTGTTGCGAAACTGTTGACGCGCGGAGTCGGTTTCGCAAGATCTGCGGGGGAGGTCCGCGCGGACCGCGGTCATGCCTCGCAATGTGGCTCTGGGAGCGGGCTAACAAGCCAGACCCGGATAAGTGGACACAGTTCTCCGATCACCCTTCAGGGTCTTTGTAGGGGAGGTCCGCGCAACCGGGCCCGGCAGCCCGCTCTGCGAGCGCCGCGGAATCGGCCAGGGTCGGCCGACCCTATGACCGCTTTGCGGGGTTGAAACGCAGCAGGCGCGTGGGCGGAACCGCGACTTCGACGTCGGCCGACCCTATGACCGCTTTGCGGGGTTGAAACCGGATGTCGAGCGTCATGCAGAGGTCGTCGCGGTAGGCGTCGGCCGACCCTATGACCGCTTTGCGGGGTTGAAACCAGTTGGCCGACCGCCACGCGCTCATCGTCACCGAGTCGGCCGACCCTATGACCGCTTTGCGGGGTTGAAACCCCGGCGCAGCAGATGGCGCCGTCGGAGGGGGCAGTTCGTCGTCGGCCGACCCTATGACCGCTTTGCGGGGTTGAAACACCGCCGCGCGCGGGCGCAGGGGTCCCACAGCAGCGCTTGCAGAGTCGGCCGACCCTATGACCGCTTTGCGGGGTTGAAACCCTTGGTGGCCTGTGCCACCTCCGCGGCGAAGTCGGTCGGCCGACCCTATGACCGCTTTGCGGGGTTGAAACGGCCGAGGTCGGTCAGGGCCTGCGTGGCGACCGCGTCGGCCGACCCTATGACCGCTTTGCGGGGTTGAAACACACAATGTTTTGTGTGGAGAGCCTGGGTTGACCAGGTCGGCCGACCCTATGACCGCTTTGCGGGGTTGAAACCCGCTGGAACTGGGCGACCCGGCCGCCCGGGGTGACGGCTAGTCGGCCGACCCTATGACCGCTTTGCGGGGTTGAAACTCCACCAGTCAGGAGTCGTCCCGGTGTAGTCGTCCTGTCGGCCGACCCTATGACCGCTTTGCGGGGTTGAAACGCTTATCCCCGCTCAGCAACTACCCGAGCTCTTCTGTCGGCCGCCCCTATGACCGCTTTGCGGGGTTGAAACGACCGACGGTGGTCACTCGCTCCAGC
>JADZEX010000070.1 GCA_020850355.1 Fimbriimonadaceae bacterium | reverse complement strand
GGCCGCGGTGGAACTAATCCCGCTGCGGGCCGCCACACGAGCCTGGCGGTGGGTGCTGGCTCAACTCGACCAGATCCCCGAGCGGCCCGACCGGCATGAGCCGCGCGTGGTCAAGCGTCGGCCCAAGTCGTACCCGCTCATGCGGCAGCCGCGGCCCATGCTCAGAGCCGCTGGTGCGGGCGGCAGAGCTCAAGGAAACGCCATTCGGGTCAGGACCATTTATGGTACTCCTTAAATGGTCCTGACCCCTTTAGGTGACCCTTTCGGGAACCAGGTCAGGAGACCGGTCTGCCCGACCCGTCTACTGCGCCCCCTACTCCATAAATGGTCCTGACCCCTTTCTGAGGAGGAGCCGCGCGGTGGGGGGCGAAGGAGGTGCTGCTGGAGAGCGTGATGCGGTGCTGTTGGATCGTCTTGGTGGTGGTCGGAGCAGCGCTGGGGGCGCCGGGGAGTTTGGTGTCGAACGGCGACTTTGCGCGGCAGGGTGAGGATTGGGGGCTGCCCGACGACGGCGCGCTGGTGGTCGCGGCGCAGGCCGGGCCGTATACCAACGCCGTGCGGGCCACCGTGACGCCCAGCGAACAGCCCTGGACACGCGCCTTGCGGCAGGGGCTGGGCGTCTCCGTGGCCCAGGGCAACCGCCTCGAACTGCGCTTCTGGGGCCGCAGTGCGGAGGGCTGTCGGGTCACCGCCAAGGTTGAGCAGGCCAGCGACCCGTGGACCGCCTCGCTCTCGGAGACCGTACGGTTGACCGCCGACTGGCGGGAGTACACCTTCACCGGCCCGGCCGCCGCGAGCTACCGCGCCGACGGCTGGGCTCTCGCTTTTCATCTGGCTCACGACCGTGGCGTCGTTGAGCTGGCGGGAGTGCGCCTCGTGAATCTCGACGATCAGTCCGCCCCGGCCGGACCCGAGCCGACGCCGCAGCAACCGTTGCTGCTGCTCGCCAACGGCACCTTCGCCCAAGGCCTCGAGACCTGGACCGGCCTCGGCGGCGCCGCCCTGCAGGGCGAGCTGTTCGACGCCACCCTCCCCAGCGGCCCAGCGCGGGCCGTCAAGCTGCGCACCGCCCCGCCGGCCGGCGGGCAGCCCTGGTCGGTCGGCTTCGGCACCAACTCCGTGGGCGCCGTGCGGCGCGGCGACGCGATCTACTTCCGCGCCTGGCTGCGCAGCCCCGACCGCACGCCCGTCACCTTCATCGCCGAGCTCAACGGCCCGCCGCACACCAAGGACATCAGCCAGGCCGCCACCCCCGGGCCACAGTGGCAGGAGTTCCGCTTCGTCGGCCGTGCGGCGCGGGCCTACCAGCCCGGTGAGCTGACCCTCAAGTGGTTCCTCGGCCACCGCGCCGGCACGGTTGAGATCGCCGCGGTCCGGGCCGACAACTGCGGCGCCGCCCCCGGCTACGACTTCCGCGAGACCATCGACTACTGGGGCGGCCGGCCCCACGACGACACCTGGCGCGCGGCTGCTCTGGAGCGCATCGAGCAACTCCGCAAGGGCGATCTGACGGTCCGCGTGCAGGACGCCAACGGCCAGCCGCTCCGCGGCGCGCAGGTCCAGGTGCAGCAGTTGACCCACCACTTCCGCTTCGGCACCGCCGCCCCGGCCGCGCGCTTCGTCGACACCGCCAACCCCGACAACGCCAAGTTCCGCGACGCCGTCAAGGAGCTCTTCAACACCGTCACCTTCGAGAACGACCTGAAGTGGGCCGGCCTCAGCGACGCCGGCCTCGAGCGCGCCACGCAGGCTGCCGCCTGGCTCCGCGCCAACGGCCTCGAAGTCCGTGGCCACTGCCTCGTCTGGGGCTCCTACGAACACCTCCCCGCCGCCCTCCGCAACCTCCGCGGCGCCGCACTACGGGCGGCCATCGAGGCCCACGTCCGAGACTACGCCAAGCGCTTCCAGGGCACGGTCTACCTCTGGGACGTGGTCAACGAAGCGGGCAGCAACACCGAGGTCTGGGACTCCACCGGCTGGGACCTCTTCCCGCAGGTCTTCAAGATCGCCCGCGAGGTCGACCCGACGGTCAGGCTGGCCTACAACGACTACAGCATGACCGTCGAGAGCAACACCTACCGCGACAAGGTCGCCGCCCGCGTCAAGCAGTTGATCGACGGCGGCGCCCCCTTCGACACCATCGGCCTGCAGGAGCACCACGGCACCCCGCTGACGCCGCTGCCGACGATCCTGAAGTGGCTCGACTACTGGGCGACCTTCGGCAAAGACCTGGAGATCACCGAGTACGACGTCGGCGTGCGCGACGACGCGGTCCACGCGGCGTGGTCCAAAGACCATCTGATCGCCTGCTTCAGCCACCCCAAGGTGACCGCCTACATCATGTGGGGCTTCTGGGACGGCAGCCACTGGCGCGGCAAAGAGGGCGGCGCCATGATCCGCCGCGACTGGACCCGCCGCCAGGCTTGCCTCGACTGGCAAGACCTCGTCTGGCGCCAGTGGTGGACCAACACCACCCTACCCGCCCCCGCCGGCGAAGCCAAGCTGCGGGCTTTCTACGGCCGCCACCGCGTCACCGTCACGGCGCCCGGCGTGACCGCCGAGGCGACCGTCGACCTGCGCCCCGGACAGGCGGGCGAGGTGGTGGTGAAGGTGCGTTAAGGCCCGCCGCCTGCTCGATGGCATTCCGGGGCACGTACCGCCGGCGCAGCAGGCCGTAGCCGCTGCGGTGGTGGTCGCGGAAGCCCTGCAGCCGATCACCGCCTCCGATGGTCCGATCGGGCCTGGGGTGGTGGCACCGAAAACGGGTCAGGACCGTCGGAGTACCGCCAGTCCAGACCCGTGTTTCGCCGCCGGTCCGCGGTGCCTGGTTCGGCCGGCTTGCTCCTTGCCTCAACCCACCAGCCCCAACGCGCTTGTCCTGAGGAGGCCGCAGGCCGTCTCGAAGGGCCAGGTGGGCGACGGTGGACGGATCG
>JADZEX010000069.1 GCA_020850355.1 Fimbriimonadaceae bacterium | reverse complement strand
CGTTGGTCCAGTTGACCGCCACGAAGTCGCCGCTGGCCACCGTGCCCTGGTCACTCGTCAGGATGCAGGACAACTCCGCGTAGGGCGACAGCGCCGTCAGGGTCAGCGCGGCGGCCTGGTCGATGCTAAGCGTACGGTTCGCCGACAGGTCGCCGCCACCACTCAGCCCGGTGCCAGCGGTCAGGGTGCGCGTCGCCGGCACGCCGAGGAGCGTCGTGAGCGGGTCGATGAACACGCTCGCCGGCGTCCAGGTCGTGAATGCGCTGGCCGCGACCGTGCCCGCGCCAAGGACCAGACTGTGCGCCGGGGCCGCGCTGGCGGTGAGCTGGCAGACCAGGCTGAAGTCGCCCCGGCCACCGGCCGCCGCCGACGGGCTGACGCCCGTCAGCAGGGCTGGCACGAGGTAGAGCGTGCAGGCGCCGGAGGTGTTGGTGAAGGTGATCGCCGTGCCGGTCGCCTTGACGAAGGACCACGGCACGCCGCTGTCGTCATAGAGCACCGCGGTCAAGGCCGGGTAGGTCGTGCCCGTCACGATGTCGGCCAGCACGGACGCCCCGCCGGAGTAGATCCCCTCGCCGCCGAGGGCGTCCCAGACGGCGCGGCGCAGCGCGGTGAGGCAGTCCAGCACCGCGTTGAGCTCGATCGCCGGCACGGTGTCGCCGGCGGCTCCCCTGACAGCGAGTCCGTCGCGTAGGCTCAGGGCCATCGCTCACTCCAGTCCGTCGGCGCCGTCGAGGGCCGACATGTCGAGCATGAAGAACAGCGTGCCGTCGCCCGGGCCGAGGGCCTGGCCGGCGACCGGCGCGGCGCCGTGTGCTGCCGCCAGCGCGTCGACCTGCGCCTGCGCGGCAAAGGCCGTAGCCGCTGGCCGCCGACTGCCGGTGGCCTGCCGTCGCACGCCAGCGCCGAGGTCCGCGGCCAGCCGGTCGAGGCGGTTCATGCGGCGCTCCAAGTCCCGCCAGGCCAGGGCGCCGTGTAGCGCGTCCAAGTCCCGGCGACCAACCAGCCGCACTCCCACAGGCCGTCGCGCCGCTCGACCAGGTAGGGCTGCACCGCCGTCGCCTCGGTGGCGACCGCCTGGCCTTCCCAGTCCGCTCCGGGCGCGACGCGCCACAGGACGTTGACCTGACCGTCGCCCTGCTGCCAGCCTGCAACGCCGTGCAGGCCGTCGCGCCCGCGCCAGTGCGCCGAGTTGACCAGCAGTCCGGTGCCGGCTGTCCAGGCGACGGTGCCGGCTTCGACCGCCCACGCTCCGGCGCCGAACGGGTCGGCACTGGTGAACTCCAGCACGCCGTCTTCGACCAGCGCTTCGACCACGATCCGGCCGTCGCCGCGCTGCCACAACCAGCCGGTCGGCGTGGTGTACAGCTCCGTTGGGCTGGCCAGCACCTGGTCGGCGTTGGTCCACGTCAGAGCCGTGCCGTCGGCGGTCTGCGTCAAGCCGCTGACACGCAGCTTGCCGGTCGAGGCGCCGAGGATCTGCGCGGTGTGCAGTTGCCGCAGCCCGGCCGGCCGCAGCGCCTGGTCGCCGCCCAGCAGGTCCCGTAGCACGGCGGCCGGCGTGCCGGCGGTCGGCGCGGTGCTGCTCCAGGTCGCCCCGCCGTCGCCAGACCAGAAGCCGCTGTCGAGCAGCACGGCGAAAGGTTCCCAGGCGGCCAGCACGCAGTGCGCCGGGCCTTGCAGGGCGTTGTCGGCGGCGTAGTCGGAGCAGCGCACCTTCGACCACGCGGCCGCCGGCGACGTGCGCCGCCAGATGCCGACGCCATCGAGGTAGGTGTCGCCGCTGTCCGGGTCCGGCCGCGCCACCAGCTCGGTGCCGTCGGCCAGCCGCAACAGCCCGCCGGCCAGCGGGGGCCGCAGCGGCCGCCAGGCCGTGGTGCCGCCGCCGGTGATTGCCGACAGGTCGCCGCCGCTGAGGTCGCTGTCCCACGGACCGTGCAGGATGTACCCGCAGTTGGCCGACGGGCTGCCGCCGTAGGTCGGCAGGTCGTGCTTGACCTTGATGCCACGCCAGACGCCCCACTCGACGCCGTTGGTGACGCCGGGGTTGTCGAGGGTCACCTGCCCGACCAGCGTGTTGTTGACGTAGCCGCGGGCGAGCATCGCCGGTTGCACCGCGCCGGACGGGAAGGCCCAGTGTGCGCCGACCTCCAGCTCCAGGCGGCAGATCCAGGTGCCGCTGGCGTAGCTGACCGTGGTCGGCGTGGCGTTGTTGCCATTGGCGCTGATCTGCACGGCGGCGGTCTGCGCCCCGGCGTCGACGGTGCCGACATCGAAGACCAGCGGGTCGTTCGGCAGTCCCGCCCAATCGGCATCCAGCGCGGCGAGGTGCAGCTCCACGCGGCCGTCGTCCGGCCGGGCCGCACCGGTGTTGAAGTCCCACTGCCAGGTCAGGCGAGTGCCGGTCATCCGGGTGTCACTCCACCGCCGCCGGGCGGCTCCTCACCACCTCCGCCGCCAGGATCCGGTTCCGGGTCGCCGCCGCCGCCCTCCTCGCCGCCGCCCTCCTCGGCCACCGTGCGGATCAACTCGGCGGCGTAGCTGGCGATGCCAGCCGGGGCCGCCCCGGCGCCGGCGGTGCTCTTGTCCAGGGCCACCCCGCGGATGATGTAGGTGTCGCCGTAGCTTGGACCGACCAACGTCACCACGTCGCCCGGAAACAGGTCGACCCGCAGGCTGTTCCACTGCGCATGGATCCGCGGGTAGCGGTGCCGGTCGAACAGGCTGCGGCAGACGAAGTTGACCGCCGCCTGCGTGCAGAGCGCCGGGTCAATCACCACCAACTGCCAGGGCTCCCCGACGTAGTTCCAGACCGCGGAGTCGTTGATGCTTGCCCAGTCCACCGCCTTCGCCAGCAGCGGGTTGCCGCCGCTGTCCTGCCCGACGACGGTGACCGCGTTGTACATCTCCGAGTCGTCAAGCGTCTCTTGGTAGCTGCCAGCCCGGATCGTCTGATAGGGCACCCCGGCCGTGACCGCTGCCGCGCTGGTTTCGTAGAAGCTGGCGACGCTGCTGCCGGCGGTGGTGTACGCCAGCACGAACTTGCCATCACTCAGCCGGAAGTAGTGCCGCAGCGTCCGGCCGTACCACTTGGCGGCCAGCTCCTCCAAGATGCGATCAACGCTGGTGCCTGCCCGGAAGACCAGCGCCGGGGCCTCGCCATCGGGCGGCTTCGGGAAGACGAAGGAGCAGGCGGCCAACTCGTAATCGGTGCTGGCCAGTCCGGCCGCCGCGAGCAGGTCGGCAAGGCAGTCGGTCAGCAGCCGCCCGTCGAACGCCTGGCCGCCAGGCCAAAGCGCCTTGCGGAACCGCCGCCACAGGCCTTCGGCTTCCAGATCGAGGTATCCGGTCGGCTGCGTGCTGTCCCGTGCGACAGTCCAGGTCGCGCGGTTCGTCAGGCCCCGGAACCGCGTCACGCCGTCCACGACGTACCGCACGAGCAAGTTCGACTGGCAGTAGGAGGCCAGGTTCAGGTCCATCGCCAGCAGCCTCGCCGAGAGCCGCTCGCGGGTCAGGTCGCCTTCGCGAAAT
Source organism: Fimbriimonadaceae bacterium (assembly GCA_020850355.1). Taxonomy (GTDB): domain Bacteria; phylum Armatimonadota; class UBA10988; order UBA10988; family UBA10988; genus JADZEX01. Next base: position 60,164 of record JADZEX010000069.1, on the reverse strand, counting down.
ACCTGCACCTGCTTGTCGGCGACGCCAGCCACAGCAATCACGTCGGTTCCGACGTTGCCGTCGGCGCGGTAACTGGGTGGCACCGCGACGTTGACGGCGGTCAGGCAGAAGGTGTCGCTGGCGGTGGTGGTCCACTCGACGTCCCAGCCGACGGCCTGCCGCGGCTCGCCGAGCGTGCCGCTGCCGCCGGGCCAGACGTTGCCATGCTCGTCGCGGACCGTCAGCGTGGCGACGGCCCGGCCGACCGCGGCGCCGTGGCCGGTGCCGCGGCTGCGCTGGAGACTGCCGCCAAGGACCCGGGTGGGCGGCATCGCGAGGCGGCTGGCGCCCGGCACGAAGGCCTGTGGCGAGAGGTTGAGCGCCACATAGCCGCTGCCGCTGAGCCGCCACGGGGCGGCGCGCAGGGCGTGCCGGACGGGCTGGCCGGCGGGTTCGACCAGCTCCGGATCGAGTACCGCGCCGCGGTCGTACCAGACCACCCCAGCGCGCTGCCCGCCGAGGCCCGGCGCCAGATTCCGGATCACCAGCCGGGAGCGGCATTCGTAGATCCAGAGCCAATGCAGGATGCCGTCACGGTCGCTGAAGTCGGGCTGGACCAGCCAGGGGAAGCGGGCACAGGTGGTCCGGACGGGCAGCAGCGTGGCGGAATCACGGGCGACCTCTTGCAGCACGGCCTGCCCGCTGCGGTGCAGCTCCAGCCGCCAGACGCCCCCGAACTCAACGACCAGCGGCGAGCCGGTCCCAACCCCGCCCGCCTCCGCGGCAGTGTCGTAGGTCAAGATGGCCAGGTAGCGGCCCTGCCCCAGCGGCGCGGGCGAACGTTCGATCAGGCTCCAGGCGCCGGCGGCGTGGTGCGATAGCCAGTCGACCGGCTGGGCCGCCGCGTTGAGGGTCGTTGCCACGGCGCTCCAGGCGCTCGCGGTCGTCAGATCGTAGGACGCCGCCGCCATCGCCTGCAGGGTCGGCGAGGGCTGGCCCATCCAGTGTCCGGCGACCGCGTCGTACCAGAGCCCCTCAGCGGTCAGCCCGCCGTGCGCCAGCAGCCGTTCGACCCGCGCTGCCGACTCGGCCGCGAAGTCGAGGTGCAAGCCCAATCCCGGAGAGGCCAGAACGTGGCGCGGTTCGGCCAGGAAGAGCTGCTCGCTCATGACAGGCTCCCCAGCAGCCAACGCCAGCGCCGCCCCGGGGCGGTTTCCTCGGGAGCGGCCAGGCGACCGTCCGGGCCAGGCGCGGCCGGTTGCCAACCAGCCCGTGTCGCCACCGGCGACCGCAGCGTGGCTGGCGCCGAGCCGGCTCCGGGCGGAGAGACCGCCAGGACCGCCGCCGCGCGCCGTGGCGGGGCGCTGGCCCGGCCGTGCGCCGGGCCAGCGGTGGCCGACCCGCGGGGCGCGACCGCGCCCGGGGCCGTGGCTGCCGCGCGGCCTGGCAGCGGGGCGCGGGCTGGCGTCGCCGACCGGTGCCGGTGCAGGGCGGCGGCCAGCGGTCCGGGCGCCGCACGGCGGCGGCCGGCGCGGGGCAGCGGCTGGCTGGCCGCGGCGACCCGGATGGGTGCGGCGCCGACCCCGCTGGCCGGTGGACGGACCAGCGGCGCCACCCCGGCGGCCGCGCTGCGCCACGTCTGTCGCGGCTGGGCCGGTGACGGGCCAACCGACGCCGCCCGGCGGTCGGGCCGCCGCGGGGTACTGGCCGGCCCGCGGCGACCGCCTGCGGCAGCCTGCGCCGCCAAGGCCGTGGCTCGGCGCTCCCAGAGGGTCAGACGGCGGCCCGCGGAGCGGCTCCGGACGCGGTGTTGCAGCTCACTCATCGCTGCACCTCGCGGCGCGGTAGAGCCACAGCAGCTCCGCCGGCGGCACCCGCAGCTCGCTCGGGAAGCGGCCGGTCGTCCGCAGCAGCCAGAGCGCCAAGCTGGTCCAGGCGCGGCCCCGCGGAGTGGTCTGGAAACTGCACGCCCGGGTCGGGCCCTCCCAGTTCGCTGAGCCGATCGGCCACCTCCACCACGCTGCGCGCCGCGCCGTAGGGCAAGTGGCGCGCCTCGTGGGGAGTCAAGAGGGGCGGCGCGGCCGGGTCGTCGCTGCCACAGAGGGCCGCCGCGACGATCACCGGCCACGCCAGCACCTCGACCCGCGCCTCGCCCCCTTCCGGCAGCCGCACCGTGGCTGCCGCCTCCGCCGCCGCGAGGGTGGCGAAGTCGTAGGGCCGCACGCCCACCGTCAACTCGCGGTCGCTCGCGAAGAGCCCGCGCAACCAGACGACGGTCGGCTGGTGATAGCCGCTGAGGCCCTGCGGCGGGCCGCTCGGCGGCGGGTCGGGGAGGTATCCCGTGGCGCGATCACTGGCCAGCAGCAGCCGGTCGACGACGCCCGCCGGCAGGCGGGTGACATCGACGCCGCCCGGCCCGCCCAGCGGGGTGCCTGCGGCATCGGCCCAGACCGCGGCGTTCAAGCGCGCCGTCGCCACCGCCGCCAGGTCACAGACCGCCTGTCCGCCCACCCAGCGCCAGGCCGCTGGTCCGCAGCTCCAGCGGCAGACATCGCCCAGGGTGACCGGTCCCAGCCAGCAGCGCACGTTCGGCGCCGCGGCGAAGACGCCGTCCACCCAGGCCGGTGCCACCGGGCCGCTCAACGCCCGCCGCACCTGCTCCGCTGTCACGGCTGTCCGCATCACGCCACTCCGATCCCTCACCCCATCAGGACCGCTGGCGGACCGTAGAATCGGTAAGCTTGTTGCGAAACTCTTGCGACGGGCTCGCGAGGCCGCTCCAGGAGCGGATCAAGAAACGCAAACATTTGATCCAGACGGTTCGAAACAGGATCGCTGCGCGGCCGTAATGTGGGACATGTGCGGCTGGTTCTCGAGCCGCTACCGCTACGCCCTGGTCGGTGCCAACAGCGCCTCCGAGAGCCTGGCCCAAAAGTCGTCGGGCCCTTCCCGAAGGGCACCAGCCTGCCCACCCGGAGCCTTTCCAGCCGTGACCCGGATCTGGCCTGGGGCGACCACGCGGCGTTCTGGAAGCAGGGCGATGCGGCGGTGCTGGTGAGCAGCCCGGGGTACCAGTACGACCCCAACTACCACTCCGCCGCCGACACCTGGGAGAAGCTCAACTACAACGACATGGCCGAACTGGTGAAGGGCCTGGCGGCCTGCGCCAAGGCGCTCTGAGCGCAGTCTGACCTGCGGCCGGCCGGGTGCGGGGCCCCCCGCACCCGGCGCCGCGGCTACTCTTCGAGTTCGACCTCCACGAGGTCCTCGGCGGTGTTGCCGGCGAGGTCGGTGACCAGGAAGCCGGCGAGGTACTTCCCGCCGGGCAGCGCGTCGTACCCCACGGTGAGGTTGTCGGGGTCGTCGATGGTCAGCCAGTCGTCGGCGTCGTCGCTGGCGATCAGTTCCTCGTTGCCCTCGTCGTCGATAGCCAGGTAAAGTGGGCGCAGGGTGTCGCCGGCGCGCAGCTCCACTTCGACCTCGCCACGCTCGCTGTCGCGGTAGACGTAGACCAGCTCGCCGACCAGCTCGTCGCCCGAGAAGTCGAGGTAGAAGAACAGCGTCAGCTCGACCCAAGTGTCCTTGTTGCGCCGCTTCAGTTCGACCGGCACCGCCGCGAAGTAGGCGTCTTCCTCGTCCTCGACCGCCTCCATCGCGGTGATCGGACAGATCAGCGTCTGCTCGCCGTCGTCGATCGTGAACCAGCCGCCGTCCCACTCCATTTCCAGCTTGCCGTCTTCGTCGGGCGCCGCCGGCAGCACGCCCAGCACCAGCGTCACGTCGTCTGCGGTGGCGCCCAGGATGAACGAGGCCTCGTCCAGGTCGTCGGCGTCCACCTGCGAGGTCAGCAGCAGCGTATCGTCGGCGCCGTCGGCGACCTCCACCGCGGCCAGGCCCGGGTCTTCCTCGTCGCCGTCGGCCAGCTTCACGTACTGCTCGACCAGCGGCAGCCAGCCGCTGGCGCGTGCGAAGTCGACCTCGCTGTAGGGCGCCGGCTCGGCGTTCTGGAGGGTCTCGCCGTCGGGCGGCAGGTAGATGCTGAGGCCGTTGGCCTGCGGGCGTCCGCGGCCCTTGACGGTGTGCACGACAGCCGCCTTGGCGGCCCGCAAGACGGCCTCGGCGGCGTCATAGACGGCGCCCTCGCCGTGGGCCAGTTGCAGTTCGCTGGCCAGGTGGACCAGATCGTGGACGGCCATCCCCGGCTCCTCGGGGTCGCCGTCCTTGCCGTACTCCTCCGCCTGGGCCCGTGCTTCGGCCACGGGCAGCCAGGCCGTGCGCCCGTTGGCCCGCAGCTCGCCGCCGGTCACGGCGGCCAGGTTCTTGACCGCCGTGGTGACGGCCGCGATCTTGGCGAGGTCGATCACTGCCAGCGTCACGCCGGTCGCGGTCTGGCGGGTCTCCTTGTCCTTCGATTTGGCGAAGAAGGCGTAGAACTGGTCGGCGATCTGCCGGCCCAGCGTGGCGGCGTCCATCGTCGGCTGGTCGACCAGCGCCTGCAGCGTCGGCGTGTAGTTCCAGCCGTCGCCCGGCTCGAGCTCCTCGCTGGCGACCATCACCTCCGCCAGCGGCGCCATCGCGTGGGCCACCTCGACGCTCGCCATCAGGCAGCAGTCGAACCCGACCAGCGCCAACTTGCGATTGCCGAGCCCTTCCCGTAGGCCCCGCACGATCTCGGCCAGCGTCAGTTGGTCGTGGTCCTCGACGCTCTCGTCGCAGCAGGCGCCCATCCAGCTCATGCCGTGATCGCCAAACACAAAGGCGGTGCGCTTCGCCGGGAACTGCTGCAACGCGGTTTTCAGGAGGCGCGTGATCGTGGCCGGGTCGCCGGTGTTGACCTCGCCCCAGTTGGCGAGCTGCGTCAGCTTGCCGTGGTCGACTTGCAGCAGCCGCGCGTCGGTCCAGTTGGCGATGCCGCCGACGGCCTCGCCGCTGTAGTTGCCCTCGGGGTCGTCGTTCTCGCAGCGGTCGACCAGCGCCACCAGGTTGACCGTCGCGGTCGACCCGACTTGCAGCATCTCCTCGAGATCCTGCATCTGCGGCGCCTCCAGGTCGTTGTCGGAGGCCATGTAGAAGACCACGGTCCACTCCGCCTGCTGCTGCGCCTGGACACAGCCGCTTAGACCGAGCACGACCGACAGCCAGCACCAGAACGCACGCTTGGTTGGCATCGGAAACCTCGCAGGTAGCGACCTTCGACAGCAGAATGACATCGCCGCCTGGGGACGCCAACCCATGAGTGACGGTCCGTTTGAACTGCCGGTGCGCTGGTACCCGACCATCCCGGCGCCCGATCAGCCGGGCGAGGAGACCGCCAACAGCCACCTCGCCCGCCGTTGGCCGCTGCGCCCGGCGCAGTCGGCGCTGCTGCTGGTGGACTGCTGGGACACCCACGAGCTGCGGTCGCACGAACGCCAGAGTGCGGCGATCGTCGACGCGTTGGTGGTCCCGACGCGGAAGGCCTGCCGCGCTGCGGGGATCGCGGTGATCCACGCCCCCAGCGCGGAGCAGGCGCGGCACTATCCGCAGTGGACGCGGCTGGCGGGCGACGCTGAGCTGGGCTGGGTCGGCGGCCCGCCGGGCGACCCCTGGCCGCCGCGGGAGTTTCGCCAACGGACCGGCGAGTGGGCCCCGTTGCAGCGACCGCACTACCTGCGCGATGTCGCGGCGACCTGCGCGGCCCGCCGGATCATGCCGGCGCTGACCCCCCACGACGACGAGTGGGTTGTGCTCAACGGCGCTCACCTCCACCGCGTCTGCCGCCACCTTGGGGTGTTGCACCTGCTGGTCGCCGGGTTCGCCGCCAACATGTGCGTGCTCTACCGCGACTACGGCATCAAGGCGATGTCCGAGCGCGGCTACAACACGGTTCTCCTGCGTGACGCGACGCTGGCGATCGAGGCGGCCGAGACCTGGCAGTCGCGGCAGTTGACCGCGGCGGCCGTCCTGGCGGTCGAGATGCTGTGGGGCGTCACGGCCACTACCAGCGACCTGCGGCAGGCGTTGGCGGAGCGGCGCGATGGGGTCTGACGAGTCCCTGCCGGCCGCGGCGCCCGACCGTTGGGCGGTCTTCGAGCCGGTCGACGCCGACACCTTCACCTGCCCGGTCTGCCGGCTGGGGCAGCCCCTCACCAACGACTGCTGCGCCCGCTGCGCAGCCGACCTGAGCCTCTTGGCCGCGACGCTGCGCGAGGCGGCGGCGCGGCAGGAGCAGCTCTACCGCGACCTCGCCGCCGGCCGCGCCGCCGAGGCGCTGACGCAGATCGAGGCGCTGGCCGATCTGACTGGACCGACCAGCGAGCTGGCGCTGCTGCGGCGAGTCGTGCGGCGCGGCCTGGTGCCGGTCGAACTGCTCGGTCAGCAGCTCTGGCACGACCCGCTGGCGCCGGCCCCGCGGCGGCGGTGGCGCTGGCCCTGGAGGCGCGACTGATGCGGCGCATTGGCCTCTACGGCGGCACCTTCGACCCGCCGCACCTGGCGCACCTGGTGGTGGCTGAGCGGGCCTGGCAGACGCTGCACCTAGACACGGTGATCTGGATTCCGTGCGGTCAGCCGGCCCTCAAAGACGCCGCGCGGGCGCCGGCCGCCGCGCGATGGGAGCTGCTGGCGGCGGCGCTCGGCGGCCGGCCGGAGTTCACCGCCAGCCGGATCGAGCTGGACCGGCCCGGCCCCAGCTTCGCCATTGAGACCGTCGCCGCGCTGCAGCGCGAGTCGACGCCGGCGGAGTGGTGGTGGATCCTGGGCGCCGACGCGCTGCGCGACTTTCCCCGCTGGCGGCGTTGGCCGGAGCTGCTGACGCGCTGCCGGCTGGCCGTCGCGGCGCGGCCGGGGTGGTCCGGCGAGGACCTGCTGGAGGGGCTCCCGGAGCCGATCCGCGCGGCGGTCGACACGGTGCCGTTGCCGTTGCTCGACCTCTCCTCGTCGAACCTGCGCGAGGATCTCGCGGCGGGGCGGTCGATTCGCTACCTCGTGCCGGACGCGGTGGCCTTGCGGATCGCGCAACTCGGGTTGTACCGTAGTGCCTAACTTGGAACCAAGCCGTGGGTGGAGGCCGGCGCGAGGTGAGGCAGCAACGGACCAACCAGCAGAGGCGCCGGTCGGGCGGGAATCCGCCACCGCGCCAACCGCGGCAGCCGCGGCGCCGCCGGAACCGCCTGCGCGGCCCCGGCTGGCTGCTGCTGTTGCTCCTGCTGGGCGGCTCCGGCTGGCTCGGCCTGCGTTACGCCCCGGCCACGCCACCGCTGGCCCAGCCCCTCAGCGCCAGTCAGCCGGCCAGCGCCAGCCGCCCCCAGGAACCCGCCGCCAGCGCCAGCAAGAGCCTGCTCGGTGCCGATCCGGTGCATCTGCTGCTGCTTGGCACCGACGCCGAAGCGGGCGCTGACCGCACCGACACGATCATGGTGCTGACCGCCCACCTGGCGGCCCGGCGCCTCAGCCTGCTCAGCATTCCGCGCGACACGCGGGTGCAGTTGGCCGATGGTGCCCACAAGATCAACGCCCTCTACCACCGCGGCGGCGCCGCCCTGCTGGCGCAGGCAGTGGCCAACGCCACGCAGTTGCCGCTGCATCACGTGGTGCGAGTCGACCTGGCCGGGTTCGAACGCCTGGTGGACGCCCTCGGCGGGGTCGAGTTGGCCGTCGAGAAGCGGATGCGCTACACCGACCGCGCGCAGGACCTGCGGATCGATCTGCAGCCTGGGAAGCAACGACTCGACGGCCGGCGGGCGATGCAGTACGTGCGGTTCCGGAAGGATGCCGAGGGCGACCTCGGTCGGATCCGCCGGCAACAGAAGTTCCTGCAGGCGGTCGCCGCGGCGCTGCGTGACCCGCATCGCCTGCAGCGCCTGCCGGCGGTGGTACAGGCGGTCGCGGCCGGGGTCGAGACGACCCTCAGCCCGGCCCAGGTCCTGGCGCTGGGCCACCTGGTCTCGCAGACGCAGCTCAGCGAACTCCAGACGGGCAGCCTGCCCGGCAGCGCCAAGATGATCGGCGGGGTGAGCTACTTCATCGCCAGCCCGACCGCCGCCGCCGAGGTGCATCGCGCCGCGGCCCCGCGGCCGGCGGCGCCCGTCGCCGATCCGAGTCTGCGGCCGGTGGTGACCGTCTACAACGGCAGCGACCGGCTGGGGCTGGAACGGCTGGTCGCCCAGCAACTGCGACAGCGCGGCTATCCGGCGTTGGCGGCGCCGCAGGCGATGGTCGACCAGGAGGCCCATAGCCGACTCTACGGCGCCACGGCCGCCGACCTGGCTGCGGCGCAACGCGTTGGCAATGCGCTCGGGGTGCCGGCCAGCAGCCACCCGACGCCGTCGCGCTGCCCCAACGCGGCCGTCCTGAAGCCGGGCGAAGCGGGCGTCGTGCTGGTGCTGGGAGCCGACTGGCGCGACTGACTCGGCCCGACGGACCCTTGGCGAGGGGGCCGCCTGTGGCGTACAATCGCCCCGGCGCCGAGGCGCTGGTGGCAGGTTCCCATGGCGTCGGTCTCCCTGGCTCGCGAGTATCGCCCGCAGCGTTTCGACGAAGTGCATGGCCAGCGCCATGTCACCCGGACGCTGCAGAACGCGATTCGTCTCGGTCGCACCGCCCAGGCTTACCTCTTCTGCGGTCCCCGCGGCGTCGGCAAGACCACCGTCGCACGGATCCTCGCGAAAGCGCTCAACTGCATCCACGGCCCGACCGCCGAGCCCTGCGGCGAGTGCGACAACTGCCGGCGGATCACCGCCGGCAGCAGCCTCTGCGTGATCGAAATCGACGCCGCCAGCAACCGCAAGATCGAGGACATCCGCGCGCTGCGGGAGGACGTGCAGTTCGCACCGAGCGATGGTGCCTACAAGGTCTACATCCTTGACGAGGTCCACCAGATCACCAAGGAAGGTTTCGAGGCCTTCCTCAAGACGCTCGAGGAGCCGCCCTCGCACGCTGTTTTCATCCTCGCCACGACCGAGGCGCAGAAGGTGCCGGCGACCATCCTGTCACGCTGCCAGCGCTTCGACTTTCGGCGGGTCCCGGTCGAGGACATCGCCAGCCGGTTGCGCGACGTCTCCGCCGCGGCCGGCTTCGAGGTCGAGGAGGCGGCAATCTACCTGATCGCGCGGGCGGCCGACGGCGGCCTGCGCGATGCGCTCTCGATTCTCGACCAGATCATCGCCTACAGCGGCGCGGCGGTCACCGCGACGGTGGTCGAGGAAGTGCTTGGCACCTTGCCGGTCGACCAGCGCTTCGCGCTCGGTGAGGCGTTCCGCCAGCGCGCGGCCGCGGCGGCGCTGGAGTGGGTCAGCGCGCTGCTCGATGCCGGGCGCGACCCGCGGACGTTGATCGACGAGGCCCTGGCGCACGTCCGGCTGCTGCTGCTGGCCCGGCTGGGCTGCGCGCCCGAAGCGCTGCGGGTGTTGCCAGCCGAGCAGCGCGACCGGCTGCAGGCGCAAGCCGACGGCTTCGACCCGCCGCGGCTGATGCAGATCACCGAGATCCTGGCGGGTTGCGACAAGTCGCTGAAGGGTCACCCGCAGCCGCGGATTGTGGTCGAGGTGGCGCTGATCGAAGCGGCCCAGGGCGTGACGGAGCGGCTGCCGGCCCCGGCGGAGGCGCTGCCGCCGCCGGCTGTGGCGCCGCCGGTCCACGAAGCGGCCCCGCCGCGAGCGACCCCGCCCGCAGCGCCGCGGGCGACCGAGGCGAGCCGACGGACCAGCCCGCCGGAGCCGCCGGCCGCACCGCCGGCGGTGGCCGCGGCCAGCGGCCCGCTGGACCTGGCGCTGGTGCAGTCAGTCTGGGCCCAGGTCCAGGCCACGGTGCGCCGCGACTCGGTGCCGCTGTCGGCGCATCTGCTGCGGGCAGTGCCGCACCGCGTGCAGGGCCAGACGGTCGTCCTGGGCTTCGATGGCTGGGAGGCCAGCCTCAGCATCTGCCTGCTGCCCAGTCAGCGCGACGTGATCGCCGGCGCTTTGAGCCGGGCGCTCGGCCGCGCCGTGCAGGTCGATGGCGAACTGGTCAGCGCGGTCGCGACGGCGGCGCCGCCGGTGGCGGATCTGGCCGGTGCGGTGCAGGCGGCCCTGGAGACGTTTCCGGGGTCGCGGGAGTTGGATCCCTAGAAGGAGGGAGCATGTTCGGCAATCTCGGGAACCTCGGCAACCTGATGCGACAAATGCAGGACGCCAAGAAGCGGGCCGAAGACTTGAAGGACGAGCGTGTCGAGGCCAGCAGTGGCGGACTGGTGACCGTCGTCGTGAACGGCGTCGGCGAGCTGATCAGCGTCCGGCTTGACGCCACGCGGCTGGGGCTGGACGCCGCCGCCAACGAGACTCTGCAGGACGCCGTCACCGCGGCGATGCAGGAGGCCCAGGCCGCGGCGCAGGCCAAGGGACAGGCGCTGCTCGGGGAGTTGACCGGCGGCCTCAACATCCCGGGGCTCGGGCTCTAGTGGCCGGCTACCCGCGAGCGGTGGCGCGGCTGGTCGAGGCGCTCGAACGGCTGCCCGGGATCGGGCCGAAGTCGGCGCAACGGCTGGCCCTCTGGATGCTGCGGCAGCCCAGTGAGCGCGTCACGGCGATGGCCCAGGCGTTCCTCGACGCCGTCACCCAGGTCCACCTCTGCGAGGTCTGCGGGTTCTTCGCCGAGACCGACCGCTGCACGATCTGCGCCGACCCCCGCCGCGAGGCGCAACTGGTCTGCGTCGTCGCCGACGCCCGCGAACTGCTGGCGATTGAACAGACCGGGCAGTTCCCCGGGCTGTACCACGTGCTGGGCGGGGTGCTCTCCCCGCTCGACGGCATCGGGCCCGAGGAACTGAGCGTCGCCGGGCTGCTGGACCGGGTCGGCGGTGGTACAATCGGGGAGACCATTCTGGCGCTGAACCCCACCCCCGAGGGCGACACGACCGCCGCTTACCTGGCGCGGTTGCTGAAGCCGCGGGGGGTCCGGGTGACGCGCCCCGCGATGGGTCTGCCGGTCGGCGGGGAGCTCAGCTACGCCGACAAAGTGACCCTGGAGCGGGCCCTGGCGGGACGCCAGGAGTTGTGAACGAGGAGAGCGTGGTGCCTAAGAAGAAGCGCGCCGAGGCCGCCGAGCAGCCGGCCTACACCTGGCGCGAGAAGGTCGGACTGGCGCAGATGCTGCGCGGCGGGGTGATCATGGATGTGGTCACGCCCGATCATGCCAAGATCGCCGAGGATGCCGGGGCGGCCGCCGTGATGGCCCTCGAACGCGTCCCGGCCGACATTCGGCTGCACGGTGGGGTGGCTCGCATGAGCGACCCCGAGATGATCGCCAGCATCATGGCGGCGGTCAGCATTCCGGTGATGGCAAAGTGCCGCATCGGCCACTTCGCCGAGGCCCAGATCCTGCAGGCCCTGGGGGTCGACTTCATCGACGAGTCCGAGGTGTTGACCCCGGCGGACGAGATGTACCACGTCGACAAGCACGCCTTCGCCGTGCCCTTCGTCTGCGGCTGCCGCGACCTCGGCGAGGCGTTGCGGCGGATCGGCGAGGGTGCCGCGATGATCCGCACCAAGGGCGAGGCGGGGTCCGGCAACGTGGTCGAGGCGGTGCGCCACATGCGGACCGTGATGGACGGCATCCGCCGCCTGACGGTGCTCGGGCCGGAGCAACTGATGACCGAGGCCAAGAACCTCGGCGCGCCGTACGAGGTGCTCAAAGAGATTGCCGCCACGGGCCAGCTGCCGGTGCCGAACTTCTCGGCCGGCGGCATCGCCACTCCGGCCGATGCGGCGCTGATGCGCCAGCTCGGCGCCGAAGCGGTGTTCGTCGGCTCGGGCATCTTCAAGTCCGGCGACCCGGCCCGGCGGGCCAAGGCGATTGTGGAGGCCAACACCTTCTACGACGACCCGGCGAAGGTGCTGGAGTGCAGCAAGGGCCTCGGCGAGGCGATGGTGGGGATCAACATCAGCGAGATCCCGGAGGGAGAGCGGCTGGCTAAGCGAGGGTGGTGAGATGGGTGAGCAGCGCGCGGCTGGTGGCGAGCGCCCGGCCCGGCAGGCCTGGCCCTGGTGGCTCTGCGGCGCCCTCGCCCTGGCGGTCTTCTGCTGGATGCCAGGCCAGGTGGTGGCCCTGCTGCAGGCCTTGACCGGTCTCGGCCTGGTCGCCTGGCTGCTGCTGCAGGCGGTACGCTTCCCGCAGGAGTGGCGCGCGCTGCTGACGTCGCTGGCCGGGCGCACCACGGTGTACGAGAGTCCGTCTGGTCACAAGGTGACCCTGTTCGCGGCTGACCAGCTCGATCGGCTGGCGGGTTTGGACGATGCGGTCCGCCAGCGACTCACCGCGTCGGCGGTGGAGACCAATCAGGAGCAGAGCAATGCCTAGCACGGCTGAGGTGCAGGAACGCAGTGACGTCCTGGTGGACCCCAACCCGGTGATCGCCGTGTCCAAGTCGTTCAGCGCAATGGACCTGGCGATCCGTCTGGCCGGTTTGCGGGTTGGTCTGGCCGCGCTGGAAGCCGAGCCTGCCGAGTTGCTCCGGAGCCTCGTCGCAGAGCATGACGTGCCAGCCCAGGTGGCTGCGATGTACCGCGACCTGGCCGACGCGCATCGCCGCGCGGTGGCGCGTGAGGCGGAGCCGACAGCCCAAGAGGCGATCGACTACCAGCGCTATGTGCGGACCGTGATTCGTGCGGTCAGCACTGCCCGCTGAGCACCCGCCAACGCCCGTGGCGGGGGTTGCGCGTGCCTCTGCCCGCGCCCGCCCGCTGCGACGCGACGCGGACACTCAACGATCTCCGAACATGGCATCTGCCTGCCTTGACCCCCGAGGTTCTGTCGTGCGAAGCCCAGTGATTGGCGTACTGGCCCTGCAAGGCGACTTCCGCGAGCATCTGGAGATGCTCGCGGGGCTCGGCGTCGACGCCCGCAACGTCCGGACCCCAGAGCAGGTCGCCGCTTGCGACGGCCTGATTCTGCCGGGCGGCGAGAGCACCACGATCGGCAAGCTGATGCGGCGCTACGGGGTGGACCAGGCGATCCGCGAACTGCACGCCGCCGGGCGGCCGATTTGGGGGACCTGCGCGGGCGCCATCTTGCTGAGCCGCGAGGTCGTCGAGAACGACGTCCACAACCTCGGGCTGCTCGACGCCCGGATCGCGCGGAACGCCTACGGACGACAGACCGACAGCTTCGAGCGCGGGTTGGCGATGGCGGCGCTGGGCGCGGCGGAGTTTCCCGCGGTGTTCATCCGGGCGCCGCGCTTCGTCAGCGTTGGGCCGGGCGTCGAAGCCCTCGCGGCGATCGACGACGAGCCGGTCTTCGTGCGGCAGGGCAATCTGCTGGCCTCGACCTTTCACCCCGAACTGACCAGCGACCCACGGGTCCACGCCTGGCTGGCGGAGCTCGCCCGCGCCTAACGCCCGCGGGTGCGCCAGGCGGCCCGGCCGCGGGCCAGCGCGGCGCTGGCCGGTCGCCCCCGCGCCGGTCGCGGGGTGCTGGGACGCAACACCGCGATCCAAGCCTCCTCATCGACCCCCGTCGTGGCCGCTGCGGCGAGCAGCGCCGCGGCCACGGTGCTGGACGCCCCAGGTGCGGCCACATGCGCGGCCAGCACCGCTTCGCCAAGGCTATGGTGCAGGCCGGCCGAGGTCACCAGCAGGGTGCTGCCAGCCACGATCTCCCGCCGGGCCAGCGCCGTGTCGGGCGGCGCCACCACCAGCTCGTGACGGTCGCTGCCGCCCAACGTCGCGGTCAGGGTGTGCCGCAAGAGATGCCGCCGCATCTCGTCTTCGGGCAATCGCCCGCTCTGCACCAGCGCCTCGACGACCGATTGGTCCGCGGTCCGGTAGCAGCGCTCGCCCGCGAGGTAGTGGTACAGCCGCAGGTCACCAACCCAGGCGTGGTCAAGCTGGCCGCCATCCAGGCGTAGCGCGATGGCCGAGGCGGTGAGGGAGTCGCCGAACCCGGCTTGCAGCGCGGCATGCCGCTCGCGCAGCCAGCTCGGCAGGTCGGCGCCGGGGGGGGTGCTGACGATCAGCCGGGCGCCAGCCGCGGCGAGCTCCTCGGGACCCTTGGCGAGGGCCAGCAAGAGGTAGCCACCGGTGGCGCTCGGCAGCCAGCGCAACGCGCCGCGTCGGCCGCGACGACGCCGGCCGGGGAGCTGCCCCCAGGCGATCTCCAGATCCGCATGGTAGCGGCGTTCGACCATGCCGCACCTGACCTCCCGGCCACAGCGCCGCCCGCCCACTGGGCGCGCGGGGCCTCGCAAAGCATGACACCGGCCGCGCCCGCCAGCAGCGCCTGCGCAGGGAATCGCGGGCGGTGCCGCGAAGACTGGCGCAGGAGGCGACCTTGGCGCTGCCCTTGGCACTGCTGGCCGATGACCTGACCGGTGCCCTGGAGGCAGCGGCGGCCTGCACGGCGCTCGGCAGGGTTGCGGTGCCGCTGGGCAACTGGCCGGCGGCCGACCTGCTGGTCGTCGACACGGCGACGCGTGAGCTGCCAGCCGCGGCGGCGGCCGCGGGCGTGCAGGCCAGCCTGCGCCAGCTTCGCGCCGCCGGGCGACAACTGGTCTACAAGAAAATCGACTCGACGCTGCGTGGTCCGGTGGCGGCGGAGCTGGCGTCGTTGACCCGCGCCGACCCCGCCCTGCGGCTGGTGGTCTGTCCGGCCAACCCGCCGGCCGGCCGGGCCTATCGCGGCGGTTGCTGCAAGCTGCCCGACGGGAGTTGCCACAACCTGGCGACCGTGCTGCCGGGCGTCCCGCACCTCAGCCTGCGCCTGGTGCGATCGCCGCGGTTGCCTGCCCTGCTGGCGGCCATGCCACCCGGCCCGATCACCGTCGACGCCGTCACGACGCGTGACCTCGACCTGCTGGCCGCCGCCGTGCTGACCACGCCGGACGTGCTCCCAGTCGGGTCGGGTGGGCTGATCGCGGCGCTCGCCCGGCAGCGCTGGGGCGTGGCGCCGGAGCTGGCGCAGACGCGTCCCTTCGGTGGCAGCGCAATGCTCTTCGCATGCGGCAGCGCGCACCCGGCCAACGTCACGCAGGCCGGCACCTTGGTGCATCGTGCGCGCGCCGAAGCGTCGCTCGAGCCGAGTTGGGCCCTGCCGCAGGTGGTCCGGCTGGAGTTGCCGGCGGCCGGCCAGCCGCTGAACGCCGACCGTCTGGCGGAGCTGGCCGCGGCGGTGCAACGCCAGCACGAGCGAGAGCCGATCACCCACCTCTTCGTGACCGGCGGCGCCACCGCGGCGGCGGTCCTGCGGGCGTTGGCGGTCGACTGGCTGCGAGTGCTCGGATCGCTGGCGCCCGGGGTGGTCGCGGCGCTGGCGCAGCCGGCCGGGCCGTTGGTGGTGACCAAGCCGGGCGGCTTTGGTGACAGCGACACCTGGCTGCGCGTCTGGCGCTGGTGGCGGGGCACCTGACCGGGGTCAGGGAGCCGGCCGCTCGATCGCGGCGGCCGCGCGCCGAAAGTCCGCGGCGCGGTCGAAGCGGCGGTTGACCGACGCGAATCGCAGGTAGGCCACCTCGTCGAGCTCGCGCAGGTGTTGCAGCACCAGCTCGCTGAGGTGTTCGGTGGTCAGCGCGCTGTCCACCTGCCGCCGCAGCTCCTGCTCGATCGCCTCAACCACCGCCACCAGCCGCTGGCTGTCGATCGGCCGCTTCGTGCAGGCCAGCTCCAGGCCGGCCAGGAGCTTGGCGCGGTCATAGGCCTGCCGCCGGCCGTCGCGCTTGGTGACCACCAGCAGCCGCTGTTCGAGACGTTCGTAGGTGGTGAAGCGCGTGCCACAGGCGACGGCGCAACACTCGCGGCGACGCCGGATGGACTCCCCATCCTCGGCCGTCCGCGAGTCCACCACCCGGGTGTTGGTGCCACAGACTGGGCAGTTCATCGCCTGCCTCCCCAGAACCGTCGCAGCGCCGCAGGTCGGCGGGCGCCGCGACGCTCCCAGGCGGAACAGCAGTATGACACGCCGGCTGCTGCACGGCCCGCACAGCAAACGGCGGAGCGGTCCCGAAAGAGCCGCTCCGCCGCTTGCCTCCGGCCAAGCCGGAAAGTGCGACTAGTGACCACCCGCCGGAGCGGCGCCAGCCGGGGAGCCCGACGGGGCCGGAGCGGCCGGAGCGGCGGCCGGGGCGGGAGCGCCCGGAACGGCGCCTTCGGGAGCGCCAGCGGGAGCGCCAGCCGGGGCGCCCGGAGCGGCGGCCGGAGCCGGAGCGCCCGGAACGGCGCCTTCGGGAGCGCCAGCGGCCGGAGCGCCGGCGGCCGGCGGGGCCGGGGTGCCAGCCGGGGCCGGGGCGCCCGCGCTGGCCGGCGGCGTCGCGACGACCGGGCCGGGCTCGGCTTCGGTCGGGCCCTTGGCGCAACCGCCGAGGAACAGGCTGCTGGTCAGCAGGGCGCCGACGCCCAGCATCAAACTCTTGCGCATTCTACTCGTCCTCCAGGAGCGCCAGGGAATCGGTCAACGGCTCTCGCCACGGCGCGGCGCCCCTTGTCTCCCTCCATACGCACCACCCGCCGGCATCCGCCATGACTTTGACGACTACGGGAAGAACCCGCGAACTGGGGCATCCCAGAACGTTGAGAGCAGGCAGAGGCCGCCGCCGACCAGGCAGTCCCCCAGCATCAGGCCGAAGCACAAGGGCAGCCCCCGTCGGTAGGCGCGTAAGCCGCCGGCCTTGACCAGCGTGCTTTTGAGCAGCCAGGCCAGGAACAGGCTGAACCACAAGTGCGACAGGGTCCAGTTGCCGTTGACAGCGTACCCGACCGGGTGGATCGGAAAGAACACGAAGCGCTGCCGCACCAGCACCAGCGAGACGATCACCGCCAGCCCACTGAGGAACTGCCGAATGTAGGCCTGGTTGGCGCCCACCTTGCCTTGCAGCACCGTCGCCAGCTCGGTCCAGTTCTGGTTGGCGGCATCGTCCAGGTAGCTGCGGATGCGGGCGTTGAACCCGAAGCGGTAGACCGCGTCGAGCGCCAGCCAGCACCAGGCGACGTAGGCCACCAGCATCGACCAGGCCAGAATCGCGGTCAGCCGGCGCAGGTCCAGGCCGCTGCGCTGGCCGATCTGGAAGCTCTCAATCTGGTGCCCGACCGGATGCGCGCGATAGCTGTAGGTCAGCCAATCGAGCAGGTAGAACAGCGACAGGTTGCGCGGGCCGAAGGCTTCCGGGCCCAGGAAAGCCACCATCATGCGGTCCGGCGAACCGCGCGGCAGGTCGCAGCTCGGCGGACCCAACTCCGCACGCATCCGCGCGATGCAGACCACAATCACGGCGTAGATTGCCAGCCAACCGCCGATTGCCGGCGTCGCGAAGCCCGCCCGGTGGCCGATCCCGGCCATCGCCAAGAGCCCCAGGCCCATCGCCAGCCAGGCCGTCCGGGGGCTCATCGCCTCACTACCGTCGTCGCTGCCACGCAGCGCGGCGCGCAACGTGCGGAGCAGTTCGCGGCGCGTCGTGAAGAGTGCCATCAGGCCGAGTCCGATCCAGGCCCCGTGCCCCTGCGCCCCGATCCAGGCCCCCTCCAGCGGTCCCAGGCCGATCGCCGCGCGGACCACCAACTGCACCTTCCAGAGCAGGTAGAACAGCCAGCAACTGAACGACAGCTCCAACGGCATCAGGTACCCGAGACCAATCGCGAAGGGGTAGAACGAGAGCGGTGTCCAGCCGACCCCATTCCAGGGCGGGGCCGTGAAGGCGGCGGCGGCATCCCATTTCTGGCGAATCTCGGGGAACGAGGGGATCCAGGTGTGCAGTGCCCGCGACAGGTTGATGGCGGTCGCCAGCAAGAAGCCACACCAGAAGAGGCCGTCCCGCCAAAGCATCCGACCCGGCTCGGTGAGCGCCAGCGGCAGGGCGATGATCGGGAAGGTCAGCCGTTCGTGCTCTGCCCAGGGCCGCCGCAGCAGCGCCGCGACGCCGGCGCAGAAGGCCAGCAAGCCGGCCAGGAAGCAGCCCCAAACCAGCAGCGGGCGTGACCAGGCGGCCCAGTGGCCCGGCGCGGCGAGCGAGCTGTAGCCGCGGTAGAGGTCATCCAGCGCGGCGCGATCATGCACCACCAGCCAGGGCGGCAGGTGCATCAGGAAGAGCTGCTCCCAACGGTTCTCGGGCGTCGCGAACTGGTGCGCGTGGGGCAACAGGCCCACGAAGATCTGCAGCATGTCGACCCCGAAG
Source organism: Fimbriimonadaceae bacterium (assembly GCA_020850355.1). Lineage (GTDB taxonomy): Bacteria > Armatimonadota > UBA10988 > UBA10988 > UBA10988 > JADZEX01. The sequence goes on along the minus strand of JADZEX010000069.1, from coordinate 42,076 downwards.
AGGGCCGTCGCGACGGTCAACATGACCCCGATCACGCGCACCTCGGCGGTCGTCAGAGCCTGGCGGGGAGCCAGCCGGCGCACCACGGCGTTGATCGCCACGACCGCCGTGAGGCTGCCGATCACGTTGTAGAAGAGCGACAGGTTGGTGGCCTGCATCGAGGCGTAGACCACTTCCACCTGAATCACGAAGTAGGCGTTGAGCGGGATCAGCAAGGTGCCCAGCAGCACTGCCCGCAGCCGTGGCCGGATCGCGGTTGGCATTCGACTAACGCGCTTCCAGGGGCAGATCGACGCTGGTTGCGCGGACGCCCCAGCCGCTGGCGGCAAGCTGCACGGTGGCGGTGCGGCGCCCCCGGCGGACGGTCCGCAGCGTCAGCAGCGCGGCCTTCTCCTCCCCAGGCAACAGCACCAGCGCGCCCTGGCTGAAGGTGCCGCTGACGCCCAGCGGCAGACCACTCACGCGCAGTTGCACCAGCGGCATCGGGGTGGCGCTCTCGTTCTTCAGGCGCACCAGCCGCGTCTCGGGACGGTCCGCGGTCAGCGTCAGCGGCGCCGTGTCGACGGTCAGCTTCAGCGTCCCGGCCGGCAGGTCGCGCAGACTGGCCAAGGGCGGCGCCGTCGGGACCGCCAGCAGGCTCTGCGTGTCGGCGTGGCTGAGCTTGCCAGCGTACGCCAGCAGGCCGCTCAGGAACCGCTCGCGCTGGTCCCAGACGCCGAGCCGCCGCAGGTAGTCGCGGTCGGCCAGGATCTCCAGCACCCGCCCGCGACCGGCGGCGCTCTCCACCAGCAGCGGGCGCCCGCGACCCCACTGGGCCAGCACCTCGGCGGTCGGCGGTAGCTCGTACCAGTCGCCCAGCACGCCAGCCGGCAGACCGTTGCCGAGGCTGGCCAGGGCCGGATGGGTGGTCACCCGCAGCTCCGGCTGACCAGGCACCGGGTCGGCCGGCGGCGTCAGCAGCGGCCGGGCCGCCAGCAGGTCGGTGGCGGCGCCCGGGCCCAGCCAGGTTGGCGGCCCGATCACCAGCAGTCCCGCCCCGCCGCGCACCGCCGCCAGCAGGGCCTGGGCTTCCACCTCCAGCAGCGGCGGCAGGTGGCCCGGACCGAGGCAGGCAACCTCCCAGGTGCCGCTGGCCAGTTCCTCACGCCCGACTGGCTGGATCCCCGGCCAGGGCGACTCGTCGCTCAGCCAGAGCACCCGCACCCGGTGCTGCGGGCGGGCCTGCACCGCCAGGGTGAGAACCTCGGCCTCGACCGCCGCGCCCGGCACCGTGGCAATCGCCAGATAGGCGCCGGCCGGCGCATCGAGCGGCACCTCCCAGGTCAGCACGGCCGCTGGTAGCGCCGGATCGGCACCGGCGGGCAGGTCCCAGGTCTGCTCCGCCCAGACCTGCCCGTCGAGGCTTTCGATCCGGCAGGTGACCTGCTGCCAGGTGCTCGGCCGCGCCGCCCAGCCGGCCGGGTCGTCGGCTCCGCGGGCGTGCAGTTCGACCCTGACGCTGTGGCCCGGCCGCGGCGCCGGGTCGCTGGCCAGGGCGACCAGCGCCGGGCCGGTCAGGTACCGGCGCAGCACATCGCGGGCCGCGCGCGGCGAGCCGTCATACGCGACCAGGGCCGGGCCGCAGCGCGGCCAGGACTCATTGAGGTTGGCGACGCACACCGCGCCGCCATTGGCCACCGCCGCGGCCGCCTGGCGCCGCGTCTGCTCGACCTGCCAGCGCGTCAGCAAGGCCAGCAGCTCGGCTTCGTCGCGCGCCGCGCCGAGCCAGCGCTGCGCCGCCAGCAAATCGGTATCGCTGCCCCCGTGCAGGCGCCACCAGGCGGTCAGCGGCCACGGTGTCAGGGCGTCGTCCAGCGGCAGGGCCTGGCGATCCAGGAAGCTCAGGTCGGCCGGCGGCGCGCCCGGCAGCTCAAGCCGGGTCAGGTTCAGCGGCAGCGCTCGCCGCGCGCCGCTCGCGTCGGGCTGCGGCTCGCGGAAGATCCACTGCGCCAGGCCGGCCCCGCTGCTGGTCGGCGCGACGCTCAGCCGGTCCGGCGCCAGCTCGGCGAGGCGGTCTTCAGCCAGCGCCCGGCGCTCCGCCGTCGCGGCGCTCAGCCCGAGGTCATTGCCCACCACGTAGGCCACCACGCTGGGTCGGTTGAGGGTCGCCAGCAGCACGCTGTCGACCGCTCCAGCGACGGTCGCCGCCGTCGCCCGGCCGACCTCGCCCTCGAGCGGCAAATCCTGCAGCACCAGCAGGCCCAGCTCGTCGCACAGCTCGTAGCAGTCGGCTTCGGCCAGCCCGCTGAGCGCTGGGATCCGCACGGCGTTGAAGCCGGTCTCCAGCGCCAGCCGCAGGATCTGTTCGCAGCGGGCGCGCGAGGGGCGCAGCAGGCGGTCGGCCGTGGTCCACTCGGCGATGCGCAGCAGTACCGGCTGACCGTTGACCAACAGACTGGCCGGTCCCGGTGCCGCCGGCAGCTCGATCCGCCGCGGTGCGAAGCGGGCGTCCCCGGCGTCGGAGACCTGGTCCTCGGTGCGGACCTCGGCGGTGACCCGCCAGGCCGGCTGCCCGCCTCGCCCGGCTGGCCACCAGAGCCGCAACCGCGGCATGCTGATGGCGATCTGCAACGGTACGGTTTCGAGCGCGGCGAGGCGCAGCCGGCGCTCGAAGGGCACCGCCGGGTCCAGGCCATCGAGGGCGGCGACCTGCCCGCGGACCGTCACCAGGCGCGGTGTCTTGTCGAGATTGCGGAGGCTGCTGCTGACGACCACCATCCCGGCCACGCGCGCCAACGGCCCGACCGCGTTGACTTCCGGCAACTGTGTGGCGACCCGCAACGGCGCCAGCCGCACCGGCCCGCTGGCCCGCAGTTCCAGGTCGCCGGTGACCCCGATCGGCAGGCAGGTGCCGCCCGCGTCGCGACCGTAGCTGCTGCCGAGCCCGAGGACCACTTCGCGGGCCGGCGCCGCCGGGTTGCGGACATTGGTCCAGGCCGCCGGCCCGGCCAGCAGGCGCAGCGCCAGCAGATTGCGCTCGCCGTAGCGTGCCGGCCCGGTGGCCTCCAACTCAACCCGCGCGTGCGGCCCGGCGGCCTCGCCGAGCCAGGTGCCGTTGAGCCAGACATCGGCCTGCTGCGAGACGCCCGACAGATGCAGCCAGAGGCGGCGGCCGCTCCAGGCTGCCGGCAGGTCGACCCGGCGGTAGACCCACCACTCCCGCCTGGCGACCTCGGCGGCGGCGGTCAACTGGTCGTTACGGTACGGGTCAGGCAGTTCGCCGGCCGCCTGCAACGCGGCCTGGATGGTACCCGGCAGGGTCACCCGGCGGTCCTGGGCGGCCGGCGCCGTAGCCTGCGCGCCGCGGGCCACACCCTCGCCGATCTCGTCGTCGTCCAGCAGCCACTCGCCATCGAGGCCGAGCCGGTCGGCGCCGAGGCGCAACGGCGGCGGGGCGACCCGCACCTCGGCCCGGCGGCTGAGCCGCGCCAGGCCCCAGCCGGCATCGCCGAACAGCCACTTGCGGCCATCCAACGCTCGCGCCGTGAGGGTCAGCTCCTTGACGTCGGCGACGTTGACGACCATGTGTCGGGCCGGCGTGTTCCACCGCATCTCGCCGGTGTCGGCCAGCAGACGGCCGTCGCCATAGACCTGGAAGGCGACCCGCTCGGCCTCTTCACGGGCCTTGCTGACGGTACTGGCGCCCTCCAGGTCAACGCCCACCCAGGCCTCGAAGCTCTGGAAGCCGCGCTCGAGGTCGTAGACGATCTCGGCCTGCGGATGCACCCCCAAGCCGCGCTCGAAGCGCTGCGAGCCGAGGGTGATGGGTCGCCCGGTGAAGCTCTGGTCGTACCCGATGACGCCCTTTTCCTGGCGCACCGCGAGCGGCGTGAGGCTGCTCACGTAGACCTCGTCGGCCGTCGGCAGCGGCGCCAGGGGGTCGGGCGGATGGCGGGGGCGGACCGCCTCGCGGATCGCCGGGTCACCCCGGAAGGTGACCGCCTCGCGGAGGCTCCAGTCGGGGTCGAAGTACCCGAACAGCACCGCCGTTTCGGGCTCCTGGCTGGTCTGGGCGTCGAAGATCAGGAAGTCGAAGTAGTTGCGGTCGTCGAAGACGCCCCAGTCGAAGAAGTTGCCGAAGCGGCCGTTGATGTCGTAGGTGCCTTCCCAGGTCACCCCGGCCAGCACACAGACGTAGCGCTGCGGGTTGAGCGGGTTCGGGTAGCACAGCTTGAGGCCGACGTCGCGCCCACGGAAGCGCTGCGCGCCGGCCACCACGGCGTCGCCCTCGAAGCGCACCGGCAGCCGGTCGTTGATCTGCGCCACGACGCTGTTGCTGTCAGGCCCACCAAAGCAGACCAGATTCGAGTCGGCGATGTCCTGGGCGGTGACGTCGCGGTCGAGCTTCACGCGGGCCCGCTGCTCGCGGCCCCAGCGGCGCCACTTCTCGGCCAACTGCTCGGTCATCCGGCGGTTGACCTCGTTGGTCCGGCGGTCGCCCGTGGTGCCGCAGACCAGCAGGAAGCGGCTCATGAAGGCGTGTTCCAGCGGCCCGCCGACGGCGACGTTCTTCTCCAGCGTGCGCGGCGCCTCCACCGCCTGCCACTGTTCGCCGACCCGCCCCAGCCGCACCACGCCATCGCGCGGCAGCGCTCCCTCCCAGGCCGGCTGGCCATCGACCAGCACCTGCAGCGGGCGGTCCGCGCTGACCAACTGGTCGTTCAGCTCCAGCCGCAGCCGCGCCACGTTGTCGGTCGTGATCCGGATCTGCTGCCCGTCGATTCGCGCGTCCAGCAGCGCGTCGCGGGCGACCTGCGCGAAGCGCTCCAAGCGCAGCCAGGCGGTGCCGTCGTAGCGTGGCCAACTGGTCTTCCAGGTGACCTGCCGCGGGTAGGGGTCGCGGGCTCGGCTGAACATGTAGTTCTTCTGCCGGTTGCCCGCCGCGGCCGAGAAGCCGCCGTGGCCGACGTCGGGGAACTCCTCGTAGACGACATCGTAGCCCAGGTTGGCGAGCCGCTCGGTGATCGTCCGGGCATGCCCGACCGGGCAGATGTTGTCGAGCGTGCCATGCAGGCAGTAGACCCCGACGTTGCGGTAGTTCTCGGCGTACTGAAAAGCCGAGGTGGTGCTCTCGATCCAGTCGCGGAACGGTGAGAGCGGCGTGCGCTCGCGCTGGCCCCACCCCCAGACCTCTTCCCAGACGTGGTGGTTGGCGTTGGCGGCGGTCGGCCCAATCGCGGCGAAGCGGTCGGGGAACAGCGAGGCCATGTGGAACGAGCCGGTGCCGCCCATCGAGCCGCCGGTGATGTAGACCCGGTTCGGATCGACGCCGTAATCCTCCAGCATCGCGTCCATCACGGTCAGGATGTCGCGCTCGCACCACAGTTTGTAGTCGCCGTTGCCGCGCCCGAAACAGGCCACCGCCACGGCGTCGGGGTAGGCCGGCGCGGGGTGCCCCAGGAACCGCCCGAAGCCGTAGCCGTGGATGCTCACGACCAGCGGCAGCCGCGCAGTGGGGTTCCAGGAGTCCGGGACGCTGACGCTGTAGTGCTGCAGCGTGTCGTCGATGTCGGAGACGTACCCGCGCAGCAGCGTGCCCTTGCGACCGGCGTACGGGTCGCGACCGTCCAGCGCCGCCGCGAACTGGCTGCGCAGGTCATTGAAGTCGGCCTCCAGCTTGGCCAGGTCGTCGCGCGCCAGGTAGCTGGCCCAGGCCGACTGGCTCTGCGCCTTGTCCTCCAGGTTGATCAGCACACTGCCCAGGTAACGCCGTCGCCGGGCGTCGGAGCCCGGCGCCACCGCCGCCGCCAGCATCTCGCGCTGCAACGCGTCCAACCGGGCGAGATGCTCACGATAGGCCGCGCCGATGCTCTCGAGCCGACCGAACAGCCGGGTCTGCGCCAGCGCTGGCCGGTCGATCCAGGCGGCCAGCAGGTGGGTCGCGCTGAAGTCGTAAGGTACCGCCCAGGTCCACTGCAGCCCGCGCACCGCGCCGTCGGTCCAGAAATCGCCGCGCGACAGCAGCGCCGGCTGCCCGGCCGGGTCGACCACGTAGGCGTCCAGCCCGACCACCTGCTCCGGCGGCAGGCCGCACAGCGCCAGCACCCGGGCGTCCTCACCGCCGCCGTAGAAGCTCGCCTCGGTGCCCAGTTGCACGATGCTCGGCAGGAACTCCGCCGCGGTCTCCAGCTCGAACCGCTCCACCGCGCGCAGCTCGCCGAACCGCTCGGGCCGCGCCACCGTGGCCACCACCGGCGGCTCCCAAGGGCTGGTCTTCGGCCTGGCCGGCGGCTGCGTCGCCGGCGGTTGCAGGTCGGCCGGCCAGCTCAGCACCACCTTCTCGCCGTTCGGGTCGTCCCAGTCGATCACCTGCACGGCCAGCCGCGCGCCACTCAGGTCGCGGCCGAGCGGCTGCAGCGCCGCCCAGGGCAGCCGCAGTTCGGCGCGGTAGCCCTTCTCGAGCTGCCGCCAGGAGACCGGTGCGCCGCGCAGCAGATCGCGCTGATCCAGATCAACCACCGCCGCGGCACTGCTCGAACCGTCGCGCTGCCAGGCGGGCAGCAGCGCCAGCGCGCGGCTTTCGGCGGGGGTGGGACCCAGGAACAGCCGGACCTGGTCGCCGCGGGTGCGGTCGTTGCCGGGCGCCACGACCAGCCGGTCGTCGGCCACGTCGACCGCCAGCAGCAGCCCGTCGGCGGTGCGGGCGAAGCGAATCGTTGCGGAGAGGTCGGCGCGGCCCCGCCAGTCCTTGTCGAAGCCGGCCTGGTGGACCAGGCCGAGGGGCAGCCCCGGGAGGTCGATCCAGTCGATCAGGTCGCCGTCAAGCTGGGGTGCCGGGCCGGCCCAGGAGACCGCCGGCAGCACCGTCGTCGGCCGGGCGGCTTGATCCCACCACTCGCGGTGCGTCGTCTGCGCGAAGACCGGGGCGAGCAGCGCGAGATAGGCTATGATGTGGACGAGTGCCGCTTTCATGCGCCTGCCGCCGGAGGGTACCACGGCGCGGGCTGCGGGGTCAATCAACGCCGGTGCCCGGGAGAGCCTTCGTGAGTCTGGCGCAAGGTCTGGAGTGCCTCGTGATCGGCGCCGCCGGCGGCCTGCTGGCCGGCCTGCTGGGAGTCGGTGGCGGCATCATCATGGTGCCGATGCTGATGGCCTTCCTGAAGCTGGATGTCAGGCTGGCCACCGCGCAGTCGCTGGCGATCATCATGATCACCAGCGTCAGCGGCAGCTACGCCCACCATCGGGCCGGCCGGCTGCAGTGGACCGTGGTGCTGATCTGTGGCCTGGCCGCCGCGCTGCTGAGCCCGATCGGCGTCAACCTGGCGCAACGCCTGCCGCGTGAGACGTTGCTGCGCGTCTTTGCCGTGCTGTTGATCGTCACCGGATTGAAGTACTTGCTTCCCATCAAGCCGACGTCCGCGGCCGCCGAGCAGGCGACCGCGTCAGCCGCGCCGCAGGCTGTCCCCGACGATCAGCCGAACGGCCGCTGATCCTGGCCCAGCGCCAGCGGCAGCGGCAGGTCGGAGCGGCCCATCAGATAGGTGTCGACGCCGTGCGCGGCGTGGCGGCCCTCGGCAATGGCCCACACGATCAGGCTCTGCCCGCGGGTCATGTCACCCGCGGTGAAGACCCCGGGCACGCTGGTCATGCGCAGCGCATCGGACTTGACATTGCCGCGTGGATCCAACTCGACACCGAGTTCGGCGACCATCCCACCGCGCTCGGGGCCGACGAAACCCATCGCCAGCAGGACCAGGTCGGCCGGGTAGACCCGCTCGCTGCCGGGGATCTCCTGGAAGGTCATCCGCCCGTTGTCGAAGACCATGTTGACCTGCACCGTGACGAGTTCGCGAACCTGCCCGGTGGCATCGCCGCGGAACTCTTTGGTGTTGATCTGATAGACCCGCTCGCCGCCCTCTTCGTGCGCGCTGCTGACGCGGAAGACGTTGTCCCACTGCGGCCAGGGGTTGCCGTGGCCGCGCTGGTCGGGCGGGCGCGGCACGATCTCGAACTGCACCACGCTGGCGCAACCGTGACGGTGCGAAGTGCCCAGACAATCGGCGCCGGTGTCGCCACCGCCGATGATCACGACATGCCGGTCGGTCGCCAGGACGCTCTCATCGTCCGGCACGGTCAACCCGACCGCGCGGCGGTTGGCCTGGGTCAGGAAGGGCACCGCGAAGTGGATGCCCTGCAGTTGCCGCCCCGGGATCGGCAGGTCGCGCGGAGCGCTGGCGCCGCCGCACAACACCAGGGCGTCGTGACGGGCCTGCAACTCGGTCGCCGCCAGGTCGACGCCGAGGTGGCAGCCGGTCTGGAACTCGACGCCTTCGGCGAGCATCTGCGCCAGCCGCCCGTCGAGGTGGCGCTTCTCCATCTTGAACTCGGGGATGCCGTACCGCAGCAGCCCGCCGGCCTGGTCGGCGCGCTCGTAGACGGTCACCGCATGGCCCGCCCGGCGGAGCTGCTGGGCGCAAGCCAGTCCGGCCGGCCCGGCGCCAATCACGCCGACCGACTTACCGGTGAGCGTGGCCGGCGGCTCCGGACGGATCCAGCCCTCGGCCCAGGCCCGCTCGATAATCGCCAGCTCGATCTGCTTGATCGTCACGGCCGGGTTGTTGATGCCCAGCACGCACGACGACTCACAGGGCGCCGGGCAGAGCCGCCCGGTGAACTCCGGGAAGTTGTTGGTGGCGTGCAGCCGGTCGCTGGCATCGCGCCACTGGTCACGGTAGACCAGGTCGTTGAAATCGGGGATCAGGTTGCCCAGCGGGCAGCCCTGGTGACAGAAGGGGATCCCGCAGTCCATGCACCGGGCGCCCTGCTGCTGCATCTCCGGCACGCTGAGCACCGGCTCGTGGTAGACCTCGCGCCAGTCGTGCAGCCGCTCCTCGACCGGCCGCCGGGTGGCGGTTTGGCGGTCGTACTCCATGAATCCGGTTGGTTTGCCCATGTTCGTCCTACTGCCTATCCCGCCCTAGACTTGCAGTCCGGCTTGCTTCGCATCCGCCGGGGTCAAGCCCCAGGTAATCGTCACCTGCGCCCGGCGCGCCGGATCCGATTCCACTTGTCGCAACGCCTCGTCGATCACGCCTGAACGCTCGCGCGGACTGAGATCCTCCCAGCGGCTCCAGACCACATAGACCCGGCTTGGCCCGCTCCCGGGTACCGCCTCGTCCAGGATGATCGTCGGCTCCGCATGGTGGGTCTCGCCACGCCATTCCGCAACCAGAGCCGACACCAGGTCGTCGTGCTCGGGCGTGGTCACCTCAGCGAGTCGCTTAACCGGCATCAGCTCTCTCCGACGAGCGCACCGTAGGCGCCCGTCAGCCATTCCACCTGCATTTTCATGGCCTCGAACTCCGGCATCGTGGCGAACTCGGCGGCGTAGCGCAGCTCGACCGCCCAGTTGCGGTCAAGCCAGTCCACCACGTCGTGCGAAGTCTGCCGCACGGTCGCCGGCAGAGGGCTCAGGCCGGGCTGCCGGGCGCGCGCGTCGAGCAGCAGTTGCTTCCACAAAGTCAGGCTGTGCACGCCACCGGCAGCCTTGGTCGTCAGCAGCAGACGCCAGGCCGGGTCCCGCTTGGCCTGATCGACCAGGTCCGGCCACTCCACAATGGCCGCTGCGCGCCCGAACACCAGCCGCGCGTAAGCTGCCTTGAGGTGCATCTCGGCGACGTAGCCCAGCAGGTAGACGGCCCCCGAGGGCCACTGGGCCTCGGCCAGTGAGAGGGCCTCCAGGTGGCGTCCGTCAGCCGCCGCGACCATCTCCAGGACGGTCTGCCGATGCTGCTGTTGCAGGCTGCCGGCCAGTCCCATCTAGTCCGCCGCCTCGCGCTTCTCGCGCAGCACGCGCTTGTAGTCGCGCGGCATCACCTTCACGAACTGCGCCCTGGTGGTCTCCCAATCGTCCAGCAACCGCTGCGCCACCGTGCTGCCAGTGTACCGCACATGCTCCGCCAGCAGGCTGCGCACCAGCCACTGGTCGTCGGCCTCGGTGAACGGGTCGAGGTCGACCATCTCCTGGTTGCAGCGGCCGGCGAAATCGCCGGCGGTGTCCAGCACATACGCCACCCCACCGCTCATGCCGGCGGCGAAGTTGCGGCCGGTGCGACCGATCACCACCGTGACGCCGCCGGTCATGTACTCGCAGCAGTGGTCGCCGGTGCCCTCGATCACGGCCTGCGCCCCGGAATTGCGGACCCCGAAGCGCTCCCCGGCCTTGCCGCGGAAGAAGGCCTTGCCGGCTGTTGCGCCGTACAGCGCCACGTTGCCGATGATCACGTTGTCCTCGGGCACGAACGTCGCCGTGCGCGGCGGGAAGACCGCCACCTTGCCGCCCGAGAGGCCCTTGCCGCAGTAGTCGTTGGCATCGCCCTCCAGCGTCAGGGCGATCCCGCGCGGCAGGAATGCGCCGAAGCTCTGGCCCGCCGAGCCGCTGAAGTGCAGCTTGATGGTCTCGTCCGGCAACCCCTCGTGGCCGTACTTCCGGGAGACGTGGCTCCCCAGAATGGTGCCCACCGTGCGGTCGGTGTTGCGGATCGGCAGGCTCAGTTCGACCGCCTCGCCGCGCTCCAGCGCCGCCGCGCAGAGGGGCACCAACTGCTGGTCCAGCACCTCGGCGATCCCGTGATCCTGGGCCTCGGTGCGGTAGACCTTCGCGTTCGGCGCGGTCTCTGGCCGGTGGAAGATCCGGGTGAAGTCGAGCCCTTGCGCCTTGTAGTGGGCAATCGCCGGCTTCATGTCGAGCAAGTCACTACGGCCGATCATCTCCTGCAGCGTGCGGCAACCGAGCTGCGCCATGATCTCGCGCAACTCCTCGGCCACGAACAGCATGAAGTTGACGACATGCTCCGCCCGCCCGGCGAACTTCGCCCGTAGCTCGGGGTTCTGGGTGGCGACGCCGACGGGGCAGGTATCGAGGTGGCACTTGCGCATCATGATGCAGCCCAGCACCACCAGCGGAGCGGTCGCGAAACCGAACTCCTCGGCCCCCAGCAGCGCAGCGATCGCCACGTCGCGACCGGTCTTGAGCTGCCCGTCGGTCTGCACCACGATCCGGTCGCGCAGCCGGTTCTTGACCAGCGTCTGCTGCGTCTCGGCCAGGCCCAGCTCCCAAGGCGTCCCGGCGTGCTTGATGGAGGTGATCGGGCTGGCCCCGGTGCCGCCATCGTGGCCGCTGATCAGCACCACGTCGGCGTGCGCCTTGGCGACGCCCGCGGCGACCGTGCCGACGCCAATCTCGGCGACCAGCTTGACCGCGATGCGGGCTTCCGGATTGCCATTCTTGAGGTCGTAGATCAGTTGCGCGAGGTCCTCGATCGAGTAGATGTCATGGTGCGGCGGCGGCGAGATCAGGCCGACCCCCGGGGTGGTGCCGCGGGTCGCGGCGATCCAGGGGTAGACCTTGTGGCCCGGCAGCTCGCCACCCTCACCGGGCTTGGCGCCCTGGGCCATCTTGATCTGCAGCTCATCGGCGTTGACCAGGTAGTCGCTGGTCACGCCGAAGCGCCCGGAGGCGACCTGCTTGATCCGCGACCGGCGCAGGTCGCCGTTCGCGTCGGGCTCGTAGCGGCGGCGGTCTTCGCCGCCTTCGCCGGTGTTCGACCAGCCGCCCAGGCGGTTCATCGCAATCGCCAGCGTCTCGTGGGCCTCGGCGCTGATCGATCCGTACGACATCGCGCCGGTGCAGAACCGCTTGACCAGCTCGCTGGCCGGCTCGACCTCGTCGAGCGGCACGGGCGTGACCGCGTCGGACCGGAACTCCATCAGCCCGCGCAACGTGCAGAGGCGCTGCGCCTGGTCGTTGACCCGCTGCGTGTAGCTCTTGAAAATCTGGTAGTTGCCATCGCGCGTGGCGTGCTGCAAGCGGTAGATCGTCTCCGGGTTGAAGAGGTGGAACTCCCCCTCGCGGCGCCACTGGTCCTGGCCACCCCAGGACAGCAGCCGCGGCCCGACCGGCCGATCGGGCCAGGCCCGCCGGTGGTGCGCCAGGATCTCGGCCGTCAGCTCTTCCAGGCCGATCCCCTCGACCTGCGTCGGGGTCGAGGTGAAGTACCGGTCGACGAAGCTGCGGTTGAGGCCAATCGCCTCGAAGATCTGGGCCCCGCGGTAGCTCGCGATGGTGCTGATGCCCATCCGGGCCATCACCTTCACCACGCCCTTGACGATTGCCTTGAGGTAGTTCTTCTGCGCGTGGGCGAAGTCCAACCCGGCCGGGGTCAGGCCGCGGCGAACCATGTCGGCCAAAGTGTCGAAGGCCAGGTAGGGGTTGACCGCGCCGGCGCCGTAGCCCAGCAGCAGACAGAAGTGGTGGACCTCGCGGGCGTCACCGCTCTGCACCACGATGCCGACCCGGCTGCGCTGCTCGGTGCGCACCAGGTGGTGGTGCAGCCCGGCGCAGGCCAGCAGCGACGGGATCGGCGCCAGCTCGGCGCTGACCCCGCGGTCGCTCAGCAGCAGCACGTTGCAGCCGGCGGCGATGGCCGCGTCGGCCTCGGCACACATCGCGTCGAGCGCCGCGGCCAGCCCGGCGGCACCCTCGGCGGCCGGGAAGAGGATCGGAATGGTCGCCGACCGGAAGCCGCGCCAGCCCTCCAGGGCCTGCAGCCGGGCGACGTCCTCGTTGGTCAGAATCGGCGTCTCGAGCCGGATCTGGTGCGCCGCGGTGGGCCCGGGCTCGAGCAGGTTCTCCTCCGGCCCGAGGTTGGTCACGACGGCCGTCACCAGCTCCTCGCGAATGCAGTCGAGCGGCGGGTTGGTGACCTGTGCGAAGAGCTGCTTGAAGTAGTTGTAGAGCAGTTGCGGCCGGTCGCTGAGCACCGCCAGCGGGGTGTCGGTACCCATCGAGCCAATCGCCCAGAGGGCGTTCTCGGCCATCGGGCCGAGGATGTACTTCTGGTCCTCCAGGCTGTAGCCGAAGGCCTGCTGGCGGGTCAGCAGGGCGCTGCCGCTCTCGCCGGCCGTCTGCGCGGCCGCTGGGACTTCGTCCAGCCCGACGAGGTGCTCCCGCAGCCACTCGCCGTAGGGCTGCGCCGCGGCCAACTGCTCCTTCAGCTCCTCGTCGCCGACGATCCGGCCCTGCTCCATATCGACCAGGAACATCCGCCCCGGCTCGAGGCGGCCCTTCAGCACAATGTCCTCGGGCGCGATGTCGAGCACGCCGACTTCCGAAGCCATGATCACGCGGTCATCTTTGGTGACCCAGTAACGCGACGGCCGCAGTCCGTTGCGGTCAAGCGTCGCGCCGATGGTCTTGCCATCGGTAAACGTGATCGAGGCCGGGCCGTCCCAGGGCTCCATGAAGCAGGCGTGGTAGGCGTAGAAGTCGCGCTTCGCCGGCGGCATCGTGGTGTGGTTTTCCCAGGCTTCCGGGATCAGCATCATCATCACGTGCGCTGGCGCCCGGCCGGCCTTCACCAGCAACTCGATCACGCAGTCGATGGTGCCGGTGTCGCTGAGCCCCTCGCGGATGATCGGCAGCAGCTTGTCGATGTCACCGGGCTCGAACTTGCTGCCAGCCAGCAGCGCCTGGCGGGCCTTCATCCAGTTGATGTTGCCGCGCAGGGTGTTGATCTCGCCGTTGTGGCTGATCATGCGGTAGGGGTGCGCCAGCTCCCAGGACGGGAAGGTGTTGGTCGAGAACCGCGAGTGGTACATGCAAAAGGCGCTGGTCAGCCGCTCGTCGCTGAGGTCGGGGAAGTACTCGTCGAGCTGCCAGGCCGTCAACATGCCTTTGTAAACCAGCGTGTAGCAGGACAAGCTGGGGAAGTAGAACATCGCCTGGTCGGCCAGCCCGCTCGCGGTGATGGCCTTCTCGAAGAGCCGCCGGATCACGTAGAGTCGCCGCTCGAAGGCGTCGGCGTCGGTGATCCGGTCGCCCCAGGCGATGAAGCACTGCTGCATCGCCGGCTCGCTGGCGCGCGCCGTCTCGCCGAGGCGGGCGTTGTTGGTCGGGACCGTTCGCCAGCCCAGCAGGCGCTGCCCCTCGGCCGCCACGATGTCCGCGAAGATCCGCTGGCCGGCCGCCGCCTGCACCGGATCGGGCGGCAGGAACAGCGTCCCGACGCCGTACTGCCCAGCCGCCGGCAGCGTGATTCCGAGCGTTGCCGCCTCGGCCGACAGAAACTCGTGGGGCACCTGCAGCAGCAGCCCCGCCCCGTCGCCGGTGTTCGGCTCGCAGCCGCAGGCACCGCGGTGATTCAGGGCGTTCAGCGCCGTCAGACCATCGCGCACCATCTGGTGCGAGCGCTGTCCCTTGAGGTGGACCAGACAGCCCACCCCGCAGGCATCATGCTCCCAGCGCGGATCGTAAAGACCTTCGGCGGTCGGCCGGTACTGCGGCATCGCTGCTACTCCCAAGGTCAGGCCGGGACCACGGCACAGACTGCCCGCAGACCCCGAATGTGGGTCCTTCGATTATAGGTGCCACCCCCGATCTTGTGAAGTGGTAAAGCCACGCTGACACACAAACGAAACAATCTGGCAGTGGCAGGCCGGACTCGCCAGGGCGCTCGTAGACCGATGAACCGAGCCTTTTGGCCGGGCTACGGGGGTCCTGGTCAGCTCGCTGGCCGATGGAGCATGTCATCTGTCTGCAATCATCTGGCCCCCTGCGCATCCAGTCGGGGAGTGGGAGGAGGTGCTGCCCGGATGGCCAAGCGGCCGGCGGCTGGGAGTCCGGGCATGAAGTTGGGGTACGGCAACTACGGGATGCCGCGCCTGCCGTTGCGCGAGGCGCTGGCGGCGACGGCGGCGGTCGGGTACGACGGCCTGGAGCTGTGCTGTCTGCCGACCGCGCCGGGGGCGCCCGCGCAGGTCGGCGCCGCAGAGCGGCGGGAGTTGCGACAGTTGCTGGCCGACCTGCCGCTGGAGCTGCCGGCGCTGATGCTGGGCCTGAACGCCGTGGCCGCCGATCCCGCGGCGGAGCTGGCAGCGCTGCAGGCGGCGATCGAGCTGGCCGGTGACCTGGCCAGCGGGCCGCCCCCGGTGTTGGTGACGACGACCGGCGGCGCGCCGGGACAGTGGCCCGCGCAGCGGCAGCAGTTGGTCGAGGCCCTCGGGACGTGGGCCGCCTGCTGCCAGGCGGCCGGGATGGTCTTGGCGATTGAGCCCCATGTCGGGGGGCTGCTGCACCGGCCGGAGCAGGCCGTCTGGGTCCGGCAGCAGGTCAACTCGCCGGCGCTACAGTTCAACTACGACCACTCGCACTTCGTCCTGCGCGACATCAGCGTCGCCGAGGCGGCCGGCCTGATGCTGCCCCACGCCGCGGCGACGCACGTCAAGGACGCTGCGGGCGACGCCCAGCACGTCACCTTCTTGCTGCCGGGTGAAGGTGACTTCGACTACCCCGATTTCGTGCGGCAGTTGGCGGCGCTGGGGTATCAAGGCTACCTCACGGTCGAGGTCAGCGGCATGGTCAGCAACCGCCCCGACTACGATCCGCTCGCCAGCGCGCAGTTCTGCTACGACGTGCTCCAGCGGGCGCTCGACGCCGCTGGGGTGGCGCGCGGTTGAGGTCAACGAAGGAGACAACCATGGCCCAAGTGCTGCTGGTGATTGGCGACGCCACCGAGCAGATGGATACGCTCTACCCCTACTTTCGGATCCCCGAGGAGGGCTACACGCTGCACGTCGCGGCGCCCGAGGCGCGGCTGATCCACATGGTCGCCCACCAGGTGCCGCCAGGCTGGGACGTCACCCGCGAGTTTGAAGGGTACAAGCTGCCGGCCGACATCGCCTTCCGTGACGTGCGCGAAGAGGACTACCTCGGCCTGGTGATCTCCGGTGGACGGGCCCCCGAGTACCTGCGCTACGACGAGGATCTGCTGCGGATCACCCGCCACTTCTTCGCGACCGGCAAGCCGGTGGCTTCGATCTGCCACGGCATCGAGATCGTCGCCACGGCCGACGTGATCCGTGGCCGACGGGTGACCACCGTGCCGAAGTGCAAGTTCGACGCCGAGGTCTGCGGCGCGACCTTCGTCGATGCGCCGGTGGTGGTCGACGGCAATCTCGTCTGCAGTCGCACCTGGTGGGATTCGGCGCCCTGGATGCGGGAGTTCCTGAAGCTGCTGAACGCCGCTCGCGACGCAGTGGCCGGGAGCTGACATGGAGCGCCTGCCGTTGATGCTGGTGGGCTGCGGCCTGATGGGCGCGCGGCATCTGCGTGGCCAGGCCGAGCTGGAGCGCGCCTGTCCCGGCCACCTGGAGCTGGTGGCGGTGGTCGATGCGGTGGCCGACCACGCGGCGCGCGTCGCCGCCGAGGCCGCCGAGTTGTTCGGCCGCCGGCCGGCGGTCTACACCGACCTGACCCAGGCGATCGCGCAGTCCGGAGCCGTGGCGGCCGATTTGGTGACGCCCAACCGCACGCATGATGCGGTCGCGGTGCAACTGCTGCAGGCGGGCATCCACGTCCACCTCGAGAAGCCGTTCGCCGTGACCGTCGCCCGGGGCCGGCGGATTCTGGCGGCCCAACCGCCGGGGGTGGTGCTGGCGGTAGCCGAGAACAACCGCCGCGACCCAGGCAACCGGCTCTGCCAGGCGATCGTGGCCAGCGGGCTGCTGGGGGCGGTGACCTTCGCGCAGCAGCTCTCGTTCAGCGGCGGCGCGCAAGTCGTCGGGACGCCCTGGCGGCACCGCCTGGCCCAGGGCGGGCTACCGCTGGACGTCTGGCTGCACCACGCTTACCTGCTGGAGCTCCTCGCCGGCCCCTTGGCCGCGGTCCAGGCAGTCGGTGCGTTAGTGCAGCGCGAGCGGCTCTGGAAGCCGCCCGAGGGCAGCTCCCAGACGGTGGTCTGCGAGGGCCTCGACACCTGCACGGCGGCCCTGCAGTTCGCCTCCGGGGCGACCGGCGCCTGGGTCCACCACTTTGCCACCGCCGGCTACGGGCGCTTCGAACGGCTGCTCGTCGGCACCGCCGGCACCTTGCAGGCGCCCGCCGACCGCGGTGGGCGGAGTCCCGTGGTGCTCCGGCCGGAGGGCAACCTGGAGGGTGCCGCGCTGCTGGCGGCGCTGCCCGACTACCAGCTCAACCCGGTTGAGACCGCCCTTTGGGGTGCGCGGCCGGCGGGCTACCAGTACGAGTCCGCGGTCACCGACCGTAAGCTGATCGCCGCGGAGCTGGCCGACTTCATCGCGGCGATTCGCGACGGCTGTCCGCCGGAGGTGCCGGGCGAGCTGGGCCTGCGGTCGGTGGCGGTGATCTACGCGCTGTTGGAGTCGGTGGCCGCCGGCCGGGCGGTCACCGTCGACGACGTCCTGGCAGGCCGCGTCGACGCCGTGCAGCGCCAGGTCGAGGCCGCGGGGGGCTAGTGGCCGCTGGCGATCCAGCCGCTGGCGGCCAGCAGGATGACGACCGTGGTGGTGACCACGACGGCGCTGAAGAGCCGTTCGCGGCGCCGCCAGTAGAGCGGCAAGACGGTCAGCAGGGCGAGCGGCGGCAGCAGCCCCAGCAGGGCGATGCCGGCCAGGCTGAGTGCCCCGGGGGCCGGCAGGTCGGCCAGTTGGGCCCAGCCGACGGGCAGCCCGGTGGCGGCGTGGAACTCGCCGTGCGAGTGCTGCCAGTGCGCCGCAACGCCCGCCGGCGGGGCCGCCAGGTAGGCCAAGTGACTGACCACCAGCCAGGTCAGCACGAGTTGCGTGCCGCGCTCGACAACGCGCGCGAAACGGCGGTTCTCGGGCGGGATGCCAGGGCCGGTCGGGAACGGGTCTGGCAGCACCTCAGCCTCCCCAGATGCCGAGCCCGGCGAGCAGCGAGCGGGCGCCGGCAAACAGCAGCACGGCGAAGACCACCTTGCGAACCGCCTCGGGCCGGGCCCGCTCCAGCAGCCGCGCGCCGACCTTGGCGCCGAACATCAGGCCAATCGTCGACGGGACCACCATGAACGGCAGCACGCTGCCCTGGTGCAGGTAGACCCAGGCCCCGGCGACGTCACCCAGGGAGATCAGGAAGACACTGCTGGCGGTGGCCACCTTCAGCGGGACGCCCATCACCAGCGCCAGCGTCGGCACCTTGGCCCACCCCGCGCCGACGCCAAAGACGCCGCCGAGAATGCCGATGCCGAAGACCAGCAGCAGGCCCAGCCGCACCCGGCGGGCCGCCCAGCGGACCGTGCCGCCGACCAGCGGATCGTGGTAGGCCCCGAGCATCTGCAGGCGCCGCGCCCAGGGGTCGACCGCCCGCCCGTCCACCGCCTCGCGTTCCTTGGAGCGCAACATCACGACCGCGATCAGGATCACCAGGACACCCAACAGGTCCTGCACCAGCCACTTCGGGATCCGCAACCCGAGCTGCGCGCCGAGCAACGAGCCGAGGGCGGCGGTGAGGGCGCAGGGCACCGCCAGGCGAAGCGTGGCGAGGTTCAGTCGCAGCAGCCGCGGGCCGGACGAGAGCGCGCCAGCAACCGCAATCCAGAGCCCCGCGCCGCGGACGAAGTCGAGGTGGAACGGGAACAGCGCGTCGACCAGCGGCACGTACAGCACGCCACCGCCGATCCCCGCGACCACCGCCACCACGCCAATCGCGAAGCAGCAGGCCAGCAGCGCCAACGACCAGAGCCAGAGCGGGGTCTGCCCACCGCCCACCTGCTGCGCACCGACCGGCGCGGCCAGGCCGAGCAGGATGATCGCCACCAACCAGCGCTGGGCACTGCGGGTCAACGAGCCCGGCTCCTTCGGGCCGGTCGCCGGCAGTGTACCAGATCACCCCACCCAGCGGGCCTCTTCGGCGGCCAGCCAGGGGCCGTAGTCGCGGGGTACTTCGGGCGGTGGCGGCAGCCGGTGCGCGGCACGCCAGGCCAGCAGGGGGTGTGCGCGCCGCGGCTGGGGCAGCTCGACCCGCCGCTGCAACGCCGCCGACTCCAGGACGCCCAGCAGCACTTCCAGGGTGTGGGCGGCGGAGACGATGCTGCACGGGTGGGCGCGGTCCTCGTCGAGCGCCCGCACGAACTCCTCGACGTACCACAACTCGTCGGGCTGCGCCGCCCCGGTCGGGTCGCTGACCGGCGGCGCGACGGGCTCCAGCGGTTGCCAGGCGCCCCCGCTGGCGCCCGGCTGATCGTGCGGCGCGGCCAACCCCCAGGCGCGGCCGGCCCGCCACAGCAGCCGGCCGCTGGTGCCATACACCTCGAAGCCGTAGGCGGCGCTGTCGACCTTGGCGAAGCGCTGGCAGCGCAGCGTGCCGAGCACGCCGTGGTCGAACTCCAAGGTCGCCACGATCTGCTCCCCGGCGATCGGCCCCATGCCGTAGGGCGCCAGCACGACATCCTCGGGCGTCAGCGGGCTACCGTTGGTCAGGGCCGTGGCGCTGACGGCGCGGCAATGGCCGACCAGGCCAGTCAGGTTGGTGACCAGATGGGTCCCGATATTGAGCAGCCCGAAGCCCCCGTAGTAGCCCTTGTCGCTGGCCGTCAGCCACTGCGGCTCGCCGATCTGCCCGGCCCGCAGCGCGGCCTGCTGCGCCCGCCAGGCGCCGCCGACGCGGGTCTGGTGATGCACCGCTACCTTCACCGCCATCTGCCGCGCCAGCGCCACGAGGGTGTCCGCCTGGGCCAGATCCCAGCACAGCGGTTTCTCGACATCGAGGTGACAGGCGTGCGCCAGCAGTTGGCGACACAGCGGGTAGTGGAACTCGGTGCCCGTCGGGATCGCCACGATGTCGGGCGCCACCGACCGCACCATCGCCTCGGCGTCGGTGAAGCGGCTGGCCACCCCGAGCTCGTTGGCGAGGGTCTCCCGGCGTTCGGGCAGGCGGTCACAGACGGCGACCAGCTCCGTCCGCGGATGCGCCCGGTAGGCGCGACCTTGCGCCAGGCCGCGCGGCCCACAGCCCACCAGCGCGACCCGCCAGGTCTGCATCGTCACCTCAGCGCTTCTTCAGGATCGCCGCCGACCAGTCCTCGCCGATCCGCACTTCGGCCCAGGTCTGCCCGCCGCGGGTGACCACAGGTGCGACGAAGTCCGGCTGCTCGACGCCCTGGTCGTTGAAGACATGGACCTCCAGCGCGGCGGCGTCACCGAACCCGTAGAGCCCGCTGCGGTTGGTGATCACGCGATCCTCGCCGATCACCATCCCCGCGCGCAACTCCACTGGCACGATGGGATACATGTACCGCGTTAGGTGGTGGTGAGTCGGCACCACCGTCAGGTCGTTGTACCAGTGGTAGAGACACCCGTAGTCGAGGGCTCCAAGCATCACGCGGTAGGCGTCGCGCTCGCTGCGCTCGGTGAGGTGGTCGCCCAGGGCGATCGGCGAGTAGAGCTGATTGTGGGTGCAGTTGGTGATGCTGCCGGTCTCGACGAAGCAGGGGAAGCGCAGCGCGGCGACCGCTTGCGTGGTCGGCGCGCCGTTGCCGATCAGCGGCCCGCGGGCCTGGATCCGGCGCATCTGCTGCAGTCGCCAGGACTCGGTCAGCAGCGTCACCGACGACTTCAGCCCGCTGATCTCGAACTTCGCGTTGAGGTCGCCGGTCACCCCGTCCCAGGGCTGGCCGTAGTGGTACGGATAGGCGCTGTACTGGTGCTCGTCCCAATAGACCCCCTCGGCGCCGATGGTGTCGAAGATCAGGTCGATGTTGCGGGCGATCGCCGGGCCGTAGCTGTTGGTCGCCAGCGGCAAGAAGATCCGGTAGACGGCCTGCCCGTAGTCGGCCTGCCGGCCGTCGGCGCGTAGCGTGCGCGAGTCGCTGAAGCGCTCCGCGGCGTCCTTCGTGGCGTCGATGAAGCAGTGGTAGTAGACCAGGTTCTGGACCCCCGGCTGCAGCTTGCGCCGGCGCTCGAAGGCGCGCTTGAAGACTTCATAGTCGGCCTGCTGGAAGAGCGTGCCATGCGCCACCGCGCCACCGATGTTGGGGATCGTGGCGCAGACGTAGCGGGCGTCTTTGTAGCGGAGGAAGTTGGCGGTCTGCTCGTCGCTCCACGGTTCGGTCAGCCGCGGGTCGGCGCGCAGGAAGGCAAAGCCGCCGTCGAGCAGGAAGTTGGCGCCCAACAGCCGGCGGGCCGGGTTCAGGAAAGCCCAGTAGTCGGCCCGGGCGGTCGGTACGATGGCCCACTCGGCGGTGCTGCTGGCGCCCGGGCGCAGCACCAGGTGCTGGTCGGCCAGGCCGACCGCGCGGCCGTCGGCGTAGCTTAGGCAATGCACCCGCAGCACGTCGCTGAGCGGCACCAGACCAATCCCGGCGGCGCCGCTGGTCAGGTAGACCGTTGGAATCTGCGGCTCGGCGATCTGCGAGACGCCCTGCGGGCGGCGGATCCCACCGACCCAGAACTCCCCCGGCTGGCCCGCGCTGCTGGCCTCGTGGCGCTGCGCCAGGCCGAGGTTGGCGGTGCCCCGGTTGGTGAAGGTCTCGCGCACCACCACCGCTTCCGGGCGCTGTTCGATCTCGCGGCGGTAGTCGAAGAACTCGTTGGCCCCGGTGACCCAGGTGCCCCGCGGGATGCTGAAGCGGCTGGCCACGCTGAAGGTGACCCCGTTCACCGACACGGCGAGCTGACCGTCGGCGGTGGGTCGGGCGGTGTATGCCGTGCGCTGCACGCGGTCGGCGGTGATCTGCGCCAGCTCGCCGGTCGGCGGGCCGGCCTTCGGCTTCGGCGGTGGCGGCGGCAGCCGCAGCTCGAGGCGCAGATCGGCCAGCAGCAGCTCGTTGGTGACTCGCGGCTGGACATGCTCGATGGTCAGTTGGTTGCCCGTCGGCCGCAGGCCGGCGCCGGTGCGGAGCGCAAACTCGCAGCTCTTGAGGTCTTCCATCAACCCGTAGGTGGCGTGGCTGTCGGGCGCGGTGAAGTCCGGGCTGTAGTAGACCACCAACGTCTCACCGGCGGCCAGCGAGACGGTCCGACCATCGCGGCTGGTGGTGCGCAGCGGCCGGTCGAGGAAGTCGTCGCCGGTCAGCGGCCGGCCATTGAGGGTCAGGCGCAGCGCTTGGGTGTAGCCGGCTGCCCGCGGCGTGTCCAGCCGGGCGCGGAACGCAATCGCCGCCACCCGGCCCGGCGGGACCGCCGGCGCGTCGAAGGTGACTGTCTCGCGCTGCCCCGGCTGCAGGCGCACTGCGGGGCGGATCGCAAACTGCAACGGCCGCGGCGCGGCAACACCGGTGGCGGCCGCCAGCACCGCCTCCTGCAGGCGGTCCCGCTGGTGCTCCCAGCGCGTCGTCAGCGTGGTCAGCAGCGCCTCCTGCTTCGGGTCCGGCGAGTCCGTGTCGCTGACGCCAAGCTCGTAGCGCAGGGCTTGCCCCTCGCTGGGTCGGTCGAGGTCCAAGACCGTGAACGGCACCAGCGCCTCCAAGCGGTAACCGCTGGGCGACCGCTGCGCGGCGACCCGAATCGCCTCGGCGCTGCGCTCGCCCGGCCGGTACACGAAGGCTTCGGGGCGGCAGTCGGTGAGCGGATCGCCGGTCGTCAGGAAGTTGCCGGGACTGAAGGCAAGCTGAAACTGGCCGACTCCGAAGCCCTGCCGGGTCGGCTCCAGGTCGGGCAGGCAGTCGAGGTACAGTTCGAGGTGGTCACCCTTCCAGATCCCGTCGCCGCGCTGCGTCTGGCGGACCTGGTCGTCGGTGACGTCGGCCGCCAGGTAGAGGCCGTCGGCGCGCCAGGCCAGCTTCAGGTCGGCGCTCAGGTCCGCCGGTCCGGTCCAGGCGGCGGCGCCCCAGACGGCCTGCTCCGGCGTCGCGACGCGCTGTCCGCCGGGCACCGTCGCCCAGTCCACCAGGTCGCCATCGATCGCGAACGGCGGGTCGGGCTTCAAGGGAATGCCGACCACGGCCGCCGCCGCCGGCAGCGACCACCAGAGGAGCCACAACCCGACCCAACAACGCATCAGCACTGCTCCGCGACCCACTCTGCGGCGGGACGTAACTGAAGCGTGACGTGGCGGCGGGTAGACTGAAGGGAAACTCGCCGGTAGTCGAATAGAGGATAGGAGAGTCGGTTGCCGATGGCCGCGGCGCATGTCGTCTTTGGTTCCGGGCCGCTGGGCCTGGCGGTGGTGCGCGCATTGCAGGCGCGTGGCGAGGCCGTGCGGCAGGTGACCCGCGGCGGGGTGGCGCCGGAGGTCTGGTCGGGCGTCGAGGTCGTCGCGGCCGATTTGCGGAGCCCGGCCGCCGTGCGCGACGTCACCGTCGGGGCGCGGGTGGTCTACCAGTGCGCCCAGCCCGCCTATCACCGCTGGGTGGTCGAGTTCCCGCCGCTGCTGGAGTCGATCCTGACCGGCCTGCGCGGCAGCGGCGCGCGGCTGGTGCTGGGTGACAACCTCTACGCCTATGGCGATCACCAGGGGCGGCTCCTGACCGAGCAGACGCCGCCCGTCGCGGCCGGCGGCAAAGGCCGCACGCGCGCCGCGCTGGCGACCCGCGCCCTGGCCGCCCACGCCGCGGGCGATCTAGAGGTCTGCATCGGCCGCGGGTCCGACTTCTTCGGGCCGTTCGTGCGTGACAGCCTGGTCGGCGAGCGGGTCTTCGAGCCGATCTTGAAGGGTGGCAGGGCGGACATCCTGGGCAACCCTGATCTGCCGCACAGCTACACCTACATCGACGACTTCGGCGCCGCGCTGGTGACGCTCGGTGCAGCGCCCGAGGCCGCGGGCGAGGTCTTCCACGTGCCCTGCCCCCCGCCGCTGACGCCGCGCCAGTTTTGCGAGCAGATCGCCGCCTGCGCCGGCGGGTCGGTCCGGCTCCGCCCGCTGCGGCCGACGCTGCTGCGGCTGCTCGGGTTGTTCGTGACTCCGCTCCGCGAGCTGCGGGAGCTGCAGTACAGCTTCGAACAGCCCTACCTGGTTGACAGCAGCAAGTTCACCGCCGCCTTCGGCAGGAGCGCCACGCCGCTCGGCGAAGCCATTGCGCGCACCACCGCCTGGTACCAGCGGCGGCTGGCCGAGACCACCGGGTGACCCTCCGCGAGCGCTTCCTGAGCACCCTCCGGCGACAGCAGCCGGACCGCGTGCCGCTGATGCTGGAGTCGTTTCATCTGCCCGACCGCAGCGCGTTGGAGCGCCCCGCCGATCCGTGCTGGGAGCAGGTCGCGCGCCGCGCTTACGACCATGTGCCGGCCCTGCGCCATCTCGGCAGTCACCACAATCGGTACCTGGTTACCCCGCCCCAACGGATCCGCGAGGTGGCCCGCCAGGAGACCGCGCGACAGAGCTTCGTGACCACGGCCATCGATACGCCACACGGCGTGCTGACGGCCATTGTGGGAACTGAGCAGGGCATTCGCACCTCCTGGCAGGTGAAGTACCCGTGCGAATCGGTGGCCGAGGTCGAGGCCCTGGCCGCCGTGCCGTGGGAGCTGCCGCCGGCGGTCTGCCAGCCGCGCGAGCCGGTGGAGGCCGACGATCGGACGATCCGCCGCGGACAGATCTCGTCGCCGATGGTGTGCGTCGCGGGAGCGATGCCGTACGAGCTGTTCCTGGAGCTCTGCCTGACCGCCCCAGAGCGGGTCGAGGCTTGGACCGCGCAGTGCCTGGCCCGCGAACTGGATCTGCTGGCGTGGCTGCTGGCCGCTGGCGACATCGACCTGGTGTGGCTTGGCGGATGCGAGTGGATCACCCCCCCGATGGCTTCGCCAGCGATCTACGAACGGTTTGTGCAAGCGCCGGAGGCGACGCTGATCGAGCGGATCCACGCCGCCGGGGCCCTGGCGCACGTCCACTGTCACGGGCGGGTCCGCGACACGTTGCCCTTGGTGATCGCCCGCGGCGCCGATTACTTTGAGCCGGTCGAACCGCCGCCGGATGGCGACCTGCCGTTTGCGGAGGCGAAGTCGCTCGCCGCCGGGCGGCTGACCCTCGGTGGCAATGTCGAGGCGCGCATCTTGGAGGCTGGCACCCTGGCCGAGACGACCGCCGCCGTGGAGGCGGCGTTCGAGGGCGGCGGCGCCCAGATGGCGTTGGCAACCAGCGCCGGGCCGTTCGGTCCGACCGACGCGCGCACTGCCGCCAACTACCTGCGGCTGCTGGACCTCTGGGAGCAGCTCTCGCCGCTGTAACGCGCGGCCGGCCCGCGGCCACCCCTTGCACGGAGCCGACCGTGGATCTGCGCGTGGTGATCGTCAACTACAACACGCGCGACCTGCTGGATCGCTGCCTGACCTCCCTGGCCCAGCACCCGCCGCCCGGCCGCTGCGAGATCGTGGTGGTCGACAACGCCTCGCGCGATGGCAGCGTGGCGATGCTGCGGGCCCGCCACCCGGCCGTGCGGGTGATCGCCAGCCGGCGCAACCTGGGCTTCGCCGGTGGCAACAACCTGGCGCTGCGGAACGCCGCCGCCGAGGCCGTGTTGTTGCTCAACAGCGACACCACAGTCCGGGCCGGCGCGCTGCGCGCCCTGCTGGAGCAGCTCGCCGAGCACCCCGCGGTGGGCGTCGTCGGGCCGCGGCTGATCCTGCCCGACGGCAGCGTGCAAGCCTCCTGCTTCGCCCCGCCGACTCTGGCGCGGTGGGCCGCGGCGCAGTTCAACCTGGACCGTCTGCCGGCGCTGGCACGTTGGCTCGGCCAGCCGGCGGCGGCCGCGCTGACGACACCGACGGCGGTCGGCTGGCTGACCGGCGCCGCGCTGCTGGTGCGGGGCAGCGCGCTGCAACAGGTCGGGCCGCTGCCCACCGACTACTTCATGTACTGGGAGGATGTCGACTGGTGCCGCCGCTTCGCCGCCGCCGGCTGGGAGCTGCGCTACCTGCCCAGCGCGGTGATCGACCACCACCACGGGGCCAGCTCGCAGCATGCCCGCGGGGCGATGATCGCCGCCAACAACCGCGGCGCGGGGCGCTATTTCCACCACTGGCAGGGCGCCGCCGCGGGTCTGCTGGCGTTGGCGATTGGCCTGCTCGGAGCGGGTGGGCGGTGGGTGGTGTGGAGCCTGCTGGCGTCCTGCGGCCGGCCCGACGCGGCACGGCGGCGCGAGTTGTTTCGGGTGGCCCTGGCGCAGACCTGGCGGGAGCCGCGGCCATGAACCGACCCGCCGTGACGGCGATTCTGGTGACCTGGCAGAGCGCGGCCAGCATCACCGCGCTGCTCGACCGGCTGGCCACGGCGGCGCTGCCGGTGGAGGTGATCGTCGTCGACAACGGCAGTACCGACGGCACGGCCGATCTGGTGGCCGCTCGCGGCGACGTGACCTTGCTGCGCGGCACCAACGTCGGGTTCGCGGCCGGCGTCAACCGCGCGGCGGCGCTGGCGAACGGCCGCTACCTGCTGTTGCTGAACCCCGATGCCGACCTCGATCCCGCGGTGCTGCAGGCGCTCGTGGCGGCGCTGGAGGCCAATCCGACCTGGGCCGCGGTGGCGCCGAACCTCGGGCCCGGCGACGACGGGCTGCCGCTCAACGCCCGGCCCTGGCCCCACCTGACGCGCCGTCTACGGGACGATGCGGCGGCGCACGGGCAGGCGCTGGGTGAGGGACCGGGGGGCCGCGCGGTGCGGGTCCACTGGTTGACCGGCGCCTGTCTGCTGCTGCGGCGGACGGCCTGGTACGGTGACGTCGGGCCGCTCGACGGGGGATACTTCCTGTACTGGGAAGATGCCGACTGGTGCCTCCGGGCGGCGCGCGCGGGCTGGCTGCTGGCGGTGCTGCCGGACCAGGTGGCGGGCCACCAGGGCGGGGCCAGCGCAGCCAGCGTGGCGGCCGAGACCACCGCCTGGCGCGGCTACGACAGCTACTTCCGGTTCGTGTCCCGCGCCCACGGCCGGCTGCTGGCGCGGCTGCTGCTGCTCTGGTGGCTGCTCAGCGGGCTGGTCGCCGAGCGTTGGCTGGCGGCGCGGGGATGGCCGGCGGCGGCCGCCGACCGGACCTCGCGGCGACGCTTCGCAACAAGGTACCTGCTGGCGCGGCGGTTCGGGCGCAATCTGGCGCCGCCGTCCTGAAAGAGGCTGCGATGGCTGCCACGGTGTCGGTGGTGATCGTCAACTGGAACACCTGCGAGTTGCTGCGCAACTGCCTGCGCAGCTTGCCCGCGGCGAGCGCCGGCGAGTTGCGGATCGAGCCGGTGGTGGTCGACAACGGCTCGCACGACGGCTCACCGGAGATGGTCGCCGCGGAGTTCCCCGAGGCGGTGCTGGTCCGCAACACCGCCAACGTCGGCTTCGTCCTGGCCAACAACCAGGGCCTCGCCGCAGCCTCTGGCGACTACCTGTTCATGCTCAACAGCGACACCGAGGCCGAGCCGGGCTGCCTTGACGCGCTGGTCGCCGCGCTGGCCGACCCGGCCGTCGGGGCGGCGGCGCCAAAGCTGCTGAACACCGACCGCAGCTACCAGTTCTCGGCCGGGGCCTTCCCGCAGATCTGGCTGCGGATGCTCCCAGCGCACTTCGAGCACCGCTTCAACACCGCGCAGAGCCGGATCCACGCCGACGCCAGCGAGAACACGGTGGTCGACTGGCTGGTCGGCGCGGCGCTGCTGACACGGCGGGACGTCTATCAGCGTGTCGGCGGGCTGGACGAGCGGTACTTCATGTGGTGGGACGACATCGACTGGTCGCAGAAGCTGCGCGCCGCGGGTTTCCAACGGGTCTACGTCCCGGGCGCGCAGGTCGTCCACCATGGCCGGCAATCGGGCGGCCGGCTGGAGAACTGGCGCCTGCAGCAACAGCTCTTCGACAGCGAGTACACCTACCTCCGGCTGCACGCCGGCTGGCTGCCGACGGCGCTGGTCTACGCGTCGCGCTCGCTCAAGGCGCTCGGCCGCTGGTGTCTGCCCTTGCCCGAACGCGACGGCGCGGCGGTGCGGCTGCGTTACCACGCCAGCCGCTGGCGGCGTTTCCTGGGGGCCAAGCTGCCCGGGAGGTACTTCGATGCCCAGGCCAGCTAACGGCCGGCGCTTGCTGGAGGGCGGCTGATGTGCGGCATCGCCGGCCTCTGGCACTGGGGTGGTCAGGCGCGGCTGGCGCCGACGGTCTTGCCGGCAATGCTGCGGGCCCTGCAGCACCGCGGACCCGATGACGCTGGTCAGGAGGCGGCCGGCATCGCCGCCCTCGGCGCAACGCGATTGAGCATCGTCGATCTGGCGGGCGGTCACCAGCCGATCACCTCGCGCGACGGCCAGCTCGTGGTGGCGCAGAACGGCGAGATCTACAACTACCCGGCCCTGCACGCCGAGTTGGCCGCCGCGGGCCACTCCTTCCGCACCCGCTGCGACACCGAAGTGCTGCTGCACGGCTACCAGCAGTGGGGCCTCGCCGGGCTTGTCGAGCGCCTGCAGGGGATGTACGCCTTCGCCGTGGCCGATGCTCGCCAGCAGGCCCTCTACCTGGTCCGCGACCGGCTCGGCATCAAGCCGCTCTACCTGGTGACCCGCCCCGACGGCGGCGCCTACGCCTCGGAGATCGGCGCGCTGCTGGCCGCCGGGCAGGTCTCGACCCGGCTCGACCAGGCGGCGCTGCAACGCACGTTGCTCTACCAGTTCACCCCGGGCGAGCAGACCGTGCTGGCCGAAGTGCGGCGCGTGCCGCCAGGGACCTGGGTCGAGATCCGTGACGGCGCTGTGCGGACGCAGACTTACTGGCGGCTCGGCGACCTGCCGCCGGCCGCCGCGGCAGACCCGGCCGAACTGGTCGAGCAGACCACCACCCTGCTCCGTGAGACCGTCCGCAGCCACCTGATGGCCGACGTCCCGCTCGGGGTGTTCCTGAGCGGCGGACTCGATTCCAGCCTGGTCGCGGCCTTGACGCAGGAACTGGTCGAGCAGCCGGTGCGGACCTTCTCGATCGGCTTCGCGGCCGACAGCGGGTTGGACGAATCGCCCTGGTCGCAGCAGGTCGCGGCGCACCTCGGGACGCGGCACACCGCGCAGCGCTTCGAGGCGGCCGATCTGTTGGCGGCCCTGGACGGCGTGGTGCGCCATTGCGACGAGCCGTGTGGTGACCCGGCGCTGCTGCCGACGTACCTGCTGGCCCGGCTGGCGCGCCAGCAGGTCACCGTGGTGTTGACGGGCGAAGGCGCGGACGAGCTGTTCGCCGGCTACGACCACTACCCGAGCGTGGTGGCGCGCGCTGCCGAGCCAGCCTGGCGGACCGCCGCGCGGAGGCTGCGTGACGGCCTGCGGGGCGGCCTGCGGCGGCTGCGGGGGGGCTGCGACCCGGCCGAGATCGATCCGCGGAGCGGCTTCCCGCTGACCGCTGCGCAACGGACCGTGCGGCGCCTGCTGCCGGGTGGTCCCGCCGACCTGCTGTGGCGGCCGGAGGATCCGCGGTTGGCTGGTCCGGCGCGGTCGCTGCAGGCCGCCCTGCGGGGCGATCTGGCCGCCTGGTTGCCCGACGACCTGTTGATGAAGGTCGACAAGATGACGATGGCGCACAGCCTGGAGGCCCGGGTGCCGTTCCTCGACCATCGCGTGGTGGAGGCGGCCTTGGCTCTCAGCGATGCGGCGCGGCTGCGGGCGGGGCAGAACAAGTGGGTGCTGCGCCAGGTGGCGACGCGGCTGCTGCCGGCGGCGGTGGTGCAACGTGGCAAGCACGGCTTCAACCTGCCCCTGGCCGCCTGGCTGCGCGGCCCGCTGGCGACGCTGCTGCAGGACAGCGTGCGCAGCCCGGCGGTCGGCGCGCTGGGGCTGGATGCGGCATACCTCCAGCGACTGGCCGCGGAGCACGTGGCCGGCCGCCTGGACCTGGCCCGGCTGCTGTGGACCACGCTGATGCTACTGCGGTGGCACGACACGCTGCCGCGGAGCGCGTCGTGAACCCGCTGGCGCGGCTGCGCGACGCGGCGATCGACCTGGCGGCCCTGCAGTGCCTGCGGCGGCTCGGCCGCACGCCCTCACAGCCCGGCGTGGCGGTCTTCGCGCCGCATCTCTGGCGGGTCGGCGGCTACGAACGCCAGGCGGCGGCGCTGGCGGCCTGGCTACAGCAGGAGGGCCTGGCGGCGCAGTTGCTGACCGAGCGCTGCCCCGAGTCGCTGGCCCTGCAGGCGGCGCAGCCGGACTGGCCGCTGCGGCTGTTCGAGCGCGAGTGGCGCGGCCGCGGGTCGCAGGCCACGATTGCCCGCGGGGTGCTGACCGCCCTGCGGCCGGCACCGTGGAGCGTACTGCTCTGCCAAAGCGCCTCGCCCTGGAACGCCGCGGCGATCACGGCGGCCCGGCGGGCCGGCCGGCCGTGTGTGCTGCGGCTCGATACGGCCGGCCGGCTGGCGGAGCTGGCAGCCACGCCCAAGGGCCGGGCGCTGCTGCGGGTCTTCCGACAGGTCGACCGGGCGGTCGCGCTAAGTGCCGAGCTGGACGACGAGCTGCGGGCCTACGGGTTCAGCGCCGCGCAGGTGCGCCGCCTCCCGAACGGTCGCGATACGGCCTGGTTCCGGCCGCCGATCGCCGCGGAGCGCGTGGCGGCGCGCGACGAGCTGGGCGCGACCGGGCCGGTGGTGCTCTACCTCGGCCGCTGCGAGGAGCGCAAGCGCGTCGACTGGCTGCTGCGCGCCTGGCCGGCGGTGCTGACCGCGCACCCGACGGCGCAGCTCTGGGTGGTTGGTGACGGCGACGACCGGCCACTGCTCGAGGCGCTGGTGGCCAGCGCGAGCCTGGCGGCGCAGGTCGTGCTGTGGGGCACCCAACCCGATCCACGGCGGTTCTACTGGGCGGCCGACCTGTACGCCTTCGCGAGCCGCCGCGAGGGGATGCCGAACAGTCTGCTGGAGGCCCTGGCCTGCGGCTTGCCGTGCGTCGCTGCGGACGTCGGGGGCAGCCGCGACCTGCTGGCGCCCGACCGCGGGCTGCTGCTGCCGGTCGACGCGGCGGAGGCCTGGCCGGCGGCGCTGAGCGCGCTGCTGGCCGACCCGGCCCAGCGCGCCGCGCTCGGGCAACGCGGCCGCGCGGCGGCGGTCGCCGAGTTCGAGCAGGGTCTGGTATATCAGCACTGGCGTGCGCTGCTGGCCGAACTCGACCCGAGGTTGGCGCGATGCACCTCTTGATGGTCAGCCTGGCCGATGCGCAAGGGGTCCCCGAGGCGCTGCAGGCGGCTCGCCCGGACTGGCGGGTCAGTGTGCTGCAGCCGACCGCCGTCGACCTCGGCAGCTTCGGCCTGAGCCGCCCGGATCCGCAGCGGCGGTTGAGCTACCCGTTGCACCTCCTGCCCGTGCTGCCGCGGCGGCCCTATCCGTATGCGCTCTGGTGGGGCCTGGGACGACTGCTCGACGCCTTGCGACCCGACCTGGTCTACTGCTTCGGCGAACCAAGCGAACTGGGCGTGGCGCAGGTCACCTGGGCAGCCCGCCGCCGCGGTCTGCCGGTGGCGGTCTACTCCTTCGAAAACGTCGACCGCGCCTGGCGGGGCTGGCCGCGTGGCCTGCGCGGCGCGGCCGAACGGTGGGTGCTGCCGCGCAGCGCCGCCCTGCTGGCCGCCTCGCACGGCGCTGCCGACCGGCTGCGACGGCTCGGGGCGCCGGCCGCGCGGGTCGCCGTGGTCTATCCCGGCGCCTACCGCCACGAACTCGGCCGCCGTGACGGCAGCGCCGTCCGCCAGGCCTGCGGCTGCGGCCTTGACAGTCTGCTGCTGGGCTTCCTCGGGCGGCCAGTCTGGGACAAGGGGCTGGACCTGTTGCTGACCGCGCTGGCGGCGCTGCCGGCGACATTTCGGCTGGTCGTCGCGGGCGATGGGCCGGAGCTGTCGCGCTGGCAGGCGCTGGCCGCGCAACTGGGCGTCGGCGGGCGCGTGCAGTGGCTCGGCCGCACACCGCGCAGCGCCATCGCCACGACGCTTTCAGCCTGCGATGCCCTGGTCCTGCCGAGCCGCACCACGCCCCACTGGGCCGAGCAGTTTGGCATGGTGCTGGCCGAAGCGATGCTCTGCCAGACGCCGGTGGTGGGGTCCAGCTCCGGGGCGATCCCCGAGGTGATCGGCGACGCCGGTCTGGTCTTCCGCGAGGGCGACCCTGCGGCGCTGACCACGGTGCTGCGCCGCCTGGCCGACCCGGCGCTCCGCGCGACCTTGGCCGCCCGCGGCCTGGCCCGGGCGGAGGCACGGTACACCGCCGAGGTCCATGCGGCGCGGCTGGCGGCGGTGCTGGACCAGGCGGTCGCCGCGTATGGTACGATCCGCCCCCTGGGTGGGGTGACGAGCGAGGCAAACATGGCGCAGCCGACTGCAGTGGATGAGATTGCCGCCGGCCAGCGGTTCGCCTTCGGTGACAACTGGCGGCGGTTCCTGGAGTCGGTGACCACCACCCAGATGGACCAGGCGGTGGAGTCGCTGAGCCGGATGCTGGGCGTGGAGTCCCTGGCCGGTCGGCGCTTCCTCGATCTGGGCTGCGGCTCGGGGCTGTTCTCGTTGGCGGCGGCCAGGCTCGGGGCCGAGGTCGTGTCGATCGACTTCGATCCCACGGCGGTGGCCTGTGTGCAGGCACTGCAGGCACGCACCGGGCTGGCCTGGCCAGCGCAGCAGGGCTCGGCCCTGGACGCCGCGTTCCTGAGCACGCTGGGGCACTTCGACGTGGTCTACTCCTGGGGGGTGCTGCACCATACCGGCGACCTCTGGCGGGCGTTTGCCCTGGCTGCCGAACGCGTGGCCACCGGCGGCCTGCTGTTCGTCAGTCTCTACAACGACCAGGGCTCGGCCAGCCGGCGATGGTCGGCGGTGAAGCGTTTCTACAACCGCTATCCTGCCCTGCAACCGCTGACGGCCCTGGCGGTCGCGGCCTGGTTTGAGAGCCGCTGGGCCTGGGGCCGGCTGAAACACCTGCAGAACCCGCTCCCCTTCGCCCACTGGCGGGCGCACCAGGCGCAGCGCGGGATGTCGATGTGGCGCGACCATGTCGACTGGGCGGGCGGCCTGCCCTACGAGGTGGCGCGGCCGGAAGCAGTCCTGGCGCGCGGGCGCGAGCTGGGCTTCACCCTGGTCCGCTTGAACCTCTCGCCCGACCACGGCGCCTCGGAGTATGTGCTGCTCCAGGGCCTGCCGCCGACCGGCTGGTTCACCGGCTGACCGGGTCGTCACGCATCGCCACGCGGTACTCCGGCAGCACCTGGGCAGCGGTGCCTGCCAGCCGAATCCGGCCCGCGTCGAGCCACAGCACCCGGTCGCAGACCTCGGCAATCGAGTCGAGGTCGTGCGACACGAAGACCACCGTCGAGCCGCTGGCCCGGAGTTCGGCAATCGACGCGCGGCAGCGCTGCTGGAAACCCTCGTCACCGACCGCCAGGACCTCGTCGACCAGCAGCACGTCGGGCCGGGCCTGAATCACTACGCTGAAACCGAGCCGCAGGATCATGCCAGAGCTGAAGTGCTTGACCTGCGTGTCGGCGACGGCTTCCAGCCCGGCGAAGCGGAGGATCGCCGGCAACCGGTCGACCGCCTCGCGCCGCGAGAGGCCGCAGATCATCGCCGCCACCACGGCGTTGTCCTCGGCGGTCACGTCGGGGTGCATCCCAGCGCCGAGGTCCAAGAGGGTGCCGATCCGACCGCGGACGATGATTCGTCCGCTCGTGGGTCGGTAGATCCCGGCCAACAGCGTCAAGATGGTGCTCTTGCCGCTGCCGTTCCGGCCGATCACGCCGACTGCCTCCCCGCGGGCGACGTTGAAGCTGACCTCGTGCAGGATTGGCACCCGGTCGACCCGCCGCCGCGGGTTGCGCAGCAGGTCCAGCGCCGCGCGCTTGAGGGTCGAGGACTGGTGCACCACCCGGAAGCTCTTGGCGACCTGCTGCACCTCAATCGCCGGCAGGTCATGCATCACAGCCGCTCCACCACCGTCCACTTGGTGCGCTGGAAGATCAGGTAGCCCAGCCAGAGGATGCCCAGGGCGATCAGCCAGGTCTGCGCCAAGAGGCCCCAGCTCCACGGCAAGGCCGGCACCGGTGTGCCCTGCACCGGCGGGAGCAGCGCCTTCTGGTAGAGCACCAAAATGGCGCAGAAGGGGTTCAGCAGATACAGCTCCACCAGATGCGGCCGGATCCAGGCCTCGGCGAAGGCGTTGCCCCACGGCCGCTGCGCCGCGCTGGCGACGTTCTCAATCAGGTAGAGCAAGGGCACGGCGTACAGCAGCAACTGCACCGCCACCGTCACCAGATACTTGACGTCTTCGTAGAGCACGTTGATGGCACTGACCGCCAGGCCAATCCCGAGGATGATGCAGCACTGCGCCGGGATCACCAGCAACAGGCGCAGCACCTCCCAGTCGACCTGCCACGGGAAGATCCGCAGGGCCATGAAGTAGAAGACCGAGATCGCCAGCGCGATCAGCAGGTGCACCAGGTTGATGCCCAGCACGGTCAGCGGTAGCACTTCGCGCGGGAAGTAGATCCGCCGCACCATCGCCGCGTTTTCGAGCAGCGCCGAACAGGACTCGGTGATGGTGGTCGTGAAGAAGGTCCAGGCGAACATCGCCGGCATCAGGTAGGCCGAGTAGTTCGGCACGTCCTGCCGCAAGAACAGCTTGCGCACGACGGTGATCGTGAAGATGAACAGCAGCGGCGGCGCCAGCGACCAGATCACACCCAACAGGCTGTTCTTGTAGCGCAGTTGCACCGAGCGTCGGGTGAACTGCAGGACCAGCTCCCGCCGCGCCCAGATCTCCGCGAGGGTCTCGCGCAGGCCGGGCGGGCGGCTGTCGTTGATCATCACCGGCAACTCGGCCAAGCCTCACCTCCGCGGTAGGTGCCGGTTGGCCGTCGGAATCGTACACTGCCCGCTCATTGGGGTGTGACCCGCGCCAGCAGCGCCTGCGCGCGCTTGACGGTCTCCGCGTTGCCCGACCGCTGCACCACCTGGGTCAGCGGCGCGACCAGTTGCGCCGCCTCGGCGCCGCCGGCCAGCTTGTCGGCGACCGCCAGCAGCGCGCTGCAGGCTTCTTCACGGGTGGCCGCGGGCTCCAGGTAGGGCAGCACCAGGTCCAGCGCGGCCCGCGTGGCGAAAGTGCCAAGGGCGGCCAGCAGCAGCTTCTGCTCGGCCTCGCGCTGCACCAGCGGCCGCACCTCCTGGCAGAGCGCCCACCGCTGGTCGGCCGGCAGGTCGGCGTCGCCGGCCAACCGTAGCAGGGCGCGCAGGGCCTTCAGCGCGTCGGCACCGGCGGCGGCGTCGCGCGCCAGCGGCAGCAGCGTCGGCGCCGCGGCGGTCGTTCGCCAGTCGCAGAGCACCTCCCGCGCGGCCGTGCGGACTTCGCCGGCCGGGCCGCCGGAGGCCGCCACGACCGCCTGCAGGGCGCGCTGGCCGCCGACCGTGCCGAGCACCCGCAGCAAGCTCGCCTGCACCACGGGGGCCAGCAGCGGCAGGCCGTCGGCCAACTGCGCGGCGACCGTCTCGGCCGCGCCGGCCCGCCCGGCGACCGCCGCCAAGGCGCTCTCGAGGCCGGCCGCCGGGGGCCCGCCCGCCGCGGTCAGCAGTGCCTCGCGCAGCGCCAGCACCTGCGCCGCGCCACCGAGTTCGGTCAGCACCTTGGCGGCGTCTTGCCGCACCTCCACCGCCGGGTCGCGCAACGCCGCCGCCAGCAGGTCGCCCATCGCGGGCAGGCTGCGGCGTTGCACCAGCGCCAGCCCGTCGCGCCGACGGGCCGCCTCGGGGTGTGCCAGCAACTCGCGCGCGGCCGCCGCCAGCGGCTCGGCGGGCAGCGCGGCCAGACTCGCCAGGGCCGCCTGCCGCAGCTCGGGCGTGGCGTCGGCCAGCAACGGCAGCAGGACCGGCGCGGCGGCCGGCCCGAGCTTCGCCAGCGCCCGCACCGCCGCCAGCCGCACCGGCAGCTCGCCGGCGCTGGCGCACTGCTGCAGGGCCGGCACCGCTGCCCGGTCGCGACGGTGGCCCAGCGCTTCGATCACCGCCACCTGCGTCGCCGCCGGCAGGCCGCGCAGCTCGGCCGCCACCGCCAGGGTGATTCCCGGCTGCGGCCACTCCTGCTGGACCACCCACATGGCCGCCCAGAGCTGCTCGGAGTCGCCACTGCGGAGCAGTTGCTGCAGCAGGGCCAGGCCGGCCGGACCGCGCGCCAAGACGGCACCGCGGGTCGCCGCCCGCTGCACCACGCGCGGCGCTGGCGGCAGCCGCAGCCGGTCGAACAGCGCCGTCGCCGGGCCGCTGCGACCGGCCGCCAGCAGTTGCGAGGCACACTCCAAAGCGCCTTCGTAGAGCTCGCCGCGCACGCTTTCTGGACCGGGCAACGCCGCTTCCAAGGAGGCCGCGGCCGCGGGCGTGCCGATCCGGCCGAGGGCCACCGCCGCGGCCCCGGCGACCTCCGGGTCGGCAACTTTCAGCAGTTCGGCCAGGCGGCCCACGGCGCCACCGTCGCGGCGCACCGCCACCGAGTTGAGCAGACCCACCAGCAGCCGGCCGGTCAGCTTGTGGAGCGCCTCGCGGAAGGCGACATCGACCGCCGGGTCGGCGAGTCCCTCCAGCGCGTAGCGGGCGAGGTGCGCGAACTTGGCGTCGGCCAGCAGGGCGGCCAGCGCGGGCACCGCCTCGGCGCTGCCAAAGACCGCCAGTTGCCGGCAGGCGGCCTCCTTCAGCTCCGCGTCGGTCCCCGCCAGGGCCGCCAGCAGCGCGGTCAGTTGCTGCCGCGGCAGGCTGGCCGCGACCAGTTGAAATAGAAACCGGCGCTTCGCCGCCGGCTGCCCGTCGAACCAGGCGCAGTCGGCGCTCTCGGCCTCCAGCTCATTGCAGTAGAGCCCGATCCGGGTGGTCCCGGTGCGGTCGCTGATCTCCCAGTAGTAGCTCCCCGGTGGCAGCGGCTCCGCCGGTCGCAGCTCGACATACTCGTTGTCGCGAACCCCGGTGACGACGCGGCTGGCGAGGTTCTTGCCGCGCTCGGGGGTGTCCCAGAGGGTCAGCGTCAGGCCGCCTTCGTTGTCCGACCAGCTTGGCACGCAAACCGCCACCGCGGCGAGGTGCCGGAGGCTGGTGAAGCGCTGCCCCAGCCGGGTCCTGTCATTCAGCGTCTCGGGGGTCGTCGCGGCCAGCAGCGGCAGCGCGGCCAGCAGCAGTCCAGCAGTCAGGACGTGACGTCGCATGGTGTCCTCGCTACATCCGCCAGGGCTCGCGCAGCGCCCGCGAGCAGAGCCGATTGGCCTCGCTGTCGTCGACGAAGCTCTCCTTGACCGGGTCGTAGCGCAAGCTGCGGTGGAGCTTGAAGGCGATGTGCGCGAGGTGGCCGATCGCGGCGGCGCGGTGCCCCAGCTCCGCATCGGTCTGCGGCCGGGCGCGGCTGGCGAGGCAGTCCAGCCAGTTGCGGTGGTGGTCGTTGCCCCAACCCACCTCGTGCCGCGGCATCCCCATCTCGGCGAACAGCCCCTCGGGCTGACCCTCGCAGCGGCCCTTGCCGTACAGCGCGCTCAGCCAGCCACGCTCGCCGACAAAGACGCCGCCGAAGTTGCCCTCCAGCCGGGCGTCGGCCGGGACCGCCTGGTAGACCGACTTGACAACGCCCCAGTCGTCCACCAGATGCAGTAGCACGCCGTTGGCGAACCGCATCGTGAGCGTCGGGAACTTGCCGTCGACCGGGTGGTGGATCTCGACCGGGCTGGTCTCCTCAACGCCCAGGGCGTACTGCGTGACGTCGGCGGCGTGGGAGTGATGCCAGGTCACCGAGGCCGCGCCGAAGTCGTCGCAGAAGGCCCAGGGCACCACCCCGGGGAGCGGGTTGCGGTGGAACCGGCTGTTGTACGGCCGCCACGGCGCCGGGCCGACCCACAGGTCCCAGTCCAACCCGGCGGGCACCGGCTCCGCCGGCAGCGGGTAGCTGACCGGCGTGTAGCCTCCTTCGACCCGTGACCAGAGCGTGAAGGCGTGCTGCACCTGGCCCAGGCCGCCGCCGCGCACAAACTCCACGACCTTGCGAAGCGTGGCGATCGAGCGGTACTGCGTGCCGGTCTGGAAGATGCAGCCGTACTGCCGCATCACCTCGCGCACCCGCCGGCCCTCGGCGATGGTCAGCGAGATCGGCTTCTCGCAGTAGACATCCTTGCCGGCCTTGGCGGCGTCGATTGCCTGGAGCGCGTGCCAGTGGTCGGGGGTGGCGATCACCACGGCGTCGACCGCCGGGTCCGCCAGGATCTCGCGGTAGTCGTTGATCGCCTGGGGTCCGCGGTAGCCGCTGCTGCCGGCGCGGTCGGCGTAGGCCGTCTCGGCGCGGCGCAAGCTCTCTTCGGCCCGCAGCCGATCGACATCGCAGACCGCCACCACCTGCAGCGCCGGGTCGCCCAGCGCCCAGCCGAGGTGCCCGCGGCCCATCGCGCCGAGGCCGATCACCGCGACGTTGAGCCGCGCGTTGGCGGCCACCTGGGCCCGCGCCCGGACTGGTCCGAGCAACGCTCCGACCCCCGCGGCGGTCGCGCCGCAGAGCAGTTGCCGGCGCGTCACGGCGGCCGGGTTGGTGGCGTCCTTCATGGCTTGCCTCCCGCGGCGGTCCGCAGACTCAGCTCGTTGAAGAACCCAACGGTCTGCGCGATTTCGGGCAGCGACTCCAGCCAGTTGTAGGAGTACTCCAGCCCGACCATCGTCGGCCGCACCCCCAGCTTGTGCAGCTCCAGCAGCTGCTTCTCGCTCTGCCCGGCGCCGGTGCCCCAGGGCACGTCGTGACCGTCGGCGGTAAGCGCGTGCAGGTCGTGCATCTGGAGCGTCAGCAGCCGGTCGCCCAGCGCGCGCACGCCGGCGATTGGGTCCTGCCCGCCGCGCATCCAATAGCCGACGTCGGCGCAGGCCCCAATCCAGCGGCTGCGGCCGGCGATCGTCCGCAGCAGCGCCTCCGGGCTCCAGTAGTGCGGCGAGGCCTGCTGGTCGTGGTTGTGCAGCGCCACCTGGATGCGATACTCCTGACAATAGCGGTCAATCGTCGGCAACGCCTCCGGCGCCGGCTCGGCCATGAAGCACGCGATGCCCAGCTTGCGCCCGAAATCGAAGACCTTGCGGCAGCCGGCCTCATCGCCGGGGATGTTCTGGTAGTAGTAGGTCAACATCCGCACGCCCGCGGCGTCGAGCTTCAGGCGAACCTGCTGGATCTCGTCGTCGGTCAGGTTCGGGTCGAGGTTCTTGGGTATGCTGGCGCTGACCTTCTGGAAGTTCAGGCCGCCCATGTAGGGCAGTCCGAGCTGGGCCACTTTGTCGATGGCTTCGAACAGCGTGAAGCGGTGGAAGGTGTAGGCCTCCACCCCGAGCCGCCAGCCGAGCTGCTCCTGCGCCCGCAGCGCGGGGGTCAGCTTGGCGCTGGGGATGGTCGGCGCCGGCAGGTCGCCCAGGATGAACTGCACCCCCGCCAGGTAGAACCTCAGCAGCGCCGGGTCCCAGAACGACTTCGGCTGGTGTGCCAGGCTGCAGTAGAAGACCCGCCCCTGGCCGTAGTTGCGGACCCAGGCCACCGGGTAGTCGTCGTCCTCACGCATCCGCGGCAGGCGCTCGATGCCCTGCCGCGCCGCCGACTTGGCGTTGTCCAGGCTCAGCAGCACGCGGACGCGGTCGCGGGAGTAGGGTGCGCCGTACCGGAAGAACTCGTCGTTGGCCTCAAACTCGGCGGGCAGCGTGGCGCTCACCGGATGGCTGGGGTCTTCGTTGCGGACCACCACCGCCTCGTCCCCGGCGCCGTGCGCGGCGCCGCGGGCGCCGATCATCAGGCCGAACTCCGGCCAGTCGTCCTTGGCGCCCTCGTTCCAGCGGGTGAACCCGACGGTGGTGCCATGGACGCCCATCAGGCCGCCGCCGCCGAGCACGAACTCCAGCAGGTTGCGGCGCAACGTCGGGTCCTCGAACTGGTTGCCGACGGTGTTGTTGAAGAACACCGCGTCGAAGGTCCGCAGGCTGTCGGCCGCGAAGACCGCCGGATCGCGGCTGACCACCGTCTCCCAGGCCCCGGTCCGCTGCCCCAGCAGCGTGAAGGCCGTGTTGGCGGTGGAAATCGAGCCGTGCCCGCCGTAGATCACGTTGAGGTCGAAGATCAGCAGCCGGCGCGGCTGGAGCGGCTTCACCAGCGCCGCGGCCGGCAGCGCGGCCTGGATCCGCGCGGTCTCTTCGGGACTCGCCGTCAACGGCGGCATCGCGCTGGCCGGTGCGGTCACCGCCAGCCAGGCCAGCACCGCCCAGGCACCGCTCGCCAGTCGCCCTCGTGGCATCAGCTTCTCCCAGTGACCCCGCCGGCCAGCCGGTGGTGGCGCCAGCTTCGCCAGCCACCGCGCCAGACCTGCCATCCCAAACCGGGCCGCCCGCTCCACCTGGAGCGGGCGGCTGAAGCGCGATGGGTGGCCGGCGGCTACGCGCCGCTCTGCTTGCGCCGCGGATCCTCGGGCACGGCCGCCTCCGGATTGCCGATCTTGCGAATCGCGATGCCGGCCGCCAGCAGCGGATCCGGGCGTCCGGTCGCGGCGACGCGCCGCTCGCGGTGTGCCTCGCAGCGCGTCCGCAGGGCCGTCACAATCTCGGGGTGGGTTGCCGCCAGGTTCTGCTGCTCGTCGGGATCGGTCGGCAGGTGGTACAGCTCCACCGGCGGCGTGCCGTGGTGCGGATCCTCGATGTCGATGATCAGCTTCCACTCGTTGGTCCGCCAGCCGTACTTCTTCATCCAGGTGCTTTCGATCAGGTAGGTCTCCCCGACCGAACCGGTGTCGGCCCCGGCCTCCACCAACGGCAACAGGCTCCGCCCCGGCAGCTCGTCGCCGACTGCGAGGCCGCAGGCGTCGAGCACTGTCGGCACGAGGTCGAGGTGGGTGACCATCCCGCCCAGCCGCTCGTCGGCCGGCAGCTCGGGGTGCAGCATGATCAGCGGCACGTGCAGATTGGTGTCGTAGAGGCCGTGGTGGTCGTACCACATCTCGTGCTCGGTGAGCTCCTCGCCATGGTCGGCGGTGATCATCACCAGGGTGTCCTGGAAGCAGCCCTCATCCTCCAGGAACTGCCAGAGGTGCTGCAGGCAGCTATCCATATAGGCGATTTCGGCGTCGTACTGCGCCGCCGGGAACTCGATGTCGGTGACGCCCGGCATCCAGGAGCGGAAGTAGTCGCGCAGCGCGTCGTACTCCGACCACATCCGGTCGGCGCTATGGTTGTGGGGGTCCTTCTCGTCGCCGCTGTAGAACATCCGGTCGAACGGCGGCGGCGGCAGGTAGGGCGTGTGGGGGTCCCAGTAGTGCAGGAAGCAGAACCAGGGCTTGTCCTGCTCGAGGCACTCCCGCAGCACCGGCAGCGCCGCGCCGTTGACCGCCTCGGCCTTGCGCCAGGGCACCTTGGTGTCGCGCTCCCACTGGTAACCCTGGTACCGCTCGAAGCCGCGCTGGAACCAGCGGCCGAGGTTGTCGGCGGCGGCGGTGTACCAGCCGGCGTCGCGTAGCCGTTCGGCCAGCAGCGGCACGCTCTCATCGCAGACCGGGTCCTGCGGCCCGCCATGCTGTCCGATCACGCGGTGCGCGAAGACATCCTGACCACTCAGGAAGGTGGTGTGCGCCGGGAACGTCGGAATGAAGGGCGCGATGCAGGTTTCGAACAGCACGCCCTGTTCGGCCAACGCATCGAGATGCGGCGAGGTGTTGCGCCAGTACCCGTAGCAGCCGAGGCGATCGGCGCGGAGGGTGTCCAGCGACAGCAGCAGCACATTGCACGGTTCGGACACGTCCAGCTCCTTGACCTACTGCACCGCCTGCGGCGCGAAGGCCCGCAGGTTGGTGCTGGGAACCACGCGAGCCGTGCGCAGCAGCGGCCCGACGACCATCGTTGAGAGACCGACGACTCGCGCCTCGGGCGTCACCACCGGCCCGCCGCTGCTGCCGACCTCGATCAGCATGTCGCTCTCGACCCACTCCAGCTTACCCGCCCCGTCACGCCGGAAGGCGCTGACGCGGCCGCCCCGGAGGCTGATCTCCGGGCCGCGCCCGCTGGCCGCCACCGACGCGCCGAGCGGGAACCCGAAGGCCGCGATCGGCGAGCCCTGTGGCAGTTTGTCGAGGTCGGCCAGCCGCAGCGGGGGCACCCCAGCCGTGTCGACCGCCAGCAGCGCGATGTCCTGCGCGGTGCCGGGCGCCCCGACTCGCACCACCCGCGCCGGCCGGGCGCGGTGCTGCGGCGTCCCCGAATCGAAGACCACCTGCACGCTGCGGGAGTTCTCGACGACGTGGGCGTTGGTCAAGACCCAGCCCTGGCGCGAGACGAAGCCGCTGCCCTCGGACTCGCCCTCGGCGACCTGCGCGCGGATCCAGACCGTCGAGCGCCGCACCTGCTCGCGCACCGCCG
>JADZEX010000068.1 GCA_020850355.1 Fimbriimonadaceae bacterium | reverse complement strand
CGGTGACCTACCAGATGATCGACAAGGGCGACGGGATGTGCTTCACGGCGTGGTACGGCTGGGTCGGTCGGATGCAGAACATGCGCATGTCGAGCGGGACCCAGACGACCCCCGGCCCGCACAACGAAGGCAAGAACGTGCAGTACTGTGACGGGCACGTCAAGTGGTTGAAATCCGAGTCGATCGACGCTCGCGACCTGACCAGCGGGGCGGGCTTCCCGAACAATCCGGGCTCGCAGTACTACGGCTACATCACCAACTAGGCAACCCCGGCAGGGACGCCGGCCCCGGCAGCGAAGCTGGGGCCGGCGTTTCGCTGTTTCTGGGGAGGCCCCATGAGTGACCGTTTCGCGCGCGAGCTGGCCCGCACACGTCCCGACTATCTGGTCTACCAGCCCGGCAGCTTCGACGGCTCGACCCACGAC
This sequence comes from Fimbriimonadaceae bacterium, assembly GCA_020850355.1. Classification (GTDB taxonomy): domain Bacteria; phylum Armatimonadota; class UBA10988; order UBA10988; family UBA10988; genus JADZEX01. The sequence goes on along the minus strand of JADZEX010000068.1, from coordinate 72,517 downwards.
ACCGGCAACGAGCACTTCCTGGTGTTCGAAGGCCCCGACGGGGAGCTGAAGGCGGTCTGGACGCAGAGCACCATCGAGGGGCAGCCAGACCAGCGGATTGTGTTCACGCGCAGCGGCGACCAGGGCCGCACCTGGGACCGGCCGCGGGTGATTGCCGGGCCGACCCCGCCGGCCAGCGGCGGGATGTGCTCCTGGGGCTTTCCGCTGGTCAGCCGCTCCGGCCGGATCTACGTGCTCTACAGCAAGCACCTCGGTGTGAACGATGTCTTCAGCCACACCACCGGCCTGATCGGCGCAATCTGCAGCGACGACGCCGGGGTGAGCTGGTCGGCGGAGCAGATCGTGCCGATGCGGCGGAGCACCTGGGACAACCCCGACCCCGCCCTGCCGGCCAACTGGATCGTCTGGCAGCGCCCGCGGCGGGCGGCCGATGGGGTCTACCTGGCCGGCTTCACGCGCTGGGTCAGCGGCAGCGTCTGCGCGCCGGCCAACCAGCATTGGACCGGCTCGCCGGCGGTGGTCGAGTTCATGCGCTTCGAGAACCTGGACGACGACCCGGCGCCGGCCGACCTGGCACTGCGCTGGCACTGCTGCGACCAGGCGGCCTTGCAGGTGCCGCACCCCGACAACGCGGCGGTGCCGCTGGTCCAGGAGCCGAGCACCGTGGTGCTGCCCGACCAGCGGCTGTTCACCGTGATGCGCACCGCCACGGGCCAGCCCTGGTGGTCGCAGTCGTCCGACCACGGCCGCACCTGGAGCGCGCCGCAGGTGCTGCGTTTCCGAGATGGCGGGCAGCCCGTGCGGCATCCCTGCAGCCCCTGCCCGATCTACCCGCTGCCCGACGGGCGGTACGTCTTCCTGTACCACAACCACGACGGCAACTTCGGGCCGGCCGGCCGCTTCGACTCGCACTGGCACCGCCGCCCGCTGTGGATGTCGCTCGGCGAGTTCCGGCCGACCGCCGAGCAGCCGGTCTGGTTCAGCATCCCGCGCTTCCTGATGGACAACGACGGCGTCGCCCTCGGCTACGGCGGTGGGCGGGCCGACCTGGCGATGTACGCCAGCATCACCCACCACGGCGACGAGGCGGTGCTGTGGTACCCCGAGCGCAAGTTCTTCCTGTGCGGCAAGCGCCTGACCCCCGCGATGTTTGAGGACCTGAGCGTGCCGAGCGCCTGAAGGAGTCGCCCGTGATGCCGACTACGTTGGCCGCCCTGCTGCTGAGCGCTGCGCCGACGCCCGAGGGCTTTGCGCCGCCCGGGCTGTGGACCTGGGACAACTGGTTCGCCCGCGACGGCGACACCTACCATGCTTACTACCTCAGCGTCGCGAGCTGCATCGGCGACCCCAACGACTGGGGGCTGCGCAGCGGGCTGGTGCAGATCGGGCACGCCACCTCGTCGGACCTGCGGACCTGGACCGACCAGGGCCCGGTGCTGGTGCCCCAGCCGCGGACGCCGCACAGTGTGCTGGCCACCGGCAGCGTGGCGCGCCACGGCGACCGCTGGTGGATGGCCTACTCGGCCCACGGCACGCCGGCCGGGATTGGGATGTTGGAGTCGACCGACCTCTACCGCTGGCAGCGCGTGGCGCATGGCGACGGCGTGGTGGTGCCGCGCGGCACCTACACCGGCACCTTCGAGGGCCAGCCCCTGCGGTGGGAGCCGTTGGCCGACCCGTTTCTGTACCCCGAGCCCATCAACGGCAAGATGGTGATCGTGATCAACGCCCGCGCCCTCGACGTGCCGCACAACGAGTCGGGCTGCTTGGCGACGCTCGAGTCGACCGACCTGCTGCACTGGACGCCCGGCCCGGTGCTGGCCTTCCCGCGCTTTGGCGAGCGGTTGGAGACGCCGCAGTTGTGGCATCACGGCGGGCGCTGGTACCTGCTGACCGGGGTGGCCCACGACCAGCCCGCGATCGCCCCGCGCTGGGTGGCGGAGCTGCCGGCACCCACCAACCAGCATCGCCGCGCCAATCTGGTGCTGCAGGCCGACCGCTACGAGGGCCCTTACCGCCTGGTTGGCAACTACCTGCTGGACCGCCTGCCGGGCGGTCGGTTCGGGTACATCCACAAGCTGGTCAGCGGCCCGGACGGGCAGGACTATCTGCTCACCAGCAGCAACAACCGCCTGTCGCTGCCGTTCCCGGTGACCTACGCGGCGGACGGCTCCCTGGAGTTGCACGACCCCCGTTAGAAAGGCAGGCAGTGCGATGAACCGCCTGATCGTCAACGCCGACCTCGGCTCGGTGCAGGTCTCGCGTCACCTCTATGGCCACTTCGCGGAGCACCTCGGACGCTGCATCTACGACGGCCTGTGGGTTGGCGAGCAGGCCGGTCTGCCGCAGACCCGCGGCTTTCGCGACGACGTCGTGGCGGCGCTGCGGCGGTTGCGGATGCCGAATCTGCGCTGGCCGGGTGGGTGCTTCGCCGACACCTACCACTGGCGCGACGGGATCGGACCGCGGGCCGAACGGCCGAGCATCGTCAACGTCCACTGGGGCGGCGTGACCGAAAACAACCACTGCGGCACGCACGAGTTCATGGACCTCTGCGAGCAACTGTCGGGGCCGGGCTGGAACTGCGAGCCGTACCTCTGCGGCAACGTCGGCTCGGGCAGCGTGCGCGAGATGGCCGAATGGCTGGAGTACCTGACGATGCCGGGCGAGAGCCCGATGGCGGCGCTGCGACGGGCCAACGGGCGGGAACAGCCCTGGCCGATCACCTGGTGGGCGGTCGGCAACGAGAACTGGGGCTGCGGCGGGCAAATGCGCGCCGAGTATTACGCCGACGAGTTCCGGCGCTATGCCTGCTTCTGCCGCCACTTCTCCGGCGGCAAGCTGTACAAGGTGGCCTGCGGTCACGACGACGCCTGGAACGAGGTGCTGTTGCAGCGCGCCGTGCGGCAGATGGACGGGCTCAGCATCCACTACTACACGGTCCCCGGGCCGTGGCACCAGAAGGGTCCCGCGACCGGTTTCAGCGAACGCGACTGGGCCCACACATTGCGCCGCGCCGCCGAAGTCGACGGCTTCCTACGCCGCACCGCCGGTCTGCTCGACCGCCATGACCCGAGCGGTCGGGTGGGCATCGTGCTCGACGAGTGGGGCACCTGGTACGATGTCGAGCCGGGCACCAACCCGGGCTTCTTGTACCAGCAGAACACGCTGCGCGATGCCCTCGTGGCGGCGCTTTCGCTGCACATTTTCCACCGCCACGCGCCGCGACTGCAGATGGCCAACATCGCGCAGACCGTCAACGTGTTGCAGGCGATGGTCCTGACCGAGGGCCCCCGCCTGCTGACCACGCCAACCGGCCACGTCTTCGAGATGCTCAACGTCCACCACGACGCCACGCGGCTGGTCAGCGACCTGACCTGCACCGACTACACGGTCGACGGGATCACCCAGCCGCGGGTCAGCGCTGCCGCGACGCGCGACGACCAGGGGCGGGTTCACCTCTCGCTGGCCAACCTGCACCACGCCGAGGTCAGTGACTTGCGGATCGAGGTCCGCGGGATGCTCGTCAACAAGGCCGTCGGGCGCGTGCTGAGCGGGCCGGCGCCCGACAGCCACAACACCTTCGACGCCCCCGAGACCGTCGCACCGCAGCCGCTGGAGAGCTACCGGCGAGCCGGCGATGGCGTGGCCGTCGAGCTGCCCCCACGGTCGGTGGTCGTGCTGGAACTGACTTGAGCGCCGGCTGCCCCGGCTGCGGCGCCCAGGTGCGGCTGCCGGCCCGCGAGGTTGAGCGGCTCCTGCAGCAGTATCTGGCGACCCACCCGGGGCCCTTGGCCGCACCCCTCGTGGCGCAGTCGCGGCTGGCGATCTGCGCGGCCTGCGAGCAGCGGCTGTACGGCACCACCTGCCGACACTGTGGCTGCCTCGTCGAGATCCGCGCCCGCCTGCAGGACCAGCGCTGCCCGGCGCCGCAGCCGCGCTGGTGAGGAGACGGCAATGCTCGTGGCCCTGCTCTGCCACCTGACGGTCGTTGCGCCGACCGAGCTGCTGGACCGAATCGACCTCGGCCAGCGGGCGTCCGAGCTGGCCCACAGCCTGGTGGCCACCGCCAGCGAGACCACCCCTGGCGGCCTGGAGCAGCCCTGCCGCCGCCTGTTGCCGCTGCAGCCGGTGAGCTGGGAGGGCGGCCGGCTGGCCTTCAACCTGCGCGTCGACCCGACTGTGCCGTGCTACCTGACGTTGCGCCTGTGGGGCAGCGACGTCAGTGACAGCCTGCTCGTCCTGTTCGTCGAAGGGCGGCAGGTGGGCTATCGCCACCTCGGGGATCTCGACATCCTGGACCACGGCGCCAGCGCGCCGACCTGGCCAGGGCGGTTCGTCTACCAGACCACGCCGCTGCCGCGCCAACTGACCGCCGGTCGCAGCAGCGTCGGCTGTGAGATTCGCTCGACCGGCCGCATCTGGGGCTACGGGACCAACTGGGAGCAGTACCAGAAGAACCTCACGGAGCCGACCCGTGGACTGTACGCCGTCTACAGCCATGTCGATGGCTGCTTCGACCCGCCGGCCGACGAGCCGCGGGGACAGGCGCCGCCAGCGCAGATCCGCCGCGAGCCAGGCCCCGCGGTGATCGCTGCGATCCAGGAGCGGGTCAACCGTGACCTACACCTGCAACTGGCCGACGATCGGCCGTTGGGGCAGCACCAGATGCAGTTTCTCGCCAAGGCCTGGCGCGAGCCCTGGACGCCGGCCTGGCACAACCCCCGGGCGATCGAGCGGATCGTACGCAGTCTCGATGCCTTCACCGTCGCCTGGCGCGCCAACCCGCGGCTGGCGCAATCCGACCCGGCGACCTGGAACGCCGACTGGTTTGGCAGCGGGCCGGCGGCGCAGGTGGTGGTGCTGCTGCGCGACGAGCTGGCCACTCGATTGGACCAGCCGGTGGATGGTCTGCAACCGGCCGAGACCCGTCGCGCCGCCTGGACGGCGATGGCGGTGGCCTGCCGCGACTGGCATCGCGAGCATCGGCGGCAGTACACCAACCAGTCGATGATCAACGACCTCTACGGCATCTGGTGGCCGAACCGCGCGCTGCAGGTGCTGGCGCCGGAGCTGGCTCTGCCGTGGCCGGCGGCGCTGCGCTACCTGCGCGAGTCGATCGGCCTGGAGCCCTGGTTGGGCAGCGACTCGGCCACCGGCCCGACCCGCTCGGCGGGCGCGCAGTACCGGCAGACTACCGCCGTCGGGTTGACCAAGGAGCTGGGCTACGTCGGCAACTATGGTGAGGTGCTCGACTGGGTGGCCGAGATCTGTGACGCCACGCGCTGGCGGCCCGACGGGCCAGCCGATCCGGACATCCTGCTGCAAGCCACCAAGATCGGCCTGGCCCGGGCCGTCTTTCGCTACCCCACGCAGGATGCCGATGGCAGCCGGGTGATGCGGCTGGAGACGCAGGTCGGCTGGCGCGACACTGCCTACCCCGGCAACGTGACCTACGCGCAACGCGCCTCGTGGGATGGCAACCCGCTGCAGCTTGCCGCGGTCACGCGCGATCCGCGGGTGATTGGCTACACCCAGCAGATGCTCGCCGACGGCCAGCTCTACGCCGCGCTGGCCGACCAGGCCAGCAACCCCGGCTTCCGCACCACGGCGGCCCTCTTGGCAGTGCCTGGGCAACACGCCGCCCTGCTGGCCATGCCGCCGCAGCACACCAACCTGCCGCTCAGTGCCGGCCGCGACCTGGTGCTGGGCGATCCCGAAAACGGCGTCGTCGCCGTGCAGCACCGCGGCGAGTTGCTCTACGCCTCGCTCTACTGGCGCGCCCGCCACGCGGTCAACCACCTGGCCAAGGTCCACTGGCTGACCCCATCCTGCGAGCGGGTGGCGACCGTCGCGGTGGACATCCGCTTCGACGACAGCGGCCTCCGCTGGCAGCGGCCCGACTACACCAACTTCGGCTTCGCCAACGGCGGGCTCCGGTACCCCGGCGAGCTGCACTCCGCCCACACCGGCGAGGAGTTGCCGATCGCCCAGGTGCCGGCCGACATCGCCTACCAGCCAGGCGCCGAAAACGCCCGTGCCGGCCGCGGCTGGTGCTACCTCCTGGCCTACGGCCCCTGGCGCGTCGCACTCAACGCCGACCGCCAACGGGCCGCCGAGCTGGTGATTCCCGCCGGCTTCCCGACCGCCCGCAATGTGGCGACGGGGCAAGCCGTGCCGCCTGGCAACCTGCCGGTCCCGCCGGGCGCGGTGCTGGTGGTCGACCTGCGCGGTTGACCGCCTTGCCAGCAGCGCTGGCCACGCGAATAATAGACCTCCAGGTGGTTTGTGGCTGGGCGGCACTGCCGGTGTCGCGCCGGCGGCGACCGCGGGAGAACGCAAATGGTTCGATGGCGATACGGCTGGCTGCTGGCTGGACTGTGCCTGTGGGGTCCGGCCGCGGCGCAGACGATGGAAGGGGAGTGGGTCGGGCATCTGACGGTGGGCAAGTCGCGGCCGCCGGCGAATGCCAGTTTCAACTGGGAGAAGGGCTACTGGAGCTTCAACTGGCCGGCCGGTGCGAGCTGGTCGTCGTACCACATCAAGCTGGAGCTGACGGGCGACTACCGCAACATCGGCGGCACCTACACGGCGACGTTGAAGACCGGCGACAAGAGCACGGCGAAGTACGAGATCGACGGCAACTTCGCGTTCGACAAGAAGCTGCTGGTCTGGCAGCCCAACAAGCTGGTCCAGGGCAAGACGCAGGCGGCCAGCACGGTCACCCGCACGTTGACCTACACGCAGGTCGACGACTGGGAGTACCTCAAGGGTCGCTGGGTCGCCCAGGACGGCTACATCGGCGTGATGGAGCTGCGGCGGCAGTACGGTGGGGAGCCGCTGCGGGACGACCAGGTGGTGCCCGATCTGGTGGAGCCGACCGTCGACGAGCCGCACGAGATCAGTTGCGACGGGCTGTTCCTGGCACTCAACGAGAACCAGGACGGCGTGGTCTGCAAGGCGGACGCCGCCGCGGACGCCCGCAAGTGGCAGTTCGAGGCGGCGGGTGACGGCTGGCCGAAGGCTTATCGCCTGGTGCCCAGCGGCCTGACCGAGAAGTGCCTCGTGCCGACCAACGACGACAACGGTGGACTGCAGGTGGTTGGCAAGGCCGACGACCCCGAGGGCGGCCAGTTCTGGCGGCTCGAAGGCGCGGGTGAGCGCATTCTGCTGGTCAACGTCCGCGCCAGCGGGCGGGCGCTCTACATCGAAGACCGCGACTCCGGGCAGACCATCATCCGCAGCCGCAACGAAGCGCACCAGACCCCGTGGCTGGTGAGCAAGCTCTAGCCTCGGTTCCAGGGAGAACGCTCATGACCCACTACGGGCGGCCACTGCTGGCCGCCATGCTGCTGCTGCGCGCCGTCGCCGCCGCCCCCGAAGCACCCAGCTTCTGGCTGGGCAGCCCGACCGGTGACGAGTTGAGCTTCAGCATCGCCGTGCCGGCCGACGCGGCGGCGATCATCCGGCATCAGAAGCCCGCGCCCGGCCGCGGCGACGACACCAACCCGCGGTACAGCGTCAGCACCGCAACCATCGCTGGCCGCGCGGTGAAGCTGCATGTCAACGAGCTGGGCTGGGAGACGCCGAAGCTTGGCCAGGGCGCGCTGACCTGGGTGGTCAACGCCGGGATCGGCGCCGATTGGAGGGTCTGCCGGACCAGCGACCCGCTCTGGTCCAAGTTTGCCGCGGGGCTGGCGGCGGTGGCCAGCAGCGTCGAGGGCTGGAGCATGGCGAAGGTCGTGATGGCCGAGGTGCCGGGCAAGGCCGCGCCGACCTTCCGAGTCAACCGCGATGGCACGGTGGGCACCCCGGCTCCCGAGAAGGTCGCCGAGTGGCGGCTGCGCGAGCTGTCGGGCAAGGACGCGCTGACCGCCGAGGAGCTGGAAGCCGCGCGGCGGCACATGCTGACCATCGCCAACGCCGCCCGCGCCGACCGCAACTACCGGCGGGCCGCGGGCTGCCAGGCGGCGCTCGACCTGCCGGCCAACCTGCCCCCGCTGACGCTCAGTGCCAAGCTCAACCGGGCCGCCCAGATCCAGGCGCAACACTGCGCCGCGGTGAAGGAAGCGACGCACGATCATCCCGACCCGGAGCTGGCCGACGTCGGGCAGCGACTGAAGTCGGTGGGCGTCGAGAAGACCTGCTACGAAGCCGCCGGCAGCGGACCGCTGAGCGACAGCCCGGCCGTCTGGATGCGTAGCGAGACGCACTACCGGCCGTGGTGGAACCTCGACGACGAGGTCGTCACCGAGATCGGCTTCGGCCTCGCCAGAGCCGACGACGGCTCCTGGTACTTCATCGCCGTGTTCACCTGAGCGCGTATTCCTGGACCCCGCTGATCGCGACGACCTGCCCGTAGTAGCACCGATGGTAATCGTGGCAGGCGTAGTTGTCGGCGATGGTGGGGTCCAGGAAGTGCGCCGGGTCGAGATCGTGCCAGTAGATCTTGCGGCATTCCAGCGCCAGCTCGGCCTCGGCGTAGATCGGCGCGGCGACCCGCCTGGCGGCAACCGGCGTCAGGCCCGTCTCGGCGATCTTGTCAACCTCGCGGCCCGACACGCTGCCGCAGAGCTGCAGCGCGGCGCGGTGTTGTTCGCCAAAGGCGGTCACCGTGAAGGTGTCGTAGCGCTCCATGAAGCCGTAGGTGTGGCGCTGCGGGCGGACCAGCACATGGACCTGCGGGCGCCCCCAGAGGATGCCGTAGGTGCCCCACGAGATGGTCATGCAGTTGTATTCGCCGCTGGCGAAGTCGCCGGCGGTGAGCAGAAACCAGCCCGGCTCCCACTGCCGGTAGGTGCCCAGCGCCAGGCGGTCCGCCGGAATCGCGATCCGTTCCACCGACATCGTGATGCTCCAACCGACCAACCGGTCGTTCGACTACGGTCGGCACGATCCTGCCAGAGGGGACCCGCTGGTCACAGACTGACGTCGAACAGCGGTGGGAGACCGATGTGCTGATCTTGGCGGGCTGCGCGCTGGCCTGGCTGACTGTGGCGGCGCCGGCGGGTCCTCTGGGCGACGGCTGGAAGCTCGTCTTCAACGACGAGTTCGACGGTGACGACGCGGCGCTCGATGCCAAGTGGCACTCGCAGAACGGCCCGAGCGGGCACATCCTGTGCAGCCGCTGGCGCGAGAACGCCGTGCTCGGCGACGACCTGTTGCGGCTGCTCGCCCGCCGCGAGCAGCGGGGCGGGCAGGACTGGACCGCCGCCAGTCTGTGGACCCGCCAGGAGTTCTGCTACGGCTACTTCGAGTGCCGCTACCGCTACGCCGCCGCGACCGGCACCAACAACTCGTTCTGGATCATGACCACGGGCAAGCCGGCCCAGCGCTTCGAGATCGACATCAACGAGGGCCAGGTGCCCAACGAGTTGAACCTCAACCTGCACAACCACAGCGGCACGCACTGGGCCCGTGGCGGCCGCTGGTACTACGGCCGGGGTCCGACCGGCGAAGCGCAAGAGGACGCCGGCTTCAACTTCCCGCTGCCGCAGCCGCTCACCACCACCGCGGTGCGCCTGGTCTCTGACGACACCGACGCGGTGCGGATCATGGAGCTGCGCGCCTTCGCGCCCAGTGCCGAGGGCTACCCAAGCGTCTTCCCGAACCCCGCCGAGGCGCAGCCACCCGGCGCCAACCTGGCCCTTGGCGCCGTCGCCACGGCCAGCTCGGTGCTTGACCCGCGCTACCCCGCCAGCAAGGCCAACGACGGCGCGCTGGGCACCGCCTCCCGCTGGGTCAGTGCCGTCGACGGCCCGCACTGGCTGCAACTGACCTTCCCGCAACCAGTCGCCCTGGGCTGCCTGCAACTGATCAGCGGCTGGCAGGACGGTACCGCCTGGCGCAGCATCGTGCAGGACTTTCGCCTGGAATACCTCGACGGCACAGCCTGGAAGCCAATCCCCGGCGCCAGCCGCGCGGCCCTGCAGCCCAATGCGCCGGAGGCGCAGCCGGACCTGGCGCACTCGTTCCACAACTACGCCCTGGAGTGGAACCCCCAGGAGCTGATCTACTACTTCGACGGCCAGGAGATCCGCCGCACCCCAAACGACATTTGCCACGGCCCGGCGGCAGTCTGGCTCAGCCTGGCAATCATCCGCTGGGCCGGCCCGGTCACCGACGCCATCGACGGCACCTCGATGGACGTCGACTACGTCAAGGTCTGGCAGCGCGAACAGCCTTGACTCCGGCGCGCCGCCGCCGTGGGTAACTACGTCCACCCAAGCTAACAACCCCAACCGGCTTGTCCTGCGCACGGCCGCGCCGCGCTCCAGCGTCTGTAGGGGCGACTCTGGCGGTCGCCCAGCCAGCGAGCGCCTCGCGCCATGGCGCACCGGGTCGTCAGCGTCGGCAACCGCCAGGGTTGCCGCTACCGGGACCGCCGGCTGCGCGGCGCCCTCCGGCGGCGGTCCGGCAGCACCCGGCCACCCCCGCTGGCGACCGGCGGGCCGGGCCGGCTAGGGGTGGTGGCGTCGAAAACGGGTCAGGACCGGCGGAGTACCGTCAGTCCAGACCCGTGTTTCGCCGCCGCTCCGCGGCACGCCCTCTGGCCCGGCCGGTCCGCCCGGCGCCGGAGGACCCGCACGCGGCGCTGTTCGCAGCCCTGGACGCCGGCGACGCGGCGGCCGCGGAGACGGCGATGCGGCGACACCTGGCCGCGGCCCGCGAGAGGTTCGCGGCCCAGGCCGCCGCGACGGAGGTGAGTTGATGGCTGGTGCACCGATGAGTAGCCGGCAGCGACTGCTGGCGGCAGTGCGCCATGAGGAGCCGGACCGGGTGCCCATCGCCCCGCGGCTGCACTGGGCTTGGATCGATCCCCACGGCTGCCATGGCCTGCGCCAGCGCTACGAGCCGTGGCTCGACCCGATGGAGATCCTCAGCCCCCGGACCCCCAACTACCTGACCACCTACCCGGCCGAGTACCACCTGCCGGAGGTCCGCGTCACGCAGCGGCGCTGGCACGACGAGCCGTACGACGTGGTCGACCGGACCTTCCAAGCCCCGGCCGGCACGCTGCGTGATGTCACGCGCATCCCGCCCGCTGGGCGCGAGTACGGCATGGCGCCGAACCCGATCCAGACCGAGTACCTGGTGAAGTCACGCGACGACCTGCCGGCGCTGCGCTACCTGCTCCCGCCGATCGACGCCAACTTCGACCATGTCGTGGCTCGCCAGCGCGAACTGGGCGAGGATGGGGTGGTGCTGGTCAACATCTACAGCGAGCTGTGCCACCAGGCGGGCGACGCTCGGGCGATGCAGGACTTGATGCAGGACTACTATCTGGACCGGCCACTGTTCGATGAGCTGTTGGCGATCTTCCAGCAGCGCACCCTGGCCCAGGCGCGGGCGGCCCTGGAGGCGGGGGTGGAGTGGATCTTCGCGAACAACTACTACAACAGCGTCTCCGCCGGCTGGTCGCCGGCCCACTTTGCTGAGGTCTTTGCGCCGCACGTGCGGCAACTGGTGGGCCTGACTCACTCCTACGGCGCGCTGGTGGACTACTACGACGACGGCCACCTGGCCCAGACGATGGGGACGCTCGCCGATTGCGGGGTGGATGTCCTGGAAACCTGCACGCCACCGCCGCTCTGCGACTTCGATCTGGCGACCGCCAAGGCCAGCATCGGCGACCGGGTCTGCCTGAAGGGCTACATCGACCTGCTCTACGTTGTGCTCCGGGGCTCGCCGGAACTGGTCGAGCAGACCGTGGCCGGGGCGATGGAGATCGGCAAGCCTGGTGGTGGTCTGATCCTGGGCAGCTCCGACAGCTTCCGCGAGGGCACGCCGCCGGAGAATCTGGTGGCCTACTTCGAGGCCTGCCGGCGGCATGGGGTGTACTGAGCGGTCCAGCGACGGCCGGGGCCAGCCCGTCCGCGCTGCGGACAACGCCAGCCGTCAGCGCCGCAGCTTGGCCAGCGTGGCGAGGCCGCCGGCCTGGTCGCCGGACAGCAACTGGGTCAACCCCAGGGCGTACTGCACCTCGCGGTAGTTCGGCTGCAGGGCGGCGACCTTCTGGTAGCTGGACAAGGCGCTCGCGGGTTGCGGGCCTTTGAGCTGGCAGAGGCCGAGGATCCACCAGTTGCCGGCCACCTGCGGCGCGGCGGAGCTGGCCGCGCTGGCGGCGGCATCGGCGGCCTGGCGGGCCTGTTCGCGTTCGGCGGTGCGGTCGTCGGGCAAGGCGTCGCGGAGGGCCAGGTTGAGCTTCGCCAGCAGCAGCAGCGGGCCCCAGCCGGGGAGCGTGCCGCCGGCCAGCCGGGCCTGCACGTCGCGGATCGACTCCTGCAAGAGGATCAGCGACTTGCCGTTGTCGTTGGCGGCGTAGCGGGCTTGGACACAGGTCAGCACGTAGACGTCGGCCAGGCGCTCGTTGGCCGGCAGCGCCTTGAGTCCGTCGAGGACGGTGGCCCGGGCCGCTGGCGCGTCGTCGCGGAGGACATCGGCAAGGGCCAGGAAGAACCACGCCGCGGGGTCGCTGGTCTCGGCGATGCCCTTCGGCAACAGGATCTCCCGCGCTTCGCCGAGGATCTCGAGGTAGCTCTTCCAAGCCGCTTCGGGAGCGACCTTCGGTCCGGCCACCTGCGCCGCGAAGCCGACTGCGGTGAGTAGCCGCCCGAGGTGTCGCGCGGCGGCCGGGTTGCCCTTGGCGTCGAACAACCGGGCCACCGTGGCAACCAGCCGGCGGCAGGCCGGGGCATCGATCCGCAGGCTGTCGGTGACGTTGACGTCGAAGCCCAGCATCGAGACGGTCAGGGCGGTGTAGTAGAACCGGCAGGCCGCCGTCAGGGCAGCCAGATCGGCGTCGTCCGGCAGCTTGGCGACCGCCGCCAGGCCGTCGACCAGCGTCTGGCGCAGGGCATCGACCGCCTCGACTCCGCGCTGCAGCCGCGAGGTGTGCAGCGTCAGCAGCGCCTCGTAGGCGGCCACCGCCGAGGCCGGGCTGGCCGCCGCGGCCTGCAGCGCGGTCAGCGCCGGCTCTTGTTGGCCCAGATAGTCGCACAGCAGACCGCGCTGCAACTGCTGCTGCGGCGTGCCGGCGGCCGGCCAGGCGGCCAACGCGGCCTGTGCCGCGGTGACGGCGGCAAGTCCGCCGCGACGTGTCCAGAGCCAGCGGTCGTAGAGCGCGGCGGCGTCGTTCGGGCGCGCAGCGACGGCCTGCTCGGCGGCGGCGCGCCGTTGCGCGAGCTCGTCGGGCGTCAGGTACAGCTCGAAGTCAGGTGCCTCGATCGGCACTTCGACCGCGCTGAAGCGGACGAACCGGGCCAGTTTGGCGAGGTCCACCAGGGGCAGATTGGCAGCGGTCAGCAGCGGCAGGTCCTGCTCGGCGACGCGGAACAGGATATTCATCCGGCCCTGGTCGTCGGGATCGCTGGTGGCCGGGTTCTCCACCAGTTTGAAGAGCCCGCTCTGGGCAAGTCGCAGGCGCTGCTCGACGAGGCGTTTCTCCTCGATCAGCTCCCCGCCACGGAGGGTCACCAGCGGTTCGAGCGCCGGCCGACGGAGGTACTCCAGCGGCTCGATGCGGACCGCGCCGACGGTTGCCTCGGTGATCTTGAAGACCACCACGACGGGCTGATCACTCTGTTCGGGCGCCGGGTCGAAGCTGATGTCGACGACGATCCGCATGCCGTTGTCGAGGTAGGCCTTGCCGATGCTATTGGCGTCGAGGGCCAGGTAGCGGCGGTTCAGAATCTGGCGCGGTTGGGTCAGCAACGACGGCCGCAGGGCGGCGGACGCGATCTGGGTGTTGCCCTCGATCCGCACCGCCCGCACGTCGGGGTTCTCGACCACCTTGAACAGCAGGTCGACCACCTGGCCCTCGGTCTTGGCGCTGACCTCGGCGTTCAGGAACAGCCCAAGGCCGAGCAACCAGTCCTTGGCGCGTTGGGTCTCGGCGGCGTCGTAGGGCTGCCCGGGCTGCACCGGGAGCTGGCGCCGGATGCCGGCCAGAGGGACGCGCTGGAAGCCCTCCAGGTCGACCCGCCGAATGTTGGTCGCGGCGGTGGCCGTGCCGAGCCAGAGCAGTCCCAGGAGCAGCCACCTCGTCCGCATCACCACCTCCAGAGAGCCCATCGCACCTGACGCCGCATCGGCTACAATGGGTTCCCGAATAGGATAACCCCGTTGGACGCGAATGCCTTGGAAGTGTACCTGATCGGCCCGGCGCAGAGCGGCAAGACGACGGCCTTCGAGGCGCTCGTCGGCGACCGCGAGGTGGGGCACCGCCGGGTGGTGAAGGTGCCCGACCCGCGAGTCGACCGGCTGTTCGAGATCTTCCAGCCGGCCAAGAAGGTCTTTGCCGAGATCATTTTCTGCGACATCTTCGCCCAGAAGGCGACCGAGCTGGCCGGCCGCCACGCCGACCGCTTCACCGCCGCGCTGGGCACCGCCGACATGCTGGCGATGGTGGTCAGTTGCTTCAGCGACCCGGAGCTGGCGGCCTTGCAGCCGGATCCGGTGGCGGCGCTGGACGAGGTGCTGCTGGAGCTGGTGGTGGCCGACCATAGCGTCGTCGCGAAGCGGCTGCACAAGATCGACGTCGACCTGAAGCGCGGCAAGAAGGAGCTGCTGCCCGAGCAGGCCGTGCTGCAGAAGGGGCTGGTGCTCTTGGAACAGGAGCAGCCCCTCTCGCGCCTGACGCTCGACGTCGAAGAGGAGCGGCTGCTGCGCGGCTTCCAGTTCCTGACCCGCAAGCCGGCCCTGGTGCTGGCCAATATCGACGAGGCGGGCCTTGGCCAGCCGGCGCCGGCGGCGCTGGTCGCCCACGCCGCCAGTCGGGGTTTCGAGACGTTGGCCTTCTGCGCCCAGGTCGAGGCCGAGATCGCCGGTCTGGAGCCGGCCGAGCAGGCGGCCTTCCTGGCCGACTACGGGATCGCCGAACCGGTCCGCGAGCGGGCTATTCGGACCTGCTACCAGAGCCTCGACCTGATCGCCTTCCTGACCGGCGGCGGCCCGACCGAGGTGCGCGCCTGGCCGATTCCGCGGGGCTGCAGCGCGCAGGAGGCAGCCGGCACCATCCACAGCGACCTGGCCCGGGGCTTCATCCGCGCCGAGACCGTGGCCTTCGCCGACCTCGACCGGCTGGGCAACCTGGCGGCCTGTCGTGAGGCGGGGCTGCTGCGGCTGGAGGGCAAGGAATACCCCGTCGCTGACGGTGACGTGATCACCTTCCGCTTCAACGTCTAGGCTGCGCGCTCAGCGCGTCCAGATCACCCGCGACTCGGCGGCGATGGTGCCCTCGCCGGCCAGCGCCGGGGCGTCGGCGGCCCAGGTCCAGCGCAGGTTGTCGCCCTCGCTGACCGAGTTGACCGTGAAGCTGCGGGTTGGGCCTTCGAGGGTGATCCGCATCTGACCGGCCGCGTCGCCCGCGGTGTAGGTGCCGCTGACGGTCAGCGGCGAGTCGCCGCTGAGGGCCTGGAAGATCACCCCGTGGTTGCGGTTGAAGCTGAGGCTGAGCGGGGTCTCGGCGGCCACCAGCTCGCCAAACAGCAGCAGCGCGGCGTCGATCAGCAGCCCGCCTGGGGTAAAGGCGGTGGCCTGCCGGTAGAGCCCCAACAGGCCGAGCGTGGCGTCGACGATGTCGCTGAGCAGCCCGCCGCTGCCGCAACCGGCGAGCAGCCAGACGCTGCCGCCGCCCCCGGCGGCGAGCGTGCGGAGCAGTGTGCGTCGCTTCACGGTCGACTCCTGGCGGTCCCAACGCGGCAGGGGCACGGCGAACCGTGCCCCTGCGCGCAGAACGTATTCGGGACGCCGCGGCCTAGACCTTCAGGGTCTCCTGGCCGGCCTTCCACTCACACGGCGTCAGGCCGCCGGTCTGCAGGGCGTCGAGCACCCGCAGGGTCTCGCCGACGCTGCGGCCGACGTTGAGCGGGTTGATGCTGGCCCACTGCAGGACGCCATCGGGGTCGATCAGGAAGGTCCCGCGGAGGGTGATGCCCTTCTCTTCGAGCAGCACGCCATAGGCCTTCGACAGCGCGTGGGAGGTGTCGCCGAGCATCGGGTGGCGCATGTTCCGCAGCTCGGGATGGCTGGTGGTCCAGCCGAGGTGCGAGAAGACCGAGTCGGTGCTGGCGGCCAGCACGCAGCAGTTGCGCGCCGCGAAGTCCTCGACAGCGTTGTTGAAGGCCACGATCTCGGTCGGGCAGACGAAGGTGAAGTCGAGCGGGTAGAAGTAGAGCAGCACCCACTTGCCCTTGTAGTCGCCCAGCTTGACCTGCTTGAACTCCCCGTCGACCAGCGCTTCGCAGTCAAAACACGGCGCCGGCGCGCCAACCTGCAGACTCATCGCCATCTCTCCTTGTGGGTCCGCCCGCTGCGGCGCGGCCCCCGTCGTCGACTCACCATGCGGACAGATCGGACTTCCCGTCAGCAGTCAAGGTGCCGGCGACGTGTTCCCGCAGGTCGTCGTACAACGCCTGGTCGTAGGAGCGCGTCCGCAAGACCACCGGCATCGGCACGGCATGGCCGAACACCAGCGCCTGCTGCCGGCTGTCGAGTCCGGCCAAGACCCCCTTCAACCCCGCCGCGCCGGTGGTCCCGGCCAACACGGCGTTGAGGTCGGCGTCGTCATTGAGCTGGGCCACGATCCGCGTGCCGAGCTGGCTGAGGACCTCGTCGTCGATCCCGCTGGGACGCTGGTCGATCACCAGCAGCGAGACGAAGTACTTGCGCAGCTCGCGCGCAATCTGACCGAAGCTGGTCTGCCGCGCCGCCTCGGGGTTCAAGAACTTGTGGGCCTCCTCGATGCCGATCACCAGATGCGGCGGCCGGTCCGCGAGTTGTTGGCTGCCATGGTACCGCTCCGCGCGCTCCACCCACTCGTGGTGCAGCTTGCGGGTCAGCACATTCGCCACCAGCAGATAGGCTGTCAGGCTGGTGATCCGCCCGAACTCCAAGATGACGTGCTGCCGTTGCGCGGACAACTGGCTGACGATCTGGTCGAATGAGCGGGGCGCCCCGGCCGGCAGCGTGCGATGCAGGAACTTCAGGCTCTTCAGCCGGGACAGCTTGCGCCGCGCCGCCGCCACCGCGCCGGGGTGGGCGTGGACCTCCGCCGCCAGTTCCTCGGGGTCGCGGTCCAGCAGCGTCGCCAGCCACTGCTCGCCGGAGGCCTCGGCGACCAGATTCACGGTGTCGCAGCCCGCTTCGCTGAGGTCCAGCTCGCCGCGCATTGCGAAGATGTCGACCGGCTCGAGGTCGCTGTAGGCCAACTGCACCTCAGCATCGGCCTTGCCGCCGCGGGTGACGGTCGACGCGCGGTCCAGCGAGTAGACCGCGACGCGGCCGGGGAACAGCTCCCGCAGGCCCTGCACGCGCGTCGCCTTGCCCTCCTGTCGCGAGCCGTTGCCGTACTCGTTGTGCATGTCGAAGACCAGGCTGACCACCTCGCCGGGGCACTTCTGCAGCAGGCCGGCCAGCACCAGCCGGGTCAGAAAGGTCTTGCCGGTGCCGGTCTTGCCGAAGATCCCGTTGGAGCGTTCGACGAAACGCGTCAGGTTGAGGCAGACCGGCGACTCCATTTCGAGCGGCTCGCCGATGTGGAAGCGGTCGGCGGCGTCGCGCTCGCCGAAGACCCGCGTGACGTCCTCCTCGCCGGCCAGCCAGCCGACCTCGAAGTGGCCCGGCACAGTCTTCACCTGGGCGCTGTCGACCGCCTCGGCGGTGGCCGCCAGGGGCAGCTGCAGCAGCGGTCGGAGGTGCAGCGTGACGTAGGTCGACTCGCCCGCCAGAACCTCGCGCAAGAGGTCGTCGTCGGCCGCCGGCGGACGCACCGCGATGCGCGGGTTGACCGCCCCCAGGCGGACGTCGGTGACCATCGTGTAGAAGCGGTGCTGCTGGCCGTCGAGCACGACGTACTGCCCGGCTCGCAGCCGCTCGGGCGACAGGCCCGGGTCGAGCTTCAGGTCGAGCCCGTCCAGCAGACTCCCGCCGACCAGCAACCCGAGTCGCAGGCGTTCCACCTCAAGCGGTCCCTTCCAGCGCCGCCTGCAGCGCCGCCGCGCCGAAGACGAAGCCATAGCTCACCGCGACCCGCCACAGCGCCACGGCCTTGGCGCCCTCGGTGCGCGCCGTCTCCTTGCTCTCGACCGCCAGCGTGGCCTCCCGGATCGCCGAGCAGAGCACCCCGTGGCGGCTGATCTCGTGCATCCCGCCGGGCGACAGCAGCAGGCAGGCGTCGAGCGCGAAGCCGCAGTAGAGCAAGTGGTTGACGCCGTAGTGGCGACACAACGCGAAGAGCTGCGCGGTGTTCTCGGCGACGCCCTCGTCGCCCTGCGGGCGGGCCGCCGGCAGGAAGTCGAGGCGCTGCCGCTCGCTGCTCGCGGCGGCGTTGTTGGCGGCGCCGCGCCAGACCTGGTCGGCCCGGAACTGCTGCAACCGTTGCAGCACCGGGTCGCTGGGCACCCGCTCCGGGGCGGGCGGCTCGGGCGACGCCAGCGACCGTGCCAACTGGTAGCCGGGCAGGTGGCTGTAGTAGTCGACCCCGCCGCCGACGACATGCCACAGCCGCACCGGCGAGCGGCGGACGGCGGCGAACAGCGGCGGGAAGACCTGCGCCGCGATGGCGTAGCTGCGGGGGACGTACTCGACCGACCGCCAGTGACCCGGCGCCTCGGCCAGGCTGCCGAGGTCCCAGGCGTGCATGCAGACCACCGCCAGCTTGCTGGGATCGAGCTCCAAGACCGTCTGCCGCCAGCCGCCGTAGCCCTCGGCCGGGACCTCGCGGGTGTAGTCGGCGTCGAACTCCTGGTAGTAGTCGGTGGTCACCCGCATCGTCGTCCCTCCGGCCCGCGCCGCGGTGGCCAGCGGCAGGGCCAGCAGCTCGCGGCGGCGGAGCTTCATGGCTGCACCCGCCGCAGCAGCGCCTGCAGCCGCTCGTAATCGTCGGCCCACAGCCGGGCCAGGGCCCGGCCGGTCTGCACCAGGTGCTGCCGGTCTCCCGGCCGTGCCGCCGCGGCCGCGCGGATCGCCGCCGCCAGTACGTCGTCGCGCGGCTCGGCGGCCGCCAGGGTGCGCAGCCAGTCGGGCTGCGCGGTGATCGTCCGCACTTCGGCCGCCGTCGCCAGGCGCACGAAGCTGTGCAGCCGCGGCGGCCGGGCCGGCAGGCGCTGGCGCCAGCCGTCCAGCTCGCAGGCGCCCAGCAGCACCAGGTCGAACTCGGTCACCAGCAGTTCGCGCAGTTGCGGTTGCTGGCGCTCCAGCTCATCCGGCGGCAGGCCGTAAGCCAACGGCCGGCGGTGGCTGTCGAACCCGGCGACGCGCACCGCGGTGACCACTCCCAGCGCCTCGGGCGGGCTGACCGTGACCACAAAGGCGCCGAGGTCGGGCGCCAGCTCGCTGGCCGGGGCCTGCGCCGTGCAGGCGACCGTCGAACTGCTCAGCACCTCGCCGACGCGGTCGTCCATCGGCTCCTCAGATCGTGGGCATCTGGCTGCCGCCGCTGACCGGCAGGTGGCAGCCGGTGATGAAGCCGGCCAGGTCGCTGGCCAGGAACAGCACCGCGTTGGCGATGTCCTGATCGTGCCCCCGCCGGCGCAACGGGACCTGCTCGCGGTAGCGATTCGTGAAGGGGTCGTCGCGGTCGGGGCGGGTCTCGCTGATCATCCAGCCCGGCGCCACCTGGTTGACGGTGATTTGATGCTCGCCGACCTCTTTCGCCAAGACCCGCAACAGCCCATCGAGGCCACGCTTGCCCGCCGCATAGGCCGACTGCGCTGGCCAGCACTGCATCGCGCACTCGGTATTGAGCGCAATGAAGCGGCCCCAGCGGCGGGCAATCATCGCCGGCAAGAAGGCCTTCGCCATCAGCACATTGTGCAGCACGCAACTGCGGAACTGGCCCTCGTAGTCGGCCGGGTCCTGCTCCAGCACACTGGTCCAAGCGTACTGGATCACCGCGCTGTTGACGCAGATGTCGGGGTCGCCCAGCGCCGCGGCGATCGCCTGCTGCAGCGCGTTGACCGCGGCGGCGTCGGTGATGTCGGCCTGCACCGCCAGACTGCGGACCCCCAGCTCGCGCAGCTCGGCGACCAGCGCCGCCGCGCGGTCGGCACCGTGCAGGTACTGCACCGCCACGTCGGCGCCGGCGCGGGCCAGGGTGCGGCAGATCGCGCGGCCCAGCTCGCCGCTGCCGCCCGTCACCACCGCCAGGTGGCCGCTCAGATCGATGGGTATCATGGTGCCCTCACACGCAGCAGGCCTGGTGCCCACCGTCGACTCGCAGGGTGATGCCGTTGATGTAGGCCGCCTCGGGCGAGGCCAGGAAGACGGCGGCGTGGCCGATGTCGGTCGGCGTGCCGATCCGGCCGACCGGCACGCGCTGCTTGATGAAGGCGGCGTGCTCCGGCTGTTCCCAGTGCCAGCGCGTCAGGTCGGTCAAGATCATGCCCGGCGCGATGGCGTTGCAGGTGATGCCGTGTCGGCCGAGGGCGATGCTGAACCCGACCGTGGTCATCCGCAAGCCGGCCTTGCTGGCGCCGTAATCGACCTGCGCCGAGCTGGTGACGTTCTCGGCCAGCGAGGTGATGCAGATCACGCGACCGCCCTGGCCGCGGTCGATCATCTGCTGGCCGACGACTTGCGTGCAGTGGAAGGCGCCGGTCAGGTTGATATCGAGGGTCCGCTGCCAGGTCTCCGGGGTCATCGCCATGACCTCCTCGAACGGGCAGATGCCGGCGTTGTTGACCAGTACGTCGACCGCCCCGAGACGCTCGCTGACGGCCGCCAGCAGGGCCTCGACGGAGGCGCGGTGGGCCACGTCGACGGCGAACCCGGCCGCGTCGGGCGCGCCGAGCGGCAACAGCGCGGCCGCCGACTGCGCCGCGGCGGCGGGATTCAGGTCGGCCAGCGCAACCCGCTCGCCCTGTCGCGCGAAGCACTCGGCGATGCCGTAGCCGATGCCC
Organism: Fimbriimonadaceae bacterium; assembly: GCA_020850355.1. Classification (GTDB taxonomy): domain Bacteria; phylum Armatimonadota; class UBA10988; order UBA10988; family UBA10988; genus JADZEX01. The sequence goes on along the minus strand of JADZEX010000068.1, from coordinate 51,617 downwards.
CGCGCGCCGCCGGTGATCAGGACCACTCGCTCAGCCATTCGGACCTCCCCTGGCGCGCCGCGCCAGCCACTCGTCGCGGCATGCCAGCATCCACTCGTAGTTCGCCAACGGCATGCCCGGGAAGATGGTGTTCGACGAACTGAAGACGTATCCCCCTCCGGGCGTGCCATGCTCCAGGGCGTACTCGACCGAGGCCCGAATCGCCTCGGGTGGACCGTCCTGCAGCAGATTGCACTGCACGTTGCCCATCAGCGCCAGCCGCCCGGCGGTGCGCCGTTTGACCGCCGCGAGGTCCACCCCGGCCATCGGGTCAAGGCTGTGCAGCAGGTCGGCCCCGAGGCTCAGCAAGTGGTCCAGAATCGGCATTATCTGGCCGTCGCTGTGGATGAAGGCGTAGGCCCCGCCGGCCTGCACGGCCTCCACCAGGCGCCGCCAGTAGGGGGCCACGAACTCCCCGAACTGGGCGGGCGAAACAAACGGCCCGGTGTTGAAGGCGACGTCGTGCGGCAGCAGCACGAACTCCGCCCCAGCGGCGGTCAGTCGCGTGACGCGCTCGATCCCAGCCCGACAGCGCCGCTCGGCCTCAGCGTGCAGCCGCTCCGGGGCTTCGGCCAGGTCGACGGCGAACTGCTCCCAGTCGTGGATGCTGTCGATGCACCACAGCGCGCCGCCGACCACGCCGCCGACCAGCAGGTCGGGGAAGGCCTCGCGCGCCGCCGCCACGCCGGCCGGGTCGCTCCAGGGCCAGTAGACCAGCAGCCCGTCCCAGCGGTACTGCCGCACGATCCGCTCGTACACCGTGAGGCACTGCGCCACCGCGGCGGCGTGCTCGCGAGGCGTGAAGGTGGCCCAGTCCCGGCGGTCGGGGAACCGCAGGCCAAAGGCCTCCCATTCCAGCTCGAACATCGACTCGAAATGTGGGGGGCGGTCGGGCTCAACGAAGCGCAGGGTCGTCTGCATCCGCTCTTTGCCAGTCACGGCAACCTCCGGCAACGGCTGGCAGCTTACCTGCGCGGCGGTCCCAAAGCAAGGCCGGCGCGCGGCAAGCCGCGCGCCGACCGGAGCACACTGCAGACCGCGAACTCAGAACTTGGCGCTGAGGTCGAGTTGCAGCCGATGGGTGGTCCGGCGGCCAGTGCCGGAGAACGGCTGGAAGCGGTCGTAGTGGTAGTAGCTGGCCGTGAAGTCGACGTTCTTGAGGACCGGCCGGGTCCAGGTCGCCAGCACGCCGGCATGGTAGCCGGTGCCTTCGCCGAGGTCGGAGTCCGACCACGGGCTGAAGGAGCTGAACTGCCCACTATCGCGAACGACCAGCGCGCCCTTGCCCGAGAACAGCTTCGGGAGGGTCAACCCGAGCTCCCAGAGGAAGTTCTGGGAGTTCTCGATGGTGTTGTAGGCCGCCTCACCGTGGACGGTGATCGGGAAGTCCTGGATGCTGAACGGGTAGCTGGCCCGCCCGGTGACGATCGCCATGTTGTCGGACAGGAAGCGGTTGCCGACGAGCTGGTTCGCCGCCTGCAGCATCGTCGCGGCCGTGCCAGCGCGGATCGGCAGAGCGCCGTTGACCCCAGCGTTGAGCCCGCCGAAGTAGAACAGCGACAGGCCGGTGCTGACCGGACCGAGGTCCGCCGTCAACTGCGCCATGGCGCTGTACGGATCGCCGGTGAAGCCACCGAGCTCCCGCACCGCGTACAGGCCGCCCTTGAACTGGACCTTCTTGATCAGATCGCCGTCGCCGCCCTTGAAAGGCGACCAGATCACCGCCGCGCCTTCGGGCGTCAAATCGCCGTCGAAGATCGCGGTGCTGGCGACAAACGGGTTCTGCATCTTGCCCAGCCGCAGCTCGACGTCGGCGTGCGGCTTGAAGGTCATGTAGGCCAAGTCGATGCCGAGCATCCCGCCGGTGCCGTTGACGTCACCGCCGCCGAGCGTCGTATTGCGCGAGACCGGGTCGGCGGCGTTGGTGGCGAGCTGGAAGCCCCAGCCGCCCTTGCCGTCGGCAAAGGACCCCTTGGCCCCGGCCCGCAGGCGCACGCGGAACCGCGGGTCGGCCGGACCGCCGGTGGTGCGGTCGCGGGTATCGAGCCGCAGGCGCGCATCACCGGTCCACTGAAAACCGAGGTCCGACTTCTTGACGTACTCTTCAGCCGCCGCCCCACCACCAGCAGCCTGGACGGGCGTGGTCCCTGTATCCGCCCAGCTCAGGCCGCAAGTCAGCAGGAGCGCCGCACCGGAGAGCAGGCGGGTCAGACCCGTCACTGACGTGTGCAACGCAGTCTCCTTTCGGCCGGCCAGATTGCCGACCATGTCACCGACTGGTGATAGCACGGCAACATGAGAGACGCGCACAGAAACCGCTCGCGTTGCGTTAAGACGACAAACAAGGGCCGGCGAGCGCAGCGCGCTCGCCGGCCCTTGGCAGAAGGTTCGAGCCCGCCTCAGAAGCTGGTGCTGAGGTCGAGCTGGAAGCGGTTGGTGGTCCGCGCCGCCGCGCCCGAGATGGGCTGGAAGCGGTCGTAGTGGTAGTAGGTGGCCGTCACGTCGACGCCCTTCACGAGCGGCCGGGTGTACGACGCCATGATCCCGGAGTGGTAGCCGGTGCCTTCACCAAGTTCGGTGTCGGCCCACGGGCTGAAGGCGCTGAACTGGCCGCTGTCGCGGTAGACCAGCCGGGCCGAGCCCTTCCAGATCTGCGGCATCGATACGCCCACTTCGTACATGAAGTTCTGGGTGTTCTCGACGGTGTTGTAGGCCGCTTCGCCGTGGATCGTCAGCGGGAAGCTGCGGATCTGGAACGGGTAGCTGGCCCGCCCGGCGACGACCGCCATGTTGTCGCTCGGGAAAGCCCCGCCGACGAGCTGGTTGACCGCCTGGGCGCCACCGTTGATAGCCGCCGCGCCGAACGGGTTACCGGCGTTCAGGCCACTGTAGTAGTAGAGCCCGATGCCGGTGCTGACCGGGCCGATGTCGCCGGTCAACTGCACGCTGGCGTTGTACGGATCGGCGCTCAGCGCCCCGAACTCCCGGATCGCGAAGAGGCCGCCCTTGAGGGTGATGTTCTTGAGCAGGTCGCCCTTACCACCCTGGAACGGGCTCCAGGCCACGGCCGCCCCTTCGGGATGCAGGTCCGGATCGAAGATCCCGGTCCCGGTCCAGAACGGGTTGGCCATCTTGCCCAGCGTCAACGCCACGTCGGCGTGCGGCTTGAAGGTGAAGTAGGCCAGGTCGACCCCGATCACCCCACCACCGCCGTTGACGTCGCCACCGCCGAGGGTGACGTTCTTCGAGACCGGATCGCCGGGGTTGGTGGCGAGCTGGAAGCCCCAGCCGCCCTTGCCGTTGGCGAAGGCGCCCTTGGCGCCGGCGCGCAGGCGCAGCCGGAACCGCGGGTCGGCGGTCATGTCAGAACGGTCCCGCGCGTCGATGCGCAGCCGCGCATCACCGGTCCACTGGAATCCCAGGTCCGACTTCTTGACGTACTCTTCCGCTGCCGCGCCGCCACCGGCAGCCTGCACGGGCGTGGTCCCTGTATCCGCCCAGCTAAGGCCGCAGGTCAGCAGGAGCGCCGCACCGGAGAGCAGCCGGGTCAGACCCGAAGCATGCGTGCGCAACGCAGTCTCCTTTCAGCCAGCGAGGTGCCCCCGCCGGCCCGGCCCCACGCACTTCGGTGGCGGGGCCATCTGCAGTTTGGACGCTCCAGCATGGCGGAAGTTGAGCACGCTGTCAACCGAATCGAAACCTCTAGCTCACACGAACCTGACATGGCCCCTCCCGGCCCGTGGCGGGCGACAGTTCGGCGGTGGCCGCCGTTGTCGAAAGGAACTGCGCTATGCTATGATGAAAGCCTCGCCACGGAGCCGCGGCGGGAGCGGTGGGGCACGCCGCCGCCGCGAGTAAGGAGTGGGGCCTGTGGACAGGCGGCACACGCAGCGCATCTCCCGTTGGCTGGTCTGCGGAATCGCTCTGGTGGCGGCCTCACGCGTGGTCGTGGCGGCGCCGGCGCTGGGCGAAGCGCGTCTGCTGCGCGACGACCTGGGGCGGGCCCAGAAGCCGGCCGTGGCGCCCGACGGCAGCCGCGCGGTGGTCGTCAGCGACCGCGGCGGCAGTGAGAACTTGTGGCTGCTGCCGCTGGCCGGCGGCGAGCCGTTGCCGCTGACCCGCGAGACGCGGGCCGACGTGCAGTTCACCGGCCCGCGTTTCAGCCCGCGCGGCGATTACGTGGTGTACAGCTCCAACAAGGGCACCAGCGGCAGTTTTGACCTCTGGATCAGCAGTGTCGACGGCCAGAGCGACCGGCCGCTGACCACCGAGCCGGCGCTCGACTGGATGCCCGCCTGGAGCCCCGACGGGGAGCGCCTGGCGTTCGTCTCCGACCGCCTCGGCGGCGATGCACTGTGGTTGATCGGAATCGATGGCAGCGGACTCAAGAAGGTCGCCGACCTGACCTACGAGCCGGCCTGGAGCCCCGACGGTCGCAACCTGGCGGCCTATCGCATCGTCGGTCAGGCCGACGGGGTCTATGTCTTTTCGCCCGACGCCCCCGACCAGGCCAAGCTGGTCCTCGAAGGTGGCCGGATGCCGGCCTGGAGCCCCGATGGCCGGTACCTCGCGGCCGTCAAGTCCGAAGCCGGCGGCGACCGGCTCTACCTGATCGACCTGCAACGCGACAGCGCCAGCGCCGTCAGCCCGTTGTTGACCGGCCTCGCCTGGCCGGCCTGGGCCGGCGGTGGCAGCACGCTGCTCTACGAAGCCAGCGCCGGCGACCGCAAGAGCATCTTCGCCGCCAGTCTGGCCGAGAGTCGGCCGCAGGCCGCGCTGCTCGAACCGCTCGGCGGCAGCTCCGTGCGGGGCGCTGTGACGGTCAAGGCGCGAGTCGGTGGGGAGGGCGTGGCGATCGCCAGTTGGCGGCTCGAGGCCGGGCAGGGAGCCAGTCCGCGGCAGTGGCAGTTGGTGGCCGAAGGCACCGGCACCGCCGACGGATCGTTGGCGACCTGGAAGACCGCCGGGCTGGAAGGGACCTACACGCTGCGGCTGACCGCCGTCGCCGAGACCGGCGAGACCAGCGTCAGCGCCGTGCCGGTGACGGTCTTCGGGCAGTACGGCGTGGTCTGGGAGCGTCACGGGCTGCCGCTGCAGCTCAGCGCCGGTGAGCTGGTCGAGGCCGAGGTGCAGGTTCGCAACAACGGCACGATGAGCTGGCGCAACGACGGGCAGTTTGCCGTCTATGGCAGCTACCAGTGGCTCGATCGCAATGGGCGGGTGGTCGTCGCCGAGGGGCTGCGGGCCGACCTGCCGCGGCAGGTCGACGCCGAGGGGGCCGTCGCCCTGAAGGCGCGGATTCAGGCCCCGGCGGCCGGCGGGACCTACACCCTGCGGTTCGACTTGCGGCAGGGCGGGCAGGTCTGGTTCCATGAACTGGGCGCCACCCCGTTGGAGCTGCCGGTCACCGTGACGGTGCCCTACGCCTTCACCGCCCAGGTGCCCTCGCCGCCGACGGTGATGGTGCCGGGACAGATCTACACGGTCGAGGTGCAGCTTGCCAACACCGGAGCCGCGCCGTGGAACGGGCTGGCCGGTGCCGCCGCAGCGGGACCGACCACCGTGCAGTTGTTCAGCCGCTGGCAAGACCTCGGCGGCGGGCTGGTCGAGGCCAACCCGCAGACCACGCCGCTGCCGACCAACGTCGCGCCCGGCCAGCAGACGACGTTCCTGGCGCGGGTGCAGGCGCCGGCGGTGAACGGCCACTATCGGCTCAGCTTCGACCTCAAAGACTCCGGGGGCTCCTTCAGCGAGCGCTCCGGCGCCGCGCCGGCTGCCGGTGTGGAGGTCACCGTGGCCTCGCCCTACGGGGCGCAGTTCGGCGATCACACCACGCCGGGGCGGATGTTCCCGGGCGAGATCCAGACGGTCAACCTGCAGGCCCGCAACGCCGGCAGCCTGAAGTGGCGCGCCGACGGGCCGCAGCCGATTCGGTTGAGCTACCAGTGGCTCGACCGCCAGGGTGCCGTGGTTGGCAGCCATGAGTTGCTGACCGAGCTGCCCTATGACGTCCTGCCGGGGCAGAGCGCGGCGCTCAACGGGCGGGTCCAGGCGCCGGGCGCGCCGGGCGAGTACACGCTCGTCTGGGACTTCACGCAGACCGGCGGCCGGCGCTTCCAGGAGCTCGGCAACCTGCCGTTGAAGGTGCCGGTGATGGTCGGCTCGCCGACCCACAGCGTCAAGTGGGAGCAGTTGCAGCATCCGGTCGAGATGGTCGTCGGGTCGCTCTACACGGTCGAACTGCGGCTCACCAACAGCGGTGCGATGGCCTGGGCGCCGAGCGGCAACGAGGGCATCAAGCTGGGCTACCATTGGGTCCGGCCGAGCGGCGAGGAGCTGGCGCGGGCGCCGCTGTTCACCGAACTGGGGCAAGTCGTCGAGCCGGGCCGCGGGCTGCGGCTGACGGCGCGGGTGCAGGCGCCGGAGCGAGCCGGGCGGTACATGCTCAAGTGGGACCTATATCAGGGCGGCTACGACTACTTCAGCACCCGCGGCGCGGCGACGCTCGATCTGCCGGTCGACGTGCAGGTGATCTACGGCGCGGCCTACCTCAGTCACGATACCCCGACGCGGCTTGTCGCCGGGCAGCGCTACCGGGTCAACCTGCGGTTGCAGAACGGCGGGACGATTCCGTGGGAGGCCGGCGGCACGGTGCCGGTGGTGCTGGGCTACCGCTGGTACAACGCCGCGGGCGACCAGGTGACCGCGCCACAGCAGGTCCGCTCGGTGCTGCCGCGCGCGGTGCAGCCGGGTGAGAGCGTCGAGATCGCCGCCTGGCTCGAAGCACCGCCGCAGCCCGGGCGCTACGATCTCGAGTGGGACCTGCTCTTTGCGGGCACCTTCTGGTTCAGTGAGAAGGGCGTCACACCACTGCGGGTGCCTGTGCTGGTCGAGTGAGGCGCCTTGCGCTGGCTGTCGCGTTGACGGTGGCCGGGGCGACTCTGGTCACCGTGCGCGGCGCCTTCGGCGGCGGGCAGGACGAGGAGATCGTCTTCGTCCAGACCGCCTCGCTGGTGCGCCAGCGCGACCTTGCCTTCGATCCGGCCGAGCGCGCCGAGGTGGCGCAGCGCAGCTCGGTCTGGCGCGACGCCCTGGTACCCGCCCGCGACGGGCGCTGGTACGCCGTCTACGGACCGACCCAAGCCTTCGTCGCGGCGCCGCTGTACCTGGCCGCCGGGCTGCTGGCCGACGGCGAGCGAGCCACCCGGGTGCGCTGGGTGAGCGCGCTGAATCCACTGCTTACGGCGCTCACCGCCGGGCTGCTGACGTACTGGCTGGCCGGGCTGGGGTGCGGTCGGCGGGTGGCCGTGGCGGGCGGGCTGGGGTACGCCCTGGCGACAATGGCCTGGCCCTACGCCAAAACCTTCCTGTCCGAACCGCTCAGCGCGCTGCTCTACCTGGCTGCCGCCTGGTTCGCCTGGCGCGGCCACGGCTGGGGAGCGGGTGGGGCACTGGCCGCGGCGGTGCTGCTGCGGCCGCACAATCTGGTGTTGCTGCCGGGCTATCTCTGGCTAACTGGCGGCGCCCGTGAGGGCCGCGCGCGGCGCCTGCTGGGGCTCTTGCTGCCGCTGCTGCTGGTGGTCTGCTGGTGGCTCTGGTTCAACCTGCAGCGCTTCGGGGCGGCGCTCGACTTTGGGTACGAACAGGGCATCCAGCAGGACTTCTCGCTGCGGGCGCTGCCGGCGGGCCTGGCCGGGCAGTTGCTCTCGCCCGGCCGCGGGCTGCTGTGGTACGCTCCGCCGGTGCTGCTGGTGGCCTGGGGTTACCGCCGCCTGCGGGCGCGCGATCCGCGGCTGGCCGCGGTGCTGCTGGGCCTGGTCGCCTGGCAGGGGCTGTTCTACTCGTTGCGGTCGACCTGGTGGGGCAACTGGTGTTGGGGCCCGCGCTACTTCGTGCCGGTGCTGCCGCTGCTGGCGCTGTTGGCGGCGCCGGCGCTGGAGGGGGCGGGACGGCGACGCTGGGCGCTCGCCACCCTGCTGGCGCTGGCCGGCCTGGCCGGCGCCGGGGCTGGTCTGGTGGTCTACAACGGGCTCTACCAGGACCTGCTGTTCCGGCAGCCCAGTGGCCTGCAGCGGCTGCTCTGGGACCCGGCCTGGTCGCCGCTGATCGGTCATTGGCGGGTCGCCGACGCCAGCACGGTGGACCTGTTGTGGTGGCAGTTGGCGCGGGTCGATCCGGCCCTGGCCCTGGCGCAGGGAGTCCTGCGGCTGGCGCCGGCGGCGGCGGGCGGCTGGTTGCTCTGGCAGGAGGCCCGCCGTGGCTGAGGCCTCGCGTGCAGCCCCGTGGTGGGTGCCCGCCAGCCTGGCGCTGTGGTGCCTGCTGGTGCGCCTGCCGGGGCACGACCTGCCGCTCTTGGAGGAGGGCCACGCCTGGCGGCAGTCGGTCACGGCGATGCTGGCGCGCAACTTCCACCGCCACGGCTACCGGCTGCCGTGGCCTGAGATCGATGTGCCGGGCCATCAGCAGCCCGCCGGCGCGCCGGCCTACACCAACAGCGAGTTCCCACTGTACCCCTGGACCGTCGCCCTGGTCTACCACCTGACCGGCGTCCACGAGTCCGTCGGGCGGCTGCTGGCGGCGCTGGCGGCGGTGGTGGTGACGCTGGCGCTATACGCCCTCGGCAACCGCCTGGGCGGCGGCTGGCTGGGCGCCGTGGCGGCCGGCTGGTGGGCGCTGCAGCCGCTCTCCATCTTCTACACGCGGGCCTTCTTGCCGGAGGCCTGGATGCTCGCGGCGACGGTTCTGGCGGTCGCCGCTGCAGTCCGCTGGGTGGCCGTTGGCGACCGCTGGGCGGCCGGCCTGGCGCTGGGCTGCGGGACGCTGGCGCCCCTGCTCAAGCAGCCTGCGATCGGGGTGGTCCTGCCGCTGGCGGTGGCCGTCACGGTGCGCGAGGGTTGGGCCGCCTGGCGGCGGCCGCGGCGCTGGCTGGTGGTCGCGCTGCCGCTGCTGGCATGTCTCGCCTGGGATCGCTGGGCCGGCTGGCTGGGCACGCACTACGCGGGCCACTTCGCGGTGGGCGGCGGCAGCGGACTGATCAACCCCTCGCTGTGGTCGCAGCCGACCTTCTGGCGACGGCTGGCGGCGGTGCTGCTGCTGCTGGTCGGCTGCGGCAGCGCCCCGCTGCTGGCGCTCTGCGGCCTGCGCCGGCCGCAGGATGGGCAAGCGGTCTTGCTGGCCTGGGCCGGTGTGGCGCTGGCCGGGGCACTGGTCGCCAACGGGGCCACCGTGACGCATTACTACTACAACCTGGCGCTGCTGCCGCCGTTGGCCCTGCTGCTGGCGCAGGGCTGCACCTGGCCGCGGCCGCGGCTGCGCTGGATCGCGGTGCTGCTGGCGGTCGGCGGGCCGCTCTGGCTGCTCGATACGGGGTTGGTGACCTCGTGGTACGATGTTCGAGGCAGCGAAGTCGCCGCGGCGGCCGCCGTGCGGCGGCTGACGCCACCGGGCGACCTGGTCTACACCCATTGCTACGGCACGCAGTTGCTCTACGCGGCCGACCGTCGTGGTGACTTCTTGATCACTGAACCGAGCTTCATGGAACCACGCTCCCTGCGCGACGCCGCCCAGGCCGGGCTGCGGTGGTTCGTCAGCGGGCGGCGCGACCTGATCGACAGCCCGGCTGGCGCCGCGTTGCGGGGCTACCTGGCCGGCTGCCGCGAGGTCGCCGGCGGGCCAGGCTGGGGCCTCTGGCAGTTGCCGGAGGTGCCGCGATGAGGGCTGCTGCCCCGGCCCCTGGCGCCGAGGCGCCCGAGCCGTCGTTCGTCGCGGCGGTCGCGCTGCGCTGTGCGCCACTGCTGGTGGTCTTCCTGATCTGGCTGCTCAGCGCGGCCACCAACCTCGCCTGGCTGCGGGCCGACAACACCCCGCCTGCCTGGGACAGTGCCGTTCACCTGACCCACAGCACCTACTACTACGCCTATCTCACCCAATGGTCGTTCGCCGACGCGCTGGGCGGGCTGGGGCTGACGTCGAAGTACTACCCGCCGCTGACGCACCTTCTCGGGGCCTTGGCCTGGATGCGCTACGGCGTGGTCCAGCCGACGCTGCCGGGGCTGACCGCCGACGACATTCCCGTGCTGGCGAACCTGCTCTGGATGGCCGTGCTGCTGTTCAGCACCTACAGCCTGGCGGCCCGCTGGCACGGCCAGGCGGCGGGGCTGCTGGCGGCGACTCTGGTGGCCTGTTACCCGATCCTCACCGGGCAGTCGCGGCTGTTCCTGTTGGACTACCCCCTGACGGCGCTGACCGCGCTGACCTTCGCCCTGCTGGTGGCCAGCCGCGGCTTGACGCACCCGCTGCTGGTCTGGCCGCTAGGCCTCGCCGCCGGGGCCGCCTTCCTCTGCAAGTGGTCGTTCCTGCTGCTGATCGCTCCGGCCCTGGTCCTGGCGCTGCGCGAAGGCTGGCAGCGGCTGCGGGCGGGCGACAATCCCGATCTGACGCGGGTCCGGCTGGTCTTCAACCTGGTGGTGGTGCTGGCCGGACTGCTGCTATTGGCCGGGCCCTGGTACCTCTCGCACCCGGGCGCCACCTTGCAGGAGCTGCGGGTCAGCAACCAGACCTGGCGGATCGACGACGACCCGGCGGTGCTCAGCCTGGGCGGCCTGACCTACTACCTGCGGGTCTTGCTGGCCGACCAGATCCACCTGCCGCTGACGCTGTTGGCGCTCTGCGGCGGCGCGATCGTCTGGCTGCGCCGGGCCGAGCTGGCTGGCGCCCGCTGGCTGGGCTGTTGGATCGCCACCGGCTGGGTCGTGATGACGCTGGTGCCGAACAAGGACCCGCGCTTCACGATGCCGCTGTTGCCGGCCCTGGCGATTGCCAGCACCGCGTGGCTGGCGCCGCCGCCGCCCGGCCGCCGCCGCCCGCCACACTGGCGCCAGCGCAGCGGCCTGGTGCTCGCCGCGGTGCTGCTGGCGGCGCTCTTCCTGCAGCAGGCGGTGGCCTTCGGGGTGCCCGGTCTGCCGCCGCGGATCGGCCTCGCGGCGGCGCCGCTGTGGAGCAGCCAGGCACACCTCAGTTGCCTGCCCGAACAGCGTCGCTGGCCACACGCCGAACTGGCCCGGCGGATCGCCCAGGTGACGCCGCCCGGCGGCCGGATCGGCGTGCTGCCGAACACGGCGCACGTCAACTACCTGACCTTGCGGTACTACCAGGCGCAGCTCACGTTGCCGCTGCTGCTGGACCCGGCGCACACCGTGCGGGTTGAACCACTGGTCCACCCGACCCCCAACGGGCCGCTGCCAACAGTGCGGGAGGTGCTCGCCGGCGGCTGGGACACCATCGTGCTGCTGAACGGTGAGCAGGGCGCTCATGCCGAACGGATCCGGCCGCTGGCCGCGGCCCTGGCGCGGCGGCCGAGCGAGCTGCTGACTGCCTACGACCTGGCCGCCGAGCTGCCGATGCCGGGGGGTGAGATGATCAGCATCTGGCGCCGCCGGGCGGAGCCGCCGGGGTGAGCGAGGTCACCCACGGCGCCCGGGCGCGGCGGCTGCTGGAGCACACCGCGGTGCTCGCGGCAGCGCAGGCGGTGGTGCGAATCGCCGGGCTGGTGGCCTTCCCGTTGCTGACCTGGGCGGTCGAGCCGAAGACCTTCGGGCTCTACACCTACGCCCTGCAGATCGCCGCCGCCTGGGCCGTGTTGGCCAACTTTCAGTTGAAGGCCCCGTTGCTGCGGGCGGTGACCGCCGACGAGGATCCGGCGGCGGCGATTGGCCAGGTGCTGGCCCTCCGGCTGCTGCTGGCGCTGCTGGTCGCCGCGGGCACCGCGGTCTGGTGCGCCGCCAAGTTTGCCACCCCGCGGGAGCGCTGGATCTTTGAGCTGCTGCTGGCGGCGGCGCTGCTGCAGCAGTTGGCGGCGACCTTCGACGAGGCCCTGCAGGCGCGGGAGGCGTTCCGCTCGTCGGCCGCCGCGGCGGTCGTGCAGGGCCTCCTGGTGAGTGGTGGGATCATCCTCGGGGTGCAGCTCGGCCGGCCGATCGTCTGGGCTGTCGGCGCGCAGATGGTCGGGGCGCTGGTCTGGCTGCTGCTCTGCTGGCGGCTCGCCGAGCGGACCTACGGCCAGCCCCTGCGGCGGGCGGTCTGGTCGACTGTGCGGGCCCGCGCGATGCTCACGCTGGCCCTCGGGGTGGCCGTCTCGGCGCAGCTCGGAGCGTGGTACGGCCGGGCCGACCTGATCGCCGTCGAGCGGCTGCGGGGGCAGCACGAGCTGGGGGTCTACGCGGTGCCCTACCGGGCGCTGGACGTGGTGATGGCCGGTACGATGGTGCTGCACACCGCGCTCCTGCCGATGCTGGCGCGGGCCCAGGCCGCCGGGCCGGAGGCGCTGCTGCCGCGGCTGCACACCGTGCTCCGCTTCGGGCTGCTGCTGTGGTTGCCGGTCGGCCTGCTGATCAGCGGGGCCGCCCCCTGGATCGTGCGGCTCTTCCGGCCCGACTACGCCGCCGCCAGTGCGCCGTTGGCGCTGCTGATCTGGGTCGCGCCGCTGGTCTTCTGCGGGGCCGTGCTGCACTGGGTGCTGATCTTCGCCGGCCGGCCGTGGTGGCCGACGCTGACCCTGGCGGTGGCCTGGGCGCTCAACAGCGGGCTGTGCGCCGGGCTGGTGCCGCGCTGGGGCCTGCTCGGCGCGGCCGCCGCGCGGGTCACTGCCGAGGGCGCCATCGTGCTGCTCTCGGGGGCGCTGCTGTCGCGGCTGCTGGTCGTCGGCTGGTGGCGCCTGCTGGCGCCGCTGGCGCTCCTGGCGGCGGCTCCAGCGGCGCTCTGGCTGCTGCTGCCGCTGAGCCCGGGGCCGCGCCTGGCGGCCTGTCTGGCGGCCTACGCCGGGGCGGTGGCGCTGGTACGGCCGCTGGAACCACGCGAGTGGGCGATGCTGCGCAGCTTCCGGCGCGCGCCGACCTGAGGTTGTGGCATGGTATGAGGTGGTGGGACCGGCCTTGCTCGACCTGACCATCGGAATCGTCGCCTACAATGCCGCCGCCAAGCTACGGGCCTGCCTCGCCAGCCTGGCGGCGCAGCGCGGCTTGTCGTCCGAGGTGGTGGTGGTCGACAACGCCAGCACCGAACCCGTGGCCCGGCTGGTGCGGCGCGAGTTCCCGGCCGTGCGGCTGGTCCGCTCGGCGGTCAACCTGGGGTTTGCGCGGGGCACCAACCGCGCCCTGGCCGGCGCCCGCGGCGAGTACCTGCTGCTGCTCAACCCCGACACCGTGCTGCCCACGCCCGACACCCTGGCGCAGCTCCTGGAGCGCTTCCGGGTGACGCCCGGCTGCGGCGCGCTGGGCTGTCGGCTGGAGCTGCCCGATGGTCGCACGCAGCCTCACGATGGCCGCTGCCCGCGGGCGCTGCCGCTGCTCGCGGACCTGCTGCATTGGCCCCGGCCGACGCCGCCGCCCGCCGCGGTGGAGTACGTCTGCGGCGCCTGTCTGCTGACCAGCAGGGCCATCTGGCGCGCGATCGGGGGACTCGATCCGGGGTACTTCATGTACGCTGAGGATGTCGACTGGTGTTGCCGCCTGCGCGCCGCCGGTTGGACCTGTGCCATCGCCAGCGACCTCACGGTGCAGCATCACGAGGGAGCCAGTTACGGCGACCGGCAGTTCCTGCGGCGGGAGCACAGCCTGCGCAGTCTGCTGCGGTTGGTGCGCCGGTGGGACGGCCCGCTGGCCGCTGCCGCGTTGCGGCTGGGGCTGCTGCTGAGCGCGCCGCCGAAGTGGGCCGCGGCCTGGGCCAGCAGCTCGCCGGCCCGCCGGCAGTGGCACGCGGCACAGTGGCGAATGGGCTGGTGGGGCCGATGAAACCGACCATTGCAGCGGTGTTGATCGTCAAGAACGAGGCCACCGTGCTGCCGCGCTGCCTGGCCAGTCTGGGTTGGGTGGACCAGCTCGTGGTGGTCGACGACGAGAGCAGCGACGCCACCCGCGAGGTTGCCACGGCGGCCGGCGCGCAGGTCTACACGCGGCGGCTGGACCGCTTCGACACCCAGCGCAACTGGGCCCGGGCGCAGGCCACCTGCGACTGGATCCTGTCGATCGACGCCGACGAGGTGGTGCCCGCGGAGCTGGCGGCCGAGATCCAGGAGGTGATTGCCCGCCCCGACGCGGCCGATGTCTACGGCATTCCGTTCGTGCATCAGATGCTCGGCCGCTGGATCTGGCGCGGCGGTTGGGGCGACCCGCTGACGCGGCTGTTCCGGCGCCATGTCGAGTGGTCGGGCGCCGTTCACGAGCAGGTCCGCCACGCCGCCAGTTTCGGTACCTTGCGCTACGCGATGCTGCACTACTCGCACCGCAACGTGGCCGAGTTTCTGCGCAAGCTGGACCGCTACACCGACCAGGAAGCCGCCGCCCGCGCCGCCGAGGGACGTGCGCCGGCGGGCTGGAAGATGCTGCTGTCACCGCTCCGCGACTTCCTGCGGCGGTACGTCGTGTTAGGCGCCTGGCGCGACGGCACCGCCGGGCTGGTGCTGGCGGTGCTGATGGCCTGCTACATCTTCGTCGCGCGCGCCAAAGCCTGGGAACTGCAGTGCCCCGCCGACGATCCCCCGCCGGCCAGTGAGCCGCGCCGGTGAAACCGACCATCAGCGTCGTGATCGTCAGTTGGAACACCGCCGCGCTAACCTGCGCCGCGGTGCGCAGCGTGTTGCAGCAGGAGGTCGCCGCCGAGCTGGACGTGATTGTGGTGGACAACGCCAGTCGCGACGACACCGTGACCCGGCTGCGGGCGGAGTTTCCCACCGTCCGGGTGATCCAGACCGGCCGCAACTTGGGCTTCGCCGGCGGCAACAACGTCGGCCTGCGGCGGGTCCGCGGCGCTTACACGCTGCTCCTGAACAGCGATGCGCGGCTGCGGCCGGGGGCCTTGCAGACGCTGCTGGCGACGGCCCAGGCGCTGCCCGCGGCGGCCGCGCTACAACCCTTGCTGCACTCGCCCGACGGCAGCCTGCAGTACTGCTGGGACTACCAGCCGAGCCTCTGGTCCGAGCTTTGGCTGGTGCTCTGGCAACGCCGCCGGGTGGCCTCGGCCGGCTGGCAGCAGATGGTGCGGCGCTGGCGCGCGCCGCGCCGGGTGCGGGCCGTCGGGCTGGCCGCGCTGTTTCTGCCGAGCTGGGTCTGGGGGCGGATCGGGGGGCTCACCACGGCCACCTTCCTATTCTTCGAGGAGGCCGACCTCAGCGCCCGTTTGGTGCGCGCGGGCTGGCCGCTGTACCTGGTGCCGGCGGCGGCGGTGGACCACGACGGCGGCTGCTCGACCGGGCAGGTGCCGCTGCTCAAGCGGCGGGCGCATTACCTCAGCCGGCTGTGGTACTACCGCCACCACACCCCGCGCTGGCAGTCCGCCGTGCTCCGCGCGGTCACCCTGCTGCGCGCGGCCTGGGGCCGGGGCCGCGGTGGAGCAGCCGCGACCGAGCTCTGGCAGCCGGTCTGGCAGGCCGCCCTGCGAGGCGACTCGTGAGGCCGCGCGTGCTGCTGGTCGATGCGGCCGACACGCGCGGGCTGATCTACGGCGCGCAGCAGGTGATCCTGGACCTCGTCAGCAGCAGCGGCGAGGCGGTCGCCTGGGCAGCGGCCACGGTCAACGCCGAGGGCCCTTACCCCGCTGCGTTGCGCGCCGCCGGGGTGGCGGGGCACGCCCTGCCGTTGCGGGCCCGGCTGCCCGTCGCCCGCCGCGCGCTGCGGGCGCTGCTGGCGGCGCAGCGGCCGGACGTGGTGCACGTTCACGACTTGCGCGCCGGGGCGATCGCCCGTGGCCCGGCCGCCGCGGCAGGTTGCCGACAGGTCACCAGCTACCACGAGTTGCTGTACTACGACCACCTGCGCGGCGCGGCACGGTTGAGGCGGCGGCTGCAGGTGCTCGCCGAGGCCCGCAGCGCCGCCCTCGCCGACCGCGCGATCTGCGTCAGCCAGGCGGTCGCGGCCCAGGTCCAGCGACTCCTGCCGCTGCCGCCGGAGCGGCTGCTGGTGGTGCCCAACGGCGTCCAACCGGCGCGCCTGCAGGCGGCGGCCAGCCCGGCCGCCGTATCCGCCGCGCGGACTGCCGCGGGGCTGTCGGACAGCGCCCGGGTGGTGCTCTGCGTCGGGTCGCTGACCGCCCGCAAGGGCCAGGCGACGTTGCTGCAGGCTGCCCCGGCGGTGCTGGCCGCGGTCCCGGCGACGCGTTTCGTGCTGGTCGGCGACGGGCCCGACCGGCCGGCGCTGACGGCGCTCGCGACGCGGCTGGGCGTGCTGCCGGCCTGCCGCTTCGTCGGCTTCCGCACCCCGGTGGCGCCCTGGATGGCGCTGGCCGAGGTGGTGGCGGTGCCCTCTCGCGGGGAGGCGTTCGGACTGGTCGCGGTCGAGGCGCTGGCGCTCGGCCGGCCGGTGCTGGCCGCGGCCACCGGCGGGCTGGCCGAGGTGCTGGTGGACGGCGAGTCCGGTCGGCTGCTGCCGCCCGCCCAGCCCGCCGCCTGGGCCGCCGCGCTGGGCGAGGTCTTGACGCAGCCGGGCTGCGCCGCCGGTTGGGTCGCCGCGGGCCAGGCGCGGGTCGCCGCGCTGTTCGCCCAGCCGCGCGTCACCGCCGCCGTGCTGGCCGTCTACGCGGCGCTCGGGAGCTCGCGATGAAGCGGCTGCCCTGGCTGCTGGTCGGACTCGCCGGCGCGCTGCTGGGAGCGGCGGCCAGCCTGACCGCCGCGCGCTGCGGCGCGGCGCCCAGCGGGCCGCTGGCGCGCGGGCTGCTGGTCGCCGGCAGCCTGCTCCTGCTGGGCCCACCACGTTGGCCGGCGGCGGTCGGCGGACTCGCCGGCAGCCTGCTGCTGGCGGCGCTGCCAGGCGGCCTGCTGGCGCCGCTGCTGGCCCGCTTCGCCGACGGTGCGGCGCTGCCGGCGCCGGCCGGGCGGCTGCTGGCCGTGCTGCTGGCCGGTAGTTGGCTGACCGCCGCGGTGGCCCTCGACGCCGTGCTGCGCTGTTGGGCGGCGCGGCCCCGCGGCTGGCGGCTGGCGCTGGCGGTCGCCGCCATCTACGGCGCCCTGGCGGTCAGCGCTGCGCCGCTGCAGACCCTGACCGGCGATGAGCCGCACTACCTCTTGCAGACGGTCAGCCTCTGGCAGGACGGCGACGCCGACCTCGGCAACGACTACGGTCAGGGGCGCTGGCGGGCCTTCTTTCCAAGCGACTGGTTGCGCCGCGCCACCGGCCTGCCCGGTCCGCTGCTGGACCCCCACGAGGTGGGCGGTCCCGACGGTCGCCGGCGGCCCATCCACCAACTCGGGCTGTCGCTGCTGTTGCTGCCGGGCTACGCGCTTGGCGGGGTGGCCGGGGCGCGCCTGACGGGCCTGCTGCTGGCGGTCCTGGCGGCTGTGGCGGTCGTCCGGTTGGCCACCACCTTGGCCGGCGAGGAGGGCTGGGACGCCGCCTGCCTGGTGCTGTTCACCTCGCCGCTGCTGACCCTCGGTCCGACGTTGCACACCGAAGGCGCGGCGCTGGGGGGGCTGGCCTGGCTTGGCCACCTCGCCGTCCACCCCGCGCCGCGGCGCCGCGAGCTGGCGCTCGGCGCGCTGCTGGCGGGAGGGCTGGTCTGGATTCACCTCAAGCTGCTGCCGCTGGTGGCCCTGCTGGCGCTGACGATCGCCTGGCGACAGCGGCGGGTGGCGGCGAGCGGACCGTTGTTCGGGCTGGCGGTCGGGCTGCTGACGCAGTTGGCCTGGTTCGCCGCGGTCTACGGCTCCTGGGCCCTCGATGCGCCGCAACGCTGCGGGGGCGGCAAGTTCCCCGGACCGGGCAGCGGCAATCCGCTGCTGGGACTGCCGGGCCTGCTGGTCGATCCCCAGGACGGCCTCTTCGCGGTCAGCCCGGCATGGCTCCTACTGCTGCCCGGCTGGCGCCTGGCCTGGGCCGACCGCCGGGCCCGCCCGCTGCTGCTGGCGGCGCTGGGGCACCTCGCGCTGATCGCCAGCTTCCTGCTCTGGCGCTCGGGTTTCGCCCCCGGCGGGCGTCAACTGCTGCCTGCCCTGGCGCTCACCCTGCCCGCGCTGCAGGCGGGCTGGCAGACGCTGGGCGACGGTCGCCTGCGGCGCGCGCTGCTGACCGCCAGCGCCCTGCTCCTGGCGGCCGGCGCGGTGCTGCCGCGGCTGCGCTATCCCGGCCTGTTGCCCAGCGGCGGCGTGCAGCCGCTCTGGCTGGCGCTGCTGCCGACCCTGGCGCCGCTGCTGCCGACGGTCGGCGCCAGCGGCTTGGCAAACTGCCTCGCCTGGGTGTACCTTGGGGGCCTGTGGGCCTGGCTCAGCAGGCGGAGGATCGCAGTATGAAGGCGCTGGTCACCGGAGGCGCGGGCTTCATCGGCTCGCATGTCGTGGAGTTGCTGCAGGCTGCGGGGCACCAGGTGGCGGTGCTCGACAACCTGAGCAACGGCAAGCGTGCGAACCTTGCCCCCGACGTGCCGCTCCATGTCGGCTGCCTGACCGACGCCGAGTTCGTCGACGCGACCTTCGCCGCGGTGCAGCCGGAGGTGGTGATCCACCTCGCCGCCCAGGTCAGCGTGATCGAGTCCATGAAGGACCCGTTCGACGACATGCGCCGCAACATCGGCGGCAGCCTCAACGTGATCCTGGCCGCCCGCCGTCACGGGCAACCGAAAATCGTCTACAGCAGCACCGGTGGCGCGGCCTACGGGGACCCTGATCCGAGCCTGCTGCCGGTGCCCGAGACCTGCCCGGCGCGGCCGCTGGCGCCGTATGGGATCACCAAGCACACCGTCGAACACTACCTCGACGCCGAAGCCGTCAACCACGGCCAGCGCTACACCGTGCTGCGCTTCAGCAACGTCTACGGCCCGCGGCAGGACCCGCATGGCGAGGCCGGCGTGGTCGCCATCTTCACGGTGCGGATCCTGGAGGGCGGCGTCTGCAAGATCTTCGGCGACGGCGAGCAGACTCGCGACTTCGTCTACGTCGGCGACGTCGCTCGCGCCGTGGTCGCCGCGACGACCCGCGCCGACGGCGAGATCATCAACATCGGCACCGCCGTCGAGACCACCGTCAACGAAGTCGCCGCGGCGCTCGAAGCCGCCTGGGGGCGGCCTTACCACCTGGTCCACGAGCCGGCCCGCACCGGTG
The DNA here is from genome assembly GCA_020850355.1 of Fimbriimonadaceae bacterium. GTDB lineage: Bacteria > Armatimonadota > UBA10988 > UBA10988 > UBA10988 > JADZEX01. Next base: position 32,500 of record JADZEX010000068.1, on the reverse strand, counting down.
AGGTGAAGCGGATCGCGCTGGCCGTCGCGAAGGCCCGCGAACTGCTCGACTGGACCCCGCAGGTGGCCTTCCGCGAAGGCATCCGCCGGACCTTGGACAGCTACCGCTCGTGACGATCCTGATCGTCAAGCTGAACGCCATCGGCGACGTGCTGTTCGCCACGCCGCTGCTGGAGGCGTGTCGCCAGGTCTGGCCGGAGGCCGCCGTCGACTGGCTGCTGGGGCGGCACAGTGAGCCAATCCTCCGGGACCACCCGAGCCTCCGGCGGCGGATCGTCTACGATGGCCCGTGGGGCGGGTCGGGGCTCTCCAGCCTGATCGCCTACCGCCGGATCATGCTCCACCTGCGGGCCCAGAACTACGACCTGGTCTTCTGCCTGCACCGCAACTTCGCCGCGCAGTTGCTCTGCTGGGGCACCCGGGCGCCGCAGCGGGTCGGCTTCCAGCTCGGCCTCAGTCACCGCACGATGACCTGCGAAGTGGCCTTCGACGACCGCGTCCACGAGACCGAGCGGTACCTCAACCTGCTGCGCGCGCTGGGCCCTGAGGTGCGCAACCCGGGGATGCGGATTGGGCTCACCGCCGAGGCCCAGGTCAGCGCCGAGCTGCTGCTGCAGGAGCTGGAGCTGCCCCGGCCGTTGGTCGCGGTGGCGCCCGGCGGGGGCAAGAACCCCGGCACCACGATGACCATGAAGCGTTGGCCGCTGGAACGCTTCGTCGAACTGACCCAGGCGCTGCGAGCGACCCTCGGGGTCGGCGTGGTGGTCGTCGGCAGCCCCGACGAGGCCGACCTCTGCGCCGCCGTCCGCGCCGCCAGTCCGGGCGTTGCCAACCTCTGCGGCCGGACCGTCTTGCCGCACCTCGCCGCGGTCCTGGCGCGCTGCGCGGCGGTCGTCGCCAACGACACCGGCCCGCTGCACATCGCCGCCGCGCTCGGCGTGCCGACGGTGGCGCTGTTCGGGCCGACCGACCCGCGCCTGGTAGCGCCGCTCGGTCCGCGCCACCGCTACCTCTGGGAGCCCCCCGAGTGCGGCCCCTGCTACCGGCCCGACAACGTCCAGTCACGCCGCCAGTGGAGCTGCGATCGCGCCGGCGACGAACTGCGCTGTCTGCGCAACGTGGCGGTCGGCAGCGTCTGCCGCGCGGTCCAGGAAGCCCTCGCCCGGCGAGCCTGGCCGGAGCATTCGCCCTTCGGTCGGCGGTCCGAGGGTTGACATCGCCCGCGGCGCTGTAGCATAGTGAGCCAACTGCCGTCCGCGCCCCGCCGCCAGGGCGCCGGTGCCCGGCCGCCGGGAGCAGGCACCGTCGAAGCGGCTCGACAGGATCGCCAACATGCCCGTCAGCGAAGCCGAACTCGACCTGCTGCGGCAGGAGCTGGAGCAGCGCACGCAGCAGTTGGAGGCGGTGCATCACATCACCGCCCGACTCTCGTCGAAGACGGACCTCGCCGAGATCCTGCAGGAAACGCTGACCTCCTGCCTGCGCGCCGTCGGCGCCAACGCCGGGTCGTTGCTGCTCTACGAAGAGGGCGACGGCATGTTGGAGTTCAAGTACGTCGTCGGCGAGGCCGCCGCGATTCTGACCGGCCGCAAGATGGACCCCCAACAGGGCATCGCCGGCGAGGTCTTCCGGACCGGCGAGCCGAAGATCACGCCCGACGTGACGCAGGACAAGAGCCACTTCAAGGGGATCGACCAGGTCAGCGGCTACCAGACCCGCAACATGGTCTCGGTGCCCATCAAGTCGATTGTCGGGGACCCCGTCGGGGTGATGCAGATCCTCAACAAAGAGGGCGGCGGGTTCTTCGACGAGCACGACATCGACACCCTGATGATCCTCTCGGCGCAGGCCGCCAGCGCCATCGAGAACGCCCGCCTGTTCATGGAGGCGCAGTTGGCGGTGGTCGTCAAGCTGATGGGCGACATCAGCCACGATGTCAAGAACATGGTGACCCCGGTGGCGGTCTGCGCGCAGACCCTCGAGATGATGTTCGAGGGCTTCTTCGAGGACATCGACCGCCTCAAGACCGACCTCGCCGCCGAGCAGGCCGAACGCCTCGAAGACGTCTGCGGGATGCTGCGGGAGTTTTACCCCGAAGCGGTCAAGATGTTCCTCGACGGCTCCGACCAGGTCCAGGCGCGGGTCCGCGAGATCGCCGACTGCGTCAAGGGGATCGTCGCCGAGCCGACCTTCGAACCGACCGTGATCAACGACGTCGTGCAGATGGTCGCGACGCCGCTGAAGCTGGTCGCCGAGCGGCAGGACCTGCGGATCGACCTGCGGCTGGGCCCCGACCTGCCGGCCGCCGAGTTGGACCAGAAACAGATGTACAACTGCATCTACAACCTGGTCAACAACGCCATCCCCGAAACGCCGGCGGGCGGCACGATCTGGGTTGCCACCCGCACCGACCAGGCCGCGGACTTCGGCGCCGGCGCCGAACACCTTGTGATCGAGGTCGGCGACACCGGCAGCGGGATGCCCGAGCATGTCCGCGCCAAGCTCTTCACGAAGGACGCGGTGTCGACCAAGCCGGGCGGCACCGGGCTCGGCACCAAGATCGTCGGCAACGTGGTGGAGGCGCACGACGGGCGGATCACCGTCGCCAGCGAGCAGGGCCAGGGCACCGTCTTCACGATTCGCATTCCGCTGCAACACGCCGCCGCGGCGGCCGGGGCGGCGTGAACGACTACGCCCTGCTGGCGGCGGCCAGCCTGCCGCGCGACCTCGCGCCGCTGACCCAGGCGATCGCCACGGTCTGCGGCGAGCGGCTGATCGATGTCGCCGGCCGCCTCCACCGCGGGCGCGGCCTGCTGGCGGAGCATCTCGCGCTGGGGCCGGCGCAAGACCTCGGCCGGCAGTTGGCGGCGCTCGGGCTGCCGACCTGCTGCCTGCCGCAGGCCGCGCTGTTGCCGCTGGAGCGACCCGGGCCGGTGACCCGCGCGGCGGTCGAGCCGGCGGCCCTGGCCGTCGAGGACCACCGCCAACGGGTCCGCCGCTGGCCCTGGGGCAACCTGCAACTGCTCGCCGGCGCGCTGCTGGAGAAGGACGAGCGCGGCCCGGCGGAGCTGCTGGCCGGGCCTGCCGCGGCCGGGCCGGCGAGCTTGCGGCTGGTCGCCGAGGGCGACGACGAGGGGCCCCCGCGGCAGGTCCTGCTGGACCTCGTGTTCGCCCCACCGACGCCCGGCTATTGTCGAATCGACAGTGTCGCCTTTAACTATGCGTACCTCGCCGCCGGCGGCCGGGCCGGGCTGCGGCGGGAGGAGAAGCTGCAGGCGCTGGCGGCCGACCTGGTGGCCGCCGCGGGCGCGGCCTGGGTCACTTCGTTCGTCCGGGCGCTGGCCGCCGGGGTGCTCGAACTGCGCGGTCGGATCGAGGACAGCCGGCTGTTGGACGCCGAAACCCGCTGGCGCCGCCAGCGGCTGCAGGTGGTGGGTGTTCCCACCGCGTAACGGGGAGTCGTTTAACGGTCCGGGTGGTGGGGAAAGTGCAGAGTGCCGTCGCCGACCTGCGTCAGCGGCGGGCGGCCCGTGTGGGCTTCAGGAGGCAGTCATGGTTTGCAGGCTCCGACGGTCGGGCTTTACGCTCATCGAGCTGCTCGTCGTCCTGGCAGTGATCGTGGTCCTGGCGGCGATCATCTTCCCGGTCTACAGCTCGGTTCAGAAAAAGGCCAGCGAGGCGAGCTGCCTCAGCAACCTGCACAGCATCGGGCTGGCGATGAAGCTCTACCGCAACGAGTACAAGCGCTACCCGAACGCCGCGCTGGACCCGACCTGGAACAGCCTGGCCGGGGCCGGGCTGAAGGACGACACCGGCCAGGCGGCCTTCACCGGCGCGGCCTACAACACCGCCGCCAATGGGCGCAAGACGCGGATCAACGCGCTCTATCCCAACTACCTGGAGTCGCAGAAGGCGCTGATCTGCCCGGATGAGGAGCAGGACAGCCTGCTGATCGCCGGCGTCGATGGCGCCAGCAGCCTCAATGGGCAGGATCCGGTGGTGGTCCTGGATGTCGGCGGCGACGGCTCGGCGAGCACCTACGACGACCTCTACAACGCCTTCGGCTACAACAACACCGCGCTCGGCGACGTCAGCGCGCCGGGGGTGCCGATTGTCAGCAAGGCCAACGAGCTGGCCGGCGGCCGCAAGTCACCCCGGCTGAACAACCCCTACGCTCCCAGCAACACCATCATCACCGTCTGCCGCGAGCATGACGAGGGCAGCAGCAACGGGGTTTCGCTGATCGTGCGGGTGGACGGGGCGACCGACAAGGTCGTGCGCTCGGCGTTCAACTGGGCGACCCAGGCCGAAACCGGCAGCAACTAGCCGACGGCCCACCGCCGCGCCGCCCCCCGGCGGGGCGGCGACGGTCGCGAGGAACGGCGATGACACCTCTGCGCAAGCGGATCCACGGGCTCAGCCTGATCGAGATCCTGATCGCCCTGGCGGTCTTCTTGATCGGCATCCTGGCGGTCCTCCGGATCTTCCCGACCGGGCTCGGGACGCTCGTCCGGCAGACCGACAAGCAATCGGCCATTCTGCTGGCCGAGAGCCGCATGCAGGAACTGCAGGATGTGCAGGACCGGCTGCCGGACATGATCCTGCCGGCCGGCCGCCCGACCGACGTCACTCCCGGCGGCGGGACGCCCAATACCGGGTTCGGGTTCTTGCGCTTCCTGGCCGGCCAGGAGGAGTTGCGACCATACGACTACGGCCGGCCCTACGGCGATCTCACCAACACCAGCGAGCCGAACATCGACCCCGCCGAGAGCCAGTTGCTGCACCGCATGATCGGCAACACCCGGCTGGTGGTCGGCGAGCGGGTGCTGCTCGGCGCCCGCAGCGAAGCGCCCGGCAGCCCCGGCCCGACGCTGCTCCGGCCGCGGGCCTATCACGCGCTGTTCGGTCCGCTGCAGGCCGCCCCCGGCGGGCCGGCCGGCGACCTCACCGTGTTCCGTGAGTTCGCGCCGGTCGAGCCGCTGGAGTTGCGGGTGACCCGCGTCACGCTGGCCGGCGGCGACGTCTACCGCGACCGGCCGGTCTTCGCCGTGGTCGACGGCGGCAGCGACCCCTTCACCGGCGCCGCGCTGCCCGACAAGCTGTTGCTGGAACTCGACAGCAGCCCCCGCCAGTTCGCCATCCGCTGCGCCTACCGCGACGCCACGGGGCTCCTGAAGTATGTGCAGTTGGCGCCCTTCTACGCCAGCAGCCCGACCGCCGCCGCCGCCGACCCGCAGGTCAGTGGGGCGGCCGTGCCGGCCACCGAGTCCTACGCGACGGTCGAGTTGCGGCTGCCGGACGTCGCCGAGACCCCAATCACCGACGTCGTCGAGGACTCCCTGCTGGTCCGCCAGGCCCTCCCGCGGGGCGTCGCCGACGACCAGCCGGCCAACCGCTTCAACTTCGACGACCAGCTCTACAGCCACGGCGTGTTGCGCTTCTCGCCGCTGCTGGCGGGTGAGGAGCTGGCGCTGGAGTACGTCGTCGAGGATTGGCGGATCCTGCGCGAGAAGGTCACCCTGACCGACCAGGTCGACACCACCGGCGCCCCGGGGGCCGATGGGCTGATCGACGACCACGACAACGACGCCAGCAACGGCACCTGCCTGCAGTTGACCGCCCGGAATCTCGACGAGACCTTCCAGCCGCGCGTCGTGATGCTCGCCGACGGCACCCGCATTCCGCTCGATACCGCCACCTGGACCGCCAACCCGGACCTCGCCGGGAACGGGCTGGTGCCGGTCAACCCGACCCTCGCCCAGCCGCTCACGGCGCCGACCGACGCCTGGGTCTTCTACCGCCGGATCAACAACTGGCAGGTCGCCCCGAGCGTCGCGCCGTCGAGCTACCTGCTGGCGGTCGACGCCCCGACGATGGGCGGGGCCGGCTTCCCGGTGCTCGGCCTGCTGGTCGACACCGCCCCGGTGACCGCCGATCCGACGCGGCTCGAGCTGCAGTTCCGACCCAGCGAGGCGGGGCGCGTGGTGGCGGTGACCTACGAGGTCGGCGCCGCCGGCGCCCGGCGGTTGATCAGTGGCGAGCTGCACGTCGTGCCGACCCAGGCGAACCGCCGGCCGGCCGCCAGTGTCGCCTCCTGGCGCCACGCGCTGGTGCTGCGGGAGCCGAACGTGGCGGTCGACGGGACCGGCCGGCCGCTGATCCACGGCATCGAGGGCCGCAACCTGGCGGTTCGGGTGGGGTATGACGAGGATACCAGCGGACAGCCAGTGGACGCGGGGGCGGGGACCTACACCGCTCAGCAACTGGTCGAGGTGTCGACCTACGTGAGGCGCCAGCGATGAACACCCGCAGGGCCACAGCGGCTTTCACTCTGATCGAAATGCTGGTGGTGATCGTGATGCTCAGCCTGGTGCTGGCGATCACCGTCCGCAGCCTCAAGAACCTCGAGGTGCGCAACAGCCGCACCGAGACCGTCGCGCGCCTCAAGGCGGTCAGTCTGGCACTGCGGCTGTACCGCGACGATTGGGGCGATGTGCCGCCCTACAACCCGACCGCTGCGGACTACGACGGCGACGGCAACGCCGATCCCAGCGGGCCGGGGCTGTGGGCGCTGTACTACCTCGACTACCTGCCGAACTACCGCATGTTGACCGACGCCAACCGCCCGCCGTTCATCGGCCAAGGCGCCGGTGGGGGCAACTACGGCGGCAACGACCCGTGGGTCGACGACGGCGCGGGCGGTCGCTACGAGGTCGTGCCGAACGACCCGCTGTCGATGGGCACGGCCTTCAACGCCTACGCCAGCGCGCTCGGCGAGCCGGCCATCAGCCCAGTCGGGCGCGAGCTGACACCGCGCGAGGAGTACCTCACCTACACGCTCCTGGCGCGCCCCGCGGCGCACGTCACGCCGGCCGTGGGGAGCGGCTTTGGGACCTTCAACGGGTACGCCGAGGAAAACTACGAGAACTGGTGCTCTTGGATGATGCAGGACCCCTACACCCGGGAGTGGAAGTACCGGCCGGTGCGGGCCACCCAGGCAGTCGGCGGGAGCGGCACCAACAGCTTCCCGGCCGGCGATAGCGCGCAGCCGTTGTACTACCACCGGCAACTCAGCCACCGCTGGACCGACGACGACTCGCCGCGTTACCTGCCGGCCAGCGACACCGTGGTGACCTGGTCCTCGCTGTTCCGGATCGACGAACGCCGCTCCTTCGAAACCTACGGCGAATGGGGCTGCGATGTGGTGCTCTACGAAGATGGTCACATCGAGATCGTCCGCGGGCCGGCCGACGCCGCCGACGCACGCGCCGTGCTGCGGCCGACGGCGCCCTAGGAGGAAGCCATGAAGCGGTACCGGTTCACCGGCTTCACACTGATCGAGATCCTCGTCTCGCTGGCGATTCTGGGGATCCTGATGGTCCTCCTGATGCGCCCCGTGCTGATGGGCCTGGAGGTCCTTAGCATCGGTCGCGGCGAGCAGCAGTCGCAGGTGATCTCGCGGCAGGTCGTCAACCAGCTCAACGACGACTTGCAGGGCGCCCTGAAGGCTTACTCCAACCTGACCTGTTACGACCTCTCGACAGCCGGCGGGGTGCGCTGGCGGACGGTCCAGACCGCGCGCCTGGACCTGGTGCTGCCGGCGCGCGACGCGCAGGGCAAGCTGCTGACGCCGCCGCACGCCGCCAACGTTGGGGGCAACCCCGACCAGCCGGTGGTGGTCTCCTACTGGCGGATGCGCCACGACCCGCAACGGGAGTACGATCCGCAGCTCAACCCCTACCGGCTCTACCGCGCTGTCCACAGTTACGACGCCACGGCCTTGGCCAACACCGCCCGCACGCCCGACGAGCTCTGGAACCTGGCGCTCAGTCTCGGGCAGCCGCTGGCGGCGGTCGGGGCCGACGCCGCCTACGGCCCGCTGTTCAGCGCGGCCGGGCCGTTCAACTGGTTGATCTGCGACCTCGACCGGCTCAACCCGAGCGCTGCCAACCGGATCTTGCGCTCGCCGACCGCCGGCGCCGCGGAGACCAACGCCACCGGGATCGGCGCCGTCACGGCGCTCACGCCGCAGGAGTCCGATGTCCGCAGCCTGAGCTTCCTGCCGGCCCAGCAGACCAGCGAAAGCCTCGCCCGCAACACCAACGGCACGGCCTACCGCGGGCGGCTCAACCGCTGGGTGCAGCCGTACCAGCGGGAAACCCCGAACGGCAGCGGGCAGCCCGTCTGGGTGCTCCCGGCGGGCGACGTGGTGAACCTCTCGAGCGGCGGCACGCTGCCGGTGGTGGCGGCCTTCCGGGCCTCCGCCAGCCGCTCCGCGCTGCTCTCCGAGGAGTACTTCATTTCGCTTGACCAGACCCCCGGCGCGCCCACCGAGGGGCACCCGATCCTCTACCGGATGCCCCAGGACACCAGCGTCACCGCCGATCCGATTCCGGTCTACGACCTCACCCGCTACCCCACCCGCGTCTTCGGGGCGCCGCCCGGCAGCGCCAACAGCGGCGAGTTCGGCTGCGGCCTCAACTGGGAGAGCGGCGAGCTAGTCACCAGCTTCCCGCAGCGCGACGTGATCTGCCCGGCGCCGAACTTCGCCGAGGCGCGGATCCATGCCGAGAGCGACCCGGCCTCGACCGCCGCGCCGACGCTGCCGTTGTACCAGGGCGGCAGCAACTCGCCGAACGGGGTTTGGCAGAGCCTGGAGTTGACCACCCGGGCCCCCGACGGCACGCCGCAGGTCGGCGTCAACGGCAGTCTGCTCGATGACTACGTGCTCGACGCCGCCGGCGCCGCGGCGGGCGTCTGGGACAGCTACACCGTCAGCGTCTGCCGTCCTGAGCGCCTCGCCAGCGGCACCGACCGCTCCTTCAGTGGCACCCCCAGCGTCGGCGACCGGCAGCTCAACATGTCGCTGGTCCCTGGCAGCGAGCAGGTCGTGGTGGTGCAGTACGACGTCGCCGCGGTCAGCGATGTGGCCACCGCCAGCCCGGTCCGCCGACTGGTCTACCAGCCGCTCCGGACGACCGTCGCGGGGGCTGTCAATGCCGGCGACCTGGCGCCCTTCCGGTACCACCTCGACCCCAGCAGCGGGCGGCTGACGTTCTACGACGCGCAGCAGGACCAGGACGCCACCACCACCCGCGACGGCCTGAACCCGCCGGCGGTCGTGGCGGGCGGCAACAACGGGCTGCTGGTGCCGGTGATCTGGGTGACCTACGAGTACCGCAACAACCTGCCGACGGTGGCCGATCTGCTGTTGGGCGAGGACACCGTGCAGGATGTCGTGCAGGCGACCTACCGCTCGCTGCAGGCGATCGAGCTGGGGCTGACCCTCGACGTGCCGGTGGAGTCCACCCGCGGCGAGGATGAGAGCTACAGCGATCCGCTGGCGAGCGCGCCGATCGAGCGGCCGACCGGGGCCCGCAAGCGGGTCACCATCGCGACAACCATTCCGGTCGGCAGTCGGCTGTAACCTCAGACGCGTGTGGGGCCGGGCGCCCGCGGGTAAAGATCCGCTGTCTGGCGAAGGTGGCAGAAGGCCATGAGGAAGCGCATCACAGGTCGCTGGCAACAGCGCGGACAGGCTCTGATCCTGGCCGTCATCATCATGCTCCTGCTGGCCTTCATGGCCGCCGGGCTGGTGGTGCTGGTGTCGGGCGGGATCGATTCGACGGTCCGCGACGAGCAGAAGGTCCGGGCGCGCTGGCTGGCCGAGGCGGGCATCCGCTACGCCGACGACCAGCTCAGCAACTCGACCCTCGGGGCCGACTGGCGGCCGGGCGTGGCGGCGGCGATCGACCCGCGCGCCGGCGCGGCGTTTGACCAGGCGACCTGGGACCTGACCTGGGACAGCTTCGAGATTCTGCGCGGCTGGGACACGCAGAGCATCTCCGACCAGACCCCGGCGACGCAGACGCCGGTCTACTACCAGAAGTGCCGCTTCCAGATGGAGCCCGACGCGCCGTCGACCGTCCAGGAGACCCCAGAAGACGACCCGAGCCAGGACTTCGTCGACCCGGCGGTGCCCGTCACGCCGATCGAGAACGCCGAGGAGACCGCCCCGCACGACCACTTCCTGGTCCGCGTGGAGTACGCCCCGAGCCCCACCGATCCGCTCAGCAAGTACCTCAAGATCACCGCCATCGGACGGCCCGGCAACAGCCTCACGGCGTTCCACGAGCTGGTCGCCTACAAGCCGCTGGCGCTGACCGACTACCTGCTCTTCGTGCATGACCGCCAGCGCGATGCCAGCACCGCCACGCTCGGCCAGCCGGCGGTCGATGTCAACGGCGACGGCAGCACCGGGTCGAGCAACCGGGCCGCCTACGGCGCGGCCCAGGACTGGGAAGCTGGCGGTCTCAACGACTTCATCCCGCTGATTCTGCGGGGGCCGGTGCGCAGCAACAAGAATCTGCAGCTCCTGGCGCCGCTGCGGCTCGACACCCTGCAGCACAACGCCGGGGTCGGCAATCCGGCCTGGGAAGAGAAGGTCGAGATCGCCGGGACGCTGAGCAGCACGATCGACGCCGCCGCCCGCGCGGGGGGCAGCGCCAGCGGCAACAGCGAAGTGCTGGTGAGCCACGTCAGCGGCGGCACGCCCGGGCTGACGGTCTACTCCGACGACAACGCGGCCGCGGTCAACAGCACGCAGAGCACCACCCCCAGCGGGGCAGCCTGGCCGTCGCAGCTCGAGGTCGGCGCGGCCCGCGACATCGAGGCGCCGGCGCTGGAGAGCTACGAAGAGGCCACCGGCGTGGCGCGCTGGGACCGCTTGACGAAGTACAGCGGCGAGGAGCTGAGCGTTGGCGGAACGATGCTCAACACCGGCGAGCTGGGCTACGGCCGGGGGATCTACGTCGCCAACGACGAGCAGCGCGACAACTTCACGACCGCCGCCAACAGTTGGCTGCGCCCCGAGACCTGGGGCGGCCGGCAGTTCTTGCCGCGGGGCGTGCTGATCGAGCTGTACGCCCACTATCCCGACGAGCTGGACCTCAACCAGCCGCCAGCGATTGTGATCACCCGCACCGACGGCAGCACTTGGACCGATCCCAACACCGGCCGCTCGACGGGCCGCCGGACGCAGGTCTTCAACTTTCCCAACAAGGGCGCCGCCGGGACCTGGGTCTACTGGAACGGCGCCAACGGCTGGCCGACGCCGCAGAACGGCGTGCTGCTCTGCGAGGGCAACATCCGGATCCGGGGCCGGCTGCCGCGCAGTGATCAGGGCAGCGGGCTGGACTACAACCTGTCGGTGATCAGCCGCGGCAACATCTACGTCGAAGGGCCGCTGCTGCGGCCGTCGGACTACTCCTCGGCGATCAGCGAGCTGCACGTCGACAACACCCGGATCGCCCTGCTGGCGCACGACAACGTGGTGATCAACCCGACGGCGCTGGCCCCCGGCGCGTTGCCCGGACTGCCGCCGGCGCCCTTCACGCGGCCGGCCGAGGCGCCCGACGACGCGCACTGGGTGCTCGACCCGAACGGCACCCAGGCGGTTGGCATTGCGGCGAGTATCTGCGGTCGACCGGATGATGGCGCCACAAGCATCCCTGCATGGGAAGACAAGTGGGCGACCTACATGGTCGCCGACGGCAACACAGACGACGGGCTGCCCGCCACGGTCGCCGTCCAGGTAGCCAAGGTCAGGCAAGTTCTTGGCCTCGAGCCGAGCCTAGTTCGTGGCACCAACTCGGGCTCGCAACCATGGCTGACTCCGCTCTACGTACCTGGCGTCCTGCCAATCCTCCCGCAGACCGTTAGCGTGCGGCAACCGGTCTTCCTCGCGGACTGGGCCAATCTAGCGCAGGCGATCTACGCACCGGCCGGAACGCCCCTGGGGTACGTGCCAGATTCCATTGAGCTGGGCTACGCGGCGACAATGAACGACGATCCCGTCGCGGCCGAGCTAGGAGTTCCCAGTTACGTGCATCTGGCGGGCGGCGCGGACTTGGCGGCCAGCGGTGCCACACCGAGCCGGAGCGACCTGATTGTTAAGAACCTGAAGGTTGAGAACGCCGGCGCGCACAACGAACGGCCGCGCCCAGGGCTCGAACTGCGGATCAGTGCCCTCCTCTTCGCAGAACGAGGGACCTTCTACGTGATCCCCGGCGACTGGTTCGACCCGCGTGCTCAGAGTCAGTCTGCTGTGGATGACGGTCAGGGGCAGCAAGTCGCCAAGTTCGCGCGGCTGCGGCGCTTCAACTATCGCGTCGCGATCCACGGGGCGCTGGTCGTGAACACGCTGCCGAGCCTGATGGAGGTCGGCGAGTGGACCGACAAGTGGTGCTACCCGAGCGACGTGATGCGTGACAACGGCGACGCCCTGGTCGCCAGCACGCTCAGCGGGCAGGCCGTCTGCAACGACTACGATGCCGTGAAATACACCTACGACTGGGGTCTGCGCAACAGTGCGCGGGCGAACCTGCCGCGCTTCCCGGCGCTGCCGGCCTCGCCGGGGGTGATCCACCTCGGCGAAGAGAACAAGCGGTAGGAGAGGTGACGACGATGCCGCATTCTTCGCGTTGGCTACGGCGTCCGGCGCTGCTGCTGGCGGCCGCCGGTGTGCTCCTGGCGGCGCCCGGCCGGGCGCTCGAGCCGGTCTTCAGCAACGACGACAGCGGCGCCACCCGCGACGTCAAGGTCTGCATGTTGCTGCTGCAGGCGACCAGTTGGGAGAACCCCGAGCCGTTCTTCCTGCCGGTCTTGGCCGGGGACACCTTCCAGCGGGTCAAGAACCTGCGGCCGAGCAACTGGAACCTCGTCAATCCGCTCGCGCCGCCGGTCGTGACGCCGGCCCTGGCGCGGCTCTGGGACGCCGGCAGCGGGGCCAGCGGGTTGGTCCAGGTGACCTTCGACGGGATCAGCGCCAACCTCGACAACGACTTCCTGGACAACGGCAACGACCTGCCCGCCGAGGTCAACCTCAACGTCGGCGCGTACAACAGTGCTGGCAACCCGGGCGGGCCAAACTCTTACCTGGCGCACTGCAACCCGCTGACCCTGGCGCAGATCGGCAGCGGTCCGGTGGTCGCCGGGCTGGGCGGCATCAGCGGCGTGCCGCGCCTGCCGGCGGCCGGGCAGCCGGTGCCGAAGACGCATCCGGCTTACTGGGAAGTGCCCCTCACGCCATTGACCGTCTCGCAGCTCGCCAACTTCGACGCGGTCTTTGTGAACACCCACCGCAACCTGCGCTTCACGCCCGAGGACCAGGTCCTGCTGCGGCAGTTCCTCGACGCCGGTGGCACGCTGCTGCTGGACGACAGCCACGGCTGTCGCATGGCGGTCCGCGCCGGCGGCGACGAGACCCTGCCGCAGGATGTCGACTTCTTCTTGCCGTTCCAGTTCGTCGACGGCTTCCCCTTCGCCATCGGCGGCGGCAACGGCGGCACCCGGCCTGACGGCTATCCGGTCAACCGCGGCGGGGTGAGCACCCTGACGCCCTCCAAGACGGTGGTCAACGCGAACCACGCGCTGCTCAACATTTTGCACCAGATCCCGGCCAACGAGGCCGACCGGATCGGCGACGTGCGGGCCAAGGACCACCTCATCCTGCGGTCGGCGTCGACCGTCTACCGGGTCGAGGAGGTGCTCCGCACGACCAACACCGACAGCCAGTGGGGCAGCCCCAGCGGCGTTGGTGAGCCGGCCATCGCGGTGGCGCAGATCGGCTCGGGCAAGCTGGTCCTGTCTGGCGTGGACGCGGTCGACGACTGCGCCAAGCCGTTCGAGCTGAACCAGGAGCCGACCGCCGACTGGCTGCCCGACATCAAGTTCATGTTCAACCTGATGGCCTGGAAGACGGCCGCCGGCGGGGACCGCCGGGGTGGGGCCAACAACCCCGGCGTCGGCGCGACCGCGCCGCCGGTGACGCTGCAGCCGAAGTTTGTGTGGCACGAGTCGACCAACTGGGCCGGTCCGAGCGCCCAGGCCTTCAACACGATCGACGCCCAGAGCGCCAACGCGGCCGCGCTGCAGAGCGATCCGAACTACCTGCTGAAGGAGCCGCTGTGCGCCAAGAACGGGATCGTCTACCTGCAGTACCAGGCCGGCGGCAACTACTGGCTGGCGGCGGTTGATAGCGAGCCCGACCAGGATCTCGACGGCGACGGGCTGGCCGACGACGGCGACGCCGGGACGCCCTACGGGGTCCGCGAGATCGACCGCTTCGGGGCCACCAGCGACACCCTCTGGCGGCGCGATCTGGGGAGCGAGCCGGTGCTGGGCGGCACCGTCGTGAGCATCCAGCACGCCAGCAAGAACGTCCCCTGCGATGTGCTCTTCGTGACCCAGGCCGAGGCCCCCGGGACGATCCGGGTGTCGGCCTTCCACGCCACCGTGGACTATGCCCAGAACCATGCCGGCGCCGTCACCGACGTGCCTGGCGGCTATTTCTACAACTGGACGGCGGCCGCCGGCGCGGCGCTCTGGACCCCGGTCGCCGGCGGCGACGGCTTTGTTCAGTTGGACTGCGGGGGAGTCTTTCAGAGCAGTCAGCTCAGCGCGCCGGTGGCCTACGACGACCGGCTCTACATCACCGGCTCGTTCGGCTACAACCTGCAGTGGTTCAACGCCAGCGGCACGCAGGTCACGCCGGGCGGCGAGTGGGCGCGGGTCTTCGCGCTGCGGATGGTCCCCGACCCGGGCAACAGCCGGCCAGCCGGGCAGTTGGTCTGGGAGTTCCCGGGCCGCACCCTGCGCGGGGAGAGCCTCGACCCGACGGTGATCAGCGGGCCGCTGACGATCGACACCGCCGACCCGCGGGACTACCTGCGGGCCAACGCCCTGAAGCTGTGCGACCTGATGCAGAGCTGGCCGTTCGGGTTCTCCGGCAGCAGCATGCCGAACTTCCTGAGCGCCGGCGCCGCCGGGGGGCACACCCTGCAGAGCGACCCGGCCGGCTCGACCGTGCTGCCGACGCTGCGGGACAGCACCAACCTCACGCCGGCGGTTGGGCTGACCACCGACGAGCGCACCGGGCTGACCGTGCCGACGGTCTACCTGAACCGCACCAACGGCGACGTCTGGGCCGTCAGCGCCGATCCCGAGGGGCTCGGCTGGCGGATCGCCGGGGACATCGCCACCGGCAACGAGCGCCTCCCCGCGGCGACGGTCACGCCGACCGCGGTGATCCAGACGACGCCCAGCCGGACGCTGGTGGTGGGGACCGAGATCACCTTCGCCGAGGAGGTCGACGCCAACGGCACCGTGCTGGCCGAACAGGTCTTGATCGACCCGGCGATCTTCCGCGACGTGGTGCCCTACACGCCGGTCCAGATGGTCTACCAACTGCGCGTCGGGGGCAACCTGCGGCTGGTCCGCGAGAGTCGGCTGATCTACCCGCGCCAGCGGTTGCTGCGCGGTGACCGCCACAGCGGCTACGAGAGCAGCGCGCTGGGGGTGGTCGATCTGCAGGGCTACAGCAACGGCGCGCCGATGATCTTGGATCCCGACACCGTCGTGGCGACCTCCACCGCGCTGTGGCGCGGTCTCAGCCAGCCGGCCGCCGACTATGAGGGCGGGGTGCCAGCCGCCGGCGCCGTCGGCAGCCCCTACGAGGTGCGCGCCAGTGGCACCGTGACCTTCTTCCGGGCCGGCTCCGACAGCCAGGACCCGACCGAGCCGAACTCCAACGACTTCCAGGGCGTGCGCTGGGTGTTCGACCCGGCGGTGGTCCTGCCGGGCAGCCTCAATGCGCTCAACAGCCTGCCGCCGAACCCGGTCGCGCGCACCGTGGCGAGCTTCTGTGGCGCGCCGGTGAAGCTCGGCACCGCCGTCGTGGCGGCCGCCGCGGTGCATGGCGCAACGACCCGCGACCGGGCCTACGGGGCGGTCTTCGCCGTCGACCCGAACCCGTTGCTGACAACGCCGCTGACGCTCTCGGCCGGGAGCCTCAACAGCCAGCGGCGGTCCTACCTGCTGACCCGCGACCCGGCCGCCTTCGCGGCGCCGAACAACAGCCTCGCCGCGGTCAGCGGTCTGACCACCGCCAACCTGCGGGCCTACGTCGTGGATGGGCGGCAGTACAGCGTCGACCACGCCGCCGGGCAGTTGCAGCTCGACGGTCCCGAGGCGCACCTGACCCGGCTGGCGCAGCCGGTCTCCGACGCCGCGGCGGCGCAGCCCTACCCCGAGGCGTTGCGCCTGCCGCTCTACGGGCGGCGCCTCTGGCTGGTCCAGGACAACGACGGCGACGGCGCCTACCTGGCCGCCAACGACCCGGTCGCCGAGGTCTACGTGCCGGCGCCGCTGAAGTGGATGGCGCTCTACGGTACTGTGCTTTTGGACGCCCGCCGCTGGATCGTGCCGGCCAGCGTCGCCGTGACGCTGCGCGGGTCGACCACCGCGCTGGCGCTGGGGACCGACTACACCCTCGACGCCGATCGCCCACTGCTGTTCTTGCGGGCTTGGCCAGACGCCGAATATGTGGATGTGACCGTCACCTACAACACCGTCGACGGGATCTCGCACAGCGAGAACCACCGCTTCCACCGCCCGGCGCCGGCCTTCGGGTTCTCGCCGGTGGTGGCGGGCGCGACGGTCTTCCTGGCCGGTACCGAACTGGGCACACAACGGGCGCTCGCGATCCCGTTGGATCTTCGAGACGCCGATGCTTCGGTAGACTGGCGCCACCAACTGTACGGCGGCACCCGCAACGCATCGCCAATGAACGGTGGGGTCTACGCCTTCAGCTACGGCGCCGACGACCATGTCGTCAACATGCAGTACCTGCGGCCCGACAGCGTGCCCGGCTGGACCAACTTCAACGCCGGGGTGGCCGCCAGTTTCGTCCGCGGGATTCCGCTGGTGCTGGACGGCGCCGCCTTCATCGCCTGCGGGGTCCAGGGCGACGGCACCGGCAGTGGCGCCGACAACAACAGCCTGATCGCTCCGCTGTTCGCCCTCGGCGCCAGCGAGCTGCTGGTCACCGAAGGCCAGCGAGTCGCCAAGATGGACTACGAGGGGCGGGTGATCACGCAGTACACCGGCACCAAGGAGAAGATCGGCGCGCTGCGGCAGGCCGACCTGATCACCAACAGCCCGCAGCCGACCGACCTCACGACGGTCGGGCTGAGCCGCCCGTCGAAGGCCTACAACCTGCCGGGCGAGCGGGTGCTGCTGGTCGATACCGGCAACAACCGGGTCGTCGAAACGGACAAGGCCGGCCTGGTGCTGTGGCCCTGGGACAGCCGCACGGGCTACCCCGACGGGGTCTTGCGCTACCTCGGGTTGCGGGACCTGGGGTTGAACCGCCCGCAGGACGCCGCGCGGCTGCGCTTCAACCAGGTCGTCCACCCGCTCTCGCTGTACGACGTCGACGGCGACGGCGCGGTCGGCGACCCGCAGGATGTCGTCACCAAGGACGCCACCATCATCGCCGACACCGGCCACAAGCGGATCGTCATGGCGGTCACCTATCCCGCCGGGCCGCGGTTCTACGACAACGGCAACGTGCAGTCCGGGACGTACACCTACTACGAGCCGCTGAGCCGCACCCAGACCGGGTTCGGCGCACCGTGGGAGCTGACCGCGCCGAGCGTCTTCAGCCCGGTCAGCGGCCAGTGGCTGCAACTGCCGTACGCCCAACTACAGGTCTGGGACCCGACCAGCACCGACTTCGACGGCCTCTACGACGCCGCCAACGATCCCCGCGACTGGTACCTCGTGGTGCGCGCCGAGGGCACCGACCAGTTGCTGCTGATCGATCCCGACCCGGACAACGACGGCGACTTCGACGACGACAACAACGGGGTGATCGACGGCGTGCAGACCAACCTCGCCAACCTCGCCGACAACTGGTCCGGCGGGCAGACCTTCCGCGGCCTGCGCTTCTTCCGGCGCTTCCGCGTCGGTGAGACGCCCTGCCTGGCGGTGATCGCCGCCGCGGCCGGGTCGAGTGGCGAGAGCGAAGTGCAGATCAGCCAGCGCACCGCCGGCGGGCTGACCGCGCTGTGGACCTTCGGCCGCAACGACTACCGCGACATGGTCTACGACAACGCCGCCAACGACAGCTACTATCAGCGCCGCGGGATCGCCTACGCGACGCGCTACCAGCAGTGGTACGCCAACGGCCGCAAAGCCTGGAACCCGGTCGCGGTCAGCAAGCTGCCGAACCAGAATCTGCTGGCCATCGTCAACGGCGCGCCGAACAGCGTCAATCAGACCGGCTCGGCCTCGGAAATCCTGATTGTCCGCTTCGATCCGAACGATCCGACCAACCGGCGGGTCGAGTATGTCTTGCCGGACCTCAGCACCACCAGCACCTATCCGGCTGGTCAGGCCGCCACCCGACGGCGGCCCGAGACGGGCAGCTATCCTGCTTCGTCGCCCGTCTTCGTCCACCAATAGTAGGCCGGACCTGGGGAGCGTAGCCATGATCAAGCGAATGCACTGGGCCCTGGCGCTACTGGCCGCGGCGTTGCCGCTGGCGGCCGACGTACCGCCGAACGCGCTCGAGACGCCGGCCATCTTGAGCACCTACCGGGCGCTGCCCGACGCGACGGCCAACGCGCCGTACAACGTCGGGACCGTCAGCCTCAGCGCGCGCGCGGTCCGCGAACTGGGGTATGAGTCCTTCATCGCCGGCCCGATGCAGGGCGAGCCGGCCAGCGGGTTGACCAACCCGCCCTCGGGGCTCAACGCGGCCGGTCTCAGCTACACCGTGCTGAGCCGCATGATGACGGCCGAGGAACGCTTCCCGCAGCAGCCGATCACGGTGCATCCCGGGACCGACGGCCAGTACGGCACCGCCGACGACCAGGTCCTGCTGCACCTCCGGATCTTCAAGCTGCCGACCCGCGGGGCCTGTCAGAAGGTCGTCAACCACATGATGCGGATGGGCCTGCTGCCCGGGGACCCGGACGATGGCTACCGCCACAGCGAGGATGCCGTCGCGACCGGTCGCTGGCGGGTGCTGGTCCACCTGCCCCGCGGCAAGGGCGCCCCGCCAGCGCCGTCGCTGTTCTACGGCGAAGCCGTCGGGGAGATCGCCCCAGACTCCCCGACCAATGCCCAGCAGCCGGCCGCGGTGGCCAACTTCACCGACCAGGAAGTGGCCAACTTCTGGGGCAACATGAAGTTCCGCTGGCGGCAGTGGGACGAGTGGATCCGCGAGATCTACATCACCGGCGACCCGGCCGACTGCCGTACCCAGGCCGACCAGGACTTCGGCCTGCTGCCGATCCCGCGGCTGCTCCAGGACCCCTTGGACTACGTCACGCGCTGCGAGGTGGGCAGTGTCTACGACGCCGCCGGCAAGCGCCCGACGCAGGCCGACTACGACGCGCTGCGCAGCGGGGCTGACCAGGCGGCGTTCTTCGACGCAGCCTCGTTCTGGGAGAACCGCCAGCTCGACGCCGACGCCGCCGGGCCGGACGTGACCACCAACGACCGCCTGCCCAGCGCCCTGGCCGACCCCGGGGCGGGGCACGCCACCGACCAGCAGCCGGGGGAGCACAGCAGCTTCACACAGGACCCGCTGGCCGACGGCGACCGCGCGCTGAGTGCCGCCAACCGGCCGCTGGAGTTCCTGATCCACGCCCTCGACGACCGCGGGCCGGACAGCATCGTCGGCACGCCCGACGACGGGCCGGTGCTCGAAAGCGCGCTCAGCGAGAGCAACAACAACTGGTGGGTGCAGGGCATCAACACCAGCGGTCCGTCGCGCGCTCCGCTGGCCACCGGGATGGACCCGAACCTGCTGCTCGGCGACTCCGCCGCGGCGCCGTTGCCGGGGGCCGACTTCCAGTTGCTGGCCACTCCGATGGACCTGACGATCCAGCTCAACGGCGACGGCCAGGTGCTGACGCCGGGGATCGGCCTGGTCGAGCTGCAGTTCGAATACGAGACCTGCGTGCGGGCCGAGGAGCCGAATCGCCGCTGGAGCAACGGCGATCCCAGCGACACCGACCTGACCGACCTGACCGGCGCGGGCGGGCCCTTCACGCTGGGACACGACCACCTGACCTACCAGACCGCCGACGTCGACAACCAGGGGGGCGGCAGCCGGCAGTACGTCCGCGACCCGCTCTCGCTGACCCGCACCGAGGAGGTGGTCGACGACACCGAGGTCCACCCGACCGCGGGCAAGGCGCCGCGCTGGCGGATCCGCCGCTACAGTGGCTGGCCCTACAGCCCGCGGCTGATCGACCGGGATTACACCTCGCCGCGGGACTATCAGGGCGGCCCGATCATCTGCCGTTTCGTGGTCGCCCCGGTGCGGGCGGTGCCCGAGGAGCAGCGCGCCGACAAGACCGCGGGGGTCACCGACCTGCAGACCCTGGCGGCCTACGACCCGGGTAGTGGGCGCTACTACCCGCAGTTGCGGACCGTCAGCCTCATCACGCCGGCCTTGCGAGAATGGGAACGGGCGAACTTCCTGCTCGGCTACCGGGCCGACATCCTGACCGCCGACGAGGCCAACCCGGCTGCTGGACCGGGGCAGGACTACTTCTACCCGGTGCGACCGGGGGCCCGCAGTGAGAGCCACCCGGTCTGGCTGCGCAGCGTGCTCGACTGGCAGCCCGGCGGGAGCGTGCATGCCTGGACCGCGGCAGCCAACATCACCGACGCGGCCAGCGGCTACGTCGCGGGCGGCGGGTACCCGTTGCGGGGGGTCGGCGACCTCAGTCATGACCAGTCGCCGGGCACCACCGACGGCGACATCCCGCGCTACCTGGCCTATGACATCGACGAGGCGGCGGTCCGCGCGGCGGCGGCCCAGACGCGGGCCAGCGTGCTGCTCTACTGCTACGACCTGGGACAGTCCCTGGTCAGCGGCGGCGTCGCGGCGAATCATGCCACCCGCGGGGTGCGCCCGGCCGACAGCCCGGCGCAAGCCGACGTGGCGACCTGCTTCGACGGCAACATCGCCGCCGGCACCAGCCCCTACAACGTCGTCGCCGGCTACAGCGTGGGGAAGGCCTTCGACCAGCCCAGTCGCGTCGACCGGCTGGAGCTGTACGCCTTCAGCTCCGGCGGCTGGACCATCGAGAAGCTGGCCCTGACCGGCAGCGGTGCCGCGGCGCGGCTCGCCTGGACCGCGCTGAGCGGCTCGACGCTGCAGATCGACACCCCGAACTCGGCCTCGGTGCAGTTGCAGGGCGACGACGCGGCCGGGATCCTGGGGCTGCGGGCCCGCAACACCAGCGGGGCCGACCTGGCGCTGTACGAACTGAAGATGCTCTGCAGTGGTGACGTCCGGGCCGCCGTCGGGACCGGGCCGCGCTACTACCCGACCACCGGCGGGCTGCCGCGGGATCCGGGGATCACGCCCCAACCGGTCCCCGCCGCAGCGGTCAGTGTGGATCCGATTCCGGACCGTCTGATCGAGACCGGCACGCCGTTCACGCAGACTGCGCTGCAGATCAACGTGCCGGCCTTCCAGCCGCCCAGCAACGACGCCATCGAACGCCAGTTGCGCGTCGACACCGGCGGCGCGCCGGCCAGCTACAGCACCGTCAGCCAGGTCCGCTCGCCGGATCCGGCCGACGCCAGCGGCTGGGACCGCTACCGCGGCAGCGCCGCGGTGTATGTCGACGACAGCGCCCCGGCGCGGGGGCTCTACGACGCCGACGACGACGTCGATGCGCAGTACCCCGCCAGCAGCCTGCAGGGCCGCCGGCGCGACTCCAATCTGTACCAGCTCGCCTACCGGGCCGCCGGGACCCCGGTCGCCGGCGAGGAGGCGCAGCCGGCGACCAGCCAGTTCGTGGCCTGGTACGAGGAGGACACCGGCTGGGTCTCACCGCAGACCGTCACCGGCCTGCGGCAGGCGCGGCTGCAGACCGGCGCGCCGCAGCATGTCGCCCTGGAGCCCTACAGCGGTTTCGACTTCGAGTTCTCGGTGGCCTACGAGCGGCGGTTGCGGATCGTCGAGAAGCTGGTCGACTTCGGCCGCGTGATCCACGGCAGCATCTCGCAATGGGTGCCGGTGACGCTGATCAACGAAGGCAACGTGCCGCTGCGGGCGGTCAAGCTGTTCCTCGAAATGGGCCTCACGCCGGTCCAGGCCGACGACCGCGCCTCGGCGGCGCGGCTGGCGCAGATGCAGCCAGTCCCGGCCTGGTTCGCGCAGGACTACGCCGTGATGAGCCAGGACGGCACCACCGAGAGTTACGATGGGACCGGCATCGGCAGCATCGCCGCGCCTGCGGTCGGGGCGCCCGAGGGGCGCCGGGCGGGGGACGTCTACCTGCGGCTGGGCCGCCTCGACACCACCGGCAACCTGCTTGACGACCGCCGGATTCCGGTCGGGCAGCCGCTCGGCAGCTACACCGGGCGGTTGCGGGCCTTCGTCGACGATCTGGGCCTGCCGGGCGGCGACACCCCCGCGATTGGGACCGACAACGACAACCAGCCGAACTCGGCCGAAGAGACCGCGCTGGGCGGCTCCGTGACCATGAAGCTGACCGTCTCGGAGAGCCCGCTGTGGCGGATCGAGGACTTCTGGGACAACGAGATCAACCGCCGCAGCGACCGCCTGGCGGGGGATCTGTCGCCCTACGATCCGAACCGCGCGGGGCATCCTGGGACCTATCAGCCGGTGCCCAACTTCAACCCGCTGTTCAGCAACCCCGACGCGCCGCACGCCACGCCGACCGTGGTGGTGGTGCAGGACCCGGCGGAGTTCACCCCGAGCAGCCCGCCGGCCGCGCCGAACGCCGGCGACCAGATCTGGTTCGGCTGGTCCAGCCTGCGGGCGATGGGCGGGACCACCGCCGGCAACAACTGGGGCGTCTTCTTCAAGGACGGCGGTCGGCCGCAGTTCGGGAACACGCTGCAGACCAACTACCGCGCCTTCTTGTTCATGCCGCCCGGCGAGACCCTGCTGTCGGCCAACGAGGGAGCGCAGCGGAATCTGTATCCCAACATCTGCGCCGTGCCCGACAGCGGCAGCGGGGCTCGGCAGTTCGTGTTGCTGTGGCACAGCGAGCAGGAAGTCAACGGCCGCCGGGCCAGCTTCCTGCAGTTCCGCCGCGGTGACGTCACGAATGGCATCGGCAGCACCGCGACGCTGCAGATTCCTGACGACGGCAGCGGCGCCGCGCTGGTCAACAAACAGGTCCCGCGCGCCTTTGTCGATGACACCACCGGCACCAAGGTGCTGTGGGTCGGCTGGCAGTCGGGCGAGGGCGGCAGCAGCCGCCTCGGGTTCAACGCCATCACGATGCCCGACAGCGTCGGCGCGGCGGGCGGGTACACCGACGCCATCGCGCAGTTGCCGAACCGCTTCGTGAACTACGCGCTGCGCACGCCCGACGGGCTCAGCAATGTGATGGAGCCGTTCCTGCTGCCGTCGCGGCGGAACGCCGTGAACACCCTGGCCGGTGGCCTGGAAGCCATCAACGTGCTCTACAGCGCGTGGTCGCCGCTGTGGCAGAACCAGGACGTCTACTGGTCGCGCTACCTGCCGTTGGAAGCCGCCGGGGCCGCGCCGCTGAACACGCCGGCCGGGCAACTGCGCTACTCGCCGATGGGCGATGACGGCTACCGGCTGAGCACGCTGGCGGCGCATCCGACGACCGGCGGGCCGGCCTTCTACGTGCGGTCGCTGCCGGGTGGGCGGGTGCCCTTCCCGCGCAACACCAACGAGCTGCTGACCAGCAACGCCAATCACACCACCTATGCCGCCAGCGGGCTGGACTGGGTGATGCCCGCCGAGCAGTTCCGGATCAGCGAGCCCGACGGCGCCGGCGGCTGGCGGCTCGACCGCGCCGCGCACCGGGGCTTTGCCGACAGTGCGCGACCGCTGTTCGACGAGGACCGCCTGGCGGCGCTGGGCGGCGGGACGGTCAACGCCGACCTCGACCCGTTGCTGGTGCTGCGGGTCTGGCGGGCGCCACAGGCCGGCGCGGTGCCGACCGCGGCCGAACTCGCCCGCGGGCCGCTCACGGCGACCCAGGCGGCGACCCAGGCGGCGCGAGTCGACTTCGACCTGGAGAGTGCGCGCTACGACGCCGGCGAGGGCGAATGGGTGCTGCCGCTGCGCAACGTCGGCGGCGGGGCGCTCTTGCGAGCCCTCGGGATCGACATCGTGCGGGTCCACCCGGGACTCGGCCGAGTCACCTTCCCGCGACCGCTCTATCGCCGCGGCTCGACCGTGCCGGTCTACGTCTACGCGACCTACCGGCCGGCCGCCTGGCGGATCACCACCGACGCGGCCGTCGACCGGGAGCCGACCGCCGCCTTCGACTGGTGGGAGCGGATGTGCCTGGTCTGGAAGCGCACCGTCGAGGGCGGCAAGGGCCAGCTCTGGTACCGCACCTTCAGCCTCGCCGTGCCGTTGCAGCGGGCGCCGGTGGCGTCCCTGCGGGCGGTCGTCAACGACGACGACACCCGGGGCGACAACGCCTTCAACGGCGCGGCAGCAAACGCCGCCGATGCCGCCCTGGGGGCCTGGAGCTTCACCAACGCGGCCGGCGCGACGCTGCGCGGGACGGGGCCCTACTCCAGCTACACCACCGGCGCCACGGCGCAGGGCTTCACGCTGGCCAACATCGCCGGCAGCACCAGCAGCAGTGGCTCGCCGGGGGCCTACGCCGGCTGGAACGCCGCGGCGATGGTCCACTTCGGCTTCAGCGACCTCGGTCGCCGGGTGCGGCTATGGTACGACAGCGGCGTTGCCGGGAGCACCAATCCGATCGAGGAAGCTGCCGTGGTGCCGGGACTCGGACCGGAGCGGCTGGTGCCGCTGGACGGCGCCAGCAACGAGTCCCAGCCGGCGGTCGCGGCGGAGCACTTCTACGTCGGCTACAAGGACGGCGCCACGGTGGCCCCGATCATGTCGACCCGCTTCTGGCTGTCCTGGGTCTCGACCCGCACGCTCTACCGGCAGACCGCCACCGGCCCGGTGCCGGGCGCGTCCGGCAGCAACGTCTTCTACGGGGCCTTTCTGCCCGACTTCAATGCAGTCGACAGCACCCCGTGAGGCACAACTTGCGGCGGGCCAGGCTGTCTGAGGACTCGGCAGCGCCGCGGCTGGGACGTCCCCCGACGGGAGGGAGGCGTCCCAGCGTGGCGAACCGGCAGGCCGGTCGCGACCGGCCCGCGGGAACTGAGCCGGCAGCGCGCTTGACGGCGGCGTTCAGAATCCCGTAGAATGGGTGACCGACCGCAGTGCGCACCGGCCGGAGGACAGCGTCAGCCATGGCAGTTCTGGGCATCGACATCGGCTCGGACACCATCAAGATCGCCGAGATGGCGCGGGCGCGGGGGGGCTATAAGCTGCTGGGCTTGGCGGTCACCCCGACCCCTGAAGGCGCCGTCAGCGATGGCGATGTGCGGGATCCCGACGCGGTGGCGGCCGCCATCCGCGAGACGGTGCGGACCCACAAGCTGAAGGCCAAGAAGGCCATCTGCGCGGTCCAAGGCACCAAGTCGACCGTCGTCCGGATCGTCGAGCACCCGCGGCTGACGGCGAAGGAACTCGCCGCCGAGGTTGAGGGGATCATCGAGCGCAACACGCCGTTCGCGATCCGCGACACCATCTACGACTACGCCGTCGTCGAGCGGCCCGACCTGGGGCTCGACTCGCCGAACATGGACGTGCTCTTCGGGGCCGTGCTGCACGAGACCGTCAGCGATCTGGCGCAGGCGATGGTGCGCGCCAGGTTGAAGCCGGTGGCGGTCGACGTGCAGCCGTTGGCCCTGGCGCGCAGCGTGGCCTGCCAGGACGAACGCCGCCAGCGGGGCACCGTGGCGGTGGTCAACATCGGCGCCACCGCGACCGAACTGTGCATCGTGCGCGATGGGCAGTTGCACTTCCCGCGGACCATCACGCCGGGCGGGCGGACGATCACGCAGCGGATCTCCGAGGGCCTGGGGGTCAGCGAGAAGGAAGCCGAACGGCTGAAGCGGGAAGTTGCCTCGGTCAAGCCGCTCCCGCCCGGCACCGTCGTCGCGCCAGCGGCGGCCGTCGAGGACGAGAAGCCGGCGGCCGACACCGACTTCGGGTTCGGCGCCGCCGCCTTCTCGACCGACGCGGGCGAGGAGAGCGACACCGGTTTCGGCGGCAGCGGGGCCGGCTTTGGCGGCTTTGCCTTCGAAGACACCGCCACCGTCGAGGTCCACACCGACGACGACGACGACGACAAGCCGCGGCTCGAGTTGGAAGACGACGGCGACGAGCCGCCGACCTTCAAGTTCAGCCTCGCCGCGGCCGATGATGAGAAGGACCCGCCGGTGCCCGCCGAGCAGCCCTTCTCGTTCGGTTTTGACGAGGACGAACCGCCCGCCAAACCGGCCGCGGAGCAGCCGCCCGCCGCTGCGGCGCCTGGGGAGGAGACCGCTGACGGCGACCCGGCGTTCTCCTTCGGCTTCGCCGAGGCCGAGGAGCCAGCCGAAGAGGCGGCCGACGATGCCGGCTTCGATTTCAGTCTCGGCGACGACGACGCCACGGCGACCTCCACGGCGGGCGCGGCCTCGGACCACGGTGGGGCCACCGACGTCGGGTCGAGCTTCGATCTGGGCGACCTCGGCACCAGCGACGAGGGGCTCGACTTCGATCTCGGTGAGCTCGGCGAGGCGACCCAGGAAGGCACCGGGGGCTTCTCGTTCACCGATCTCGGGCTGACCTCCGAGGTGGCTGCCGTCCAGGTGGACGCCGAAGCCGATGAGGCGCAGCAGGTGCGCCAGGTCGTCGAGCCGGTGGTCCGCGACATCGCCGGTGAGATCGCCCGCAGCCTGGAATACTACAGCAGTCGCTACGATGGCGCGATGATCGACGCCGTCGTGATCGTCGGCGGCACGGCGCGGCTGGAAGGCCTTGCGGAGTTCCTGGAACAGGAGCTCGGCCGCGACATCGAAGTCGAACTGGGCGATCCGCTGAAGCACCTGGTGGTCAGCAACAGCCGATTGACCGACGAACGCCTGCGGGCTGCCGCGCCGGTGATGGCGGTGGCGGTCGGGCTGGCGATGTGGGAGAAGTAGTAAGGATCCGCCATGCTCCGCCTGCAACTCCTGCCACGTGAGGTGTTCGAGCCGGCCCGGGTCAAGAAGGCCCTGGCGGTCTGGGTGGTGCTGCTCCTGGTCAACATCGGGGGCACCCTGGGCTGGTTCCTGACCTGCCGCAATGCGATGCAGAACATGGACAACCAGAAGACCGTCGCGGCCGGCTTCGAGAGCCAGATCGGTACCCTCGACGGCGAGATCGCCGCGGTCGTCGGGCAGATCCAGCCGGTCGACAACAAGAAGTCCTACATCGAGGGCTTGCGCGACTACGGCGATGTCTGGCCGGAGCGGATGCGGGCGTTGGCGCCGTTCATTTACAACCGCGTCGAGGTCCTCTCGTGTCGGCTGACCACGGCCGGGGTTGAGTTGCAGGTGCGCACCAAGACCACCGAGGACGTCGCTCGGATGCTGATGAACCTGCGCGCCGGCTATGAGGGCGGTCTGTTTGCGCAAGACAGCGTCAACGTCACCGGGCTGACCGGCTGGCCGAACCGGACCAGCCCGTTGGGACTCGGGCCGGGCGTCGTGGCGCACATGGATTTGAACTACGCCGTGCCGGGGATGGTCGCCGTCAACAGCAGCACCAACGTCGCGGTCGGCGCGGCCGCGGGCGGCGGTGGCGACAGTGGCGGTGGGCCGCCCGGTGCCGAAGCAGCGGGTGCCCCGGCAGCGCCCTCGGCGGGACCCTCGGCGGGACCCTCCGCGGCAGGAGCGTCCGGGCCGTCGGCCCCCAGCGCCGGTGCGGCGCCGCCGCCGGGCGGCGTGGAAGGCGCCTCCGGGGGCGGTGGCGGGGGTGGCGGCGGTGGGCGGATGCGCGCCGCGGCGGTCGCCCGGTACATCAAGGAGTCGGTCGAGCCGGGGCCGCAGCCCTACCTGCTGATGAGTGTTTCGGCCCGCTGGGCAACGCCCATCCCGGCCCCGGACGGCGGTGGCGGAGGGGGCGGCGGCGGCGGTGGTGGTGCGATGCCGGGCATGCCGCCTGGTGCTGAGGCTGCAGGGGCGCCGCCGCCCGGAGGTGGCGCGCCGGCCGGGCCGGACGCCGGTTCCGCGGGCGTCGCGCCGCCGGCCTGATCCGAGGACTGAGAGCGGAGGCAAGCTACGATGTCGAATGCACGCATCGCAGTCCACGGGGTGTCGATCTTTCTCAGCATCCTCGTTCCGACGGTGGTCTACTTCGCGTCGATCAAGAAGATCAACGAAGAGTGGACGAAGCACCTCGCCGCGCGCGATGGGAGTCGCGGGAAGTACAGCAGCTCGACCACCTCGCAGGTCAACTGGCCGGCGGACGGCGTGGACCTGACCAATGCCAGCCAGCGCGCCAAAGACGGCGATGCCGACCGCAAGCAGGATCAGGCCGCGTTCGATCAGACCAAGCGGCAGCGGGAGGTCGACCTGGCGTCCAAGAAGGTCGAACTGGCGAAGCACAAGGCGGCGCTGGACGCGTTGATCAACCGCTACATGAAGGGCATCAGCCGCGCCAAGTTCAATTACGAGCGGCCTGACGACTTCATGTACGAGCTGCTCTACCGCCAGCGCGACGAGGCCGGCCCGCGGCTGATCCGGTTCGTCCACAAGACCTATCCGAACCTGTTCTTCGAGTTCGACGCCAGCGTGCCGGCGCCGCCGATCAACTTGACCAAGGGCACCTTGCCGCCGCCCGGTCCGGAGGGTCGGTTGGACTGGCCGCTGGGGCGCGGCACGGTTACGATGACGGTTTATGGACTGCTGCCGGAGTTGCTGCGGTTCATCGAGACGTTTCCCGAGAAGTACGACCGCATCGCGCAGATCACCGATTTCAACCTGACCCGCGAGGCCTTTGACCACCGCGGAACCGTGCTGATGCGGCTGAACACCAGCCTGCGGCTGTTCGTGTGGCCGGACAACGCCCAGCCGCCCGCGCCACCTCCCGCGCCGGCCGCGCCGGCCGCTGGGCCGGGACCGGCCGGGGGCGAAGCGCCGCCGGAAGGCGGTGATGGCGGCGGCGGCGGCGGCGGCGGCGGCGGAGGGGACGAATGATGCGCGGGCTGAAGAGTTGGCAAGTGGGTCTCGTGATGGCCGCGGCGATCAGCCCGTACTGGCTGCTGGTCGGCTGCGGCGGCAAGAGCGAGGAGCCGGCGGCGGGTGGCGAGGCGGGCACAACCCAGGCCGAGATGCCGCCCGGCGCGCCGGGCGAGCCCGGTGCGCCCGGTCCGCCCGGTGCGCCCGGTGGACCCGCGGCAGCCCCCTCGGCCGCGCCCAGCATGCCGGCGATGCCTGGGGCCCCGGCTCCGGGGGCCGCGCCCGCGCCGCCCACGATGCCGGGTGCCCCGGCTGGCGCGGTGCCGACCGCGCTGCGGCCGAAGCCGCGGTTCAAGGGCAAGGACAACGTCTTTGCGGCGCTCGATAAGCCGTCGCCGGTGCCGCCACCGCCGCCGCCGCAACCCTACAACATCGCGCATATCCTGCCGGTCCGGGCGCCCGTCGCCCCGCCGTCGTTGGAGCGCGAGCAGCAGGGGCCGTCCGACACGCAGCTCAGCGATGTCCGGACCGCGGGCTTTGTGTGGGGGTCGACGGTCAAGGCGATTTTGCAGCAGGGCGACCGCACGATCTTGGTGCGGCCGGGCGACACGGTGCCGATCTCCACGCCAGGCGCGGATTCGCTGACCGTCGAGGCCATTTCGGCGGAGGGCGTGCGATTGCGCAACGAGCGCACCAAGCGGGTCTACCTGGCGCCGTTCCGGCGCGGCTAAGCCGATTCGGCGGGCGACCGGCCGAAAGGTGCACGAGTCGGGCTGGAAACGGGTATACTGAGCGCAGCAGCGCGGCCGGCGGGGGTGGATCGCCGCAGCGTTGGCGGGCGAACCGAGGAGATGGATGATGCGGGTACGAGTGACAAGCTGGACCATGCTCGTCGGCGTACTGCTCTGGGTCGGCACGGCCGCAGCGCAGCAGGACGGCATCAACCTGGACTTGAAGGACGCGCCCCTGTCGGAGGCCATTGGGCTGCTCGGCAAGGAAGCCGCCCTGCAGTTCATCTTCGGGCCCGACGTCAACAAGGACACCAAGGTCACCATTTCGATTGAGAACAAGACGCCGGAACAGGCTCTGAAGCTGCTGCTGCAGGTCGCCGGCGGGCTGAGCTACGAGAACGTCGACGGGGTCTACATCATCAAGGGTGGCGCCGGCGGCGCGCCGACCCGCCCGACGATGCCGACCGGGCCGACCACTCCGACCGGTCCGACCCAGCCGGCCCGCCCGGTGGCCCCGCCGCCGCGGCCAGGGGCTGGCGCTGGAGCGACGACCGCTCCGGCGGGCGGGACCGAGACGGCGGGGACGCCGACCGTCGAATCGAAGCGCTACCAGAAGATCGACCTCAAGTTCATGTTTGCGCCTGGCTTCGCCTCGATGTTCCGCAAGGGCGTGCCACTCTACTACATCGACATTGACAGCTTCGCCAGCGCCCTCGGTGGCCGTGGCGGCGGCGGCTTTGGCGGTGGTGGTGGCGGCCTCGGCGGCGGTGGTGGCGGCCTGGGCGGCAATGGCGGTGGCGGCTTCGGTGGCGGTGGCGGCGGTCGCGGCGGCGGCGGCGGCTTCGGCGGCGGCGGTGGCGGTCGTGGCGGCGGCGGTCGCGGTGGCGGCGGTGGCGGCTTCGGCGGCGGCGGCAGTCGCGGTGGCGGCGGTGGCGGCTTCGGCGGCGGCGGCAGTCGCGGCGGCGGTGGTTTCTAGGCGGATCACGGACCAAACGCCGGGGCCGGTTGTCAGAAGGCACGGCGGGGTTGCCCCGGCGACGGGTGCAGTGGGGAGAAGGAGGCACAAACCGTGCGAGCCACAAAGAGCTTGCTGTTGGCCGGACTGCTAGGCAGTCTGGCCTGCTGGGGAAACGTATCGGCCCAAGAGCGGGGCGGCGATCTGCTGCACCTCAACTTCACCGATGCGCCCCTCGCCGAGGTGGCCGACATCATCAGTCAGGAGGCCGGGGTCTCGATCGTTGTGCACAAAGACCTGCGCAACGAGAAGGTCAGCCTGCGACTGACCGACAAGACCTTGGACGTGGCCCTGGCCGTGCTGGCTGAGGCCAACGACCTCAGCATCAAGTTGAACCCGACCACCGGGATCTACACCATCTCACGCGCGGCGGCCAAGTCCGACAGCGGCAAGGTGTTCCAGGTTGGCGGCGGTGGGGGCACGGCCGTGGTGCCGGAGCGGGTCCAGGTGGTGGTGCCGACGCGCCAACCGCCGGCCGCGCCGCCCGGTGCCACGACCGTCGACCTGCGCGCGCCGCATCTCGAGGAGTCCTCCGGCGCCGGCGCCGGCCGGGCTCGCGTCTACACCAAGTTGAAGCTCAACTTCGCGCAGGCCAGCACGTTCTGTGCGCTGTTTGGGTGCCCGGCAGTGGAAGAGACCCTGACGGGCCAGCGGCGGCAGTACCTGCCCAAGGCCAACGTCAGCCGCACGCCGGTGGTGCGCTTGGGGGACACCCTGAACGGCAGTGACGAGCTGCTGAAGCTGGGTCAGCGCAAGCGCACCCAGTCCGATCCGGCGATCCGCAACTACAAGCCGCTGCTGGCGCGCGACCAGTTCGGCGACGCGCCGGGTGGTGGCGGCGCTGGTGGGCCGGGCGGCGGTGGTGGTGGTCTCGGTGGCGGCGGTGGTGGCCTCGGCGGCGGCGGTGGCGGGCTCGGCGGTGGCGGTGGCCAGCAAGGCGTGCTGCCGTTGCCCGAGGGCATCGACGTCCTGATCGGCTACGACCTGCTCTCGGCGCTGATTGTGCAGGGCACGCAGGAAGGCATCGACGAGTTGCGCGACATCGTCGCCCTGCTCGATGTGCCGCCGCAGCAGATCGAGGTCGAGTCCCGCTTCGTGACGCTCCGCGCCGACGACAGCAAGGCCTTCGGGGCCAACTGGACTTTGACCAACGGCAGCGCCACGATCAGCGGCGACTCCTCGTCGAGCGGCGGCGCCAGCGTGGCGTTCCAGTACGCCACTGGCAACTTCCAGGTCTTCCTGAGCGCCATCATGGCCAACAACAACGGCAAGGTGGTCAACGCGCCGCGCGTGTTGACGCAAAACGGCTTGCCGGCGGTGGTTTCGTTCAGTCAGGAGATCCCGATCGTCCTGTCCGATACGACTGTCACCGACTCAGCCACGACGACCTCGACCTACATCGAGACGTTCGACGTGATCACCGACCTGATCGTCGTGCCGCGCGTCACTGGGCAGCCGCCGAACGAGTCGATCACCGTCGTGCTCAGTCCGACCATCAGCGACGTGGCGGGCTTCGTGGACAGCCCGGAGGGCCAGATCCCGATCATCGCCGACCAGACCATCTCGACGCTGGTGCGGGTTCCGGACGGCGACACCATCGCGATGGGCGGCCTGGTGCGCAAGGACAACAGCGTCTCCAGCCGGAAGATCCCGTTGCTCGGCGACCTGCCGTTCATCGGGGCGCTGTTCCGCAGCAACACGACGACCACTCGGGAATCCGAGCTGCTGATCTTCGTGACGCCGCGGATCATCCGCGAAGCGCCGACCAACGGCCCCAGCAGCGTGCGCTGAGGCCTGGTCGAGAGACCTGAGTAGCCGTGGGGCCCACCCGCGAGGGTCGGCCCCACTTT
>JADZEX010000067.1 GCA_020850355.1 Fimbriimonadaceae bacterium | reverse complement strand
TCGAAGAAGGCATCGTCCCCGGCGGCGGCGTCGCGCTGCTGCGCGCCCAGAGCGCCCTGGACGGTCTCAAGGCCGACAGCGACGACGCCCAGACCGGCGTCGACATCATCCGCCGCTCGCTCGAAGAGCCGCTCCGCCAGATCGCCAACAACGCCGGTCTGGAAGGCTCCGTGGTTGTCAATCACGTCCGCTCGCAGGACTTCAGTGTCGGCTTCAACGCCCTCACCGAGACCTACGAGGACCTGATCGCCGCCGGCGTCATCGACCCGGTCAAGACCACCCGCACCGCGCTCGAGAACGCGGCCTCCATCGCTTCGATGATCCTGACCACCGAAGCGCTGATCGCCGAGAAGCCCGAAGACGCGAAAGCCGCGGCGCCGGCCTACCCCGACTATTGATCCCCACTGCCGACCCAGGTCGGCAGCTTGGATCGCCACCCGCCCCACGGCTGCGGCCGTGGGGCGGCGTGCGTTGGGTCGGCAGGCGCCCACCGGCCGCTGGCGAACAGACCGGCTGGGAAGCAATCGATGCAACTGACTTTGCTGGGTTCCGCCGCGGCCGAAGCCTGGCCGGCCATCTTCTGCTGCTGCGAGGTCTGCGTCGAAGCGCGGCGCCGCGGCGGGCGCAACCTGCGCCGTCGCACCGCCTACGCCGTCAACCACGACACGCTGGTCGACTTTGGGCCGGACAGCCACTGGCAGTGTCACGAGTTCGCCGTCGACCTGACCGCGGTGCAGCGGATTCTGTTCACCCACAGCCACAGCGACCACCTCACGCCGCCCGAACTGTACTGGCGCCACCGCGGGTTCAGCCAGGTGGCCGGTCCGCTGGCGATTTACGGCAACCAGCAGGTGCTCGACCGGATCGCCGGCGAGAGCGGCGCCAACTGGGAGGCGCTGAGCCTGCAGCCACACCTGCTGCACGCGGGCGAGGCCGTCGCCAGCGGTGACTACGAGGTGCTGCCGGTTGAGGCCAACCATGCCGGGGCGGAGGAGCAGGCGCTCAACTACGTGCTGCGCCAGGGCGGCCGCGGTCTGCTGATCGGCAACGACACGGGCTGGTGGCCCGAGGCCAGTTGGGACTTGCTCCGCGGGGCGCAGCTCGACGCGGCGGTGATCGAGTGTACCTACGGACTGGGCTATCCGGACCGCCGCAACGGCCACCTCGGCGCCGCCGCCGCGCTGGAGTTCCGCGACCGGCTGGTGGCGCTGGGCGCGCTGCAGGCAACGGCGCAGGTGGTTGTCAACCACTTCACCCACAACGGCGCCGGGCTCTATGAGGAGCTGGTCGCCTGGTTCGAGCCACGCGGCGCGGTGGTTGGCTACGATGGGCTGAGCCTGCTGGTCTAGCCTCCCGGCGGGTTGCCCCCAGGCTGTGGCCCGGCGGCCGTTGGTTGACGAGGCGGCCGGCGCGGCACTAGAATCGGGACAGCCGGGGCCGTCGGCCGGTCGGCAGAAGGGCGTTGGCGCGGCGATGGTCCTGCGGCCCGGAGACCTCCTGGAGGGGCAGCTCGAAACGTATCTGATCACCGCGACGATCAACCGCGGGGCGTATGGTTGTGCCTTCCGCGCCCGCACCGCCGCCGGCGACTGGCGGGTGGTCAAGCAGTTCGCCCCGGCCGAGGAGCTGCGCGACAGCGACAAGTCCTACCAGCTCCGCTGCTTCGAGCGCGAAGCGGCACTGATCACCACGCTGCGCAGTCCGCTGCTGGTGCGCGGTCACGAGCTGATCCAGCGCGACGACGACCGCTTCGTGGTGATGGAACACGTCCAGGGCACGACGCTGCGGCAGATTCTGGAGCAGACCCGCCTGGAGCAGGGCCGGCCGTTCGACGCGCCGACGGTGGTCGCGATTGGCGAGCAGCTCTGTGCCGCGCTGGAGCTGCTGCACTCGCATCGCATCATCTACCGCGACCTGAAGCCCGCCAACGTGATGTGGGACGCCGCGGCGCAGCGGCTGAAGCTGATCGACTTTGGCACGGCCCACGACAGCAGCGAGGGGCGCGGCGCGACGCAGGGGCTGGGCACCGAAGGCTACGCGCCGCCCGAGCTGTACGGCAGCGGGTTGGAGCTGACCCCGGCAACCGATGTCTACACGGTCGGCGCGGTGCTCTATGAGCTATCGACCGCGGCGCCGCCGGTCTCGCGGCAGACGCCGACCGACTTCCGCGGCTGGGAGGCCGACCTGCCGCTGGCGCTACGGCAGGCGATTCTGCGCGCGCTGGCCCAGGCGCCGCTGGAGCGCTATGCGACGGCCGCCGAACTGCGGGCAGCGCTGACTGCGACGGTCGCCGCCCCGGCCAGCCCGCCGCTCCGGCTGCGGCCGCGCAACCAGCACCCGCTGCTGGCCTGCTACTGCCCGCAGTGCGGTCGCGAGCCGAGCAGCGACGCGGCGCTCTACTGTGGCGCCGATGGCGCGCTCTACCAGGTCGCGATGGTGCAGATCGTGCCGCCGCACCGGCCCGCCACGACCGCCTACCTGGACCGGGCCGAGTCGCTGGTCGGGCGCGCCGACCCGGAGCAGCAGCACTTCCCGGAGATCGACCTCAGCGCCGCGGACGCGGGGCGACACGTCTCGCGGCGTCACGCTACGCTGCGGCGGGTCGGGCGCAGCTTCGAGGTGGAGATCCACCGCAGCCTCAACCCGACCCGGCTGGACGGGCAGCGGGTCGAGCCGGAGACCGTCTGGGAGCTCTCTCCCGCGCAACGCCTGGAGTTCGCCGATGTCGTGGTGCGGCTGATCGTGAAGCCGGTGGTCGACGAGGTGGAGCGATGAGCAGTACGTTGCCGGTGTTGCCCGAGGGCACCGTGCTGGCCGGCACGTTGGAGGTTTGGCGGCACCTCGGGGCGACCGCCGACGGGCAGCTCTATGCCGTGCTCGACAACTCGGGACAGCGCCCGGTGCGGCGCCTGCTGCTGGCCCGCGCCGCGGGTGATCCGCCCGACCTGCGGCAGCCGGGGCAGCCGGGGCGAGGAGCCCTGCCCGGGGTCTTGTTGCACCTGCCGTACGAAGACCAGGATCTGCTGCTGCTCGACGCGGTCAGCGAAGGCTGGCTGGTCAGTCAGGCCCCGGTGCGTGACGATGAGACCGCCCTCGAGTTGCTCCGGGCCGCCGCCGAGGTGGCCGACGAAGTCGTCGCCAGCGGCGGGACGCTGACCGGGCTGACGGCCGAGAACCTGGGCCTGCGGCCAGACGGTGGCCTGGTCTACCTGGGCCCGTTGCGCCCGGCCGGGCCGGCCGAGGTGCCGGACGTGGCCCTCGGGCTGCTGGCCGACGAACTGCTCGACCCGGCCGGCTGCTGGTCGGTCGAGCTGTCGCAGTTGTTGGGTGAGCTACACACCGGCCAGTGCGCCCTGCCGCAGCGGCTCGCCGCGCTGCGCGCCGCGCACTGGAGCGGCGACATCGCCGCGGCGGTCGGTCTCGCCAGCGACGGCGGACCGTACCGCGCGCACAACGACGACACGGCGCTGCACCTGGTGCAGACGATGCTGACGCAGGGCGAGCCCGAAGCCTACGACCTGCTGGCAGTGGCCGACGGCGTGGGCGGGCACCGCGACGGTGACCGGGCCGCCCGGCTGGGGCTGAGCGCGCTGGTCAGCGGGCTGACGATGGCCCTGGCCGAGGCGGATCTGGCCGGCGAGCCGCTCCCAGCTCAGGGCAATGGGGCGCTCTTCGAGGCCCTGCGGGCCGCCGTCCTGGCGGCCGACGAGGCCGTTCGCGGGCTGCGCGACGACTTGCCGAAGGGGCCTGGCACGACGCTTGTGGCAGGCCTCCGGCTCGGGCGTCGGCTGTTCCTGGCCAATGTCGGCGATTCCCGGGCCTACCTCTGGCGCGACCAGCAGTTGCAGCGGCTGACGCGCGACGACAGCCTGGTGCAGGCCCTGCTGGACGAAGGGCAACTGACCGACGACGAGGCGGCTCTGCATCCCGATGCGGGCGTTCTGACGCAGTGCTTGGGGCAGGGCGAGCCGGTGCAGCCGACGCTGGTGATGCGTCTGTTGCGACCGGGCGACCGCCTGCTGCTGTGCAGCGACGGCCTCACGGAACGGCTCCGCGACCGTGACCTGGCGAGCCTCTTGGAGCAGCAGCCCGAAGCCTGGCTGTGCGCCGAGGCGCTGACCGTGGCGGCGCGCTGGGCCGGGGCCAAGGACAACATCACGGTGCTGGTGGTCAACCTGACGGGAGAGGCTGATGGCTGATGGACTGCGCCTGCGCACCGCGCTGGACAAGGCCTACCGCCCGTTGCAGGGCGAGTTCCTGACCACCGTCCTGGTCGAGCTGACCCCACCGCGCGCGCTCACCCGGCTACCGCTCAACCTGGGCCTGCTGCTGGACACCAGCGAGTCGATGAACGGCGAGAAGCTGCGCCGCGCCCGCGAGGCCGCCACGGCGCTGATCGCGGCGCTCTCGCCACAGGATCTGGTGACGCTGGTGGTCTTCAACAGCGAGGCGCGCACGCTGTTGCACAGCGCGCCGGCCGGCGCGGCGACCGAGCAGCAGGCCGCCGAGGCCTTGCGCCACCTGGCCGCCGAGGGCGTGACCTCGCTGCTGCCCGGCATCGAGAGCATCTTCTACGAGGTCAGCCGCCACGCCGGGCCGGACCGCACCAGCTTCGTGCTGCTGCTCAGCGACGGCTATCCGACGACGGTCAACGGCTACGTCGACGAGGACCGTGACCCGTACGTCCGCCGCGTCGACCGCGAGATGCACGAGCGGGGCATCTCGCTGACCTGTATCGGTCTCGGCGATGCCGCCAACTACGACCAGGGCTTCCTGCGACGGCTGGCCGACAGCGGCAACGGGCAGTTCTTGTACTGCCCCGAACTGACCGACCTGACGGCGCAGTTCGGCGCGGAGTTTGCGCGCATCCAGCGCACCGTGCTGAACGAGGTGACGCTGACCGCGCGGCACCTCGGCGGCGAGGTCCGCCGGCTCTGGCGGGTCTACCCCGAGAAGAAGCTGTTCGACGATCTGGACCTGCGCGGCGATGCGCTGAGCGTGCCGCTGGGCACCTTTCAGGAGGGGCAACCGCAGGCCTATCTGCTCGACATCGTGACGCCCGAGCCGCCCGCAGCGCAGCCGGGCCGGGCGCGGCTGCTGGAGGTCGAAGCGACCTGGCTGGACGAGGGGCGCGCCCGGCAGGCCACGGTGCCGGTCGTCTACGAGCTGACCGACAACGAGCGGGCGCTGGCGCAGCGCAATCCCGAGGTGGTCCGGCTGGCGACCGAGTGCATCGACGCGCTGCTGGAGGAGCAACTGGAATCCGCAGTCTCGGGCGGTGACCGGGCGCGTCAGACCGCGGTGCTGGCCCGCAAGAAGCAGTTGACGAAGCGACTTGGCAAGGTGGAGGCAACGCGGGTCTTGGAAGAGATGGAGGCGACGCTCGACCAGGGTGGCCAGATCACCCAGGATGCGCTGGCGCGGTCGAGCCAGGCGACCCGCCCGACCGAACGATTGGGGTAAGCGATGCGCTGTCCGGAGTGTGGTCAGACCAATGTCGCCGGTTCGTTGTTCTGCGAACGCTGCGGCGCCGACCTGAGCGCGGTTCAGCCGGCCGCCGACCCGCCGCCGCCCGGCTGGAGCTGTCCGCACTGCGACCACGGCAACCCCGCCGCCAACGTGGTCTGTGAGGCCTGCGGGCAGCGGCCCGCCGGCAGCCCGCCGCCGTCCTCGCCGCCCGATCCGGTCGCCGAACCGGCCGGCCCGGCGCGGCTGGTCGAGGCTGCTGGCGTGCGGCTGCCGGACCCGGCCGAGGCCATCGCGGTCGCCACCACGCCGGGGCAACTGGCGACCGGGCCGCGCAAGGGGAAGGTCAAGCTGATCGTCGAACAGGGCATGGTGATCGGCAAGCAGTACCTGCTGACCGCCGATGAGATGCTCGTCGGCCGGGAGGACGCCAGCGAGCAGTTCGTCCCGGACATCGACCTGACCGGCCTGGACGAGGGCTACGTCCACCGGCGGCACGCCCGGCTGACCTTCGAGGGCTCGTTCTTGTTCGTGACCCACTTGGGCGGACACAACCGCACCTTCGTCAACAACCGCCCAATCGCCGACCACCTCGCCCACCCGCTCAACGTCGGCGACGCCGTGCGCTTCGGCAAAGTCGTCCTGCGCTTGGTCGAGGCGACATGAATCAGCGGCTGCAGCACCAGATCGGCGACCTGATCGGGGGGCAGTGGCAGGTCCTGGCCGAGCTCGGCTGGGGCAGTTACGGCACCGTCTACCTGGTCGCCGACGAGACCGGGTTCCGGCGAGTCGCCAAGGAGATGCACCTCTTCGCCGACCCCCTGGCAGCGGCGCGCGGGCTGCAGTTCCACCGGGCCGAGACCGCCGTACTCAGCCAGTTGGAGCACCCCGGGATCGTCGCCAGCTACCCCCTCGACATCGCCGGTCCGCTGTGGGCCGACCCGGCCACCGGCCTGGAGTGCGCCGCTGACTGCCCGCAGGCCATCGAACTGGCGGGGCGCTACTACCTGCTGCAGGACTACCACCCCGGCGAGACCCTGGCCATCCGCCTGGCCCGCGCCGAGGCCGCGAACACGCCGCTGCCGGCCGAACTGGTGACCGCCTGGCTACGCCAGCTCGCCGAGTCGGTCGGCTACCTGCACCGCCTGGGACTGGTCCATCGCGACCTGAAACCAGCCAACATCCTGATCCGCGAGCAGGACCAGGTTGCCCTGCTGATCGACTTCGGGCTCTGCCGGCCGGCACAGACCGTGCCGGGCTACGGCACGGTGCCGCTGTCGAGCACCGGCCGCTTCGGCACGCCGGGCTACTCGCCGCCAGATCCCGTCGAGCAAGAGAACCCCGGGCCGGCCGCCGACCAGTACGCGCTGGGGATCACGGTTCGCCAGGCTCTGACCGGTCTGGACCCGACCGATCCATCGCAGGCCGCGGCGCTGCGCGAGCAGCGGCTGACTGAGCTGCGCGACGATCTCGACGGCCGCCTGGCCGCGGCGCTGGACCGGGCGGTGCGGCCGGCGGCCGAGGACCGCCACGCCAACCTGCCGGCGCTGCTGGCAGCCCTGGCGGCGCGACCCGACCCGCCGCGCCCGCGCCAACGGCAGCACTGGGTGGTGATCGAACCGACCCGCGTCGAGGCCGGGCGGCTGGCGCCGGGGCAGATGCGCGACTTGAAGGTGGTGGTCTTCGACCGCCGTCGCGGGATCCGTCCGCGGGGCTACGCGGTCTCCGGCGACGACGCGCTGTTACGCCTGCTCCCGGCCACTTCCAACGGGTCGCAGATCGAGCTGCATTTGCTGTTGCACGTGCCGCGCGAAGCGGCGGCCGGTCCGGCGACGGTGCCGCTGACCATCCACGCCAACGACGAGGAGCACTCCATCGTGATTGCCTACGAGGTCGACCGCGACGCGCCCAAGGCCGGCCGCAGCGGCTGCCTGGCGCTCCCGGCGACGCTCCTCGGCTGGCGTTAGCGGCGGCCCAGCCCGGCCGGACCGCCCCGCAGGAACGGCCAGGCCGAGCTGCTCTCGAGGCCGGGGCTGTCGGTGCGGAAGGCGTACAGGTGGCCATCGTCGCAGCCAATGTAGAGCGTTCCATCGGGGCTCAGCACGCCGGACGAGGTCACGTAGCCGCCCACTTCCTCTTTCCAGACCAGCTTGCCATCGGCCGCGGCCAGGCAGTAGACCGCCCGGGAGTCGGCCCCGACGTAGATCAACCCGTTGGCGCCCACGGTGGGTGAACTGCCGACGCGGGTGTAGATCAGGAACTTCCAGCGCTGCTGGCCCTGCGGGTCGACGCTGTAGATGCCGCCGTCGTAGCCGCTGAAGTAGACGTTGCCGGCGGCGTCGAGCACCGGCGAGCTGTAGATCGAGGCCTCGGTCGTGAACCGCCAGAGCTCCTGCCCGCTGCGGTCGAGCGCCAGCAGATGGCCGCGCATCGTCGTCACGTAGACCCGCCCATCGGCGCCCAGCGCCGGGCTGCAGAAGATCGGCGAGCCCAGGTCACGGCTCCAGATCACCTGCCCGGCGGGAGACATCTTGTAGAGCACCCCGCGGCGCGACTTGTCGCCGAACAGGATGCTGCCATCGGGCAGCACGGCCGGCGAACCGCCGATGTCGTCGGCGGCGGTGAAGCGCCAGCGCTCCTGGCCGTCGGAACCGAGCGCGTGCAGGTTGTCGTCGAGCCCGGGGACGTAAGCCGTGCCGTCACTCCCCAGCGCCGCGCCGGCCTCGATCCGTTCGCTGGTCGGGAAGGCCCAGAGCTGCTCGCCAGCGGTGTTGTAGCAGTAGACCTGCTGGTCGAACGACCCGACCACCAGGCGCTGGCCATCGCCGGCGGCCGGGGCGTGGAAGAAGTCCTTGGCCTGCCGCGACCAGAGCCGCTGCCCGGCCGGCGAGACCGCGCAGAAGGTGTGGTCGTGGCTGCCGACGTAGATCGTGCCATCCGGTCCCAGCACCGGCGGCGCCGCGACCACGTCGCCGAAGGCCAGCTTCCAGCGCAGGCGGCTGGCGACCGGCTGGTCGCGGCAGCCCGTCAGCAGGCTCAGCAGCAGCAGACCGCCGATCCACCTCATGGCTGGCCCTCCTCGGCGATCCGCCCGTCTTGCAGCCGCAGCCAGCGCGTGGCGTACCGGCGCAGATCCAGGTTGTGCGTCACCAGCACCACCGTCAGCCCTTCGGCGTGCAGCTCGCCGAACAGCGCCATGATGCCCGCCTCGGTCTCGTTGTCGAGATCGCCGGTGGGCTCGTCCGCCAGCAACAGCGCCGGCTGGCCCAGCAGCGCCCGCGCGATGGCGACCCGGCGCTGCTCACCGCCCGACAGCTCGGCCGGGTAGGCCCCCAGCCGGTCGCCCAGGCCGACCCGCTGGAGCAGCTCGCGCGCCCGGAGGTCAGCCGCCACGCCCTCGGGCGGTCGGAAGAGCGTCCCCAGGCGGACGTTGTCGAACACCGTCAGAGTCGGCAGCAGGCCGGTAAACTGAAACACGAAGCCCAGCCGCGTGGCCCGCAGCACCGACCGGGCCGCGTCGTTGAGCGCTTCGAGCGCCTCGCCAAACAGCCGCACGCTGCCCGCCGTGGGGGTGGCCAGGGCGCCACAGAGCGCCAGCAGCGTGCTCTTGCCGCTGCCGGAACGCCCCGTGACCA
This sequence comes from Fimbriimonadaceae bacterium, assembly GCA_020850355.1. Taxonomy (GTDB): domain Bacteria; phylum Armatimonadota; class UBA10988; order UBA10988; family UBA10988; genus JADZEX01. Next base: position 134,375 of record JADZEX010000067.1, on the reverse strand, counting down.
CCACAAACTCCCCGTCGGACAAGGTCCAGTCGAGCGGCTGCAGAGCGGCCACGGTGCCCGCCGGGCTGTGGTAGGTCTTGCCGGCGCCCCGCAGTTCGGCCAGCGCTGGCGGCATCTCAGACTCCCGCCGCACGGATGCACTCGTAGGGGTCCAGCCGCGCCGCGGCCCGCGCCGGGAGCCAGGCCGCCAGGCAACCAGTGGCCACCGCCGACCCGGCAATGCCGCCCGTCAGGGCGATCACCCAGGGCCAGCCGATCCAGACATAGGGAGTGCCCAGCGCCGCGGCCAGGGCCGCTCCAAAACCGGTGGTGAGCACCGCGGCGACGGCCAGGCCGAGCAGCGCCCCCAGGCCACAGATCACCGCCGCCTCGGCCAGCACCAGCCGGAAGACCCACCCCGCGGACGCGCCGAGCGCGCGCCAGACGCCGATGTCCCGCCGTCGCTCGGCCACAGCCATCGAAAAGGTCGTCCCCAGCAGCGGCAGCAGGACTCCCCACAGAGCCACTCCAACCAGCACCAGCAAGCGCAGCACGCCGCCCAGGTCACGCATCGCGGCGCCAATCACCTGGGGCGCCAGCACCACCTCGAGACCGTCCAGGTTGGCGGTCACGGCCTCGGCGACATGGCTCGCGGGCACGCCGGGCGCGGTCTTCACCAGCACCACGCTGACCTCGTCCACGGCGATCTCCAGCGGCTCCTCGGCCCGCTGCGGCGAGTGCGCGACCATGTCGCGCAACCCGTCAAGCGGCAGGAAGACCGTGGTGTCGAGTCCGACGCCGGTTGGATCGAGGTGTCCGCGCACCGTGAACGGTGTGCCGAAGAACGGCACGGTGGCGCCATCGCGCAGGGTCACGCGGTCACCGACCACGGCGTCGTGGCTGCCCAGCCGCAGACCGCGCTGGCGTAGCCAGGGTGCGATGCTGAAGTCGGTGGCCGGGTCGAACCCGATCAGGAAGAACTCCCCCGGACAGCAGCGCGCGTCGGTCAGCGTCTTCACGTAGACCTGCGCGCTGGCCTGCGCCACGCCCGGCAGGGCCGCGATCCGGGCGACCTGGCTGGCCGGCATCGTGAGCTGCGTGGCCTCGCCGACGATCAGCGCCCCTTCGGCGGCGGCGCGGCTGCCGCGGGGGATCACCACCAGATCGGCCCCCAGCCGCGCCGTGCCCAACGCCACCGACTGCTGCATCCCACGCAGCAGCGCCGTCAAGAGACCGATCCCACCCGCGACGACGGCGACGGTCAACAGCAGGGCCGTGGTGCGAAATCGTCTACGCGCGAGGTTGCTTGCGAGCAGCCGCCGCGGCGTCAAGGGCTTCATTGAGGTTCGGCTCCGGCCGCATCATCACCAGGGCCGCTCCGGCGACCATCACCGCCGCGCTCGCCAGCAGGTCATGCACCCGCTGGTGCAGCGCGCTGTGGGGCATGTACGGAATCAGCAGCCGCGTGGTGAAGATCTGCACGGCGCCGGTGGCCCAGGCCAGCCAGCAGACCACCCGCCCCGCCTCGGTCCCGCGCACCGCGCTCGCCAGCAGGCCGCAGACCCCGAGCAGCGCGCCGAAGGCGATCACCGCCTGGCCGGCCCAGTAGCAGCTCATCTTCAGCGGCCGCTCGTCGGCGACCGGAAACAGCCGCGCCGCGCAGAGAATGCTGGTGACAGCAATCAGCACCAGCGCCGGGCCCAGCCAGACAGGCGGGCGGTTGGACGACATCAGCCTACTCCTCGTCGAGCAGTTCGGACCAGCGGTGGACCATCTGTTCGGCCCGCCGGCGGTCGGGACCCTCCGGCTGCCGCTCCAGGTAGCCCCGCAGGCAGGCCACCGCCTGCCGATGGTCGCCCAGCAGATGATGCACCTGCGCCAAGGTACACAGTTCCCGGTCGGCGGTCGGGTCCACCAGCAGCAGCTTCTGCACCACATTGCGCAACGCCGCCAAGTCCCGCCGGGCGGCGAACGACCCTTCCAGATTGCGCAACATCCTGGTCACCAGCCGCTCCGGCGTGACGATGTCCTCCAGCCGGATCCGTAAGTAGAGGCTCAGCTCCCGCGTCGGCAGATCCTTGAAAAGCGGTGCCGCCAGTTCGACGCAACGCTCGTAGGGGATCAGCTCCCCGCCCTGCAGCGGATCGATCACCAGCAGCTCGCTCGACTCCCGATAGCGCAGCAGGAAGTGCGCCGGGTAATCGACCCCCGCCAGCGGCCAGTGCAACCGCTCGGCCACCGCCAGGTAGATCACCGCCAGCGCAATCGGCAGGCCCTGCCGCTGTTCGAGAACCCGATTCAGGAAGCTGTTGGCCGGTTCGTCAGAGGGATCCCCGGCGCCGCTCAGGCCCTCTTCCTCGGCCAGCACCTGCCGCAGCGCAGCCAGCCGGCGACGCGGATCCTGGCTGCCCTCGGCGGCGCGCTCGACGAGGTAGGCCAGGAATCCGATCTGTCGCTGCAACAACGGCAGGTCGACCTCGGTCAGGCCCTCGCCGACCCAGGCCGCCAACGCCAGCAGATCCCGCGGCGTGGCCTGCGCCGTCCCGGCAAACGCCGGATGCGCCGCCGCCGCCGCCTGCAGGATGTCGCTGCGATCCTCGTTCATCAGCTCTGCCTGACCCGCCACGCACCACCGCCAGGGCGAGTATCGCCTCCCCGCCGGGCGGAGTCAAGTCGGCTGGCGGGCGGTCCGGACGGAGGGGTCGGCGGGCAGGTAGCCAAACCAGGGCGCGGAGAAGCCGATGTCCGCACGGTTGATCGGGCAGCCCGCCGCGGCGCCGACCTGGGCTTTGTTGCAGCGCCACCTGTTGCGGGCGATGGCGGCGGCGGCGCGCCACTTCGTGGGGCGCTACACGCAGCCCGACGGGACACTGATCTGGCGCGAGTCCTGGCCGGGGATGGATGGCTCGGACGACGGCTACGAGAGCTTCGGCAACTTCGCGCTGTTCTATGCGCTGGGCGGTGACGCCGACATCCACGCCATCAGCCGCCGCGAATGGGATGCCGTCACCCGGCAGTTCACCGCCTACGGGCAGGTTCACAACGAGTTCGACGGCTACTACGACTGGATGCACCACGGCGAGAGCTCGACCAGCTTCTACGCCTTCGGCTTCGCCGACCCGACGGTCGCCAAGGATGTCGAGCGCACGCTGCGGTTTGCTGGGATGTACCTGGGCGAGGACCCCGCCACGCCGAACTGGGACGCCGCGCAGCGACTGATCCGCAGTCCGATCAACGGCAGCCGCGGGCCGCGCTTCGAAAACAGCGCCGAGGACTGGGTGACCCACCGCCCGATCCTGGCCGCCTATCCCCCACCCTTCGAGGACATCCCCGGCGCGCCCGGGCCGCTCTGCGACTGGAACGACGACCGCATCTTCGGCGAGGTGCTGGAGCGCCTGAACGCCCGCATGATGCGGGGCGACGTGCCGCTGAACTTGGCCTGCACCTCGCTGGTGACGCACGCCTACGCCTACACCGGCGACGAGAAGTACCGGCGCTGGGTGCTCGACTACACTGCGGCCTGGCGGGAGCGGGCGGCCGCCAACGGTGGGTTGATTCCCGACAACGTCGGCCCCTCCGGGCAGATTGGGGAGTGTCTCGAGGGCAAGTGGTACGGCGGCTACTACGGCTACCGCTGGCCGCACGGCATCAACACGATTCTCGAACCGGTGCTGATGGCCGCGGCCAACTGCCTGCTGCTGACCGGGGACAGCAGTTGGCTGGACTTCCCGCGGTCGCAGTTGGAGCTGTTGATCGGTCAGGGGGAGCGCCGCGATGGGGTGCAGTACGTGCCGCACCGCCACGGCGACGCTGGCTGGTACGATTTCCGGCCGCTGCAGGCGCGCTTCCACACCCACCTCTGGTACCTCTCGCAACGGGCCGACGACTGGCAGCGGCTGCTGGATCTGGGGCCCCGCGGGTCGTGGGACGTCGTCCACGGGCAGCGCGGCAAAGGCGATGAAGGGCACGCCGGGCCGTGGATCCGGTTCTTGGAGGGCGCGCTGCCCGACTACCCCGAGCAGATTCTGCGGGCCAACGACGCCGAGATGCGGCGTCGCCTGCAGGCCATTGCCGACGACCAGACGACGGTCGACGAGCAGGACGTCCACCATTGGCAGAATCTCAACCCGATCGGCACCGAGGCGCTGGTGCAGTTGACCCTCGGCGGGCCGCAGTTGATCTACCACGGCGGTCTGCTGCACACCCGCCTGCGCTGGTTCGACGCCGCGGCGCGCCGGCCGGGGCTGCCGCCCGAAGTCGGCGTCCTGGTCGAGGCGGTGACGCCCGACAGTGTCAGCCTGCAGGTGGCCAATCTGCATCCGACCGAGGCGCGCCCGCTGTTGGTGCGGGCCGGCATGTTCGGGGAGCACCGCTTCAGCAGTCTGGCGTGCGACGGCGCAGCGGCGCAGCCCGTCGATGCGGCGGATCTGGCGCTGGTGGCGCAGCCGCGCAGTGTGGCCTGCCTGACGCTCGGCCTGCGTCGCTACGCGCAGCCACCCAGCTACGCCTTCCCACGGTGGTGAGCGATGCCTGAGCTGCGCGAACGGCTGGCCCGCCTGCCGAAGGCCGAGCTGCACTGCCATCTGCGTGGCGCGATGCCGCTGGCGCTGTTTCGGGAGCAGTTCGAGCGGTACGGGCCGGCGCAGGCGGTCGAGCGGGCCTCGCCGCGGTTGCGGGGGTTCTGGGAGCAGTACCCGAACCTGCGACCGTTCGTCGCCGGCGCCTGGCACCCAGCCGACTTGGAGGGGCTGTTCCGCTACGACGACTTCACCAACTTCCTGGCGACGTTCGCCTTCACCGGCTTCTTCTTCCGCACCACGGACGACTTCGCCCGGCTCTTGACGGCGGTGCAGCGCAGCCTGGCCAGCCAGGGTATCGTCTATGCCGAGCTGACCGTCAGCGTGCGGGAGTACCTGCTGCAGGGCATCCCGCTCGACGGCCTGCTGGAGGCGCTCGACACGCACGCCGTCGCCGGGCTGCAGTGCCAGTACCTGGTCGACCTGGTCCGCGACTTCGGCCCGGAAGCCGGCCTGACGTTGCTGCAGGAGATTGCCGCGCTGGCGCCACAACGGGTGATTGGGCTGACCATTGGGGGCAGCGAGCATCGCTGCCCGCCGGGACCGTTCGCCGGGTGCTACGCGCTGGCGCGCGAGCTGGGCTGGCGCCGCTCGGTCCACGCCGGTGAGGGCGCCGGCCCCGACGGCATCCGCGAGGCCCTGAGGGAGCTCCAGCCGGAGCGGATCGGGCACGGCATCCGGGCCATCGAGGACCCGCGGCTGGTGGCCGAGCTGGCCGCCCGGCAGATTCCCCTGGAAGTCTGCCCCACCAGCAATCGCTGGACCGGCGTGGTGCCCGACCTCCGGCAGCACCCCGTTGCCGCGCTCTACCGCGCCGGGGTCGCGGTCTCGATCAGCACCGACGACCCGACCTTCTTCGGCTGCACCCTGGTCGACGAACTGCTGCTGTTGCGGGAGCTGGGGCTGCGCGAGGCCGAGGTGCTGGAGATTGCCGGCAACGGCTTCCGCCAGGCGTTTCTGGGCGACGAGCCGAAGGCGCGGCTGCTGCAGACGTGGACTGCAGCGTTGGCAGAGTGAAGGACGGAGCCGACGGGACTCGAACCCGCGACCTCTGGCTTGACAGGCCAGCGTTCTAACCGACTGAACTACGGCTCCAACAGCGGCAGAGGGTACCAGAGGGCGGGTCGGATGTCAAGCGGTTCTGAGGACAGCCACAGCCGGCCCGCCCCAACCACGCAGGCCGCCAGTTGCCTGACGGCCTGGGTCGATGATGCCTAACGCCGGCGGGCTCAGCCCTTGGCGCAGCGCCGGATGATCGGCTCGAACTTGGCGACCGTCAGGCTGGCGCCGCCAACCAGGCCGCCGTCGATGTTCGGCTGGCACAGCAGGCCGTCGACATTCTCGCCGCTCATGCTGCCGCCGTAGAGCACGCGCACGGTGTCGGCGGTGGCCTGATCGTACAGCGCCGCCACCACGCCGCGGACCATCGCGCAGACGCGCTCGGCCTCGTCCTCTTGGCAGACTTCGCCGGTGCCAATCGCCCAGACCGGCTCGTACGCGATCAGGGTGTTGGCCACGGCGGCCGCGTCGAGCCCGGCCAGCCCGGCGCGCAACTGGGCTTCGATGGTCCGATCGGTCTGCCCGGCCTGGCGCTCGGCGAGGGTCTCGCCGACGCAGAGGCAGCCGACCAGTCCGGCCGCGACGACGGCCGTGAGCTTCTTGTTGACCGTCGCGTCGTTGTCGCCGAAGACGCAGCCGAGGTCGCCGGCCAGCTCGGGCTCGGGCTTACCGAAGCGCCGGCGCCGCTCGCTGTGACCGACCAGCACATGGGTGCAGCCGACGTCCTGCAACATGCCGAGGGAGATCTCACCGGTGTACGCCCCGGCTGCCATCCAGAACACATCCTGCCCGCCGACGCCAGCGCTGCTGCCGCCCGCGGCGACCGTCGCCAGCGCCGTGAACGGTGCGAAGATCACCACCTCCGCGGTGCCCTCGACGGTCGGCAGCAGCGCCTTCAGGTCGGCCATGTAGGTCGCCGCCTCGGCACAGGTCTTGTTCATCTTCCAGTTGGCCGCCGCCACGGCCACCCGCTTGCTCATCTCAGGCCTCCTGCTGGGAACTGCCCCGATGATATGCCCGCCACGGCCGCAGGTCAACCGGCGTGGCTAGTCCACGAGGAAGTCCCGCGCTACGACGATTCGGGTGACCAGGCCCAAACCCGGGCGGGCGGTGCGGCGACCAGCTTCTTGGCGGGCGCTGCGGCGGCCTGGGAGTGGACGATGGGCAACGGCAAGAGGTGGTGGATGCTGCTGATGGTAGGCTTGCTGGGCTGGTCGCCGGCCGACGCCAAGCCGGTGCTGCAGGTCTGGGTGGATGCGCTGAAAGACAACCGGCCGCCGGCGGTGGTGGCGATCGGCGGGCCGATCGATGCCGCCTGGGCGGTCGATCCGCTGACCCGGGTGCGGCTGCCGCCGCGGCTGGTCGAGCCGGGTCCGACCGCCGGCCCGCAACGTGGCGAGATCGTGCATCTGGTGCTCTACCACCAGGCCGAGGCGCAGGCCTGGCCGGAGTCCTTCCTGAAGACCCTGAGTTGGGACCTGCGGGCCGTGCCGGCCGACGAGGTGCGGGTCTACTGCAAGGCCTTGGGCAAGGACTCCAAGAAACCGCCCTGGCAGTTTGTGGCCGTGGCGCCGAACCTGAAGTGGCTGCAGCGCGCCTACGAGTTGTTGCTGAAGGCGGAAGCGATCGATTTCGACACCGGCATCGCCCTGGCTTTCCGGATCGTGCCGACCCTGCTGGTGACTGGGGCGGCTAAGCCCGCGGAGGATTGGCTGCAGCGCCAGGAAGACAAGCGGACCTGCTTCGACGTGCGGCAGGTCGCTCCCGCCGACTTGAAGGTCGCCGACCTGGATGGCGTGAAGCAACTGGCGGTGCTGCTGACCTGGCAGGAGTGGCACGAGAAGCTCTCGCCGGAGGTCCGCGAGCGGCTCTTGCCGTTGCTGCCGGAAGGCCTGCGGCAGGCCGCCGCGGGGGAGCCGCGCGACACCAGCCTGGTGGCCGAGGCGCAAGAGGCCGCCGCCGGCCGCCCGCGGGTGGCAGCGCTGCTGGCGCCCGCGCCGCGGTTGCTGACGATGGCGCTGCGGGCGCCCGGCGACCGGCCGAGTCCCGCACCAGAGATCTGGCTGGACGACTTCCAGACCGCCCTGCGCAAGGTGGCGCTGGTCGACTTGCGCCGGGTCCAGGGAGTCCTGGTGGTGCCCGTGGCGGCCGACGCCGCGTTGCAGCCGTTGGCCGAGCAGGCGGCCCAGGTGGTTGGCCGGGAGCTGGTCAGCGGGTGCCAGCTCAGCGTGGTCGACGACGCAGTCACCAGCCAGGGCCTGGCCGCCCTGCTGCGGGCCGGCGACAGCAGCACGCTGCAGGCGGCCCTCGCGAAGCGGCCCCTGATCGACCTGCTGGCGGTGGTGCGGACGTTCAGCCTCAGTCGGAGCACGGTCTACTCGGAAGCTGACCCGGTCTGCCAAAACGAGGATCCTGGCCCCTACGACGTGGCCGAGCCGCGGAAGCCGGGCCCAGACGACCGCATACGGCCATTCGGCCCCCGGAAGTACCCGCAGGGCGAGAACGACCCGGAGTACAAGAAGGACCTGCGCGCCTATTACGAGGAGCTGGCCGACTGGCGCCGCCGCCGCGACGAGCGGGAGACCCTCCGGAAGAACAGCATGGTCAACTGGGAGCAGTACCTGCTGGAGACGCAGACGGCGCGCCTGGCCGGCCAACTGGAGCTGTACGACCGCAGCGGCCGGCAGCTTCGCTCCTGGCCCCTGCTGGCCACCAGCAGCGAGGTCAACCGGCAGGTCACCCGCTCCACGATCCGCGGGTTTGGCATCCGACCGACCTCGCTCAAGCTGCCACCCAGCCGTCCGGAGTCACCGCCGGCCCTGGTGCAGGCCGCCGTGGAGCAGTTGCCCCGCGAGCTGCCGGAGCTGCTGCCGCGGACCTGCCTGCTGCCCGACGACCCGAGTCTGCAACTCGCTGCCGCGGCCGAGCCGCCGCTGTCGGGTGGCCGTCTGCTGACGGTCGCCGGCCTGGGCAGCGTCGCGGAGGGTTTGCCCAGCGGTCGGCGTGAGGCCCGCCAGGACGCCATCCGGCAAGCGGTGGAGCAGGCCGTTGGCGTCTACCTCACTGCTGAGACCGAGGTCGCCGACTACCAACTGAAGCTCGACCGGATCCGCACCAGGGCGCGCGGCTTCGGTCGCGTCAGGCGCGTGCTGCAGGAGACTGCCGACGACCAACAGGTGGCGCTGCAGTGCGAGGTGGAGGTGCTGCCCGCCGAGCTGCGCCAGGTGGTCGTCGAGGAGGGCCTGGCCCGGCAGTGGCGGACGATGGTCCGGCTGCAACTGGCCGACGGCGAGCGCCGCAGCGCCTGCCCGGCAGCGGCCACCGCACTCCAGCGCCAGGTGATCGCGGCCCACTTGCCGGTGATCGACGCGGCCCAGAGCCAGGACCTCGCCGCGCGACAGGCCGCCGACCTGGAGGCGGCCGTGGCCGGCCTGACGGCGAGCACTGCCGACCGCGCCGCGGCGCTGCGCCAGGCCCGCGCGATCCGGACGGCCTACGGCGCGCAGGTGCTGCTGACCGGCCTGGCGACGCTCCACGAAACGCCGGCCGAGGGCACGCTGCAGACCGCCAAGGCCAGCCTCACGCTGCAGGCCATCAACCTCTACACTGCCGAGGTGATCGCCAGCGAGGCGATCACCGCGCCGGGCGCCGAAGCGACGGTCGACCTGGCCCGTCAGGCGGCGTTGAGCGCCGCCGGCCAGCTCGCCGGCGAGGCGGTGGTCGACCAACTGCTGCGCACCACGGGCGTCCCGGTGCTGCGCCTCGAGCTGGCCATCGCCGGCCTGCCGTCGGTCAGCGGCGCGGCGCAGTTGCAGGCGGCGCTGGCCGAGCTGCCGACGGTGCAGTCGCTGCGGCGGCTGGAGTATCTCGACGGTCTGGCGAAGTGGGAGGTCGAGCTGCAGGAGGCGGCCGACAAGGAGTCGCTGGCCGTCTGGCTGGCGCAGTCGCGGACGCTCGACGGGTACGAACTGCAGGTCGACCGCAGCAATCCCAGCGTCCTGCAGGCCCGCGCCGTGGGTGTCGCGTCGGCCACCCCCGACCCGGCCCAGGAGGCCGCGCTGAGCCAGACCGTGGCGGCCGTGGGAACGGCTGCCGACGAGGTCGCCCTGGCCGCGGCGCGGCTCTCTGAGGAGACCACCGCCCGCCAGACGCCACGACCATTCGAGCAGCCACTGCTGCCGGCACAACGCGGCAACCAGACCCTGGTGCCGCTGAAGCCGGTGGTCGCCTGGCTCGGCGGGCAGACCACCCCGGACCCGGTGCTGCGGCTGTTGCGGGTCACCTGGACCGCGGCCGAGCAGCAGGAGCATGTCCTGTTGCTGCCATCCGGCAAGGCGCAGGCGCAGCTTGATGGCGGGCCCTGGCAGACCTGGCCGGTGGCGCCCGCGGTCCTCAACGGCACGCTGTATGTCCCGCTGGAGGCCCTCGCCGACGTGCTGCAACTGGCGGTCGAGCGGCCGCTGGTCGACGGCCGGGCCAGGCTGCAACTGACGCGCTGGGACGGCGAGCGGCGCTACTGGATCTGGTCGCCGCCGGCCGCGCCGGTCAAGGCCCCGCCCGCCAAACCCGCCAAGCCCCCAGCGCCGAAGCCTCGCCGCTAAGGGCTTGACGGCGGGGCCGGCCCACCGCACAATGGTGGCATCCCCGGATCCTGCAACCGTGGCGTTGCGGTGGGTCTCGACGGCCGGCGGCCAGAGCGCCGGTCGTCTCCTGAGGAGGACCGCATGGCTGGCGGGCAGGTGCAACTGACCCAAGAGAGTTACGACCGGCTGCAGAAGGAACTGGCGCAACTGCATGCCCGGCGCGCCGAGCTGCGCGACGAGGTCGCCCTGACCCGCAGCTACGGCGACCTGCGCGAGAATGTCGGCTACCATGCCGCGCGCGAGGCGCTGAGCATCACCGAGAGCCAGGTCAAAGCGGTCGAGGACAAGCTGGCGCACGCCACCATCGTCGCCGCTGCGACCTCGTTCCATGAAGTCGCGCTGGGAGTCCCCTGCACCGTGCGAGTCGAGGCGACCGGTGAGGTGATCCACTACACCGTGGTCGAGGCCCACGAGGTGAAGCTGGTCGATGACGGCATCTCGGCGTCGTCGCCCATCGGCGAGGCGCTGCTCTATGCCCGCATCGGCGACGAGTGCCTCGCCGAAACACCCCGCGGGTTGCTCACGATGACCGTGCTCAGCATCGGGTAGACCTCAGCCCCGCAGGCGGCAGGTCTGCAGGTCGACGTCGATCCAGAGCGCCGAATCGTGGTCACCGCCAGCGATCTCGTGGTAGACGAACCCCGGTTGATTGCGCATCACCGCCGCGATGCGGCGAGTTTCGGCGACCGGGATCAGCGCGTCGCATTCGCCCATCGTCAGGACCACCGGCATCGTCAGCCGGGCGTGGTGCAGCAACACGCTGCGCGCGGCGTACAGCGCGGGCTGCTCCTCGGGCAGCGCGCCGTAGGCCGCAAAGCAGTCCGCCGCCAACTGCGTCAGCACCGGGTTGCTGCTGCGCCGGGCGAACTCCAGCCGCGCGACGATGTCGCACATCCCCATCGCCACCACCCCGGCAAGCCGCTCGGGATGCTGCACCGCAAACGCCAGCGCACTCGAGGCGCCACCTGATCCGCCCAGCAACACGAACTGCTGGCAGCCCAGGTGGGCGCGGGCGTGCTCCAGGAGGCCGCGGCAGTCGGCCGTCGCGGCGGGGCTCATGTAGGCGTTGCCACGCAGCTCCAGCGACAGCAGCGGATGACCACCGGCGACGATCCGGGTCAGCCAGAACTCCCGCACGTCGCGCCGCGTGAAGATCTGGTCGGCGTGCGAGAAGCTGCCGTGGAGGTAGACCACGGTGTGGCGGTCCGGCTCGCCGGGCCGCCAGAGCGCCCAGTCGACCGCACCGTCGGAAGCGCTGCGATAGGTCAGCCGCCGCGTGCCCGGCAGGTAGTCGCTGCCGCTGGCCGGTTCGTCGGTCAGTACTTCGATCATGGACTCGCTCCGACCGTGGCCCGCAGGCCCGCGAGCGCTGGCGGGCAGCAAGGTCACCAACAGCAGCGCCATCGCGTCCTCACGCCACCGGTTTGGCGGGCGCCGCGGCGGTTCCTCTTGCCGCGGCAGCAGGAGCTGACCGCCCGCTCGCCAAGTGGTCTCCGTCGGGAGCCCGTCCCATGTTGCGCTACCCCACCCTGCTGCTGCTCTGCGGGCTGCTGCCGTTGGCCGCCGCCGACCTGCCACGGCTCGACTTCGAGCAAGGCGCCGATCTGGCGGTCTACGCCAACCTGGAGGTAGACCGCACCGCCGAGGCAAGCGTCGTCGCGCCGGGCGCCGACGGTACGGGGCGCTGCCTGCTGCTGCGCAACCGCGAGGTCGGCAAGTACGCCACCGCGACGCTCCGTGGGCCGATTGCGCTGCAGCGCAATCTGGCGGTGGCCTTCGATGTCAAGGCCGTCGCCGAGCCACCCGACATGGGCAACTACATCGGCGTGCTGGCCTATGTCGGGCCTCAGCAGTTCTTCGGGCAGGTGGCCTTCTCGCCGGCCTGGCAGTCCGCCGTGCTACCCCTGGCGTCGCTGCGGCCGACCAACGGCGGCAGGCTCCAGGCCGGCCTGGTGTTCGACCGGATCAACGTCTACGGCCGCGCCAAGGACCCCGGCTGCCGCATGTCAGTGTGGATCGACAACCTGCGGCTGACCACCGATCCAGCGCCCGGCAGGGCCGGCGGCCGCCGCACTTCGCTGGCCAATCCGCCGCTGCTGGACTGGTCGCCGGACGAGACCGCGACGCGGCTGGAGCTGTCCACCGACCCGCAGTTTGGCGCAGCCTCGACGCACTCCTGGCCGCTGCGCTGGAACTGGTTCACGCCGCCCCGGCCGCTGGCCCCCGGCACCTGGTACTGGCGGACCTGGCGCGAAAGTGAGCTGTACGCCGGCTGGTCCGACACCGGTTGCGTCGTGGTTCCGGCGGAGACCCACCAGTTCCAGCCCGGCCCGCTGCCGCTGGAGCAGCTCGCGGCGAAGCCCCATCCACGTCTGGTCGACGTCGCCGCCGAGCGTGCCAGGCTGGGTTCGACCGGGCTGGCGGCCCTGGTCCGGACGGCCGAGGGCCTCTACCGGCAGGGCATCGCCGACGACTGTCCCGTCTGGGTCGAGGGCGACCCGCGCTGGCCGACCTGGATCGAATGGTATGGCCGTGCCCATGGCGGCATCACGTCCGCCGCGGGCACCCGACTGGAGCGCCTCGGCCGCGCCGCCGCCGTCACCGGCGACCCGCAGGTGATCGCCTGGTGCCGCGAGCTGGCGCTGAAAGCCGCGCGCTGGGACCCCCTCGGCGGCAGCGCCTACAGCCGTGGCGACATCGGCGCCCACCACTTCCTGCGCGGGCTCAACAACAGCTACGATGCGCTCTACCCGCAGCTTGATGAGGCTGACCGAGCCACCATCCGCGCGGCCCTGGTGACGCGCGCCCGGCAGTTCTGGGCCGCCCTCTCACCGTTCCGCGGCGGCGAGAACAACAACCACGCCTGGCTGAAGGCGTTCGGGCTGGCCGAGAGCGGCTTCGTCCTGAACGGCGAGGAGCCCGACGCCGCGCGCTGGGCGGCCTACGTCTACGACCTCTACCTCGGCCGCTTCCTCTGCACGCTGGGCTTTCAGGGCGACAACAACGAGGGCATCGCCTACTGGGGCTACGGGCTGTCGTTCGTGATCAGCTACGGCGACTTGGTGCGGCAAGTCGCCGGCGTCGACCTGTTCCGGCACCCCTGGCTGGCGCAGACCGACCGCTTCCCGCTCTACACCGCTCCGCCGAACTCCTGGGCGGTCAGCTTTGCCGACACCGGGCAGCCCAACCACGGCAGCCGCGGCCCGGCCCAGACGGCGCACGTCCGCGCCCTGGCCGAACGGGTCGGCGATCCCTACGGCCTCTGGTACGCCGGCGTCCGCGAGGCTGTCAACGGGGTCGAGCCGCGACCACCGGTCGACCTGCCGCCGTCGATCCACTACCGCCACATCGGCTGGGCAGTCCATCACACCAACCTCCTCGACGGCCGCGACGGCGTGACGCTGGCGATGCGGAGCGGCCCGTTCTACGCCGGCCACCAGCACGAGGACCTCAACAGCTTCGTGCTGCACGGTTACGGTGAGAAGCTGGCGATCGACGGCGGGCACTACGACTGGTTCGGCAGCCCGCACTTCAGCAAGTGGTCGGTGCTGACGCGCGCCCACAACAGCATCCTGGTCGACGGTCGGGACCAGAACTCCCGCCGCGACGGGGCCGATGGCCGGATCGCCGCCTGGTTCGATTCCCCGGTTGCCGGTCATACCGTCGGTGAGATCGCCAGCCCGTTGGTCTACGACGGCCGCGTCGAGCAGTTTCGTCGGCGGCTGCTGTTCCTGAAGCCCGGGTACGTGCTGGTGTACGACCAACTCACCGCCCGCGGCGGGGCCGCCCGCTGGGACTGGCTTCTGCACACCGTCGCCGCGCCGACCGTCGACCCGGCCACACAGGCTTTCCGGCTGACTGCCGGACAGGCCTCCCTGGCCGGTCGCTTTCTACTCCCGGCCAAGCTTGGCATCGCCGTCTCCGACCACTTCCCGGTGGAGCCGGTGCAGGGCTACAGCACCAACCCGGTGCCGTCCGAGCGGTACGTCCCCGAATGGCACCTCACCGCGACGCCGGCCAACCCGTCCGAACGCGAGGAGTTCCTGACCGCGTTGCAGGTGACCCGCGGCGCGCCAGCCTTGCAGGCGACCCGCGCGCCGGCGACCGGCGGCCTGGCGGTGCAGCTCGCCGGCGGTGAGCAGTCTTGGCGCATCGTCCTGCGGCGCGAAGATCCGGAAGTTCACGGACTGGACCTGCGGACCGACGCCGCAGCGGCCGCGGTGGCGCGCGACGCCCGTGGTGCGCTGGCCGCCGCCACCTGGCAGGACGGCCGCCACCTGACCGACGGCCAGCGGCCCGTCTGGCAGAGCGACCGGCCGTGCGCCGGCAGCCTGCTGCGGACCGCCGCCGGCACGCGGCTCGACCTCGCCGCAACGGAGCCACTGCAGGCCTCCGTGCCCTGCCCGGCGGCGCCCGCGGCGGTGCTCCTGGATGGCCGACCGCTCGCCGGACGCCACGTCCCAGCCAGCGGTCTGCTCCACCTCAACCTGCCGGCCGGCGAGCACATCATCGCCTTCGGCACCAGCCCGGCGGAGCTCTTGGACCGCCCGCTGCCCGCGCTGGACCTGGCGGGCGCCAAGCTCCAAGGCTACGCGCAACGGCTGGCGATCGGCGAGCGGGCCACCTGGTGGGGCCGCTGCGACGTGCCGGCGCCAGGGCGCTACCAGGTGATGGTGGGCGACGTGCCGGGTACGCTCGACAACCTCGTTTCGACCGACCCCCGCGGGCCGTGGCTGGAGGCCGGCTCGCACTATGTCACTGTGACCGCCCCAGGGCCTCGCACCACCGCCCGCCTGGTCGGCACGCCGATCGCACCGGAAGTCGCCGAGCAGCTCCCGGCGACCTGGCAGCCGCCGGCCGCGGCGCTGCTGGTCGAGGCCGAACAACCCGTCGCCGAGGGCCCTGTGAAGGGCCGCATCGTCGAGAAGATCGGCGCCCGCGGCGGCGTGGCGCACTGCAACTGGGACACCCCCGGCCAGTGGGCGGAGTGGGAGCTGACCATCCCGACCGCCGGCGCCTACCACCTGCTGCTCCGCGGCTGCAGCGAGACCGGCCCAGTGCTGCGCGAGCTCTACCTCGACGGCAAGCCCCTCCGCGGCGTCAGCGGCGTCGTCCAACTCGCTGCCACCGGCGGCTTCGCTCGGACTACCGACGACTGGCGCTGGTTCCGCCTGTCCCGCCCACTCACCCTCTCGGCCGGCCGGCACCGCCTGAAGATGGAGATGCTGAACGGATCGTGGAATGTCGACGCGGTGGGTTGGCTGGCCGCCCCGAACGGCTGAGACGGCCAGCCAGCCAGCTCACGGAGCGAGCGGTAGGCGCATGGTGGCAGTGGTCTGGTTTTGGCTAATGGTCCAGCCGGGCACCGACACTCCCAGAAGCTTGAGGTCGGTGGGTGGGCCGAAAGCCGGCAACTGACCAGATCCGTCGTGCAGGAAGATCGTTAGTGCGAGTTCCGAACCGACAACGTCGCTCTCGATGACGATGCTTCCAGTATGGATTCGGTGTGTCTGGCAGTAGTTGCCGACCTCGTATACGGCGCACCAGACTTGCCAGCGCAGTTGCTCATCCTCGACGACGACGGCTGCGGCCGCTGGTACAACAGCCGCTAACTGGATTCCGGCGCCTGCATGGTAGTTGATGCAACGCGCAACGCATGGCTCGATCGTCCGCGAGTAGAGATCCTGCCAGCTCCGTACGGCAGCACGGCCTGCGGGGTGTAGCAACCACCGGAGGCGCTCGCGCGCCTCCTCGTGTTGCTCCAGGGCTTGCGCCAGGCATTCTCGTTCCGTGGCACTCAGCGCGCTGGCGGGCAGCGTGTCCAGAACTGCTTTGGCGGCGGTGGCGTACGTGCCCATTTCGTGGCAGCAGTCAGCCGCCGCATCAAGCACGAACTGGCGCACACGCGCCGCTCGCTCGGCGATAGCCCTGTCAGATTGCATCTGACTAGCCAGGCGCTCAGCGCATTGCCGCCGCCGATGCTCGTTCGCCAGCCGGATCCACAGCGGCAGTTCCTGCTGGGCAGTTGCTCCCTTGTCAACCAAGTAGAGGCAGCCCACGCCGGCCGCGGCGAGCTTGATGTCGTCACGATCTCCATGCGCCGTGAGACCAATCAGGATCAGCGGCAGGCCGAGGCCCTGGACCATCCGCATGAACTCAATGCCGGCCTTCCACGGCTCGGATAGGGTGTCGGGCCAGGGCATCGAGAGATCCACCGCCAGGACATCCAAATGGGCCTCTCGGACGGCGTCCAGTGCCGCTTGGACGTCGGCAGCGGAACTGCCGGCGAACACAGACAAGCCGATCCAGTCGATGTCGTTGTGCCCCCGGACGATCCGGCGGGCAGCCGTGACTGCTTGCTGGTCGTCGTCCACGAACCCAAACCGGATGCGCTCCGACTTCGCGCTGTTCTGCATCGCTCTCCTCCCCTCTGAGAAGCAGCTACCGCCTCAAACGCGCTCGCAGTCTGCCACCCCGCCCGCACGTGCTCAGCCCGACGGGTCGCCCATTGGCAACCCGATCCGGAAGCGTGCCCCAGACAGCTCGCCAGGACCGTCCTCCGTCACCTGGCCGCCCATCGCCTCGATGAACCGCCGCACCGCAGCCAGCCCGAGGCCGGTGCTCTCGGGGCGCGCCGACCCAAACGGCTGGAACAGCTTCGGCCGCAATGCCGGTGGGATCCCGGTGCCCGAGTCCTCAATGCTGAGCATAGCATACCGCTCCAGCGCAGGAAAGGGGTCCTCACCCGCGACACATGGACCATCGACGCGGACCTTCACTTGCTTGCCCCCATGTTGCTGGCAGTTCGTGAAGAGGGCCTCCAAGGCAGTCTGGAGAAGCTTGCGGTCGGCTGTGGCGAGCAGGTTTTCCGGTCCGGCGAACTCGGCAGACATGCCATGGCCGGCCGGCCAGCCACGCGCGGCCTGGACCCACACGGCCTGCGCGGTAGGCAGCGGCAATAGTTCCTCGGGCACGGCCTGGACTTTGGCGTAGTCCATGACGCCCTGGACGACGCGCTCGATCCGTGCCACGGCGGCCTCGGTGTCAGTCAGAGCTGCCGCCAGGTCGCCTCCTGGGGCAGCGGCCACCAAGGTTCGGATCTCAGCCACCGCCGGAACGAGCGCGA
Organism: Fimbriimonadaceae bacterium; assembly: GCA_020850355.1. Taxonomy (GTDB): domain Bacteria; phylum Armatimonadota; class UBA10988; order UBA10988; family UBA10988; genus JADZEX01. Next base: position 116,991 of record JADZEX010000067.1, on the reverse strand, counting down.
AGAGCGGGTTCTTGATCTGGTGCGCCAACTGAAAGGCCAAGTCCCGCCACTGTTGCAACTGGGCGGCCCTGGCGGCGTTCGCCGCGTCCCGCACATCACGCACAATGCGGGCAATGTCCGAGGCGACTTCGACGGCGGCCCGTACGATTTCGGGGCGGAAGAAGCCGGCGTCGACCTCCGAGTGCAGGTGCAACGTGCCGAGGACCTCTTTTCCGACGATCAGCGGAAAGGCCCCGACAGCTACCTGCTTTTCCAGTTGCGAGCGGTCGGCTCGGCCACCCCAGGTGGCGAGAAGCTCGCCCCAATCGTCTTCTCCTTCAAATGTCCGCGGTACGCGATCTTGGCTGACAATCGCCGCTAGCGAGTTGCGCTGACCCCAGGGGTGCTTCTCGGGAACGACCTTGCTCAGGTCGCCGAAGGCAGTGTCGCGGACCAGCCAGAGGAAGCCGTCCTCACGCAACAGCCGCAAGTAAGCCGAGGTGGCACCGGTCTGCGTCATCAACTCGTGGGTCAGCGATGCGAGTGCCTGGTCGCTGGAGTTGGCCAACGCGACGCGGGCCTGCAGCCGGCTCCAGTCGAGGGCGTGGCTGAGTTGGCCACAGTACTGCCGGCTTGGGGGCATAAGGAAGGTGCGGCACAGCAGTTCGCGGATCTCGGCGGCTGCCAGTGACAAGCTGCGCAGGTGCTCCTCGCTGACGGGCCGCTGACCGTTGTCCGCGCTCAGTTTGGCAACTAGGTTGCACTGGTCATCGTAGACCGGCACCTCGATGCGCGAGATGCTGGCGCCGACCTGGCGTGACAGTGGGCAAGTGCCGTCGAAGATGCTGGCCCGCCGGTCCAGGACGCAGGTGCGGTAGCTGGACGGGTCCTGCCGCACCAGGATGTGCGTCGCCTCGAAGTCGCTGACCACGCTGCCGGCGTGCAGGTAGCCCCACAACCAAGTCCCGTCCTCATGGGCTCGGTAGAGTCGCAGGCGCTCCACGCCGACGGCGTCCCTCACCCACTCCAGTGCCTTGCGGCACTCGTCGCGCTCCTTCCAGCGCTCGTACGGGCGCGTCAACCGAGACGCCAGCAGATGCGCCAGCTCCTGCGCCAACCGCGGCGCGACCACCGGCCGGTCGGCTGCCGGCTCGGCGTCGAGGTCGACGCGGACGAAACCGAACGGCGTCTGCTCAGGAGTCAGGCGGAGCGGCAAGTAGACGGCAGCCGGGTACGGCTGCCACTGCCAGGTCTCTGCGGCCCGGTCAGCAGACACATCGAGCTTCACACGCTGGGGCAAGCCGCTCTGGCGGGCGGCCTCAATCCAGTGGTCAAACGCGATCTGCTGCAGCGGCGAAGGCTCTGGCCGAGCAGTCACCGGCGGTTCGGTCGACGCTTCGGCGAGCAGTTCGCAGTGGTCGACGCCATTGTGCCTGACCACGGCGAGTATCGCCACTCGCCGCGCCCCGGCGTGACACAGCACGGCCTGCGCCAGGGCGCCAGCCTGCAGCCGGAGTGGCGCGCCATGGACGAGCGGGTCGTGCTGGTGCAGTGGCACCACTGCCTCCATCGCGGCGAAGGGCTGGTCTTCCGGTGCGACCCGCAGCGGAACCGCGCGGACCCAGGCGTGCAGGACCCGCTCGCCCACCAGGTCGACTTTCAGCGACTCGGACTCGGCTGGCGCGTCCTGCGGCGGCATCACCGTCCGCGCATCGCACTGCAGACAGGCCCGCTGGTAGCCGTGCCAGGTCTGGTAACAGGTGCGCCGGCCGCGAGTGCCGGCTGGCGGCGTCAACTGGTGGTGGCGCTCGTCGGTGTAGGCGATCCGGTCGTGACGTCCGACCACCGCGACTCCGACGCCCCAGACATCGAGCAGGGCGCTGGCCCAGCGCCGCCCCCGGAGCATCTCCTCGAGTCGTCCCTGCTCCTCGCGTTCTTGCCCAATCCGCTCGATCAGGGCCTGGAGCCGCTTCGCGATCGCGGCCGGCGTTGGTGCACCGAGGGCGACAGCATCGTAGGCGCCGGCCTCGATGGCGTCACTCTCCTGTGTGACGCGAAAGCGGTTGGCGGTGTAGGCGATCACACGGAGGGACTCGAATCGACCCGTCAGGCTAGAGATGGCCTTCAGGCCGCGCCCAACCGCGTCACCGGGGGCGGAGACGCCTGGCTGCTGAAGCGTCAGGTCCACCAAGGCCACGAAGCATTGGCGCGCCTCGTCGGCGGTCAACTGGTCCAGCTCCCGGTAGTCGATGTGCCGGCCGGTCAGCCCTTGCTGGCCCAGTGCAGCGATCAGTTCTTTGGCGAACGCGGTGTTGTCCTCGATCAGCCAGAGCACATCGGAGTTGCGACGCGGTCTCATGACGGCTCCTCCTGGGGCTCCACCGGCAGGACAACCCGGAAGGTCGTCCCAACGAAGCGCGGCGCTCGCGCAACATAGACGTAGCCGCCGAGCCCGGCTTCACCCTCAACCAACGCCCGCACGATGGCCAGCCCAAGGCCGGATCCCGCCTCCTTTTCGACCTTGTCTGTGGTTGCGACTTCGTACTTGGTGGTGAAGAGCGGCCGGAAGATGTCTTCTCGGACGAACGCCGGAATGCCCGGGCCAGTGTCCACGACCGACACCACCGCGGCGTATTCCGGGCAGTCCTCATCCGCGATGCCCCGGACGGCGCTCAGTTCGCTGCGGGTCTCGGCGGTGGTCGGGCCGATCTCCAGCCCTAGCCGCACCTCGCCGGGCTTGTGGAGCGCGCGATCCAGATGCTCGATGGCGTTGACCAGCAGGTTCAGCAGGGCGCGTTCCAAGCTGTCGGCGTTACCACGGCACAAATAGTACGCGGCGATGCCGGTGGTCGGTACGCGACGCAGCACCACGGCTTGCGCGGCAGGGCGCTCTTCCTGCCACCGGCCGGCGGCCTCCAGGGCCGCGTCCAGCACCGTCTCCAGCGGGATGGCTGCCCGGCGGTCATGGGAGACGCTCAGATCCAGGGCCCGCGAGGTCATGCTGCAGGTGCGGGCCAGGAGTTCGCGGTGGTCGCCAGCTTCGACCGGCCAGGTCACGTCGCCCGGCGCCAGCCCCAGGAGCCGCTCCGACTGGCCCAGCAAGGTCGAGAGCTGCTTAGCCAGGTCATGCCAGATGCTGGCGTGCATCAGCCCGGCCCGGAGTAGACCGCTCTCGACCCGGTTGCGCTCGCTCAGTGCCGCGGCGTTGAGCACCGCTTCCACCGCCCAGGCCGTCCGTTGCACCTCCGCCAGAGCCGCGGCGTAGCCACTCCCGGAGGCGCCTTCGGGCGGTTGCGGATCGACCACAAACAGCCCGTGGCGCAGGGCGCCCGATGACCGGAGCGGCAGCGCGATCAGGTAACGGTAGTCCCCGAGCATAGCCGCATGGAAGTGGTGGCGGCTGTGGCGGCGATCGCTGATCTCGGCTTCGGTGTAGGCCATCTCGCCCAGCAACACGTCACTGATGCAGCTCGCCAGCACCTGCGTCTGGTTCTTGGGATCGGTGATCGCCGCGGCGCCCAGGTAGAGGCCGCTGGCCGCCTCGATGCGAGGTTCGCGGCGCATCGCATGCATCGAGATCACCGCCGCTCCAGCAGCGCCAGTCCGCACCGTCAGGTCGGCCAAGAGCCCCCGAATCTCGGCCTGGGAGGCGCTCTCGGCCGGGCCAGAGGAACGCACGGTGAAGGTCAGCCCATGCCCCAGCTCGTGCCGGATGGCAAACGCCGTCGGCTCCTCCAGACCCAGGATCTCCCGGCGCAGATGCTCCCAGCCATGGCGCTCCAGGTCGGTCGTCAACTGCCGGTCCAGACGTTCGTCGTCCAGGATCCCCATGACGATCGCGCTCACCAGCAAACCGTCGTCGGGGGCAACCGGCAGGCTGCCGACCTGCGCGGTGGTGACGACCAGGCGGCAGGCCGGCCATTGCCGGTTGATCACCCCAACCGCCGCCAGGCCGTCCGCGGGGCTCGGGATGTTGAGGTCCAGAAGTACCACCTGCGGCCGGCGCCCCTGGTTCGCCCAGGCCGCAGCCAGTCGACGCAGGTCGTCCAAGCCAGTGGCGCTCGCGACCTCGCAGCCGCGGCGTCGCAGCCGGTCGCAGAGGGCGCGGTTGGGCTCCGGCTCATCCTCCACCACCAGCACCGCCAGGCCCTGGGCGGACCGTCCCCCGCCCGCCGGCCCAGCCGGTTCAAGAGTCAGCTCGCGCGGTCGGCGTGGCGCCCGGCCACCGGGTGCGGGAGTACCGGACAGGGCCTCGACCATATCGAGGTACAGCAGCGGGAGTCCATGGTAGCCAGCCGGGTTGCTGTAGCTCTGCAAGATCCCCTCGACTTCGTCACCGAGGTTCAGCGCGCGCTCCGCTGACGGTAGCCGGTGAGACCTCAGGAACTCGTCGAGCGAATCGATCTCGACGCGCACTTCGACGCCGTTGGCCAGCATGGCGATCGCGAAGCGCTGGACCAGCCGCACCACCTTCGCCAACGCCGGTCGGCCGAGCGCCTGGTCGAGAGCATGACCTGGCCAAGGCGGCTCAGCGGCCTGGCGCAGCGACAGCTCCAGGCCATCGCGCGCCATGCTGATCCAGGCCAGGCGCAACTCCGTGGCGTCCTGCTGGTAGCGGCGAGCCTCACCCAAGCTGGCCTGCAAGTCCGTCGTGCGGGTGGCGAACTGGCGCCAACGAATCCGGCCGTGGCGCCCGTCGCTCAACCGAACCAGCACGCCCGACGGCACAATCCTGGTGACCACCCCAGTGACCAGTGCGTCGTTCCATACCATCGTGCCGCGCTTCCTCTCAAGTCCGCCGAACAACCGCCGCGGATGCCCACCTGGAAGCTACCCTAGTTGCCACCCCACCACGCTTCGTCAGCCGCTCATAGTTCCTCTTGCAAGATGTGACGATGGCCGACCATCGCAGTCAGGACGCCACCCGCCGTCTGGCCACGTGAGGCAGCTACCCAGGCCAGTGCTCGGCAATCTTCCGTCGTAGGAACGCCGCGCTCTCGGCCAGGGGCTCCAGGCCGTCCTCGCCGTCCTCGATCGAGATCCAGCCGTCCCAGCCCGCTGCGCTGAGGACGCTGAAGATCCGGTCGTAGTCGTTGAGGCCTTCGCCGATCACGCCGTGGCGGAGGGTTCGCGGGTAGCCCAGGGTGCCGTCCGCCTGGCGCAGGGCGGCCAGGTCGCCATCGCTCAGATAGCGGTCGCTGGCGTGCATCGTGATCATGCGCGGCAGTACGGCGGGGAGTAGTACGAGGGGGTCGTCGCCCGCGACCAGGGCGTTGCTGGGGTCGAAGTTGACGCGCAGCCAGGGGCTCTCGACGCGCGACAGCAGGTCCAGAAACAGCTCGGCGCGTTGGGCGAACTCGCGGTACTCCCAGAAGCCGTCCTTGTAGTGGTTCTCGACCGCCAGCACCACCCCGTGGCGTTCCGCGGATGGCAGCAGGGCGCGCCAGCAGTCGGCGACCCAGCCGATGGCGGTCTCGCGGTCCAGGCCGGGCCGGGCCTGGCCGGACAGGACCCGGCACTGCACAGCGCCCAGCGTGGCGGCGGCGGCGATCATCCGCTCGGTGCGGGCGACCTCCGCGGCGCGAGCCGCCGGATCGGGCTGCGTGTAGTCGGGCGAGTGGCAGAGCATCGGCATCGCCAGACCGCGGGCCTCGAGCTCCGCGCGCAGGGCCAGCAGGTCGGCTGGGGCGTCGGGCAGGAAGCGGTCGTACATCTCGACGCCGTCAACGTCCAGCGTGGCGGCCAGGTCGAGCCACTCGCGGAGGGTCATCTCACCCGTGACGCAGAGTTGGTCGAGGTAACCCTTCGGGAAGACGGCGAGGCGTGGCATGGTCGGCTCCGCTGCGCTGGTTGCCTGTCGGCGCCGCGATCCCTTCAGGCCGGCGTCGCCGGCAGCCAGTCGCCCGCCAGCACCACCGTTGCCCCCGCCGGGTCCAGCAGCAGGGCTTCCAGCCCGGCCGCGCGCAGCGCCGCAGCCAGCCGTGGGCCGTCGACCAGCAGGGCGGTCGACCAGGCCTCGGCGGTGGTGGCGTCCGGGGCCACCACGGCGGCCAGCGTGGCGGCCTCCGCCAGGGCACCGGTCCGCGGGTCGATCAGATGGGCGCGGGTGCTGGCCGTGCCGTCGGGCGCCTGAATCGTGCGGGTGCTGACGCTGAGGGCGCTGTGGCAGAGCGTGCGGCGAGCCAGCAGCCGACCCGCGGCACGGGGGTCGGCCAGGCCGACGGTGACCGCTGGGCCGATCGCCCGGACGCTGGAGGTGCCGGCGTGTACCAGCGCCGTGCAGCCGTAGCCCTGCAGCAGCTCCACCGCGCGGTCGACGGCGTAGCCCTTGCCGATCGCTCCCAGATCGAGCCGGGTGGCGAGGTGCCCCAGGGAGGCTGTCCGCGAGCCCGGCTCCAGGCGGAGCTGCGCCGGCCCGGTCGCGGCCAGGGCGGCCGCCACCGTCGCGGCCGAGGGCGGGTCGGTCGTCCGCCCGGCCTTGAGGTCGGCGTAGGCCGCCAGCAGCGCGCCGACCGTGATGTCGAAGGCGTGCCCGGTGGCCGCGGCCAGAAGCTGGCCGCGCTGCAGCAGTCGCCAGGTCTCCGGGCTCAGCGGCACCGGCTGCCCACCCGCCTGGTGCAGCCGCGCGACTTCGCTGCTGGGGTCGTGGGGGTTGAGCGACGACCCGAGCCGCGCGATCTCGGCGACTGCCTCTTCGGCGGCGGCGCGGGCTTCGCGGCGGTCGGGGTGGCCGACCAGCAGCTCGAACCGGCAGCGCATCGCATCGACGCTCAGCCGCACCGGTTCGAGCTGCACGGTCAGCGGGTCACTTGGGTTCGGTGAAGGTGGCGACCTTCTTCTCGCGGTAGGACTGCTCGGCCAGCGCCACGCAGACCATCCCGGCGAAGGCCAGGTCCACCCCGCAGTTGGGCGTCTTGCGGCTGCGCATGCACTGCAGCCAGTTGCGGCGGTGTTCGGTCTGCGACTGCGCCACCGTCTCGACCGGCTCGCGGACCTCGTCCAGCTCTTCGGCGTAGGCGGCCTCGGGCCGGATCACGATCTCGCGCGCGGAGTTCAGCTCCATGCGGGCCTTGTGCCCGCGGATCATGTCATCCCAGCCGATCTGGTTGACCGTCGAGCCGGCCACGCAGAGCGTGTAGCCGCTGGCGAAGGTGGCCATCATGTGGAAGGTGTCGGGCACCTCGCGGTCCTCTTTGTGGACGTAGTTGCCGCCCACCGCGACGACCGTCTGCGGGATCTCGGCCCCGATCACGATCATGAACGGGTAGACCTTGTGCGGGAACAGGTCGCCGCAGATACCCGAACTGTAGTCCCAGAACTTGCGCCAGCGGAAGTAGCGTTCGAGGCTGAAGTCGCGCTCGGGCGCCGGGCCGAGGAACTGCTTCCAGTCGAGGTTGTCGGGCGTCGCCGACTTGTCGATGGGGTTGTTCCACTCGCCCTGCGGGTTGTTGCGGCAGTAGCTGGTCTGGCACCAGACGACCTTGCCGATGGTCGGCAGCATCTCGTGGGCCTTGTGCCACTTCGGCTCGCTGGCGTACTGCGCGCCGATCTGCACGATGCAGTCGCTCTTGCGGATCGCGTCGCGCACCTCGAGCGCTTCGGCGAGGTAGCGGCTGAGCGGCTTCTCGAGGTAGACGTCCTTGCCGGCCGCCATCGCGTCGAGGCACTGGCGGTGGTGCCAGTGCTCCGGGGTGGCGATCACGACGCCGTCGACGTTCTTGTCGTCCAGCAGCGCGCGGTAGTTGTCGTACAGCTTGCCGCCGTCGCCAATCGCCGCCTTGGCCTTCTCCTTGCGGGGCTGCCAGATGTCGTTGACGGCGACCACTTCGCAGTTCTCGGTGCCCTCGCGGCCGAGCTTCAGGAAGTCGTTGAGGTGCCCGCCGCCCATGCTGCCGACGCCGATGAAGCCGAGGCGGATGCGGTCGTTGGCCCCGAGCACGCGGCGGTTGGTCTGCGCAAAGGCGCGCTGGCTCCGCCAGTCGGCGGCGGCGGCGCCGGCGGCGACCCAGCCGACGGTGCTCAGGAAGCGCCGCCGGGTGGCGCCGTGGGAAGTGCTGGGAGTGCTGTCGCTCATGCTGCGGTCCTTTCGTCGGCCGGCTAGCCCAGGTCGAACATGCTGCTGGCGAACTTGACGCTCTCACCACTGACGGCGGCCTGCGCCGCGGTCAGCGCCACCACCGTCGCCTCGTAACCGCGCTCCGGGCCGCAGGCCGTTTCGCCGCTCGTGCGAATCGCGTTGGTGAAGGCCTCCAGCGCGTAGTAGAGGGCGCCGTTCTTGTCTTCGTTGGCGTGCTTGCTGGGCTCCTCGCCCGCCTCCAACAGTTTGGTCGAGTTGGCGACCAGCACCAGGCCCTGCTCGTCGCCGACCTTGTCCTGGCGGGCGTAGACTTCCCAGCCCAGCAGCGGGGCGTCGGACTCCTTGAACAGCCAGGCGCGAGTCTCGCGGGTGAGCAGCGTGCCCTGCGTCGCCTGGACCATTTCATAGACGCCGTCGAAGCTGTTGCCGAGGGTCGCGTCGTAGACCAGGTTGACGCCGTTGGGGTAGTCGAAAACCACGCGCACGGTGTCGAAGACGTCGCGGTCGTCCTCTTTCCAGGCCCGGATGTCGCCCGACCCGGTCACGCTGACCGGCCGTTTCTTCATCATCCAGGTCAGGAAGTCGATCTGGTGGATCCCGACCTCGCCCAGCAGCCCGCTGCTGGTCTCCTTATAGAGCCGCCAGTTGAGCGCCTTGGCGCGTTCGGCATCGCCGCCGGCGCCGGCCTTCGACCAGCTTTCACGGCGGTGCCACTGAGCCCGCGCGGCAATCGGCTCACCGGCGCTGCTGGCCATATGGAGCTTGCGGGTGTGCACATGCAGCGGATTGGTGCGCAGTTGCAGCCCGCTGTGGAAGATGGTCTTGGCCGCCACGCCGGCCTGGGCGATGGCTTTGGCCTCCTCCAGGCTGCTGGCCAGCGGGCACTCGCAGTAGACATGCTTGCCGGCGGCCAGCGCGTCGAGCACGATCGGCTTGTGCAGGTGGCTGGGCGTCGCCACCACCACCGCACTGATCGCCGGATCGTCGAGCAGCTTGCGGTACTCGCTGACGGCGGTCGCCCCGGCCGCCAGCTCGCCGGCCGCCTTCAGGGCGGGCTCGCTGGTGTCGCAGACCCCCTTGACGCTGGCGCCCTTCTGCCTGGCCAGGTTGCGCAGGATGGTCTTGCCCCAGGTGCCGGTGCCGATCACCGCCAGGCTGGCAGGCGGCCCGTCGGCGGCCTGTTGGGCGTGCGCGGCGACCGTGAACATCAACGCACCGGCCGCGGCGGTGGTCTGCACGAAATCACGTCGGGAGAAGGTCTCTTCGGTCATGCCTGATTCCTGAATGCGTCTGTTCGGACGGTCTGCCCTAGCCGGCGCCAGCGTGGCTGGTCAGTCGACCCGGCGCTGTCTGGCGCTCTTCCCATTGACGGTCGAGGTCGGCTCGCCAGTTCCGCGCCCAGCCCACCAACTGCTCACAGAGCGCCGGCTGCTGAGCTGCCAGGTTGACCTGCTCACCTGGATCGACGCGCAGGTCACTGAGATGGACGGCGTCCTCCGGGCAGACGCCTTCAACGATTTGGCCGTCCAGCACGAGCTTCCAGGGCCCGTGCCGCAGCGCGGTCTGGTGGCCCTGCTCCCAGCCGATCAGCTCATGCGGCGAGGCCGCCTGCGACGTGAAGACTGGCAGCACATCGAGCCCATCGAGGTCGTACCGCGACGGATCGCCGCCGCAGGCCCGCAGGATGGTTGGGAAGATGTCCATCGCCACGCCGACCTCGTCGATCACCTGGCCGGCGGGGACCTGCGCCGGCCAGTTGAGGATCGCCGGCATCTTGATCCCGCCGTCGTAGAGGCTGAACTTGTGCCCTTTGAGCCCGCCCGCGGTGCCGCCGTAGTAGGGGTCGGGCGTGCCGTCCAGCCAGTTGCGGCTCTCCCGCGAGGGGCCGTTGTCGGACTGAAAGAAGATCAACGTGTCGTCGCGCAGCCCGGCCCGCTGCAACGCCGCGACCACCGCGCCGACGCCGTCGTCGACGCTGCTCAGCATCGCGGCCATGATCTGGCGGTCCCACGGCAAGCCGGGGAAGCGGTCCAGGTACTCCGGTGGCGCGTGCATCGGGTAGTGCGGGGCGTTGTAGCCGAGGTACAGGAAGAACGGCTGCTCCGGCGTGCGGGCGAACTGCTCGATCGACGCCACCGCCCGCTGCGTCACCAGGTCGGTGAAGTACTCGCCGTTGCGCCAGACTTCCTGGCCGTTGTCCCAGAGATCGTGGACCGGGTTCTGCCCGCCGCCGACGCCCCAGTAGAAGATGTGCGAGTAGTAGTCGATGCAGCCGGCCAGGAAGCCGAACCAGGAGTCGAAGCCGCAGCGGTCGGGCCGCGACTCGGGGGCCACGCCGAGGTGCCACTTGCCGACCTGCGCCGTGCGGTAACCCTCTGCCCGCAGGGCGGTGGCCAGCGTCGGGGTGGACTCGTCGAGTCCGGTGGCCTGGCGATGGCCGGCCAGGATCGACCGGACTCCGGCCCGCACCGGGTAGCGCCCGGTCAGCAACGCGGCGCGCGAGGGCGAGCAGACCGGGGAGTTGGAGTACCACTGCGTGCAGCGCGCCCCACCAGCGGCGAGGGCGTCGAGATGCGGCGTCTGCAGATCGCTGGCACCCAGGCACGAAAGGTCGCCGTAGCCCTGATCGTCGGTCATGATCAGAATCACGTTCGGCCGCGTCGCAGCACCCATCACCGGCTCCGGGAGCTGTTTTCCCGGCGGTCGGCACGGCTCCTGCCGAGCCGCCGAAGTGGTCCCTGACAGATTCCACCCGCGGTCGCATCGTGGAGCCAGCAGTCAACTTTGGAGAGGGAACTGCCACACACCCGGCCTCGCGGTCGGGTGTGTTGCGTTGGGCCGGCCGATTCGGCAGACTGGTGAAGAACAACCTGCCGGGCGCCGTTGGAGCCCACAGTGGTGAGGAGGCGCAGCATGTCGAAACGATGGCGGCCTTGGCTGGCGGCGACGGCGCTGATAGCGCTGACGGCGTGCGGGTCGGGCAGTGGTGGTGGGGGGGGCACCCCAGACAACACGCGGGGGACAGTCAGCGGCAACCTGGGGCCCGCGGCGGCGGGGGCGACGGTCCGGCTGGAAGGCTCGGACCATGTGGTCACCTGCGGCCCGGACGGCAGCTTCACGGTGCCCAACGTCGAGCCGGGTGAATACACGATTTCGGTCGAGGGTGGCGGCGGTCAGGGCGGCGCGGCGATGATCCGCGTGCTGCCGGGCGAGAACACGCCCCTGCCGCCGCTTGACCTGGAGGCCACCGGGCAGATCACCGGCTTGATCACCAGCCGCACCGAGAGTGGCCTGCGGCCGGTCGCCGGCGCCCGCATCCTGGCGCGGCCGATCCCGCTGCTGTACACCTACGAAGACGAAACTCGCCCCGGGATCGCCGACGGCGTGGCCAACTCCGGTGGCGGGCGCAGTCGCCAGGACGACAACGCCGACGAGCGGCCGCCGGTGCGCGTCGCCGAGAGCGAGGCCGATGGCTCCTTCCGCTTCGGCGCGGTGACGCCGGGCATGTACACCATCGAAGTGACCGCCGAGAGCTACGAGACCGGCTACAACGGCACCTGGGTCGAACCAGGCCGGACGTCGCCGGTAGACCTCGAGTTGGTCTACATCGATCCCAACAACGCCACGGTCAGCGGCCAGGTGACGGTCGTCGAAGACGGCCAGACCGTCCCGCTGTCGATGGTCCGGGTCGCCCTCTGGCCGCGCGACGGCGGTCCGCTGCCCCTGGCCGGCGCGCGCAGCCGCCAGAACGGAGGCGGCGGCGCTGGTGGTGAAGGTGGGGGAAACGGCGGGCCCAACGAGTATGACGGGGTCGTCTACCCCGACGGCACCGTGGGCAACGCGCCTCCGGGCGGGCCGGACGTGATTGGCCCGAACGATGACTGCTGGTACGTGCCACCGATCTGGTACTGCCGCGAGGGCTTCACCGACGAGCAGGGCAACTTCAGCCTGCAGAATGTGCCGCCCGGCGAGTACACCCTGACCTACATGCGGTGGGGCTATGCGACCATCAGCCGCGACGTGACCTTGACCACGCGGCAGACGCTGACGGCCAATGCCACGCTGCAGTACATCCTGACCACCGTCAGCGGCACGGTCTTCGGCACGCCGGAAGGTGGCGGCGCCGCGGTGCCGTTGGCCAACGCCTGGGTCACGGCCTGGGGTTACGTCGTCGAGCCCCCGGTCTACGAGGGCGGCGGACCCGGCGGTGCAGGTGGCGGTGGCGGCTCGGTTGGTGGGGGCAACGTGGCGGGCCTCGATGCCTCGCCGTACCGGCCGACCGGCGAGGTCCCACCGGGAGTCGCCGTGACCGATGCCAACGGGCACTTCAGCCTGGAGGTCGAAGCCGGCTACCTCAACATCAACGCCTGGGCCGATGGCTACGAGTACGGCTCGGTCGACGTGACCGTCGCGGCGGGCGGCCTGACGGGGGTCGAACTGACCCTGCAGCCCTGGACGCCGTCCGATCAGCCGCGGCCGGAGCCGGTTGGGGTCTTGCGACGACGCTGATCGCAGCAGGATCCACCGCAGTGCTGGCGAAGGCGTCCCGGCAACGGGGCGCCTTCGCCGCGTTTGGGAGACTGCGATGCCGGCCGTGACTCGCCGCACCTTCCTGACTGGCGCCGCCGCCGGCGTGGTCGCCGCGACGCTGCCGCCGGGGCGTGTCCTGGGCGCCAACGACGACGTGCGCATCGCCGTGCTCGGCTGCGGAGGCCGCGGCGGTGGGATGATGAAGGACATCGCCAAAGTCGCGGGAGTGCGCGTCGTCGCGCTCTGCGATGCCGACCGCGGAGTCGTCGCCCGGCGGGCCGACGAACTGGCCAAGGCGACCGGTGGCGAGAAGCCGCTGACGGCGATCGATTACCGGCAACTGCTCGACCGTGACGACATCGACGCCGTCTACATCGCCACGCCGAACCACTGGCACGCCCTGCAGACGATTCACGCCTGCCAGGCCGGCAAAGACGTCTATGTCGAGAAACCGGCCTCGCACACCGTCTGGGAAGGTCGGCAGGCGGTGGCCGCGGCCGCGCGGCACCAACGGGTGGTACAGGCCGGCACCCAGAACCGCAGCGACAAGGGGATGCGCGAGTTCGTCGAGTGGTTCAAGAGCGGCCAACTTGGCAAGCTGATCCTCGCCCGCGGGCTCTGCTACCGCGACCGCACCGGCATCGGCAAGCGCGACACGCCCTTGGCGCCACCGGCCGAGGTCGACTACAACCTCTGGCTGGGGCCGGCGGCCGACCTGCCGATCCACCGCTCGCGGTTCCACTACGATTGGCACTGGGTCTGGAACACCGGCAACGGCGATATCGGCAACCAGGGACCGCATGAGACCGATCTGATCTGCTGGGTCCTGGGCGACCCGGGCCTGCCGCGCAGCGTCAGCAGCTTCGGCGGCCGGTTCGGCTGGGGCGACGCCGGCGAGACGCCGAACATGCAGGTCGCGCTGTTCGACTTCGGCGGCACCCCGGCGCTGTTCGAGGTCCGCAACCTGTGGGACGCGCCCGACAAGAAGAGCATGCCCAACTACAAGGGCGGCCGCGTCTGCGTCGTGCTGCACTGCGAGGGTGGCTACTTCGTCGGCGGGCGCGGCGGCGGGACGGTCTACGACCAGGCCGGCCAGACCTTGCGCAAGTTCCCCGGCGACGGTGGCGCCAGCCATGTCGCCAACTGGATCGACGCCTGCCGCTCTCGAAAGATCGCCGACCTGCGGGCGCCGTACCCGCGATCACATGTCTCCAGCGCTGTGGCGCACTTGGCCAACATCTCGTACCGGCTGGGGCAGCAGCTCAGCCCCGGCGCGCTCCAGGAACGGCTGTCCGCGAACCCCGCGGCGGTCGACGCCGTCGCCCGCTTCAGCGACCAGCTCGCCGCCTGGAAGGTCGACCTGGCGCAGACCCCTTGGACCAGCGGGCCGCTGCTGACCTTCGATCCAACCAGCGAGCGGTTCACCGGCCCCGTGCTGGCGGCCGAGGCCAATGCCCTCTTGCACCGCCAGGACCGGGCACCGTTCACGGTGCCGCAACTGGCTTGAGGCCGATGGGAGAGAGTCCCGTGGAACGACGCACTTTCATGGCCAGCCTGGGTGGGCTGGCGTTGGCGGCGGGGCGCGGCCGCGCTGCCGCCGAGCCGCCGCTGTTTCCGGCCCGGTTGGGCGTCTGCGCCGGCTGCGGCCAGGGCGCGGCGCTACAGGCGGCCGGGGCGGCCTACGTCGAGGACGGCGTGCAGCGGCTGCTGGTCCCTGACAAACCAGACGAGGTCTTCGCACCGCTGTTGGCCGCGGCCCAGGCCTGCCCGTTGCCAGTCGCGGCCTGCAACGGCTTCCTGCCGGGCAGCCTGCGCGTGACGGGGCCCGAGGCCCGGCCGGACGACATCCTGAAGTACGCCGCGGTCGCCTTCGCGCGGGCCGCCCAGGTTGGCGTGCAGGTGATCGTGTTCGGCAGCGGCGGCGCCCGCAAGCTGCCCGAGGGCTTTGCCAAAGAGGCTGCCGACCAGCAGTTTGTCGCGCTGCTGAAGCAGATGGGCCCGCTGGCAGCACCGCACGGGGTGACCGTGGTGATCGAGCCGTTGCGTCGGCAGGAGTGCAACTACGTCAACACCGTGCGGGAGGGCGCAGCCATTGCAACGGCCGTCGCGCACCCCAACATCCGCCTGTTGGCCGACCTCTATCACATGCTGCAGAACGGCGAGACCGCCGACGACCTGGCGACGGTGGCGCCGCTGTTGGCCCACACCCACGTCGCCGAGAAGGCCAACCGTACCGCGCCGGGCGTGGCGGGTGACGACCTGGGACCGTTCCTGAAGGCGCTCCGCACCGCCGGCTACCGCGGCCGCATGAGCATCGAAGGCAAGTGGAGCCTCGACCAGTTGCCCCGCGCGTTTGAGGTGCTTCGCACGCAGGGCGCCTGAGCGCGCGTTAGCCCTCCATCAGCCGGATCGCCTGCGCCGCCTGCGCCGCGTCGGCGACGCCCAGGTTGATCAGCAGTTGCTCGCTCTGGGCGCCGAACTCGCGCCGCAGGGCGGGCAACTGGTCGAACTGCGCCCAGAGGTTGATCTTCTTGCCGGCGTCCAGGATGCGGTGGTACAGCGGGAACCAGCAGGGATCACCGGTGCCGGGATGGCCGGCGCCAGCGGTCCACTGCACCATCTGCAGCCGTGGCAACTCCAACAACGCGTCGAGGTGGGCGCGCGCGGCGGCCAGGCCGTCCAGGTGGTACATGCTGTAGCCCAGGCGCGCGGTCATGTCGGTCAACACCGGCAGCATCAGGTCGCGGAACTGCTGCGGCGAAATCATTGCCGAGAAGTCGCACTGCAGCTTCGCCAGCCGGCCCGGCGCCCAGGCCCAGAAGTGACTGCCGCCAACCTCGTCGCGGATGGCCTCGTAGACGCGGTCGTAGTAGGCGAAGTAGAGGTCGGTCAGGCGGGCCAGGCTGGCGGCGACCCACTCGGGACGGTCGAGCAGGTCGAGCAGCAGATGGTCGGTGCCGCGCAACGCCGCCAGCACGTCGAGGCCCTCAATCAGATCGGGGAAGGCCTGCAGGAAGCGCCCCCGCGCCAGCGGCGCGACCGCGGCGATCTGGTCGCAGGTCCAACGCCAGTAGCGGTTGGTCGGGTCCAGCTCGAACCGCGCCCCAGCGGGGCTCTCCAGGCAGGGCTCCAGCCAGGTGGTGTCCTGCATCTCGACACCCCGGCAGCCCAGGTAGAGGGCCACGCAGCCCGGCGCCAGGTCGCCGGTGGCCCAGTTCGGGCAGGCCTCGCCGAAATACTCCTGGGTCGCCGGCACCCACCGCGCCAGGTGGATGCTGTAGTCCGGGTCAGCCATCGAGTAGCGCCCCAGCCAGCCGGCGGGCGCCGGGCGGGGCGTCAGATCGCTGGGCGGCGCGGCGCGCCGGGCGGTCATCAGCAGCACCGCCCGCCCGAGGCTGCCGCCGTTCCACCAGGTCGTCAGCCGCTCGCGTGCCGCCAGCCAATCCGGTCGGTAGTCCAGGCCACCCATCGGCGACTCCTGGCCTGCGGCGTCTGCAAGGCTCTGGCCAGCGGCAGGAGGCGGTCGCCGCCGCGCGAATGCAGCGGCATGAACCGACTCGCCTGCGCCGCGTTGTTGCTGCTGGCCGGTCCGCTGCTGGCGGCTCCTGCAGCCCTGCTGCTGCTGGAGGCCGAGGGCTTCAGCGACCTCGGCGGCTGGGACCTCGACCAACAGTCGATGGACCAGATGGGCAGCCCCTACCTGCTGGCCCACGGGCTGGGCGTGCCGGTCCGTGACGCCGTCACCAGCGTCGATTGCGGCGGTGTCGCCAAGTACCGCGTGTGGGTTCGCACCCGCGACTGGGTCGCGCCGTGGCAGGCGCCAGGCGCGCCCGGCCGCTTCCAGGTGCTGATCGGCGGACAGCCGCTGTCCACAACCTTCGGCACGGAGGGCGCCGCCTGGCACTGGCAGGACGGCGGGCTGGTCACGCTGGTCGGCCGCGAGACCCTGGCGTTGCACGACCTGACCGGCTTCGAGGGCCGCTGCGACGCCGTGCTGTTGGCCCGCGACCCGGCCTTCCGGCCGCCTCACGACGGCCCGGAGCTGGCGACCTTGCGGCGGCTCTGGCGCGGCGAGCCCGCCCGGCCGGCGGACGGCGGGAGCTACGATCTGGTGGTCGTCGGCGGCGGCATCGCCGGCACCTGCGCAGCCCTGGCCGCGGCCCGACAGGGCCTGCAGGTGGCGCTGATCCAGGACCGCCCGGTGCTCGGCGGCAACGGCAGCAGCGAGGTGCGGGTGTGGCCCGAGGGCAAGACCCGCCAGCGTCCCTACCAGCGAGTCGGCGACATCGTCGAGGAGTTGCTGACCCCGAAGGCGCCGGGCGACGGCAACGCCCGTGGCGGCAGCATCTACGGCGACGGACGCAAGCTGGACCTGGTTCGCGCCGAGCCGCGGATCCGGTTGTTGCTGGAGCAGCATGTCAACGCCGTCGAGGTTCGCGGCGGGCGGATCCGGGCAGTCGTGGCGGTCGACGTCCGCAGCGGGCGTCGGACCCGTTACGCCGGCGCGCTGTTCGCCGATTGCACCGGCGACGGCACCGTCGGCTTCCTGGCGGGCGCCGACTACACCATTTCACGCGAGGGCCTGATGGGGGCCAGCAACCTCTGGAACACCCTCGACACCAGCGACCTGTCGCAAGTGCTGAAGTGCGAGTGCAAAGACCGCGAGGCCCTCTCGCTGGCGGTGCAGGAGGGCCAGACCGCGGCGCCCTTCCCGCGCTGTCCGTGGGCGCTCGACCTCTCGGACAAGCCCTTCCCCGGCCGCCGGGGCGCCAATGGCCAGCCCCCGGCGAAGCCGACCGAGCTGGGTGGCTGGTTCTGGGAGAGCGGCTTCGACAAAGACATGATCACCGACCTGGAGCTGATCCGGGACAACAACTTCCGGGCCATGTATGGCGCCTGGGACACGCTCAAGAATATCGATGGGCTGTACCCGAACCACCGCCTGGGCTGGGCCGCCTTCATCGCCGGCAAGCGCGAGTCGCGCCGCCTGCTGGGCGACGTGCTGCTGACCGGCAGCGACTTCCGCAGCGGCCGCAAATGGCCCGACGGCTGTTTCCCGTGCTCCTGGCACATCGACTTGCACACCCCACATCCGGCCTACGCCAAGGGCTTCGAGGGCACCGAGTTCATCTCGACCTTCACCCACGGCGCCGGCTACACCTACCAGGGCATCTACTGGGCCCCCTACCGCGCCCTCTACAGCCGCAACGTCGCCAACCTGTTCATGGCCGGTCGCGACATCAGCGTCGACAAGGAAGCCCTCGGCCCGGTCCGGGTGATGCGCACCGGCGGCATGATGGGCGAGGCAGTCGGCAAGGCGGCTTGGATCGCCCGCCGCCACGGCTGCAACCCGCGGGGCGTCTACCAGCAGCACCTGCCCCTGCTGCTGGAGCTGCTGGGCCAGCCTGGCGCGCTACGGCGGAGCGCCCTGGCGGGCGAGCTGGAGCTGCCGCCCGGCGCGCTGGTCCCACCCATCGTGCCGCCTGGCCTGGACCCCCGCAAGCTGCCGGGCATCGTGATCGACGACCTCGACGCCGCCCTGCAGGGCAACTGGGGAGACACGGGCAACCTGACCGGCTTCGTCGGCGACGGCTACCGGTACAGCAGTGACCCGGCGGCCGCGGCTCGCTTCGCGTTCCGGGTGCCCGCCGACGGCATCTACGAGATCCGGATCGCCTGGCTGCCCCACGAGAACCGCGCCAAGACCGCCCTGGTCAGCGTTGAAGGTGCGGCCGAGCCCTGCCGTGTACGGGTCAACCAGACCCAGGCGCCCAGCGGGCCGCAGGGCTTCGGCACGCTGGGTCGCTGCCGCTTCCAGGCGGCGCAACCGGCGGCGGTGGTCTTCACGGTCGCCGGCGCCGGGGGCAACGTGCACATCGATGCCGTGCAGGTGCTGGCGGTGCCGTGACGGCGTGGAGGGCGCGACCGACGGCCTGGGCAAGCTTCTCGGGCAGCTCTGGCCGGGCGCCTGGCAGCAGGTGGTGATCGCCTCGGGCGATGCCGTCGGGCCGCTGCGGGCCTACCACCACGACGGCGCAGGGCGGCAGGCGCAGACCGTGATCGAGCGGGTCGACCACGGCCACACTCTGCAGCTGGCCGACTTCGACGGCGATGGACACCTCGACATCTACGTCGCCGAAATGCACCCCCCAGGGCCCGGCGACCAGTGAAGGATTTCCAGCACCGCCGCCGGGTCGCCCTCTGGCTGAACCGTGGTCGCCGCGAGCCCTAAACCTGGTCGGCCTGCCAGGCCTGGTGCAGGCGGGTTGCGAGGTCCAGCAGCAACTCGCGGTTCTCGACCTGCTGGCGCCAGGCCGCCGGGATCGCCGCGCTGCCCAGCCGTGCCCCGCTGATCGCGCCGGCGATGCAGGCGATGGTGTCGCTGTCGCCGGTGGAGTTGGCGCCCGCCAGCACCGTGGCGCGGTAGTCGTCCGGAGTCCGCAGCACGCAGTAGAGCCCGCAGGCCAGGGCCTCCTCGGCCACCCAGGCCTCGCCGAGCACCTCGAAGGCGGCGGGCGGGTCGAGGTCCAGCACCGTCGGGATCTGTCGCAGGCGCTGCTCGACTTCCGGACTGCCCGGCGCGCCGGTCGTCAGGGCGACCTCGTCGAGCTGTTCCGGCGTGGCGTCGTCGAGCGCCGCCGAGACCACCGCGGCGACCGCGGCCGCCGCGGCCAGCGCCGCGCGGTGGCCGTGGGTGATGCGACTCGACTCGACCGCGACCTCCTGCAGCCTGGCCGCGTCGCGGTGGTACCGTAGCCCAACCGGCGCCGCCCGCATCGCCGTGCCGCAGCCCTTCGAGCCGGCCACCCCGGCCTGCTGCCAGGGGATTCCCCGTGCCAGGTTGCTGCAGGCCCGCAGGCAGGTGTTGCCCGGCGCGCGGTTGTTCTCGGGCGAGCTGCTCCAGGCCACGAAGCGCCGGGCCACGGCGGCCATCTGCGTCGACAGGTCGCCAGCCGGGCAGTCGAGCAGGCCCTCGGCCAGCGCGATGCTCATCTGCGTGTCGTCGGTGTAGGTTCCGGCGGCGAAGTGACGCATCGCCACCAGATCGGTGATACCCTCGGGGCCGTAGTGTTGTCGAATCTGAGCAAGCGACAAGAACTCCACCGGAGCGCCCAGCGCATCGCCGATGGCGAGACCGAGCAGACAGCCTTGATAGCGATCCAACAGCATCACCACTTCTCCCAGCAGCGACCGCGAGGCCGCCGATGACACTCAGCGCTGCGGGCTTCCTGGCCGCCCTCGCCGCCGCTCTGCTGGTGGCGCTGCCGGCCGTGCCCTGGACGCTGCGCCTGGCGCTGCGCCGCAACCTGGTCGACACGCCCGGCGGCCGCAAGGCCCACACCACCGCGGTGCCCCGGATCGGCGGCATCGGCATCGGTTGCGGTTACCTTGCTGGCGTCCTGGCTGGTGCGGCGTTACCCGGTGCTTTCGACTGGAACTCCCGCGACACCGGTATCTTAGTCGGCGCGCTGGCGATGTTCGCCATCGGCCTGGCCGATGACCTGTACCGCCCGCGGACCGCCGACGGGCGGCAACGCGACGGACTCTCGGCGCCGGTCAAGCTGCTGCTGCAACTGGCCGCCGTGGCGCTGCCGGTGGCCAGCGGCGTCAGCATCGATGGCCTGCAGATCCCGGGCGACGGCTGGATCACCTTCCCGCCGCTGGTCTCGTGGGTCCTCAGCATGGTCTGGATCGTCGCCATCATCAACGCCGTCAACTTCATCGACGGTCTCGATGGCCTGGCTGGCGGCGTATCGCTGATCATGGCGGCGACCATCGGCACCATCGCGGTCTGGGGTCCCGCTCGCTCGCCCAGCGCGGCGGTCCATGCCTTGGCACTGCTGGGCGGGATCATCGGCTTTCTGCGCCTCAACTTCCCGCCCGCGCGGATCTTCATGGGCGACGGCGGGGCCTACCTGCTCGGCTACCTGCTGGCAGTCCTGGCCATCAGCGCGGTGATGAAGACCGCCACGTTGATTGCCGTGATGACGCCGTTGCTGATCCTGGCGTTGCCGATTCTGAACCTCGCCGGGGTGGTGGTGGTACGAGTGTCGGCCGGCCGCAGCCCGCTCAGCGCCGACCGCGAGCATCTGCACCACCGTTTGCAGGATGCTGGCTGGAACGACCTCAGCGTGCTGCTGTTTGTCTACGCGATCTGCGGCCTCTGCGGCAGCGCCTCGCTGGCGGTGTTCGGCCTGTCGGCGCCGTCGGCCGCCTTCAGCGGCGGCGTGGCGCTGCTGCTGGTGTGGGTCGCGGCCCGCCGCTCGCGGCCCGACCGCGGGGAGCCCCCGGCGAGCGGCTAACCGGCGTAGAGCAACTGCGACAGATAGATGCAGGCGGTCACCGAAACCGCGCTGAGCAGCGTGCTGACGGTCACCACCTGCGCCGCGAAGTCGGGCTCGTTGTCGAACTCGACGGCCAGGATGGTGGTGTTGACCGCGGTCGGCACGCAGGTCGAGAGGAACAGGTGCTGCGCCAGGAGGCCTTGCCAGCCGAGCAGCAGCAGCAACAGCAGGGCCAGCAGCGGGGCTACCAGCAGACGCATCGCGCAGGCCACCAGCACCGTTTTCAGCCGCCGATCCAGCCGCGTCAGGCCGAGCTGCGCGCCAAGCGTCACCAGCGCGATGGGCACCAGCCCGCCGGCGGCCACCTGAATCGTGTTCCAGACCGGCTCCGGCGGACGCCAGCCGGTCCGTTGCAGCACCAGCCCGGCCACAATGGCATACGGCAGGGGCAGCCGGAAGTACTCCCCCAGGGCGCTCCGGACGCCGATCCGCGGACCGCGGATCAGCACCTGGCCGAGGCTGAAGCAGGTCACGTTCTGGACCGCCAAGACAATCGCCTGCAAGCCCACCGCCGGGCTGTCCTGGCCGTACAGCAGCACCGCCAAGGCGTAGCCGTAGTTGCCGCTGTTGTAGAAGATCAGCGCAATCGTGAAGGCGGTGGCGAGACTCCGCGGATAGCCCCGCAACCGGCTCCAGCCCTGGCCCAGGGCATACAGCAGGGCCTGAATCCCGAGCACGAAGCCGACCACTCGCAGCAGGTCGCCGACCGGCAGGTTGGCCTTCGCCAGGGCCGAAATCGCCAGGGCCGGGACGAAGACGTAGATGTTGAGCCGCGAGAGCGTCCGCATCTCGAGGCCCATCCGGCGCTGCAGCCCGCAGCCCAGGCCGATCAGCGCCAGCAGCGGGAAGATGCAGGTCCCGAAGATGTGGCTGAGGTGAGCCAGGACGTCCATGCTGCCGTCAGGCGCCGAGCCAGACGACGGCCTCGATCTCGACGCCCGCCGAGCGCGGCAGGGCGGCGACCTGCACCGTCGCGCGGGCTGGCGGCTGGTCGCCAAAGAACTCGGCGTAGACCGCGTTGATGGTCGGGAAGTCGGCCAGGTCGACGCAGTAGACCGTGGTCTTGACGACCTGCGCCAGCGACCCGCCGGCAGCCGCGACCACGGCCGCCAGGTTGGTCAGCACCTGGCGGGTCTGCGCGGCGATGTCGCCGCCGACCAGCTCCCCGGCGGGAGTCAACGGGATCTGACCGGCACAGAACAGCAGGTCGCCCACCCGCACCGCCTGCGAGTAGGGGCCGACCGCGGCCGGCGCGGTAGAGGCTGCAATGATCTGCTTCGGCATAGCGCCACCTGCCCCGCACGATACCGCAAAGCGCTGCCGGCGACAAGGCACCCGCACCGCTTGGCGGCGGCGCCGGCCTGTGCTACAACTCCGGCCGCGGAGAAGGCGATGACTCGCTGGGGCGTGATCGGCGCGGGCTGGTTTGCTTCGAGACGACACCTGCCGGAGTTGGTGGCGCACCCGGAGGTCGACCTGGTAGCCCTCTGTCGCCGCCAGCCCGAGCCGCTGGCGCAGCTCGCCGCGCACTTCGGCGTCGCCCAGACGTACACCGATGTCGAGGCGATGCTGTCCCAGGCCGAGTTGGACGCCGTGCTGGTCTGCTCGCCGCACAACCTGCACTTCCGGCACACCGCGGCCGCGCTGCAGGCCGGCTGTCACGTGCTGCTCGAAAAGCCGATGACCGTCCACACCGCCGACGCCGTCGCGCTGGTGGGCCTCGCCGAGCGATCCGGCAAGCTCTTGGAGGTGGCCTACAACCCACCCTATTGGCGCCAGACGGTCTACCTCCGCGAGCGCCTCGCCGCCGGCGATCTGGGGACCATCGAGACCGTCGACCTGCGCTGGACGGGCGACATCCGCGGCGTCTTCGGCCGCTCACCGCTGCCCGCCAGGCTGCCCGGCCTGGTGCCGCCCAGCCTCTTCCGCGGCGACATCGAGGCCAACGGCGGCGGCCACCTGATCGACGGCGGCTCGCACCAGATCTGCGAAGCGATGTGGGTCACCGGCCAGGAGTTCACCACCGTCAGCGCCCAGATGGACAGCGTCCCGGACGACCTCCGCTTCCAGGTCAACTTCGCCCTCAGCGGCGGCGGCTTCGGCAGCGTCGTCAGCATCGGCGACTCGCCCTGCCCGGACCGCCGCTCGGTGAGTCTCTATCTGGGCACCGCCGGCACCGCCGTGCTCCGCGGCATGCCCTTCGAGCTCACCTTGCTGCGACCAGGGCACGACCCGGAACGGATCCCCGAGAGCGCCATGCCGGAGCCACCGCAGCCAGTGGTCGCGCTCCAGGATGCGATTGCCGGCCGCAGCCCGCAACGCTGTCCGGGCGCCTCCTGCGTGCGCTATGTTGCCGCGATCGCGGCAGCCTACGAGGCCGCGGCGACGGGCCAAACCAAGGCGTTGGGCGGGTAGACCGTCAGGCCGGCGACGCCACGGGGATGCCGAGCACCGCGGCGAGGTGGTCACGGAAGTCGGCGTAGCCGGCCGAGGTGTCGTCCAGCAGGTCGCGCAACTGGAAAAAGATCCCGGTGCTGGGGGACTCGGTCCGCGCCAGGTCTGGCGTCACTGTCGCATTCAGGATTGTCCAGCAATCGCGAAAGCCCGCCGCGCGCGCCTTCTGGTGCGACTTCTCCGCCTCCCCAAGCCGGTTGTGGACGTTCGAGCGATCGCTGCCGCCTTTGACCTCGATCGACAGCCGACGCGCCTCGGTGCCGGCGCTGAAGGTCTCCCAGACGGTCACGTCGGGGTCATCGGCCAAGAGCACCCGCACGGTCCGACCGGCTGCGTTGGCGAGGACCAGTTCGCGGTCCGAGGCCGCGGTCAGGTGCGGCCCGACCAGCTCCCGCAGGAGCTGCCAGAACAGGGCGACCGCATCGCGGCCGACACGGTTTCGCTCGGAGCCGTCGAACATCGCGCCGAGCGTCAACAACTGCAGCTCGTGCACCTCGGCAGCGCTGCGCAGGGTGATCCGCTCGACCAGATAGGAGCCTGACGCCGCCAGCGACCGACAGACCGCGGGCAGCCGAGCGGCGACGACTGCGGAGAGGCGGTTGTGCTCTTCCATCGCGCGGCAGCCCTGCAACGGACCGCCGCTACCGTAGCAGGCCTTTTGAGACAAGCCGTACAGCAGGCGGTAGTAACCCAACAAGGCGGGCCGGCGACCCAGCAGCAGCGGCGTCGCAAAGACCACCTCGCCGCGCAGCCCCCAACTCGCCACACGGGCAAGATGCTCCGGAACGACGTAGGAGTGCAGTTCCGCATCCAGGTCGGCGATCGGGACGGTGCCTAAGGCATCGCGCAGCGCGGGGCTAAGGCAGCGGGCCCGGAGGTCGTTGAGTCGCGACCAGAACCTGACCTGGCTGCTCGGCAGCAGCACCGCCGACTGGGGCTGCCTCATTCGGGCCACCCGAGTCGTTCGCGAGCCAGCGCGGCGTAGGCCGGGTTCAGTTCGATCCCAAGGCAGCCCCGGTCCAGGGCCTGGCAGACCAGCCCGACCGTCCCAGACCCAAAGAACGGATCCAGGACCGTGTCGCCTGTGGCGCTGCCGGCCAGCAGGCAGGGCTCCACTAGTTTGGGAGGGAAGGTCGCGAAGTGGGCCTCGGGGAACGGCTCGGTGTGGACCGCCCAGACAGACCGCCGATTGCGCCAGGAGCCCCCCGTGCTGCCGACCTCACGAACCGCCTCCTGGTCGTAATAGTAGCGCTCGGACTTGCTCAGCAGAAAGACATACTCATGGGAGCGAGTCGGCCGGTCCTTGACGGATTCAGGTTGGCAGTTTGGCTTGAACCAGACGATGTCGGACCGCAGGTACCAGCCATCGGCCTGCAGCGCGAAAGCCACCCGCCAGGGCAAGCCGATCAGGTCCTTCGGCTTCAGGCCTGGGGGCGTCGCCGGACGGTACTCCATCGCCCTCGCCGGGTTCTTGCGATCGCTGGCACGCCAGGTGCGTCCGCCGCTGGTGTACGCATCCCCGAGGTTCAGCCAGAGCGTGCCGTCATCGGCCAGCACCCGCCGCACCTCGCCGAAGACCAGCGTCAGGTTGCGCAAGTAGTGGTCAAGC
The DNA here is from genome assembly GCA_020850355.1 of Fimbriimonadaceae bacterium. Classification (GTDB taxonomy): domain Bacteria; phylum Armatimonadota; class UBA10988; order UBA10988; family UBA10988; genus JADZEX01. The sequence goes on along the minus strand of JADZEX010000067.1, from coordinate 91,997 downwards.
TCGACCTCGGCGCCGATCTGGTGCTCTACGCCGTAGTCGCGCAGGCCCCAGTACGGCGGGCTGGTGACGCAGCAACGGCAGCAGCCAGCGGGCAGCTCCCGCAGCAACTGCAGGGCGTCGCCGACCAGCAGCCGGCGCGCTGCCGGCGGCGCGGCCAGCGTCGGCAGAGTTGGTTGCGGGGCGCGTCTGGAGGCAGCCATGCCGCCACTATAGCAGCTTGCCGGGCGGGTGTCAGCGGTCGCCAGCGGTCGGGCCTGCCCGCGCCGTCACCCCCCGTACTTCCCGACCTCGTAGAACGTCTCGTAGAGCGCCACGATGTTCTCCCACGGCACGCCCGGGCCGACCTCGCCGTGGAACAGGATGCCGCCGTTGAAGCGGCCGAAGCAGTCCATCGCTTCGTTCACCGCGGCGCGGACCTCGGCTGGGGTGCCGTAGGGGATCACCCACTGCCGGTCGATGTCGGTCCGGATGCAGGCCTTGCCGCCGACGATCTGACCGACCCGCGGGGTGCCCATGCAGGGGTGCTGCGGGTTGATCACCGCGACGCCCATCTCGAGCAGGTCGGGCAGGATTTCCAGGATCCAGCCGTCGCTGTGCGTCCAGATCTTCGCGCCGTGTTCGTGGCCGACGTCGAACAGGCGTTGGTAGCGCGGCTTGAAGATCCGTCGCCAGGCCGTCGGGCTGCACATCATGGCGTCCTGGGCGCCCCAGTCGTCGCCCCAGACCGCACAATCGGCGCCGGCCGCGAGGTGCCGGTCGAGGGTCGGCAGGTAGTAGTCCACCAGCCGGTCGAGGAGTTCATGCAACTCGGCGCGGTCTTCACCGATGTCCAGGAAGAAGCTCTCCGGCCCGCGCAGGTTTTGCACGTGCTGGAACAACCCGCCGCCAGCGGTCATCACGAAGCGTTCGGGGTGCTGCGCGGCCACGCTGGCGGCGAACCTCTCGAAGTGTTCGGGAGCGGGGCTCGGCGGGAACTCGTAGGATGCCCAGTCGGCTTCCCAGGACCTGATGGCCGGCTCGATCACCTCACCGGAGGTGTACTGCGTCGAGCGGATCCAGGTGGTGCCCCAGCCGTCTCGCCAGGTGACGGTCTCCTGGGGCGTGTCGCCCTCGCGCTGCACTTGAGCCCAGTTAGCCAGCGGCGCCTCGTTGCCGAAGTCGTCGGGATACTGCGCCAGCAGGTCGAGCAGCTGCTGGCCGTGCTCGCGAAGTGCGCCCGGGAAGCAGTAATGGTGGATCGGCGCCCGGTCCGGTCCGGTGAACTCGATGGCCGCCAGAAGGCGCTCGCGCGAGGTCATATCGGTGCTCCTCGCCGGGGCGGTTGGCGGTGGACGTGGGTGGTCCTGCCGCAGCGCTGGACCGGATCACGGCGGGCTTGTGCAGAATGCCCGCAGGTCGCGCCCGAAGCTGGCGGCGGCACGCCGCTCGGCCCAGGGCCGGTGCCCGCAGCAGGCGTACTCGTGATAGTCCAGTTGCGGCAGCACCGCGCGCAGGCCGTCGGCGATCAGGCGCCCCGGGTGCGGATCCCAGGCGCCGTGAAACAGCGCCACCGGGAACTCGAGGCGGGCGAAGCTGGCGGGGTGCCGCCCGTCCGCCTGGCACTCCAGCGCGTCGGCCCAGGTCTGCTCGTGAGCAACCGCATCGAACGGTGGGGCGGCAGGGTCGGCTGGATCGGGCGCCGCGTCGTAGTCGTAGATGCCGCCGAGGATCGCGTACTGGCGCAGCATCCGGGCGGCCGGGTCGGCGAGTGCGGCGGCGGACGCCAGCTCGGCCTGCAGCTCCGCGGTCTGCCGCTGGGCGCAGCGCTGCTGGTACTCGGCCCGGGCGGCCGGGTCGAAGGTGCCGCAACCGACCAGGGCCAGGCGGCCGACGGCGGCCGGCTGCGCCGCTGCGAAGGCCAGCGCCAGCATCGCCCCCCAGGAATGGCCGACCAGCGCGACCGGCTGGTGGCCCTCCGCAGCCAGCAGTTCCCCCAGGTCGGCGACGTGCCGCGCCACGCTCAAGGGCTGGCCGCCGCTGCCGCGCTGCCACGGCTCGAGCACGCGGGCAACCGGGGCCAGCGTCAGGGCCAGGCCCAACGCGCTGCCGGCGGCGGCCGGTCCGCCGTGCAACACCACCACGGCTGGGCCAGCCGTTCCATGTCTGCGCGCTGCGATCATCGCTGGTGTCCCCCGCGCCCCGGCCGGACTCGCCCCCGCGGGGCGCAGGATTCGGCTGGCGTGAGCCAAACTGCCGGCAGGAGCTGCCGATGAGGAGCCTGCTTTCGCTGTCCGCCCTGCCCGCCCTGCTGGCGTCGCCCGGCTTGCCCGCCGCGACCGAGGATCTCGGTAACGGGTTCCGGCACCACGGCGTGGCGACGCCGGTCAGCAATCACCGCGGCATTGTCAGCACCCGAGACGGCGACGGCCGCGATGTGGCGCTGGCCTGGCTGTTCGACCACACCGGCGGCTACGCCATCCTGGTTCTCGACGCCGTTAGCGGCGCGGCGCAGCAGGTCAAGACGCCCTTCCCGCCCGGCGGCGATTGCCCCTACGCCAGCCTGCTCTCGAGCCGCGGCAAGTTCTACACCCATTTCAACAGTTGGTTCAGCGAGTTCGACCCGCTGACGCGGACCTTCTCGTTCACCCGCCAGACGGTGCCGCAGATGGCGATGAGCATGACGGAAGACGACCAGGGACGGATCTGGTCGACGACCTACCCCGACAGCGGCGTGGCGATGTACAACCCCGCCACCGGCGAGTTCAAGGACTATGGCCACGTCTACAAACAGAACTGGCGGCAGTACCCGCGCTCTATCGCCGCTGACGACCAGGGCTGGATCTACACCGCCGTCGGCAGCACCTCGGCCCAGATCATCGCGCTGAACCCGACAACCGGCCAGGCGACGCCGCTGCTGGCCGAGGCCGAGCGCACCCAGGGCAGCGCGGCGGTCTATCGTGACCTCAACGGCAAGGTCTACGGACAGCCCAACACGGCGGCCAACGACCGCTGGCTGGAGCTCTACCAGGGCCAGGCCAGGCCGATCGGGACGTGGGCCGACCGCAAGATCAAGCCGATCATCACCGGCAGTCAGGGGCTGGTCCACACCAGCTTCCCGAGCGGCCGCAAGCTGATCAACCTGGACACCGTGGAGAAGCAACTGGTGGTCGAGGACCTGGACAAGAAGCGGCTCGTCCACCGGTTCGACTACACCAGCGAGGGGGCCCACATCATGGGTGTCGCGGCGGCGCCCGACGGCAGCATCTGCGGCGGGACCGCCTTCCCGATGCGCGCCTTCCGGTACCACCCGCCGACCGACACCTGGACCAACCGGGCTTCGTACGGGCAGTGGAACACCGTCGGTGCCGACGCGACCCGCTTCTTCGTCGGCGGTTACGGCCATGGCTTCCTGCTCGAATGGGATCCCAGCCAGCCGTGGGTGCCAACCGTCAAGGGCCAAGAGGGCTGCAACCCGCAGTTCCTGGCGGAGTTTGAGCCGGACATCAACCGCCCGCACGCCCTGCTGGTGCATCCCGACGGGCGGCACGTGGTGCTGGCCGGGACCCCAGGCTACGGCTACACCGGGGGCGGCCTGCTGGTCTGGGACCGGCAGACCAGGTCGGCCAAGGGCTACAAGCACGCCGAGTTGCTGCCGAACCACTCCACGACGGCGCTGCACGCGCTGCCGGGGACGCTGGTCCTGGGCGGCTCGACGATCGCGGCGGGCACCGGCGGCGAGCAGAAGGCCAAGCTGGCGGAGCTCTACCTGTTCGACCTGGCGACCGGCCAGATCGTCTGGCACGAGGCGCCGATTCCGGGCGTCACCAGCTACCTGGACTTCCATGCCGGCCCCAACGGTCTGGTCTATGGGATGGCCGACCGCACCCGGTTCTTCGTCTTCGATCCCAGCCCGCGCGCCATGATCCAGCAGTTCGACACCACCGCGACGCTGGGCTCCAGCGCCAGCCAGCAGGGCTGCCGGATCTTCGTCGAGGCGCCCGGCAAGGCGCTCTACATGCTGTTCGCCAAGGGCATCGCGGCGGTCGATCCGGCGACCCACGAGCCCCGGCTGGTGGCCCCGGCGGCGGTCGCGCCGACCTTCGGCGGGGACTGGCTGAACGGCCGGGTCTACTACGCCAACGGCTCTCACCTCTATAGCTGGCAGCCGCCCCAGTAGGCCGGGCCGGGCGCCCGCCCGGCGGGCACCTGCCGATAGCCAGATCCGCGTCAGAGTCGTAGAATACTCGCGGGCGACCCGCGGCCGGCGGATCATGCCGTGCGCAGGGGACGCGACGAGGGAGTGGCACGACCTTGAAGCTGGTGGTCACCGATTGGGACCTGGGGGATATGGAGCCGGCCCTCGGCATCTTGCGACCCGCCGGCTTCGAGGTGGTGTTCGCCGACTGCCAGGAGGTCGGGGAGGTGATCGCGGCCGCGGCCGGGGCGGAGGCGGTGATGGCGCGCTTCGCGCCGGTCACCCGCGCGGTCTTCGAGGCCTGCGACTCGTTGCGGCTGGTGGCCCGGATGGGGATCGGCGAGTGGCGGGTCGATCTGGAAGCCGCCGAGGATCACCACGTCGCCGTGGCGCACTGCCCGCGCTACTGCACCGACGAGGCCGTCGCCCACACGATGGCGCTGGTCCTGGCGCTCAACCGCCGGCTCGATGTCGCCCGCAAGGCGGCGCGGGCCGGGGTCTGGACCAACTACGGCGACCGCCGCGAAGTGTTGCCGACCAGCAGCCTGACGATTGGCCTGATCGGCCTCGGTCGGATGGGCTCCGGCGTGGCCCTAACCGCCAACGCGCTGGGCATGGACGTGTTGGGCTACGACCCCTACGTCTCCTCGCCACCGGAGAATGTCGAGCTGGTCAGTCTGGCGACGCTGCTCGCCGAGAGCGACCTGATCTGCTTGCTTTGCCCGGCCACTCGCGAGACGCACCATCTGATCAACGCTGCCACCTTGGCGCAGGTCAAGCCCGGTACGCTGCTGGTGAACACCGCCCGCGGCCGTCTGATCGACGAAGCGGCCCTGATCGCGGCCCTCGACAGCGGTCAGATCGGCGCGGCGGCGCTGGACGTCCTGGAGCACGAGCCGCCCGAGCCGCATCACCCGTTGTTGAACCGGCCCGATGTCTGGGTCACCCCGCATGTGGGGTACTACTCGGAGGAGTCGCAGCACGAGCTGAAAGTCTACGCCGCGCGCAGTGTCGTGCATTACTTCACAGGCGAGCGCGTCGCAGGACTCCTAACGCCTGATTTTCGGCGGCTCTGACGAGGTGGCCTGATGAAAGCACTGATCACCAGCGGTGGCCGCGGGACCCGGCTGCGGCCGATCACCCACACCAAGAACAAGCACCTGATCCCGATCGCCAACAAGCCGATCCTGCACTACGCCATCGACTACCTGCGCGACGCCGGGATCACCGACATCGGCGTGGTCTACAGCGCCGACTCCCGCGAAGTGCCGGACCGCCTCGGCGATGGCTCGCAGTTCGGGGTCAGCCTGACCCACATTCCGCAGGAGGCCCCGCTGGGGCTGGCGCATGTCGTCAAGATCAGCCAGTCCTTCATCGGCGCTGAGCCGTTTGTGTTCTACCTCGGCGACAACATGGTCGTTGGTGGCATCCAACGCTTCGTCGACGCCTTTCAGGCCGCCGGCAGCAACTGCCACCTGACCCTCGCCAAGGTCAAAGACCCCGAGCGGTTCGGCGTGCCGGAGTTGGATGGGGATCGGATCGTGGGGATCGAAGAGAAGCCGACCCACCCCAAGAGCAAGTACGCGGTGGCGGGCATCTATCTCTACGACTCCAGCATCTTCGAGGCCTGCCACGCCATCGAACCCTCGGCCCGCGGCGAGCTCGAGATCAGTGATGCGCACCAGTGGCTGCTGACCAACGGCCGGCAGGTCACCTACTCCGAGATCACCGGCTGGTGGAAAGACACCGGCAAGCCGATCGACCTGTTGGAGGCCAATCGCCTGGTCCTCGAACACCTGCCGGCGCAGCAGGATGGGTACGTCGACCCGAAGAGCGCGCTGTTCGGCAATGTGGTGGTCGAAGAAGGCGCTGAGGTGATCAACTCGGTGATCCGCGGACCGGCCATCATCGGCAAGCGCACCAAGGTCACCGACAGCTACGTCGGGCCGTTCACGAGCATCTACCACGACTGCACCGTCCGCGGGAGCGAGATCGAGTACAGCATCGTGCTGGCTGGCTGCCAAATCCTCGACGTCCATACCCGGATCGAGGGCAGCTTGCTGGGAGACGAGGTGGAGCTGGTCCGCGCGGCCGACAAGCCGCGGGTGAACCGGTTCATGCTCAGTGACCAGAGCCGGGTCGAGATTGTGTAGCCCCCGGTGTCCGCGCCGCCCGTCGAGCGGACTTACCGTTGCACCGCAGCGTCGCCAGCGGCCCGTCAAGCCTGGCGGCGGCGGCTGATCCGAGTGCTGCTGTGCGGCCTGCTGCTCGACCTGCTGCTGCACCGCGGCGGGTACCAGACGGGCGGCGTGGTCGTCCTGATCCTGACCGTCGGCCTGTCGATCGGCTCCGCGGTGACGCTGGTCGACCGGCGCGGCTGGCAGCTCACCGCCGATGGTCTGCTGGAACTACTCAACTTCGGGCGCGCGCGGCTGCACCGCTGGGACGACCTGGAACACCTCGTGATCCGGCCGGACGGCGCCCACCTGCTGAAGCTGCAGGGCGAGGTGCTGGTGGACCGGCACGTGCAATACTGGAACGAGCTGGTGGAGGACATCCAGCAGCAACTCTGGCAACGCCACGGCCGGACCGTGCCGCGGGTCCGCGAGGTGCCCACCGGCGCCGTCAGCCTGGCGCGCGGCACGACGGCCGCTGACGGCGAGCGCGGACTGTCGCGGAGCCAGCCCTAGAACAGGTACGTCGCCGCCGCGGTGCGCACGGTCAGGATGCCGGCGTCGGGCAGCCAGCCCAGCTCCAGCACCTCCTCGTCGCGGGGCAGGCGCCAGCGCCAGTCGCGGGAGGGGTCGTCGGGCAGGCAAGCGGCCAGAAGGTCGAAGCCGACGACCGCCGGTCCGTGCCGGCCGTCGGCGGATTCGTATCCGTCGCTGGTGGTGGCGAAGCCGCTGTCGGCGACCCACAGCACCGGGCCACCGACGGTGCCGACGCGCCGCCGGCCGCGCAGCTCACCGTTGGCCGCATCGCGGACGACCAGCTCGCCAGCCTCCAGGGTGGCCACCACACCAAGGTCGCGCTCCGGGTTCTCGGCGAGCGGCAGCCGCGCGCCGCCGGTGGCCAGGCCGGTCGGCTCGGCTTGCCAGCGCGCCGTGCCGCTGCGGGTCTCCAGAACCACCAGGCGGGCTTGCCCGCCCTCGCCGCGCAGTTCGACCAGCACCCGGTCGGTCGAGGCCTGGACCGGCGTCTGCAGTTCCCAGCCGATGGGCGGACGGTACTGCCAGCGCTGTCGGCCGTCCTCGGCAGTCACCGCGCGGAGCCCCTTGGCGTTGGCCAGCAGCAGCCACTCGCCGACGCTGCGGACTTCGTCGTCGGGCTCGCCGGTCAGCCGCACGACGCCCTTGGTGGTCGGCTCGCCGCGGGTCGGGATGAACACGAAGTCAGCGGCGTAGCGGCGGGTCGCGCCCTGCATCACCAGGCGGTCCATGACGGCGTCGAAGCGCATCCCAGTGACGCGGTCGCCGCCGGGCAGCTCCACCTTACAGACGCCGACGTTGCCGCTCCGTGGGTCGACCTGGACGGCTTGCAGAGCCGGTCCGGTAGCCAGCGCCAGCAACCCATAGGGGCCGTCCCAAATGGGCGCGGTGGTGGTGTAGCCGACGGTCACCCGGGCCAGGGCGCGACCATCGTCGAGGTCCAGGACGTGCAGTTGCTCCCCGGCCAGCAGCAGCACCACACCCAACGGCACGCCCTCGGCGCCGGCGGTCAGCGGCACATGCACCCCACCCCGCGGCACGCTGAGGGCCTCCTGTCGCCAGCGCACCTTGGCCTGGCGCGGGCTGTCCAACTCGACGCACTGCACCACCGCCTGGGCCGGGGTGTCGCCGTTGCGGGCGATTGCCAGCACGGCGTCGCCAGCCGGCAGCGGAGCGTCGCCAAAGCTGAAGCCGTCCGGCGCGGGCAGGTCCCAGACGACGTCGCCATCGTCGGCCGCCACCGCCCGCAGACGGCTCGGTTCGACGACAAACACCAGCGCCTCGGGGCACGAACCGAGCTGCAGGGCGTCGGCCGAGGTCAGGTGGAAGGTGGCCCGGAGGTCGCCGCGGGTTGGTACGTAGACAAACGCCACCGCCGCGCGCAGCGCGAGGAGGCCCAGCCCAGTCACGACAAACCACCGCCGCATGGCTCTCTCCAAGGGTCTCTACCTCCCCCAACGCCGAACTGTGCCCCACCGTGCCAGTCCGGCTGTAACAGCGCCGGTACCGCGAGCGCTTGATTCGGCGCCCACCCGGCAGGACCTGCCGGCCGGCACGCCAACCTACCGGGCAGGAGCAGCAGCGGTGGCCCTCCCCAGCGACTACCTCGACCGTGTCTACGCCGGTGTGCTCGGCAAGATCATCGGCGTCTACCTCGGCCGGCCGTTCGAGGGATGGTCGCACGAGCGGATCGAAGCCGAGCTCGGCGAGATCTGGTACTACGTCCACGAGCAGCGCGGTGTCCCGCTGGTGGTCACCGACGATGACATCTCGGGCACCTTCACGTTCGTCCGGTCGCTCGAAGACCACGGCCTCGACGCGGGGCTGACCGCCGAGCAGATCGGGCAGACCTGGCTGAACTACCTGATCGAGAAGCGCACCATCTTGTGGTGGGGCGGCCTGGGCACCTCGACCGAGCACACCGCCTTCTTGCGGCTGAAGCACGGCATCCCGGCGCCCCGCTCGGGCAGCATCGCGCTCAACGGGCGGGTCGTCGCCGAGCAAATCGGAGCGCAGATCTTCATCGACGGCTGGGGGCTGATCTGTCCCGGCAACCCGGCGCTGGCGGCCGACTTCGCGCGGCGCGCCGGATCCGTCTCGCACGATGGCGAAGCGATCTACGGGGCGCAGGTGATCGCGGCGATGGAGGCGGCGGCCTTTGAGGAAGCCGACCTCGATCGCTTGCTCGACAGCGGCCTGGCGCAGATTCCCGCGGACTGCGTGATCGCCCAGATGATCGGCGACCTGCGCCGCTGGCGCAGCGAGACCGCCGACTGGCGCGAGGCCCGCCGCCGGCTTGACGAGGCCTACGGCTACCACAAGTACGGCGGCGGCTGCCACATGGTGCCGAACCACGGGCTGATCATCCTGGCGCTCCTGTGGGGCGACGGCGACTTTCAGAAGTCGCTGATGATCGTCAACACCTGCGGCTGGGATACCGACTGCAACTCCGCCAACGTCGGCTGCCTGCTGGGGGTTCGTGGCGGCCTGGCCGCCATCGACGCCGGCCCTGATTGGCGGGGACCAGTGGCCGACCGGCTCTTCCTGCCGACGGCCGACGGTGGCCGCTGCATCACCGACGCCTTGCGGGAGGCGGTCTACCTTGCCAACCTCGGCCGCAGCCTGGCGGGCGAACCGCCGCTGGAGCCGAAGCGCGGGGCGCGGTTCCACTTCGCGGCGCCGGGGGCGGTGCAGGGCTTCCAGCCCGAAGACTCCCCCGCCGGCCGGGGCACGGTGAAGGTGGTCAACAAGCTGGTCGAGGGCCGGCCGCTGCTGGCGCTGAAGGTCCGCGGCCTGGCGCCGGGGCGGCCGGCGCGGGTGGCGACGGCGACCTTCGTGCCGCCGAGCGCCATGAAGATGGCCGGCTATGGCGTCCTGGCCAGCCCGACGCTCTACCCTGGCCAGACCGTCACCGCGGCGATCGCCGCTCCCGCCAGCAACCCGCAGCCGCTGACCGTGGGGCTGCAGCTGCGCCATTACGAAACCGGCGACCGGCTGGCCATCTGTCGCGCCACCCCGGTCGAGTTGCTGCCCGGCGCCAGCGTCGAGTTGGCCTGGCGGGTGCCGGATCTCGGCGGCCGGCCGATCGCGGAGATCGGCCTCGAGATGGCCTCCACGGTTCCCGCCAGCGGCACCGTCCTGCTCGACTGGCTGACCTGGAGCGGCACCCCGGAGGTCACGCTGCGGCCGGTGGCGGACTGCCCAGCGGCCACGGCGGCCTGGATCAACGGCCTCGACCACAGCGGCGAGCTGCCCCGGTTGGTGCAGAACGAAGGTCTGGGGCTGCTGCTGCAGGGCACTCGAGAGTGGACGGACTACCGCGCCAGCACGACCATCACGCCGCACCTCTGCGGTTGTTGCGGCCTGGCGGTGCGGGCCCAGGGGATGCGCCGCTGGTATGCCCTGCTGTTGGACCCGACGGCCGGCGAGGTGCGGCTGGAGAAGTGCCTGCACGACCGCCACGTCCTGGCCCGGCAGCCGCTTGAGCTGCCGTACGACCAGCCCTACCAACTGACCCTCGAAGTGAGTGGCAACCGGCTGCGCGGGACGGTCAACGGCGACACCGTGCTGTGCGCCAGCGAGCTGCTGCCACTGACCGGCGGCGCGGTGGCCGTGATCCTGGAGGAAGGTCGGGCCGCGGCCGACGCCGTGCGAGTCGAGCCCCTGTGACGGGAGCAGCCGCCGCCACGCCGCTTCCCAGCCGCCGGCTGCAGCGGCTGACAGCCGCCACCATCGCAGCCTGGCTGCTGCTGCTGGCGGTGCAGCGACTCGTCGGCGAGGGCCACTGGTTGGCTCTGACGCTGACCTACGGGCCGCAACTGCCGCTGCTGCTGCCCGGCCTGTTGGTGCTGCTCTGGCGGCTGCGCTACCCGGGCCGGCAGCGCTGGCTGGCGCTGCTCCTGCTGCTGGCCACACCGGGGCTCTTCCTGGACCTGCGGCTGGCGCCGCTGCGCCGCTCCGGCAGCCCCGTGGCGCTGCGGGTGTTGACGTACAACACCTACTACGGCCTCGCCGGAGCCGCCGCCGTGGCCGCCCTGGCGGAGCGCTGCCGGGCCGATCTGGTCTGCCTGCAGGAGGTCATCCCACCCGCCGGAGGCACCGATCCGGGCCCGGCCATCGACGCGGCCTTCGCCGGCTGGCACCGCGCCGCTGGCGGTGAGCTGCGGATCTTCAGCCGCTGGCCGTTGCGCGAGGCGCACTACGTCGAGCTGCCGGCAATGCCCCGGCTGTTCGGCTACCTGCGGGCAACCCTACTGGTCGGCGACCACCCGCTGGCTGTGATCGCGACCCACCTCGAAACCGCCATCGGTCGCGAGACCTTCGAGCACGGCCTGCGCGGCTACCGGCGGGACGTCGCCCGCTGGCACGAGTTCCGGCTGCAACAGGCGGCCGGCGTGCTGCAGTCCGCCGCCCAGGTCAGGGGCCCCCTGCTGATCGCCGGCGACTTCAACACCCCGCCCCGCGGTCGCCTCTACGGCCAGTTTGCCGCCCGCTACACCGACGCCTTCGCCGCCGTCGGGGGCGGCACCGGCTACACCTACCACCGGCGCCTGCCCCTGCTGCGGATCGACTACCTCTGGTCCAGCCCGGAACTGCGACCGCTGAGCTGCCGGGTCCTGCCAACGCCCGGCTCCGACCACCGCCCGGTGCTGGCGGAGTATGCCTGGCGGTGAGGACTTGCGGCGCTGCCAGCCAACGGCTAACCTATGGTGCAGGCGAGGACCTGCGGGAGGTTGCGAGATGCGCGTCGGCGTTTCCACGATCGACATCACCCCACCCGTCGGCATCTGGATGTCGGGCTACGGCGGCCGGGCCGGCGCCGAGACCGTCCATGATCCGCTGTGGCTGCAGGCCGTGGCCGTCGAGGGCGACGGCGGGGAGGTGGCGCTCTGGTTCGCTGCCGACTTGCTGGGGTTCGACCTGCAGTTTGTGCAGGCGGCGCGGGCCGCGCTCACGGCGCAATGCGGCGTGCCGGCGGAGGCGATTCTACTGAGCGGCTCGCACACCCATGCCGGGCCGGCGTTCATCAACCACTTCGCCACCGAGGTGCCGCATCTCGACGCCGGCTACCGGCAGCGGGTCTTTGACGCTGTCCTGACCGCTGCCACCGCCGCGCTGGCGGACCGCCAAGAGGTCGACCTGCATTACGGCCTGGGGCGGTGCCGGGTCGGCATCAACCGCCGGCAGCCGAGCCCGCCCTACAGCATGGTGCCCAACCCCGCCGGCTTCTACGACGACACGGTCGGCGTGCTGGCCTTCTGCGAGCCCGGCACGCTGACGCCACGGGTGGTGGTCTTCAACGCCACCTGCCACCCCACCACGCTCGGATCGCAGACGATCCTGTCGGCCGACTGGCCGGGGGCGGCGCGCCGGGCGTTGCAGGCCTGGCTGGGTGAGGGACGGACGGCGGTCTTCCTGCAAGGCTGCTGCGGCAACATCCGACCACGCACCGTGGCGCCCGGCGGCAGCGGTTTCAAGCAAGGCACCCCGGCCGACTTCGAGCGGATGGGGCAGGCCTGCGCGCATGAGGTGATCCGGGTGCTGATGGACGCGCTGCAGCCCGCCGCCGGGACCCTGCGCTTCGCGGCCAAGGCGCTGGAGTTGCCGCTGGAAGAGATCGGCGACCTGGAGACCTACCGGCAGTCCAGCGAGCTGTACACCCGTGCCTTCGCCGACTATGCCGCCGAGCGCTGGCCGGACGGCGTGCTGCCGACGGCGGTACCCTACGAAGTGCAGCAGTTTGTGCTGGGCGAGGCGGTCGGCGTGGTGGCGTTGCCGGGCGAAGTGGTCAGCGAGATTGGCGCTGGCGTGCGCCAGGTGACCGGTCGGCCGACGCTGGTGGCCGCCTACAGCAACGGTTCGCCGGCCTACATCCCCAGCGCTCGGATTCGCCACCAGGGCGGCTACGAGGGTGGCCAGCGCAATCTGCAGATCTACGGCTGGCCAGGCGGTCTGGCGCCGGACTGCGAGCGGCTGATCCTGGACGCGGCGGCGGGGCTCAACGGCGAATTCAGGAGCGGTGGCTAACCGCCGCGACGAAGCGCTGCGTCAGGCGAATCGGCTCGGTGATGGCGCTGCCCACGACGACCGCGCGGGCACCAACTGCCAGCGCCGCGCCGGCCAGCTCCGGCGTGTGGACCCGACCTTCGGCGATCACCGGGATGTCGAGCACTTCGACCAGCCGCGCCACCAGAGTCAGGTCAGGCCCGTCCTGGCGGGGGCTCTTGGCGGTGTAGCCGCTGAGTGTGGTCGAGACCGCTTCACAGCCCAGCCGCGCCGCGCGCACGCCCTCGGCGAAAGTGCTCACATCGGCCATCACCGGCAGCGCGAGTTGCTCGCGCACGTAGCTGATCAGGCCCTCCAGGGTGGCCCCGTCGGGCCGCTGGCGCGCGGTTGCGTCGAGCGCGATGGCGTGCGCCCCGGCGGCGGCCAGTTCGTCGGCATCGGCCTCGGCCGGCGTGATGTAGACATCGTAGCCGGGCACCCAGCGCTTCGTTAGACCGATCACCGGCAGCCGCACCGCCGCCCGCACCGCGGCCACATCGGCGCCGCTGCGGATCCGCACGGCCACCGCGCCAGCCCGCTCCGCGCAGGCCGCGAAACCGGCCATGAAGGCTGGACCGTAGAGCGGGCTGTCGGGCTCCGCCTGGCACGAGACGATCAGCCCCCGGAGGTCAGTGAAGAAGCTCATAGTCCCAGGATGTGATACCCGCTGTCGACGTAGATCACGTCGCCCGTGATGCCGCGGCTACGGTCGCTGAACAGGAAGACGCTGGTGTCTGCCACCTCTTCCTGGGTGGTGTTGTGGCGCAGCGGCGAGACCTCGGCGTGGTGCGAGTACATCCGCTTGAAGTCGCCGATGGCCGCCGAGGCGAGGGTGCGCATCGGGCCGGCCGAGATGGCGTTGACCCGGATGCCCTGCGGGCCGAGGTCGGCCGCGAGGTAGCGCACGGTGGCTTCCAGGCTGGCCTTGGCGACACCCATCACGTTGTAGTTCGGAATCGCCCGCACGGCGCCGATGTAGCTGAGCGCGACGACGGAGCCCCCACTGGTCATCAGCGGTTCGACGGTGCGGCAGAGCGCTGCCAGGGAATAGGCGGAGATGTTGTGCGCCAACAAGAAGCCGTCGCGGCTGGTGTCGACAAAACGCCCCTTGAGGTCGTCCATGCTGGCGAAGGCGATGGAGTGGGTCAGGAAGTCGACCCGCCCAAACTCGCTGCTCAGCGCGGCGTGGGCTGCGGCCAGGCTGTCGTCCTGGCCAACGTCGCAGCGCAACAGCAGCGGCGGGCGCGACAGCTCGGGCAGGAGCTTGTGGAGTTGGTCCAACTCCCGGTCGGCGAGGTAGCCGATGGCCAACCGCGCCCCGGCGGCGTCGCAGGCCTTGGCGATCGCCCAGGCAGCGCTGCGCTGGTTGGCGACGTTGCAGATCAGGCCGAACTTGTCCTGCAGCATGCTGGTCCCTTTCCCGGCGGACCCTGAGGTGGCCGGCTGTCCTGCATTGTAGCAGCTTCCGACCGCCGCGCGATGACATCGCCCCGGTTGGGCGTTAGGATGGCAGCAGTCGGCGCTGGCGCCCGGCTGGGAGGTTGCTGTGACGATGCTGCTCTGGCTGGCCACGGCCATCGCCGCCGAACCGCGCGTGTTCACCGTCACCGACGACGCCGCGACGCGGCAGCGGCTGGCCTCGCAGGTCGCCTACCTGATGAGCCTGAGCACGGCCGAGGTCCTCGACATCGTGCCGACCTCGTCCGGCGGGATCTACTTCACGGACTGCCCCAACTGCGAGTTTGGCGCCGAGGAGGCGGGCTGCTTCAACACCACCTGGAACCCGCGGCAGCCGCACCAGCTCACCTGCAAAGGCTGCGGGGCGACCTATCCGGGCCATCCGCAGTTCCCCGATCAGACCTTTCAGACCGTCGCCGCGCCGGGTGGCCGCGAGCACCGCTTCCACTACTGGGAGCGCGCCGACGGCTACCGCACCTACTTCCGCGCCCATGCCGACTACTGGGCGCGCGAGTGGCTCGAAGACCAGGTCGCGGCGTTGGGGGACCTCTACCACTTGACGCGCGAAGACCGCTACGCGGAGCGGGCGCTGCTGATCCTGAACCGCTTCGCCGAGGTCTACCCCGGCTGGGCGACCATCTTCGACTATCCCTTCAGGCCGAAGATCCTGGCGCCCTATACCGTCACGCGGATCCCCGGGGTCGAGGGCTTCCGCAACTCGCGCTGGACCTGGTGGGCCTACATGGACATCCCGCTCGACCTCGTGAAGGGCTGGGATGGCCTCCAGAGCTGGCCCGCCCTGCGCGCCGGCGCCAACGCGCCAATGGCGCAACGGATCGAGCAGGACCTCTTCGATGCGCTGATCCAGTTCGTCCTGGGCATCGACGAGGACTACACCAACATGTCGATGGGGATGTGGCGAGCGGGGATCTCCGCCGGCCGGGTGCTGCGGCGACCGGAGTGGGTCCACGACTGCGTCCGTCGGTTGGAGCGGCTGCTGCAGACGCAGTTTCTCTACGACGGCCACTGGATGGAGACTGCCGACAGCTACGCAGCGCAGACCGATGGCGGCCTGCGCGTGGTCTTCGACGCCGCCAACGGGTACAGCGACCCGCCCAACTACCGTGACGCCGTCGACGGCCGCCGCTTCGACCAGCTCGATCTGCGGCAAGTCGCCCCTGGGTTCGAGGCGCAGGCGGCCACCGTCGGCAGCGTCCGGCTGCCCGACAACCGCCTGGTCCCGGTCAACGACACCTGGGCGGTCCACGGCAAGACCAACACCTGGTGGCGCGACAGCCAGCGCACGACGATGCAGCCGGTGCTGTTGCCAGCGACCGGCCTGGCCGTGCTCGGCGGCGGAGCTGGCCAGCAGCAGGTCCACGCCTACCTGAACCACACGATGGGCCGCTACCACAAGCACCACGATGCCCTCAGCATCGGCCTGTTCGCCAACGGTCGCGAGTTGGCGCCGGACATCGGCTACACCTGGACCAACTACCGGCTGCACTGGCCGACGTTGACGCACTCCCACAACACCGTGGTGGTCGACGGCCTGAACAGCGCCCTGGACCGCGAGCATACGGGGCACCGCCTGCGGGAGTTCGCGGTGGCCGACGGCTTTCAAGTCAGCAGTGTCGACGCGCTCAGCGCCTACCCGCAGCGGGTCAGCCGCTACCGCCGCACGCTGGCGATGGTCGGTCACGATAGCAGCGACTGCTACTTCGTCGATGTCTTCGAGGTCGCCGGCGGGCAGCAGCACGACTGGCTGCTGCTGGGCAGCGTCGACGAGGACTCGACGCCGACCGTCGCGGGCGCCACGCTGACGCCGTATGGCGGCACTCTGCTGAACGCCGGGCTGAGCTTCACGAGACCGCGCGACTTCGGGTCACCGAACCCCGACGGCCACGCCTTCGGGTTCTGGGAGCACCTGCAGCGCGGCGAGCTCGGCGGACCGACGGTGACCCTCGCGACGACCCTGGTCGCCAATCCGGCGGTCGGGCTGCGCAGCGTGCTCGCCCCGGGCAGCGGCGCCACCGTCTACCTCGGTCGGGTGCCCTCGGTGCGGCGGGCGCAGGAGACCAATGGCCTGCTCGACCGCGACCTCGCCCCGGCCTTCTGCGTTCGTCGCAGCGGGGCCGGGCTGGCCAGCCGTTTCGTGGCGGTCCACGAACCGCTGCGGCCGGGGCCGGCGCTCGACCTGCAGGTCAGCGAGCGGGACGGCGTGCTGCTGCTGCGGATTGCCCGCGGCCGGCAGGTGGATTGGTACATGCAGTCGCTGACCGACGGCGCCAAGGCGACCTTCGCGACCCCCGCCGGCCCGCTGGAGTTCGCCGGCGACTTCGCGCTGGTGCGCCAGGAGGATGATGGCTGGCAGGCGGCGACGCTGGTCGGCGAACGCCTGCGGCACGGCCTGGTCGACCTGCGCGCCGAGGCCCGCACGGGCGCGGTGCTGGCGGTCGGCCGGGAGCCACTGCCCGGCAGCCGCAGTTGGTTGGAGGTCGCCGGCCCCGCCGCCGCACCGGGCACGACGTTGATGTTGACCTTCGCCGACGGCAGCCTTCGGCCGTTCAACATCGCCGCGCGCGAGCCGCGCGACGGTCGCACCCGCTACCGCCTGGTCGAGGATCTGGGGTTCGAAGTGACCGCCGACCAGACGCGGCTGACCTCGTACCCGCAGCGCACCATCCCGGGCTCGGCGCTGACCTGCCGCGTGGCCGGCCTGGCGCACTGGACGCCCTGACCGCGGTCAGCCCAGGAAGCGCGCCGCGAGGATCTCCGGGGTCGCCTCACCAGCGGCCGCCATCTGCCGCAGCAGCCGTTGCTGCAGGTCGTCGGCCTGGGCTCGCCAGGCCGGGCGGCCGACCAGGTTGACCAGCTCGTGCGGGTCGGCCCACAGGTCGTACAGGTGGGACTCCTGGTACACCAGGCTGGCCCCGGTCTGCGGGCCGGGCGGTGCAGTGATCGCGTACTTCCAGCGGGCCGTGCGGACGGCCCGGGCGGTGCAGGACTCGCTGATCTGGATGAGGACTTCGTCGCGCCAAGGGTCCACCGGCCCCCTCGCCAAGGGCGCCAAATCGCGGCCCTGCATCGCCGGCGGCACCGCCAGCCCGGCCACGCCGCAGATGGTGGCCGGCACGTCGAGCAGACTGACCAGCTCCTCGGCGCGCCGCCCGTGGTCGAAGCCGGGGCCGCTGATCACCAGCGGGATGTGGACCGATGCCTCGTGGCAGCTCCGCTTGTACTCGGCGTTGCGGGTGCAGAAGTGCGAGCCGTGGTCGGTCACGAAGATCACCACGGTGTCATCGAGTTGCCCGGTCTCGGCCAGCGCTGCGGTCAGGCGGCCGTAGTTCTCGTCGAGGCTGGCGATGCAGCCGCAGTAGTCGGCCCACTCCTGCCGCCAGTTGCCGGGCAAGGCCCGTAGGTCGCCCGGTACCCAGGCGTCGCGGTAGCGGGCGGCGTAGCCGTCAGGTGCCACGTGCCGCCGCAGGTCGTTCTGGTGGTGAGGCTCGAGATAGCTGATCAGCAGACACCAGGGCTCCGCCGGCGGTTGCCGCACGAAGTGGAGTGCACGGTTGGTCTGGGCGTCGACCCGGTAGCCCGGCTCGGTGACCAGCGCATTGTCGCGGTCGTAGACTCGGAAGTCGTCGGGATGCGAGACAAACTCCAGAATGTCGGCCGCCTCCCAGAACTCCGTCCAGCCGCCCCGCTGCTCCAGCGGCACCGGCGCGGTGCCGGTCTCGGCGAGGTGCCATTTGCCGAGGTAACCGGTGCGGTAGCCGGCCTGCGCCAAATGGTGGCCGATCGTCACCTCGTCGCGCCGCAGCGGGATACTGTTGCGCCAGCAGCCGGTCTGGGTGGCGTACCGCCCACTCTGCAGGCAACTGCGCGCCGGACCGCAGACCGGCTGGCAGGTGAAGGCGTTCAGAAAGGTGGTCCCGCGCCGCGCCGCCGCGTCCAGGTGCGGCGTCAGATCCAGCGGCGAGTGGTAGGCGCCGACCGTGTCCCAACGTTGCTGGTCGGTGAAGAAGACCAGGATGTTCGGGCGGCGAGTCGCTGGCACGGTGGCCTCCTCAGACATCGGGATCGACGCCCTCCGCGCGCAGCTCGTCCTCCAGGCTGTCGACGGTGCGGCGGAGCATTTCGTAGGTATCGCGGTCGTCGACCAGGCGGGTCTGGATCGCCAGACGAAACAGCCGGATCGCTTCCCACAGGTGGGCCACCTTCTCGTCGCCGGTGCTGCGCAGCGCGGCGGCGTGGGCCTTCTGGCCATCGACGCGGTATTGCGCGTGCGACAGAATGCGCTCGTGCTCGCCACGCTGCCGCAACATGCGGTCGCGGATGGCGTACCCCCGCCGCAGGCCGCCGAAGGCAACCCAGACGATCACGCCGGCGACCAGTAGCAGGGGCAGCAGCAAGGGCCGGAGGGCGTCAAGGTCGTTCATCGAGCAATCCCAGATACCGGCGGTAGCGTTCGCCGATCACGCGCAACCCCACCATTTTGGCCAGGAACTCCGGCGACGCCTGGCCCGATGGCTGGGTGATGTGCGCGGCGGCCTCGTAGAGCGGGTCGCGCTCGGCCAGCAGTTCGCGGACCCGGCGCCGCACATGTCGCTCTGTAAACTCTTCAACGTGGTCATCGATGAGCGGTCGCCCCGGGCCGTCGTGCAGGAGCCGATGCGTCGCTGCCTGGACGCCAATCTTGAGCCAGACAACCATGCAGCGCGACCGCAGCAGGCGGACATTGAAGTCGGCGCGGACGACCCCGCCGCCGCAGGCGATGACCACCTCAGGCAAGGCGACAGCCCGGGCCAGGGCCTCGGTCTCGAATCGCCGGAACCCTGCCTCACCGTGCCGGGCAAAGATCTCTGCGATGCTGGCTCCGGCAACCTCCGCCGTCAGATCATCGGTGTCGACAAACTGGTAGCCCAGTTCTGCGGCCAGCTTCCGGCCGACCGTGGACTTACCAGCGGCCATGAAGCCGATCAGCGCCACGGCCTGGGTGCGGCGAACGTTAGTGGCCCTCACGGCTGGATCCGCGGCGGCCACGGCCGCAGGTTCTCACCGGTCGCCCGCGGCTCGCGAGAGCGCCACGGGATCGTCTCGGGTGCGCGGTAGGCAACGTCCAACCAGGGCGTTGCCACCCGCTCGCCGCGGTGCCGGCTGTGCATCATGGCGTCGGTGATGCCGGTCGCCAGCAGCGTCCGCTCGACCGGATAGCTGGGCTGGCCGGTCACAAACATCTCCTCAATGTTAAGGCTGAGGTAGTTGAAGTGGGCGTGCGGGAAGCCATCTTGCAGGTGCACCTCGCAGACCTGCGGCCCGCGGTCGCCGTGCTCGGCGTAGGCCCAGCCCTGCACCGCCGGGTTGAGCATCACGACGCTTCCGCGCAGGCCGTCACGGTACTCGATCAGAAAGGCCCAGGGATCGCTGCAGAGCTGCCGGACGTCGCCCGGCTGGCGGTCCGCGATGCTGGCCAGCGCGGACTCGAACAGGTCGCGGGAGATCCGCCCGTCGTCGAGCGCCGCCCAGACCTGCGCCCCCGCCAGCCAGGTCACAGCGGCGACGCCGGTCTCGCCGGCGCCACGCCGCTCGACGAAGCTCTGCAGCAGCTCAACCGCATGGTAGCCGTAGGCTTCCACCGGGCCGTAGGCAATGGTCAGGGCCTCGTCGAGTCGACACCCCAGCGGCGGGTCGTAGAACGGCCGGCGGTGCGCGATGGGCACCGAACTGCCGGCCATCAGCGGCACGCCCAGTTGGCGCGCCCGCTGGATCATCCAGGTGGCGTCTTCCCAGTTGTAGGCGAGGTGCTTATCGCAAAAGACCGGGCAGACCGCGCCGGTCTCGGCGAAGACGCCGCAGACCTGCTCGAAGATCGCCCGGCGCGGGTACATGTGGCGGCCCAGTTCGTCGTAGGGGTAGTCGCCGTGCTCGCCGATCAGGATGATCCCATCGACCTGCAGCTCCTTGCCCGTGCCGCCGGTCAACGCGGCGCGGATGCTCTGGTGGAGCGGCACGCCGAACCGCCAGAAGAGCGCCTGGCCCATGTCGCGGGCGTCGATCTGGTCCAGCCAGGCGGCCGTCACCTTGGTCCTCGGGGGCAGCAGCCCGCGGTCGTCGGTCGGAAATCCGCGCAGGAACTTGCTAACGATCACGTCGGCGTGGGAGTACGGGAAGAAGGCGGTGATCAACGCGGCGACACGTGGCGGCATGTCGGTCTCCGGGCAGAGCTTCGCCCTGCCGACCACGGTCCCTGCCGGGCCACACGGACTCCTGGGGCCGGCTTTCGGGTATAATGGCGAGGTTGGAGAAGTGCGCGGCATGGTGCGTCTGGGCGTGCTGGTTTCCGGTGGTGGCACCAACCTTCAGGCGATCCTGGATGCCACGGCCGACGGCCGCATCCCGGCGCAGGTGACCTGCGTGCTGGCGGATCGCGAGTCGGCCTACGGCCTGCAGCGCGCTCGCGAGGCCGGCGTGCGGAAGGTGGTCGTCGAACGGCTCCCGGACCATCCGGACCGCGATGCCTTCAGCGCCGCCGTGACCGCCCACCTGCGGGCCGCCGCGGTGGACTGGGTCGTGCTGGCCGGCTTCCTGAAGATTCTCACGCGGCCCTTCCTGGACGAGTTTGCCGGCCGGGTGGTCAACACTCACCCGGCGCTGCTGCCGAGCTTCGGCGGGATTGGCCAGCACGGGCTGCACGTGCACCGGGCGGTGCTCGAATACGGCTGTAAGGTCAGCGGCTGCAGCGTCCACCTGGTCGACGACCAGGTCGACGGCGGCCCGCTGATCGAGCAGGTGCCGGTGCCGGTCTACGACGACGACACCCCCGAGACGCTGCAGGCGCGCATCTTGCCGGTCGAGCACCAGGCCCTGGTGCGGGTGGTGGGCTATCTGGCGACGGGCCGGGTGACGGTGACGGGCCGACGGGTCCGCGTCGCCGGCCGGGAGGTGTGCTGGTGAAACGAGTCGAGCGCGCGCTGCTGAGCGTCTATGACAAGACGGGCCTGCTGCCCTTCGCCCGCGATCTGGCCGCCGTCGGGATCACGCTGGTGAGCACCGGCGGCACCGCCCGAGCGCTGCGTGAAGGTGGCCTGGAGGTGGTCGACGTGGCCACCGTGACCGGCTTTCCGGAGATGATGGACGGCCGCGTTAAGACGCTCCACCCGCGGGTGCACGGCGCTCTGCTGGCGCGCCGCGACGAGTTCAACCACCTCGCCGCCGCCGCCGCGCACGGGATCGAGTTGATTGACCTGGTGGTGGTCAACCTCTACCCCTTCGAGCAGACGATCGCCCAGCCGGGCGTGACACCCGACGAAGCGATCGAGCAGATCGATATCGGCGGGCCGGCGATGCTCCGCTCGGCCGCCAAGAACCACGCCGCGGTGACCGTCGTCTGTGATCCCAGCGATTACGACGTGGTGCTCGCCGAGCTGCGCGCCAACGGCAACGAGACGACCTTGGCGACGCGGCAGGCGCTGGCCCGGAAGGTCTACGAAACCACCTCGCGGTACGACCGCGCGATTGCCGACTGGTTGGCGAAGCAAGCATGAGAGGTTGGCCCTGGCTCCTGTTGGCAGTGCTGCTGGCTCCGCGGCAGGCCGCGTCGCGCGTGGCCGAGCGGTTCGACGCGCCGGCCTGGTCGCTCGCGGCGCCCTGGCTACTGGCTGACGGCGAGCTGCGTGCCACCGTCGCGGGCTCCAGCGCGCGGCTGCTGGTTCCGAGCACCAGCGGCCTGCGGCGGGGCGAGCTGCGGGTCACCGTCCGCCAGGTCGACGGTGCCGTCAGCGGCTTGCGCAGCGGCGTGCTGTTCGGTGCCCCAGACGCCGACAACGGCTACTTCCTGTTGATCCGCGGGGACGGCGGCTACTGGCTCGGCAAGTTGGTTGGCGGCAAAGCCGTGCCGGCGCTGACCGGCCTGGTGGCCGCTGTCTCGACCGCCGGACCGAACGAGATCCGGATCCGCTGGGACGGGCCGCAGCAGACCATCCTGCTCAACGGCAGCCGGCTGCTGACCCGCCAGGACGGCAGCTACTCGCCAGCCGCCGGGAGCGTCGGGCTGTGGGTCGAAGGTACCGGCACCGCCGGCTTCGACACGGTCGAGGTGGACGATCCGAGCCAGCCGGACAGCCCGCCCACGGCCCCGGGGACGACCACGCCGCCAACCGGGCCGGACACTCCGCCGGTGACCCTGCCAGGTCCGACCAGCGAGCCGCGCAGTGACCCGCCGCCGCCCTTGCGCGGACCACGCGCCGACGCTGGGCCAGCGCCCGTGCCTACCACCACCGGCCCAGCGCCGGGGTTGCTCGAGCAGCCGGCCTCGGGCGGTCCGCCAAGCCAACCGGTAACCCCGCTGCCGGGGCCACGGGGCGACGCTCCCCCGACGGCGCCGCCCGACCCGCCGCGGGTCGATCCACCGCGCACCGATCCACCGCGGGTCGAGCCGGTCGGGCCGACCGTGGATCCGACGCCGCCGGTAACTCCGGTCGCCAGCGGGCCGAAGGTGCTCTTCGAGGAGTCCTTCAACCCGGCGCGCTATCCCTGGAACGAAGACACCCTGCGCAGTCTGAGCGACGGCGAGTTGCGGATCCGGGCCGTCGACGGCTACCTGCTGAGCGGCTTCCCGCTGCCGCTCAGCAACTACAGCTACCGGGGTCGAGCGCGGCCCTTGTCGGCGGGCGGCGGCACCTACGGGTTGGTGACGCGCCTGCAGAAGGGCGGCCGGAGCGGCTACCTGTTCGTGATTCGCGACCCGGACCTGTTTGCCGTGGCGCGGCTGGACGACGAGCGGCCATTGCTGCTGCGCCGCGGCGAAGTGGCCCTGCCGCCCGGCTTCAAGGACCTCGAAGTCGAGTGCCTCGGCTCGACCTTCACCTTCAAGGTCAACGGCGCCGTGGTGGCCACCTTCAGTGACGACCGTTACCCCACCGGCGGCGTCGGGCTGTGGGTCGAGAACCACCGCCAGGCCGCGTTCGACGATCTGTTGGCGGTCGAGGCCGAGGCGGCCGGCGCCGGGGGCCAGGGGGCTGGCACCGTGTTGGAGGTGCGGCCCGATCCGTCGCGGACCCTGCTCGAAGAGCGCTTCGATCCCCCCACCCTCGCCTGGGCCACCGACGATCAGCGGCGGCTGCAGGACGGTGCGCTGTGGCTAAGCAGCAGCGGCGACCGCTTCACGATCTCTGGGGCACCAGAGGGCCGGACCGGCGACTGGTCGATGAGTGTCGACGTGACCCGCCGGGACGGTCCGGATCGGGGGCTCTGGGGCCTCGTCGCCCGGCTGCAGCCGGACGGCAAGACCGGCTACCTCTGCGCCTTCCACGGCGGCAACCGCTTCCTGGTGATCCGCCTCGATGCCGAGAACTCGGTCGAACTGGCCCGCGGCGAGGCGCTGCTGCGGCCAGGCGTCAACACCGTCACGGCCCACTGCGATGGCCGCCGGCTGGAGTTCGAGCTGAACGGGACGCGATTGACCACGGTCGAGGACCCGACTTACGACAGCGGCGGCTTTGGGCTGTATGTCGACAACGGCGTGACCGCCAGTTTCGACAACCTGCTGGCCATCGCGCGGCGGGCTTTGCCATGACGGGCCGCGGGATCGGCTGCCTGCTGCTGCTGCTGACCTCGGCCGCGGCCCAGCCCAGCGGCGTCTTGCTGCACGAAACCTGGGCCAGCAACCAACGGGCCTGGCGGGTCGATGAGTTCAGCAAGCTGGACCAGGACGCTTACCTCGTCGACGCCAGGAACACCGGTGGCTACTACCGCTGGATCGAACAGCCCGCCGACCTCGGCGACTTCAGTGCGCAGTTGACCCTCAGCAAGGTCCGCGGTAACAACGTCGGGCCGCTCTATGGGCTGCTGCTGCGAGTGCAAGACTCCTGGCGCAACAGCTACTTCTTCGTCGTCAATGGCGCCGGCGGCTACCTTTTCGGGCGGTTTCGGGCCGGGCAGGCGGCACTGCTGAAGCAGGGCCAGGAGCCGTCGCTGGCGAAGGGCGGCAGCCAGACGCTGACCGTCCGGGCGAGCGGCGAGACCTTTAGCCTGGGGGCCAACGGCGTGGCGCTGGCGACGGTCACTGACGGCACCTTCAGCACCGCCGGCCGGATCGGCGTTTGCGTCGAGGCGCCGGCGATGGTCCGGTTCGAAGACCTCCTGGTGACCAGCCTGGACGGCTCCGGCGGCACCGCTGGCGGACCGCCGGCCGGCAGCCGGGGCGTGCTCTTCGAGGATGACTTCGGCACCAACCGCGGCTGGGACGTCGACGCCCGCCGCGAGCTGCGTGATGGGGCTTACTACCTGCAGTGCGACGGCCAGGGCCCGAGTCGCAGCTTCCTGAGTTGGAACCGACAGACGGCG
Source organism: Fimbriimonadaceae bacterium (assembly GCA_020850355.1). Lineage (GTDB taxonomy): Bacteria > Armatimonadota > UBA10988 > UBA10988 > UBA10988 > JADZEX01. The sequence continues at coordinate 67,265 of JADZEX010000067.1, read as the reverse complement.
GCGCTGGAGGACGGCGACTACCAGCTCGAGGTGCGCTTCGAGCGCGCCGCGGCGAACACGCTGGCGGGGCTGCTCTGGCGGATCACCGATGGCACACACTTCTACTTCGCGGTGCTCGGCGAGGCGGGGAACTGGCTGGTCGGCGTCTGGAACGGCGACCAGCCGACGGTGCTGCGGCGGGGTGTCTCGACCGCCATCCGGCCGTTGCAGCAGGCCAACCGGCTGGAGGTGATCGCGCGCGGCAGCCACTTCGAGGTCCGCCTCAACGACGCCGTCTGCGGCAGCTTCGTCGACTCGACGCACCGCAGCGGCGCGGTCGGGGTCTACCTCGAGCAGGCCGGGCAGGTCGCCTTCGACAACCTGCGGGTGGTCGCGCCGCCGGCCGGGCCGGGCAGCGGCCGGACGAGCTGGCCGCAGGGCGAGTTGCGCCTGCACGACCCGCTTGACGGCCAAGGCGGCGTGTGGCCACAGGACGCCGACCACCGCTTCAGCGACAGCGCCTACGAGGTCCGCGGGCCGGCGCAGGGCAGCCGCACCACGCTGTGGGCCGCGTCGATGGCTCACCGGGCGGCCGGGGTCGTGAGCGTGGTGGTGCAGCCGCTCGAAGTCGGGCCGGACGGCACCTACGGCCTCGTCGTGGCGGCTGACGCCGCGGCCGAGAACTTCTGGTACCTGCTGCTCACCGGGACCGGCAAGTACTTCGCCGGGCGCTGCGTCAACCGGGTCTTCGAGACCCTCGACAGCGCCGCGCTGCCGCCGCTGCGGGGCGAGGCCGGCAACACCTTGCAGGTGACCCTGGCCGCGGGTCAACTGCGCTACGGTCTGAACGACCAGCCGCTCGGCCAGTTGCCCTGCGAGGCGACCGGCGGAGCCATCGGGCTGCACGTCGAGAACGGGGCACGGGTGCGCTTCCGGGACCTCCGGCTGCACGCCCTGCCGGAGGTAGGGCGATGACCTGTCCATCCACGCGTCGTTGGCGCTGGCTGCACGGCGCACTGGTCGCCGCGCTGGCCCTGCTGTTGTCGGCCTTTGGCTGCGGCGGTGGCGGCAACGCCACTGGCGGGACCCCTGATCCCGTGGTGCCCGCCTTCAACGCCACGCGCGCCTTCGCCGATTTGCAGACGCAGGTCGACTTCGGCCCGCGGGCGCCGGGCTCGGCCGGCCACACGGCCTGCCGCAACTGGTTGCTGGCGCAGCTCCAGGCGCGCACTGGCGATGTCACCCAGCAGGACTTCAGCTTCACGACGCCCGGCGACACGACCTTCCAGTTCGCCAACCTGGTGGCGGTCTTCAACCCCGCCGGCGCCCCGCTGAGCGACGCGCTGCTGCTGGGCGCGCACTGGGACACCCGCCCGGTCGCCGACCAGGATCCCGACCCGGCCAAGCGCAACCAGCCGATCCTGGGCGCCAACGACGGCGCCTCAGGCGTGGCGGTGTTGCTGGAGCTGGCGCGCCACCTGCAGGCGGCCGCCCCGCCGCGGCCGGTGATCCTGGTGCTGTTCGACTTTGAGGACGGTGGCAACACGCCATTGACCACCGGCCAGCCGCTCTCAGGCTTCTCCATCGGCGCGCGCCACTTCGCGGCCAACATCGGCCGGTTCCGGCCCCGCGAGGTGATTGTGGTCGACATGGTCGGCGATCCGTCGCTCAGCCTGCCGCGCGAGCAGAACTCCGTGACCAGCCATCCGACGCTGGTGGATCACGTCTGGCAGACCGCGCAGAGCCTGGGCTTCACGGCCTTCCAGAACCGTCTGGGCCTGGCGATCACCGACGATCACATCCCGCTGATCAACATCGGGGTCCCGGCCATCGACATTATCGACTTCGATTACCCGGGGCCGAACAACCACTCGTTCTGGCACACCACGCACGACACCCCGGACAACTGTCGGCCGGAGAGCCTGCGGGCGGTTGGGCAGACTCTCCTGAACGTCATCTACGATTAAGTCGCACCGCCGCCGATGGGGGCATACTGCTCCTGACGGGCAGGAGCGAGACGAGTCATGCGGCCAGTATGGAGAGCCCTCCTGGCCGGGTTGGTCACCGTGGTCGCCGCGCCGGCTGAAGTCTACACCGCCGGGCTGATGGCGCTCTACGGCACCTTCGACCCGCAGGACCCCGCGGCGGCCAGGCCTCAGGTGCGGCGCGACGAGCGCTACCCGTGGTACTACCAGGTGCCGGCCGACTGGCGGCTCGGCGACCTGCAACTGCGCGCCCGCTCCGAGGCGCCCTGGCCGGCCGAGGTGCTGCAGCAGGTCAACCACGACTCGATGCTGGTCTGCTGGGTCGGCCTGCTGTTCGTGCCCCGCGCCGGGGGCTACGAGTTCCAGCTGCTGGCCGACGACTTCGCCGCGCTGTCGCTCGATGAGCGCGACATCTTACAGCACACTCGTGGCTTCGTGGCGCGCGGGCAGCGCGGTCTGGTGGCCGTGCCGCCGAGCACGGTACGGCTGGAGCTGACCGCTGGGATGCATCCCTTTAGCCTGCTGTACGCCAACCTGGGCCGCGTCTCGGGCGTCTTCCTGCGCTGGCGGCGGCCGGGCGAGGAGCGCTTCAGCCCCATCCCACCAGAGTTCGTGGTGCATGACCCGGCCCTTGAACCCTCCTTCCGCCCACCGACCGCTTTCACCCAGGGGCCGAAGCTGCTCGGCTCGGGCACCGCCTTTGTGGTGCATCCCGATGGCTGGCTGCTGACTTGCCACCACGTGGTAGACGGCGCGGGGCACCCCTCGGTGCGGATCGGCGAGGTCGAGTGGCCGGCGACGGTGGTGGCGCAGTCGGCGCAGTACGACTTGGCGCTGCTCAAGATCGGCGCGGCCGGGTTGGCCGCCATCCCGCTGGCCGATGTCAGCAGCGTGAAGCGGCAGGACGAGGTGCTCTGCTTCGGTTACCCGCTCGCCGACCTGCTGGGGCTCGACCTGAGCAGCGAAAACGGCCGCATCACCGCGCTGCGCAACCTCGACGGCCGGCGCACCCTGCAGACCAATGCGCCGATCAAGCCCGGCAACAGTGGCGGCCCGATGGTCAACCTGCGCGGCGAAGCGGTCGGCGTGGTCAGTGCCCGCCTGGAGGTCGACGGCGCCACGGAGGGGGTCGCGTTCAGTGTCCCGATTGACTACGCCGCGGCGCTGCTGCGGAGGATTCCGGACTTTGAGCCGAAGTTCGGGGGCGGCGCGGCGGACTTGACGCCAGCCGAGGTGGACGCCAAGGTGTCCGGGGCGGTCTTCCCGGTGCTGGTACGTGAACAGCCCGTCGCCGCGCCGGCGACGGCGCCGCCGTAGGCCTGCAGGCGACGCGGTAAGCAAACGTTCAGGCGGCGGGCGGCCGGCGACGCGGCATAATACCGGCACCTCGCCGCCGGCGGCGGGCGGCAGTTTGGAGACGATCATGGGTGGAGCTCAGCTCGGACGGGTCCGGCGCTACGGTCTGGCGCTGCTGCTGGCGGCCGGGGCGCTGTCGGTCGGTTGCAGCGCCAACGGCGGCGGCAGCGACGGCCTGATCGGCGAGCCGTCCCGCAGCGCTTCAGCGATGGACGGCTTCGTCTTCGTGCCCTCGCGCGGGCGGCAGACGGCGACCGGTGACACCAGCATCCCCCATGCTCTGATCCGGGTCTTCGTGCTGCCCCGCACCCCGGGCGACACGCCCGTCGCCACCACCCAAGCCGACGCCCGCGGGTTCTACCGCCTGGATGGCCTGCCCATCAACGTGCCGCTGCTGGTCGTCGCCACCGATCCGTTCGATTCGAATCGGGTCCTGCGCGGCGCCATCAGCTTCGGCGCGGCCGGCGAAGAGAAGCAGCGCAACATCACGCCGACCAGCACCGTCGCCGCGAGTATCCTGGAGAACCGCGGCACCGACCAGCCGGTCACCGACTCGCAGGTCGCCGCGCTGGAGCAGATTGCCGACGCGAAACTCGATGAGCTGGATGACGAGGTCGACATCACCACCGACGAAGAGGCCCTCGCGGCGATCGTCGAAGATGCCGCGGACGAGAGCTTCGGCACCGTCGTGGTCAGCGTCTTCTCGGACCCGGTGACCCGCGCGGCGCTGCTGTTCAACGGCGTCGAGCAGGCCCGCGTCAACACGGCGCTGCCGCCGGAGGACTTCACCGGCGATGCCGATCGCGCCGTGACGGTCAGCGGCAACACCGTGACGCTGACCGATGTGCCGATCGGCACCGCCGAACTGCGCGTCGTGGCTGGCGGGTTCGAGCCCGACTTCGAGGAGATTGATGTGCAGGGCGGCGCGACCAGCGAGCTCGACCTGACCCTGCTGCCCAGCCCGGTGGCCGGCGCCGACCGGCCGCCGGTGATCCTGCAGGCCCGCGTGCTGCCGCAGACGCTGCCCTTCCAGGGCGGCACGGTGGCGGTGCAGGCCCAGGTGCGCGACCCCGAGGGCGAGGCGGTCGAAGGACTGGCCCGGGTGGCGCTGTCGACGCCCAACGGCGACGAGGAGTTCGACGACTTTGACATGACCGCTGCGGGCGACTGGTTCAGCGCCAACGTCACGGTGCCCGGCAACCCGCACTCCTACGCCCAGGTCTACCTGGTCCGGCTGGAGTTCGTCAGCGCTGGCGTCACCGAGCCGACCCGGCGACTGCTACAGTTCAGCGTCAGCAACATCGACGGCCCGCCGAACCCGCCCGAGGACGACGGCGCCCGGCTGCTGGTAGGGACCTGGACCGAAAACCAGACCGGACCCGATCCCGACCACCTGACGCCCAACATCGGCACGCCGGATGTGCTGCAGATCAACCCGGACGCGACCTTCCAGTTGACCACCGACGGGGGCGCCGCGTCCGGCCGGGTGGAGGTCAGCTCGCCCAGCGCGCGCGGCCGGATCTACGAGACCGACGGCTTCCTGGTGGTGATCACCAGCAACGGCCTGCTGCCGCCGGCCGGGACGCGGATTCCGGCCAACCTGCACCTGCTCGAGACCAGCCTGCTGCAGACCATTCTGAACCCGGACACGCCGCAACAGGTCTGTGCCCAGTGGACCCGGCCGACGCCGTGACCGTGGCGGCGCCGGCGCTGCTGGAGCTGGTCGGTGTCAGCGCCGCCTATGTCAGGCGCACGATTCTCCGCGAGGTTGACCTGCGCGTCGGCCCCGCGGAGATCGTCGCACTGCTCGGCCCCAATGGCGCTGGCAAGTCGACCGTCCTGAAGGCCGTCTGCGGACTGGCACCGATCACCGCGGGAGCGGTCCAGTTCGGTGGTGAAGCCATCACCGGGCGGCGGCCGGCGGAGTGTCTGCGCCGCGGGATCGCCTACCTGCCGCAAGGCGGGCAGGTCTTCGGCCCGCTGACGGTGGCCGACAACCTGACCGTGGCGGCGGCCGCCTGGCCCCCCGGCAGCGTCACCGCCGACGCCCGGCAGGCCGCGCTGCAGCGCTTCCCCGACCTGGCCGGACACGAGCGGCAGCGGGCCGGCACGTTGTCCGGGGGTCAGAAGCAGCAACTGGCGATCGCCATGGCGCTGCTCGCCCAACCACGCCTGCTGCTGGTTGACGAACCCAGCATCGGGCTGGCCCCGCGGCTTGCGCGGGCTGCCGTGGAGCAGGTGCGGGCGACGCGTGACGCGACCGGCGCGGCGGTGCTGCTGGTCGAGCAGAACGTGCCGCTGGCCCTGGAAGTGGCCGACCGCTGTGTGCTGCTGGTCAACGGCCGCCTGGTGGCCAGCGCCAGCACGGCCCACCTGCGCGCCGACCCGGCGCTGCGGCGGCAGTTCACCTTCGGCTTGGAAACGGTCGACGCGGCCTGAGGCAGCGGCTGGTCAGGCCGTCTCGAGGAAACGGCCCATGCGGGCGAACTTCTCGTAGCGCTGCTCCACCAGTTGCGCCGGCGTCAGCGCCTGCAGCCGTTGGAGCGCTGCGCCGATGGCCTCTTCGAGGCGCAGCGCCATCGCGGCCGGGTCGTGGTGCGCACCGCCCGGCGGCTCGCTGAGGACCTCGTCGCAGAAGCCAAAAGACAGCGCATCGCTGGCCGACAGCCGCAGCGCTTCGGCGGCTTCACCAAAGCGGGTCGCATCGCGCCAGATGATGCTGGCACAACCCTCCGGTGAGATCACCGAGTAGTAGCTGTAATCCAGCATGATGATGTGGTCGGCGACGCCGAGCGCAATCGCGCCGCCCGAGCCGCCTTCGCCGATCACCGTCGCGATCACCGGCACCGGCAGGCGAGCCATCTCGAGCTGCGAGGTGGCCAGGGCCTCACTGATGCCAAGTTCCTCCGCTTCGGGCGTGCAGGCCGCGCCAGCGGTGTCGATGAAGGTCAGCACCGGATGGCCCAGGCGGCCGGCCAGTTGCATCACGCGGACCGCCTTGCGGTAGCCCGACGGCCCGGGCATCCCCATGTTGCGGGCCTTCCGCTCGGCGACGTTGCGGCCCTTCTGGTGACCGGCCACGGCAATCGGCTGCTGCCCGCCGAAGACGCCAAAGCCGGCGATGATGGCCCCGTCGTCGGCGAAGCGGCGGTCGCCGTGCAGCTCGCACCAGTCGCTGACCAGGTAGCTGACGTAATCGAGGGCATAGGGCCGGTCGGGGTGGCGCGCCAACTGCACCTTGTCGAGTGGCGTCAGGCTGCTGAAAAGGTCGTCGCGCAACCGGGTGTACTCGTCACCCAGCGCACCCAGGCGGGCCTCGACGTCTTGTCGCCGCGCCAGCACATCCTCACCCGTGGCGGCGGCGTCCTGCAGCGCCAGCAACTCCTCTTCGAGCGTCGCGCGGGTGTCCAGCAGATCGATCAGCGGCTGCTCCAGCGGGATGTGGCGCATCGTCAGGCTCCCTTGCGTGGCAGCACGCCGACCATGCCGCGCAGCAGCGAACGCAGGGTCGGGCGCAGCTTGACGCGGTCGATGACCATGTCGACCATGCCGTGGTCCATCTGAAACTCCGCCGTCTGATGCCCTGGCGGCAACTTGACCCGGACGGTCTGCTCCATCACCCGCGGGCCGGTGAACCCGATCACGGCCCCCGGCTCGGCCAGAATCACATCGCCCAGCGAGGCGTAGCTGGCCAGTACGCCGGCCATCGATGGATCGGTCAGCACCACCAGGTAGGGCCGGCCGCTAGTCTGAAAGCGCGCGATGGCGGCCGAGGTCTTGGCCATCTGCATCAGCCCGTGCAGCCCTTCATGGACCCTCGCCCCGCCCGAGGCGATGAACAGCAGGACGGCCTGGCGCTTGTCAGTGCCCCGCGCAAAGACGCGGCGGACCTTCTCGCCGACCGCGGCACTCATGCTGCCAGCGCGGAAGTGGTGGTCCATCACGCCGAGCTGCACCGGGTAACCCTCCAGCGTCGCCTCGCCACAGACCACAGCCTCGTTCATGCCGGTCACCGCGCGGGTGCTGTCGAGCTTCTCGGCGTACTCCGGGAAGCCCAGCGGGTCGGCCGAGATCACCGTGGCATCGTGCTCGCGGAAGCTGCCGGGGTCGGCGACCATCGCGATGCGCTCCGACGCCCGCAGGCGCTGGTGGTGGTTGCACATCGGACAGACCCGCAGGAGCTTCTCGAACTCCTTGCGGTAGACCAGCTCCTTGCAGTTGGCGCATTTGACCCACTGGTCGGCCGGCATCTTCAGCGACATGAATGCTCCGTTCTTGACACCGCGTCGACGCCCTGGCTAGAATGGCGCCATTGCGAGTTCGCCGTATGTCCCTGGCAGACCTGCGCCGTCAGCTGAATCACCTGGACGACCAGATCATCGCGCTCCTCAAGCAGCGCGCCGAAGTGGCGGTGGCCGTGGGCGAAGTCAAACGCGCCGAGGGCCTGCCCTTCTTCGATCCCGAACGAGAGCGCTGGATTCTGGATCGTATCGCCAATTCCGATCTTGGCAAGTTCCCGCGCCAATCGGCGGTGTCCGTCTTCCGCGAGGTGATTGCCGGCTGCCTCAATCTGCAGCAGCCGCGCACCGTCGCCTTCCTCGGCCCGCTCGGTACCTTCACCGACATCGCCGCCCGCAACGTCTTTGGGGCCTCCGCCAGCTACCTGCCGCAGCCGGACTTCCGCAGCATCTTCGAGGCGGTCCGCCGAAAGTGGGCCGATCATGCCCTGGTGCCCGTCGAGAACAGCACCGCCGGCACCATCCGCGAGGTGCTCGATCTGCTGGCTGAGTACCGGCTGACGATTCAGAGCGAGCACTACTTCGACATTCACCATTGCCTGCTCTCGCGGGCACCCCAACTGCCGCGCGTGAACACGGTCTACTCGAAGGATGTCGCGCTCGACCAGTGTCGGCACTGGCTGCGGACGAACCTGCCGAACGCCGCGCAAGTGCCGGTCAACTCGACCGCCGACGGCGTCAAGCGGGCGCTCGACGAGCCGAATGCCGCGGCGATTGGGCCGGAGCTGGCCTCGGCGGTGTACGGCATCCCAGCCCTGGCGGTCAACATCGAAGACCGCGCCGACAACCGCACCCGCTTCTTCGCGCTGGGTCCGGAGCCGCCCGCCCCGACCGGGTCCGACAAGACCTCGCTGCTGCTGGCCCTGTCGCACCAGCCGGGCACGCTCGTGCAGGCGCTGGGCATCCTCGGCGAGAGCGGCCTCAACATGACGCTGATCGAGTCCCGGCCGAGCCCGGTGGCGCCCTTCGAGTACGTCTTCTTCATCGACGTCGAGGGCCACCTCCAGGACGAGCAGGTGCAGCAAGCCCTCGCCGCCATCGAGAGCGTGACGCTCTCGGCGAAGGTCCTGGGGAGCTATCCGAAAGCGGTCTGAAGCAGCCGTCAGCACTCGTAGTCGACGACCGTGACCTGCTCCAGGATCGGCTTGATGCAGGTCGCCACGCAGCCGGTGTGGGCCGGATGCGGTGCGTAGACCTCCAGGCCGGCGCGGTCGTCGAACAACACGCGCAGCCCAACCTGGTGGCCGTTGCTGCGGTCACAGAAGTTGTGGCCGCAGCTCAGCTCGCGGATGGTGTCGATCTGCGTCGGCAGCGCCCGCAGCGCCTGCAGCATCGCCTCGACCTGGGCCGGGGTGGCGTCGTTGTGGAGCTTGAACAAGACCAGATGCTCAACCATGGGGGTTCCTCAGTTCTGCGGCGCGGGGCCAGCGGTCGCCGGGCCGCCGGGCGGCCCGGCCTGGCCGACAGCTAGCGGCGCACGGCGGCCGCGACGGCCGCCAGATGCTCCGGGCTGGTGCCGCAGCAGCCGCCTAGCAGCGTGGCCCCCGCGGCGCGCCAACCCGCCGCGAGCTGCCCGAACTCCGCCGGCGCGACCGGCCAGACCGGCGTCCCAGCGACGATGGCCGGCATCCCGGCGTTCGGCTTGATCAGCACCGGCAGCTCCGGCACCGTGGCACGGTAGGCGGCGAGCACCAGCGGCACGACCTCCAGGTCGTCGCCGCAGTTGAGACCGATCACCTCGGCCCCAGCCTCGACCAGCGCCAGCACGGCGTCGGTCGCGGTGACCCCCATCATCGTCCGGCCACCGCGACCGTAAGTCAGTGACGCGACGATCGGCACCTCCACGGCGGCCCGCGCACCGCGCACCGCGGCGCTCAGTTCGTCGAGGGCGGCGAAGGTCTCGCAGACGATGGCGTCGGCACCACCGGCCACCAGCGCGGCGGCCTGCTGGCCGTAGGCCGCTTCCACCGCCGCTGGTTCCAGCAGGCCGAGGGGGGCCAGGAAGTCGCCGGTCGGGCCCATGCTGCCAGCGACATAGACGTCGTCGCCGACGCCTTCGCGGGCCAGCTCGGCCGCCCGCCGGTTGAGGGCCGCCAGCTCTCCCTCCAGCCCGTGATGCGCCAACCGCCAGGGGTTGCCGCCGAAGCTGTTGCTGTAGACCAGATCGCTGCCAGCCGCCGCGTAGGCCGCAGCGACCGCGCGGACCGCGTCGGGATGGTCCAGATTCCAGCCCTCGCTGCAGGCCCCGGCGGGCAGCCCCCGCGCCTGGAGCTGCGTGCCCGTCGCCCCGTCCACGACCAACGCCCGGCCGCTGGCCAGGCGCTCCCGCAAATCGATCCGCATCCTGTCGGCTCCGCTAGATCAGACTCTTCGCCGACAGCTTATCACGCACCGCGTCGCGGAGCACGCGGAGTTCGGGAATCAGGCTGCTGAAAGCCACCTCGCCGTCGATGGCAATCGACGGAATCGAGGTCACCCCGACCGCACCCATCAGCGCGACGGTCTCGGGGCTCTTCAGCTTCAGCTCGTTCCACTGCACCTTGTCAGCGAACTCCGGCAGGATCTTCTCGACCGCCGCGACCATGTACTGACACGGCGCGCAGGCCGCCGAGTCGAGGGTGAAGATGTCGACCTGCACGTGGCCGAGCGTCGCGTAGTCGGGCAGCTCGACCTCAACCGCTGTGCTGGCCCCGGCCGCCACGACGCCAGAGTGTTCGCCATGCACGACCTCGGCAATCGCCGCGAGGTTCTCGGGCGGCACGGCGTAGGGGATGTCGCAGCCGGGCGCCAAGATGAACCCGGTCGCCCCACCCTGGTCGAGACAGGCCCGCGCCGCGCGCCGGTTGTCGTCCTGGCTGCCGAACAGCATCACGGTGGTCAGCGGGATGTTGCCGCCGAAGGCGACGTTGTGCTGGCGGGCGATCTCGCCCATCGCCACGAGATCGATCTGCTCGTCGACAAACACCGCCTCCGGGCCGCACTCGGCCATCTTGCCGAGGTTGCGCTGCGCGTCGCCGCAGACGAAGAAGCAGCCGGGCACGCCACGCTGCCGCAGATCGGCGAAGATGGCGCGCGCTGGCGCGGTCACGAACTCCTCGAAGTGGCCCGGCGAGATCTGGCTGGTCATCGGGTCAACCACCGCGATGACATCGCAGCCGGCCTCGATGTAGAGCGCCGCGACGGCCCGGCCGACTTCCTGAGTGAACTGCATCAACGCCTGAATCTGCTCCGGCTGGTCGAACATCTGCATGAAGATGTCAGGCCCCAGGAGGTGCAGGGCGAGGGTGAACGGGCCGGTGATCAGGCCGAACAGGCTGACCTCGTCACCGACCTGCCGGCGGGCCTGGCGGATCGCGTCGAGCACGATCGGCAGCCGACCGGACTCCGCGGTGGGCACCGCCAGATCCGCGAGCTGGGTACCGCGGGCCAGCGGGTGCGAGATCACCGCCGGTGGATTCTCCTCCGACCAGGCGAGTTCGCAGCCCAGCGCCTCGGCCTCGATCTGCAGGTCGAAGACGACCGGCACGCCATCGGCGCGGTAGCGCTGTGCCGCGGTGGCGACCCCGTAAGCGATCAACTCGGCGCTGCGCAGATACTCCTCGGCGCTCCGCCCAATCAGCCGCCCGCCGTGGCAGCCGACGTACGGCACCCAGGGCGTGCGCGCGGTGGGTTGCCGGTGCAGCGCAGCGTGCAGCAGTTCACGGGGAGAGACGGCCATCGGGACCTCCAACCTTAGGACTCGGTGGACCAGCAGGCACCAACCAACCGTCGCCGCCGGTAGACCGGCAGCGAGCCGACACGACCAGTGGAGAGCCCCGCGGACCGCGCCCGTCGCCGCAGCAGAGCGCGACCCGCGGGGCTAGCGCGCAACTAGGCGGCCAGGCCCTTCAGCGCTTCGACCGCGCTCCCCGCGTCGGGAGCGTAGGCGTCGGCGCCGACTTCCTTACGATACGCCTCGGTGACCGGGGCACCGCCGATGATCACCGTGACCTTCTCGCGCAGACCCGCGGCGTTGAGCGCCTCGATGGTCTTGCCGATGGAGGGCATGGTGGTCGTCAGCAGCGCCGACAGCGCGATCACCGTGACTCCCTGCGACTGCACGGCGTCGATGAACTTCTCCGGCGAGACGTCCACGCCGAGGTCGACGATCTTGTAGCCGGCGCCCTCGAGCATCATCGCCACGAGGTTCTTGCCGATGTCATGCAAGTCGCCCTGCACCGTGCCGATGGCGACCGTGCCGAGCGGCTCGATGTCGCCTTCCTTGAGATGCGGCTGCACCAGCGCCATCGCGCCTTTCATGGCGCGCGCGGCGATCAGCACTTCCGGAACATAGTACTCGTTGTTCTTGAAGCGCTCACCGACCACCAGCATCCCAGGGATCAGTCCCTCATTGACGATTGCGGCCGGCGCGGTTCCGCCGTCCAAGGCCTCCTGCGTGAGGCGCGTCGCCTCGCCGAGGTTGCCCTTGATCACCGCTTCCTGCATTGCGGCGAAATCAGCCATCGAGAAGCCTCCTTACATCCGAAACCACGCCGGCCTCCGCCCGCGCGGCACCGCTGGGTTTCCCCAGCGCCTGCTGCCTTCCTGCCTGTCGAATCAACGATTCCTTGTGGACTTTTCGGGCCGCTCTGGTCCCGATCACGGGGCGTCCGCGAATCCGGGGTCGGGGATCCCAAACCGCTCCCGCTTCGCCCGCAGATAGTACAGGTAGTCCTCGTAGGTCACGTCTGGTGGGACCCGGTGGTCGACGGTCGGCACGTAACCGCCGGTCGCCACCACCGGCGCGATGCGCTCCAACTCCGCGTCGATCGCCGCCCGGCCAGCGCGCAGGGCGTTCTTGTCCACCCCACCCTTCAGCAGAACCCGCTGCCCGTACCGCGCCCGCAGCTTGACCGGATCGCTGTCCCCGTTGATCTCGAGGGGGAACATGCAGTTCACGCCTCCCTCCAGCCAGGGCTCCACAATCTGGTTGATGTTGCCATCGCTGTCGACCACGAAGATCCCGACACCGTGGTCGCGCAGCAGGTCGGTGATGCGCTTCAACCGCGGCGTCATGTGGCGTCGGAACATCGCTGGTGAGATCAGCGGACCGTGGTTCGCCGACATATCCTCCCAGAACGTCGCGAAGTCGAGCTCCACCTCCGCCGCGGCGCGGGCAATCACGGCACAGGTCAACTGGCAGAGGTGCTCCATCATCGCATCGACCCAGGCCGGGTCGGTCCCAATCGCGATGCTGATGCCCTCCAGGCCCATCCAGTTGCGCAACCAGCCGTAGAGGCTGCCGCAGGAGATGCCGAGCGGGTACTCGCGCTCCATCCAACGCGTCTTGAGCTGCTCCCAGTTGCTCGGATAGAGGCGGTCCAGTTGCAGCCGCGGCAGGAACTTCTCTTCCCAGTCGGCGCGCGTCTGAAGCGGGAACTCCAGGTAGTGTGGGATGGAGCTCGAGCCGTCGGTGAACTGCTTCAGCAGCACGCCATTGCCGTCGCGGATGATCTGGTAGCGCTCGTGCGTCTCCATCACCTCGGTGGCGAACCCCGGCTGGAGACCGACGTTCAGCGGCACGCCGCCCCGCGGCTCGAACTTGAAGTAATGGTCAGCCAGGCCGTTGTGGGTGACCCAGCGCGGCAGGCCCTGGTCCCACCAGACCCGCAGCGTGTCGTCCCAGTAGCCAAACTCGCGATCCGGCACGTGGTCCACCGGCTGAAACCGGTAGCAGGCCAGGAATCGCTCCCGTGGTGTCATCCGCGCCTCCTCTGCACAGTGCGCCCGCGCCCCACCTCGCTGCAACTCATTAGCCAGCCCTGATGCGTCGAGGTTGTCGAAAGGACGGGGCAGGCGGACCGCGAACTGCCGGTTGGAGCGGCGGGTGATCGTCTCGGCAAGCTACCGCACCGACATTCCGGCGTACTACAGCCGCTGGTTCGAGCGGCGGTACCAGGCCGGGTTCTGCCTCGTGCCGAACCCTTTCGACAGTGGCCTGCGGCGGGTCGCGCTGCACGCGCCGGAGGTGCAGGGTTTCGTCTTCTGGACCCGCAACAGCGCGCCCTTCATGCCGGTCTTGCAGCGGCTGCGAGCCGACGGGCTGCCGTGCGTCGTGCAGTACAGCCTGACCGCCTACCCACGCGCCTTGGAGAGCCACGGCGCCGCACCGGAGCGGGCCACCGCGCTCTGCCGCGAGGTCGTCGACTGCTGCGGCGCCGGGTCCCTCGTCTGGCGCTACGACCCCTTGCTGGTGACGTCGCTGACCCCGCCGGCCTGGCACCTCGCCAACTTCGCCCGACTGGCCGGCGCGCTGTCAGGGATCGCCGACGAGGTGGTGGTCTCGTTCACGCACTTCTACCGCAAGACCAGCAGCCAACTGCGCGCCGGCGGGCTGGCCAACGGGTTCACCTTCGAGGACCCGGCGCTGGAGGCGAAACGCGAACTGCTGCTACAACTGGCGGACCTCGCCCGGCAGGAGGGCCTGCGACTGACGGTCTGTGCGCAGCGCGAGCTGCTGTGTGCCGGACTCGACGACGCCGCGTGCATCGATTTGGCCCGCCTGGAACGCCTCGCCGGGAAGTCGTTGCTGCTCCCGCGGCGGCCGCATCGCGACCGCTGTGGCTGCTTCGCCAGCGTCGACATCGGAGTTTACGACACCTGCCCCACCGGCTGCCTCTACTGCTACGCCAACCGCAGCCGGGCGGCGGCCGAGAAGCGCCGCCGGGAGCATCGCCCCGACGACCTGCTGCTCTGGCGCCCGGCCCGCCTGACGGCGCTCAGCGGGCCGCAGCTCCTGGCCCTGGCCACCGGCCAGGAGGACCCCCACCGCGATCAGTTGTTGCTCTTCGACGACGACTGAGGCGCCTGCAACGGGATATTGCGGAGCACAAACTGCGTCTGGGCGACGGGTTGCAGCCGGCTGAAGACCAGCTCCAGCGCAGTCGGGGCGAGGTCGCCCGGCAGCGGCGCCCAGGTCTGCCAGTCCCACAGGCTGAGCACCGCCTGCTCCCCGCCGCCGAGCCGCGTCCAGGCTTCCTTGAACTCGACCTCATCGAGATCCGGCCACAGCTCTCGGCCGCCCAGGCGAATGGTCACCGGCAGCCGTCGCCCGTCGCGCCAGACCTCGCAGCGCAGCACGGCGCCGGGGGCCTGGGTCCGCACCAGTTCGCCCAGTCCGTAGGCATCCGGCAAGGGCAGGCCGGCCGCGGTTAGCAGCACGTCGCCGACCCGTAGCCCCGCCAGTTCGCCCGGCCCGCCCGCGACCAGGGACTCGAGCAGCACCCCACGCCGCGGCGTGGCCTCGGCGCTGCTCTCCCAGTCGCGCCCTTTGGCGCCCAGCCAGGCCCCCCAGTCGGGCCGCCACAACAGGCGCCGGTAGCGCCAGTCCTGCACCACCTGCTGCCCGGCGGTCAGCCGCAGGTTGGCCAGCCGCCAGCCGACCGGCGATTCGAGCGGCCCGAGGGTCGCCAGGCGGAGCGTCACAAAGCTGCTATCGCCACTCGGCTCCGGGGGATCCTCGCTGCGCAGGGCCGTCGAATCGAGACCGCGATAGAGCGGCGGCGCCTCGCTCGCCAGCGGCAGCCGCGTGCGCTCCTGTCGCAGCAGCGCCAGCTCGCCGCGCAGGCCGACCGCCGGCCACTCGGCGCTGCTGCCGGCCGTCAAGGGCAGGCGCTCGGTGCGCTGCTCCTCTCGCGGGGCTGGCCCCAGCGCGGTGCTGAACAGGCTCAGCCGCCGGGCCGCCGGCAGCGTCACCACGACCCACGAGACCTCGCCCTGCTGATAGCTCTGCCGGCTCCGCGCCGGCAGCTCGCGACCGGCCTCGTCCAGCGCGTAGACCTCGCCGACCACCACCAACGGCGTGGCGCTGGGCCCGCCCTGGCGGCAGCGCAGCAGCAGGCGCACCTGCGGCTCGCTGGCGGTGACCAACGAGTCGACCTCCAGCAGCTCGACGGTCAGGCTCCCCGACTGCACGCGCTGCGGCGGTGTCAGCAGCATCCGCCGCTGCAGCCCGGCGACACCGAAGAACAGCTCCTCGGGCACCTCGGCCGCCCGCAGCGGCAGCAGCGGCAGCAGCGCCAGCAGGCCCAGGCCGGGCCAGCGTCGGCGCATCAAAAGTCCACCGCCGCTGGTCGTTCGCCGCCGGGCAGTGCCGCCAGGGCCTGGTGCGACTCGCTGCTGCGAACCTGCACCACCGGCACCGCGGCCCGGGCCGGCGCCCCGCGGCCGCGGTCGCCGCGGCTGCGGTAGACCACCTGCGTCCGTACCAGCGTGCGGGTCCGCCAGCGGGTCACCACCTTCTCGACCGGCACTCTCACCGTCACCGGCACTTTCTGAATCACCTTGACTGGCTTCTCGACCACCACCCGGCGCTCAACCGGGACTTCCTTGACCACCGTCTGCACGACCGCCCGTTCGACCTGTCGGGGGAAGGCCGCGGCGCCGGTCAGGCAGCCGCCCGCAAACAGCGCCAGAGCGGCCGCGGCCGCCACCGATGGCCGCCACAGCCGGGCCACGGCCAGGGGGCGCAGTTCCTGCCGCAACCGGGCCTGCAACGCCAGTTGGGCGGCCGAGTCCGGCGGCGCGGCCGGGTCCTGGGTCCGCAGCAGCGCACCCAGTTGAGTGTGCCACTGCGCCAGAGCCTGCAGCTCTGGATCGGCCTCCAGCCAGCCGGCCAGCCGGCGGCGCTGCCGGCTGCTGAGCCGG
Source organism: Fimbriimonadaceae bacterium (assembly GCA_020850355.1). GTDB lineage: Bacteria > Armatimonadota > UBA10988 > UBA10988 > UBA10988 > JADZEX01. Next base: position 50,962 of record JADZEX010000067.1, on the reverse strand, counting down.
CCGGCGTAGTAGGCGGCCAGGTGGCGCTCGGCCCAGCGACGTTGCCAGCGGTTCATTCAGCTTGCTCCTGCACCCCGAGATGCCGCCGCAGGTGGCGCACGGCATAGTGAATCCGCGAACCGACGGTGCCCACCGTGCAGCCGCAGACCGACGCGATCTCTTTGTAGCTGAGGCCCTGGTAGTAGTGCAGCACGACCGCCTCGCGGTGGTCCGCCGAGAGCGACCGCAGGGCCCGCCGGATGTCGTCTCGCTCGAGCTGCGCCAGCGCGGCCTCGGCCAACGGCGTCGGCGGCTCGGCCAGCGGCTCGCGGTCGGCGTCATCCAGCTCGGTCGCCCGCGACGCCCGCGTCTGCCGGCGCCGCAGCTCATCGCGCGCCAGGTTGGTGGCGATCGTGTAGAGCCAGGTGCTGAACTTGGCTCGCGGCTGGTACCGCGCCACCGCGCCCATCATCCGCAAGAAGGTCTCCTGAGTCACCTCGCGCGCCGTCTCGGCGTCGCCCAGTAGCCGCTCCAGAAACTGGCTCAGCGGGCCGTGATAGCGCTCCACCAACAGGTCCAGCGCGGCCGCGTCGCCGCGCTGCACCCGCCGCACCAACGCCAGATCCTCGGACCTCGTCGGGTCACTCATACGGGCCCTGTCACCCTGTTCGAACGCCCCACCGCGGCGACTTCTTCAAAACCACCGCGGATCCTGAAACTCCCGGCCGCCGGACGCGTTATCATCCTACGTGTCCGACGCTTTGTCTCCGGGGAGATTGAGATGCACCGAGCTACCGTCGCCCGTGCCGGCTGGCTGCTGCTGTTTGCCGCGCAGGTCGCCTTGGGGCAAGCCGAGCTGCGCCAGCCGTGCGACGACGCCACCTACGCCAAGTACGCCGCGCTGTACGAGAAACCCGACACACCCGCGATGGTGGAAGTCCTCCGCACTACCAACGAGGGCGGCACGAAGGTCGACAGCATCGAGTTCTACAGCGCCAAGGACCAGAAGGTCAGCGGCTACCTGATGATCCCGCCGAGCCAGAAGAAGCTCCCCGTGCTGCTGGCGCTGCACGGCCTCGGCGGCAGCAAAGACGACTTCGTGCAGGCAGCCCCGATGCTCGCGATGTTTGGCGTCGAAATGGCCATCCTGGCGCTCGACGCGCAATACCATGGGACGCGACGAGTCGAAGGCAAGAACGTCGTGGGTGACCCGCAGGCGTTGCAGGCCGTCTTCACGCAGACCGTGATCGACTACCGCGTGGCGATGGATTACCTGGCGACGCGCCCAGAACTCGATGCCACGCGCGTCGGCGTCGCGGGGATGAGCATGGGTGCGATGCAGGGCACCATCCTGACGGCCCTCGAACCGAAGATCAAGACCGCCATGCTGGCCGTCGGCGGCGGCGACTGGATCAGCTTGCTGCGCGAGTCCCCGGCACCTTTCGTGAAGGCCGTCCGCGACGCCAACCCGAACACCGACTGGGAGACGCTGCGCCCGCTGCTCGATCCGATCGACCCGGTCAACTTCGCGTCGCGCCTCGGCAAGCGGCCGATCCTCTTGATGAACGCGACGAACGACGAGATCATCCCGAAGCGCTGCGCCGACACCTTGCACGCCGCGGCGGTGGGCGAACCGTTGGAGAAGATCTGGCTGCCGTCGGGTCATCAACTGCCCGGCGAGGAAGTGGCCCAGAAGCTGCTCACCTGGTGTCTCGAGAAGCTCTGAGCAAGTCCTCGTAGACGGCGGCGTAGGCGGTCGCCATCGCCCGTAGCGAGTACCGCCGCGCCGCCGTCTGGGCGGCCTGCTGGCCCATCTCCCGACGCCGCTGGGGATCGTCCAAGAGCTGCTGCAGGGCGGCCGCGAACGGTTCCACAGCGCCGGTTGGCGTCAGCAACCCGGTCGCCGCGGTGACCAGGTCCTTGCCGGCGCCAGCCGTCGCGACCACCGGCCGCCCGGCGGCGAAGGCCTCCAAGATGGCCAGCGGCAGCCCCTCGCTGGTGCTGCTCAGGGCGAACAGATCGCCCGCCGCCAGGACGTCGGCCACGTCGTCACAGACGCCCAGCCAGCGCACCCGGTCGGCAATCCCCAACTCGCCGGATAGCCGTTGCAGCGCGCCGCGCAGCTCGCCGTCGCCGGCCATCAGCAGCACCGGCGGCGGATCGCCGTGGAGCCGCGCGAAGGCCTGCAGCAGCAGCGCCTGGTTCTTGACCGCCACCAGCCGACCGACGTGGACCACCAGCGGGGTGGCCGCGGCCAGGCCGTGGCGCTGTCGCCAGGTCGGGCCCTGACCCGAGGCGTAGACCGCTGTGTCGATGCCGTTGGGGATCGTCCGCACGCGCTCCGGCGCCAGGCCGTGGGCCGCGATCAGCGTGCTGCGGACCGTCTCGCTGACCGCCACCACCCGCCCGGCCAACCGCGACAGCAGCGGCTGGGCCAACAGCAACGCCCGCTCGTGCGGCAGCGTGTTGCTGTGCTCGGTGTAGAGGCTGGCCAGCCCGGCCAGCCGCGCCGCCGGACCGCCGTAGAAGTACCGCCCGAAGTTGTGCGCCTGGACCACGGCGGCACCCAGCGCTCGCAGTCGCGTCGCCAGCCGCCACGGCAGGCTGGCATCCAGGCCGCGCTGTGGCACCACCTCCACCGGCACCCCAAAGGCCGCGAACTGCGCCTGCCGGGGGATGTCGTTGCTCAGACTGACGACCGCCGACCGCCAACCCAGCGCCGCCGTCGAGCGACAGAGGTCGAGCACGACCCGTTCCAGGCCACCCCACCCCAGGGAGTGGACGAGGTGGACGACCAGCGGTGAGTTCAGGTCGGACATCGGCCTCCCGCCCTGGCCGGGCCTGCGGTCGACAGGCCCTTCGGTTAGAGTATCGCCCACCGCTTGCTAGTCTTGACCGACCGTGCTAGGCTACGGTCACTCTCGGAAAGGAGCTGGCGGAACATGGTGTTTTCAAAACACGCGCACGCGGTACGTGCCCTCGTGATCTGCCTGCTCGACCACCTGTAGGTCCTCCGTTGCCGATCACCCGCGGGTTCGTGCTTCACCGGACTCCGCGGCTGGATGTGGCTGTCTGATGGCTCGCTCCCTGGTCGCGGAACACCTCCCCAGGTCTCTTGGACTGGGCTTCCGCGTACGGGAAGAGCAATGTCTGAACCCACCACCTGGGCGTTGCGGGTCGCCGCCGTCAGCAAGACCTTCCGGCCGTTCCGCTGGCCGTGGCAGGCGAACGCGCCGGTCCAGGACGGCGTCCGCCATGACACCGCCGAGGGCCGCAGCGGGCCGGTGTGCGCACTCGACAAGGTCAGTCTGCAGGTCCGGCGCGGCGAGATCTTCGGCGTGCTGGGGCCCAACGGCTCGGGTAAGTCCACCCTAATCCGCGTGATCGCCACGCTGGTCTTGCCCGACAGCGGCAGCGTCGAGGTGCTCGGGCTGGATCTGGCGCGGCACGAACTGGAGATCCGGCGGCTGATCAACCGGGTCTCGGTCGAAGCGTCGTTCTTCAAGAAGCTGTCGCCGCTGGAGAACCTGCTCTTCGGCGCCCGGCTGTACGGCTTGCCGGCCAACCGGGCGCGGCAGGAGGCGCTCGGCATCTTGCGGCGGCTGGGCCTGCGCGAGGCGAGTCTGTGGCAGCCGATGGAGCAGATGTCGCGCGGTATGCAACAGAAGGTGGCCATCGCCCGAGCACTCCTCACGGCGCCGGTGCTGCTGCTGCTGGATGAGCCCACGACCGGCCTGGATCCGCGCTCCAAGCGCGAGGTGCAGGGACTGGTCGAGGCGCTCCGGCGCGACCACCACGCGACGGTGATTCTGACCACCCACGACATGCTCGAGGCGGACGCCCTGTGTGATCGGGTGGCCATCATCGACGCTGGCCGCATCGTGGCGGAGGGCACCCCGGCCGAACTGAAGCAGCGGGTCGCCAGCACCACTGGCGGGTCGCCGCCGACCCTGGAAGACGTCTTCCTGGCGCTCACTGGCCACAGCCTGCAGAGCGCCGACGAGGCGGCGTCCGAGGACGCCGTGGAGAGCAGTGATGTGGTCTTGGCGCCATGAAACGCGGGCGGCCTACGCCTTCGTCGAGCGGAATGTACACCTCGTCAAGCGGTACTGGGGCTGGGAGGTCGTCTGGCTGATCTACAGCATCGCCAATGCCTTGTCGGTGACCTTCATCGGGGCCGGCATGGAGCGCATCTCCGGGCAGCGGGTCGACACGCAGCACCTGATTCTCTATCTGCTGACCGGTACCCTGGTCTGGGGCTACCTGAGCGTGGTCTTCACGCTGGTCAGCGAGACGATTCAGTGGGAGCGCTGGGAGGGCACCATCGAGTACACCTTGATGGCGCCGATCTCACGCTTCACGCACCTGGTCGGCACGACGCTGTTCTCGCTGCTCTACGGCTTTCTGCAGACCGCGGTGATTCTGGCGGCGGTAGCGGCCTGCTTCCACCTCGACCTCAGCGGCGCTAACCTCCTCGGAGCGGCCGGCGTGCTGCTGGCCGCCAGTCTGTCGTTCAGTGCTCTCGGCATGGTGGGCGCCGTGCTGCCGCTGCTCTATCCCGAGAAGGGCGTGCAGGTGGTTCAGGTGATCCAGTCGCTGCTGCTGGTGATCTCCGGCGTCTACTACCCCGTCGACGTGCTGCCGCGGGCGCTCTGCTGGCTGAGTCAGTTCTCGCCAGCCACCTACGTCCTACAGGGCATGCGCGCAGCGCTCTTGGATGGCGCGCCGCTGCGGCAGCTCTGGCCCTGCATCCTGGCGTTGCTGCTGCTGGGCATGCTGCTGATGCCGCTCGGGGTCTGGCTATTCGGCAAAGCCGAACGTTACGCCCGCCGAACCGGGCGGCTGAAGCGCGACGGTTGAGTGCCGCCGGAGTGTGCTGGCTGGCTGCTCAGAGGTGACCCGCCAGCACGTCGCGGAACAGCTCGTTGAGCGCCTCGACCCGCGGTCCGGTGCCGGGGGCGCTGGGCCGTTGAGCGCGACAGCGCTCGAGTTCGCGGGTGATGAAGTCGTGCAGCGGAGGCACCGCCGGGCCGCCGAGCAGCTCGCCGCCGGCCATCTTGCGCTCCAGCAGCTCGGCCAGGGCCTGCCGGAAGGGACTCCCGGCCGGCTCCGGGTCGTCGGCCAGCAGAGCCTCGAAGAGCACCGGCGGCGGCGTGGCGTGGCGCTCGATCCAGCGCATCGCCAGCAGCGGGCGGATCACGTAGAGGTACTTCTTGAGCCGCACCGTCTCGCCGCGGAGGTACTCGCGGAAGTTGCCTTCGGCCATGTGCAGGTAGTGGTAGAGCCCGGCCGACGGCGCGAAGCAGGTCGCCGCAACGGCGCGCAGACGGGTCAGCAGCGGCTCGCTGGCGTGGTAGACCAACGGCGAGTGCAACCACTCCAGCAGCACCGGGTTGGACTTCCGGAGCAGCCGCAGGGCCTTCCGGAAGTCCCAGCCGTTGAGGTCCAGGTCCCCGCTGATCGGCCGCTCCAGCACGTCGCGCCGCTCGTCGAGGTCGACCGTCAGGTACCACTCGGTCGGCCGGACGTACAGGAACCGCACGTCCCAGTCGCTGTCGGTCGACGCAAAGCCCCAGGCGCGGCTGCCGGACTCGACGGCGTAGAGCAGCCGCACGCCCTCGGCGGTGGCGAGGGCAGTCAGCTCGGAGAGGATGGTGTCACGCATCCGCGTCTCCCCAAAATGGCCACCGGCGCCGAGCCAGGGCCGGCGCCGGTGGAGCAACCTGCGGGTCGACCCTAGCGGTCGAACTGCCCGTCGAAGGCGATCGCCGACGGCGCGAAGTCGAGCTTCTTGACGAACTCGGCAGCTTCGCGCGCGCCGTGCTCGCGGTCCATGCCGGAGTCTTCCCACTCCACGCTCAGCGGCCCCTGGTAGTTGATGCGGTTGAGCGCCCGGATGATCTCCTCGAAGTTGATGTCGCCACGCCCCGGCGACCGGAAGTCCCAGCCGCGGCGATGGTCGCCGAACTGCAGGTGGCTGGCCAGAATCCCGCTCTCGCCATCGAGCGTCACAATGGCGTCCTTGATGTGGACGTGGAAGATCCGGTCCCCGAAGCGGTTGATGAACTTGACTGGATCAACCAGTTGCCAGCGCAGGTGGGACGGGTCGAAGTTGAACCCGAAGGCCGGGTGGTAGTCGATCGCTTCGAGCGCCATCTGGGTCGACCACAAATCGTAGGCGATCTCGGTCGGATGGACTTCCAGGGCGAACTTCACACCGAGCTCCTGGAAGACATCCAGGATTGGCTTCCAGCGCGCCGCAAAGTCGCGCATCCCGGCCTCGACATCGGCGGCGGAGGTGGGCGGGAAGAAGTACAGCTTGTGCCAGATGCTGCTGCCGGTGAAGCCGTTGACGACCTTCACACCGAACTTCGCAGCGGCTCGCGCGGTGGTGATCATCTCCTCGGCGGCCCGCTGGCGGACGCCCTCGGGATCGCCGTCGCCCCAGACGTGCGGCGGCAGAATCTGCTGGTGCCGCTCGTCGATCGGGTCGCAGACCGCCTGACCGGCGAGGTGATTGCTGATGGCATAGCAGCTCAGGCCGTGCTTCTTGAGCAGCGCCCAGCGGGCATCGCAATAGGCCTGGTCGGCGGCGGCTTGCCGCACGTCGAAGAAGTCGCCCCAACAGGCCAGCTCGACGCCGTCGTAGCCGAACGACCTGGCCTTGGCGAACATCGTCTCGCTGTCGAGGTCGGCCCACTGACCGACGAAGAGGGTAACGGGTCGTGCCATGTCTGCTCACCTCCCACCGCCCCCGCGGGGGGCCGCGGCGGGCGAACGTACCACGATGCCGCGCCGTCGTCAAGGGCCTGGCGCAGCCTCCAAAGTGATCGCGGCCGGGGCCGTGTTGACCCGTACGGCAGCGCCCAGCGGGACCGTGCAACGGCGCGCCAGGTGCCCGTAGCGGAGGCCAGCCAGCACCGGAATGTCACGGTCGCCGAGCCACTGCGTAACGATCTCACGCAACGGCGCGCTGTCGTCGTCGAAGCAGTCGGTGAACTCGCCGAGCACCAGGCCGCTGATCTGATCGACGACCCCGGCCAGGCGGAGCTGCGACAGGTAGCGGTCGATCCGGTAGTCGCGCTCGTCGACATCTTCCAGCAGCAGCACGGCGCCCTGCAGCGACGGCAGGTAGGGCGTGCCGACCAGGTTGGCCACCAGGGTCAGACAGCCCCCGACCAGGGGCCCCGTCGCGCTGCCCGGCCGCCAGACCTGCAGCGGTTCGTCGTCCGGGTTGCGGATGGCGGTCGGGCGCGGTCCCGGTTCCAGCCAGGGCCAGAGCAGCCGGGAGGTCTCCGGATCGACGCCGTCGGCGCGCCCGTAGCCGTAGCCCGAGGCGACCATCGGCCCGCTGTAGCTGATCAGCCCGACGCGCGCCAGGAGTGCAAGCTGGAGGGCCGTGATGTCGCTGTATCCGATCAGCGGCAGGGGCCGCTGCAAGACCGTCCAGTCGAGCCGGTCGAGCAGCCGGGTCAGCCCGTAGCCGCCGCGGGCGCACCAGACCGCGTCGACTTCTGGGTCCGCCCAGAGCGCCTGCAGCTCGGCGGCCCGGGTGGCGTCGTCGCCAGCCAGATAGTGCCACCTGGCCAGCACGCTGGGCGCCAACTTGACACGGTAACCGCGCGCTTGCAGCGCCGCCACACCGCGGTCGAGTTGCTCCGGCACGACCGGTCCCGACGGCGCCGGCACGCCGATTGTGCCGCCAGGAGGCAGCGCCAGTGGCCAGCGCCAGGCCATCATCGGATCCTCCTCAGAAGCCGGCCGCCAGCAGCAGCAGGGCCAGCACGCCGACTGTCCAAGTGTAGTAGGCGAAGTACCGCAGCCGGCGCCGGCGGGCCACCTGCAGCACCACCGCCACCGCTGCGTAACCGGTCAGGGCAGCGGCGACAAAGCCGGCGAGCATACAAGTCGGGTTGACCACCTCACTGCCGAACAGCTTGGGGACCTCGACCAGCGCGGCCAGCGCCACCGCCGGGATGGCCATCAGGAACGAGAACCGCGGCGCCTCGGTGGCGTCGAGCCCCAGGGCCAGGCCGGTGGTGATGGTCGAGCCGCTCCGCGAGACCCCCCGGAAGACCGCTGAGATGCCCTGCGCGGTGCCGATCAGCGCCGCCTGGCGCGGCGACAGGTCATCGGCGCAGAGGCCGCCCTCGCGCTGTCGGCTGCAGCGGTCGGCGTACCAGTTAAGACAGCCGGTGACCAGCAGCATCGCCGCCACGAAGTAGGGCGAAGCCGCCAGAAAGTCGGCCTGGTCGCGCAGCAGCACCGCCAGGGCGCCAGTCGGCAGCAGGCTGACCAGGATCAGCCAACTACGCCGCGCGCTGGGGTAGTTCGCCAGCGCCGCCCAGCCGCCGCGGCGGAGCAGCCGCAGGCTGCCCAACAGGCTGCCGGCCATCTCCCTCACATCTTGCCGGAAGTAGACCAGTACCGCCAGCAGGGTGCCCAAGTGCAGCAGCACATCGAACGGCAGCAACAACTCCGGGTTGGGCAGCCGGAAGAAGTGCTCGGCCAGTTTGAGGTGACCGGAGCTGCTGATCGGCAGGAACTCGCCCAGCCCCTGCAGCAGCCCCAGGAGCAGCGCTTGCCAGAAGGTCATGCATTCCTCGGGTCGGTCATCGGGTTACCGTGAAGTCCGCAGGCCGGGGACCCAGTCCGCTGTGATGCGCCAGCGCCTCCACGATGCGTTGCGCGGCGCGGCCGTCACCGTAAGGATTGACCGCCTGGGCCATGGCCCGCCAGGCGTTCGCATCGCGCAGCAGTTGCAGCGCCGCCGCGACGATCGCCGCGCGGTCGGTGCCGACCAGCCGCGCCGTGCCGGCATCGACGCCTTCGGGCCGCTCAGTGGTCCGCCGCAGCACCAGCACCGGCTTGCCGAGCGCCGGCGCCTCTTCTTGAATCCCGCCGGAGTCGGTCAAGATCAGCGTCGCGCGCCGCATCAGGCCGACGAATGCGAAGTAGTCGGGCGGCTCGATCAACTGCACCCGCGGCAGGTCGCCCAGCACGTCGCGGACGGTTTGGCGCACCGCCGGATTGCGGTGCATCGCAAAGAGCAGCGCCGTCTCGGGCTCCGCGGTGACGATGTCGCGCAGCGCCTGGCAGATCGCCTGCAGCGGCTCGCCCAGGTTCTCGCGGCGGTGGGCCGTGACCAACAGCAGGCGTCGGCCGGTGAGCGCCGCTGGGTCGACATCGTCGGGCCACGGCTGCTCGCCCGCGGCGACCTGTTGCAGGGCGTCGATCACGGTGTTGCCGGTGAGGTAGATGCTGTCGGGAGCGACCCCTTCCGCCCGCAGGTTGCCCGCGGCCCAGTCGGTCGGCGCGAAATGCAGGGTCGCCAGGCGGCCGGTCAGGCGACGGTTGATCTCTTCGGGAAAGGGGTTGTAGCGGTCGCCGGTCCGCAGACCCGCCTCGACATGACCGACCGCAATCTGCTCGTAGAAGGCTGCCAAGGAGGCCGCCAGCACGGTGGTCGTGTCGCCCTGCACCAGCACCAGATCGGGCCGGTCGGCCCGCAACACGGGGGTCAACTCGGTCAGCACCCGCGCGGTGAGGTCGGCCAGTTGCTGACCTGGCCGCATCAGGTCGAGGTCGGCGTCGGGGGTGATGCCGAACACGGCCAGCACCTGGTCGAGCATCTCGCGGTGCTGCGCGGTGACGATGCAGGAGCAGCGGAACCGCGAGTCGGCCCGCAGGGCCTGCACCAGCGGCGCCATCTTGACCGCCTCCGGCCGCGTCCCGAAGGCCACCGCGACGTGCCTCAAGCTCATCGCCCGGCGCCTCCCGCCTCGGCCGCCGCGATCTTGTCGAGCCGCCGTTGATGCCGCTCCCCGCCGCTGTAGGGGGTCTCCAGCCAGACCCGTACGATGTCCTCGGCGACGCCTTCACCGATCACTCGCGAGCCCAGGCAGAGCACGTTGGCGTCGTTGTGATCCCGCGCCAGCCGCGCGGTGTAGGGTTCGCTGCAACAGGCGGCCCGGATCCCGGGCACCCGGTTGGCGGCCAGCGACATGCCGACCCCCGTGCCGCAGACCAGCAGCCCGGCGTCCACTTCGCCCAGCGCGACCGCCCGGGCGACCGCGAAGGCGAAGTCGGGGTAGTCACAAGAGGCCAACCCGTCGGTCCCGCAATCGGTCCACTCGACTTCCGGGAAGGCCGCCTGCAGGGCGTCTTTGAGGACATACCCGGCGTGGTCGGCACCAATCGCGATACGCATCTCAACCCTCTTTGGTGGCCGCCTGCAACGGCACGCGGAACCAGAACGTGGAGCCCTGCCCGACCTCGCTGTCGAGCCCGATCTGCCCGCCATGAGCCTCGACGAAGAAGCGCGAGATGAACAGCCCGATGCCCCGCCCGGCCCGCACCCGGTCATCGCTTTGCTGGACCCGTGCAAACTTCTGGAAAACCGCCTCGTGGAGTTCCTTGGCCAGCCCCGGCCCGCGGTCCGTGACGGCCACCCGGACGTTGCCGTTCTCCCGGCCGACCACCACCTTGACCGGTCCGCCATCGGGCATGTACTTGATGGCGTTGCTGACGAGGTTGAAGAAGACTTCCTCCAGCCGCGGCTCGTCACCGACGATGGCGGGCAGGTCGGCGGGCAGCTCGAGCTCGAACTGGTGCCGCCGCGCGACACTGGCCTCGTGCTCGACGACCCGCCGGACCAGGCCGGCGAGATCGATCTGCGACAGGTTGAGGTGCAGCTTGATGCCCTGTTCCAGCCGCGAGACGTTCAGCAGGTCCTGAATGTGGCGCCGCAGCCGCTGGCACTCGTCGCCGATCACACCGTGGATCTCACGCCGCATCAGGCCGTCGAACTCGTCCGGCTCGATCCGTTGCAGCATCTGCGTGAAGCCGTGAATGCTGGCCAACGGGCCGAGCAACTCGGCCGTGAAGGTCTGCACGAACTCCTGCTTCATCTGATCCAGACGCTGCATCTCGGTGACGTCGTCGAACACGGCGACCACCCCGTTGAGGGCGTCGTCGCCGCCGCGGACGCGGGCCGCCTGGATCTGATAGACGCGCTCCTCTTCCTCGATCTCGAACGGCGCCTTGGCGATCTTGTCCTCGTCTTCGCGCAGCGACGCCCCCAGCACCTCACAGGTCTGCTGGTGTGCCATCACGCGGTAGTACTGCTCGCCCACGCCCCGGTCGGCCGCGATCCCGAAGAGCTTGCGGGCGGTGCCGTTGATCAACTGGATGCGCTCGTCGAGCCCGACGAAGACGATCCCGGCGGGGAGGTTCTCGAGGGTGTCGACCAACGTCTGCTTCTGCCGGGTCAGCTCGCGGAAGTACTCGGCGGTGGCGACCACCGCGGCGACCTGCCGGGCGAAGACGGTCAGCAGGCGCACGTCGTCGTCGCTGAACTTGCCCGAGCCGCGGCGGTTCATGACCCACATCACTCCAATCGCCTTGGAGTCGATCACGCGGTTCTCTTCGTCGCGGATCTGGATCAACAGCGGCACCGAGATGCCGTTGGTGCAGCCGATGGCGGCCAACGGCTCCTCTGCGGCGCGCGCGTCATCGAGGTCGTCGATCCGCACCGGCTTGCGCGTCCGGAAGACCTCGCCCGACACCCCGCGGTCGGTGCGGCAACGGAACAACCCGAGCTGCTCCTCATCGAGCCCCAGCGCTGGCCGCTGCGCGACCAGGTCGTCGCGACTGTCGAACAGCAGGTAGACGCAGCGACTGGCCTGCAGCAGGCGGGCCCCGTTGCGCAACTGGCGGGCGATCGCCCCGCGCACCTCAACCTCGCTGATCAGCAGGGTGTTCTCGGCCAGGGCACCCTTCTCGGCGCCTTCCGGCGGCGTCGGGGCGCGCGAGGCCAGCTCGTTCTTGAGCTTGTCGTTCTCGTTCTGCACCCGCGCCAGCTCGGCCCGCAACCGGGCCAGCTCGTCCTGGCCGGCCGGCGGGTCCTGGTTATCGAAACCGTCGGAGGTGGTCATCGCCTCAGGTCCCCAGTCGATCCCGGACATGTCGCCGTCGCGGCAGCGCCACCACGAAGGTCGACCCCGCGCCCGGCTCGCTCTCCACCCAAATCCGTCCCTCGTGCGCTTCGACCAGCCGCCGTGTCAGGTAGAGGCCGAGCCCGGTCCCGCCGACGCGGCGCGTGCTGGAGCCGTCGACCTGAAAGAACTTCTCGAAAATCAAGTCGAGATGCTCCACCCGGATGCCAACTCCTTCGTCGCGCACGCTGATCTCGACCTGCGCCCCGCGTTCGGCGGCGGCGACCGTGACGCAGCCGCCGCGCGGGCTGTACTTCACGGCGTTGTTCACCAGGTTCGCGAAGATCTGCCGGACCTTCTCGGCATCGGCCTCGGCAGTCAGACGCTCCGGCAGCGCCAGCTCGAAGCTGTGCTTGGTGGCGTGCTCCCGCTGCGCCGCGACGACCTCGCGCAGCAGCGGCACCAGGTCGAACTCGGTGAACTGCATCGGCAGCTTCTGGCCCGACTCGAGGCGCGAGATGGCCAGCAGGTCGTTGACCAGCGCGGTCAGCCGGTCGCACTCGCGGTCGATGATCTGCAGCCACTCGCGTTGGTCGGCGAGGCTCCCCAGGTCGTCCCGCAAGAGGGTCGAGGCAAAGGCCTTGATGCTGGTCAGTGGCGTCCGCAGCTCGTGGGAGATCATCATCACGAACTCGGTCTTGAGGGCGTCTGCCTGCTTCTGGCGCGTGGTGTCTTCGATCACCACGACCCGCCGGCGCAGCTCGCCGCGACTGTCGAAGACCGGGTGGATCCGCAGCTCGACGGCCGTCTTGGCCTCGTCGCCGAGCGTCACGGCTGGCAGTTCGCCGCCGCCGGTGGCGTCGACCGTGGTGATCAGCTCGGCGATCGCCTGGTGCTTCGCGGCAGTGGTCAGCAACTCACCCCGGGCGGACGCCAACTCGAACCCGAGCAGACCGGCCGCAGCCTGATTGGCGGCTTCGATATGGTGGTCCGGCGTCAGTACGAGGGCCGCCGTGCGGAAGCTCTGCAAGAGCCCCGCGGACTCGGCTTCCAACTCGCGCCGCCGCTCGCGCGCGGCCAGCAGGGCCTGTTCCAGGTCGGCATTGCGCCAGATCAGGGCCAGATGCTCGGCCAGCAGGGAGAGCATCAGGCGCTCTTGTTCGCCGGTGCCGACGCCCAATGGGGTACGGCGCAGCCCGACGACCACGCCCGAGGGCTCGCCGCTGGCTGCCAGCACCGGCAGGGCGACCCAATAGTCGGCGTTGCAGCCGCGCAGTACGGCACGCTCCCGGGGATGCAGGGCATCGCCGGCGGAGTCGGCAAACTGCGCCCGCGCGCCACTCAGGCAGCGCCCACTGAAGCTCCCGTCAACCGGCAGCCGCAGCCCGTCGTCGCTGCTGGGATACTCCCACAGCGTAGCGCCCTCGGAGCGGAGCAACAGGCAGCGCTCGAAACCACCCAGACGCGCCGCGGCCGCGGCCCACTCGAGGGCCTCTTTGTCAGGCGCTGCCAGAGCTGTTGCGGCTGCCTCGCGCACCGGCCTCTCCAGTCGCTTCAGCGGACCAGCCAATCGGGCCGCGCGGTCCGCACGCCACCGGCCTCGGCCGGCAGCAGCGGCCAGTCGGGACTGGCCGAAATCACCTCCGGGCCGCTCTCCAAGGCCAGGATGGTGTCCTCCGACTTGGTTCCCGCGATCGACGGGTTCCAGGCAAAGGCCTGGCCCGGCTGGACCACCTCGGTGCTCTGGAAGGTCGCCCGGTAGTCCCGCCCGGCGTAGCCCGTCGCCCCGCCCTGGTGGTGCAGTTGCCACTCGTCCGGGTAGCCCTGCGCGCCGTAAGCCGCCACCCCGGCGGCGAAGACGCTGGCGACCGGCGCGCCTGGCACCGTCGCCGCGATGAAGGCCGCGTCGACTGCGGTGACCGCCGCGTGGCGCCGGCGCAGATCATCGCTCAGCGGTCCGAAGCTGACCAGGCGGGTGACCGCCACGGTCAGCCCCTGGCGGCGCCCGACTGCCACCAACATCACTCGCTCGTCGATCCGTTGGGCCGTCGGGATCGGGTGGCGGTAGGCCCGCAGCCGCTGGTCGGCGGCGACCAGCAGGACTACCGGGGTGACCTCCCGCGTCAGCAGCGCGGCCGACAGCCGGCCAGCGACCGCGAACTCGGTCTCACCGCGCTGCAGTTCGCGTGCCACCTGGCCGACCGCCGCGCCGACCTCGTGGCCCAGCGCGCGGTAAGCTGTCAACTCGGGTTCGAACAGCCGGTAGCGCAGCGGTGCCAGGTTCACCAACTGCCGGCCCGGCGCTGGCGTGTCGCTGCCCACCGCGCCGCAGCCCGCCAGCAGCGGCGCCAGCGCCGCCTCGGTGCTGCCCTCGAACCACGGGAAGCTGACCAGCGGCAAGCCGAAGACGGCGAACTCCTCCTGCTGCAACCGAGGTGCCTCGATGTTGCTGGTGACCAGCGTTGCGGCCTCGGCCGTCACGACCAGCGCGGCGACGCCGGCCTCGCTGTTCAGGCCGACGTGCGTATCGGCCCGGCACAGCCAGAACAGATTGTCGATCCGCGACACCACCACGGCGTCGAGGGCTTCCCGCTGCAAGTACTCTCGCACCCGCGCCAACTTGGCTGCCAGAAGCTGCGGCACGTCACGCTCCCAGGTCACGCAAACCCGCTTGGATACTGCGTTTGAGCGGCATTATAGGGCGACGCCGAGGGGCCGTCAACCGTTGACCGGCAGGCCCCGCAGGCGGCGCAGCGCCTCGTGCAGGCTGGCCTCGTCAATCTCGGCGTGGGTCACTGCGCGGCAGCGCCCGGCGCCCATCGCCACGAACCGCACGCCCGCCTCGGCACAGCGCCGCGGCCAGCTCGGGTCGGCGCAGTGGAACCAGACGATGTTCGTCTCGACGCTCTCCAGCTCCACCGTCAAACCTGGCAACTCGGCCAGCGCGGCCGCCAGGCGGCGGGCGCGGTGGTGGTCTTCCGGCAGCCGCTCCAACTGCTGCTCGAGGGCGACCAGGCCGGCAGCCGCCAGGACGCCGCTCTGACGCATCCCGCCGCCGACCCGCCGACGCAGTTCGTGGGCCGCGGCGACGAACTCGCGGGAGCCGCAGAGCAGCGAGCCGACCGGGCAGCAGAGGCCCTTGCTGAGGCAACACATCACGCTGTCGCAGAGCGCGCCGTAGGCCGCCGGGGCCACCCCCGTGGCGGCCGCGGCGTGCCACAGCCGGGCACCATCGAGATGCACCGCCAGCCGCTGCTGCCGCGCCAGCTCGCTCAAGGCCCGCGTCTCGGCCACCGTCTGCACCGTCCCACCGGCCAGGTTGGCGGTGTTCTCCAGCCACAGCAGCGTCGGCCGCGGTCCGCGGGGGATCAGCTCCCCGAGCAACGCGCCGACCTGGGCCGCGGTGAGGTGGCCGCGGTGGCCGTCCAGCGGCAAGGGCAGCACGCCGGCCAGCGCGGTGACCCCGTTGCCCTCGAACTCGACAACATGGTTGCGCCGTTCGACGATCAGTTCGTCGCCGGGCCGGGTGTGGGTCAGCGTCGCCAGCAGATTGCCCATCGTGCCCGACGGCACCAGCAGCGCCGCCTGCTGGCCGACCAGCGCGGCCACCCGCTCCTGCAGCCGGATCGTCGTCGGATCGCCGTCCAGGACGTCGTCGCCGACCTCGGCCGCGGCCATCGCGGCGCGCATCGCCGCCGTCGGGCGGGTCACCGTGTCGCTGCGCAGGTCGATGATCCGGTCGTCCATGATGCTCCTCAGCGGCAGCTTGACGCCGCCGCGGTGTTCTGTTACAGGTCGCCGCGGAGTTGGTGATGAGTGTTTGGCAGCCGGTCTCCGAGGGCCTCTATCGCTTCCCGGACACATGCAACGTCTATGCCCTCTGCGACGGCCCGCGCGCCTGGCTGATCGACTTCGGCAGCGGCGCCGTGCTGGACCACCTGGCCGAGCTGGGCGTCACCACGGTCGCCGGGATCTTCTTCACGCATGTCCACCGCGACCAGTGTCAGGGCCTCGACCGAGCGCTCGCCGCGGGTCTGCCATTGCACTTCCCCGCCGCGGCCCGCGACCTGCTCGACCCCTCCCGACGCGCCGATTTCCGCAAGATCTCGCCATGCGATTTCGCCTACCCGGCCGACTTCCACCCGCCCCACCCGCTGGCCGACCCGCCCTGCGACCTGCTACACTTCCAACTCCTCGCCCTGGGGCCGTGGGACCTGCAGGTCTTCAGCGCCCCCGGCCACGCCGCGCACCAGGTCGCCTTACGGGTCGACGGCCCGGGCGGCGCGACGCTGTTCTGTGGCGACGCGCTGCACTCGGCGGGACGGGTCCACGAGGCCTGGTGCCTGGAGACCGACCATTACACCGGCGCCGGGGCGCGCCTGGCGGCCGACACGCTGTGCGCCTTGCGCAATCTGCGGCCGGACCGGCTCTGCCCGGCCCACGGCCCGGTCACCAGCGGCGAGGTCACCGCGGCCTGCGACCTGACCATCGCGAGGCTGCGCCGGTTGGCCGACCTGAAGGACACCATCGTCCCCGGCCGGCCCGCCGCGCGGCGGCTGATCCGGCCGCACGCCAACACCTTCCTGCAGCTCAGCCCGCACCTCTGGGTCTGGAACAACAGCTACCTGCTGGTCAGCGACGCCGGCCCGCTGCTGCTGGTTGACGTCCCCTGCCTGCTGCCGCCAGCGTTCCACGATAGCCTGCGCGCGGCGCTCGGCGAGCGACCGATCGAGGTGGCGCTGATCACGCATATCCACTGCGATCACGTGATGGGCACCAGCGACCTGCGGCAACGGCAGCCGCTGGAGTGTTGGGCCCAGGCGCGGCTGGTCCCGGGACTCGAGCAGCCCTACCAGCTCGCGCGGCCCTGGCTGCACAACTTCCCGGCCCGCGTCGACCGGGCGCTGGCCGACGGCGAGACCGTGCGCTGGCAGGAGTACGAGTTGACCGCCTGGTGGTTCCCCGGCCAGACCGACTACCACGCGGCCTACGCCCTGGAGGTCGATGGCCGGCGGGTCCTGCTGGCGGGTGACAACTTCTACCCCGCGCAGCAGTGGGGCGGCACCGGCGGGCAGTGCGGCTTCAACGGCAGCCATCCCGACCTCTGGCGACAATCGGCCGAGCTGGTGCTGCGGCTGGCGCCGGATTGGATCCTGGCGAGCCACTTGCAGCCCTTCGAGTACCGCCGCGCCGACTTCGAGGCGATCGTCGCCTGGAGCCATGAAGTCGCGGCGCTGATGCGGCAGTTGGCGCCCGACGGTTGCCTCGAACGGCACCACAGCCCGCACCTGGCCTACGCGCAGCCCTACGTGCAGCCCGCGACGGCCGCCTGCGCCGTGGAACTGGTGCTGACCAATCCGTACCCCCACGCGCTGGAGTACGAGGTCGTCGCACGGCTCCCGGCGGGGGTCAGCGGCGAGGTCCACCCGCGGCCGGTCAGCGTGTCGCCGGGGGAGCAGGCCCGGCTGCCCTTCGTCTTCCACGCCCCCGACCTGGCCGGCATGGCGATGCCGACCTTCGACCTCACCGTCAACGGCGCGCGCTGGGGCGAGCTGGTCGAGTGCTACCTGCGCGGCGCTGGCGACTACCAGGTGGTCGGTCAGTAGCTGGCGCTGTAACGGAAGCCGCAACCCAGTACCGGCTTCAGACTGCGGGCCGTGGGGTTGACCTGGTGCGACGGCAGCCACCAGTCGACGCTCGGCCCGAAGGTCAGACCCGGGGCGAGGTCAAAGTTTACGGCGGTGCGGATCAGCAGGTCGTTGTAGAGGTCGATGCCGCGCCCCCAGTCGAGACCCAGCCGGGCGCCGAGATCGAAACTGCCAACCCCCTCGATCGGCCAGGTGTGGGCCGCACCGAGCGTGACGTAGCTGCCGACCAGGTCGTTGTAGCGCCCGTCGCCCCGGTCGTAGTCGTAGCTCCAGTAGATCCACGGCCGGCCTGGCCAGCGGGGGAAGTCGAGCCCGACGTAGAACTCGCTCGTGTCATCGCCCAGGAACTTGCCGTCGCCGGGCGTGTTGTCGCGGTCGTTGTAGACCCAGCCCAAGGCCAGCGTGGCCGGCCCCAGGCAACTCGGGCGGACTACCACGCCGACATCGTAGACGCTGTCACCGAGGCCCTGCGCCTGGTCCAGTTGCAGGTAGGTGCTGGCGCTGAGCTGGAAGTCCCACAGCTCGCTGAGGTTCTTGCGCCAGGTCAGGCTGGCGACTGCCCCAGCCGGGCCGAGCAGCTCGCCGCGCCGGACGTAGTTGCCCACCAGACCGACCTCGACCTGAGCCGTCGCCCCGCCCTCGGTCGCGGCATTGGCCAGGCTGGCGACACAGACCCAGACCAACCACGCTGTTCGCATCACACCACTCCCCTCTAGGGTCCCCCGCCGGCCGCCCCCACCGGTTCGGCTACTGCCAGAGCAGACAGCCCCCGGCCGGCGTCTCAAACTCCCAGCCAGCCGCGCCTTGGCGGCCGGCGACCGGGCGACCCTCTTCGCCCAGCCAGCCCAGCCCTGCGGCGCCGGGGAGGCGGTCGGTCCGGGCGCGGCTGCCGGGATTGTACAACAAACCACACCGCCGACCATCGGCCATCTGGCAAGCGAAGCCGGCCTCGGCCGGCAGCCACAGCCACTCCCGCGGCGGCTGGGCGCCGGGCGGGCCGAGCCAGCAGGCGGCCAACCAGCGCTGGCCGGCCCGTGCACCGGTCAGCTCGGCGCGCAGCTCCAAGCCCGGCCAGGTCTGCTCCAACGGCGTGGTGTAGTGCGGCACAGGCTGCACCGAGACCGTCCCAAAGGTCTGTAGCAGCTTGATCTGCAGCGGCCCGCAGGTCCACTGGCCGTCCAGCTCGACCGGTCGCTGCGGCCCCAGGGCCAGCCGCACCACGACACTCCGCGCCGGCGTGTCAGCGACCGCCTCGACGGCGACGCCACCGACGATGCCGTCGCCGGCGGCGCGCCAGAGCTGCGTCACCTGCCACGGCGTGTCCGGTGTGGCGGGCGTCGGCACACCATTGATCAACCGCGGCTGCAGGCGGTAGCGGACCGCAACCGCGACGGCCTGGTCGCCCTGCCGGGCCAGGGCGGTACGGTCGTCGATCTGCGAAAGGGTCAGGTTCCCGCGCGGCTGGTCGCTCACCGCCACCTCGACCTGCGCCCCTCGGAAGGCGGCCAGCAGCGGCTGCAAGCGTGCTGGCGCCGTGAGCATCGCGCCGACGAAGCTGTTGCGCAGACCGCGGCCCTGGGTGACGCCGAAGTACCAGTCGTCCTGCCGGCCCCGCAGACCACGGATGTTGCGGTCGGCGGCGACCCACCGGGCCGGCGGCGCTGCGCCCTGGTCGAGGCCCGGCCAGTAGGGCAGCGCGTAGGTCGTCCCGAGGTCCTGCAGCGCCGGCGGCTGGCGCCGCAGGTTCTGCCACAGCAGGTGCCGGTGGCGGGCGTCAGCGATTGCGCCGGCGGCGACGATCAGGCCGTCGCGCCAGGGCAAGCCCCAGTTCTGCTTCCACCAGACGTCGCTCCAGCTCTCGGGATAGCCCTCGGCCGAACAGGTCAGCGGGTAGTAGCTGCTGGTGTCGCGGAGCAGTTGCAGCGCCGCCGGGTCGGCGGTCAGGGTGGCGTACCGCCCGATGATGATCAGGTCCAGCGCATGGTAAATCGGCGACTCCATCTCGACGCCAATGTAGTGGATCGCGCCGTCGGGCAGCAGGTTGCTGGCCACCCGGCGCAACATCTCGCGGGCCAACTGCCGGTCCGCCGGCCGCTCCCAGAGCTGCGCGCTGAGCTCCATCAGGAGCACGTAGTAGACATCCTGGTTGGCGTACTCGCCAGCCGCCAGCCCACCCCAGTCCCAGGCCACCTGGCCCTGGTAGGCGCGTCGCTGCAACTCGACGCAGGCGTTCAGGCGATCCTGCCAGCGCGGCCAGGCAGCGGCGCCGGCCGCGGTGGTGCGGAGCCCCCGCACGGCGTCCAGCAGCGGCCCGAGGGTGAAGCGGTTGACGTTCGGGTCGCCGGTGAGCGTGCCCGGCTGCCACCACCAGCCTTCAGGATCCGCCCGCGCGACCAGCCAACTGGTGACCGCCACGGCGTGATCGACCAGGTCGGCCCGCCCGCGGTGCGGGGAGGCCGGGTCGGTCGCGGCCCAGGTCAGACTGAGCAGCCGCTCGGCCACGCCGCGGTAGGTCCAGGCATTGGTCGGTGGCTCCGGCGCGCTGAAGCTCGGCAGCGGCTGGGCGTAGGCCGCGGCCAGCAACGCGGCGAGCGCATTGCCCTCGGCGGCCAGCTTGCGCCAGGCGGCTTCGTTGGCCTCGAGGCTATTGGTCAACACGAGCTTGCTTCCCGGCCGCGGTTGCACTTCGAGCTGGTCGAACCAGAGCACCAGCTCCGGCGACAGCGCGGGCTGACCGTAGCCCTGGGCGCGGAACCCGAACCGCTGGGCCTCGCGCAGGGTCGCTTCACGGACTTGCTTGAAGGACTCGATGGGCAAGGTGATCTGCCGCCAGCCGGCGAAGTCGAGCGGCACGGTGGTCAGTTGGTAGCCGTTGCCGGTGCCGACCAGAATCAGCGCCAGCGACCAGCTCCGCGGCTCGGCGTTGTGCAGCCAGAAGCGCAGCGCCGCGACCTCCTGCCAGCCCTGCAAGAGGGCCGGCGAATCGACCACCGGGGTGCGCCCGAGGCCGAGTCGGAGGGCGGTCACCGGCTGCCCGTCGCGCGGCGGCGCGGGGCCGGGGGCGTTGCTGCCGCCCCACGGCTCGTCGCCGGCCTCGCAGGGCGCCAGGGGCACCCAGGCCGGGGTCTCGGCGAGGGTCAGCAGACAGGCCACCGCGAACCAGGTCATGGCGCCCCTCCGCGGCTCCCGCCGGCTCAGGCCGGCGGGAGGGCGATCTGACTGTCGATCAGCATCTCGGGGATCTCGTCGCGCACCGGGTAGAGCACGGTGCCATCCTGCCGCACCAGGCCGCCGTCGAGCGGTTCGGTAATGGTCTCACCGCTCCGACTGACCAGGCTGCCGGCAGCGATCTGGGAGTTCAGGTTGGCGACCAGCTCATCGGCCGCCACGGTCAGCGGCTGGTGCGTCTCGGGACACACCAGGATCGCCAGCAGTTCCGCATCGAGAGCCATGCCCAGCTCCTTCACCCGACTCAGAAAAAGCGACCGGGCCGCACCCCGCTGAGGCGCAGCAACTGCATCAACTGCCCCTTGTGATGCGTCGCGTGGAGGGCAGTGAAGAGCAGCACTTCACCGACCGACTTGGCCCCCAGGGGCGTCTCGACGACCTCCGCCAGGCGCTCCGTGCTGAGCGTCTCGAGCCACGCCAGCAGCTTCGCCTCGCGCTCGGCCAGGGCCGCCTGCAGGTTGGCGATGGAGCTGCCCTGGAGCGCGGCCGAAGCCTCCTTGACCGGCTCGAAGCCAGTGCCCTCGACCAACGCCCGGGGGACCTCCCAGAGGGCGATGCAGAGATGCACCAAGGTCTCTCGCAGGGTCATCGCCTGCTCTTCGAGCGGGCCCTGCGGTCCGTCGAAGGTGCCACTCCAAAACGGCTCGTCCAGCTTCGGCGTGGCCTCGTCCAGCAGCTTGGCCTTGGCCACAATCGCACTGGCGGTGAGGCCCCAGAGGTGGCGCACCTCGTCGCGGGTCATCAGGTTCTCCAGCGCAAGTCTGCCCGCTCAGCCGGCCGCCGTCAAGCACCGCCAGCCAGCGCGCCTTGACGGATCGCGGCTTCCCACCAACCATGAGGCCATGGCTGTTGGGCAACGGGTGGCGGTGGCGATGAGTGGCGGCGTCGACAGCGCCGTCGCCGCGGCGCTGCTCTGCCGGCAGGGTTACGAGGTCCACGGCTTCACGATGCGGCTCGGCTCCAGCCACGGCGACTGGGAGGCCAGCCGGGCTTGCTGTGGCTTGAGCGAGGTCCACGACGCCCGCCGCGTCGCCGACCGGCTGGGCATCCCGCATCATGTGCTGAACCACGGGGCGGAGTTCGAGCGGCTGGTGATCGCCGACTTCGTGGCCGAGTACACCCGCGGCCGGACGCCGAATCCGTGCATTCGCTGCAACCAGCACATCAAGTTCGCCACGTTCTTGGAGCAGGCCCAGGCGCTGGGCTGCGACTGCATCGCGACCGGGCACTACGCCCAGGCGCAGTGGCAGGCCGCGGCGGGCCGCTGGGAGCTGCGCCGCGGGCGGGACGCGGCGAAGGACCAGTCGTATGTGCTCTACCCGCTGACGCAGCCGCAACTGGCGCTGGCGCGGTTCCCGCTGGGGGCTTACACCAAGCCGCAGATCCGCGAGCTGGCCACCGCCCTGGGGCTGCCCGTGGCGGCGAAGCCGGAGAGCCAGGAGATCTGTTTCGTGGCCGCCGGGCAGCACGCCGAGTTTGTGCGGCGTCAGGCGCCGCAGGCGGTCCGGCCGGGACCGATCGTCGATCTGGCCGGGACGGTGCTCGGGCAACACCAGGGCCTGCCGGGCTTCACCATCGGCCAGCGCCACGGGCTCGGCCTGGCGACCGGCGAGCGGTTGTTCGTGGTGGAGCTGCGGGCGGACCGCAACGAGGTGGTGGTGGCCCCCACCGCGGCCACCGGCCGGCGGCGCTGCCAGGTCGAGGCCTGGCACTGGGTCAGCGCCGCGCCCCACCCCGCCGGCCGCGCCGCGGCCCAGTTGCGGGCCCACATGGCGCCGGTGGCCGTGCGCTACGAGGTCACCGGGAGCAGCGCCGAGTTGACCTTCGACGAACCACTGCGGGGAATCGCGCCGGGTCAGGCGGCGGTGTTGTATGATGGGGAGGATCGGGTGCTGGCCGGAGGCGTGATTGCGGCCGTACCCCTGGAAGGGTCAGTCTCGTGATTGTGATCATGGAAACGGGCGCCTCGCCCGCACAGACGCAGGCGGTAATCGCCGAAGTCGAGCGTTGCGGGTTCACCCCGCACCCCATCATCGGCGCCCACCTCAGTGTGGTGGCCGTCGTTGGCAAGCACCCCGGGCAGCTCAAGGAACACTTCGAGTCGTTCGACGGCGTCGCCAAGGTGCAGTTGATCGACCAGCCTTACAAGCTCGTCGCCAAGGCGCAGCGCGAGCCGTCCAGCTTCGACTGCGGCGGCGCCTTGGTCGGCGGCCCGACCATCACCGTCGCGGCGGGGCCCTGTGCCGTCGAGAACGAAGAGCAGATCCTGGCCTGCGCCGAGGTCGTCAAGCGTTCCGGCGCCACGATGCTGCGCGGCGGGGCCTTCAAACCGCGCAGCTCGCCTTACAGCTTCCAGGGCATGGGGGTCGAAGGCCTGCAACTGCTGGCCGAGGCGCGCCGCCGGACCGGGCTGGCCATCGTCAGCGAGGTGATGGACCCCCGCAACGTCGAGGTCTGCGCCGAGTACTGCGACATGCTGCAAATCGGCGCCCGCAACATGCAGAACTTCGCGCTGCTGTTCGAGGTCGGCAAGTGCGACCGCCCGGTCTTCCTGAAGCGCGGACTGGCGGCGACCATCGACGAGTTCCTGAACGCCGCTGAGTACATCGCCAGTCAGGGCAACGACAAGATCGTGCTCTGCGAGCGCGGCATCCGGACCTTCGAGACGGCCACCCGCAACACCCTGGACATCAACGCCGTGCCCGTGTTGAAGCGCCTGACGCACCTGCCGGTGGCGATCGACCCGTCGCACGCGGTCGGCGACCGCGACCTGGTGCCACCGATCACCTGGGCGGCGGTCGCGGCCGGGGCCGACATGCTGATGCTGGAAATCCACCCCAACCCCTCGAAAGCCGTCAGCGATGGCGCGCAATCGCTGGACTTCCCAGCGTTCGAGAAGCTGATGGCTGGGCTCGACCAGGTGCCGCGCTACGCCTACTGAGGGCAGCCGACCCGACGGAGGAGGATCGATGGCCGGGAACGGTCCGCAGCAGTTTGATGGCATCTGGGTGCCGCCGGGCACTCGCGTCCCCAGCACGTCGCCCGAGCCGCCCACCGCGGCGGCGGCCGAGGCCGGCGTCGACCTGGAGCCGGTGGAGCCGGCAGCCGACGATCCGGTCGAGGTGGAACTGGCGGCAGTCGCGGCAGAGCCCGACTGGCACGACCGCTATCTGCGGGCGCTGGCGGAGGCCGACAACCAGCGCAAGCGGGCGACCGAGCAGCAGCGCGTGGCGGTGCAGCGGGCCAACGAGCGCTTCATCATGGAGCTGCTGCCGGTCCTCGACAGCGCCTCGCGCGGGTTGCAGGCGGCGACCGAGGACGCCACCGTGGAGTCGATGGCGCGCGGGTTGGACCTGGTGGCGCGCCAACTCGGCAACTTCCTCAACGGCAACGGCGTCGAGGAGATCCCCGCCGCCGTCGGCGAGCCTTTCGATCCCGAGCTGCACGAGGCGATGCTGCGGCAGCCGGCCACCGCAGAGCTCGCCGATGGCGCCATCGCGGCGGTCCTGGAGAAGGGCTTCCGGCTCCACGGCCGGGTGATCCGACCAGCCCGCGTGGCGGTGGCCTACGAACCGCTCGACGAGTCCGCCTGAACCTGCGCGCGTCGGACCCAAGCAACGCGCCAGCCGCGACGACCACGGCTGGCGCGTTGTGTTGATTCTGGCCTGCGATCAGCCGAGGTGCGGGTTGACCTTGCCCCAGTCGGCCAGCGGCGGCAGCAGGCCCATGCCAATCACCTGGTCCCGCAGCGCGGCGACATGCTGGTAGCTGTCCTGGAGCGCCGCCAGATCGGCGGCGTCGCCGGTCGGCGCGGTCCACTCCAGGCCTTGCGGCCCGAAGGTGGTCGGCATCGCCATCATCACGTGGTGCCACGGATCGCGGTCGAGATAGGCCCCGCAGGGCAGGCTGTAGGGCTGCCCGAGGTAGCCGCGGAGCATGAAGATGCTCTGCTGCGAGGGCGACTGGAAGCTGCTGCGGCCGCGCAGCTTGATGATCCGGGCTCCACCGTCGCGGACGTGCTCGACAATCGCCGCCCACTCCGTGGCGTCGAGCGCCCGGCCGTTCACCGCGGCGCCGGCCAGGACAGCGGTCAGCGCGGTCCCGGCGACGGCGATGCCACCCTTGAAGACGGCCATCTTCTCGCCGTGGCCGCCGTAGGTGGCGCAGCCAGTGACGGCCTCCGGCAGCACGCCGAAGTGCTGCGCCAGAGCGGTCTGCAGGCGCGTGCTGTCGAGCGCGGCGAGGGTCGAGACGCGGCCGGGCTGCAGGCCGCTATGGACCAGCACCGTCAACCCGGTGATGTCGGCCGGGTTGAAGATCACCACCACGAACTCCGCCTGCGGCGCGTAGCGCTTGATGTTCTCGCCGAGCTCCTTGGCGATCTCGCAGTTGCCGCGGAGCAGGTCCTCGCGGGTCATGCCGTCCTTGCGGGGCGCCCCGCCCGAGCTGATGATGAACCTGGCGCCCGCCAGTGCCTCGGCGACGTCGGTGGTCCAGGTGATCCGCGGGTCGGCAAAGCCGCAGTGCCAAATCTCCTCGGCCGTGCCCTCCAAGCCGGTGGCAAAGGGGTCGTAGAGCGCGATCTGGTGGGCGGTGCCGCTGGCCAGCAGCGTCTGCACCAAGTTCGAGCCGATCGCGCCGGCCGCGCCGAGCACGGCGACCTTCTCGGAAGTCAAGTACATGCCATTCTCCTCCGTGACGCCCCGCACCGGCGACGGCTCCGCCCGACGGCTGGCGGAGCGCGCCGCTGATTCTACCTGTGGCTGCCGGGGTGCGGTTCCCTGACACCCCACGGGGCATTCTTGACGTTGATTTGACGCACCGCCCGTATACTGTGGGGAACACCCTCAGAATGTAGGACCCGATGCCCGTCTCACGCGCCGATCTCCGCAACATCGCCATCATCGCCCACGTCGACCACGGCAAGACCACGCTGGTCGATGGGATGCTCAAGCAGACCAACGTCTTCCGCGCCAACCAGGAGGTCGCCGAGCGGGTCCTCGACTCCAACGACCTGGAGCGCGAGCGGGGGATCACGATTCTCGCCAAGAACACCGGCGTGCTCTACGGCGAGACCACCATCAACCTGGTCGACACCCCCGGCCACGCCGACTTCGGCGGCGAGGTTGAGCGGGTCATGAACATGGTCGACGGCGTGCTGCTGCTGGTCGACGCCGTCGAGGGCCCGATTCCGCAGACCCGCTTCGTGCTGCAGCAAGCTCTCGCCAAGGGGCACCGCGCGATTGTCGTGGTCAACAAGGTCGATCGCCCCGCCGCGCGGCTGGACTATGTCGTCAACGCCACCTTCGACCTGTTCATCGACCTCGGCGCGACCGACGAACAGGCGGAGTTCCCGGTGATCTACACCATCGCCCTGGACGGCCGGGCGGGCTACCGTCCCGACGCCCTCGAACCGCACCTTGGGCCGCTCTTCGACACCATCGTGAAGTCGTTGCCGGCGCCGCTGGTGGAGCCCGAGGCGCCGCCACGAATGCTGATCACCTCGGTCGCCTACGACAACTACATCGGCAAGATCGGCATCGGTCGGCTCTGGAGCGGCACCTTGCGGGGCGGCCAGAACGTCATCCGGATCGCGCCGGACGGCACGCCGCAGAACGGCAAGGTCAACCAGGTCTTCATCTTCCGGGACCTCCGCCGCGTTGAGCAGCCGCAGGTCAGCGCCGGCGACATCTGCGCGCTCTGCGGGCTGCCCGACATCGGCATCGGCGACACCATCGCCGACCCGGCCGACCCGACGCCGCTGCCGCCGATCCATGTCGAAGAGCCGACCGTGCGGATGACCTTCGCGGTCAACGACTCGCCCTTCGCCGGGCGCGACGGGCAGTATGTCACCAGCCGCCAGCTCCGGGCGCGGCTGCAGCGCGAGCTGGAGGGCAACGTCGCGCTGCGGGTCGAGGACACCGACAGCGCCGACCGCTTCCTGGTCAGCGGACGCGGCGAGCTGCACCTGGCCATCCTGATCGAGACGATGCGCCGCGAGGGATACGAGTTCAGCGTCAGCAAACCCGAGGTGATCTTCAAGACCGGCCCCGACGGCAAGCGCCGCGAGCCGGTCGAGCATGTCTTCATCGAAGTCGCTGGCGACTACCACGGCGCCGTCAGCGAGCTGGTCGGCAAGCGCCGCGGGACGCTGCTCAGCCTGCGCTACGGCGAAGATGGCACGGCCTACAGCGAATACCTCGTGCCGACCCGTGGGATGCTCGGCTTCCGGCAACCGTTCCTGATGGGCACCCGCGGCACCGGCGTGGTGCATACGCTGTTCTATGGCCACGAGCCGTACGGCGGCGATCTCAGCGGCCGCGGCGTCGGCTCGCTGGTGGCGCTCGAAACCGGCGTCGTAACGGGCTACGCGCTGGTCAATGTGCAGGAGCGCGGGCTGCTCTTCGTGACTCCCGAAGACAGCGTCTACGGCGGCCAGGTGGTCGGGCAGTACTACCGCAACGAGGATCTCGTCGTGAATGTCTGCAAGGCGAAGCACCTCACCAACCACCGCAAGTCGTTCGCCGAGATCACCGTCGGGCTGAACCCGGCGCGGATCATGAGCCTCGACGAAGCGATTGAGTACATCGGCGACGACGAACTGCTGGAAGTAACGCCGAAGGCCCTGCGGATCCGCAAGCGGCTGCTCGACCATGAGAAGCGCAAGCAGGCCGCCAGACGAGCCGCGGGTTGAGCAGGGCGGCGCCTCTCTCTGCGAGGTGGGCCGACTCGTGCAGCGCCAGGCCAGGGCGAAATCAAGAACTGCACCACCCGACCAACCGTAAGGCCTGGCTGGTAGCGGCGACGGCCCAGCGACACAGGGCCGCGTAGCTCTCTCGCCAGCGTCGCGCGACCGTCGCCGCGAGCAGCATGTTGCGCAGGATCGCCAGCACCACCGGCGCCGTGCAGCCCGCCGCCGCCACCAGCACCAACAGCGTTCCCCAAGCGCACTGCCGGCCCTGTCGTCCGCGCGGGTCCAGCCCCGCCTGCAGATAGTCCACCAACCCGCGATGCTGCCCCTGGCCCATCGTGTCACTCCCCGGGCGTGGTAGTTCGAGGTACCGGACCCGGTGGGCTCGTTCCTGACTCCGCCCTGGGCGCCAGGCTGGCGGGTTGACCGTCATCCGGAAAGGCGCCATAATCTGCAGGGGCCCAGGGGCCTGCCACGACGATGCTCTTCAATACCGGGCAATTCGCGCTCTTCTTTCTGCTGGTCTATACGCTCTACCTCCGCCTCAACCACCGCGCCCAGAACGTCATGCTGCTGCTGGTGTCGTGGTACTTCTATGCCTGCTGGAACTGGCGCTTTCTGTTTCTGCTGCTCGCCTCGACGGTCATCGACTACTGCATCGGCCTGGCCATGGAGCATCGTGAAGGCCACCAGCGACGGCGGCTGGTGACCGCGAGCATCGTCGTCAACCTGGGGATTCTGGGCTGCTTCAAGTACTTCAACTTCTTCGTCGATTCGGCCAATGCCGTGCTGCATGGCCTGGGGTTCCATCCGCACCTGCCGGTCCTGAACGTCGTGCTGCCGGTTGGGATCAGCTTCTACACCTTCCAGGCGATGGCCTACACCATCGACATCTACCGCCGCGACGCGGCTCCCTGTCGCGACTTCGTGACCTTCGCGCTGTATGTGGCCTACTTCCCGCACCTCGTGGCTGGCCCGATTCAGCGCACGCACGACCTGCTGCCCCAACTGGCCGTGCCGCGCCGCGTGACCGCTGCCATGCTGCGGTCGGGGGCGCTCCTGATCCTGATCGGGATGGTCCGCAAAGTGGCGATTGCGGACATGCTCGCCGGCCAGGTCGACGCGGTGTTCAGCGATCCTGGGGGGCAATCGAGCTTTCAGTTGCTCCAAGGCCTGTTGATGTTCGCGCTGCAAGTCTATGGCGACTTCGCCGGGTACACCGACATGGCCCGCGGCATCAGCCGCATGATGGGCATCGAGCTGATCGAGAACTTCCGGCAGCCCTACCTGGCCACCGACATCACGGACTTCTGGCGCCGCTGGCATATCTCGCTCTCGCGCTGGCTCCGCGACTACCTTTACATTCCACTCGGCGGCAACCGCGGACCGACCTGGTTCGTCTACCGCAACCTGATGCTGACGATGCTGCTGGGTGGCCTGTGGCACGGCGCGTCCTGGAACTTCGTGATCTGGGGCGGCATCCAAGGCATCGCCTTGGCCGTCCACCGGGCGGTGGCCGGTGACCGCCGCAAGACCGTCCCGTCGCGCAGCCGGCCCCGGCAACTGCTCTGCTGGGCTGGCACCATGGCGGTGGTGGGCTTGTCCTGGGTCTTCTTCCGGGCCCATACGCTGGAAGGCGCGATCAGCTACCTGGGCGGCATCTTGCACTGGCACGGGGGCCTGCTGCAGGGCTTCCGTCGCGAGCCGCTCTACGCCCTGGTGCTGCTCTTGCTGGTTGACCTGCCGCAGCACCGCCAAAGCCGCCCCGAGGCGATGCACTCCTGGCCCACCTGGATCCGCGGCGTGGTCTACGCACTGCTGGTCCTGGCGATCATCACACTGAGGCCGAACGTCAATGCCCCGTTCATCTATTTTCAGTTCTGAGACGCTGGCCGAGCGCATCCCGATCCCTCACGCGGGGTTGGTGGCGGTCGCTCTGCTGGTCCTGGTGGAGTTTGGACTGGCTCGCCAGGACTGGCTCTGGAACTGGGATGCCAAAGGTGAAGCCGCTCCGCTCTGGCGGTTGCAGCGGGACTTGATCGACCCGTCGCCAGCGCCGACGGTGCTGCTGTTTGGCAGCTCACGCGCTCAGATTGATCTGGTGCCGGCGGTCCTCGCCGCCGAGCTCGGCGTGGCCCAGGCGAGCGTCTACAACCTGGCCATCAGCGCCGGCACGCCGTTCGACGCCTGGGTCGTCTACCGCGAGTCCCGCGCCAAGCTACGGCAGGCCATGGTGGCGGTGATCGGGATTGACAACTGGCATGTCAACGCCGGCTTCGGCGTCAACCCGCGGGATCGCCGGTACGCCGACTTGCCGACCCGCTGGCGGCTCTTCGACGGCGGCAACCGCCTCAGTCTGCTCACCGGCTACTTCTGGCGGACTTGCGATGCGCAACAGCCCTTGCGGCAGTTTGCCACCAGCCTGGGCCGGCGCCTCCCAGCCAGCTTGCCAGAGTTGCCCGACGGACGGCGCATTCCGGAGTCCAGCCACATTCCGGGCCCGACGCCGCACGTTGAGTTGCCGAGCGAGCTTCAGTTGCTCAGCGTGGTCCAGGCCCACTACGTCAACTACCGTGCGAGCGACTTTCGCTTCCGGCAACTGGAGCAGTTCCTGGCGCTTGCCAAGGCCGACGGACTGCGCACCGTGGTTGTCACGATGCCGCCGACCCGGCCGTACTTGGACCTGGTCGAGCAGCGTCGCCCTGGCGCCCTGGCCTGGTTCGACCGGGCGGTCGACGGCATCCGGGGAGCCGACCGGGTCTGGCGATGCCGCGACAACCTGGCTGCTGGCCTCGCACTCGAGGCCTACTACGACGGCGGGCATATGAACGATGTCGGCGCCGCGGCCTTCTCGCGCAGCCTGGCCGCGGTGGTCCTGAGCGAGTTGGCTGCTCGGCCGTAAGCGGCTCAGCCCGGGGAGCCTTCCCACCAGCGGTCCCAGGTCGCCAGCCGGCTGTCGGGACGTACCTCGGCGGCCAGCGCCGAGCGTGGTTCGCCGGCCTGCAACCGCGCCGCGACGTCCTGGCAGGCCGCCTGGAAGGCGGCCACCTTGGCCGGCCCGTCGCCGCGGCAGAGGTTCGCCTCAAGCACCACAAAGACCCGACTGGCGCCGTCGGCGGCGGCCTGGAAGACGAACTCCCGGACCGCGGTCAGGCTGAGGTTGAGCATCTCGAAGGAGCCCAGCCGCCAGGCGAACGGCACCCGCGTCGCCCGCGCCAGAATGGCCGGTGAGAGGCGGTGCGAGATGGACGGGTCGAAGCTGCTGAGGCCGGCCGCCTCCAGGATCCAGAGCTGCTCGGGCCGGAAGTCCTCGGCGTGCAGACTGCGCGCGCCCGTCGTGACGCCCTGGTAGAGCTGCTCCCAGCAGGGCAGCACCAACTCTCCGAGCAGCCGCGGCGGGATGAAGCTGGCGCAGTCGTCGCACATTCCCGCGCTGGCCGCCGGGAAGGCCTGACCATCCAGCCGCGCCACGGCCCGCCGGTAGTCGACGACGCTGGCCGCGACCGCCGCGAGGTACGACCGGCCCGCCGGCGGGTCGTCGAGCAGGTCGGCCCAGAGGTCGTGCCCCCGCAACTCGAAGGCCGTCGTCAGCGGGCCCTCGTGTCCGAAGCCCCAGCCGACGGACTCGCCGGGGAAGGCGGCCCGCAGCTCCTCGCGACAGGCCTGTTGGGCGGGCCACAGCCCGGCCTGCGTCCAGTCGAGCGGCTCGGCCAGATGCGTGGTCCCGGCCGCCAGCGACTCGTGGATCGGCCGTTGGCCAACCTCGCCGCCCTGCGGGAAGACCAACTCGCTGCCCAGGCAGTTGACATGACCATAGCTGATGTGCGGCGTGCAGGGTCCGGGCAGCGCGACGCCTGGCCCGAACAGCTCCCGTGTTCGGGCGCGACCGACGCGGTACGCTTCGACACTGGCGCTCGGCCGCCGGAAGTAGTCATGCAGCGGCACCGCCGCCAGCTCGAGGTAGGCGTAGACACTGGCGCTGACCGACCAGGCGAAACCCGCCTGCTCCCGCAGCACCGCGTAGTTGGGCGCCACGTCAGCGCAACTCGCAGCCGGCGAACAGGTAGCCGCACTCGAATGCGCTGGTCTCGGGCGCGTCGCTACCGTGGCAGAGGTTCTCGGTGAGGTCGCTGGTGTAGGTCTGCCGCAGCTCGACCAGCACGTTCCGCCAGTGGTTGATCGCGTCGTCGCGTTCGAGGATCAGGGTCAGGCACGGCCCGGAGGTCATGAACTCGATCAGCAGCGGGAAGAAGCCCTTGCCCTGATGCACCGCGTAGAAGCCCTCGGCCTGCGCCGCCGTGAAGTGCCGCAGCCGTGCCGCGACGATCCGGAAGCTCTCCGCCTCGATCCGGCTGATCACGGTGCCGAGCAGCCCGCGGCGCACGCAGTCGGGCTTCAGGATGGCCAAGGTCCGTTCCATACGTTCACCACTCCTCATTCAACGGTCCGCCCCGTCAGCGGGCGATCTGGAGGTCCAAACTGATGTCCAGCGCCGGCGCCGAGTGGGTCAGCGCACCGACCGAAACCGCGTCGACGCCGGTCGCGGCGACGGCCGCGATACTCTCCAAGGTGACGCCGCCCGACGCTTCGGTCCAGGCCCTCCCCCGCGCCCGCGCCGCCGCCTGGCGCAGCAGGTCCAACGGCATGTTGTCCAGCAGCAACGCTTGTGCCCCGGCGGCCAGAGCTTCGTCCAGTTGCGGCAGGGACTCCACCTCAATCTCGACGATCAACGTGTGCGCCAACGCGGCCCGAGCCGCCTGCACCGCCGCAGTGATGCCCCCAGCCGCGATGATGTGGTTGTCCTTGATGAGGCAGCCGTCGTAGAGCGCAAAGCGGTGGTTACGGCCCCCGCCGTGGCGCACGGCGGCTTTCTCGAGCAGCCGCAGCCCCGGGGTGGTCTTGCGGGTATCGAGCACCGCCACCGGCCGGGCGCCGACCGCGTCGACGAAGCGCCGCGTGAGGGTCGCCACGCCGCTCAGCCGCTGCAACAGATTGAGCGCCAGCCGCTCGCCGCTGAGCAAGGCCCGGGCCGGACCGGACAGCTCGGCCAAGACCGCACCGGGTGCCACGGCCGCCCCGTCGACGACCGTCGGGCGCCAGTCGACTGCGGTGTCGAGCAGCTCGAAGACCAGCCCGGCCGGCTCCAAGCCGCTGACCACGCCCGCGGCCTTGGCGACCAGCACGCCGCTGGCGCGGGTCGCGGCCGGCACGCAGGCGGTCGTCGTGACGTCGCCAGGACCCAGGTCCTCGGCCAGCCAGCCCCGCAGACTGTCGCGCAGGTCGTAGCTCATGATCCCACCACCAACGGTGCGGTCAGGCGTTGCAGCAGGGCGATGGCCGAGAGCGCCGCCAGGTAGCTGGTCTTCGGGTTGGCCGGCGACGGCACGTTGTCAACGGTCACCTGCACCTCGCCCGCGGCGCCGCGGATCTGGATTTCGTGGCGGTTGCGGCTGGAGGTCGGGTCACAGACCACCCGGACCCGAGTCCGGGCCGCCCCGATGCCCGCCAGCGCCAGCGCGGCGGCGACGTTGACATTGGCGGGGAAGGCCGCGGTGGCCTCGCGGGCGGAGCCCTCGAAGAGCACCGTCGGGGCGGTCAAGGTGGCCAGGTCGATCCCGCTGGCGACCACCCCCGGCGCCCCGGACAGGCCGGCCGGCGGTTTGGTGGTAGTCAAAGTCACCTCCTCGACACCGGCGACGGCCGCGGCCCGCAGCGCGTCGAGACCGGCGATGGCGCCCGTCGGAACCAGAATCCGACGGCCCTGCGCGGCGGCCAGCGCCACCAGATCCTCGCGCTCCAACAACGCCGAGACGCTCAGCACCACGACGTCGGCGCCAGCCCGCAGCGCGGTCTCGATCACCGTTGGGGCGACACTCTTGGCGGTCGCCTCGACGATCACGTCGGCTGCTGCCGCCAACTCGTCGAGCGGCAGGAAGCGCGGCGCAACGCCGAGCGCGCTGGTCAGCGCCTCGCGGGCGGCGGGGTTGACCTCGCAGACGCCGGCCAGCTCCGCCGCGATGCTGCCGTCGGTGAGCGCTCGGCTGATCACGGTGCCGATGGCCCCGGCGCCGACGACGCCCACTTGCAGGCGGTTGCCCATGGTTGGCTCCTTCAGCTCAGAGAAAGGAGCGGCCCCGGTTTGCTTTCGGCCGGCTCGATAGGACCGTTGTCCAGCAGCCGCGCAGGGCCGACCTGGACCGCCAGAATCAGCCGCGCCGGGCGATCCAGCCGCGCCAACGGCTGCAGCGTCTCGGGATTGACCAGCTCCAGGTAATCGATCCGCGCCAACGGCTGCCGCGCCAGCACGATCTGGGCCGCCGCCAGGATGGTCTCGGCGGCGTCTGCACCGTCGGCCGCCACACGCTGCGCGGCGGCGATGGCCCGCGAGAGGCAGACCGCCGCGGCGCGCTCGGCCGGATTGAGGTAGCGATTGCGACTGCTCATCGCCAGGCCGTCCGCTTCGCGGACAATCGGGCAGCCGACCACCTCGGTGCCCAACCCGAGATCGGCCGTCAGGCGGCGGATCACCTGCAGTTGCTGGTAGTCCTTTTCGCCGAAGTAGGCGCGGTCGGGGACGACCAGGCAGAACAGCTTCGCGACGACGGTCGTGACCCCGGCGAAGTGACCCGGCCGGGACCGGCCGCAGAGCGGCTCGGTCAGCCCGGCGACGGTTACGCTGGTGGCGAAGCCGGGGGGATAGATGGTCGCGTCGGTCGGCACGAAGACGTCGCTGCAGCCGGCGCTGGCGGCCAGCGCGAGGTCCTCGGCCAGAGTCCGCGGGTAGTTGGCGAAGTCTTCCTGCGGCCCGAACTGCTTCGGATTGACGTAGACGCTGAGCAGCGCCACGTCGCACTCGGCCGCGGCGCGGCGGAGCAGCGAGAGGTGCCCCTCGTGGAGGTTGCCCATCGTCGGCACGAAGCCGATCCGGCGCCCTTCGCGGCGCCAGCCACGGGCCGCAGTGCGTAGGTGATCCGGGTCGCTGAACTGCTGCATCGCTCTCTCGCGGCGGCAGTCTACCGCCGTTTGGCGCGGCGGCCAACCCTCACCGGCGGGGATCCCCAGGGTCCAGGGCGGCGAGCGCCTCGCGCACGTCCTCACTGCGGTCGGCGCGGCAGATCAGCAGCGCGTCTGGGGTGTCCACGACGATCAGATCCTCGCAACCGACCAGCGCCACCAGCTTGTCGTGGGCGTAGACCAGCGACCGCGGCGAGTCCACCAGAGCCACCTCACCGCGGGTCACCGCTGGCACCGCGTGCCAGCGGCAGAGCACATCGCGGAGGGTTTTCCAGCTCCCGAGATCGTCCCACTCCAGCGCCGCCGGAATCGTCGCCACCCGGCCGGCGGCGCTCTCGGGCTCGAAGACCAGTTGGTCGATCGGCACACTGCGGCAATCTGGGTAACGGGCACTGACCTCGGCCGCGCTGGCCGTGCCGAGTTGCGCCAGCAGCGCCGCCAGCGCGGCGTCGTGGCGGGCAATGGCAGCGCGCATCGTGGCGGCGCGGAAGACGAAGTAGCCGGCGTTCCAGTAGTACTGCCCGGACTCGACGTACTGCGCGGCGACCGCCGGGCTGGGCTTCTCCACGAAGCGCTCCACCGGCACCACCGCCAACTCCTCGCCCGACCCGCCGCCGGGGGCCTTGATGTACCCGAAGCCCGGATTGCCCCAAGTCGGCGCGATGCCAATCGTCAACAGGCAGTCCGGCGTTGCCGCAACGGCCGCGCAAGCCAGCCGCAGCGCCTCGCGGAATCTCGCCGGCAGGCCGATCACGTGGTCGGAGTGGATCGTCACCACCACCGCGCCGGGATCGTCGGCCAGGATGCGCGCCGTGGCATAGCCGATGGCCGGGCCGGTGTTGCGGAGCGCCGGCTCGACCAGCAGATTGCCCGCCGGCACCTCGGGCAGGTGTTCGCGACACAGCTCGACCAGCTCGCTGGTGGTGGCGACCCAAATCTGCGCCGGGTCGGCCAGCGGCCGGACGCGGTCGAAGGTCTCCTGAATCAGGCTGCGCTGCGTCACCAGCGGCTGGAACTGCTTCGGCGCGCGGCGCCTGGAGAGCGGCCAGAGCCGCGTGCCCGAACCGCCTGCCAGAATCACCACATGCGTTGCCATGCCCGCTCGAGACCTCGCCCTTAACGGTGACGCGGCGCGCCGCTCGGCGACTGCGCCGGCGTGGCAGGATCGTAACAGCGGCCCGCGAAGGACCGCTCGGGAGCGGACGATGCGTTGGTACCACGGCTGGCTGGCGGCCCTGCTACTCGGTCCGGCAGAGGGCGCAGGCGTCGATCTGACGCCCTGGAACGAGTCCCCCCGCAGCGGCGCGCAGTACGCCGGGCAACTCCGCCGCTCCTGCGACGCGCGGTTCGGCGGGTTGGCGGTGCCCTACGCCGTGCGCTACAACCGGACCATCAACCCGGCCGACCCGAGCTTCGGCGACGTCGGCGAAGGCCCGGTCGGGCTGCCCTCACCCAGCACCGAGAACTGGTACGGCGGCGGCTTCATCGAGACCCGGCTCGCCGGCCAGCGCCTCGACACCGGACCACTGAGCAGCATCGCGGTGGTCGAGGACGGTCCCCGCGGCATCCTGGACCTGGTCTGGCACGGCGACTTCGGCAGCCTGCGTTACCGCTTCGTTGGCGTCGACGGCAGCGACCATCTGGCGCTGCAGATCGATCTGCAGCCGCGGCAGCCTGGCGGCGCGGTCGACGTGCTGCTGCGGGCCTACCCGAGCTATTTCACAAGCTGGCACCAGCGCGACGGCGCCCGCCGGATGCGCACCGCGGCAGGGACCGTGGCGCAGGGGCAGGAGCAGACCTGGCCGGGCGCCGCGGCGGCCTGGTGTGTGCTCTACGACGAGGTCTTCGACGTCGCCCGCGGTGAGGGCGAGGGGCCCTGCGCGGTGGCCTGGCAACCGTCCGCCGTGGCCACCGCCAGGCTCGTCGCGGAAGCCTATCCGTGCAGCCTCAACCTGTCCCTGACCCCCGGCACGACCCGCCTGCGGCTGGCCCTCTGGGAGTTCCCCGGCCAGCCCAACGCCAGTGTGCTGAAGACCTTCGCGAAGCGCGCCACGCAGGCGATGGCCGCCATCGAGGCCGCCGACTGCACCCCGCGCAGCCTGCAAGGTGCCGATCCCGCGGCCCTCCGGACGGTGGCCGCCGCCGTCGCCGCGCGACCGGCCCTGGCGCAGGCCCAGGCCGCCCGGCTGGCGTTGCTGCAGCAGTGGCTGCAGGCTGCGGGCAGCGGCCCCACCACGGCGCGCGACATCGCCGCTGAGGAGCGCCTGCTGGCCACCTGGCAGGCCACCGAGACGGCCTGGTGGGAGCTCAAGCTGGCGCTGCTGCTGGCCGACTGAGCCCCCCAACTGCCGCGCCGGCCCGGACGGCCGGGCCGGCGCGTGAAACGGCCCCGGGCAGGCCTAGAACGGCCGCATCTCCTCGGGGATCGTCGCCCAGTCCTTCAAGAAGCTGGCCAGCCCTTCCCGGCTCAGCGGGTGGCCGATGGCCTTCGTCAAGACGCTGTAGGGCATCGTCGCGATGTCGGCGCCGGCCAGGGCGGAGTCGATCAGGTGGTTGGTGGTGCGCAGGCTGGCCGACAGCACCGCCGTCTCGAAGCCGTACAGCTTCTTCAGCTTGCAGAGCTGCTCGACGCACTCCATGCCGTTCTGGCCACCGTCGTCGATCCGGCCGACGAACGGCGAGATGTAGTAGGCGCCGGCCTTCATCGCCAGCAGCCCCTGCATCGCCGAGAAGATCAGCGTGACGTTGCAGCGAATCCCCTCCTGGACGCACAGCCGGACGGCCTTCAGACCCTCGGCGCCAAACGGAATCTTGGCGACGATGTTGCCGGCCCAGCTCGTCACGAGGCGGGCTTCCTGCAACATCCCGGCGGCGTCGGTGCTGACGGTCTCGGCCGACACCGTGCCGCGCTCGCCGACGATCTCGGCGATCTCACGGATGTTGCGCTCGAACGGCCGGCCGGCCTTGGCGGCCAGGGACGGGTTGGTGGTGACGCCGTCGAGAATGCCCCAAGAAGCGACTTCGCGGATCTCGTCGAGCACCGCGGTATCCAGGAAGATCTTCATGCCACTACCTCATCGCTGCCGCTGGCACGATACCCCGGCGGCGGCCTCGCGTCAAGCCGCGGTGCGCGCTGCCAGCAGTTGCTCGGCCTGGCTGACGGCACTGGCGGCATCGCTGCCGACAGCGTCGGCGCCGATCTGGTGGGCCAGCCCAGGATGCGCCAGCAAGGCCTGCCCACCGACCAGCACCACGGCCTGCCGCCCGGCCGGGCTGGCGCGCAGGGCGGCCACCAACTCGCGGCAGTAACTGACATGGATCGGCAGCGTGCAGGAGATCCCGACGACCTCCGGCTGCAGCGCCTCGACCAGCGGCGGCACGCTGCGCCGCGGCGTCCGGGCGCCCAGGAAGTGCGTCTCCCAGCCGGCCCAGTCGAAGAAGTCGCAGACCATCCGCAGGCCCAGTTCGTGCAACTCGTCGTCCACACAGAGCCCCACGAAACGCCGGCCGTGGACCGGCTCGGTCGGGGCGTGCGCCTGCAACTGCCCCATCAGCCAGCCAGTCGCCGCGGAGACGTAGTGCTCGTGGGCCACCGTGACCCGGCTGAGATGCCACAGCCGGCCAACTTCGCGCAGGCCCGGCTGGAACACCTGCAGGTACAGCTCCGCCACGCTGGTGCCGCCCTGCACGGCGCTCCGAACCAGGTCCAGAGCCCCCCGGCGGTCCGCGGCCAGCAGCCGGTCGAGCCAGTTCTGACGTAGCTCGGCCCATGGATCGCGGCCGGTCGCCGGCGGCTCGGGTGGTGCGGTGGGAGCGGCCAGCGCGCCAGCCGCCTCGGAGAGGTAGTACCCGGCCAGGGCCGCTTCGCGGGCGGGCAGGCGTTCGCCCAGCACATTGCGCAGGACGTCGAAGTGCGTGGTCAGCTCGCCACCCAGGTCGCGGCTGACCAACAGGTCACGGAGCCAGACGGCGTAGCAGCGGAAGACGCCTGGGTCCAGCGCATCGAGCGCCGCCGCGAGGTAGTTCAGCGTCGCCGCCGTGTCGCGGCGGCTGGCCTCCAGACCACTGCTGCCGTACCGGCCCCACAACTGCGGCTGCGCGGCGTACTGCCGCTCGACGGCATGCACCGCCAGGGTCCACTGGTCCAACCGGATCCGCGTCGCCGCTTGCCGCCCAATGTCAGCGTCCATGCCCCGCTGCCTGGCCCTTTCCCGCCCCTGTCGCTGTGCCTGTCGAATCGCCACGCCATCATACCAGTCTTGCGGCGCCACCGCACGGCAGGAACCGCGCCGCGGTTGGCGCATTCAGCCGCAGGAGCGTCCATGTCCACCGCTCGCCGGCAGTTCCTGGCCACCGTCGGTGCCGCCGCCCTGGGTGGTCTCGCCCCGCGGCCCGCCGCCAGCCAGGCGAGCCGCTCGCCGCGCCCGGAGGAGTCCGCCGTGCCCACCGAACGTCCGAATCTGCTGCTGCTTGTGGTCGACCAGTGGCGCGGCGACGCGCTCGGCGTGGCCGGCCACCCGACTGTCGAGACCCCGCACCTCGACCTGCTGGCCCGCAGCGGCACCCGCTTCACACAGGCCTACGCCGCCTGTCCAAGCTGCATCGCCGCGCGCGCCGCGCTGTTCACCGGGCTTAGCCCCCGCCACAACGGCTTCGTCGGTTACCGCGATGGGGTGCCCTGGCGCTATGCCACGACCCTCGCCGGGACGCTGGCGGCCGGCGGCTACCACACCACCTGCGTCGGCAAGATGCACGTGCACCCGCCGCGCAATCTGCTGGGCTTCCACAACGTCGTGCTGCACGACGGCTACACCCACTTCGAGCGCCGGCAGTGGCCGGAGTTCGGGCAGATCGACGACTACACCGTCTGGCTGCGCCAGCGCCTCGGCAGCGGCTACGCCGACCACATCGACACCGGGCTCGGCTGCAACGGCTACGCCGTGCGGCCCTGGACCTACGACGACCTGCTGCATCCCTCGTCCTGGGTGGTCACCGAGTCCATCGACTTCCTACGCCGCCGGGACACCAGCAAGCCGTTCTTCCTGATGGCCAGCTTCCACCGCCCGCATCCCCCGCTGGATCCGCCGCGCTGGTGCCTCGACCGTTACCTGCGGAAGTCCCTGCCGCCGATCAACCTGGGCGACTGGGTCGATCATCAGTTGCCGCCGCAGCGCGGTTTCGACAGCCCGGTGCCCCAGTCGGCCGACGAGATCGACCTCGCCCGGCGGGCCTACTACGCCCAACTCAGCCATATCGATCACCAGCTCAACCGGCTGGTGATGACACTCTACGAGCACAACGTGCTGGACAACACCGCGATCTGCTTCGTCGCCGACCATGGCGAGATGCTCTTCGACCACCATCATGTCGCCAAGTCGCTGCCCTACGACGCCTCCGCCCGGGTGCCGTTGCTGCTCCGTCTGCCGCAGCAGGCCGGGGCCGGCACGGTGGTCGACCGGCCGGTCGCGCTGCGCGACATCTTCCCGACCTTCTGCGACCTGGCCGGGCTGCCGCGGCCCGCCGGTCTGGACGGTGCCAGTCTGCTGCCGTTCACCCGCGGCGAGCAGCCGGCGTGGCGGCCGTGGCTGCACGGTGAGCACGCCGCCGGGCCGCTCAGCAACCACTGGCTGACCGACGGCCGCCAGCGCTACATCTGGTTCTCGCAGAGCGGCCGCGAGCAGCTCTTCGACCTGGTCAGCGACCCGACCGACCGCCACGACCTGGCCGCAGCGCGCCCCGCCGAGGTCACCACCTGGCGCCAACGGCTGGTCGGCGAGCTGCAAGACCGGCCGGAAGGCTACGTCGCCGGCGGCCAGCTCGTGGTCGGCCGGCCAGTCAGCTCGACCTTGCCGTGGGCCGGCCTCGGCGAAGGCACGGCCGGGTAGGAGGGGCGATGGCGGCCTACCTGGGACTGCTCTGCGCCCTGCCTCTGCTCGCCCCGCCGCGGCCGGCGGGCGAGGTCTGGCTGGAGGGTGAATCGTGCCGCGACCACCCCTTCACCACCATCGGCCGCGACGCGGCCTTCGAGCCCTGCTACGGCAGCGCCATCTTGCAGTTGCAGACCCGCGCCGCGGCGCCGGTCGGCGGCTACCACGCGACCGGGCGGCCGGCGCTCCCGGCGGCCGGCTGGTGGGAGGTCCGGCTGGCCGTGACCGCCCCCGACCGCGCCAACCTCAGCCCGTTCAGCGTCCAGGTCGGCGAGTACCGGGCGCGAACGATGGCCGGTCTGGCGGTCGAGGCGCCCTACGGTCCCGGCGACATCTTCGGTTGGCTGCTGGTGGGCACCTACCAGTTGCGGGCCGGGGAGCTGCCGCTGACCCTGCGCTGCGCGCAGCGGCGACAGACCGGCGAGGACGACTTCCTGGTCTACGTCGACGCGCTCTGCCTGCGGCAGGTCGCGCCGCCGCCGGAGCCCTGCCACTGGCTGGTACGGCCCTACGACGGCCGCTTGAGTGCCCACTTCGAGGCGGCCGACACCTGGACCGAGCCGGTGCTCCACCTGGCTGTGGAGGGCCGTGCAGAAGTCAGCCTGAACGGCGAGCCGATCGGCGCCGCCAGCGGCTGGGACCCGGCGCTGCGGCTGCCGCTGGCGGGCCTGCTGCAACCGGGTCACAACGAGCTGACCTGCGATCTGGCGGAGTCCCGCGGTGCCGCATTGCTCGGCTGGGTCACCGTCCGCGATGTCCAGGGCAACGCGCAAACGGTGCTGGGCAGCAACGCCAACTGGCTGGCCGGGGCGGCGCCCGCCCGCGAGATTGGCGGTCCGCGCGCCGCGCCCTGGGGTGACCTGACGCGCCAGCCGGCGGCGCCACGGCGGGCTGGGAAGCTGCCGATCCCGCTCAAGACGGGCAACCTGTCGGTCAACCTGATCACGGCCGCCGCGCAGGGCGAGCCGGCGCCGCGGCCGCCCTACGGCCCGCTGGCGATGCTCGACAGTTGGCGCGACGTTGCCGGCATCAGCAGCGTCGAGGACTACCAATGCTGGCTGCCGCTGGAGCCCACCGAGGGCGACTGGCGGTGGGACTACTACGAGCACAACGCCGCCGAACTGGAACGCCGCGGGATGGGCTACACGGTCTACCCATGGTTGCACTTCCCGCCCGCCTGGGCGACCGCCAGCCCGCTCTGGCAGCCGCTGCGCTGCCTGCAGCACGACCAGACCACCTGGGCGCCATCCATCTGGTCACCGGCCACGGCGCAGCTCTTCGAGCGCTACTACGCCGCGCTCGCAGCCCGCCTGGGTCCGCGCGTCAAAGGCGTCTACCTCTCGCTGATCTGCGACTACGGCGAGGCCGGCTACCCCATTGGCATGGCTGACTGGGTGGTCCCGGCACCGCACAAGCACCCCGACTTCTGGGTCGGTGACCCGCTCGCCCGCGCCGACTTCCGGCGCTGGGCGCTCGCCCGGCACGGCGACCTGGCCCGCCTCAACGCCGCTTGGGGCACCCGCTACGCCAGCCCGGCGGCGGTCGACTACCCACCCGCGGTGGCCACCGAGGGGCCTGACCCGGCCACCCTGGCCGCCCTGCCGGCGGCTGCCCGCGGCGCCGCGCGCCGGCGCTGGCTCGACTTCGTGGACTGGTACCAGGACGCCATGCTGGCCTTCACGGCGCAGGCCGCCGGCATCGTCCGGCGCCACTTCCCGGCGCTGCCGATCGAAGTGAAGATCGGCTTCGGCAGCGAGCGCGTGATGTACGGGGTCGACTACACCGCCTATGTCGCCGCCTCGCGTGCTGCCGGGTACACCGTGCGGTCGACCCACGGCAAGCTGCCGCACTACTTCTACCGGCGCTTCAGCAGCGCCGCCAGGCAGTACCAGGTGCCGCTGGTCACCGAGCCGCCGTCGGGCGTCAGCCGCGACGAGGAGGTCGCCCGGATCTTCAAAGACGCCACCAGCGGCACCAGCGAGTACTTCGACTACCCCCAGAACCTGCTCGACGCGGCCGATCTGTTCGGCCGCTACGGCCGCTTCCTGCGCGGGCAGCACTCGCTGACCCGGGCAGCGTTGTTCTTCCCGACGACCGACCACCGGCTGCAGCCAGGGCAGGTCAACCCGCCGTTGCTGACCGCTTTCGCCGAGCCGGCGCGGCTGCGCTTCGACTGGGACATCGTCGACGAGCGGCTGATCCGCGACGGCGCGCTGGCGCGCTATGACACCCTGATCTGGGTCGAGGGCCAGGTCGTCGAGGCCGCCGTGCTCCGCCTGGTCCACGACTGGGTCGCTGCGGGCGGCCTGCTGCTGGCCGCCGACCTGCCGGCGGTCGAGTGCGTCGAGGGCGATCCCGCGGTCGACGCCGCGCTGTTCGTCTCCCGGCCCACCCGCCCATCCGCCGCGGACTGCTGGAGCTACCAGCCTGTGGCACCGCAGCCGTGGTACGTCGTGATCGGCGCGCCGGGCGACGAGGCCGTGC
Organism: Fimbriimonadaceae bacterium; assembly: GCA_020850355.1. GTDB lineage: Bacteria > Armatimonadota > UBA10988 > UBA10988 > UBA10988 > JADZEX01. Next base: position 8,055 of record JADZEX010000067.1, on the reverse strand, counting down.
TGAGCAGCGCCTGGAACAACGCCGAGAGCGGGCACTGGGAATGGGGCGGCCCGGTCGACGCGGTCCGCAAACGCTGGTCCGGCGCAACCGCCGGGCTGACCCTGCCGGTGGACCCGCGCCGCGGGGCGACGCTGCAGCTCCGCCTGGCCCGCCACCCCCGGCGTCTGGCCGACCCGGCGAGTCTCTGGGTCAACGGCCAGCAGGTCGCGACGGTCGCCGGCCAGCGGCTCTGTGACGTGCAGGTTGAGCTGCCCGCAGCCGTCTTCGGCGGCCAACCGTGGGCCCGTCTCGAGCTGCGCACCGTCGGCTGGCAGCCCAGCGCGGTGGATGGGAGCGGCGACCACCGGACCCTCGGACTGGCGGTCGGGCACGTCAAGCTGTGGCCCGCGGGCACCTCCGAACCGACCTCCCCGGTGGTGCCCCCGTTGGTCACGCAACTGGACCTGCCAGCGCTCCAGCGCTGCCTCCGCCCGCTTGGCCGCGGCGCAACCCTGCTCTCGCCGTTCGGTCGTGGCAGCTTGCCGCACCTGATCGCCCTCGCGGCGTTGGTGATCCACCGGCCAGGCGACCTGCTGCCGGGCCGGCTCGGCGCCCCCGACCTCAGCAGCCCGACGGCGACCGTCACGGCAGCCCTGCTGCGCGATCAGATCCTGCTGCTCAACGACACCGCGCACGGCGTCCGGCACACGCTGCACCTGGACGACGCAGGCCTCCGCCGCGCCGGTGCCGTGGGTTGTCAGCGGTCGGCGGTCACCGTGACCTTGCCGCCTCACAGCCTCGTGGCCGTCGACCTGCCGAGCGGCCACGTGGTGGCGCCGTAGGGGCCGGGCTAACCGGGCGCGGCACTGGCCAGCGTGGCCGCCACCTTGGTCTTGAGCTGGTTGAGATGGGTGTAGGGCAACACGCCAGACCACTGCAGCCGACCGACGACGATACTCGGGTGGCGGCCCACGGAGCGGGCGAACTCGAGCACGGCGCGACGAGTCGCGCCGCGCGAGAGACCAACGGCAAAGGCCTCGAACCGCTCCGGTGGCAGCAACAACGCGGAGGCGAGGTCATTGGCCGCCTGCTCCAGCGGGTCCTCCGACGAGGGCGCCAACTCCTCGTCCACCTGATCGTCGGCGTGACCCAGGAGGAGGTGCGCCAACTCGTGCAGCAGCGTGAACCAGAAGCTGTCCAGCCGGTCGTACCGCAGCGAGACGGCGACGATCGGGCCATCGGCGCGGTGCAGGCTCACACCGTCGACCTTGGCGCCCGTCAGCGTCGGCACCACGGCAAAGCGCACGCCCAACTCGCCTAACGTCGCCGGCACCCGCGCCGTGGCTTCGGCCGTCTGAGACAGCTCCAGCAACTGCGGCAAGCCCGTTTCGAGCTGCTGCCGCGAGTAGGGCGCGACGGACTGGCCGACGACACTCAGTTCGACGCCGCGCACATAGGCCGCCAGCGTCACGCCGGGAGTGGCCGCGCCAGCGGACCGGCGGAAAGCCGTCGCCTGCAAGGCGGCTTCGAGCTGGTCGGTGCTGCTCACCGCAAAGAACCGCAGGACCCGGTCCGTCAGGCTGCCGGCGGTGGGATCGGGGTCGACCCAGCCCCGCTGGAGCAGTTCCTTCAGGCAGGGCACGCGCTCCCGCATCGCCCGCCGGTCTGCGATCGCCGCCAGCCGCGGCTCGGCAGCCGGCGCTTCGGCCAGGCCGAGTCGGTAAGCCGCCTCCAGCCGCAGCCACAACTCCGCCGTCGTGCCCAGCGCCCGCCCCAGCTCCGCAGCGGTCTCAGCAGTGACCTGCTTCTTGCCGCCGATGATCTGGTTGAGTGCGGCCAACGGTCGCCCCATGATCTCGGCCAACTCGGCCTGCGTCCAACCACGGGCTGCCAGCTCCGCCCGAAGCAACTCGCCGGGCGGCGTCGGCCTGACGGGAGCCACGGAGCCCACTCGGTTCGCCATCGCCAGCCTCCCTTCAGTGGTAGTCCACCACCTCGATGATCTCAACATCCGGGCCGCCGGCATCGCTCCGCAGAGCGATGATCGCGCGTTGGTTGGCGCTCAGGTGAGCCGCCAGCAGTCCGGCGCGGTCGCCCGCCAGGGCGTGGATACGGAACTGCTGCAAAGCCACCACGTCGTCGTGCGTGGCGGCCGCCGCGAGCACGCTGAGCAGGGCATCGAACGCTCGCACTACGGCCGGCTGGTGCCAATCGGGACGCTGATAGTCCCGGCGGAGCTTCTTGTCGCGGATCACGATGTCCACAGACGTCCAACGGCCCTTCGCCACTACCACGCTACCACAGATTGACCCTAAGGGTCAATCTGACGCTGCGCATCGCGCCAGGCGCCGTAGGCCGGGTGTCTAGTGGTGGAACAACCGCACGCCGCTGAAGGCCATCACCATGCCGTAGCTGTCGGCGGCGGCGATCACTTCGTCGTCGCGCAGGCTGCCGCCTGGTTGGAGGACGTACTCCACCCCGCTGCGGGCGGCACGGTCGAGGTTGTCGCGGAATGGGAAGAAGGCGTCGCTGCTCAGCGCCACGCCCTTCTGCTGGTCCAGCCAGGCGCGGCGCTCGGCAGGCGTGAAGCGGGCCGGAACCACTTCGAAGGCGCTGCGCCAGGCGGCCTCCTCGGCATCGGACAGCTCGGGCAGCAGGTAGCGGTCGATGGCGTTGTTCTTCTCGGCGCGGCTGATGCCGGCGCGAAAGCGCAGGTCGAGCGTGCGGGGGTGCTGGCGTAGGAACCAGGCGTCGGCCTTGTCGCCGGCCAGCCGCGTGCAATGGACCCGCGACTGTTGCCCGGCGCCGTTGCCAATCACCTGGCCGTCGCGGGCGTAACTGACGGAGTTGGACTGGGTGTACTTCAGCGCGATGGTCGCCACCAGCAGATCGCGTTGGGCAGTCTCGGGCAAGTCGCGGCGCGCCGTGACGACATTGCGCCAGAGCGCGGCGTCCAACGGCTTGTCGTTGCGGGGTTGCTCGAAGACCACCCCACCCACCGTGCGGGTCTCGACCGCGGGTGGGGTGAAACCCGGATCGATCTGCAGCACGACGTACTTGCCGCCCTTCTTGGCGCGCAGAATCTCCAGCGCCGCGGGCTCGTAGCCGGGGGCGATGATCAAATCGGAGACCTCGCGCTTCAGCAGCTCGGCCAGCGTCACATCGACCACGCCGCTGACTGCGGCCGCGTCGCCGAAGCTGCTCATCGCGTCGGCCCCGCGGGCTCGGGCGTAGGCCTCGGCGAGCGGTGAGAGCGGCGCCTCGTCGAGCAGGTAGGCGCGCCGCAGTTCGGGCGTCAGCGGCACCGCCACGGCAGCTCCGGCCGGGGAGACATGCTTGAAGCTGGCAGCCGCCGGCAGGCCCAGACTGCGCTGCAGCTCGGCGACCAGTTGCCAGGCGTTGAGGGCGTCGAGCAGGTTGATGTAGCCGGGCGAGCCGTTCAGCACCTCGAAGGGCAAGCCGCTGGCGCAGCTCACCTCGGCTGGGGCCTGGTGCGGGTTGACTCCGTAGCGCAGCGGCAGAGTGGTCATCGCAAGCCTCCCGCCGCAACGGTAGCATGTCCGGCCGGCCTGTCAACGCCGCGCGGCCGGCAGGAAGCCGGCTTCGCCGGCCGAACTGGCGGGTCAGGAGACGGCGATGGTCTGGCACGCAGCAGTGGCCGCCGGGTTGTTGGTGGCCGCCGCCGGGGCGACCGAGTACTGGGCAGCTCCCAACGGCGACGACGGCGGCCCGGGCTCGGCGGCGCGGCCGTTTCGGACCCTCGCCCGCGCCGCGGCGGCGGCTCAGCCGGGCGACCTCGTGACGGTCCAGGCCGGCATCTACCGCGAGACTCTGCGGCCGCCGCGGGACGGCGCGGCGGGGCAGCCGATCACCTTCCGCGCCGCCCCAGGAGCCGCCCCCACCGTCCACGCCGCCGACGCCCTGGGGCCCTGGCAGCGCGAAGCCGCCGGTCTCTGGAGCGCGGCGCTGACCTGGGACCTGGGGGCCGGGACGCAGCTCTTCGCCGGCGACCAGCCGCTGCTCGAAGCGCGCTGGCCCAACAACGCCGGGACGCTGCTCCAACCCACCCGCGCCAAGGCGACGGCCGGCAACGCCACCACCTTGACCGACCCGGCGCTGCCCGGCGCCGCCGCCGACTGGACCGGCGCCACGCTCTGGTGCGCCGGCGGCGCGCAGTGGATCTGCTGGTCGGCCCCAGTCACGGCCTACGACCCGGCGACCCACACGCTGACCTTCGACAGCAAATGGAAGGAGCAGTGGTACACCGCCAAAGCCGGCAGCCCCTATGTGCTGATCGGTACGCGGGCCGCGCTCGATGCGCCGGGCGAATGGTGGTTCGACCGTGCGGCGCAACGGGTCTGGTTGTCGCCGCCGGGTGGCGCCGACCCCAACACGCTGGCCATCACGGCCAAGCGCCGCACCGCCTGCTTCGACCTCAGCGACCGCCGCCACCTGGTGCTGCAGGGCATGCACTTCCGCGGCGGCGGGCTGCTGACCAACGGCGCCAGCGCCGACCTGCGCCTCGAAGGGCTCCGCGGTGAGTGGGTCGCCCATAGCTGGCAGCAGGACCTCACCGGGCAGGCCGTGGTGCTGGCCGGGCAGCGCATTGTCGCCCGCGACTGCGAGTTCGCCCACAGCTCGGGCGGCGTGGTGCGGCTGGCCGGGCAGGACAACAAGCTGCTCAACTGCCACATCCACGACGGCGACTACCTCGGGATGTGGAACGGCACCCTGGCGCTCAGCGGTCGCCGGCAGGTGGTGCACCGCTGCACCGTCGCCCACTCCGGGCGCGACCTGCTGTCGGTGGGCGGCCTGCAAGAGAGCCTGATCCAGTACAACGACCTCTCCTACGCCGGCTGGCTGACCCACGATCTGGGCATCACCTACGGCCACAACGGCGACTTCAGCGGCACCACAATCCGCTGGAACCGCGTCCATGACAACGTCGCCGGCGGCCTCGGCGAGGGCATCTACTTCGATCACTGCAGCCACAACGTGGTGATTGTCAACAACCTGATCTACAACATCCCAGACATGCCGGTGCAGATCAACAATCCCGGCCACTTCAACCTGATCGCCCACAACAGTGCCTATCAGACCAACCTCCGCCGCAACGCCATCACGACCTTCGATCACAGCCACCGCAACGACCTGTTCGGCTGCCGCTGGCTCAACAACGCCTTCAACGCCCCGCTCAAACTGCCGCCCAGCGCCACCGCCGCGGGCAACCTGGCGGCCGCCGATCCGGGCTCCCAGGCGCCTGACCAGCTCGACCTGCGGCTCCGCGCCGAAAGCCCAGCGCGCGGCACCGGCACGCCCGTCCGCGGTCTGACCGGGGCCGCCCCACCCGATCCCGGCATCCTCTACGCAGGCCAGCCGTTCCCCACCGTCGGCCACGACTTCGCCGCGCCACCGCGCGACGAGCCAGTCTGGGAGCGGCCGGACCTGCAGTACCTCAGCCACTTGCGCCACGGCTGTTTCGAGTTCGGGTCGCTGGAGGGTTGGACCGCCAGCGGCACCACCACGCCGACCGTCGTCGGCGGCAACGGCTGGGGCAATCGCGTCGCCGGCAACGCCGACGCCCCAACCGGCACCAGCCGTTTCGAAGCCCGCCTCAGCGGCGACGCCACGCTCAGCCAGCCGGTGACCATCCGCCCTGGCACCCGCTACCAGCTCTCCGCCTGGCTACGCGTTGCCGCGGCCGGTGACAAAGTCGAGCTGAGTCTGGCGGTCCCCGGCCTGGAGCCCTTCGTGGCGGGCGGTGGCAACACGGTCTGGGAGCGCGTCGTCCTGGAGTTCACCGCCCCGGCGACGGCCACCACCGCAACGCTGACCTGCCGCCTGGCGGACGCCACGGGCGAGGCGCGGATGGACAACGTGGGGCTGCTGGAGTTGGGGCCGTAACGGCGGAACGCCCGCGCATCGGACGGGAGGCCGACTCGCTACGCCAGCGGTGGCGTAGCCGGGCGGCAGAGGCTCCGCCTCCTCTTCAGCGCGGCTCCGACTCCCCCTCGCCGACGGCGGAGAGGGGGCTGGGGGGTGAGGTTCCGCCGCCTGACGCCCGCCTCTGACTCCCCCTCGCCGCCGGCGGAGAGGGGGCTGGGGGGTGAGGTTCCGCCGCCTGACGCCCGCCTCCGACTCCCCCTCGCCGCCGGCGGAGAGGGGGCTGGGGGGTGAGGTTCCCCGTCCCCTCGCCACCCCCCGAATCCGCTCCAACACCCGCTCCATCTCCCCCAACACCTCCTCGTTCGTGAAGCGGATCACCCGCCACCCCCGCGCCTCGATCCACTGCTGCCGCGCGGCGTCGGCCGCCTGCTGGTACTCGTGGATAGGTCCGTCCAACTCCACCACCAGGGCCGCCTCGTGGCAGTAGAAGTCCACAATGAACGGCCCGATGGCATGCTGACGGCGGAACCGCAAGCCGTCCAGCCGGCGGCTGCGGAGATGTTGCCAGAGGGTCTCCTCGGCGGGCGTCGGCTCCCGGCGCAGCTCGCGGGCCAGCGGCTTGAGGGCGGACCAGACCGCGGGGGTGGTGGGCCAGGCGCCGGAGACCTCACCCCCCAGCCCCCTCTCCGCTGGCGGCGAGGGGGAGTCGGAAGGGGAGTCGGAAGGGCACCTGGGAGGCATCACAGTAGCCCCTACAGCGCGGGCGCCGCGCAGCGGAAGCCCAGGTAGGCGTCCCGAACGCCCGGCGCGTCCCCGCCGCGGTCAGCCACTCGCAGATTCCATGGAAAGAGGTCCCACGAGCCACCCCGGCACACGCGAGCGCCATCCTTCGCCACATTGCACGGATCGACGGGCGACATATTGGCATACCAGCCGGTGTCATAGACATCGCGGCACCACTCCTCGACGCTGCCGATCACATCCAGCAGTCCGAAGGCGTTCGGCGGGCAAGAGCCGATGGCCTTCATCCGGTCGCCGTTGGCCATCTTGGCGTCCCAGGTGTCCCCCCACGGGTAGACCGTCTCGGTGCCCGCCGGGCCGCCCGCTCCCACTGCGCCTCCGTCGGCAGTTGCCGCCCGACCCACTCCGCGTAGGCGCTCGCCCCGTGCCAACTCACGAACCGCACCGGCCACCGCTCGCAGCCCGCTCTGGGGCGGTACTGACCCCTGGCGTACCCCAACTCTGAGGCGGTACCGTTCTCGCCGTCGAGTGCGCACCAGGCCTGCCGCTCCTCCGGCTTCGGCTGGCGGTCTTGCAGGAACTTCGCAAACTGCTCGTTGGTCACCTCGTGCTGGTCGATCCAGTAAGCACTGAGCGTGACTTCCTTCTCCGGACCTTCGTCCTCTTCGCGGTCCTTTTCACCCGCCGGGCTGCCCATCCAGAACTTCCCGGCGGGGATCAGCACTTCGGGCATGCCGTCCTTCGCCCGGATCCGCATCGGCAGGTTGGTGGGCAGTTGCTGCGCCCACTGCTGCAGGTAGTCCGGCACGGTGTACGGCAGCGTCCCTACCGGCAGCGGCGCCGCGCCGGTGGTTGGCGCGCGCTCCAGCGTCAGCGCCGCCCAGTTGGCCGCCGCGCCAGGCGCCAGGTCCAGGTCGGCCGCGCGGTCGAGGTAGCCTGTCAGACTGACCTGCACCCGCGCCTTCCGCGCCTGCCCGCCCGCCAACGGCAGCTTCACGGTCAACGGCGTCTGGCCGACCGGCTGCCCATCCACGCTCACCGTCGCCCCCGCCGGAATCGTCGTCACCGTCAACGTCGCCGCCAGGGGCACCTCTTGCACCCGGACCGGCCGCAGCAGCGGGAAGTCCCCACAACCCGGATTGTCGAACCGCGGCGTCTGCTGCCGGTTGTTGCGCTGCGCCCAGGCCACGACTTCGGTCTGCAGGTAGCCCGCCAGCGAGGTCAGCGTGACCGCCCCGTCGGCCGCCTTGGCCTTGCCGGCCAGGCCCTGCAGCAGGTAGTAGGTGAACGCGCCGTGCTGCTCGTCGGGAATCTCGTAGGCCCGCTGCCCCACCTCGCAGGCCAGCAGCAGCGCCGTGGTCGGCGGCCGGGCGCCGCCCGCTTCCAGCTTCGGCCGCATCCCGCGGGCGAACTCGTCGGCCTGCTTCGCGTCAGCCCCTGCCCGGCCGC
>JADZEX010000066.1 GCA_020850355.1 Fimbriimonadaceae bacterium | reverse complement strand
TCCCAGGTGTAACTGGTCAACCCGCCGGGGCGCGTCTCAGTGAGCGTATTCCCATTAGCTTCGTACGATATGCTGACAATCGAGGAGTCCCCGGCGGCGACGGCGGCCGTGGCGTTGGCGCTCAGGAACGGGCCCGGATGGCCGACGCGTTGGAAGGTGATTGCCAGCAGCGGGGCGGTATCGGCGTCGACTTCGACCGGCGCGGCCGGGGTGAGGGCCACCTGGCTCGACCCCGCCGCGCTGATCGTGGTGCTGGCGAGGGTGTCCAGGACCGTCCGAGCCGCCGCGAGCGTCTGCAACGCGACGGTCCAGTGGTGCGACCCGTCCCAGGTCCCCGTCGCGCCGACGACGTCGACCGTCGCCCCGGTGACGAGGCAGGTCGTCCCGGCCGACAGCAGCAGGCCGCCGCGTGGGCCACCTTCAGCAGGGCCTCACCGGCGCGGGGCGAACCAGGCAGTGGAGTGCGACGATGCCGGAGTCTCGCAGCAAGGTACTGATCCTCGGCGGCAGTGGGTTCTTGAGCGGCACGTTGGCCCGCCGGGCGCTGGCGGCCGGGCACCGCGTGACGGTGGTCACCCGTGGCCGCCGCGAGCTGCCGCCGGGGGTCGGCGCCATCGTCGCCGACCGCACGGCCGAGGGGGAGTTCGCCGCCGCCATCGCGGCGGCGGGGACCACTTGGGACCTGGTAGTCGACTGCATCGGCTACCAGCCCGCCGCGGCGCGGCAGGACCTGGAGGTCTTCCGCCAACGAGCCGGCTGGCTGGTCTTCATCTCCACCGACTTCGTCTTCGACCCCGCCCGGCGGGTCTTTCCGCAGCCCGAGGAAGCCGAGCACTACCTCGCCGACGGCTACGGCGGCCTGAAGCGGGCCTGCGAGGTCGAGCTGCAACTGGGCGACCGCGGCGCGCTGCACTGGACGGTGCTGCGCCCGAACCACATCTACGGGCCGGGATCGCAACTCGGCTGTCTGCCAGCCCATGCTCGCGACCCGGAGCTGATCGCCCGCCTGCGCCGCGGCGAGATCCTGCGGCTGGTCGGCGGCGGCCACTTCCTGCAGCAGCCGATCCTGGCGCGCGACCTGGCCGACCTGGCACTCAGTTGCCTCGGCTGTCATCCCGCCGCCGAACGGATCTTCCAGGCCGCTGGCCCGGAGATTGTTGAGTCGCGGACCTACTACCAGTTGATCGCTGAGCAGTTGGGTGTCGGGCTGGCACTGGAGGAGGTCCCGGTCAGCGTCTGGGCGGCCGAGCACCCCGAGCACGCCTCGTTCCTCTGCCACCGCGTCTACGACCTCAGCCGGCTGCGGGCGGCCGGGCTGGCCGTGCCCGCGACGCCGTTGGCGGTCGGGCTGGCCGAGCATGTCGCCGCGCTGGCTTAACGGCGGCGGCGTGACTTGCCGCCGCGGGATTGCGTGAAGCTGGCCTTGCGCCCGCCGGCCCCGGCGGCGGTGGCGTTTGGCTCACCCAGCAGGCGCCGCGCCTCCTGCAACCGGTCGCGCAGTTGCGCCGCGCGTTCGAAGTCCAGCTCCGCGGCGGCCTGCTTCATCTCGGTCTCCAGCCCGGCGATCACCGCTTCGAGCGGCACGCCATCGGGGTTGAACGCCGGCGCGGCCGGCTCGTCCTCGGGCGGCGCCTCGCTGCGGATCACGTCGCGGATCGCCTTGCGGATGCTCTCGGGCGTGATCCCGTGGGCCTGGTTGTAGGCTTCCTGCTTCTCGCGGCGGCGGTTGGTCTCGCCGATCGCCGCCTGCATCGCGTCGGTGATCTGGTCGGCGTACATCAGCACCCGGCCGTTGACGTTGCGGGCCGCCCGGCCGATCATCTGAATCAGCGAGGTCTCGCTACGCAAGAAGCCGGTCTGGTCGGCGTCGAGGATGGCGATCAGGCTGACCTCGGGCAGGTCCAGCCCCTCCCGCAGGAGGTTGATCCCGACCAGCACGTCGACGTTGCCCAGCCGCAAGTCGCGTAGCAGCACGGAGCGGTCGAGGGTGTCGACCTGGGCATGCAGCCAATGCGTGCGGACCCGCAGGTTGGTCAGGTAAGCGGCGAAGTCCTCGGCCTGGCGCTGGGTCAGGGTCAGCACCAGCGTCCGCTCGCTCCGCTCGATCTGCTCCTGAATCTCGCGGTAGAGGTCGTCGACCTGGCCGCGCGTCGGGCGGATCGTGATGTCGGGGTCCAGCAGGCCGGTGGGGCGGACCACCAGGTCGACCACCTGCTCGCTGCGCTCCAACTCGTAGCGGCCGGGGGTGGCGCTGGAGAAGATCGCCTGCGGCATCCGCTGCTCGAACTCCTCGAACGACAGCGGGCGATTGTCGTAGGCCGACGGCAGGCGGAAACCGAACTCGATCAGGTTGTCCTTACGCGAGCGGTCGCCGCCGATCTGGGCATGCACCTGCGGCGTCGCGATGTGGGACTCGTCGATCACCATCAGGTAGTCGTCGGGGAAGTAGTCGAGCAGCGTGTAGGCCGGCTCGCCTGGATTGCGGCCGTCGAACCAGCGGCTGTAGTTCTCGATGCCGCTGCAACTGCCCACCTCGCGGATCATCTCGAGGTCGTAGCGCGTGCGCTGTTCGATGCGCTGCGCCTCGATCCAGCGCTCCCGGTCGCGGAAGTACTGGATGCGGTCCTCCAACTCGGCGCCGATACCCTCGATGGCGGCTTCCAGGCGGTCGTCGGAGGTGATGTAGTGGACCGCCGGGTAGAGCGTCAGCTCGGCTTCTTCCCCGGCAATCTCGCCGGTCACCGGGTCGAGCAGCCGGATCCGCTCAACCTCGTCGCCGAACAGCTCGACCCGCACCACCGGCCCGCCGGCTGCCGGACAGATCTCGATCACGTCGCCACGCACCCGGAACTCGCCGCGACTGAGCGTCATTGGTGTGCGGCGGTACTGCATTTCGATCAGCCGCCGCAGCGCGTCGTCACGGTCGAGCACCTTGCCGGCCGCCAGCCGCAGGCTGATGTTCTGGTACTCCTCGGGCCGGCCGATGCCGTAGATGCAGCTCACCGAGGCGACCACAATCACGTCGCGGCGGCTCGACAGGGCCTGTGTCGCTTCGTGCCGCAGCCGGTCGATCTCGTCGTTGCGACTGGTCTCCTTCTCGATGTAAGTGTCGCTCTGGACGATGTAGGCCTCGGGCTGGTAGTAGTCGTAGTAGCTCACGAAGAAGCACACAGCGTTGTTTGGGAAGAACTCGCGGAACTCGGCGCAGAGCTGCTCGGCGAGGGTCTTGTTGGGCGCCAGGACCAGCGTCGGGCGTTGCACGCGCTCGATCACGCAGCTCAGCACGTAGGTCTTGCCGGTGCCGGTGGCGCCGCGCATGACCTGCTTGCGATGCCCGGCCTGCAGGCCCGTCACCAGCGCGTCGATGGCCGCCGGCTGGTCGCCGCGGGGCTCGAACTCCGAGACCAGGTGGAACAGCGACTCCGCCACGCGCGGCCCTCCGCAGCCATCATAGCATGGCCCCCGCCGCCGACAGAGGAACCCGCCGGGCGGCGGCGTACTGGGGCGGCATGGCCGGTGTGACTCTCCTGGTGCTGACGCGCGACGAAGCCCCGCGGCTAGGGCGTTGCCTGGCGAGTTGTCGCGAGCTGGCGGACGAGATCCTGGTGATCGACAGCGGCAGCACCGATGGCACCGTCGAGGTGGCCGAGGCGGCGGGCGCCCGCGTCGAAGTGCGCGCCTGGCCCGGCCGGGCCGCGCAATCGAACTACGCCGCCTCGCGGGTCAACACCGAGTGGTTCTTCCACCTCGACGCCGACGAGGTCTCCACCCCCGCCCTCAACCGCGCCGTGCGGCGGTCGATCGACCTGAACCTGCCGGGCATCGTCGGTTACCGGGTCACCCGGCGCGAGGTCTTCCTCGGCCGCGAAGTGCGCTGCGGGATGCACCGCAACCTGCTGCGGCTCTGTCGCACCGGGCAGTGTGCGATGCCCGCGCAGCGGGCGCACGCCCGGTGGGACACCGGCGGCGAGACGCGGCCCCTGCTGCCGGCGCTGTGGCACCACGCTGATCAGCCGCTCGACGAGCAGCTCGCCAAGTGGATCCACCGCGGCCGGCTGTCGGCCCTCGATTACCACGACCGCGGCGAACCGGCAACCTATGGCCGGCTGCTGTGGCACCCGTTGGCGACGCTGCTGCGGCTCTACGTTCTGAAGGGTGGTTTCCTGGACGGCGTTCCCGGCCTGCTGCTGTGCGGCACGCGGACGGCCTACTGTTTCTCGCGAATGATGCACCTCTGGGAGCTGCAGCAAAGGGGCTCCCAATGAAGCCCTCTGGCTCGCGGGCACCGCTGCTGGCGGCTTTCGGGACCGGCTTATGTCTCACCTGGCTGGTGGTCTACGCCGGCACCGGGCGCCTCAGCGACGACGGGCTGCACGCCTACGCCGCCCGCATGTTGGTGCATGGACACCAGCTCTACCGCGACTTCGAGTACCACCAGGCGCCGCTCTTTCCCTACGTCCTGGCGGCCTGGTTCCGGGTGGTTGGCGTCGGCATGGACCAGGCCCGGCTGCTGGCCGCCCTGCTGGCCGCGGCGACGCTCTGGCAGATGCTGCGCCTGGCGCGTCGGCTGGGTGCCAGTCCAGCGGCCGAAGGATGGCTGCTGCTGGCGGCGGCGCTGAGTCCCAGCCTGGTGCTGCACCTCGGCTACGTGCAGTCGCAGGGGCTGGCCACCCTGCTCGGCCTGCTGGCGGTGCGGGCGGCGCTGGAACCCGGGCGGCGGGCGGTCCTGGCGGCCTGGGCCCTGGCCGCTTTGGCGGCGGGGGCGCGGGTCAGTTTCGTGGTGCTGCTGCTGCCCTTGGCGGTTCACACCTGGCGCACCGCGCGCTGGCAGGTGCTGCTCGGCGCGACGGTCTGGCTGGCGACCTTGGCGGTGGTCTTCGGGCCACACCTGCGGCACGGTCTGGCCGACATGCTCTACCTGCCCTTCGGCCAGGGTCAGGGCAACCTCGTGACGGCGGCCTACACCGCGCTCTACGCCCGGCCCAGCGGCTTCACCGCAGGCCTGCTCGGCCGGCTTGGCGGCTGGCCGAACCAACTGCAGTACTACGCGCCGCTGTGGTTGCTGCTGCTGGCGTCCTGGCGCTCGGCGCGCGGGCTGGCCGCCAGCCACCGCCCCGAACTGCGCCTGCTGCTGTCGACCGCCCTGCTGCTGACCTTCGTGCATGGCGTCTTGCCCCGCCGCATCAACCACAGTTACCTGGTCGTCGTGATGCCCCTCTGGGCCGCCCTGGCGGCCGCCTGGCTGCGCACGGAGCGGCTGGGCTGGCTGACCCGCCGGCTGACCATTGTGCTGCTGGTGCTGGTCTCCGCGCCGGCGCTGCTGCGGGGCATCGGGCGGATCGACCTCTCCAACCGGAAGACCGTCAGCCGCGAGCTGCAGATGGTCGGCCAGGCGCTGCGCGGGCAGCTCCAGCCGGGCGAGGAGGTCTTCACCTTCGCCGTCGAGTTCGCGGTCGAGGCCGATGTCGATGTCACGCCGGGTTGCGAGTCCGGCTACTTCAGCTACTACCCGAACCTCAGCACCCGCGACGCCCGGCGGGCCCGCGTGCTCAACCCGCCGCTGGTCCGCCAGATCCTCCGCCAGCGCCGCCCGGCCCTGGTGTTGCTGCACGACGGGGCCTTCGGGCCGCTCGAGACGAGCCCGGTGACCTGGCCCGACGCGGGCGAGTTCCGGGAGCTGCTGGTCGCGGGCTACCGCCCGGTCGACTTCTGGCGCGAGGTTGGCGAGCGGCGCCAGGACTGTGCGCTCTGGCGCCGCAACACGGAGCGGTAGGAATCGCGCTGGGGGACGCCGAACCACCCCGCATGTGGACGCTCCTGTTGCTGCCTTGGGCCGCGCCTGACCTGCCGGTGCCTCCGCCGCTGCCGCGGCGGGCGATCAGTCCGCCCGCCGAACCACCGCCGGGCACCACGCTCGAGCTGCGCGACGGCGAGGTCAAGGCGACGCTCTACCTGCCGCCCAACGGCGACCTGGCCAGCCAGCAGCTCAGCCTGCAGGTACACTTCCACACCGTCGCCTGGTTCACGATCGCCGAACACCGCCGCCGCGGCTCGCGGTGGCCGCTGCTCAATCTGGCGCTGGGCGAAGGTTCCAACGCCTACCGCCTGCCGTTCGAGGACCGCGAGCGCTTCGGACGCCTGCTGCGGCAGGTCGAGGACCGCCTGCGGGAGCACGGCGCGCCGGCCGAGGCGGTGATCCAGCACGTCCGGATCAGCTCCTTCAGCGCTGGCTACGGAGCGGTGCGCGAGATCCTGAAGATCCCGCAGTACTGCCAACTGATCCGCCGCGTGGTGCTCTGCGATTCGCTCTACGCGGGTTTCGAACCGGGGCCCGCCGACCAGCCGCGGCAAGCCGCGCGCGAGAACATGGCGCCCTGGGACGAGCTGCTGCAGGCCGCCGTGGCCGGTCGGCAGACCTTCTGCCTGAGCTTCTCGCAAGTGCCCACCGGCACCTACGCCAACACCGCGCTGTGCGCCGAGGCCCTGGCCCGCAGCGCGGGCGCCACCTGGCAGCCGGTCGCGCCGGGCAGCCTGCCGGCCGCGGCGGACCCCGCTTTCCCGTTGCTGCGGCGGGTCGACCGCGGACGGCTGCACCTCTGGGGCTACGCCGGTGAGGACGCCGCGGCGCACCTCACCCACGTCCGCCACCTGGCCGACCTGGAGGCTGCCCTCGACGCGGTCGGCGCCCCGTGAGCGGCCGGATCCTCAGCGCTGCCGGAGCTTGAGGTTGTCCAGGTAGAACCCCGTCGCCGTCTCGGCGTGGGCAATGAAGCCGAAAAAGCTGAGCGTCCGGCAGCGCTTGTCGCAGGGCAGGTCCGGCCACTCCTGCGCGGGCTCGCCCGGCAGGCTGAGGCGCAGCGTCCAGGTGCCGGGCTGGCCCGCGCCCCACGGGCAGACCAGCTCGCAGTGCAGCCAGACCCCGCTCGGCACGGCGCGCAGGGCGCGCCCGTTGGCGGTCAACTGGCCGTCCTTCACCTGCAGGCTGGGCCCGACGAGGTAGGGCGTCACGGTCCAGTCGCGCCACTCGTGCTGGAACACGGCGCCGGGCAGCAGGCGCAGGTCGAAGCTCGCTTCGAGGACACCGTCGCGGTAGCCGGGGTTGAACACGAGGTGCGGATCCCAGGGGTTCTGCTGCCCCGGCTGGTCGCTGAACTTGAGGCTGTGCTGCCCGCTGGCGGCGGTCTCGGCGGTCACCCGGCAGGTCGCCGTGGTGACCTTGGCGTCTTCGTTGGTCTGCCCGCCCGGGCACTTGCCCCCGACGGCGACCAGCTCGAAGTCCTCATCGAGCGCGACCTTGCTGACCTCCACGGCCGTCGGCGGCGGCCACGCCGCCGGCACGGCTCGCCGCGCTGCCTCGCCACCCGGCGTGGTGCGGCCCCAGCCCGTCAGCGGGAACGGCCGGAAGCCGATCCGAGCGGCTGGTGAGCCCGGCTGGAGGCTGTAGTCGCCCTGCTCCGGGCCGACAAATAGCGGGTCGGCCACGACCGACTCCAAGTCCTGCCCCTTGGCCTGCCAGGCGGGCAGGGTGTGCCCCGCGAAGTCGAAGGGCGTGCCGGCGGTGTGCCAGTAGAGGTTGCGCCGCAGCACGAAGTGCTCCGGGTCGCGCCAGTTGCTGCCCAGCAGCGGGCCCTCGTTCCAGAGCACGATGTTCTGTTCGAAGGTGAAGCTGCGATGCTCCTCGGAGCGGGTCCGCTGCAACTGCTGCACCTTGGCGTAGGCGAAGATGTTGTTGCGGACGACGTTGTCGCGGCCGTAGTGCTGGTGAAAGCCGCCGGTCTTGGTGCGGTAGACCAGGTTGTCCTCGGCCAGGATCCGGCTGGTGCCTTCGTCGAAGTAGATCCCCCAGCCGCCGTAGGTGTAGGCGTCGATGTCGTGGAACAGGTTGTGGCGGATCTCCGTCCCGTCGTGCAGCCCGAGGGTGTAGATGCCGCCCATGTCGGACAGCACCCCCTGGCCGATCAGCCAGACGTGGTTGTCGGCGATGGTGTTGTGGTGCGCCTGCGAGACACCGTAGCCCCAGGTCCAGCCGACGCTGATGCCGGTATAGTAGAAATCGTAGATGTCGTTCTGCGTGATTTCGTTGTACGGGCTATGGCCGATCCAGACACCGATCCCGGCGGGGTGCAGCCGGCCGCCGTGGGCCAGGGTGTTCTGGGTGATGGTGTGCCAGCCGCACTGCTCCACCGCGGTCGGGGCGGCGCCCATCAACCCGATCTTCAGCCCGCCGGCGCCGAGGTCGGCGAAGGTGCAGCCGCGGATCGTGTCGCGTTGGCAGCCACCGGCCAGGTCGAGCCCCCAGCCCGCGAGGTGCTCGAAGGTGCAGTCCTCGATCTGGCTGTCGACCAGCGCGCGGGCATTCAGCGCGGCGGGCAGGTCGGCCTCGGCCTGGGGGAAGCTGCGGCCGTCTGGCGGCAGGACGTAGTTGGTGTGCGCCAGCGTCAGGCCGCGCAGGGCGAGGTGGGCCACCGGCAGACCGGCGGCGGCGTCGCCGCGCACCTGCAGCAGCTCGGTCAGGCGCGGCGCCACCACCTCGGTGGTGGCCGGGTCCTCGCCGGGCAGCGGCAGATAGGTCAGCTCACCGGTCGGGCTGAGGTACCACTCGCCCGGCTCGCTGAGCGCTGCGCCGACGTTGTCGAGCAAGAAGCGCCGGCCCTGCTGCAGGCCGATCCAGTAGGGTGTCCCGGTCGGCCGGGTGAGCGTCAGCACGCCTTCGGTGATCGACTTCAGGGGGATCCGGGTGCAGGTCCACTCATGGAACGCGACCACCTCGACATCGGGGGCGGCCAGCGCGGGATCCAGTTGCCCCTTGGCGAAGCCGAGGCGGTCCCAGCCCTGGCCTTCGTTGGCGGGGGTCGGCGGCAGCTCCTTGGCGACTGTCAGGTAGCGGCCCTTCGGGAAGCGCGGCCGGTAGCGGCGCTGGCCGTTGACGGTCAACTGCGCGAAGCGCTGGCCGGCGGGCAACTGCAGCTTCCAGCGCCCGCCCTCGACGCGCCAGCCGCGCAGGCGGGTGCCCCCGCTGAGCACCGGCTGTTCGCCCGGATAGGCTGCCCAGACGGTCGGCGAGGCGGCGCTCCCGCCGTCGCGCGGGTCGAGCAGCAGCGGCGCCGCCAGCTCGTAGACGCCGCCGCGCAGCAGCACGGTGACCGGTGTTGCGCGCTGCGGCGCGGCGGCCCGCAGGGCTCGCACCGCCTGCTGCGCCCGCGCCGGCGTGGCGAACGGGCCGTCGGTGCCGGCGGCATTCGGCGCCGGCAGCGTACCGCTCCAGGCATCACGGCCCGCCGGGGCCACATAGAAGTCGGCCGGGGCGTCGGCCAGGAGGGTCAGACAGGTCAACAGCAACATGCGCAGCTCCGCTGGCCGCGGTTCTACTCGCTGCCGGCGACGCTGTCAACCACCGGCTGCCAACGTTGCAGGCGCAGCGAGTTGGCGACCACGCTGACCGAACTCAGCGCCATCGCGGCGGCGGCCCAGAGCGGATCGATGCGGACGCCCCACGGTTGCAGCAGCCCGGCCGCCAGGGGCAGCATCAGCAGGTTGTAGCCGAAGGCCCAGCCGAGGTTGCCGCGGATGGTCCGCAGGACGGCCCGCGCGAGGTCGATCGCCACCACCACCCCGCTCAACTGGTCACCCAGCAGCGCCACGTCGCCGGTCTCCAGAGCCACCGCGGTACCCCCGCCGAGGGCCACGCCGACCTCGGCCACGGCCAGCGCCGGGGCGTCGTTGATCCCATCGCCGACCATCACGACCCGCTCGCCCGCCGCGCGCCAGGCCTGCACGGCGGCGGCCTTCTGCTCCGGCGAGACCCGGCCCTGGGCGCTCTCGACGCCGACCTGGGCCGCCACCGCGGCCACCACCTGCTCGTCGTCGCCGCTCAGCAGGCTGCTGCGGATGCCCCGCCGGTGCAGCGCGGCGACGACTGCCGCAGCGGCCGGCCGCGGCGGGTCGGCCACCGCCAACAGGCCCACCAGGTGGTCGTCGACCGCCACCCAGAGCGGCGTCTCGCCGCGCCGGGCCACCTGCTGCGACTGGTCGTGCAGGGACTCGACTGCCACCCCCGCGGCGGCCAGCCAGGTCGCCTGCCCGACCCGCACGCGCTGCCCGGCGACCTGCGCGCTGACCCCGTGGCCGGCGCGCTCCTGCCAGTCGCTCGCCGCCACGGCGGGCTGCCCCGCCGCCGCCGCGACGATCGCCCGGCCGTAGGGATGCACCGAGCCGGCCTCGGCCGCCGCCGCCAGTTGCAGCAGGCGGTCCGCTGCGGTGCCCGGCAGCGGTTCGACCGCGGTCAGGCGGGGTTCGCCGGTGGTCAGGGTGCCGGTCTTGTCGAACACCACCCGGTCGACGGCGGCCAGCGCCTCCAACGCCGTGCCGCCCTTCACCAAGACCCCCAGCCGCGCGCCGCGGCCGGTGCCGACCATGATCGCGGTCGGCGTCGCCAGACCGAGGGCGCAGGGGCAGGCGATCACGAGCACCGCCACGGCGTGCTGCACCGCCGCGGCGAGGTCGGCGCGGAAGGCCCAGACGAGTCCGGTCAGCAGCGCCGTGAGCAGCACCAGCGGCACAAACACGGCGGCCACCTGGTCGGCCAGCCGCTGGATTGGGGCCTTGCTGCCCTGGGCCTGGCGGACCAGTGCAATCATGCGGCCGAGCACGCTCTGCGCCCCGACGGCGGTGGCCCGCAGCCGCAGCACGCCGGTCAGGTTGAGCGTCGCGCCGACCAGCTCGTCGCCCGGCCCGACCGCCACCGGGCGGCTCTCGCCGGTGACCGCCTGAGCGTCGACACTGCTCTCGCCGGACTCGACCACGCCATCGACCGGAATCGCCTCGCCGGGCCGCACTTCCAGCAGGTCGCCGACCGCCACCAGCCGGGCGGGCAGCTCGTGCGTGCCCTGGTCGTCGACGCGTCGCGCGTTGGCCGGGCGGAGTTCGAGCAGCGCTCGCAGGGCGCCGGTGGTGCGGCGGCGGGCCTGGGCCTCGAGGGTCCGGCCGACCAGCATGAAGGCGATGATCATCGCCGCGGTGTCGAAGTAGAGGTGGTGCGCCGCGCCGCGCAGCAGCCAGGCCAGGCTGGCCACGAAAGCCACGCTGCTGCCGAGGCTGATCAGCACGTTCATGTCGCCGCGACCGCGCCGCGCGGCGGCCCAGGCGGCCGTGTGGTAGGGCCAGCCACCCCACAGCCAGACCGGCAGCGCCAGCGCCAACTGCCACCAGCCGCCGCCGTGGCCAGGCAGCAGCATCAGCGCCATGCCCAGCAACGCCAGCGGTCCGGCAACCAGCAAGCGGGCGCGGACCCGCTCCAGCTCGGCGGTCGCCTCGGCGGCCAGCGGGTCGCCCAGCTCGTCACCCGCCGGCTCGGCCTCGAACCCCGCCGCCCGGACCGCCTGCAGCACTGCCTCCAGGTCGATGGCCGTGGAGTCAAACTCGACCGCCGCCGAGCTGTTGCCGTAGCTGACGTCAGCCCGCAGCACGCCCGGCGCGGCGCGCAACGCGCCCTCCACGGCGGCCGCGCAGCCGGCGCACTTCAGGCCGTGTAGCACCAGGTCTGCCGCTTGCTGTGCCACGCTCAGTCCCGCCGCTCAGCCGGCAGGACCACAAAGGGGTAGGTCAGCCGCTGGTCCGGCCAGATCGGGATGTCGACCCGCAGAATCAGTTGCCAGTCGAACTTGATCCGCCGCCCCTGGTAGGACAGCGGCGCCAGCTCCGAGAGGACTGTCGAGAACTCGGCATTGACGGGCAGGCCGGCGGTCAGGTCGCCCTCGTAGATGAAGTGCTCCTCGATCAGCGAGTAGTGCTCGGGACTGCCCGAACCGTGGATGGCGCAGCCCAGCCAAAGCTGCACCCCGCGCGTGTGCGCATCGTGCTCCGGCGCCAGCGCCACCCGCCCGCGGATTCGATCGCCCGGCCGATACACGGGCAGACCCTCAGGGCTCCACTCCGTCGCTTCCCACTGCACCTCGGCCGGCATCGCCATCGCAGCAGCTCCCAGGTCCCGGTGGGCCTGTGTCAATAGCATAGCGCAGCGCCGAGACGCGTGGAAAGCGTTCGCGGAGCGATGCCCGGTCGCCCGCGGCGCGGGGCGGGCTGGGGTGGTGCTACTCCGGCAGCCGGACGGCGACGTCGATCCGCCCGTACTGCGCCAGGCTGCGGTACCCCAGGGCGCGGTACACGCGGCCGATCCGGGTGCTGCTGTTCTCGGCGACGCGGTTGCCCTTGACGCGGATCCCGACGTGGCCCGGCGACGACTTGCGCGGTCCGAGCTTGTAGAGCAGGTCGCCGACGCGGGTGTCCTTGACGTCCGGGTTCGGAATCACGATGACGCCCTTCGGCAGGGCGCCCTCGCGGTGGGCATTCAGGAATGCCAGGCCGGCAGCGCGCGCCGAGGCCTGATGGAGCATCGCCTCGTAGAGCTTGCCGTAGAGCGACTCCACGGTCAGCCGCACCCAGCGCTGGCACCACGACGGTCCGGTCGGTTCGGCGTGTGCCGCGATGCGGGCGTCCGCGCGGGTGGCCAGGGTTGCGTTCATCATCAATCTCCCGCCGCCACAAAGGCAGTCGCCTGTCGCCCAGCGAACGCAGCGGTCAACGCCGCGCCCTTCGCCGCCAGTTGCGCGGTCCACCACGCGGCCACCTCGGCCATCGTCGGCGCGGCGCCGCCCTCGCCGGCCGGCCAGTCCTGCGCCGCCGCGAGGTTCCCGTCGAACCCGAGCAGCCCGAGCAGCGCGGCATCGTCGCCGGTCACCAACACAAGCGAGCCGTCGGCCTCGGCGTAGGCGTCGAACCGCGCCACCGCGCGGGTCTGCCAGCCCGTCTCAGTGCGGTCGGTCACGAGCTGCTGGCTACCCAGCACGATTGCGGTCACGTCCACCTGCATCAGATCACCTCCTACACGAACAGCCGAACACCACTCAAGCTCACCTGGGCGCCACTGCTGGCCGCTTTGTAGGTCCGGTCGGCGCCGCTGTCCT
This sequence comes from Fimbriimonadaceae bacterium, assembly GCA_020850355.1. Taxonomy (GTDB): domain Bacteria; phylum Armatimonadota; class UBA10988; order UBA10988; family UBA10988; genus JADZEX01. The sequence goes on along the minus strand of JADZEX010000066.1, from coordinate 397 downwards.
GATAGCCCATCAGCTCGATGTAGTCACCAGCGGCCAGCCTCCCCTTGAAGACGATCTGGAGAATGCAGACCGCGCTCACCAGCGCATTCTGCGGGCGCGATTGGCGCTTGATCGTGCCGTTGATGAACAGGGCCGCATAGCGCTGCCCAGCGCTGCTGGCATCCCACGCGACCAGCCCCTCGATGTCGTAGTAGCCGCCGTAGCCGGTACTGACCGTCAGCCGCGTCGGATTGCCACTGCTCCACGACAGCCCGGTGAGTGTCCGCGTGGCGTTGGTCCAGTTGACCGCCACGAAGTCGCCGCTGGCCACCGTGCCCTGGTCACTCGTCAGGATGCAGGACAACTCCGCGTAGGGCGACAGCGCCGTCAGGGTCAGCGCGGCGGCCTGGTCGATGCT
>JADZEX010000065.1 GCA_020850355.1 Fimbriimonadaceae bacterium | reverse complement strand
TCCCAGGTGTAACTGGTCAACCCGCCGGGGCGCGTCTCAGTGAGCGTATTCCCATTAGCTTCGTACGATATGCTGACAATCGAGGAGTCCCCGGCGGCGACGGCGGCCGTGGCGTTGGCGCTCAGGAGCGGGCCCGGATGGCCGACGCGTTGGAAGGTGATTGCCAGCAGCGGGGCGGTGCGAGCCGTCCCAGGTTCCCGTCGCCGGCAGCGCCGCGAGGCTGGCCTGCTCGACGCGGCGCTGGCCAGCCAGGCGCGCGGTGCCCCAGCTCGGCAGGTTGTCTGGCAGGTGGCGTTGGAGGTGGCTGAAGAGCGCCGCCACCTGGTTCACCCAGGAGCTGCAGGTCGGGTTGGCCAGGACGGTCACTTCCTGGCCACAGGCCGCCAGGGCAGCCTTCGCGGGCGGGGCGTGGTTGGTGTGCACGTTGTCCGTCAGGAGCACCACGCGGGGCTCCCGGCGGCGGGCGCAGCGGGCTCGCCGGAGCTTGGCGATGGTGGCCGAGTGGTGGTTGTGGCGGGTGGCGCGAGCCTACCGGCCGCGGCGGTGATCGTCGCGGTCGCGTTGGCCCGGACGGCCGGACGGCGTCGCGCGCCGGCGGTGGCGGCGCGGGAGCGCTGGGAGGAGCGGCTGCTGGACACCGCAGAGCACGGTAGTGGCCGCGTCCGCGGCGCGGTCAGCGTCGCAGACGGCGCGCCGTTGGGCTGCGTCGCAGGGCTCGCTGGAGCGGCACCAGGGGCGGGTTTGGGACCCGGCACGCGGGCGGCTACCGGCCAGGAGCGCAGGGTCGAGTGGGTGGGCGCGGGACGCTGCGAATGGCGCTTGCAGCAGTGCTGGAGCCAGGCCAGCGACCAGCCCCCGGCGGCGAAGCGCCGACCGCGTCGACGACCCGCCGGCTGGCGCAACGGCCAGCCGCCGCCACCTCGCCGACGCCTGGCTGTGCCGCGCGGCCCAGGAGGATGGCGGCGGCCCGGCAGTCGCGGTCAGGCGTCTGCCGGCCGTCGGCCACACGGGTCAGGAAGGCGACCTGGGCAGCTTGCAGAACCACCGGGTAGCGGCTCTGGGAGTCCACGATGGGGGTGCTTGGCAGAACGTTCTGGCGGCACCCCGATGCGCTACCTGGTTCCTGTTTCCGCTCTGTACCGAGCAACGCGCCAGGGTCCAGCGACGACCTGTGCGAGTCGAGCCCGGGCCCGACGGCCTGGTCACAGCGGTTGCGGTCGGAGGTGCGGGTGATGGTCTGCCAGGGCATTGATCCCGAGCTGATCAACGGGGGGCTGGCCTCGCCAGCCCGGTTCAACGAGAGGGCGTCGCGGTGAGCACTCCCACCCCAGCTCCGATCCCAGCGCCCGGGCAAGTCGTGCGCCTGCGGATGCGCACCTACCTCACCGAAGCCGTGGACAGCACCACGGGCCACGGCGCGCTGGTCCGACTGTCCTGCCTCGATGACGATGCCCAAGGCCAACCGCTTGAGGTCATCTGGGAACTGGAACCAGAGGCTCAGATCCTCGATGAGGAGGCCTGGCAGAGCATCGGCGCGCGGGGCTTCGACGCGAAGTCATGGTTCAGTGCCTACCTTCACACGCTGCGCTGGAACTGCGTCACCGCCACCGAGCCGCGTCTGTTCCAGTCGCCATTCCGCGCAGGTATCAAGCTCGACGCCTACCAGCTTGAGCCGCTCCGCAAGGCCCTCGTCCTGCCGCGGGTCAGCTTGTTCATCGCCGACGATGTGGGCCTCGGCAAGACCATCGAGGCTGGCCTGATCGCCTCCGAGCTGCTGCTCCGGCGCCGCGTGCGCGAGATCGTGGTCGCCTGCCCGCCGTCGATGATCCCGCAGTGGCAGGAGGAGATGGAGTCGCGCTTTGGGCTGACCTTCGAGGTCCTGGACCGCGAGTACGTCGACCGGATCCGGCGTGAGCATGGTTTCGGGGCCAATCCCTGGCTGACTTACCCCCGCTTCATCGTCTCGCACAAGCTGCTGATCGATGAGAGCTACGCCGGCCCGCTCCGCGCCTGGCTCGGCGAGCTGCGCACGGGCAGCCTGCTGATCCTGGACGAGGCCCACCACGCTGCCCCGGCCAGCAGCTCCCGCTACGCCATCGACAGTCGAATCACCCGGGCCATCCGCGATCTGGCGCCGCATTTCGAGCACCGCCTGTTCCTCTCAGCCACCCCGCACAATGGCCACTCCAATAGCTTCAGCGCACTGCTGGAACTGCTTGACCCGGACAGGTTCGTGCGGGGGGTGCAGGTACTGCCCAAGAACCGCGACCAGGTTATGGTGCGCCGGCTGAAAGACGACATTCGGGCTTTGCAGGGCGGCTTCCCCGAGCGCGCCGTGCGGCAGGTCGACCTCGCCGGTCTGCCGCCGGACGCTCCCGAGTTGCGGCTATCGGAGTTGCTCAACGCGTACCGCGACGTGCGCCAGCGCCGGGTGGCCGCAGCGTCCAAACGCCAGCAGGCCCAAGCTGCGCTGCTCCTCTCGGGCCTGCAACAGCGGCTGCTCTCGTCGGTCGAGGCCTTTGCGCGGACGCTGGCGGTGCATCGTCGGACGATGGAGCGACTCTGGGCTGGCGAGGCGACGACTGCGGGGCGCTGCGACCAGGGCGCCTTGGTGGGTGCCGGCGATCCGGACGACGACTGCGCGGCCCTCGACGATGCTGACCGCGGTCGCTTGGAGGAGGTCGCCTTCGAGCGTGCCACCCTGGCCACAGCGGGCACGCCGACCTCCGCCGACGTTCCCCGCGAGCGGCAGTTGCTGGACGAGATGGTCCGGATCGCGGAATCAACTCGCGGCCTGCCTGACGCGCGCGTGCGGCACCTGATCGCCTGGGTCCGCGAGCATCTGTGTGCCGGTGCCCGTCTGCCCGACGAGCCCAGCGGTCAGCGCGACGCCCGATGGTCGGACCGGCGGCTGCTGATCTTCACCGAGTACGAAGACACCCGGCGGTGGCTGGTGGGCAGGTTGCGCGAGGCGGTCAGAGGCACCGACCTGGCCGAGCAGCGCCTCGATTTCTACAGCGGCGCCACGTCCATGGACCGCCGCCGGGCCATCCAACGCGCCTTCAACCTGGCCCCCGCCGAGCACCCGCTGCGCATTCTCGTGGCCACCGACGCCGCGCGCGAAGGTCTGAACCTGCAGGCGCACTGCAGCCACCTCTTCCACTTCGATGTGCCCTGGAACCCGGCCCGCCTCGAACAGCGGAATGGCCGCATCGACCGCAAACTCCAGCCTCGCGACAAGGTGTTCTGCCACTACTTCGTCTACACCCAACGGCCCGAGGACCGCGTTCTGAGGACGCTGGTGCAGAAGACGGAGACCATCCGCGCCGAACTCGGCAGCCTCTCACAGGTCTTGGAGAAGCGCCTGGCCGACATGCTCCAGCAGGGCGGGATCCGCCATGCCGAGGTGGCGCGGATCACGGCCGACATCCAAGCCATCGGTCCCGACCCGGAGCGGCAGGCGGTGGTCGACGAGGAGCTCGAGGCCACTCGCTTGCGCCGAGCCGATCTGCAGCGGGAGATCGACACGCTGCGCACCTACCTGGACAGCTCCCGGCGCCGGATCGGCTTGGACGAGGGCGCGTTGCGTGACGCGTTGTCCTGTTCGCTGGAGATGCTGCGAGTCAAGCCCCTCGCGCCAGCAGACACGCCCAGCGGCGAGCCGCAGCGCTTCGTGTTCCCGAATCTGGACACCCGTCACGGCTCCGATCCGGGCTGGGCGGGCACGCTCGACACGCTCCGGGAGTTGCCCGAGGACGGCGATCGCACCTACCAGTGGCGCCAGCAGAAGCCCCTTCGGCCGGTGGTCTTCCAACCGCCGCCGGGACTCGACGACGACGTCGTGCAGCTCCACTTGTCCCACCGCGTCGTGCAGCGGCTGCTCTCACGGTTCACGGCCCAGGGCTTCGTTTACCACGACCTGTCGCGCGCCTGCCTGGCTCAGAGCGAGGACAGCATCCCGCGCGTGGTGCTGATCGGCCGCCTGGCCCTGTACGGTCGCGGTGCGGTGCGGCTGCACGAGGAGGTGCTGACCGTGACCGCCCGCTGGACGGCCCCGGAGGTGCGCCACGGTACCCTGGCGCCCTATGCGCGGGAGGCCGAAGGCCGCACCCTGGACCTGCTGGAGGCGGCCCTGAAGCCCGGGCCGGGCCGGGTGGCGCCGACGGTGGCCGCGCGCTTCGAGGCGTCGGTGGCCCAGGACATCGGCGAACTCCTGCCGCACCTGTCCGACCGCGGCGCCGCGGCGCAGGTGGACGCCACACGGCGCCTCGCGGATCGCGGACGGATCGAGGCTGAGGCGATGGCTGACATGCTGGACCAGCAGAAGCGGCGCGTCCTCGATGAGCAGGCCAAACTGCGCGGCGGCTCACCGCAAGGCCTCCTGCCCGGAGCGCTGACCGCCGAGGAGGAGCGGCAGCTCGAAGCCAACCGCCGCGCCTGGGAGCGTTGGCTGGGTCGGTTTGACGACCAGCGAGCCCGCGAGCCGGAGCGCATCCGGGAGTTCTACGAGGTGACCTCGTCGCGCTTGGAGCCGGTCGGGCTGGCCTACCTGTGGCCGGTCACGGGGTAACGCCATGACCTACGATCCCGCCTTGCACGACCACCAGGCCTGGCTCGGGTACCTCCAGCCCGACGGGCTGGTCGTCTCCGCCGCCGCTCTGGTCGATGCGCAGGTCGTCCTGGACCGCAACGCCACCGAGTTGCAGCAGCGCTTCCTGGAGCACGTCGCCGAGGTCGAGGCCGGCGCCGAGACCGTCCCGGCCATCGCCGACTGCACGCGCTTCGTCCGCGAGTTCCTGGGCTGGCCAGAGGAGTGCCTGCTCGGCCTCGAACCAGCGCGTCCAGTGCCCGACAGCCTGGTCGTGCCGTTGCCGGACCTCCAGGAGATCCTCTCGCCGACCCTGGCCTTTGTGGACACCAGCGAAGAGGCAGGGGTGCCGCTCGTGCTGGTCCAGGAGATCGCCCCGTCGACCAGCTTGGACGCGGCGACGACCGGCGACCAGGCCGCCTGGTCGGCGTCGGCCAGCCAGCGCTGCGAGCGGCTGTTGCGCGAGACCGGGGTCGCCATCGGCGTGCTCTGCAACGGCCGTCACCTGCGCCTGATCTACGCGCCGCGCGGCGAGAGTTCGGGCAGCCTGACCTGGCCGATCACCCATCTGACCGAAGTCGCCGGCCGGCCGCTGGTTGGCGCACTCGACCTGCTGCTGTCGGTCGGGCGCCTGCTCACCGGGCCCCGGTCGGCGCGGCTGCCGGCGTTGCTGGCCAGGAGTCGCGACTACCAGAGCCAGGTCTCCACGGCCCTGGCGGGTCAGGTGCTCGAAGCGCTGTACGAGCTGCTGCGCGGCTTCCAGGCGGCCGACGCGGCGACCAACGGCGAGCTGCTGGCCGAGGCGCTGCGCGACGACCCGGACTCGATCTACGCCGGCCTGCTGGCGGTGCTGATGCGCCTGGTGTTCCTGCTCTACGCCGAAGACCGCGGCCTGCTGCCGGGCACGCCGCTCTACCTGCGCCACTACTCGGTCCACGGCCTGTTCGAGCGGCTGCGCGCCGACCGCGAGCGCTACCCCGACACGATGGACCAGCGCTACGGCGGCTGGGCCCAGCTCGTGGCCCTGTTCGGCGCGGTCCACGGCGGCTGCCGCCACCCCGAGTTGGCGATGCCGCCGCGTGAGGGTCACCTGTTCGACCCCGAGCGGTACCCGTTCCTGGTGGGGCGCATGGCGAATGGCGAACAGCGAACGGAGACGGGCGCGGACGATGCCGACCATTCGCCACTCGCCACCCACCAGTCGCCTCTCCCCCGCCTCGCCGACGGCTGCCTGGAGCGCGTCCTCCGCAACCTGCTGATCCTCAACGGCGAACGGCTCTCCTACCGCACCCTCGACGTCGAGGAGATCGGCTCGGTCTACCAGACCATCATGGGCTTCGCGCTCGAACGGGTGGCCGGCACGTCCATCGCCATCGTCGGCCAGCGCAAGCACAAATCCGAGGTCGCCGCGCCGGTGGTGATCAACCTCGAGGCGTTGCTCGCCACCCCAGCCAGGGACCGCGGCAAGTGGCTCGCCGACGCCACCGGCCACGACTGGACAGGCAAGACGTACAGCGGCCTGAAGGACGCCGGCACGCTGGACGAGCTGCTCGCGGCGCTCGACAAGCGCATCGCCCGGCACGCCACACCGGCCCCGGTGCCGGCTGGCGGCCTGGTGCTCCAGCCGACCGACGAGCGCCGCCGCACCGGCTCGCACTACACCCCGCGCAAGCTCACCGCGCCGATTGTCCGGAAGACGTTGGAGCCGGTGCTGGCGCAGCTCGGTGAGGATGCCCTGCGACTGGCGAACGGCGAATGGCGGGACGGGGCGAACGGCGAATGGCGAACAGCGACTGGTGCGACCGGCGGTTCGCCGCTCACCGGTCACCGTTCGCCGGCTTGGGTGAATGAGGAGCAGCGCGACTATGTCCATCGAATCCTATCGCGACCTGGACGTGTGGCAGCGCGGGCGGAGGGTGGTACGGGAGGTGTACGACCTGACGCGCGGCTTCCCGAGCGAGGAACGGTTCGGGCTGACCTCGCAGATGCGGCGGGCGGCGGTGTCCATTCCCTCGAACCTGGCCGAGGGTTGGGCGAGGCACTACCCGGCGGAGTTCATCCAGTTTATCCGCATTGCGAACGGCAGCACGGCGGAGTTGGAGACCCAGTTGCTCCTGAGCATCGATCTGGGTCTGGTGAGCGAGCCGCATGCTCAGCCGCTGTTGGAGGAACTGGCCATTCTGGGTCGGCAGATCCTGAGCCTGGAACGCAGTTTGAAGCGCCGGACGACGCCACCGGACGCCTCTGGCGCCTGACCCCGTTCGCTGTTCGCCGTTGGCTGTTCGCCGAATCGCTGATCCTCGACCTGAAGGTCTGCGACCCCGCCATGGGATCCGGGGCGTTCCTGGTGGAAGCCTGCCGCCAGCTCGCCGACGTGCTGGTCGAAGCCTGGCATCACCACGGCGAAGTGCCGGCGGTCCCGCCCGACGAAGACGAGCTGATGCTGGCCAAGCGCCTGATCGCCCAGCGCTGCCTCTACGGCGTGGACAAGAACCCGATGGCCGTCGACCTGGCCAAGCTCTCGCTCTGGCTGGCGACCCTGGCCAAGGACCATCCCTTCACCTTCGTCGACCACTCGCTGCGGGCCGGCGACTCGCTGGTCGGGCTGACCCGCCGGCAGATCCTCGGCTTCCATTGGCGGCCGACCGGCGACCGCGTGTTCGGGCAGCAGGACCTCGAAGCGCACATCGACCAGGCCGTGCTCTGCCGCCGCCGCGTGCTCGACGGCGGCGACCACCTCAGCCCGGCCGAGAAGAGCCGCTGGCTGGCCGTGGCCGACGGCAAGCTCGATGTGGTGCGGCTGTATGGCGACCTGGTGATCGCCGCGTTCTTCGGCGGCAGCAAGGACAAGGAGCGGCAGGCCCGGCGCGATGCGCTGCTGGAGGCGGTGCTGGCGGCGCTGGAGACGGGTGACGTCCGGCACTTGCCCACGGCGGCGCGCGACGAGCTCCGCGCCGGCTCCGGCCATTCACCACTCACCATTCACCATTCACCCGTGTCCCCGTTCCACTGGGAGATTGAGTTCCCGGAGGTGTTTGGGGGCGAGCGGGCGGGGTTCGATGGCATCGTCGGGAACCCACCATTCGCCGGGCACGTCACGGTCACGACAAGCAATGGTCCTGGGTTCACTGACTACCTGCGAGCGATGAACCCCGAGAGCGGCGGGAAGTGCGACTTGGTCGCTTTCTTCTTTCGGCGCGCGTTCGAACTACTGCGGCCGAACGGCTGTTTCGGGCTGATCGCGACAAACACCATCGGACAGGGCGACACCCGCTCATCGGGGTTACGCTGGACCTGCGGGCATGGCGGCACCATCTACGCCGCGCAGAAGCGCTATCGTTGGCCCGGCCAAGCCGCCGTCGTGGTGAGTGTTGTCCACCTGGCTAAGAGGAAGGTGACCGGCCCGTTCCAGCTCAATGGCCGTTCGGTGCCGATCATCACCGCTTACCTCTTCCATGCCGGCGGGCACGACGACCCAGCAAGGCTACGCGCGAACACCGCAAAGAGCTTCCAGGGGAGTGTGGTCCGTGGCATGGGCTTCACTTTCGATGACACGGACACGAAACAAGTCGCCAGCCCGCTGGCTGTGATGGCCGACTTGGTGTCGCGCGACCCGCGGAACGCGGAGCGGATCTTCCCGTACCTTGGCGGCGAGGAAGTCAACGACAGCCCAACCCACTCGCATCACAGGTACATCATCAACTTCGGCGAGATGACAGAGCCAGAGGCCCGGAAGTGGCCTGAGTTGTTCCAGATCGTGGAGAGTAGAGTCCTGCCCGCAAGGGCGAGTTCCTCAGCGGCATCGAGCAGCGGCGCCATCGTCGAGCAGTTCTGGCAGTTCGGCCATACTGCCAAAGAGCTCTATGGTGCCATCGAAGGCATGGCTCGGGTGCTTGCGAACTCGCAGGTCTCCTCGCACGTCGCCTTTGCCATCCTCCCGACTGGTGGTGTCTTCGGCCACACACTCAACTGCTTCGTCGTGCCGCCCTGCGGTGGGTTGGCTTTGCTCCAGTGCCGCGTGCATGAGGCTTGGGCTCGCTTCTTTGGATCGTCACTCGAGGAGCGGTTCCGCTACACCCCCTCTGACTGCTTCGAGACCTTCCCCTTCCCCCGCAACTGGGAATCCAACCCCGCCCTGGAGTCCATCGGCCAGACCTACTACGACTTCCGCGCCGACCTGATGGTCTGCCACAACGAGGGCCTGACGAAGACCTACAACCGCTTCCACGACCCCGACGAGCGGAATCCGGACCTCCTGCGGCTGCGCGAGCTGCACGCGGAGATGGACCGCGCGGTGCTGGACGCCTACGGCTGGAGCGACCTGCCGACGGCGTGTGAGTTCCTGCTGGAGTATGAGGACGAGGAGGACGAGGCGAACGGAGAACAGGGAACGGCGAACGGTGGGGGCGATGACGGTTCGCCGTTCGCCGCTCCCCGTTCACCCCGCCGGCGCCGCAAGCCCTGGCGCTACCGCTGGCCCGACGCGGTGCGCGACGAGGTGCTGGCGCGGCTGCTGGCGCTGAACGCGGAGCGGGCGGAGGAGGAGCGGCTGGCCGGGCTGGCGGCGGGAGGTAACAGGGGTTCAACGACGAAGCGTGGTGGGCGCGGGAAGCGGCAGGAGGATGGGGGGTTGTTGGCGGAGTGACGGGCAGGATGGAGCAGGGAGGTTGAGGCGTGCCGAATGATTACCGTGGCCCGGAGTTCCTGGCCGGCGATGCGAACGAGCCGCTGAAGCGGGTGCGCTGCCCGGTGCACGGCTTCATCCGGTTTTCGGAGTACGAGCGCCGGATCATCGACCACCCACTGTTCCGGCGGCTGCGCTACATCAGGCAGTTGGCGCTCACGGAGCTGGTCTACCCTGGGGCCAGCCACACGCGATTCGAGCACTCACTGGGCGTCATGGAGGTGGCCACCCGGGCCTTTGATTCGCTTGCGTCGAAGCACGGCGGGCTGATGGACGAGGTCTTCAAGCAGGTGCCGGGCTACGCGTACGATACGCTGGCGAAGGCCCGGCAGGACTTGCGACTGGCCGCTCTGCTGCATGACGTGGGGCATGGGCCATTCTCACACGCCGCTGAGGAGGTGCTGCACGAAGGTGGCCACGAGCAACTGAGTCTCCGCGTGATCCGCGAAGCCGATCTGCTGGGCAGTGAGATCGATAGGTACTACGGCGAGCGCACAGCCGGACGGGTGGCCGCCATCGTTGAAGGCGGCGAGGCCATCGCGCCGCAACTAGCCTTGCTGCACGACATCGTGTCCGGCGAGATGGACGCCGATCGTACGGATTACCTGCTGCGTGATTCGCTCCATTGTGGTGTCGACTACGGTCGGTTTGACTACCGCCGGATGATCGAGTGCCTGGAGCTTCGCCAAGTGGAGGGCGGCGGCCTTCAGGTGGCGCTCCACAAGGGCGGCATCCACACCTTTGAGGCCCTCATCCTCGCCCGCTACCAGATGAACGCGCAGGTGTACTACCACCGGCTGCGGCGGATCTACGACCACTACCTGGTGGCTTACTTCAAGGCACTGGGAGACGCAGCGCCGCGGGGCGATGCGGCCATTCTGGCGGCCACCGATGTCGGCATGCTCGAGCAGATCCGGCAAGATGCCGTAGCGGGCGACGGCGACCGTCGCGCGCTGGCCCGTCGCATCTGGGACCGCAACCACCATCGCGTCGTCTACGAGACACCGCTGAGCGACGACGCCAATGCCGCGGCACGGGCCGGGACGGTGGCGAAAGCCTTGCAGGAACATTTTACCCAGCACGAGATCATACTGGATCAGGCCAAGGGCAAGATCCACAAACTGGCGCGTCTGGACGGTCCGGATCGCGAGCCCGGGGTGGAGTTGTGGGTCCTGGACGGCGACGAGCAGTGGTTGCTGGCCGACCGCAGCCAGGTCTTGCGGACCTTGCCCCGCCAGTTCCAGTGCAGCCGCGTTTTCGCTGCGGTGGACCCGGAGGACATGGTCACGCGGCGGAGTATGGCGAGGATGGCGCGAGAGACGGAGCCGCCGGCGGAGGGAATCGATGGCGCTGCTACTAACGGGGGATCGTGATCAGGCCCTGGTGGCGATGGTCATCGGAGAGGCACGCCTCGTCGCCGATCAGCAACGCGGGTGGGTTGGCCGCACGGCCATTCAGAAACTGGTGTACTTCGCACGCCGCGCCGGGGTCCCGATGGGCTACCGGTTCGAGCTCTACCACTACGGGCCGTACTGCGATGAACTGACGCGCGACGTGAAGTACTTACTGACCGATGGCGTCATCGCCGATCGGTCGGGTGCTGACCGCTACTCGGATTACGCGCCGGGGGCGAAACTCAACGAGCTGCTCGACCAGCATCGTGCACACCTCGATGCCAACCGAGACATCGTGCGCGGCGTCGTGCAAGCGCTGGTGCCGCTAAGCCCTGTCCGGCTGGAGCTGTTGGCCACGTTGGACTACCTCTACCGCTGGGAGAAGGCCAAGGGCGCGACACCGGACAAGGCGGCCGTGGCGCAGCGCCTCCAGGAGGTCAAGCCTGGCAGGTTCGCCGCTGCCGACGTGGATCGCACCTACGACCAGATGAGCCAGGCCGGCCTGCTGGCGTAAGGCACGGGCGGTGGCGAGGTGAGTGTGATGTTGGCCCAGCTCCACGCGTGGCTGGCCGAGCCGCGCGAAGGCGAGCATCTGGAGTTCAAGGAGGCCAAGGCCCAGTTCGACTCGCGCGAACTGCGGCGCTACTGCGTCGCGCTGGCCAACGTGGGTGGGGGCCACCTGGTGCTGGGCGTGAGCAACGCGGTGCCGACGAGGGCAGTCCCTTGCGGGATCTCCCGCAGGTGCTGCCGGCATTGAGCCTGGCCCAGCTTCAGAAACTGCTTGCGGAACTACGGGCCTCTGCCCGGATCCATTCGGTGGGCCGGACCAGCGCTGCCCGTTGGTATCCGGGGCCCGCGGAGGGGGTCGAGCCAGACGAGCCGGCCGAGGACGGTCTGCGATCGCGCAAGTGATGCGCAAGTTGATGCGCAAGTTGGGTCCGAGATGATGGCGCCAAGCTGCTCTGGGAGCGGATCTGGCATGGCGCGCAATAGCGCAAGTTCGGTGCCAGTGCGCGCCATCCACGGCGCGAACGGGGAGTGCGATGACGGAGCAAGGCACGGCCAGTTCCGAGCAGGTCCGGGCAGGGCTGGTGAGAGCCTTGCAGCTCAACTTGGTGGGGCCTGACGCCGATCCGGGCTACGCCTGCGAACTGCTGCCGGAACGGCCGACGAGCTGGTACCTGACCGGCTTTCTGGCGCCCATCGGCGCGCCGCCCGAGGACCGTTCTGATCCAGCGGCCCAGGAGGAGTTGGACTTCGGCGACGATGCCCCAGCGGCGGATGATGGTGGCGCGCCCGAGCGCACTGCGGCGCGACGCAGTCTGTTCCCCGCGTCGATCGGTCTGACGGCGTTTGTGGACGGCGCTGAGGAGAGCCTGACCGCCACCGTCTCTTGGGGCGACTACGTCCCCGAGCAGGCGACGCCTGCTGCCGAACCGGTTGCGGGCGAAGCGCCCGCGACGCCGCCCGCGGCAGCGGACGGTCCGTGGCGGCGCCTGCCCCATGCGGAGACGCTGTCGATCAGCTTGACGGCGGGAGACTCCGACCGGTACGGCGTGCCGGGCAGCGCGGGGTTGGTGGTGGTGGTGGAGCTCCGGCCGGTGGGGGCGGCGGCGATCGGCGAGGACAGGCTGCCTCCGGGGGCCCGATCCGTTTCGGCCTTTGTGGTCAACGAGCGCCAGCCGCGTGAGCAAGATGAGCCGGACCAGAGCTTTGCGTTCCAGGTGGAGTTGCGGCTCGCAGCCGCGAGGGGCTTCCTCGGCCGGCCCAACCTCCGCGGGCTGGGCGGCAGCGGGGTCGCCGACGAGTGGGACGAACGGGTGGCGGACCTGCAGTACCGGGACTGCCACGAATACGCGGTCGGTCACGGCGTGGCCACCCGCGCCGAACGCACGGCGGAGGGTAGCTGTCGGGTCGTGGCCACCTGCTGGCTGCCGTGCGCGGGCGTGGAGCGGGTCGAAGCACCACCGGTGCCCGGCGTCGAGCTCGCCATGGAGGCGCTCGCCGAGTTGGCCACTGGCGCCGACGTGGTGGCGGCGATGCGGCCGCTGGTGGAGCAGTACGAGGCGTGGCTCGGGGCCCAAGCGGCGACCCTCGACGGGCTGAGCGAACGCCGTAGCCAGACCGCCCACGACCTGCTCGACGATGCCCGCTACGCGGCCTCCCGGATGCGCCGGGGTGTGGAGCTGTTGCGCGACAACGAGCAGGTCCGGGAGGCCTTCCGAACCGCGAACCGCTGCATGGCGCAGGCCCAGCGCCGGCGCCGTGCTGCCGACCAGGGCGGGACTCCAGACCAGGTGTCGCCGCCCACCTGGCGGCCGTTCCAGTTGGCGTTCCAGTTGATGTGTCTGCCCGGGCTGGTGCAGGAGCAGTCGGCCGACCGGCGGGTGGTGGACCTCCTGTTCTTCCCCACTGGCGGCGGCAAGACCGAGGCCTACCTGGGCCTGGCGGCCTTCTGCCTGGTCTGGCGGCGGCTGTGCCACGAGGGTCCGCTGGGCGGCGGCTTGAGTGTGCTGATGCGGTACACGCTGCGGCTGCTGACGCTGGACCAGTTGGAGCGTGCTGCTGCGGTGATCTGTGCCCTGGAACTGGAGCGTGAGCGACGCCCGGAACTGCTGGGAGCCTGGCCGTTCGAGATCGGCTTGTGGGTTGGCGCAGCCGCCACGCCGAATCGGTTGGGTGGCAGCGGCTATCGTGGACCGGGGGCGGACGACACGGCGCACCGGCGACTGGGCGAGTACCGGCGGGATAGTTCCCGCTATCCCTCGCCGGTGCCGTTGACCCGCTGCCCGTGGTGCGGGAAGACCCTGGAGAAGACAGGGCTCCGGCTGGTGCCGGACGAACGTCGGCCGACGAACCTGGCGATTGGTTGCAGCAACTACCGCTGCGAGATCGGCCGGGGGCGCGCCCTGCCGATTCTGGTGGTCGACGAGGTGATCTACCGGCGACTGCCGGCCTTCGTGGTCGCGACCTTGGACAAGTTCGCCGCGCTGCCTTGGGCGGGCCGGGTGGGGGCTCTCTTCGGCCGCGTGGACCGGCATGACGCCGACGGCTACTACGGCCCGTGCGACCCTGGTCGGGGCCACCCGTTGGGCGGCGACCACCTCCCGCCGCCGGACCTGATCATCCAGGACGAACTGCACCTGATCTCCGGGCCGCTGGGCACCGTGGCTGGTCTGTATGAAGCCGCCATCGAAGCACTGGCCTCCCAGCCCGCTGGTGAGGGTCGGGTGAGCGGGCCGAAGATCATCGCCAGCACGGCCACGGTCAGGCGGGCCCAGAGCCAGATTCGGGCCCTGTTCGGTCGTACGGACACGGCGGTCTTCCCGCCACCGGTGCCCAACCGCCGAGACTCGTTCTTCGCCGAGACCAAACAGGCCACCGCGGCCCCGGCGCGCTGGTATGTGGGCGCGGCAGCGCAGGGGCGCAGCATGAAAGTGGTATTGCTGCGCACGGCCCTGACGCTGCTTGGAGCCGGGCAAGTGGCGTGGGCCGCGGCCGGCGGGAAAGCGCCCAACCCGGCCGATCCCTACATGACGCTGCTGGGCTACTTCAGCAGCCTCCGAGAACTGGGTGGCAGCCGCCACCTGATCGAGGACCAGGTGACGTTGCAGATCCGGCAGTACTCGCACCGTCGGCGCCTGGATCCGCCGGAGCATCTGTTCGCCGACCGGGAGATCAGTCCAGAGCCACTCGAGCTGACCTCGCGGGTCGGCACCAATGCAGTGGCCGACGCCAAGGCCCGGCTCGCCACCGAGTTCCACCGCGAAGGCCGCGTGGATGTGGCCTTGGCCACGAACATGATCTCGGTTGGACTGGACATCTTACGGCTTGGACTGATGGTGGTGCTCGGCCAGCCGAAGGCCTGCGCCGAGTACATTCAGGCGACCAGCCGGGTCGGTCGGGACCGCGACCGTCCTGGCCTGGTGCTGGCTCTGCTCAACCTGCACAAGCCGCGCGACCGCTCTCACTTCGAGCGCTTTGTGACCTGGCATGAGTCGTTCTACCGGGAGGTCGAGCCGGCCAGCGTGACCCCCTTCGCACCCCGCGCCTTGGACCGGGCCTTGGCCGCCGTGCTGGTTGGGTTGTGCCGTCAGGGAGAGGCGGCACTGAACGCACCGGAGGGAGCGGCCGCGATGCCGCAGGTTCGAGCGCGGGTGGATGCGTTGTTGGAGTTGCTGGTGGCTCGCGCCCGTGACCACGCGCCGCACCTGGCGCCCGAGGAGATCGACGCGCTGGCCAACGAGGTGCGCAGCCGTTGTAGCGGTCTGGCGGATGCCTGGTTGCGGATCGCCCAAGACGCCACGTCGCACGCGACACCGCTGATCTACCAGGCCTACGAAGGCAACACCCGCCTGGCCGGCAAGCCGCTCCTGCATGACGTGCTGGACCCGCAACTGCCGTCGCTGCCACCCCAGGAGCGGCACTTCCGGGCCAACCGATCCCTGCGTGACGTCGAGCCGACGGTTGAGCTGCTGCGCTCGGATCTGTAGGGGGTGGGCCGATGCACGACCAACTCAGGGCCGGACAACTGCTGGGGCCGTTCGGTCCAGGGGCGATGGTGGACCTGCCCGACGGCGCGGTACTCGTCGGGGGGCTCGAGACCTGGTACTACGGCCGAGGGACGTGGCCGAGGATTGAGGAGCCACGCCTCCAGGCCAAGCTGCGAGCGCTCCTGGGGGTCGGCGACCTGGCGTTGCGCCCGCCACCTCCGGCCTGTGACGATCCACATGCCACGGACCGGCCGGGTGTGAAGGCCTGGCGGTTCCCCTGCTGGTTCGTCGCGAACTGCCCTGAGCACACCCGCGACGAATGGCTGCGAAGGCCCCTGGTGCATCTCGACAGCATCAAGCACCAGCAGATGAAGTACCGGCATCCAGTCACCCGGAAGAGCTCCCGGGTGGTCGCTGTACGGTTTGTCCGGGCTTGCCGCAAGGGACACCTCGCCGACCTCGACTGGCCGGCCTTTGTGCACGGTAGGCCCAACCCGGACTGCGTGCGCCAGCTCTGGTTGGAGGAACGCGGCACCAGCGGCGACCTGAGGGACATCTGGGCTGTGTGCGACTGTGGAGCCGCGCGCCAGATGACCGATGCGACGCTTGGTCGCGCTGGCGCCCTCGGGTACTGCCGCGGTGAACAGCCGTGGCTCGGGCCTGACGAGCGAAACGGCTGCAACGAGCCGAGCCGCCTGTTGATCCGCACGGCCAGCAACGCCTGGTTTGCGCAGGTCATGTCGGTTCTGTCGATTCCGGAGACCGAGGACCGTGGCGCCGATGTGGTCAAACGGCTCTGGTCGACCTACTTCGAGCAGGTGGATGACCTCGGCACGCTGGCGACGCTGCGGAGCGCCATTCCGCTGCTTGATCAGGAGCTAGGCGATCTAGACAACGAGGAGGTGCTGGCGGCCGTCCGCGCAGTGCGAGCAGGCGCTGACGACACAGTGGTCGCGTCGGGATCGGTCAAAGCGGCCGAGTTCGACGCCTTGGCGGCGGCCCCACTGACATCCGCCGCGATGGCGCCGCCGAAGGACGAGTTCGACGCCCGGGCCCTGCCGAGCAACCCAGACTGGCCGAGCTGGATGGCCCCAGTTGAGAGGGTCGTGCTCGTCCACCGACTTCGCCAGGTGACTGCGCTGGTGGGGTTCACCCGGTTCGAGGCTGCTGGCCCGGACACCAGCGGCGAACTCGACCCGCAGGTGGAGCGCGCGCCGCTCTCGCGCCACGAGCGCTGGGTGCCGGCATCCGAAAACCGTGGGGAAGGCATCTTTCTGCTGTTCCGTGCGGCGGCCGTTGAGGAGTGGGCGTCGCGCCCAGAAGTCCAAGCCCGCGAGCGGCAACACAGACAGGGACACGACTTGTGGCGCCGCGAGCATCAGAGCCAGCATCGAGCGTTCCCAGGTGCCAAGTACTACCTGATGCACTCGCTGTCGCACCTCCTGATGACCGCCATCGCGCTCGATTGCGGCTATCCATGCTCGTCTCTGACCGAGCGTGTCTACGCGGAGCCAGGCAAGTACGGCATCCTGATTCTGACCGGCTCATCGGATTCGGAGGGTACGCTCGGCGGCTTGGTGGACGCCGGCCGGCGGATCGAGGCCCACCTGCGGCGGGCGTTGGAGTTGGGCTCCCTGTGCTCGAACGATCCTGTGTGCGCCGGTCACGCGCCCGGCGACCAGGCGCACCAGCTTCTGCATGGCTCTGCCTGCCACGGGTGCTTGCTGATCGCTGAGACGAGCTGCGAGCAGAGCAACGACTACCTTGACCGGTCGTTGGTGGTCCCCACGATGGGTCAACCTCCGGCCACGGCGCTGTTCGACCTGCCATGAACTGGGAAGCCCTGCACCGTCTCTCGACCCCTGAACTTCGCGAGCTGGCCGACTCGCTGGGACGCGGTCGGCTGGCCGTTGGCTGGTCGACCGCCGTGTTGGAGCGCCAGTTTCCTGGTAGTGGAGGCCGGCTCGCAGCACTGCTGTCGACGTTGCAGCGAGAAGGCTATGCGGCCGGGCAGATGGCCGTGCTGGTGGACGCGGTGCTGGCCGAGCGCGTCTCGGGCGCTGATCCCGGACGGCTGGTGGAGCTGGTCTTGTCTGGTCCAGAAGTGCCGGGAGTGCCAACGGCCGACACGCCGGCGCAGATGCGGTCGTTGTTCGAGGCGGCCCAGACAGAGGTCCTCGTTGTGGGCTATGCGTTCTACAACGCCGCGCCGATGTTTGCACCGCTGGTCGAACGGATGCGGGCGGTGCCTGGCCTGCGCGTGGTGTTCTGCCTGAATGCCATGGCTCACCGGCCGGCAACTGATCCAGAGCAGGCGCTGCAACACTTCGCGGCCGAGTTCCGCCGGCACCACTGGCCCTGGCCGGAGCTGCCGGAAGTGTGGTTTGACCCACGCTCGCTCAGCACGGGTAGCGAGCGCGCGAGCCTGCACGCGAAGTGCATTGTCGTGGACCGGCGGGTGGCGTTGGTCACCTCGGCCAACTTCACGGCCGCGGGCCAGGAGCGCAACATCGAGGCCGGCGTGCTCGTGCGCCACGCCCCGCTGGCAGAGAGACTGGCTGGTTACTTCGAGGGGTTGATCAAAAGCGCGCAGCTCAGCCGCTGCGTCGTCGCCGAGAGCGTTGGCTGAACGTGCTACCGCTTCGCCATGTCCGGTCCGCGATGGGCCGCGATTAGCCGCCTGGACGCAAGACGACTGCGGCCGGGGAGCATTCGTGCGTTGGTTGCCAAGGCGGCCTGGCAGGCACTGGACGGCTGGCTCGAGGACTACCCACGCGGCGAGCACCTCGGACGCGTGGCGGCTGCCCAACTTGGAGCGCTGGCGACCACGCCGCCTGGCACCGTGCTGCAGCAGGTTGCGGCCTGGATCGATCGTGACGGACCACGCCCGGGGGCGCTCAACAGCACGCCGGCGGCTGGTGGTCGCACCGGCGGGACGCGGTCACCATGCGTTGAGGCCCTCGCGCCGGGCCGGCACCCCGGTCACCGTTGACTGATGGCCGCGTGAGCGGTAGCCAGAGGGTCTCGAACGCAGGGCGGGACGTCGCCCAGCGACGGATGCTGGCGCTTCTTGCGGTGCACCTTCGAGGGCTTCAAGGCCCGGAAGAGGACCGCCGCCTGAGAGTAGTCGCGCGGCCGACCTCTGGTCGTCTCCGAACTCGCTGCGGCGCGGCGGCGGCAGCGTCCGCTGCCACGGTCGTGGGAACGCGGCGATCGATCCTCGGGCGCTTGCGGTACCACGCGAGCGATGCAGCGCCTCAACAGCCCGCGTCACGCGGCATGAAGTTGGCAGGATCGACCGGCCCCGCGGCCAAGTTTCCGTGAGCGGCCGGTTGGCAAGCGTTGCTCCGATGCCAGCGTTGGAGGGTGAGATGGATCGGAGTGCGACCACTCTGATTGCCTTGGAGGCGCTCCGGGACCTCGGCGCGACGGTGCTCGTGGAATGCGGTTCGCTGCGAGAGGGCGTGGCCGATGGCTCCGGAACCACGACCTGGGCCGCGTACTGCCGGGAGCGGGGCGGCCACCTCTGGACGGTCGACCTCGATCCCGCGGCGACAGCCTACTGCCGGCAGCAGGTGGACTCGGCGGTCTGCACCACCGTCAACCAGGATGCCCGTGAGTTCCTGGCGCGCTTCGAGCGGCCGATTGACTTCCTCTATCTCGACGCCACCGACTGCTTCGTACCGGGCTACAAGGAGACACACCGGCAGATCTACCAGGCCGCGACCCTCGCCGCGCGAGCGCTGCTGCTGATCGACGACTGGGGTTTCGACGGCCGCGGCGGGAAGGGCGAACTGGTCCTGCCCCTGGCTCTCGCCGACGGCTTTGTGCCGCTCGCCGAAGGGTACCAACTCCTGCTCGGCCGGGGTTTCGAGCGCCCGGCGCTGGCGCCCAGTGCTGCGGTGGAGGCTGCCCTGGCCGCCAGCCGGGTACGGCTCCTGCCGCGACCGCAGCCGTTGACGCTGCCCGCGTTGGGCGACGCGCCACGGCTCTTTGCGCAGCTCCAGCGGAGCTCCACCCACCTGGCGCACCTGTCGGCAGTCCTGGAGCGCTGCCCGCGCGGCGAGCCGGCCCTCGAAGCGGGACTGGCCGTGGGGCTGAACAGCATCTGGCTGTCGCGTCGCGGGGTGGTAGCGACAGGCGCCGACCCGCTCGCCGAGCGTGTCGAGTGGGCGCGGCAGGCCAACGAGGTGCTGGCGGGGTCGGCGCGATATCGTGTCGGCGCGTTGCTCGACCCAGCGTCTGGCGCACCGGGTCGGTACGCGGTGATCCACCACCAGGGCCTGCTGCAGCACTACGACGCCGCGGTGGTCCGCGCCGTGCTGGCTGCCCAGGTCCTGGCCGCCCGCGGGGTCGTGTTCACGGTGCCGTCGGTGTACCACCACCCGGCAGCAGAGGCCGGCGACGAGCGGCTCCTGCCGCTGGCAGTCTGGCGGGAGCTGCTGGCGCCGTTTGAGGTCGAGACACTCCGGTACTATGGCGACGCGCCGGACGGCGGGCGCGCCTACGTCCTGGCCATCTTGCGCGGCCAGCCGGCCACAGCGGCCTTGCGGACCCTCGCCACGCCGCCGGCGGAAGCCTACCCGGACGGGCTGACGGCGATTGTCCACACCCGCAATGAAGCCCAGCGCTTGGGGGAATGCCTGCAGAGCCTGCGGGGCTGGACCGACGAGTTGATTGTGTGCGACATGGAGAGCACGGACGACATGCTCGACATCGCCGCACGGCATGGCGCGGCGGTGGTGCAGCATCCCCTGATTCCCGACTTCGACCGCGCCCGGAACGTCTCGGCGATGTGCGCCAACTACCGCTGGGTCGTCTACCTGGACGCCGACGAGCGCGTGCCGGCCGCCCTGGGCCGCGCCTTACGCGAACTGGTCGCCTCCCGCGGCCACACCTTCGAAGCCCTGCTGCTCCCATTCCGGCACCACTTCGCGGGCCGCTGGATGCGGTCGCTGTACCCCGGCTACACTTCGCCGCGGCTCCTGAAGAACGGTCGGTTTGTGTTTCGGGCGGCACTCCACTCGGGGGCCGCCGTCGACGGCCGCATCCTGCCATTCCCGGCGGCCGACCCGGAACTGGCCGTGCTGCACTACTCCTACGACAGTTGTGCCCACTACCTCGAGAAGCTGAATCGCTACACGGATGGCGAAGCCCTAACGATGCACCGCCGGGGCCAGCAGTACGACTGGCGCGCAGCGGTGCGCCACCTGGTCCAGGACTTCCGCGCCTACTACGACGACGGCGGCGCCAGCCGCGACGGCGTCCATGGTCTCCTCTACAGCTTCTGCGGTGGGTTCTACCGCTTCGAGCAACACGCCAAGCTGTATGAGCGGCGGTTCCGCGACGGCCAACTCCAGGCGCCCGAAGAGCAGGTGCCGGCCAGCGTCGAGGAGGTCCTCACCTACGCCCTGGCAGTGGCTCGTGAGCGGCCGCTGGCGCCTGCTGCACCGGTCCGGATCGGCGGTCCCGACGACGCCGCGGTGCTCTGGTCCGGACCGCTGGAGGACCCCAGTGGGTATGGCGAGGAGAGTCGCCAGTTCGTGCTCGGGCTGGACGCCGGCGAGGCCTCGCTGGCGGTCCGCGTGCTGCCCTGGAGTGCCGCCCGTCCAAGCCTCGAACCGGCCCTTGCGACCCGGCTGCAGCACCTCGCTGCGCGGCCGGTGCGGCCGGGATTCGTGCATCTCGTGCAGGATTTCGCGCCGGCCTTCGCCCGCCACCCGCAGGCCGCGCTGCAGATCGGGCGCACGATGTTCGAGACCGACCGGCTGCCACCGGACTGGGTCTGCGGCTGCAACCGCATGGATGCTGTGTGGGTCCCGAGCGAGTTCAACCGACGGACCTTCGCGTTGGCTGGAGTGGTCGCCGACAAGCTCCAGGTGATTCCGGGCTGTCTCGATCCGGCGCCGTACCTCGCGCTGCCGGAGCCCGACCGGGGGGGCGACCGGCCGTTCCGATTCCTGGCCGTGTTCGACTGGACCTGGCACAAGGGCTGGGACATCCTGCTCCGTGGCTTTCTCGAGGCCTTTGAAGGTCGCCAGGACGTCGAGCTGGTCCTTAAGGTCTGGTCGACCCTCGGCTACGGGCCGGACGGGATCCGGCAGCAGGCCGCCGCGTGGGCCCAGGAGCAGCTCGCTCACGATCTACTGGCCGACCCCCGGATCCGGTTTGTGCAGCGGACGCTCCCGGCCGCAGACCTTCCGGCCTTCTACAACGCGGCCGATGCCTACGTCTTGCCAAGTCGTGGCGAAGGCTGGGGCCGGCCGTATCTCGAAGCGATGGCTTGCGGCCTGCCGACCATCGGCACGCGCTGGAGCGGCAACACCGCCTTCATGTCCGACGAGAACAGCTATCTGGTCGACGCCGTGGTCGTGGAGGTGCCAGAACGTGGCTGGCGGGAGGTGCCAACCTACCGCGGCCACCGCTGGGCCGAACCCAGCCTGGCGCAACTGAAGGCGGCGCTCCAGCGCGTCGTCGAAGAGCGCGCGGAGGCCGTGCAGCGCGGGCAGCGAGCGCGGCAAGAGGTCCTCAGCCGCTTCGACCGGCGGCGCGTGGCCCGGCAGATGACGGCCGCGATCGAGGGGCTGCGGGAGCGCGCCGGCGCTCACCCGGCGGCCATGGCCACCGCCGCCGCGAAGGTCGGTGTCCGATGGGAAGGAGCGCTCTTCCGCTGGCACAGTCTCGCCCTCGTCAACCGCGAGCTCTGCTGCGGCCTGCTCGACGACGACACGCTGGAGCTGGCGATCGTGCCGTGGGAGGCGCCCGAGTTCGCGCCGACCGCGGATCCCCGCGGCGCACGGCTCGCACCGCTCTGCGGCCGCCCCCTTGGCGGCCCCGCTAAAGTCCATGTCCGGCACTACTTCCCGCCGCGCTTCGAACGGCCGGCCGAAGGCCACCTGGTGCTCATGCAGCCGTGGGAGTACGGCTATCTGCCGCAAGATTGGATCGCTCCCATCTGTGCGAATGTCAGCGAAGTGTGGTGCTACAGCCAGTACGTCCGGGAAGTCTACCGCCGCAGCGGCATCCCCGAGGAGCTGCTGGCTGTGGTGCCGCTGGGCGTCGATGCCGGGGTGTTCTGTCCCGAGGCGCCGCCCTGGGTGCCGACCCTTGAACTGGGCGCGCCAGCACTGAGTCGGCGGTCCCAGCGACCGTTCGTGTTTGCCTTTGTCGGCGGCACCGTGGAGCGCAAGGGGATCGACATTCTGCTGGCTGCCTGGCGGCAAGCCTTCACGCCGCTCGACGAGGTGCTCTTGCTGGTGAAGGACAGCGGCACGCGGACGGTCTACCGCGGGCAGCACTACGCCGACCGCGTCCGGGCCCTGGCCGAGGATCCGACCGCGGCCCCGGTGGTCTATTTCGACGAGGACCTGGCGCCGCACCAACTGGCTGGCGTCTACACCGCGGCCGACTGCCTCGTGGCGCCCTACCGCGGCGAGGGCTTCTTGCTGCCGGCGCTGGAAGCGTTGGCCTGCGGGCGACCGGTGGTCGTGACCGCCGGCGGCCCGACCGACGACTTCGTCGACCCAACCGTCGGCTGGCAGGCGCCGGCCGCGCAGCGCCCACTGCAGCCGGCGCGGGTCGGCGACTGGGACCTGGCCGGCCCGGGCTGGCAGTTGGAGGTGGACCCGAGCCACCTGGCGAGGTTGCTGCGGTCGATCGTCCAGGACCCGGCGGAAGCCGCCCGGCGGGGGGCTGCGGGACGGGCCAAGGTCCTCGCAGGCTGGACCTGGGATCACAGCCGTCAGGTGCTCCGGGAGCGTCTGGCAGCGCTGGCTGCCCGTCCTGTCCGGTCTGCGGCGCCGGTCCCGCGGCGCGGCCGCCGACGCGCGCTGACGAGTCTCACCACGAGCGGCCGGCGCGCCACGCCGGGCCTCACGCTCTGCATGATCGTCCGCAACGAGGAGCGCGTGCTGGCCAAGGCGCTGGCCAGCGCCCAGCCGTGGGTCGACGAGTTGGTGGTGGTCGACACCGGCTCCACCGACGCCACCCCCGCGATCGCTGCCGCCCACGGCGCGCGCGTGTTCCACTTCCCGTGGTGCGACGACTTCAGCGCGGCCCGCAACGAATCGCTGGGGCACGCGACGCGGGAGTGGATCTGCTGGATGGACGCGGACGACGTCCTGCCCGCCGACTGGGGCAGCCAGCTCCACCCAACCCTGTTGCGCGCCGACGACCAGACCTGCGGGCTGTTGATGCAGGTTCATTGCCCGCCGGCGCCCGGCCAGGATGGCCTCACCGTGGTCGACCATGTGAAGCTCTTCCGCAACCTGCCCTCGTTGCGCTTCGAGGGCCGGATCCACGAGCAGATTCTGGCGTCGATCCAGCGGGCCGGCGGGCAGGTCGAGCGCACCGATCTGTACGTCGTCCACGCCGGGTACGACCATAGCCCCGCCGGTCAGGAGCGCAAGCGCCAGCGTGACCTGCGGCTGCTTGAGCTCGACCTGGCGGAGCGCCCAGACCATCCGTTTGTGCTGTTCAACATCGGCCTGACGGCCTTTCACATGCGGGACTGGTCCAAGGCGGAGCAAGCCCTGGAGAGGTGCCTGGAGGTCAGCGGACCACGCGAATCAACCCTCCGCAAGGTGTTTGCGATGCTGGCCGCCTGCCGCCACGAGCAGGGCGACCTGGCCGGGGCGCGGCGCTGGATCGACCGTGGCCTGGGCCAGTACCCGCGCGATCCCGAGTTGCTCTTCCGCGCCGGCGCGATCCTCCGCGAGAGTGGGGCGCTGACCGCCGCAGAGCAGGCCTACCGGGCGCTGCTGACCGCTCGCGACGGCGGCCACCTCGACAGCCTCGACGTCACTATTCTGGGGTTCAAGGCCCGGCACAACCTCGCGCTGGTCTTTCGCGACCAGGGCCGCTGCGACCTCGCCGTCGACGAGTTCCGGGCGGCTCTGGCCGATCGCCCGACGTTCGCTCCCGCCTGGTTCGGTCTGGCCGAGGTCCTCGGCCGGCTCGGGCGCCACCAAGAGGCCCGGGCGGCGATGGCCCAGGGCCAGGCGCTGCCGCCCTCGTCCGCTGGCCCCGCCTCTGCCGGCACCGGAGCCACCTGACCGGAACGCGGCGCGGGCCACCGCGGAACGCGGCGCGGGCCACCGCGGAACGCGGCAGCCCAGTTGGCGCGCAGGACCAGACCTCGGAACACGCCGCGCCCAAACCAAACACTGTCTGTACCAGGGACGCGATGCCGCAATGATTGGCGAAGCGGCTTGGCGAACACCGGCCGTAATCTGGACTTGACAGGCGGCCCTTCGCTCAGGTACCACTGCACCGGGTACGGAAGTCGCAGCAGGGAGTTCGCCAATGGCCGTGCGGGTAGTGGGCACCGAGGGCGCCTTCGGGTGGTCGGGTAGCCTGCGGGCGGTACTCTTCCCGGACGATGCCGGGCCGCAGTTGGCCTACGACCAGACAGTCCCCCCCCACCGGGTTCGCCTCCGCCGTGGTCAGCGGCATCGCGGTGACGGCCAGCATTCATCTTGCGGCCGCCTTCGGGCCGCCGCCAAGCCCCTCCATGCCGGACCCCGGCTATCCGTACTACGACGAGGTGATGGCCCTGCTGCAAGCGGGTGCGAACGTCAGCGTCCTGGTGTTCGAGGTTGCCGTCGCGGCCGGGTGGGACCAGGCCACCACCACCGCAGACGCCCAGGCTCTCTTCGCGGCCTTCGACTGGGGCGGCAGCGACCCAGGTGCCCCACCGCACTGGATTCAGCGCCTTCCGGAAGTCGCGGCGAGCTTCTCGATCACCGCCACCGGGTTGTTGATCAAGCGCAGCTACGGGGCCGACCCGCCAGCCAACCGCAATCACATGCATCCGGTCGACGCGTCCATCCAGGACTCTTGGTACCTCACCCCGGGGGCGACGGTCGTGGTCCGCTGTGGTGACGCCACGGCCAGCAGTGGCGCCCGCCGCAATGCCACCGCGTACGCGGGGCAGAGCGACGCCCAAATCGGCGACCTGTTGCTCGGTGACCCGCACCTTCAGTTCGGAATGCACCGCTATGCCGGCTGGCCAATGGTCGGCCATGATCTGGCAGCGATTACCGTGGCCGGCCTCGACCTCAGTGGCCTCGAACGCAGTTTCGACGCCACCACCTGGGGCGGCGGGCCGGTCGGTGAGGAGTACGGCTTCCGGGCCTATGGCAGCTCCGAGACCCTCACCGGCCGCTGCATCGGCTCGCCGACCGGCGACTGGAGCGACTTCACCGGGTACCTCGCGCCGCCGCTGCAGTTCGCGTGGGATGCCACCTGTGGGCTCTTCGAACGACTCAGCGGTCTGGACCCGACGGTCCGGGGCGGCTTCCTCGACAGCGCCGCGCAGGACGCAGCCTACGCGCTAAGTGAGTTGCCCAGCGGTCCGGCGCTGCCGCTCAGCGACACCTCTGGGACGGTCTACGACCCGGCGCCACGCCATGATATTCACCCTTCAGCGACTTTCGCGCTCTCCATTGACGAGGAGTGGGCGCTCAAGACCTGGGTCTGCCCAACCGCGGTGGCGAGTCTCGACGAGAGCGAAGTCAGCTTCGATGACCGCTACCTCACGCTCTACGCGCCGGGCGTCAACGCCGGGGTCGAAGGCGGGACGCAGCCGGTCGGTGGCGTGAGCGGCGTCGAGAAGTCGGCGCTGCCGTTGGCGCCCGGGCTGACCGGGGATCCAGACCTGCGCTGGAACTGCACCGGGGACGTCACGGAATCCACGAACTCCACGCGGACGGAACCGGCCTTCACGGTCGCCGCCGCCGGCGAGGGCACGGCGGCGTACACGCCGATCACCCGGCTCTGGGATCGCCTGGCGCTGTGCAGCCAGACCGAGAGCGGCAACCCCCCGACCCCCGTGCCGAAGGACTGGGCCTGGCCGTGGCACCTCAAGGCCGCGGCCTACGCCGAGGACTTAGCTTCGTTCGACGAACAGACCCAGACCTGGGACCCGCGCGAGCCGGCCTACGCCGAAGACGTTTTCCATTTCGGTGGCAGCAGTTACCTGCGTCTCAAGCTGACCCGCCCCGGGGGCTATCCACTGCCCGCGCTCACCCTGGTCCTGGAGTACTCCACGATCACCGTCTCGGACCCCCACTACACCTGCGGCGGGTTGCGCGCCGAGGAGTGGAGCTACACGCGCTCAACCGGCCTGGTGACCTACAGCATTCCGCTGGAGCTGGACCAGGAAACGGTCCACATCGACCTGCTCTGTCCCGACGAGGGCACGCTGCCGCGGCTCTATGTCGTCGATCAGGTGCGGCTCGAGGGGTTGGCCAACCCAGCCGACGAAGCGGTCGACCTGGTGGTCGAGGAGTTCGCGCTGGAGGATGACCCCGGTAGCGACCACACCGGCCGCCAGGCCCAGCCGCAGCCCCGCACACTCGCTTCCGTCAAAACGACGTGGGACTTCCTGGCTGACTGGCAAGGCCTCAGCCTTGCTCGCGACGGCAATCACCGGGTTCTCGAGTGGCCCGGCGACCCCTGGTCCAAGAGCGGACCTGAACAGGGCCGGGGCTACGTCGAGCCGCTGCAACACTGCCCGACCAATCCGAATACCGGGCTCCTGCACTACGCCCGCCCGATCGCCGACCTGGCCGCCGCGCGGTACGTCGAGGGCCTCGCCGCCGAGGTCGACGCCAGCGACCTGACCGACGCTCCCGGCGCCGGGGGCGTCAACGAGAGTCTGGGCACCGCGTTGATGTACTGGGGCGCCAACCAGCCCTGGCTGGTCCCCGGTCGGCAGGACGAACCAGGCCTGCCCTTGCCGGCGAGTGTCCATGTGCGCTCGCAGAGCCTGGCGCGCGGGATTCCCTACACCCTCTGCCTCCGCAAGGCGCTCGGCGGCGCCGCCTGGGGCCTGGTGCGGTCGCCGGATGGACGGCGGCGCGTGATCCGAGACTCGGTCGCGGCGCACTCCTCGGAGTGGGTCATCTGGTCACGGGTCACGGCCTACCTCGACCAGAGTGGCAACCCAATCACAGCCCCGGCCGGCTGTCCCGCCCTTGACGAATGGCTCCAGACCGAGAGCGGCGGGCTCTGGGAGCGGCTGGACCAGCACGGGCTGTTCATCACGCCTGGCCTCAAACCGAGCCGGACCCGTGTCTGGAACACCGCCCGGGGAACGAATCCGGCGGATCATACGGACACCGCCGACATCGAGTACCTGCTGCAGTTCTGGTGTGACGCCGGCGCGCCGTGGGCTGCGTACGATCTGAACGACCCCGCGAGCTATGCGGAGATGCTCGCCGACGAGCGCCTCGTCGTCAACAGACCCTTCACCGTGGCGGTGCGTCGGTTGACGGCGCTGGACCTCAGCGGCCTGCCCGCCAACTCGCCGCCACTCGGCCGCGACGACTACTGCTGGCAGCCGCCGGATCCCGCCATCGGCGAGCTGACCTATTCGCCCCACGAAGGGGGCCTCTGCCGTGGCGCCGCCGATCGTGGTGGGTCCGGTCCTGGCAACACGCTCCGGCCACGGCCGCACGTCGGCGTGGTCTGGCACGCCCCCGGGGCCGACCTGGCGGTCCAGGATCCGCGCTACGCCGTCAACTTCCGGCGAGTCTGGCGCAACGACTGGGCCCTCTTCAACGAGTCGTCACCGGGGCTGGCGCGGGGCTGGAAACACAACTGGGACATCGTGATCGCCGACACCGGCGAGCCCGCTACCTGGCCCGACCTCGAGCTGCGGTTGCCCCTCGGCGCGACCATCCGCTTGGCGGTCGATCTCGCCGGCGGGGCGCCGACGGGGAGCTTCGTCGTCGAAACCGGCTGGCCGTGCGTGGTGACCGGCGTACCGGCGGCCACGCCGGGACAGTGGACCAGCCTGACCGTCGTCTGGAGTTGCTCGACGATCTGGCACTTTGCCTACCACAGCAGCGACACCTACGCCATCATCAAGCGCCAGGACAGCGCCGGGGGCCACCTCGCGTTTGCTTGGGACAACAACCGGCGGCTGACCGCGGTCACCGCCGACGACAGCAACACCGTTCTGGACTTCACCTACGACGGCAATGGGCAGCTCGGCGGCTTGGAGGACTGGTACGGCCGTCGCGTCGCCTATACGTTTGCCGCGGTCGAGGAGTGCGCCCCGACGCTCGTCGCGGTCTCCTCGCTGTACGAAGGCCCGACCGCTCCGGCCGCGCCGCGCTGGAGCTACTCGTACCAGCAGTATCCGGAACTGGCTCCGCAGACCGGCGTCTTTCTACTGCTGCGGACGCTCACCTCGCTCGGGCCGGAAGACGGCGAGACTAGCACGGCGCGGCTGGCCTACTACGAGGACAGCTATCGTCTGGCTTACCTGACCGACGCCCGCGAGGCCGAGAAGATCTACGTCTACGGCGGCACGGACCAGGTCGTCGCGAAGATCGCTGGGGCCGCGGACGAGCCAGTCGGCGTCTGGCGCTTGGATTTCGCCGCCAACCAGATGCTGACCGACAGCGGCTACCCGGGCTCGCCGGACTACCTCTACGAGGACGAGCACAACCCGCGGAAGCCGACCACGTTGATCGACGCCGATGGCTCGATCACCACCACCACCTACAATCTGCGGGGCCAGCCGACCAGCGTCAGCGATGCCCTCGGCAACGTCACCACCTACACCTACGAGGTCTGCTCCCAAGGCATCGGCCAGCTCAAGACCCAGGTTCGCGGCGCCGTAACGCTGATCAGCAACACCTACGATCCCGGCGGTCGGCTGGTGCGGACCCAGGACGCTCTGGGCTATCTCACCAGCTACGCTTACGACAACCGCGACAACCGCATCGCCACGACCAACCCGCTGGGCGCCATCACCACCGCGGGCTATGACGCTCACGACCGGGTGGTCAGCCGCACCAATCCGTTGGGCCACAGTTGGGTGTACGGTTACGATCGCTACAGCCGGCAGCACTCGCAGACCGATCCGCTGGGGCACGTGACCACCTATCTCTACGATCTGGCCGACGATCAGGTGCTCCGGGTCAACCCGTTGCACCACGTCTGGACCAGCACCTACGGTCCGGGTGGGCACCACCTCCAGGAGACCAATCCCCTCGGCCAGACCCATTCCTTCGCCTACGACCCCGAGGGCCACCTGCGGGCCGAGCGGACTCCCCTCGGCTTCCGCACCTCGTACACCCACAACGCCTACGGCCAGGTGCGGTCGACGACCGATCCCCTCGGCTACCTCAACCAGACGGTCTACGACGGCTACGGTCGCGCGATCGCGAGCGTCGACCCGAACAACTACCGCACCCTCACCCGCTTCGACCAGTACAGCCGCGTCCACGAGGTTGAAGACGCGCTGCACCACGTCACCACGACGACCTACGACGCCCACAGCCGGCCGGTGGGGCAGACCGACGCGTTGGGCAACACTGCCACCACGGTCTACGACCACCTCAGCCGGACCATCGCCCAGGTCACGCCTTTGGGCTACCGCACGACAACGGCCTACGACGACCTGGACCGGCCGGTGGCGTCCATCGACGCCGTGGGCGGCGTGCGCACCACGATCTACGACCCGGCGGGCCGCAGCATCGCCGCGCTCGACACCCGGGGCTACCGCTCGACCACCGTCTACGACCCGGCGAACCAGGCCATCGCCCAGGTCGACGCCCTTGGCTACCGCAGCACCGCGGTCTACGATGCCGCGGGCCAGCGGACGGCGTCACAGAACGCCTTGGGCCTCATCAGCGAGACGGTCTACGACGCCGCTGGGGCGGTCATTGCGCAGATCGCACCGCACGGTGGCCGGACCACCGCCACCTACGACGCCGCTGGGCGGAACGTCGCCACCACCGACCCCCTCGGCCGCGCCACGACCCAGCTCTACGACGACGACGGGCGGGTGGTCGCCAGCATCGATCCCCTCGGGTACCGCACCAGCACGATCTACAACGCCGGCAGCGAGTCCGTCGCCACGGTCGACGCGCTGGGGGCGCGGACCACCACGACCAACCTGGCGGCGGGCCAGCAGCGCGTGCTCGTCGATCCCGTCGGCACGACCACCACGACCACCTACGACGCGCTGTACCGGCCAATCACCACCACGGACCACCTCGGCGGCACGACGGTCTCGACGCCGGATGCCCGCGGCCGCAGCATCGCCCTGCAGGACGCCAACAACCACCTCTCGAGCACCACCTACGACGCCGATGGCCGGCAGGTGGCCAGCGTCCAGCCGCAGGGCGAGACCACCGGCTTCGCGTACGACGGGCTGGGCCGCTCGACGGCGACGACCAATGCCGAACAGCACACCTTCACGACGCACTACGAGTCCGATGGGCGGGTCGCCGCGGCCGATCCGGCAGGCTACCGCACCACCCAGTACTACGATCCGCTCGGTCGACTGCTCGCCGCCGAGGACGCTGCCGGTTGCCGCACGACCCATCTCTACGACGCGCTGGGCCGGACGGCGGCGACGCAGAACGCCGAAGGGCACGTCTTCACCAACATCTACGACGACCTCGGCTGGTGGTCCGCCGCCATCGATCCCCGCGGCGCGCGGACGACCACCGTCTACGACCTGGCCGGGCAACAGGTCGGGACGCAGGATCCGTTGGGGCAATGGACGCTCTACACCTACGACGGGCGGGGCCAACTGGCGACCCGCACGGACGGCCGGGGCTGGGTCACGACCTACCTCTACGACCCCGTCGGCCGCGAGATCCAGCGCATCTACCCGAACGACGCCCGGGTCACCTCAACCTACGACCCGGCCGGGCGGGTGCTGGCGGTGCGCGACGAGTCCGGGATCAGCAGCTTCACCCTCGATCCCCTCGGCCGGCGCAGCAGCGTGGACGATCCCTCTGGCGTGACGTTGCGCTACACCTACGACCCCGTCGGCAATCGGCTCACCTTGCGCGATCAGGCGGGCGGTCGGACCACCTACACCTACAACGCCAACGACCAGCTCGAGCACCTGGTCAATCCCTGCGCCGAGACCACCACCTGGACCTGGGACCGCCTGGGCCGCGTCGCGGAGCAAACCTTGGCCAATGGCGTGCGGGCCAGCCACACTTACAACTCGCGCGGGCAGGCCAGCAGCTTGCGCCAGCTCCGCCCCGACGGCGTCGTCTTCGCCGCCTACACCGCGACCTACGACGCGGTCGGCAACCGGACTCAGGTCGATGAGATCGAGGGCACCTGGTACTACGGCTATGACCGCACACAGCAACTGACCTCGGAGCAGCGGACGGGCAGCTATGCCTACCACACTACCTATACCTACGATGCGGTGGGTAACCGGCTGCTGATGGAGCGGCAGACCGGGCAGGTCACCACCTACGTTTACGACCTGGCCGACCAGGTGCGGCAGTCTGAGAGCAATGCCGCGGTCGGTGACCAGAGCGCCACGGTCTGCGCGCTGCGTGAACTGACTGCCGGCCCCTACAGCCAAGCGGCGGTGGCCATGAGCCACGAGCTCAGCGCCGACGAGTTCCGAGTCGAGCAGACCAGCATCGCGGTGGTCGGCGCCGCCGGGACGTGGGACGCCGCGAACTGTTGGCTGTTCAGCCTGCTGGCGGGTGACGGCAGCCTGGGGTCGGTGACGACCTTGGCGACGGCGACCTATGAACAGGCCGGGGCCGGAATCGTGCGGCTGCCGGTGCCCGTGCCGGACCGCGAGGTCGACGGCGCGACGGCTCCGCTCTTGGCGGTCCGCGGCGAGCCGCTCGGCCAGCCGCCGAACCTGCTGCGGGTGACCGGCAGCGTGGCGCTGCAACAGCAGGTCGGCGGCGCCTGGGTGCCGGCGGGTGGCGCCGCGCCGGAGTTGCCACCGCTCCTGCCGGCACCCTACTCGGGCGATGCGTTGGCCCTGCTCCTGCCGTTGTCGGCGGGCGCGAGCTATCGCCTGACCGGCGCGACGGTCCGCGTGGTCGGGGCGACGGGGACCTGGGACGCCTCGAACAAGTGGACCGTCGCCCTGCAGACTCGCGCCGCGGACTGGACCGTGTTGGAAACCCTCGCCACGGGCACAGTGACCGCGGCCGGTGCGCACCAGGTGATCCTGGCGCTGCCCGCGCCGGTTGAGGTCGAAGCCGACACGAAGCCGCTGCTGGCCATCGCCTTCGAGCGCGTCGGCAACCCGGGCCTGCTGCTCCGCGCCAGCGGCACGGCGACGTTCGATGGCTCCGGCGAGGCCGGAATCACGAGCATAAGTTACGATCAGAATGGGAATACGCTGAGTGAGTCGCGCCCCGGCGGGCTGACCAGTTACACCTGGGACGCGGAGGATCGACTGGTGGCGGTCGAGACATTGACCGGACTCGAGACCTACACCTACGCCGCGGACGGCCTGCGGCGGCGGAAGGTGACGGGTGAGGGGACGGCGCAGTTCGTGTGGGACGGGCAGAACCTGCTGGCGGAGCTGGATGGGGCGGGATCGACGACGGTGCACAACACCGACTTCCCCGGCCACTGGGGCGGCCTCAGCAGCCGTCGGACGGCGGGCGCAGTTGGCGGCGCTGGAACGGCTGCTGGCGGTGACGGTGGTCGTGGCGCAGCCGGTGCCGGGTGGGCCTGGGCCGCATCCGGTGCAAGTCGCCGCGGCCGGCCGGTCGCGCTCGATGGTGGCCAGGCGGCACGGGCCGGTGTTGCTGTTGCCGCTTGGCGAGGTCTTGCCGCTCGCCGGCTGGCGCGCGGAGGCGCAGCCGGATGGAGAGCGAATCGGTCTGCTGCGGAACTGAGCACACCCGTCGGGCAGGCGCCGCGTAGGCGCAGGAGAAGAAGATGCCGACACGCTATCAGACCACCACGCCGTACGAGGCGTTGACCGACTGGCTGGGGCGGCTGACGGTGACGGCGCCGAGCAGCGATACCGGCGAGGGTTTGTGCTGGGGTGGCGCCGCCAGTCAGGGCGACTTCGGGGGCATCGGCACAACCTACCCGGCCTTCCTGGCGCTGGTTCGGGACGACAGCGGTCGCCTCTGGCCGACCGGCGCCGCCAGCCCGGTGCCCATCGAATTCGTGGATACCAGCGGCACCTGTGGGCTCTACCTGGTGCCGTTCGACGACAGCGTGTTGCCGAGCTATGTGTCCGGGCAGATTGGGTCGTTCAGCCTGGTAGCCCAGGGTACTGCCCCCGCCGACAGCCTCTTGTTGGGCAGTGGTACTGTGGCAGATAGCGCGTTCAGCAGCTTCACTGAGCAGAGTGGCGTGCGGCGCAACAGTCTGGCCATCGGCGCCGGGATGGACGCCGACCTGGTGCTGTACGCGCGAAACGGCGACGCCAATCTGCCGGCCCTACGGTACCAGGCCAGCGGCAATTGCTGGCAGTTCAGCAACGACGGCACCACCTGGGCCGACCTCGGCGCGGTGGCACTTGATGCCGATTCCGGCCTGGAGTACAACGCCGGCCAGTTGCGCGTCGATGTCGCCGACGGCAGCCTGCAACTGAGCAGCAGTGGTCTGAGCGCCAAGCTGGATCCAGTTGGTGGCTTGGAGTTGGGAGCACCTGGCCTGGCCGCGAAGGCCAACGGCGCCAAGGCTATTGAGAAAACCAGCAGCGGAATCGGCGTCGTGCTGGCGTCCAACCCTGGTCTGGAGTTCGACGGCAGCAACGGCGTGCGGGTGAAGCTGAAGTCGACCGGCGCAGCCTTGGTCCGTGACAGCGACGGCCTGTCGCTCGACCAGGCGGCGAACCTCACCCTCACCGGAACTGTCAGCATCCCGTCGCAAGTGGCTCAGGCAAGGCTGAGTGGCATTCTAACCACGAATCAGACGGCCGTCGCCACCGGCACCTACGTGGCCGTCGACTTCACGTCGGCCAGCCGCACGCTGGTCGGGTTCACCTGGTCCGCGGGAAGCCCGACGCGCTTCACGGTGGACACTGGCTACGGGGGCGTCTACCTGGTGCTGGGCATCCTGGCATGGGACGCCAACGCCACCGGACGCCGCATCATAGCCGTCTGGAAGAATGGCACCGCCGTCCTTACACAGAGCTGGCTACCCGTGACCGGCGGTTCGTCAACCTGCATCCTGCAGACGCAGTGGCTGGGCAGCTTGTCGGCCGGTGACTACCTTGAACTGACTGGCCGCCACGACAGCGGCGCCGACCGCACCTACCTGGCGAACTCTAACGGCGCCCAGGTGGCGTTGACCGCGGTACGGCTATTCGGTTCGTAGCCGAATGGCGCTGACATTTCACGTCGCGCGGCGGCGGAACGACGCGGGGTGTGGTGGCTAGGAGCCCGTTGCCAATAGCCCGGCCGTCGTCTCGCCTACGGCCTTTGGGGCACACGTGCGGTGCGCTGGCCGGGCCACTCCTGCCCGACCACACCGACCTGGCGCCCGTCTGCGTCGTGTCGCC
>JADZEX010000064.1 GCA_020850355.1 Fimbriimonadaceae bacterium | reverse complement strand
CGGTCATGCAGCGGGCTCCCGCGGGCAGTCTAGCGGTCCTGCGGCAAGCGTCAAGCGAAAGGGCCTCGATGGCAGAGCCGACGATCCTGGTGGTGGACGACGAGAGCATCAACCGCGAGCTGCTGAGCCACCGGCTGCGGCGTGAGGGCTACCGCGTGCGCACCGCGGTCGACGGCAGCTCGGCGCTGGCCGCCGTCGGTGAAGAGCTGCCCGACCTGATTCTGCTCGACGTGATGATGCCCGGGATCGACGGGTTCGAGGTCACCCGCCGCTTGCGACAGGCCGTCGCCACGCGCGCGATTCCGATTGTGCTGGTGACCGCGCTGGCCGACCGCGAGAGCAAGCTGACCGGCCTGCAGGCGGGCGCCGACGATTTCCTGACCAAGCCGTTCGACCCGGTCGAGCTGATCGCCCGCGTCCGCTCGCTGCTGCGGCTGCGCTACTTTCAGAGCCTCAGCGCGCAGCGCGAGCTGCTGGACGCCGCCTTCACCGACCTCACCGCCGGGATTCTGGTGGCCGAGCCCGACGGCACCGTGCTGGCGCTCAACAAACGCGGGCGGCACCTCCTGAACGTGCGTGAGGAACAGGCGGTTGGGCTGAACCTGACGGAGCATCTCGACCGCTTCGAGCTGTCGCCGCCCTGGGACCTCGGCGCGCCGGCCGGCACCGCGCCAGCGCAGTTCGACATCCACCGCAAGACCGACCCGCCGCTGGTGATCGAGGCGCGGCTAAGTACCATCAGCGATCCCGAGGGGCAGCTCGTCTACTACGCCTTGGTGCTCAACGACGTCACCGCCGAGCGTCGCTCCGACCGCCTCCGTCGCGACTTCTTCAGCCTGACGGCCCACAAGATCCGCACGCCAATGACGATTCTACGCGGTCTGGTCGAGTTG
Organism: Fimbriimonadaceae bacterium; assembly: GCA_020850355.1. Classification (GTDB taxonomy): domain Bacteria; phylum Armatimonadota; class UBA10988; order UBA10988; family UBA10988; genus JADZEX01. The sequence goes on along the minus strand of JADZEX010000064.1, from coordinate 2,298 downwards.
CTCGACGACGAGGTGGGCGTCGGCCTGGCCACCAATCTGCTGCCCGACCTGCTGCCCGACCTGCTCGACAAGCTCGATGAGGTCACCGACATCACCGAGGACCTGTTGCGGCACAGCAACCTGGCCGAGTTCTGCAGTCCTGCCGCCGCGCCGCAGGCCAGTCTGCGGCAAGCGGTCGCCGACGCCCTGGCGCACCTCACGCGCAGCCAGGCCGTCGCGGTGCCGGCGGTGATCTACGCCACCACCGCCGACCGCTTGCCGCTGGCGCCGGCCGACCTGCTGCTGCTGCTGCGGGAGCTGCTCGAGAACGTCGCGAAGTTCGGCGGGAGCAGTGTCGAACTGACCCTCCAAGAGGTCCCGTCGGCGGCGGCCGTCGAGCTGCTGCTCCGGGACAACGCCCGCGGCATCCCGCACGAGCACTTCGAGAGCATCTTCCGGGAGTGCTTCCAGGTCGATCCCCACTTCACCGGCCAGGTGCGCGGGTTCGGCCTCGGCCTGAGCATCGCCCGGCGGGTGGTCACGGCCTACGGCGGCACGATTGAGGTGGTCGCCTCGGAACCTGGCCGCGGCAGCACCTTCCGGCTGCGCCTGCCGCAGCAGCCGCCGGGAGCGCCACCGGCTGGCCCGCCGACCTGAGCCGACCGCCGAGCCAGCCCGGGTGCGGCGTCAGTCGCAGGTCCAGGCGATCACACTGAACAGCGCCAGGTTCTGCTGCGTGACATCCAGCCGGCTGTGCTGCACGACCACATTGCGGCTGGCGGTCAGCCGGAGCGAGTAGGGCGTGTCGCGCGGCAACAGGTTGCCGTCGTGATCGCGGCAGGCATCCAAGCGGTAGTGCCAGCTCCGCTCGGCGCCCACCGTGAAGGCGATCCCCTGGATCGGGTCACGATCCTCGAAGTAGATGTCGATCACACACTCGGCCGGCTCGGAGCCGTCGTTCAGGATGCAGCAGCTTTCGTGCGAGAAGTAGCCGGTCGGCCCGGTGCAGCCCTCGGGGGTACTGGCGAGGTAGCCGTCCGGGACAATCCAAACGCGGTGACCATGACCTTCAGCCAATGGGCTTCTCCCTCGCCAGCGACGATACCAAAGCCGCGGCTGGCCGTCCAGAGCCTTGCGGTGCGCCGGCCAGCGCGCTACACTCTGGCCGCATGTCCAGCGCTCCAGTTGGCACTGTCGTCTGGCGGCCGCCCGCCGAGCCCCGCGCCCGGCGGCGGTGGGCCTATCTGGTGCTGGTGCCGCTGCTGGTGGCGGTGCTGCCGTCGCTGCTGGGCTGGACCGCCGCCTTCGTCGGCGGCTGGCGCGTCGCCTGGACGGCGCAAGCGGTCCCGGCGCCGCTGGCCCTGCTGATCGGCGTCCCCTGGGCCTACACCGTGCTCGGCGCGGCCTGGGACGAGCTGCTCGACGTGGTCGACCGCGGCGAGCTGGCTGAGACGCTGCTCCCCGCCTTCCTCTGGATGCAGCGCCTGGTGCTGGCCCTGGCGGTGCTGCTGCCGCTGTCGGGGCACCTGGCCGCCGACACCGCCACTCGCTGGCGCCTGGCCTGGTCGTCGGGCGAGGCGGTCCAAACGGCGCGCGCGGTGCGGGCCGAGCTGCTGCGCAACCAGGTCAAGCTGGTCCCGCTGCGGGCGGTCGAGCTGCCCGGCACCGCGCCCAGCAACCGCTTCGGCGGCCCGTTCCGCGCCGCCGGTGAACCGCTCAACAAGTGGGTCCCCGACGACGCTGGCCGGCTGTTCTACATCGCCGACCGCCAGCGCCGGCCGGCCCGCGATCTGAAGTCGCAGCTCAAGGCCTGGAAGCAGCGCCTCGCCGGCCAGGCCGGCGAGCGGGCCCAAGCCCTCTGGGAGCGGGGCCTGGTCTATGTGCCGCCAGCCGCCCCGCCGCCACGCACGAACGCCTGGGGCGTTCCGCTGGCGCGGCTGGTGCCGCTCGGCGACCGCTGGTCCTGGTACCTCGCCGCAGCCCGCCCCGACTGACGAGCCGGCTACGCCGTCCGGCGGCCACCCGCGGCGGCGACGGCGTCGCAGAGCTCCCGCAGCGTCGCCGGCTTGGCAATCACCTGGTCGACTCCCGGTGGCGGCGGCTCGTCCTGCATGAGGCTGCCAAACCCGGTCAGCATCAGCACCGGCAGCTCCGGCCAACGCTCGCGGATCCGCAGCGCCAGCCGGTCGCCACTCATCTCAGGCATCGACCGATCGGTCAGCACGACATCGAACGGCGCGGTCTCCAGCAGCTCCAGCGCCGCGGCCCCCGAGGCGACGCTCTGGACCAGGTGCCCGCCGCTCTGCAGGCAGGCACAGG
>JADZEX010000112.1 GCA_020850355.1 Fimbriimonadaceae bacterium | reverse complement strand
GGCGACCGTCGTCACAGCCAACTGCGTGGCGCCGCCGGCCAGGGCCGCCCGCGCCGCCAGCAGCGCGCCGTGGCCGTACCCGTTGGCCTTGACCACCGCGGTCAGCGCCGCCGGGGCGACCAGCCCGGCGACCGCCGCCGTGTTGTGGCGGAGCGCTCCGACGCTCACTTCGACCCAGCTCGTCATGACGCCTCGACCGTGATGATCCACTCCTTTTCGACCAGCCCGCCGTTGCGGCGATGCGCCTGGACCAGCAGCACGTGGCGGCCGGGCGCCAACTGCTCGCAGCGGAGCTGGAACTCGAAGGGGCCCTGGTTAGCGAAGTAGCGGCCCTGCCCATCGACCTTCACGGCGAGGTAGAGCAGGCCGTCCACGCCCGGCGTGGCAATCCGCAGCAGCGGCTGCCCACGCAGCGGTTGCGCCAGATCCGGCCCGCTGACGACGACACTCGGCTCGACCGGATCGGGCTCGGCCGGACCCATCGCCACGCTGCCGTTGGCCCCGTCGCCAGCCGTCGAGGGCGACGGCAGGGACTCCGGCCCGAAGGCCAGCCGCGGCCAGCGGGCGACCGCGCGGCCGGTGGCGTAGTATTCCAGCACCGCCTCGACGCCCAGCCGGTGCATCTGCGCGCGGCGGGTGAGCGGGGTCTGCAGGCCCTGCCGCTCGCTCTCGAAGAGCAGCGCAACGACCTGTAGCGAGCGCGTGAAGTGGCGGTGGCAGAGGGTCAGCTTGTTGCTGAAGTTCCACGACGAGGTGCGGCAGGGGAAGCCGGCGGCGGCCAGGCGGCCGAGAATCAGGTCCTGCAGCTCCCGCGCGGTGGCCTCGATTTGCGGGTCGGTGACCCCGTTGGCCGGGACCTCGACGGTGTTCAGGCCGTACTCGTCGTTCCAGTGCAGCTCGTGGAGGTCCAGCACCACGTTCGGTTGCCACATCCGCGCCAGCCGCTCGATGGCCTGCGTCTCGGGTTGCGTGCGGTCGGCCCAGTCGCGGTTGAGGTCCACATCGCGCGCGTTGTGCCGTTGGTTGGCTTCGGCGCCATCGGGGTTCACCAGCGGCACCAGGATCAGGCAGAGCTTGCGCAGCGCCTCGGGGTGCGCCCAGGTGCCGTTGCCGAGATCGCGCAGCAGGTCCATCATCGCGACGGTCCCGGCCGGCTCGTTGCCGTGCTGGCGACACAAGATCAGGATGCGGGTCTGGTCGAGCGGCGAGAGCGCCGGGTCGTGGCAGATCACCACGGGAATCTGCCGCCCCTTGGCCGACTGCCCGAGCGAGGCGACGCTGACGCGCGGGTCCTGGCGGGCCAGCGCCGAGCAGAAGCGGACCACTTCGGCGTAGCTCGGGTTGTAACCCAGGGCCGGCAACTGCGCGCGCGCCGCGCTACAGAGCAGCAGCAGGGACAGCCAGGTCGTTCGCATCAGCCCTCCGCAGCGGCCGGTCTGCCCCTGAATCACCGACCCGTCAACTACTGGATACCCCACCCGGCCCCAGGTTGGCGGCCCGATGTTACGAACTGCTTACAAGGGCGTAAGTGTCGCGGGCGATCACCAGCTCCTCGTCGACCGCGCAGACCGCCACCTGGACCCGGCTGGCGGCGGTCTGGAGCAGCGCCGAGGCGCCCCGTGGCAGCGCGGCGTTGGCTGCGGGGTCCAGCTCCAGGCCGAGGTGGCGCAGTTGGCGGCAGAGCCGCTCGCGAACCTCGGGTGCGTGCTGCCCGATGCCGCCGCCGAAGGCCAGCGTGTCGAGCCCGCCAAGGTCGGCGGTGTAGGCCCCGACGTACTTCACCAGACGATGCACAAAGAGGTCCAGCGCCGCCTCAGCCGCAGGGGTGCCGGCCGCTTCCAGGTCGCGCATGTCGGGCGACAGCCCGGAGACGCCCAACAGGCCGGATTGCCGGTTGAAGAGGGTGTTCAGCTCGGCCGCCGAGTGGCCCCGCCGGAGCAGCTCCAGCACCACGCCGGGGTCCAGGTCGCCGCAGCGGGTGCTCTGCAGCAGGCCCTCCAGCGGTGTGAAGCCGGTCGACACCGCAATGGACTCGCCGTACCGCAGGGCGTTGGCGGTGCAGCCGCTGCCGAGCATCAGGAAGACGATCCGCTGCGCGGTGGCCGGCTGGCCGGTGAGCCGCTCGACGGTCTCGCGCATCGACCGGAAGGCGACCCCGTGAAACCCGTAGCGGCGCACTCGGCCGGTTTCGTAGCAGTCGCGGGGCAGGGCGTAGAGGTAGGCTTCTGGGGGCAGCGTGTGGTGGACCGCGTTGTCGAAGACGGCCACCTGCGGCAGGCCCGGCAGCGCCTCGAGGCAGGCCCGGATGCCCGCCAGGTTGGGCGGGTTGTGCAGCGGCGCCAGGTCGCTGCACTCCTCCAGCGCCTGCATCACGGCCGGGTCGATGCGCACCGAACCGCTGAAGGCCTCGGCGGCATGCACCACGCGATGCCCCACCGCGGCGACGGCCGGCAGGGCCGGCCGATCGGCGGCGG
>JADZEX010000063.1 GCA_020850355.1 Fimbriimonadaceae bacterium | reverse complement strand
GTGGACGGATCGGCTGGGATCGGGTGCCTGGCCCTTCGACTCGCCGCTGCGCGGCGGCTCAGGACAAGCGGTTGGGGGTGGCAGTGGGTGGGAGGTCGCGACCAGCCGGCACCCGGTCAGGCCCGCCCGCCACCGCTGGTTCGAGATGGCTGAAAGTGCTGGCAATAAAAAGGTCCACACCCGAACGGCACTGACATTTCGCCATCCGCCGCCGTGCCGCGGCGCCGCAGCAGCGCGCAACATTTGCCGCGCTGGCCTCAGCCGGCCCGGCAACGGCGGTGCTCGCGGTACAGGTGCCGGGGCTGACGCAGCAGGTTGTCGGCCCGCTGCCGCGGTTTGGTGCGCCGGGGCTCGTCGCGCCGCCGGTTCGCGCGGCGCGGCAGGCGATTCGCACCCACCCGCGCCAGAACCCATTTGGCCAGCCCTGCCTCGTCGCCAACCTCGCCCTTCGAGACGGCCTGCGGCCTCCTCAGGACAAGCGCGTTGGAGTTGGTGGGTTGGGGGGAAGAAAGCCTCGTCAGCCGCGCGGCCACCCCTCCGCGAACGGGGCGGGGCCGGTGCAGCGGTCGAGTTGGCCGAGGCCGGTGACGTCCAGCCGGCGGCCGTCGTGGGCGGGTTCGGCGTAGCGGGCGACGAACTGCGCCAACTGCTCGCGCAGCGCGGCGATGGTGGTGCGGTGGGCGCGGTCGTGGATCCGGTTGGACAGCTCGCGCGGGTCGGCGGCCAGGTCGTAGAACTCGTGGAAGCCTTGGGGGTGGCGCCAGACCAGCTTGTGTTGCCGGCTGCGGATCATCTGGCCGTGGCCGTACTCGTCGAAGATCAGCACCGGGTCCGCGGCCCGTTCGGGCGCGCCGCGCAGCAGGTCGGCGAAGCTGCGACCCGGCAGGGCGGTGCCCGGGAGCGGCAGGTCGAGGTAGTCGAGCAGCGTTGGGAGCCAGTCGTAGTGGGCATAGAGCCCCTCGGCCAGCAGCCCGGCCGGCAGATGACCAGGGCGGCTGAGGATCGCCGGGACGGTCACCGACTCCTCGTAGAAGTTGAGCGGGTAGGTGCCGTTGCCTTTGCCGCAGACGCCGTGGTGGCCCATGTTCATGCCGTTGTCGCTGACAAACAGCACCAGCGTGTCCTGCCGCAGACCGCGCGCCGTGAGCCAGGCCAGGATCTGCCCGATCCCACGGTCCATCGCCTCGATCGCGGCGTAGTAGCCCGCCAGCCAGTTGCGCCGGGTCGCCTCGTTGGTGAAGAAGCCGGCCAGGCCCGTCAGGTAGGGGTGCCGCCCCTCGCGGGGTACCGACTCGAAGGGGCAGTTGGCGTGGTAATCGTCCCACAGGTCGGCCGGATGGTGCTCGCGGCCCCAGGGGCTGTGCGGCGCCGTGTAGTGGACGCTGAGGTACCAGGGCGTGTCGTCCTCGCCGGCCTCCAGAAACGCCAGCGCTTCCTCGGTGATCCGGTCGGTGACGTACCCCGGCTCCTCGACGATCTGGTCCGGCCCGGCGATCCGCGGCCAGCCGTAGTACGGCCCGCCGCCGTGAGCGTGGGCGTACCAACTGCTGAACCCGTGCTGCGGGTGGTGACCGTCGCCGAGGTGCCACTTGCCGGACAGCCCACAGCGGTAGCCGGCGGCGGCCAGGCAATCGACGTAGGTGGTCCGCCCGGCGAGGTACTGGATGAGCTCCCCGCCCGGCCCCGGCTCGCGCACCGAGTTGCCGGCGCGCAGCCAGTCATGGACACCGTGCTGGCTGGGCACCTGGCCGGTCAGCAGGCTGGCGCGCGCCGCCGAGCAGACCGGTGAGACGCAGAACCAGTGGGCGAAGCGGATGCCGTCGGCGGCCAGCGCATCGAGGTGCGGCGTGCGCAGCTCGCGGTTGCCGGCGCAGCCGAGCGCCCAGGGGCCCTGGTCGTCGGAGACCATCACCAGCACGTGCGGTCGCCGCGGCATGGTCGCCTCCAGTCGGCTCAGGGGGCCAGCCAGTCGGCCCAACTCGCGGGCGCCGCGCCGACGGTGACCGCCGCGCCGCAGCGGCAGAGCGGGGTCCGCAGCAGCCGCGGCCGCGCCGCCAGCTCCGCCAGCCAGCGCTCCTCGGTCAGACCCCGCCCCGCCAGCCCGCTGCGCCCGAACTCGGCGCCGCCGCGGTCGATCAGTTCGTTGACCCCCAGCCGCTGCGCGAAGTGCCGCAGCTCACCGGGCTGCAGGCTTCCGGCGCCAAGGTCGATGAAGTGGACCTTGACCCGCCGCTCCGCAAAGAAGCGCTGCGCCCGGCGCGTCTCGGAGCAGTTCTTGAAGCCCATGATGCGCACTTCGACCGCCATCGGGCGCTCCTGCCGGCGGGTCGCTCAGTGGCCGGCGCTCAGCTCGCGGCCGCGGTCGACGAAGTAGCGCATCGTGGCGTAGTCGACCTCCGGCGGCTCGCTGTGGTCGCTGTGCAGGATGTAGCCCGCCCCGGCCGCCAGAATCTGCTGCATCCGCGCCAGTTGCGCGTCGACCTGGGCGAGGTCGTTGCTGATCAGCGCGCGGACATCCAGCCCGCCGTAGAAGGCGATCCGGTCGCCGAAGCGCTGGTGCAGCTTGACCAGATCCATGCCGGCCTTGACCTCCATCGCCTGCAAGCAGTCCATGCCGGCGGCGATCAGGCCCGGCACCAGCGGCTCGACATAGCCGCAGGAGTGCAGGATCACCTTGCAGCCGAGCGAGTGGGCGTACTCGAAGAGCCGGGCATGGCCGGGCTGCACCAACTGCTCGTACATCGCCGGCGACATGAACGGTCGCTGCTTGAAGCCCATGTCCTCGTAGAAGAAGAACCCGTCGGGCAGCCCCTCTTCGGCAAACAGCACTTCGAGGTGGCGGATCGTGAAGTCCGCGAAGGTCATCACCATGTCGTGGACCCAGTCGGGGTCGAGCGCCATGCCCATCAGCATGTACTCGTGGCCGCAGACCGGGTGCATCTGCTCGAACGGCGCGACGCCGGCCCAGCAGTAGAAGCGCTCCTTGGCGGCGGCATGGGCCTTCGCCTGGCGGTAGCCCTCGAAGGGGATCCGGCGGCGGTCGAGTTCCACCAGGAAGGGCTTGATGCGGGCCTCCCAGCCGCTGCGGTCCTTGACCTCGAAGTCGACATGCTCGGGCGTCGAGTCATGCAGCTTGTGCCGCCGCAGCAGCGCGCCGTTGCCGTCCCGGACCAGGATCGTCTCGTCGGTTTCCTCGAGCACTTCGGCCTTGAAGTCGAGGTCGGCGCAGCCATTCAGCCAGCCGCCGGTGCGCAGATCCTGGCCGAAGTGCTCGGCGACGTCCTCGCCCTCGGCGAGGTGCCCCTCCTGCCGCCAACGGGCCTGCGTGGCGCCCCACGGGCTGACCGCCACCGGCACCTGGTCGACCGCCTCCCGCGCCAGCGTGCGCGTCATCCGTTCGATGCTGCTGAGTCCCACCTTGCCCATCTCCTCGCCAGCCGCCGCTTCGACAGCGCCCGCGACAGACCTTCTGACCGCTCCGCCGACCGTCGGCCCGGCTCAGCGCGGCGGCCGGGCCTGGCCGTTGACGTACAGGACGGCCTGGCCGCTGCCGTCGACCGTGGCGGCGACGTGGCTCCAGGTCTGCAACGGCAGCTTCGCCGGGAACCCGACGTGGGGGTCGCGGACGATCAGGCGCAGGCTGTCACCGGGGTAGGTGTCCAGCAGATAGGCCGTCGCCCCGCCGACCGGCGACTTGTCAAGCAGCCGCGCCCCGGCCGGCGGCAGGGCGCGCGGTCGGATCCAGACCGCCAACGTGAGGCCCTGGCGGCAGTCCAGCCGGCGGTCGGCGGCGACCTCCAGGAAGCCCGTGCCGTCGAGCCGGAAGACCTGCCCGAAGCGCTCGTCGGGCGCGGTCACCACCGTGCCCTGCCGGCGCACCAGCAGGTCGGCCACGGCCGCGTTGAGGTAGCCGCCGGCAGTCGCCTGCGGCGTCGGGGCGACCAGGCAGCCGGGCAGGCCGGCCGGCGCGGCGGCGCTGGCAAGCTGGGCGACCTCGGCCGCGCTGAGCGCCCGGTCGTAGACCGCCGGGTGGACCAGGTCGCCGTGGAACTGCGAGTGGCCCTGGCTGTCGGCGCCGATCCGCAGCGGCAGGCGGTTCAAGCGGATCGGGCCGCTGGCGAGCTGCAACGGCTCGGCGGCCCCGGCTGGTCGCGGCTGCGGCGTCGCAGGGGCCGGCCAGCTCGCCGCGAGCACATCGCCCGGCTGCACCAGCCACTCCCAGGCAGCGGCCTGTTTCACGTGAAACTCCGGGTCCTCACCGGCGGCGGCCTGTTTCACGTGAAACTCGGGCGGCAACCCGACCCGCTGCGGCTGCGGGCCGTGCCAGGTCGGCGGTCGGCCGGCGCTGGGGTCGAGCAGCCGCAGCAGCCCGGCGCTGCCGGCGACGATCCGCACGCTGGTCACGGCGTGCTGCTCCCAGGTCGCGCTGACGCGGTGGCCGCCCTCGGCGCGCAGGTCGCTGAAACTGGCGCGGTCCCACCGCCAGGGCATCGCCGGAAACAGGCGCAGCAGCGGCGTCGCCAGGCCGGGGTCGGCGCTCCACGATTGCAGCAGCATCTCATGCACCGCCTGCGCCGCCAGGAAGTTGCCCTCCAGGGTGACCGGCCGGTAGGTGAAGTTGGACAGCCCCAGCCCCGACTGGTCGCCGTTGACGTGGAACCCGTTGCGCAGGCAGAAGGCCTTGACGAAGGTGTCGAGCTGCTCGTAGGCCGCCTCGCCCTGGCCCAGCCGCGCCCGTAGGGCGGCCATCCAACTGAAGCTGTAACCGCACCAGGCGCTGCTGCCGTGCTGCTCGTACCGCGCCACCGTGGCGGCGATGGTCCGCGCCGCGGTGGGGCTGGCGGCGTGCAGCAGCCCGAACGGATGCAGCGCCATCGAGTGGCTGAAGTGGCGATGCGACGCCTCCACCGGCTCGCCCGCGCTGAACATCAGGGCGCCGTCGGGCGAGGTCAGGTAAGGCCCCAGGCCGGTCGCGAGCGTGCGCCAGCGGGCCACCTCGGCCGGCAACTCCAGCACGCCAGCCAGCTCGGCCAGGCCGCGGAAGAGCGCTTCGAGGCACATCAGGTCGTAGTTGCTGTTCGGCTGCAGCCAGGCCCGCAGGCTGTTGTCGTGGATCTCCGGCGAGCTGGACAGCGGCAGCCGGAGCACCCCGTCGGCGCCGGGCTGTAGCAGCGCCGCGAGCTGCTCGCCAATCTCCCGCGCCCAGGGCCAGGCCCGCTCGCGCAGGAACTGCGGATCGCGGGTGTAGCGCCAGTGCTCGACAAACAGCCAGGCCAGCCAGGCGGCGTTGCTGGGGGCCAGGCTGTACATCGCCCAGCCGCCCAGCGGCTGCCCGTCGACCGCCATCACCGCCGGCACCGCCGCGCCGGGGGTGCCGTAGAAGCACCGCGCGAACTCCCGAAAGCGCGGCAGCAGGTCCCAGAGGTACTCCAAGAAGGCGCGCCCCTCGTCGTACCGGCCGGCCGGCAGGTAGGCCGCGTAGGTCATCTGGGTGTTCAGGTCGTGGTGGTAGTCACCCTTCCACGGCGGCAGGCTGCCGGCGTCGGCGGTCCAAACGCCCTGCAACGGGATCGGCGGCGCCCCGACCCGGCTGGCGGCGCCGTAGAAGTACTGCACCAGCGCATACTGCTGCGCGATCCAGGGGTCCGGCAGCGTCACGCTGCTGGCCGCCCAGAAGCGCGCCCACCAGGCCCGGTGCGCCGCCTCGAGGCGGGCCCAACCCTGCGCCAGCGCCCGGTCGACCGCCTGCCGCGCCAGCTCCCGCGGGTCCTGCCGGGTGCTGCTGGTGGCCACCGTCACCGCCAGCAACGTCCCGCCGTCGACCGCCCGCCAGCGGGCCAGGGCGGTGTAGCGCAGCTCGCCGGCGGTGGGCTGCAGATACCACGCCTCACCAGCGGCCAGCCCGCCGCCGAGCGTCGCCGCCGGGTACCCCAGTTGCTCCACCGCCGCCGGCGCCCGCAGCCGCACCGCCGTCGGGGCGACCGGCAGCCAGAGCAGCGCCACCGCCGGGTCGGCGCAGTAGATCACCCGCACCGTGCCCCCGCCGGCCAGCTCGGCGCGCCCCTCGGCCTGCGCCAGATCGAGCCCGCAGCGTTGCAGCTCGTGGCCCGCTGGCAGCTCCATCTCCAGCCGCCCGGCGCCGATCTTGGTGGGGTACGGCCCGCGGTAGAGACCATCGAAGATTCGCACGATCGCGGCGTGGTTCGCCGCTGCCACCAGCTCTCGGAGGTGGGCGTAGCTGAACTCCGGGGTAGTCGCCAGCTCGGGCGTCCGGAGATCCCACAAATCGCCGCGATCGAGCGACAGCCGCAGCGTCGTGCCCTCGCCCCACAGCAGCCCGCCCAACAGGCCCTGCCCCAGGGGGATCGCCTCGTCCCAGGTGCGCAGCGGTGCCGCCAGGTCGAGGTTCAGTTCCGCCGCCGGCGGGGCGGCCAGCAGGCTGGTGGCCAGGGTCCAGGCCAGCATCGCGCTCTCCCAGCCCGCGCTTCGCGCCCTCGTCGGCCACTCCTGCGCCGATCGGGGGTGGCGCCGCGGCGGGACGGTGGTAGTATGGGGGACCAAAGGCGTCTGGCGATGGCACTACGCGTAGCGGTGGTCGGGCTCGGCCATATCGGGCGGCTCCATGCCCGTATCTACCAGAGCGATCCGCTGGCCGAGCTAGTCGGCGTCTGCGACCTGCTCCCCGACCGCGCCGCGGCCGCCGGCCGCGAGTTCAGCGTGCCGACCTTCGGCGACCTGCCAACCCTCCTGGCCGCCCTGCAACCCGACCTGGTGAGCGTCGCCACCGGCGGCTTCGAGTACTCCAGCGACCACTGGCAGCCGACCCTCCAGGCGTTCGCCGCCGGCGCTCACGTGCTCTGCGAGAAGCCAATCTGCAACGACCTGGGCAAGGCTCGTGAGATGGTCGACGCCGGCCGCCGCGCCGGCAAGTGCTTCGGTATCGACTTCAACCACCGCTTCACCCCCGCCGCCTATGCCGCCCACCGCTGGCTCGACGATGGCCTGCTGGGCGATTTGCTGTTCTGCAACATGTGCCTCTGGATCGGCCGCCCCGGCCAGTTCGAGAGCCCGAACTACCACCTCAAGGCGCTCAACCCGCACTCGGTCAACATGATGACCTGGTACTGCGGCCCAATCGACGCCGTGCAGTGCTTCGCCCTCCGCGCGCCGGGACGCAACTTATGGTCGACCGCCTCGATCAACGTCCGCTTCACCAACGGCGCCGTCGGCCACCTCACCAGCTCCTACGACCTCGCCCGCGCCCACGGGGTCGAACGTTGCGAAGTCGCCGGCACCACGGCCCGGCTGGTGGTCGACGACATGTGGAAGTCGGCCACCCTCTACCCGGTCGGCACGATGGAGCAACGCACCTACACCAACCCTGTCTTCGGCGGCGTCCGCGACTTCGACGACACCTTCCGCGAGCGCCTGCACCGCTTCCTGGACCAGGTCAGCACCGGCACCCCGCCCGACCAAATCGACGGCTCCGGCGCCGACGGCCTCTTCGCGCAACGCGTGATCCAGGCCGCCATCACCTCCCTCGACGAAGGCAACCGCCTGGTCCACCTGGACGAGATCTAGCCGCCAGCGCCTGCCGGAACGCGGTCTGGACTATTCGCGCCAATCCGCGCGTGGCAACGCGGCCGGACTGCGTGTCGCAGCCCGAGTGCGCCACCCCGCGCAGCTTGTGGGTTGGTACCCTTGTCGTCCCCCCGATTTCGGGGGGACCACCGGGGGGACCGCCGCCCCGGCCCCCGCCGCCCTGGTCCAGACCCCTTTCCGGCCGCACCCGATCACCGCGGCGGTGGTCCCGTCGCGGGCTGATGCCACCGAAAAGGGGTCACACCGAAAAGGGGTCAGACCCCTTTTCCGACCACGAAAAGGGGTCAGACCCCTCTTTCGACCAGACCACCTTACGGCAGCCGGTCCGCGGCCGCGTCGCCGGGCGGAGGGTCGGCGCGCCGGCAGGATGCCCAGGGCGTTGCCCTGGGCTCGCGTGAGTCGCCCCTTCGGGGCTTCCGGAGGGCGCGGCACG
>JADZEX010000062.1 GCA_020850355.1 Fimbriimonadaceae bacterium | reverse complement strand
CGACGCCTGGGAGACCTGCCCCGCGACCACCTGCCCGACCATCGCCCAGACCGTGACCAGTGGCGAGAAGATCCGTCGGCGGCCGGCGCGCTGAGCCTCGAAGGCCAGCAGCGGCTCGCGCGGGAGCCAGCGGCAGAGCGCGGGCAACAGACCTTGACGGAGGACGACAGACTGACGTTGGCGAAACAGCCGGCGCGCGGTCGGGGTCATGGACAGGTCCTTTCAACCCGTTCGACTCCGGCCGCGCCTCAGATGATCCCGCTCCGCGCCAGGGGCTCGGGGCTTAAGGAATCGCCATTCGGGTCTGACCCCTTTTCTCAGCTAGTTGAGAAAAGGGTCCTGACCCCTTTAGGGGGGCGCGAGGGTGGAGGGTGCTCATGGAGCGTCGGCGCGGCGGGCGGGTGAGGGTGGCGATTCCGGACGACGAGCTGCGTTTCGAGGCCGTGCGCAGCGGCGGGCCGGGGGGGCAGAATGTCAACAAGCGGAGCACTCGGGTGCGGTTGGCGTGGCGGGTGACCGCCAGCCGGGTGCTGACGGCTGAACAGCGCGCGCTGCTGCGGCAGGCGCTGGCGCCGCGGATGGTCGATGGCGAGGTGCGGATCGAGGCCAGCGACGAGCGCACGCAGTGGGCCAATCGCTGCCTGGCGGTGCGGCGGTTGCAGGAGCTGGTGAACGAGGCTCTCAACCCGCCGCCGCCGCCGATTCCGGGGTTTGTGCCGCCAAAGGTCCGGGCGCAGCGGCAGCGCAACATGCAGGCGGCGGCCGAACGCCGCTGGCGCGAACGCCGCCGTGGGCCGCGGCGCGGTGGGAGCGGCGAGGACTGAGCGGCGGCAGGTCCTGGCCCGCGGCGGGCGTATCGGGCGGCACCGGGCGCAGGCCCGCGGAGCTGCTGATGCGCGCTGCGGCGGTCCTCTTCTTGGTGCTGGCGATCCCGGCTCCCGGCCGCGCGGAGGTCGCTCTGGGCACCTTCACTCCGGCGCCCGCCTGCACGCTCTATGTGGTGGGTGATGGGCAGCCCCTGACGCTGCGGTTGCAGGTCAAGCAGACCCAGACCCGCGAGACCGAGCGTCTGTTGGTGCGGCTCTACGACCCTGCCGAGCGGCTGGTCTGGCGGCGCTGGGTGGAGTGGGTGCCGGCCGCCGATCTGCCGACCGCCGCGCCGCCTGCCGAGCTTGAGGTCCGGCCGTCGGAGCAGCCGCCCGCGGTGGGCGAGCTGTTGCTAAGCAGCGAGTGGCGGCTCCCCATCGCGGGCGTCTGGCAACTCCGTCTGTTGGCCGGCGCGCGGGTCAGCCAGGCGACGGTGACCGCCGACCGCCTGGTGCCGTACGGCGTTTCCTTCCAGAACGGTGATTGGACGCCCTGGGATCGCACGCTGCGCACCGCCTGGTTGGCCCTGCCAGCGCACACCGAGGAGCTCACCGTGAGCGGTGGCCCGGTGCGTGTGACGGCGGGCGAGCGGCTGGTCGGCGAGACTGCCAAGGGGGCGCCGGCGGTGACCTGGCCGGTGGCCGTGGCGCCCGCGCGGTGGCAGGTCGAGCTGCCGCGGCCGGCCGACTTCACCTTCCGCGCCGGGCCCGGACCGGTGATCCTGTGCAACACTGCGGCGGCGGCAGAGCGGATTGGCGGATCGACGATCCAGACCGCGGACGGCACCGTCGTCTGCCACGAGTTCCAGCGCCGCATCCTGGCGCTGCTGCCCCGCCTGCTGGCGCCGGACCTGGTGGGTCGCGCGGCCGATCTGAAGGCGCCCCTGGCGACGCGCCGCGCGGCCTGGTTGGCGGATCCGGGGCGTAGCCTGATCTTGCGGGAGGCGTTCCTGCCGCTGGTCGAGCGGCTGCTCGATTCGCAGAACGTGGACCCAACCAGCCACTGGGGCGGCAGCCTGGACGGCTGGCAGGCCCCGGCGGCGAAGTCCGAGCGGGAGGGCCGCTGGGACCGCTTGCATGGCCTGCCCGGTCTGTGGGCCGGGGCCTCGGCCCGGGACAGCGCCGATGCCTATCCACTGGCGCTGGCGGCGCTGGCCGACGACCCGACCAACCCATACCATGGCCGGCGCGAACTGCTGCAGCGCGCCGCTGCGGCGGCCCTGCGGGATCTGCTGCTGGTGACCGAGGCCGAGACCTTCCCCGGGATCGCCGACTTCGACCCGTACCCCGGCAACATGGCCTTCGCGCTGGGCCAGAAGACCCTGCCGGTCTACGGGCTGGCCGCGCCGCACGTCGACCCGGCGGTACGGGCGCTCTGGACGGAGGCGGTCAGCCATCTGGTGGACCGTCATCTGGTGGATCCCCTGACCACTGCCCGCAACCAGTCGTCGCACCATCTGGTGGCCTTCCAGAGCTTCGCCAACGGCTCGGGCGACCCCTACTATCGCGAGCTGGCACGGCTCTTCGCGCGGCGCTGGATGCGCGGTCAGAGCGCCGCCGGGTACCATATGGAAGCCACCGGACCGTGCGGCAGCTACATCGGCATGACGCACTGGCACGAGGCGGTCTACTACCGGCTGTCGGGAGACGCCGCCATCTTGGACAGCCTGCGGCGCAGCTACACCTTCTTCAACCACACCGTCGCCCCCGAGCCCGATGGCCGGCTGCTCGGCGGGTTCAACTTCAACCACCGCGTCGGCGACGGGTTCTGCACCGAGCAATGGAACGGCGCTCGCGGCATCCTGGACGACTTGCTGCCGGAGGTTGGCCTGTGGGCCACGGCGGTCGACCCGGCCAGCGCGCGGGCCGAGGTTGAGAAGTTTCTGGCGGCGCCGCGGCCGCCGCTCTATGCCGCCCTGACGACGCCGCGCTGGTTGTGGTACGCCGCCGCCGACCGCAGCGGCGTCTGGCCGGCGCGCGAGACGAACTCCTTTGTGCGGCAGTTTGGCGACGAGTTGGTGGCCGTCAAACGGCCGGGCTACTACGCCGTGATCTACACGGGCAAGCCCGCCGCTGGCGCGGCGTATCTGCCGCGGAAGGAGTCCCTGCGCACCCCGTTCGCAGGCGACTTGGAGAGCACCGGCGGCGTGTTGCCGGACATGCGCAGCATCACGCCGTTTGGCGGGGGCGGCTTGAGCGGCTTCTGGACGCCGGCCTATGGCCACAGCCTGCTGGCGGCCAACTGGAGCCCGACCACGCACCACGGGCTGATCGCCACGGTTGCTGGCAAGCGTTGGTGGGAGGATTACTTCGCCCACTCCCAGACCCTCGACGCGGCGGCCGGCAGCTTGACGCTTCGCGGCCAGGTTGAGGGCCAGCCGCTGACTTACGAGCGGACCTACGGCTTCGGCGAGCAGGGGCTGGAAGTGACCTCGCGGCTGACTGCCACGGCGGCCTGGCGCGGCGAGCGGCTGGTTGAGAACCTGCCCTATGCCCGCGGCGGCTGGAAGGCCCGCGGAGCCACGCTGAGCGCCGGTGACCAGACCAGCGGCGCCGTCACCGCCAGCGAGCTAAGGCTGACGGATTCGAGCGGGGCCGGGATCAAAGTCACTTTCGAACAGCCGCAGCGCCTGCGGCTGGTGCCCGAGGGACTGCGCGCCGGCGGCTGGCGGCTGCTCCAGATCGGCCGTGCCGAGGTGGAGTTGCCGACCGACCTGGCGGCCGGCCAGAGCGCGGTGCTGCGCTACCGCCTGGCGCCGCTACCGTAGCGGCGGCCACTGCCGCACCATCGCGATCTGCGCGGCGGTCTCCGGTGACGGCTGGTGCGCGGTCGGGTCGGCCGCGCGCAGCCGCCGAATCAGCTCCAACGTAGCATCGCCACTGAGGCCGAGCCGCTGCATCAGCCAACAGCCGACCACGGTGCCGGTGCGACCGCGGCCGCCCCAGCAGTGCAGGTAGACCGGCTCGCCGCTGGCCAGTGCGCCGTCGACCACCGCCAGCAGCCGCTGCATCGTGGCGGCGCTGGGCGTCGCGAGGTCGCGGACTGGCTCCCGCAGGCAGCGGACGGCGACCCCGCGGGCCGCCGCCTGGGCCTGCAACTCGGGCTCGTAGGGCGCGAACAGCCTGCCCTGGTGGTCACGCTCGGCGGGCTCCATCAGGTTGATCACCAGTCGGATGCCGGCGTCGAGCAGCGCCGTGACGCGGCTGGCGGTGACCTGCGGCGAGGGGTCTCCGGGGTAGGCACCCGCCAACAGCAAGCCGGGTTCAACCCAGTAGCTCCGCGACAACGGGGGTGGCAGCGGCAAGCCAATCTCCGGGGGACGATTCCTCAAGCAGAACGGCGCCCCGCCGCAAATCTGTCAGCGCGGGCTCAGGGCTGCACCCAGCTCAGTCCGCGCAGTTCGAAGGTTGAGCCATCGGCCTTGTCCTGGCCCAGCGACGGACAGGCCACTCGCGACCGCAAGGTGCCTTCGGCCGGGTCGATGGTGACCAGGCGGACCGGGTTGGTGGTGTTGTCGTGGTAGCACTGCAGGAACTGGTGGAACGGGCTGCCGTCGGCCCGGTCGCGGCGCCAGTAGCCGTGCGATCCGGTGTGCCCCGAAAAGACGGCGCGGACCTGGGGGTAGGGTGCCACCAACTGGTCGTAGACGAACTGCGGACTGTGGTCGCCGTAGCCGCCGTTGAGCTGTTCGATCGCCCCGCCCCCGGTCACGAAGCTGTGGGTCAGCAGCAGCACGTTGTGTCGCGGGTGCTGCGCGATGAGGCCCTTGGCCCACTCGATGGCGACGGCCCGCGGCCACAGCTCCAGGTTCAGCAGCAGCCAGTTCAGGCCTCCGGCCCGGAGCACATGCCAGGCGTTGTCGATCTTGTTGGGCTCGCAGGTGCCCTGGAGCAGCCTGAAGCGGCTCAGCGGGAAGTACTGGTTGTAGGTGTTCGTCGTCCGCAGATTGTCGTGGACGTTGCCGGGCGCGGCGCTGCCGCCTTCTTTGGTGGCGGCGGTGTCGTGGTTGCCGAGGCAGGTGACGTAGGGCAGCCCGGCCTCGTCGAGCACCCGGAAGGCGGCGCTGGCGCGCTCGTACTGCGCGTGGTCGGGGGTGTCCCAGTTGAGCAGGTCGCCAACCTGCAGCACCACCTGCAAGTTGAGCGCGGCGCGCTGCGCAACCAGCCACTGCAGCCGGTCGCGCAGCCGCGTGTCGTCAGCCCGCAGGACTTCCTGTTGGGCGTCTGGGATCACGGCGATGCTGAACGGTTCGGCGTTGGCCAGGCCGACCCCCAGGAGCAGCAGGAGCAACAGGCGAGGGCGCATGGGCAACTCCGTCCGGCGCATGGTGCGGTGCGCCGGGGGGCCCGGACCGGTCGGATCGGTCCGATCCGACCGGTCCGACCGATCCGACCGATCCGACCGATCCACCTGATCTGGCAGCTCCCTACAGCGCCACGCGCTCGCCGCTGGCGCTGCTGGCGTAGGCCGCCACGCTGATCGCCACCGCGTCGCGGCAGCAGTCCAAGTCGGCATCGCAGGCCGCGGCGTCCAGGTCGCCCTGGATCAGCGCCAGCAGCCGCGCCAGGTGGGTCGGCTCGCCGGCCAGCGGCGCCAGCTCACGCGCCTCGCCGGGCTTGTTGTCGACAAACGGCTGGAACACCGCCTTGCCGCCGCGCAGCGTCAGGCTGCCCTGGCTGCCAATCACCTCCAGCCCGGTCGGCCCGCCGGTGAAGACCCAGGAGGCCTCGATCACGCCGGTCGCGCCGTTGGCGAAGGTACAGAGGGCGATGCCATGGTCGTCCACGTCGGGGTACTGCCCGGACTTGTTGGAGATCACCGCGCTGACGCTGCTGACCGGCCCGAAGACCAGCCGCACAAAGTGCATCGCATGGGCGCCCATGTCGCAGAAGGCGCCGCCGCCTGCCTTCTCGGGCTGCGTGAACCAGGCCACTTCGGGCCGGTCGAACCAGCGGCCGTAGGCGGCGTGGTGCGAGTTGCGATAGGTGAGCTGCGAGATCTCGCCCAGCCCGCCCTCGGCGACCAGCTTGCGGACCGCCAGCGCGGCGCCGTTGTAGGGCTGAAAGAAGCCGAAGATGGCCTTCACCCCGCTGCCGCGGATGGCCGCCAGCATCGCGTCAGCATCCTCGACGCTGAGCGCCATCGGCTTCTCGCAGAAGATCTGCAGCCCGGCGGCGCAGCTCGCTTCGACCAGCTTGCGGTGCCCGGCGTTGTCGGCACAGATGATACTCGCCGCCACGCCAGGGGTCTGCACGGCCTGGGCCAGGTCCGGCTCGTAGGCGCAGCCCATGTCCTGGGCAATCGCCTCGCCGCGCGAGGGCATGTCGTCCCACACGACGGCCAGCTCCAGGTCGTCGCGTTCCTTGATGGTCTTCAGATACCCCGGCGTGTGTACATGCGCGCCGCTCAGCAGTGCCAGCTTCATGGTCCGTCCTTTCGCTCCACCCGCGCGGGAGGTTAGCACGCCCGCGGCGGGGAGGCAACGGGGAGGAATCGCCAGAGGGCAGCCGCGTGGCGGGCCCTCCAAGAGAGGCCGATTGGTGCCGCATCACCCGGTCGCGGTCGACCTGCCGGCAGGTTCGGCCCGCGGGTTGGTGAACCCGGTCCGCCAGGAAGTCGTGATGCCCACCGTCGCCGCTGCTGTTGACCGCACCAATGCCGAGCTCTGGGCGCGGTTCATCGACCCGCGCTTCCACACGTTCTACGACCATGCCGAGCTGGATGGCACGGTGCACCTGCCGACGGCGGCGGAGCTGGCCGAGGGGCGGCCGAACGCCTTCGCCTGGTCGCTGCCCAACGAGGACGGGGCGTTCTTCGGAGGGATGTACCTGCTGGGGCTCTGCCGCCGCTGGGAGCAGGCGCCCAGCGACCGCACGCGGCAGCAGGCGCTGGCGATTGTCGACGGGCTGCTGCGGCTCAGCGAGGTCGGACAGACGCCCGGCTTCGTGGCCCGCGGGGTGGCCGCCGATGGGGTCAGCCACGCCATCTGCGGGTCGGACGACCAGACCTTCCCCTGGTTCTGCGGGCTGCACCGCCTGCTGGAGACCGACCTGCCGGACCCGGCCTTGCGCGAGCGGATTGCCGCCAGACTGGTGGCGGTGGTCACCGCGGTGCACGACCTCGGCTGGTACTTCCCAAGCGATCGTCCGGGCTACGGCCACCGCGGGAGCTGTCGCGGGCTCGAGCCGGTGGCCGCGCCACGGCTGCTGTTCCTCTGTCGGGCCCTGGCCCGGCTGACCGGTGACCGGGCCTGGGACCAGCGCTACCGCGCCGCGCTGCACGAAGGCACCGACCAGCAGGGCCGCGACCGGCAGGCGATCTGCCGCCACGGGTTCGACTGGGGACCGGTCGGCACGCCGCCGGTCTACTTCCACAACCCGCCGTTCTGGACGTCGGCCAGTTGCGTCTACGCGCAGGCCCGGCTGGCCGAATGGGAAGACGACCCGGCGCTGCGCGCGGACTACCAGGCCGGCCTGCAGGCGATGGCGCGCAAGGCCGCGCCGCACATCGCCCGCTGCCGCGAGCACCGCTCCGAGGTGGGCGTCTTCAGCTCCGACTGGCGTTGGCTCAACCAGTGGTGGACGCCGCAGCCGGTCGAGGCGGCGACCCGTCCGGTGGCCGAGCGGCAGGTCAACGAATGGCACCGCCGCAACACCCGCGATGCGCATGAGGACAGCACCCTTCGCGAACCGCTGCACGCGGCCTGGATCGTCGCCCTGGCGGGCGACGACGAGACCTGGGCCGCGGCCGCGCCGTTCGTGCGCGAGGCACTGCTCTGCTTCGACCCGACGAAGCAGGTCACCAGCCTCTGCTACATGGCGGTCAACGCCTACCACGAAGCGCTGCGCCGCGGGCTGCCGGCCGACTGAGGCGGCTCAGATCAGCCGGTCGACCTTGTTGATGGCCGCGGCGATCTGCTGTCCGTGCGCCGCGGTCATGTTGACATTGAGCCCCAGCCGCAGCGTGCGGTTGAGGATGTCGAGCGTCCGGGGGCACATGTCCTGGTGGTACTCGACACGGCCCTTGTAAGCCGGATGCGTCCACGGCGAGGCGTGCGGGTGGTAGGCACGCTTGTTCAGGATGCTGTCCCAGTAACGGTAGATGTGGCGGTCGGGGAAGCCCTCGCGGTGGGCGGCGCCGGTGCCCATGCCCTCGGCGCTGAGCGCGGCGCCGAAGCGGTGGGCGGTTTCCTGGTTGTGACAGATCAGCGCCAGCGAGAGGCCGCAGTCGCCGCGCGGGTCGTCCTGGTGCTGCAAGCGATAGTGCCGCGGCGCGGGGTCAAGGTCGTCGAGCACGGCGTGCTTCACGGCGCGAGTACGGCCCAGGGCGGTCTCGATTTTCGAGAGCTGCACGCGAATCATTGCCGCTGAGATCTCGTTGCTGCGGAGGCCCAGGAAGCTGAACGGTTCGCCCTGCCAGCCGAAGCTGTCGCCGTAGTTGTCCTTCATCCACATCGGCAGCCCCGGCTCGCCGGTGAAGCAGATCCGCTCGTAGGCCGGGTAGCTGTTGGTGAACACAAAGCCACCTTCGCCGCAGGTGATCACCTTGTAGTAGTTGAGGCTCCAGGCGCCGGCGTCGCCGAAGCTGCCGGTGACCCGGCCGTGGTAGCGGGCGCCGATCGACTGGCAGCAGTCTTCGAGCACCAGCAGGCCCTGCTCCTTGGCCAGGCCCAGCAGGTCGGCCAACCGGCAGGGCACGCCCTGCATGTGGACCGGCAGCATCGCCTTGGTGTACGGGGTGATCTTGGCGGCGGCGTCGGCCGGGTCCATGCCCAGGCTCTCGTCGCATTCGACGATCACCGGCACCGCGCCGACGGCGACAACCGCCGCGGCCGAGGCGATGTAGGTGTAGGCCGGCACCAGCACCTCGTCGCCGGGGCCGACGCCGAGGCCGACCAGGCCGCAGATCAGCGCGTCGGTGCCGCTGTTGACGATCAGACCGTACTTCACGCCGACGTAGTCGCAGGCCTCCTTCTCAAACTGCGTACACTGCGAGTTGTCGTGGTCGGCGAAGCGGAAGAGCTGACCGGAGCGGATCACGGCGCTGACGGCCTCGACCTCGCGTTCGTCGATCAGGCTGCGGGCGGCAGCGCCGCCAGGCAGGGGCTCGGGAATCGCGCGCGGTCCGCCGTCAAGCGCCAGGGTGTCGGTGAGGGTGCTGGCCATGTAACTCTCGTGCCGCGAAGGCGGTTGGCGACCGCTTCGGCGGGTGCCGCGGGACTCCTTCCGCGGTTGACAGCCCGCGGGCCAGGTTCTATGCTCTGGGGACCGCGCCCGTAGCTCAGCGGACCAGAGCACCTGGCTTCGGACCAGGGGGTCGGGGGTTCGAATCCTCCCGGGCGTATCACCCCCGCGGAGATCGCCATGCCTCGCGCCCTGCTCTGCAGTCTCCTGCTGACCGCCGCCGTCACCGCTCAAGAGGTGCTCCTGCCGTTGCCCAACCCCGGCTTCGAGAACGGGCTGGAGGGCTGGCGACCGGCTGGCAGCGTGGCCCTGGTGAGCGACCCCGTGGCCAGCGGCCAGGCCGCCCTGAAGTTGGTCGACCCCGGCGCCAACGCCAGCGCCGACGCCACCGCCGCGGCGGTGCCGGTGAAGCCGGCCACCAGCTACCTCTGCCGCGCCAAGGTCTATCCGATCAGCGGCACCGGTCTCGGCTTCTACGTGCGGCGGCTCAGCGCCGCGCGGCAGTTGATCGGCAAGGGCGATGAGTTCCACCGTGGTCTGCCCGACGCGCCGGCGGGCCAGTGGAGCACCGCCGAACTGGCCGTCTTCACGACCGCCGACACCGCCTTCCTGGAGATCTGGCTGCACTCCTACAGCCACGCCACGGTGACCGCGGTGGTCGACGACCTGGCGATTGTCGATGTTGGTCAGACCCCGCCGCGGCCGCCGCTGTGGACGCCGAGCTACAAGCTGCGGCCCAACGAGACCGGCCGCCTGACAGCAGCCGATGTGGTCGGACCGGATGGGCTGGTCTACCCGAACTGGTCGTTCGCCGGCGTGCCCGGCGGTATTCCGACGGTCGCCGCGAAGCTCGACCTGGCCAGCCTGGGCGCCCGGCCCGACGACGAGCTGGACGACTCCGCCGCGCTGCAGCGGGCGATCGATCAGGTGGGTGCCGGCGGTGGCGGGGCGGTGACCATTGGGCCGGGGGTGTGGCAGCTCGACCAGCCGCTGGCGATCCGCCACAACGGCGTGGTGCTGCGCGGGGCCGGGCGAGAGCGGACGCACCTGCGCTTCCGGTACAACCTGGGCCCCGACGGCATCAAGCTGCCGCAGCCGAGCGGCGAAGTGCTCTACAACAACTCTCCGCTGGCGCTGCACGCCACGCCGCGCGACCTCAAGAAGCTGGAGCTGTGGGTCGGTGACAAGTCGGTGCGCAAGGTGGAGTGGCAGCCGCACTGGGGCAACACCTTCAGCCTCAACGCCAGCGGCAGCGACGCCATCAAGGCGCTGCCGCCCGAGGCTAACAGCGTGACGGTGCGCGGGGTGGCGACCTACGGCGACGGGCGCACCAGGGAGGTCAGCCGGACCTTCCGGGTCGACCGCACCGGCAGCGATCCCGCCGACCTGCGGCCGGGCTCCTGGAACAACGCCATCAGCATCAGCGGCGACGGGCGCTGGTGGAAGGCGCAGCGGTTGGAGCTGGCGGCCGACGGGCGACGGGGTGACACCAGCCTGCAGCTCAAGGCCACGACCGGCCTGGCGGCTGGCGACTGGGCGGTTCTGGAAGGTCCGGCGACGCCGCGCTGGAAGGAGCTGACCCAGAACAAGTGCCCGCACGGCAACTACCGGCTGAACATCGTGCCGATCCGCGCCGTCGCCGGCGACCGCGTGACGCTCGGCGAGCCGCTGCGGATCGAGTTCCCAGTGGTCGATGGGGCGCGCCTCTGGAAGATCGACGCCATCACCGGCTGTGGGCTGGAAGACTTCAGCATCACGCAGACCGAGGACCTCTGGATCAACACCGCGATGTTCACCTACGCGGTGGGCTGCTGGGCGCAGCGGGTGACCGTCAACAAGTGCGGCCGCTTCCCGCTCTACGGGGCCTACGCCGAGCGCTGCACCATCCGCGACTGCCTCTTCGACGACGCCTGGTTCAAGGGCGGCGGCGGCACCGCCTACGCCGGGTGGGAGAACAGCTTCGACTGCCTGCTGACGGACTGCGAAACCCGCAAGCTGCGCCACGCGCCGTGCGTCCAGTGGGCCGCGTCGGGCAACGTGATTCGGCGCTCGACCTTCGTCGACAGCGACGCGCAGTGGCACAGCGGCTGGACCAACGAGAACCTCTTCGAGCAGTGCGTGGTCGTCGCCAACCCGGGCAACGGCGCCTACGGCTACGGGGCCTGGGCCTCACCGCCCGAAGACGCTGCCCACGGGCCGAACGGGCCGCGCAACGTGGTCTACAACTGCGATCTGCGGAGCGCCCGCACGGGGCTCTGGATGGGCGGCATGAACGAGGGCTGGATGATCCTGCACAACCGCTTCCGGGTGAAGTCGGGGCAGGGCATCTTCGCCAAGACCTACAGCTTCGACCACCAGGTCCGTGGCAACGTCTTCGTGCTCGAGGACGCCACGCAGCCGGCGGTGCTGCTGCAAACGCCCGACTGCGGTGGCCTCGAGCTGGTCGACAACCGGGTCTACGGGGGCAATGGCACCTTGCTGCTCGGCGCCTCGAAGCCCGCTTTGGAGCAAGGCAACCAGGTGCTGCCGCTGAACCTGGAAGCGCCGCGGCCGCAGCCGGCGGTGCCGTCGATCTACGAGTGGCAGGTCGCCAACGTGCGCGGAGCACGCTGATGGACGGCGCTGCCAAGCTGGTGCTGGTGGTGGTCCACCCACGCGACGCGCGGGGGCTGCGGGAGGCGCTGATCGAGGCCGACCACCGCTTCACCGAGCTGCCGGCGGTGGGGGGGTTCCTGCGCGAGAGCAGCACCACGCTGCTGTTGGGGGTCGCTGCGGAGCACGTCGAGGAGGTTCTGGCGCTGGTCCGCGAACGCTGCACCACGCGCGAGCGGTGGACCGGCGTGGCGCCCGCGCCGACCGGCACCGGGACGGTCGCCGCCGGCGAGGCGATGCTGGTCAGCAGCGGTGGCGCGACGGTCTTTGTGCTGAACTTGGAGCGGCTGGAGTCCGTCTGACGGGCGGTGAGCAGGACGGATGGACAAGTCCACGGCAGCCAGCACCGAGCAGCGACCGCTGTCGCGACTGCGCACCCTGCAGGGGATGCGGTTCTGGAACTACAGTGGCGGCTTCACCGCGGTGCATGGCGCCATCACCAACGGGGCGCCGGTCACTGGCTTCGCGCTCAGCTTCGGGGCCAGCGAGAAGCTGATTGGCTTCCTGTCGGCAGCCCCGATGCTGGCGCAGGCGCTGCAGATCATCGCACCGCTCTGGCTGTCGCGGCTGCGGCGGCGGAAGCCGTTCTGCATCGGCGCCTTCCTGACCAGTTACAGCAGTTGGCTGCTGGTGGCGCTGATCCCCTGGATGCTGCCCCCGGCCTGGCGCATCTGGGGCATGATCGGCCTCGTCTTCGCCGCCGCCTGCACCGCCGCGATGGCCGCGCCGGCTAGCAGTTCGTGGCTCACTGACCTGGTGCCCCAAGAGATCCGTGGGCGCTTCATCGCCCGCCAACAGGCGATCGCCTCGACGGTCGGCTTCCTGGCCGGTCTCGGCGCCGGGCGCTTCTTGGACCAGTTCCCCGAGGGCCACCAGGAAGCCGGCTTCATCGGCCTCTTCGCAGTGGCCGTGCTGGCGGCGATGGCCGGGATGTTCATGTGGATGGCGGTCCCGGAGCCCCCGGCGCCGCCGCCGGCCGAGGGGTTCGATCCGCAACGGCTGCTGCTGCCGCTGCGGCACAGCAACTTCTGCAACCTGACCATCTTCGTCGCCGGGCGGACCGGCGCGGTGTTCATGGCGGCGCCCTTCTTCTCAGTCTTCATGCTCAAGTCGCTGAAGATCCCGTACACCCAGATCGCCGTCTTCTTCAGCGCGGCGACCATCTTCGGGATTCTCAGCAACCCCTTCTGGGGCTACCTCGCCGACAAGTTCGGCTACAAGCCGCTGCTCCGAATCAGCAGCTTCGGGATTGCCCTCAACCCGTTGCCCTGGTTCTTCACGACCCAGGACAACTATCTCTGGTTGATTCCCCTGAGTCAGGTCTGGGGCGGCATCATGGGCTCGGGGCTGTTCCTGTCGCAGTTCAACCTGATGCTGAAAATCGCCCCGGCCGAGAACCGCTCGTTCTACATTGGCTACTACAACGCCGTGGCGAGCCTCGGGGCGGCGCTTGGATCGGTGCTCGGCGGGCTGCTGGCCAAGGCCCTGGAGAACCTCGGGCCGTTGGACTATCTCGGCCACCCGCTGAGCCACCTCCAGGTGCTCTTTCTGGTCTCCGCGTTTTGGCGCATGTTGGGCATTCAGACCCTCCGCAAGGTGCGCGAGACCGACGAGGTGCCGGCGCGGGTGCTGATGCGGCAGGTGCGCAGTGGCAATCCGCTGCGGACCTGGTGGAACCTGTTCCGGCTGCAGCGCTCGCCCGATGCCGACACCAAGCTGCGGGCGACCCGCGGCCTCGCTGACAGCGGCTCGCCGCTGGCGGTCGACGAGCTGATCACAGCCCTTGGCGACAGCAGCCGCGAGGTCCGGCGCGAGGCGACGCGGGGGCTCGGCCAGCTCGGCGACGAGCGCGGCACCTGGCCGCTGGTCTACGCCGTGCTCGACCCGCAGAGCGACATCGTCGAAGAGGCGGTCGAGGCGCTCGGTAAGATCGCCTCCTCGCGCAGCGTGCCGGCGATGATCGAGCTGCTGGCCGACGACCGGCCGACGGTTCGCAAGGCCGTCGTGCTGGCGCTCGGGCGGATCGGCGATCTGGAGGCGATGGAGCCGCTCGAGGACCTGCTGGAGGTCGAACGCGACCCGACGGTGTTCGTGGCGGCCTGCGAGGCGCTCAGCCAGATCGGCGACATGCGCGCGCTGCACCGGCTGCGGCGGATGCTGCGTCGCCACACCACCGAACTGCCGCGGCGGCAGCTCGCCAACAGCATCGGCAACCTGCTCGGCGCCGGGAGCGACTTCTACCGCTTGCTGGAGACCGAGCCGATGGGCCAAGACGGCCAGGTCGCGGCGATGCTGCGGCGGAGTCGGCGGAAGCTCGCCCGGCGGGTGCTGCCAACCACCGACCGCACTCCGCTCGCCGAGCAGCTCGACCTGGGTCTGGCGCAGTTCGAGCAGCGGGCCTACGGTGCCTTTGTCTACCACCTCCGCCAGGCGGCCGCCCGCGCGCTGCGCAGCTACCTCGCCGGGGTCGGCCCCGACCTCACCGGTCGGCCGGAGCAGCAGGTCCACCAACTGCTCGAGACCAACGACCGGCTGCGCACCAACTTCGGCTTCCTCAGTGGCCTGGTGCGCGACGGTCGCGACGGGCTGCACCGCGAGGAAGCCCTGCTGGGAGTGTTTGCCCTGGAGCAGCTCGCCGACGAACTGAGTCGGCTCGCCAGCAATGGACCCGTCTGACCGGCAGGACCGCCGCCGGCCAGGGCGAAGAGACCGCTGATGGCAGGACCGCTCATGATGCTGACCGCTGCGCTGCTGGCCGCGCCCGTGCCGGGGCCGGTCAGGATTCTCTTCGACACCGACCTGGGCAACGACATCGACGATGCCCTGGCGCTGGCGATGTGCCACACCCTGGCCGACCGCGGCGAATGCGAGTTGCTGGCCGTCACCCTGACCAAGGACAACCCCCTGGCGGGCCCGGCGGCCGACCTGATCAACCGCTTCTACGGCCGACCGGTGCCGGTCGGGGTGTGCCGTTCCGGGGTCACACCCGAGGAGCACACCTACCTCCGCCCGCTGGTCGAGTGCGGCCTGCCCTACGAACTGCGCGACGGGCGGGACGCGCCGGACGCCGTGCCGCTGCTGCGCCGTCTGTTGGCGGCCCAGCCCGACGACTCCGTGGCCGCGGTACAGATCGGCTTCTCGACCAACCTCAGCGACCTGCTGCGGTCGGCTCCCGACGAGCACTCGCCGTTGGCGGGGGTGGACCTGGTGCGCCAGAAGGTGCGCCTGCTGTCGCTGATGGGTGGCATCTTCGACCCGGCCCAACAGCGCGCCGGGTACGGCGAGTACAACCTCAAGATGGACCTGCCGTCGGCCCAGGCGCTCTTGGCGGCCTGGCCAACCCAGATCGTCGTCAGCGGCTACGAGATCGGCAGCGCGCTGCTTTACCCGGCGCGCAGCATCGAGCAGGACTACCAGTGGGCGCCGGTGCATCCGGTCGTCGTGGGCTACCGCCACTACATCCCGATGCCCTACGATCGCCCGACCTGGGATCTGACCAGCCTGCTGCACGCGGTGCGCCCCGACCACGGCTACTTCGATGTCTCCCCGCCCGGCGTGATCACGATCGACGAGCGCGCGGTGACCCACTTCCAGGGCGACCCGGCCGGGCGGCACCGCTACCTGCTGCTTCGGCCGAGCCAGCAGGCCCGCGTGCTGGAGGCCCTGCAACTGCTTTCCAGCCAGCCCCTACGAAGCGTGCGAGTCCCCTGAGCCGCGGCCGGTCTGGCCGGCGCGGAGTGTTCCTGAGCTTGCGCGAATGGCGGGCGACTGCTATACTGGCGAGGTTGTTTGCTAGGTAAGGAGAGAGGACCGTGGCGAATACGCGGTCGGCGAAAAAGCGGGCCCGGCAGGCCGAGAAGCGGCGGCAGCGCAACGTGGCTGCGAAGTCGGAGATCAAGACGCTGGTCAAGGTCTGCCGCGCGGCAATCGACGCGGGCGACTACGAGCAGGCTCGCGAAGTGGCGCGGAAGGCCGAGAGCCGGCTGGGCGTCGCCGCCAAGAAGGGCATCGTCCACCAGAACAACGCCCGCCGCCGCGCCACCCGGCTGCACGCCGCCATCGCGCGCGCCAAGGGTCCGGCCACCCCGGCCGAGTAACCGCTCCCTCAGGTTTTGGACATCAGCGCCCGCCTCCAGCGGGCGCTGATGTTGTTTGGGCTGCCTCAATGGACCTGCTGCGCCAGCGCCGTCAGCGCGGCGCGTTCCGCGCGGAGGCGGGTGAGGTGGTCGCCCAGGCGGCCGAGCAGGCGGTGGCGGAAGACCTCGTCGAGCCCGTGGCCGACCATTTCACGCAGGTCCTGCAGGAAGTAGCGGCTGCGCCGCCGCACCGCCCACTGCGCCAGCAGCATGGCCGCGCCCAGGTAGAGCGCCAGGACCAGTCCGACCGCCTGCCAATAGGCGCCGCCCGGCAGCACCGGTTGACCGAGCAGGGCTCCGAGGCGGTCCCACAGAAACCAGGCCGGCGCCGCCAGCAACGCCACCGTGACCGGCACGTTGAGCAGCAGGCTGAACAGCCGGGCCCCGAGCGGCGTGCTGCCGCGGGCGGCGCGGACCTGCCGACCGAGCGCCTGCCGCAGCCGGTCGTCAACCTTCTGGGCCAGCGTGCGGCTGACCAGCTCCGACTCCTGCGGCAGGGCGTCGGCGCCAGCCGGCAGGCCGGCCTCGACGGCCAGGGCGCGCAGCCGGGCGCCGGTCGCGGCGACCCGGGCGGCGACCCGGTCGGCCTCTTCGTCGCTGTCCAGCAGCCCCAGGTCGGGCGCCTCGCTGAGCTCCCAGAGTCGCGGGTAGACCGGTGAGAGCGCCGCGCGGAGGCCGTAGACCAGCGTCAGCAGCGCGCCGACCGGGCCGCCGAAGCCGGTGCCGAACCAGTACTCGATGTGATGCGCCAGCCGCGCGTCGCCCAGCAGGCGGGGATAGAGCCGCTCCGCCAGGTCGCGTCGCAGGGTGCCGTAGGCCGCTTCGCCGGCGGCCTGCCAGGACTCCAGGCGCTCCGCCAGGTCGGCCGGCACCGCGGCGGCCACCAGCCGCAGCAGCCGGCGGACCAGTTCGCCCAGGTTGGCCTCCTTGAGCGCCCGCCGGCGCTTCGTGTCCAGCTCGTCTGCCAGCACCCGCTCGAGGTCGGCGAAGCCGCTGGGCAGGTCGGCCAGACTCTGCTTCGCCGCCGCGGCGTCGCGTGCTGAGAGCAGCATGACCCGCGGGTCGGCGAACCCGAGGGTCGCCAGTCGCGTGCGGTAGTCGGCGACGATCTCCGGCCCGGGGTTCTCGTCGGCGCGGTTGAGCACAAACAGATACTGCCGCCCGGCGGCGAAGCGCTGCAGCCAGGCCGTGCCGGCGAGGTCGGCGTACTTCTCGGCGGTGGTCACGAAGATCACCACATCGGCGACCTGCAGCACCTCCTGCATCCGCCGGCGGTGCGCCAGGTCGGTGCTGTCGTAGTCGGGCGTGTCGATCAGCAGCTTGTCCCGCAGCTCTTCACGTCGGTGCTCGACCCGCTGCGCGGTGCTGGCCAGCGCCGGATCGAGGGCCAGCGCGTCGGCGGCGTGGTGGTAGACCGTGACCTCCTGAGTACACGGCCGCCGCGCCGAGGCGAGCGCCACCTCGCGGCCGGCGAGGGCGTTGAGCAGGGTCGACTTGCCGACCCCGGTGCCGCCGATGATGGCGATCAGCAGCGGGCTCAGCAGGTGCTCGCGGCGTTCGGCGACCAGCGCGGCCTGCTCCCGCAGGCGGCGCCGAGTCTCTTCGTCTGGCAACAACGAGGTGGCCGCCAGCCAGGAATCGAGCTCGGCCAGGACCCCGTCGAGCGCCGCCACCGGGCCGTCGCTAGACCACTCGCGGAGCCCGCCGGCCAGCGGCTCAGGGGCCAGGTCGGTCTGCAGTCGACTCATTTCAACTCTCCCGGCGCGCCCTGCCGGAGGGCTTGCAGGGCGGCCTGCGCCTGTTCCAGGAAATCGCCCCGGTGGGCCGCCGGCAGGTGCGCCTCAAACCGCGCCATCGTGGCGGCGTGCAGCCACTCCCGCAGCAAGGCCCGTCGCCGCGCGCCGACCTCGTGCTCCAGCCGCTCGCGCCACGACTGGCCGAGGTAGCTGTCGAGTACCCACTTGGTGGCGGCGTCGGCCACCGGCGCCACGGCCAGGTCGTGGGCGCCGGGACTGCCCGTGGAGATCGCCGCGGTCAGCGAAACCGCCACCGCGGCGGTGCGGGTGACGCCCTTGAAGATCCGGATCTTGGTGGCGTCGCGCCGCAGTTCGGCGACGATCCGGGTCTTCGCGTCGACCACGATCTCGCGGCGACGCGCGGCGAGTTGGGTAGCGTAGTCACGCAGCGCCACGTCGCGTTGGTCCGGCGGGGGATCCGGCAGGCGCTCCAACACCGCCAGGCGGATCTCCAGCGGACACTCCTGCGCGGCCTGCCGCAGGCCGGCCAGGAGGTTCTCCAGCCGCACGCGAGCGTGCTCCTGCTCGCGCTCGACCCGCTCGGCGGCGACCTGGTCGACCGTCCTCACCGCCGCGCCGGTGATCTGGCGGAACCACACCCCGACCACGCGCAGGCTGCCCAGCAAGCGCTGCCGCACCAGGCCGAGCTGCTCGTAGACCCAGTCGATGCCCGGCACGCGGAGCTCTTCGAGCGCTTCCAGCACGGCCTGGTCGACCTCGTCGAGATCGTGCGGCGGCAGGTCGGTGGCGACCTCGCGCTCGAGCAGCTCATGGCAGCGCCCGCCGAAGGCGCGGATCAGCGAGACCTCGGTGGCCAGATCGGCCAGGCTGCTGGCCCACTCGGCGGCGAAGCCGTTGACCGCGCCAAGGCGCGCCCCGGCGACGACCTGCTCGCCGTTGTCGGCGACCGCCTCAAGCCAGCGCTGCACCGCCAGAATCTCCGGCCGCGGCGGTGCGCTCGGCAGGCGCTGCTCCGGTGACAGTACCGGCACCGCGAAGACGGCGGTGCGGCGCGGCAGCCCGGCTGCCGGCAGCTTTGCTTCGATCAGGTCGCCGAACGCTTCCGAGGCCGGTTGCGCCCGGTTGAAGACCACCGCCACGGTCTTGCCGAAGCGCGCCGTCGCGGCGAGGTAGCGGTCGCAGGCTTCGTCGGCGTACTTCTGCTCGCTGGTCACGAACAGCACGGCGTCGGCCTGAAAGAAGAGGTCCTCGGTGGCGCGGTGATTCGCGAGATTCGTGGAATCGATGTCGGGCGTGTCGGCGAAGGCGTACCGCTGGCGGTTGCCGCGGGCCAGCCAGTAGAGCCGTGGGGTGCTGCCCTCGAAGGTCGCGCTGAGCGCGCTGGGGTCGGTCCAGGGGAGCTTGTCGAACCAGGGCAGAAAGTGCGGGCCGCAGAACTCCTCAACGGCCTCGCCCGGCAGCGTCAAAGCGACCGACTTGGTGCCCGCGGCGAGGGCATCGGGTTGGGTGATCAACTCACCCAGCAGCAAGTTGAAGAGCGTCGATTTGCCGACGTTGGTGCCGCCGATCACCACCACCAGCGGCGGGCGGCTGCGGTCGTCGAACTGCCGTAGCCGCGAGGCGTAGAGCCGGCGCACGCGGTCGAGTTGCTGCCAACGGGCGGGCTGCTGCGCCGCGACTGCCAGAAACTCGAGGCCTTCGAGCTGAGGCCGAATCGCGGCCAGGGCCGCGCGGAGACCGTCCATCGCCCCCTACCAATCCACCGTGGCGGTATCGCCGCTGAGCTGCTGCGCCAGCGGGTCGAGACTCTGGTCCGGGGCCAGCGGGTCGTTCGACCGCGGCAGGTCCGGCCGCGGCGAGAAGCGGCTGCGCTTGGTCTTCTCTTCGGCGGCCAGCCGCTGCAGCACGCGGTCCACCTGGTCCTCGTCCATCTGCTGCGGCGCCGGCCCCGCGCCGGGCGGCAACACCGCGGCCCCCGGCTGCTGCCCGCCGCTGGCATCCGGCTGGCTCGGCGGCGGTTGCTGGCCGGCGGCTGGCGGCTGCTGCCCGGCCCCACTCGGCTCCTGTTGTTGCGGCTGCTCGCAGAGCCGCAGGTTGTAGGCCGCGTCGCTGTCTTGCGGGTCGTGGCGCAGCGCTTCGCGGTAGGCCTCGGCGGCTTCCTTGAGACGCCCGAGCTGGAAAAAGGCGTTGCCGCGGTTGTACTGAATCCGGTTCAGCGCAGCCGGGGCGGCCGCGATCTGGGCGGCTCGTCCGAAGGCCTCGGCGGCCGGCGCCAGGGCGCCCTGCTCCAAGAGCGCGGTGCCGACGTTGTAGGCCAGGTCGGGATTCCGCGGCTGGTCGCGCAGCACCGTGGCCCAATCGCGCGCGGCCTGCTCGTAGCGGCCATCGCCAAAGGCCTCGGCGGCGCGGTCGGCCAGGGCATTGAACTCGCCCGGCCAGCGCCAGGCGGTCAACGCCGGGAGCAGCAACCAGAGCGCCAGGACCCACGGTCGGCGGCTCACGGTTGCCGCCTCCCGCGCGGCCGCCGGAGCCGCAGCAGGGGTTCCAACGCCAACAGCAGCATCGCCGGAAGCAGGTACCACGCGTACAACTCCTCCCGCAGTTCGACCTTGCCAGCCCGTGAGACAGTCTGCTCCATCGCCGCGATATCCGCCAGCACGGCGGCCAACTGCGCCGCCGAGGTGGCCCGGAAGTAGCGCCCGCCGGTCAGCGCGGCGATCCGCCGGAGCAGCGGCTCGTCCAGCTTGCTGGTGACCGGTTGCCCCTGATAGCGTTTCACGACGGGGTTGCCCCAGAGATCATAGTAGAGCGGAATCGTCGCCCCCGTCGCCGTGCCCAGGCCGACGGTGTGCACGACCACCCCGCGTCGCCGGGCCTCGGCAGCCTGCTCCAACGGCTGCGACCCCTGGTCTTCGCCATCGGTCAACAGCAGCAACGCCTGACCACACTCCGCCCGCGGATCGAAGCGAGCCAGCGCCACCCGCAGGGCCTCGCCGAGCTGCGTGCCCTGCTGCGCCACGCTGCCGTAGTCGAGGTCCTCCAGAAAGGTGCTGACCGTGGCCGTGTCGCTGGTGAAGGGGCACAGCACATGCGCCGAACCGGCGAAGGCCACCAGCGCCAGGCGGTCGCCCGCTGAGGAGTCGATGAAGCGACCGACCAACTCCTTGGCGACCTGCAGGCGCGACCGTTGGTCGAGGTCGGTGACCCGCATCGAGTTGCTGACGTCGACTACCACCGCCAGGTCGATCCCCTCGCTGGCGACGGTCGCCACTGCCAGCCGGCCCTTCGGGCGGGCCGCCGCCAGCACCAGCAGCGCCAGCGCAGCCAACAGCAGCACGGCCTTCTGCCATTGCCGCAACCCCAGCAAGGGCTCGCCCATCGCCGCCAACTGCGGCGCCGCTAGCAGGCGGGTCCGGTCGGCCTGTCGCCAGGCGGCCTGGCCGGCCAGCAGACAACCCGCCACCGCCACCATCAGGAGACCCACCAGGGCCTCCGGCCGGGCGAAGGCGCTGGTCTGCGAGCGGAGCAGCAGGCCCAGCAGCAGCATCCCGGCGGGCAGCCCGAGGCGCTGGCGCGACCAGCGCCAGACCGCCCGGATGGTCGGTCGCCGCGGGCGTCGGATCATGGCGTCACCCGCAACGCCGTGGCCCGCAGCCAGAGTTCCAGCAGCAGCACCACCACCGCCGCCAGCAACGGCAAGATGAACCGCTCGTCCCACTCGCGGCGCCGGCTGACCTCCACCTCGTGACGTTCCATCGCCGCAATCGTCTCGTAGATCGCCTGCAGCGCCGAGGCGTCGCCGGCCCGGAAGTACTGCCCGCCGCAGGCCGCGGCAATCGCCTGCAGGCCCTTCTCGTCCAACGGGCTGACCAGCAGCCGGCCGTTGGAGCGCAGGTACTGCCGGCGTCCGGACTGGTCGTAGTAGGGCACCGGCGCCCCCTCGGGCGAGCCGAGGCCGATGCAGTGGACCCGGATGTTCTTGATCCGAGCCATCTCGGCGGCGGACCGCGGGTGCAGGTCGCCCGAGTTGCTGAACCCGTCGGTCAACAAGATCACCACACGGCTGCGCTGCTTGGCCTGCTCCGAGGCCTTCCGCCGCTGCGGCAGGTCGGTCTCGTCAACCTGCGCGCGGCGCCAGGCATCGGTCTCGAAACGCGCCACGCAGGTCCCCAGGGCATCGCCGACGGCCGTGCCGTCGTAGGGCACCATGCCGATATGGCAGGTCCGGACCAGCTCCCAGACCGTCCCGTAGTCGGTCGTCAGGGGACACTGCGTGAAGCTACGGCCGGCGAACACCACAATCCCCACCCGGTCGTTGGTGAGCTTCTCGACGAACCGCTGGATCACCGCCTTGGCGGCCTCCAGGCGGTTCGGGGCGACGTCCTCGACCCGCATACTGGCCGAGACATCGATCGCCAGCATGATGTCGACGCCCTCGGCGGTGATCTTCTCGTGCGTCTGGCCCATCTGCGGCCGCGCCAGCGCCAGCACCAGCAGCGCCAGGGCCAGCGCCCGCAGCAGGTCGGGCAGCGGCTGCAGCCGCACGCGCCAGCTTCGTGGCAGCGGCGGCAGGTGACCGAGCGGGAACGACAGCCCGCCACCGCGCCGCGCCCGGGCCGCCAGCAGCAGCCAGCCGGGCAGCAGCGCCAGCAGCCAGAGCGCCGCGGGCTGGGCCAACCGCAGGCCGGGCAGGAGGTAGTTCAGCTCCATGGCCCCTCCTGCACGCCGGCCGCCAGCTCCACCAGCGCCTGCCCGGCGATCAGCAGTTGGCGACAGTCCTCGACGGTCGGCCGGCCCTCGGCGAACTTGACCTGGTCGCAGCCAGCCAGCACGGCCCGGCTGGCCTCTAGCACGGCCCCCGGGGCGCGCCCCCGGAGCAGCGTGGCGAGAATCTCCGTGGTGGTCGACTCCGAGGCGTAGAACTCGTACCGCGCGCCCAGGAACTCGCGCAGAATCAGCGACAGACGGGTGCAGTACTGGTCGACCAGCCCCTGCGGCGGCAGCTCCGCGGCGGCCAGTTCGCGAAGCTGTTGCAGCGCAAGCTGGTGGGCCGGGGGCGGGGCCGGCGCGGGCGGCAACAGCACGCTGCGGCGGCGGCCGTGCCACCAGCGAGCGGCGCCCATTGCCAGCAGCGTGACCGCGATGCCCGCCGCCGCCAGCAACGCTGCGGCGCGGTACGGGGCGGAGGCGTCGGGTAGGGCCACCGGCGGCTTGGCCGGTCGCAGTTCACCGCCGGCGGCGGTCGGCGCGGCGGTCACCCGAACCGTCACCGGCGGACCCTCGGCCCGCTGGTTGCTGTGGCTGGTCGGGTCGAGATAGGCCGCTGCGAAGGGGGCGATGGTCTGGTTGCCGGCCTCTGACGCGCGGAGGTTGAAGACGAACACGAAGCGCGTCCGAGGCCCTTCCAGGGTCTGTTCCTGCTGCGGGTCGCCGAGCACGTCGAAGCCGCCGAAATGAGGTGGCTCGGCCTCGATGGTGCCGGTCACGCCACCCTCGGCGAGCACCTCGGCGCGGTACTGCAGCCGGTCGCCGACGGCGCAGGTGGCCGGCGTGGCGGTCGCCATGATGCTGACCGGAGTCTGCGCCGCCGCCGGCCAGGCGAGCCACAGCCAGAGCAGCGCGCGCTTCACAGCCCTTGTCCCAACCGCCGGGCGCGTTGCCGGAAGAACGCCACCAACGGCTCGACGAAGGACTCGTCGGTCGCCAGCCGGATCCGGTCGACGTCCGCCCGCCGGAGTTGGCGGTCGCGCTCGCCAGCGATCCGCTGCCAGGCCGCGGTCAGCGCGGCGCGGGTCGGCGCGTGGCCGAAGTCGATCAGCCGGCGGTCGCCGCTCTCGGGGTCCTCCAAGGCGTAGACCCCTTCGGTCGGCCAACCGGCCGGGGCGGTCTCCAGGGGATCGGCCAGGGTCACCGCAATCGTGTCGTGGCGTTTGCCGGCCACCGCCAGCGGCCGCGCGAAGTCGGGGGCGGTGAAGTCGGACACCACAAACAGCGTCGCCGCGCGGCGGAGCAGGCGGTTGGCAGTCTCCAGGGCCGTCGCCAGATCAGTGCCGCGGCCGGTTGGTCGGAAGGTCAGCAGCTCGCGCAGCAGCCGGAAGATGTGTCCGCGACCCTTCTTCGGCGGCACGATCAGCTCGACCTGGTCGCTGAACAGCACCAGCCCCACGCGGTCGTTGTTGGAGATCGCCGAGAACGCGATGGTGGCGCAGAACTCTGTGGCGAGCTGCCGTTTCAGCCGCTCCCGGCTCCCGAAGTACATCGAAGCGCTGACATCGACCAGCAGCAGCACTGTCAGCTCACGCTCCTCGACGAACAGCTTCACGAACGGCTCACCCAGCCGGGCGGTGGCGTTCCAGTCGATCAGCCGCACGTCGTCGCCCGGCACGTACTCCCGAATCTGCGCGAACTCGATGCCGCGGCCCTTGAAGACGCTGTGGTAGCCGCCGGCAAAGCGCTGCTGCACCAGCCGGCGAGTCTGGATTTCGATCTTCCGGATCTTCGCCAACAGCTCGCGGTTCGGCATCAGGGCACCCGCAGGTGGTCCAGCACCTGCTGCACCACCGCCACCGCGGTGATCTCCTCGGCCTCGGCCTCGAAGTTGACGATCACGCGGTGGCGGAGCACGTCCAACGCCACGGCCTTGACATCCTCCGGATAGACGTCCGCCCGGCCCTGCAAGAAGGCCTGCGCCTTGGCCGCCAGGGTCAGGTAGATCGATGCTCGGGGCGAGGCGCCGTACTCGATCCAGGGCGCCAGGTCGAGCCCGTAGGCCCGCGGGTCGCGGGTTGCGCAGACCAGGTCGACGATGTACTGCTGCAGCTTCTCGGCGACGTGGATCCGGCGGACCGTCTGCCGGAGCTGCAGAATCTGTTCGCCGTTGGCGACCGCGCGCACCGTCGGCAGCGCCCCAACGGTGGTGCGCTCGACAATCTGCAGCTCTTCCGCCCGGCTGGGATAGCCGACCACCACTTTCAGCATGAACCGGTCGACCTGCGCCTCGGGCAGCGGGTAGGTGCCCTCCTGCTCGATCGGGTTCTGCGTCGCCAGCACCAGAAATGGCTCGGGCAACCGGAAGGTGGTGCCGCCGATGGTCACCTGCCGTTCCTGCATCGCCTCCAACAGCGCCGACTGCACCTTCGCCGGCGCCCGGTTGACCTCGTCGGCCAGCACCAGGTTGGCGAAGATGGGGCCCTGTTTGATGCGGAACTGACTGCTCCCCGGGTCGTAGATCTCGGTGCCCAGGACATCGGCCGGCAGCAGGTCCGGGGTGAACTGGATCCGCTGAAAGGCGCTCGCCACGCAGTTGGCGAGGGTCTGCACCGAGAGGGTCTTGGCCAGCCCGGGGACGCCCTCCAGCAGGATGTGGCCATCGGCCAGCAGGGCAATCAGCAGGCGCTCGATGAGCTGCGTCTGGCCCACCACGACGCGGCCAATCTCGGCGCGGAGCGCCTCACACAGCGGGCTACGCTCGCTGACTTCAGCGGTCAACAGGGCCTTTTCGGGGTCCAACGCGACGTCCTTTTCCTAAGGTTGTGAGCGCGGCGTCCAGCGTCGCCAGGAGTGCCAGCGACTCCTCGCGCGGCGGCCGCTCCCCAGCAAAGCGTACCGCGTCGCAGCGCCGCAGGCTGGCGGCCAGCGTCTCGCGCGCGGCGTCGTCCAGGCGCAAGGTGGCCAGCAACGCCAGCGCCTCCGCGGTGGTCAGGTTGGCCGCCCGGCCGGCGCACTCCGCGAGGTAAGTATACAGCCCGGCGGCCAGCTTGACGTAGGCCGCCTCGACGTGCTCCCCGAGCACCGCGGCTCGGGCGTCTTGGACGGTCGACATGGCGCGCCCTTCGGGCTGGTCCAGGCCAACCACCGGCGGGTCGGCCGCGACGGGCTCGCCACCGCGGATCAACAGCACCGCGGCCAGGGCGCTGGCCAGCACCGTCAGCGCCAGGGCCAGCGCCAGGGCGGTCGGGAACGGACGCTCGCCGGTGGAGTGGGGATCCGCCGGCCCGACCGTCACCGCCGCCGCGGGACAGGGCAACGGCTGGCCGTCCCACGGTGCGCTGGTCACGGCCAGCGTCGCGGGCCCGACCTGCTGCCGACCGCGGCGCGCCGCCTGCAAGGTCCAGCAGGTGGTCTGCTGCCACTGCGGCCCAACCCGCCGCAGGCTGCTGAAGCGGGCCCCGACCGGTACCAGCCCCGGCCCGAACGGCGGCGGCTGCACGGCCACCTGGGGCTGCTGGACACCGGGTATCACGACGGTCAGGCAGTAATCACAGCGACCGCCCAGCGGCACGGCGGCCGGGGTGATCACCGCCCGCACGACGGGCTGACCGGCTGGCGGGGCGCCGAGCGCCACCGCCAGCCAGAGCGCCAAGGCGCTGGCCGCTGGCCTCAATCGTTGCCCTCGGCCGGCTTCGGTACCTTGATCAGCAGGCTGCGCAGCCCCCACGCCCCGCCCGGCTGCTCCGGAGGTGCGTAGAACCAGATCTGCACGGTGGCGTTGGCCGTGGCGGCCGCGGCCATGAACGCCTCGTAAGCCTCGACGGTCTCGAAGACGACCGTCTGGTCGTCGCGTCGACCGCGGACCAGCAGGGCCTTCGGCACCAGCCCCAGGGCCGCGGCCGGACTGGCCGGGTTGAGTTCGGTGACCAGCACGCCGCGCTGCTCACCGAGGCCGAGCTCGGCGGCCTGCTCGGCGGTCAACGGGGCCACCTTCAGGCCGAGTGGATCGGGCAGCCGGCGCGGCGGCGGGGTCACGGCCGGAGCCTCGGCGCCGGGTGCGGCCGGCAGCTCGCCGACCACCAGTTTGACCAGCTTGCGCTCGCCGCCCCGGATGATGGTCACTTCTACTTCGGTCGCCGGTGCCACCACGCTGGTCTGGTCGACCAGACTGCCGGACCCGCTGACCGGATTGCCGTTCAGCGCGACGATCACATCGCCCGCTTCGATCCCCGCCGTGGCCGCCGGGGCGCCGGGCGTGACCTGACTGACGAAGGCCCCCGCGTCGACGCCGAGCAGCTTGCGGAGCTCCGCCAGCGACACCTTCTGCTGCCTCGCAACCTGGTCCAGATCACTGACCATCACGCCCAGGAAGCCGCGCTTGACGCGGCCGTAGGCGATGATGTCGTCGGCGGCCCGGGCGGCGCGGTCGACCGGAATGGCGAAGCCCACGCCGACGTTGCCGGCCTGCCCCGGCGAGTAGATCGCGAAGTTCATGCCGATCACTTCGCCCGCCAGGTTGATCAGTGGGCCGCCGCTGTTGCCTGGGTTGATCGAGGCATCGGTCTGGATCAGACCGCGGTAGGTCTCGGGTCGCCGGTTCGCCGGCAGGCCGTTGGTCGGCTCGCGAATCTCGCGGTCCAGGCCGCTGACGATACCCAGGCTGACGCTCCACTCGAAGCCGAAGGGACTGCCGATCGCCAGCACGAAACTGCCCACCCGCAACCCGGCCGGCGACCCGAGCTTGACCGTCGCCAAACGGTCCTCGGGGCGCCGTTCGAGGCGCACAATCGCCGTGTCGGTGCGGGTGTCGTAGGCGACCACATGCCCCTCGCGCTCTTCGCGCTCGGCGATGATCTGCACCTTCACATCGTTGCCGCGCGCTTCGCGGACGACGTGGGCGTTGGTCATGACGTAGTAGTACTGGTCGGTCGCCCGGTAGATCATCCCAGTGCCGCGCGCGATGCCGAAGTGCTCGCCGTCGGGCGGGGTCGGGCTCGGGGCGGGCGTGGGGCTCGGCGTCGGCGCTGCCACGGCGGTGACCTCGCGTTCGACGATGATGCTGACGACCGCCGGCTTCACCCGTTCCGCCGTGTCGGCGATGGCGGTCTGCAGCTCGGTCAGCGCATCGGCCCAGGCCACCGTGCTGCTCAGCAGCAGCCCTAGCAGCAATCGTCCCGCAGCCTTCATCAGCGCTCTCCCGCCAACGGCGCCCCAGCATTGTAGTGTAGCCCCAGATCGTCCACCCCGCACCAGTGGAGGGCCAGCAGCAGCAGCAGCCACCAGCCGCCGGCGGCGGCGCACAGCCGGCGGCTGCCGGGCAGCCAACGGCCGGCGGCATCTTGGCCGCGCCAGGCGGCGCGCCCCAGCGCGACGGCAAAGCCCCCGCCGGCAACCACGGCCAGAGCCTGGAAGATGGGGTTCACGCCGCCCTCCGGAACGCGCCGCCCGGGCCACTGGGCCTAGAGCAGCGCCTCGCACTTGGCCTTCAGGGTGTCCTCGTCCTGCAGCCCGACGACCTGATCGACCAGCTCGCCGCCCTTGAACCAGAGCAGGGTCGGGATGCTGCGGATGCCGTAGTTGCCGGCGGTCTCGGTGTTCTCGTCGACGTTCAGCTTGACCACCTTGACCTTGCCGGCGAGCGCCGCGGCGACCTTCTCGACGCGCGGGCCGAGCATCCGGCAGGGGCCGCACCAGGGTGCCCAGAAGTCCACCAGCACCGGCACCGCGGACTGCAGCACCTCCGCCTCGAAAGCGGCATCCGTCACCTCGGCCACGTGTTCCGACATCGCTCTACTCCTCTCACCGCGCCGCGCCAGCACGAGCACCGCGCGCCAGCCGCAGCCACAACACTTCCAACAACAACTGCGCGTTGACATTGCGTCGCAGCGCCAGCCGCGCCTCCTGCAACGCAGTCAGGCCGTCGCGCAGTTCTGCCGCACCGCGGCGCGCCGCGAAGCGCTCCACCGCCGCGGCGGCATCCACATTGACAATGTGACCCCGTTCGCCCGTGGTGCACCTCACGTAGGCGTCACGATACCACCATTCGGTCCAATCGAGCAGCGCCTCAACCCGCCGGCCCGCGCCGCCGCCCTCGTCGCTGCACCACCGCGCCGCCAGCCGGATCGCCGTCACCGGCGGCCGCTCACCCAACCCGCCAAGCTGCTGCAGCAGCTCCTGCCGCAGACTCAGCAGCGCCGCATCGGTGACGAACTGCCAGGCCAGTCCCGGCCGCCCGGCACAGGTCGCCGCGGCCACCGTCGCCGCCTCGGCCGCCACGCCGTGCTGCGCCATCAGCCACTCCTGAATCGGCTGCGCCGGCACCGCGCTGCAGTCGAGTCGCCGCAACCGCGACCGAATCGTGGGCCGCAGCGCGTCGGGCTGCTCGCTCGTCAAAACGAAGACGGTCCGGGTGGGCGGCTCCTCCAGCGTCTTCAGCATCGCCTCCGCGGCGACCTCGTGCATCACCTCGGCGGTCCGCAGCACGATCACACGGACCACGCCGCTGGTGGTCGCCAGCACGGTCTCGCTCAGCAGCCTGCGAATCGTCTCGACTTTGTGCATCCGCTGCTTGACGACTGAGCTGCCGCCCTGCTCCTCCGGCTCGATCACCAGCAGGTGCGAGGGCGACCCGAGCGCGACTCGCCGGCAGCCCTCGCAGTCGCCGCAGGGTGGGGCCGCGCCGCTGCAGTTGAGGCGCTGCGCCAGGCCGCGGGCGATCAGCGTCTTGCCGACCAGGGCCGGGCCGGTCAGCAGATAGCCCTGCGCCGCGCGGCCGTGAGCGCACTCGCCTACCAGCCGTTGCAGCACCGGCTGGTGGCCGACCACCTGCTCCCACAGCGCCTGGCTCATAGCCACGGCTCCAGCGCGGTACGCAGCCGCTGCTGCACGTGCGCCGCGTCGCCGGCGGCCGGCAGCAGCAGCACCCGCTGCGGGTCGGCGGCGTGCAGGGCCCGGAAGCCGTCGCGGACGCGGGCATGAAACTCAGCCGCGCGGGCCTCGATGCGGTCGCTGCCGGCCCGCGCCGCGCGGCGCTGGGCGACGACCTCGGGCGGCGCGTCGAAGATCACCACGGCGTCGGGCTGCAGCCCCTCGCGGGCGAAGGCGTCGGCGGCGCGGATGGCCGGCTCGGGCAGCCCCAGGCCGGCACACTGGTAGGCCAGCGTGCTGTCACTGAAGCGCGAGCAGAGCACGGTCTGCCCGCTGGCCAGCGCCGGGCGCAGCACGGCGTCGACATGTTGCGCCCGGGCCGCCAGAAACAGCAACGCCTCGGCCCGCGGCACCGTCGGCGTGGCGGGGTCCTTCAGCAGCCGGTCGAGCTCCTGCCCGAGCGGCGTGCCGCCTGGCTCGGCGGTCAGCAGCACGGTGTGCCCCCGCTCGCCGAGCCAGGCCGCCAGGAGGTCGAGCTGCGTCGACTTGCCGACGCCATCGACTCCTTCGAAGGTGAAGAACCGCCCCCGCGTCACGACCGCCAGGCCCGGCACTCGACGACCTGCCCGGTGGCCGCGGACTCGTTCGCCGCGAGGGTCACCTCGAGCGTCCGCACGGCGTCGGCGTAGGTGCTGCGGATCAGGCTGCCGTCGCCGCTGGCGACCGCCTGCACAAAGGCCTCGTCGATGTTGAGGGTCGGCTGACTGCTGCGCAGCGTGCCGTCCTCACCGGCGGCCACCGGCGCCCGCCGCGCTTCGGCACCGACAATGCTGACCCGCTCGTCGGGCAGCAGGAAGTCCCAGTTGCCACCGCCGCCACCCTGGTTGAGGACGCACGAGCAGGTCAGCGTGCCCGCGGCGCCGCTGGCCAGCTCGAAGGCCACAACCTGCGAGGCCGGGATGCTGAAGTTGGGCAGGTGCGCCAGCGAGGCGTATTCGTAGCGCGCCCAGACCGCTTTGATCTCGCCGGCGATCCAGCGCACCGCGTCGAGGTTGTGCGTCGCCTGCTCGACCAGTTGGCCGCCCGAGATGTCCATCCGGCGCCACCAGTGGTCGTCGCCGCCGGCGATGCCGTGCCAGCGATTCGCCGAGACCAGCGAGACGGTCTTCCCGGCGAGGTACTCCTGGGCCGCGGCGATGCCCGGCCAGTTGCGCATCACGTAGCCCGCCGCCGCCAGCACGCCGGCCTGGGCGATGGCCGCCTGAATCTCGAGCGCCTGCGGCATCGTCAGTGCCACCGGCTTCTCGACGAAGAGGTGGATGCCGCGTTCGCAGGCCAGCAGCTCCGCGCCGGTGTGCAGACTCGGCGGCACGCAGACGTAGAGCGCGTCGAGGGTCTCGGCGTCGAGCATCCGCCGGTAGTCGGTGTAGACCGTGCCACCGTACTCGGCCGCGGCGCTGGCGGCGGACTCTTCGCGGACGTCGCAGAGCGCCGCGATGGTCGCCTGCCCGGTGGCCTGCAACTGCTTCAGGTGATGCCGCGCGATTCCGCCGACGCCGACAAACCCGATCCGCACTGGCTCCGCCACACTACCTCTCCCGCGAGCCGCGGCTCGCCGCCGCCCAATACCAGCACGGCGGGCGGACTCCTTTCGGACTCCTCCCGCCGTGCGGCAAGCTCGCGGCGTGGTCGCTTAGCGGCGGTTGCCGCCGAGGATCCGCAGCAACGCCAGGAACATGTTGAGGATGTCCACGAACAACGT
This sequence comes from Fimbriimonadaceae bacterium, assembly GCA_020850355.1. Lineage (GTDB taxonomy): Bacteria > Armatimonadota > UBA10988 > UBA10988 > UBA10988 > JADZEX01. The sequence continues at coordinate 84,757 of JADZEX010000062.1, read as the reverse complement.
GATGGTTGCGTAGACCCACGCCTCGTCCGGGCAGTCGCGCAAGATCCGCGCGGTGTTGTAGAGGATGCAGCCGGCGCTGAAGGCCAGGATGAACCACGCCAGGAGCATCGAGGCCCAACTGGAGTGGAACAGGAAGCCGTTCAGCAAGCAGGCCGCCACCAGGCCGATCCCGGCGACGTTCAGGCCGGCGCCCATGAAGCTGAAGCTGTGGCGACTGAACATCGTGTAGAGCGTCAGCGTGAGGAAGGTGATTGCCGTCAGCGCCCCGGCCAGCCCGACGACCTGCGGCGTGCCGTGCTTCACCGACTGCACCCACACTGCTGGCGCGACCCAGGCGCCGGTGATCGCCGTGAAGACGAACAACAGCGCGATGCCCGCCACTGGGACGCGGGCGACCGCCCGGGCCAGGAAGAGCAGGCCGAACATTACCAGCCAGATCACGAACTGGCCCTTCATGGCCAAGCCGACGCCCAGCGGGACCGCCGTGCCGTCGGCCAGTTGGAAGGCCGGCGGCGTGTGCATGATCGCCGTGCCGCTGCCAACGGCCACCAGAATGCTGATGAACAGCAGGCCGTAGACCTTCTGCAGGAACGGCAGCCGGTTGTTGTGGACCGCCGCCGAGAGGTTGTTGAACCGTCCGCCAAAGTCACCCGTCATCCGTTTGCTCCATCAGCCCTGTCGCTGTCACCCATTATGGCGCACAAAGCGGCGAGAGGGATTGCCAAACGATGTCAGCGGCCTCGAACACCGGACCCTCGGTGCAGACGCGCTGGTACTTCTGCCAGCCCTCGCGCGTCGTCTCGACCACGCACGACAGGCACGCTCCCACGGCGCAGGCCATCCGCGCCTCCAGACAGACCTCGCAGGCCACCCCCGCCGCCAGCGCCAGTGCGGCCACGGCGCGCAGCATCGGGGTCGGGCCACAGGCCAGCAGCAGGTCGTACCCGGCGGCCGGCAGGTCCGCCGCCAGCAGCGCCGCCACCGTGCCCTGGAAGCCGACGCTGCCGTCGTCGGTGCTCGCCCGCACCGCCACCCCCAGCTCGCCAAACTCCTGGACGCCGAGCAGTCGTCCGGCGTTCCGGGCGCCAACGTAGGCGGTCAGCGCGGCCGCCCCGCGGTGCCGGGCGGCGAAGAAGGCCAGCGGCGGGATGCCGACGCCGCCGCCGACCAGGGCCACCCGGCGCGCCCCCGGCCGCAGCCGCAGCGGGCGCCCGCCGAGCGGTCCAAGCAGATCCAGGGACTCCCCGACGGCCACCCGACTCAGCGCCGCAGTGCCCTGGCCATGGACGCCCACCAGCAAGGTGATCTCGTCGCCGGTGGCGCGGTAGAACGAAATCGGTCGGCGCAGGCAGACCTCGGGGGCCGGGATCAGGACGTTCACAAACAGCCCCGGCTGCGCCGCGGCCGCCAGCTCGGGTGCCCGCAGCGTCAGCGCGAAATACTCCGGCGTGAGGCTCTCGCGGGCGGTCACCGGCGCCAGTCTTTGCCAAGTCGGCATCCTACCGCTACTCCTGTCGGCTGACCTGGACCGTCGCCGTGTCCAGCCACTCCTGGCGAGGGCTGATCCCCCAGCCCGGCGCGGTCGGCAGCGACACCCTGCCATCGCGACAGACCGGCACGCCATCATACACCCCGCGCAGCCAGCCGCACTCTTCGATGCTGTACTCGACAAACGGCTCCGCGTGCGGCGCGGCCGCCATCAGATGCAGCGCCGCGACAAACACCAGACTGGGGTTGGCCGAGTGCGGCACCACCGTCAGCCCGTGCGCGGCGGCCAGTTCGGTCACCTCCAGAGCCCGGCTGAAGCCGCCCAGGTAGCAAATGTCCGGCTGCATGATGTCGACCGCCCGCAGGCGGGCCATGCGCTGCCATTGGCTGAGGTCACAATCTTGCTCGCCACCCGCCACGGCGATGTCGAGCGCGGCTGCGACCGCCGCGGTCTGCTCCAACTCCGGAAACGGGCAGGGCTCCTCGAAGTGGTGGTAGCCGCAATCCTCCAACTGCCGACCGACCGCGATGGCCTGCTCTGGGGCGTAACTGGAGTTGGCGTCAGCCAACAAGGTCACCGCGTCGCCGAGCACCTGGCGGACGGTCGGGATCAGTTCGTCGGTGCGGCCCGGCCACTGGTCCTGCCCGCCGCTGAAGCGCCCGCCAACGCGGATCTTGAAGGCCTGAAAGCCCGCCTCGTCGCGCAGCCGGAGCATCCGGGAGGCCTCGGCGGCGGGGGTCAGATCCCGGCGCATCGAGGAGCCGTAGACTGGCAACGGCCGGGCTGTGGCGCCGAGCAGGGCCCAGACCGGCTGACCGGCCAGCCGGCCACGCAAGTCCCAGAGCGCGGTATCGAGACCGGCCAGGGCGCGACACAGGTACGAGCCGGGGAACTTGTACTCCGCCCGCAGGATCCGCGCGCCGAGGGCAGCCGGGTCGTCAACCGGTTGGCCCAGCGCGTGCGGCGCCACCTGGCGGTGGAACACCGCGCTACTGAGGTCGGCGTGCACGGGCGCCAACTGCCCCCAACCCACCGCGCCGCTGCTGGTGGTGAGGCGGACCACCGCCAGGTGGCGCGTCGCGAAGGTGGCCAGTTCGGAGATCACCATGCGCGGCCATTCGGCGCCAGTCGGCCGGGCCCTGCGGACTTGACGAAAAGCGCGCGGAGCGGTATCACGCGGGCATGGACCAGGGATTCCACATTCTGGTGGTTGAGGATGACCGGCGCCTGGCCGACGGCCTGCGGCGCGCGCTGCAGCACGAGGGCCACCGCGTGACGTTGGCCCACAACGGTGAGGAGGGCCTCGCGCTGGGGCTACGGGAGCGACCCGACCTGGTGGTGCTGGACCTGAAGCTCCCCGACCTGGACGGCCTGGAAGTCTGCCAGCGGCTGCGCCAGCGGACCTTCGTGCCGATCATGATCATGACCGGCGCGGCGGTCGAAGAGCAGGACAAGGTGGTCGGGCTGCGGTTCGGGGCCGACGACTACCTGGTCAAGCCGTTCGGGCTGGCCGAGTTCTGCGCCCGGGTCGAGGCGCTGCTGCGGCGGAGCCGGCAGTACAGCGAGAGCCGCGAGCGCGAGCTGCGGGCCAGCGACCTGCGGATCGACCGCGAGGCCTACACGGTCCGTCGCGGTGAGACGCTGGTCGACCTGACGCCGAAGGAGTTCGAGCTGTTGGTGGCCCTGGCCGAGCACCCCAACCGGGTGCGCACCCGCGAGTACCTGCTGGACCGCGTCTGGGGCTACTCGCCGGAGATCCGCACCCGGACGCTCGACATGCACGTCCGCCGGCTGCGCGAGAAGCTGGAGCGCGATCCCAGCAATCCGGCGCTGATCCAGACCGTGATCGGGGTGGGCTATAAGCTGGTGGCATGATTTACACGGCGGTGACCGCGCTGTGACAAGGAAGCGCGGGCGGCGGGGAGAATAGGCAGAGGGTTGAGCGGGATGCTCGGCGATGCGACCGACTGTGCTGATCGTGGATGATTCCCCGTCGACAGCACACCTCGCCCGGCTGGCGCTGAGTGCGCTGACCTTCCAGGTGGAGGTGGCGCCGACGGCGCCCCGGGCGCTGGAGCTGGTGACGGGTTCGCTCGCGCCGGCGGTCGTGGTGATCGACGCCCACCTGCCGGGGGTACAACCGGGCGCTTTCCTCGTGCAACTCCGCGACCACGCGCCGCGCGCGGCCGTCGTCTTGCTGGTCGACCGCGGCATTGCCACACCGTTGCTGCCGCCGGTGCAGGCGCAGTTGGCCAAGCCGCTGCAGCCCCGGCGGCTGCGGACCGTGGTGCAGGACCTGCTCGACCGCGGCCTGGGCGACTGGGCGTGACCGCCGCGAGCTGCCCCCTCTTGACGCAGCCCTGGCTCGACGAACTGCTCTGGGCGAGCAGCGCCGGGATTGCCCTCCTCGATCCGGCCGGCCGGATCGTCCGCCACAATGACCCCCTGGCGGCGCTCTGCGAGCGGCCGCCGGGCGAGCTCGACGGGGCGCTGTTGGCCGAGCTGTTCGACGACGCCACCTGGACCTTGGCCCTGCAGGCCGCCCGTGGCCGCGGCTGGTGGACCGGCCGGGTGCGCCGCGGCGAGCGCGAGATCGACGCCCGGTTGCGCTATGGGCCGGACGGGCGCGGCGTGCTGGTGCTGCAGGATGTCAGCGAGTCGGTCGCCCTGGGCCGCCGGGCGCAGGTCCTGGCGGCCCAGTTGGAGCAGCATGTCAGCGTTGCCGACGAGGCCCGCGAGCTGCTTTTCGAGCAGTCCGAGCGGCTGACCAGCGTCTACCAGTTGACGCTCGGCGCGCTGGAGTCGGCCAGCCTGCGGGACTCTGCCGGGCGACTCTGTGAATCGCTGCTCAGCGACCTTGGTGGCGAAAACGCGGCGATTTGGCTGCTCGACCAGAATCAGGACCTGCTGCGGCGGGTCGGCGCGGTCGGCCGGCGGGCCAAGGCGCTGCCGATCACCGTCAGCACGGCCAGCGCCCCGCAGGCCCTGGCAGCCCTCGGCGGCGGGCTCACCGCACCGGCTGCCGAGAGCGGTGCGCTGCGCGGCTTCGCGGTCTTTGTGCTGCCCGGTAAGGGGCAGCCGTTGGGGCTGGTCGGCATCGACCACGCCCCCGACCTGGACCAGGCGCAGCTCTACATGCCGCACGTCGCGACGGCCATCAACAACGCCATTCTGGCCGAGGAACTGGCCCGCGCCAACGTGCAGTTGCGCCAGATCGACCAGCAGAAGTCCGAGTTCCTGAACATCGTGGCCCACGATCTGCGCACGCCGCTGACTTGCATTCGGACCTACGCCGACCTCCTCACGATGTACGCCGATGAGCCGCCCGAGACGCACCAGGAGTTCCTGAGGATCATCATCGAGGAGACCACCCGGCTGGGCGAACTGCTGGACAACTTCCTCGACCTGGCGCGCATCGAGAACGCGTCGATCCGGTACGAGCCCGAGCCGGTGCGACTGGACGAGCTGGCCCAGCACTTCGCCCAGGTCTACCACGGCCGCAGCGTCGCGGAGCAGGTGGAGTTGCGGGTCGAGGCGCCGGAGCTGCCGCCGATCACCGCCGACCGGCGACGGATCGAGCAGGTCTTCAGCAATCTGCTTTCGAACGCCTTCAAGTTCACCCCGGCCGCGGGCTGCGTCGAGCTGGTCGTGGCCGCCGCGGCCGAGGGGGCTACGCTGGTGGTCAGCGACACCGGGCCGGGCGTGCCGGCCCGCGAGCGGCAGCGCATCTTCGAGCGTTTCCGCCAGGCCCCCGGCAGCCACGCCCGCGGCGGCTCGGGGCTCGGTCTGGCCATCGCCCAGGCGGTGGTGACGCACCACGGGGGACGGATTGCGGTGGACGACGCCCCCGGCGGCGGGGCGCGCTTCAGCGTCTGGCTGCCGACCGAGCCGCCCGCCGACTCGGTCGTCGGGAGGGCCTTGCCGTGAACCGACCGTGCGTCGTGATCGCCGAGGACGAGCCGCTGATCCTGCGCTCGCTGTGCTTCCTGGTGGACCACGAGGGCGGCCGCGCGGTCGGCGTCGGCGATGGCCAGGCCGCGTTGGACGCCGTCCGCCGGGAACGCCCGGTGGCGCTGCTGGTCGACATCATGATGCCGCGGTTGGGCGGACTCGATGTCTGCCGGACCCTGCGAGCGGACGCGGCGACCGCCGCGCTGCCGATTCTGGTGCTCACGGCGTTAGGCCAGCGTGAACACGAAGCGCTGGCGCGCGAAGCCGGCGCGGATCACTATATGCGGAAGCCGTTCGATGCCCGGGCGCTGCAACAGTGGTTGCGGCCGCACCTGGCCGCGGCCGGGAGGACGCCTGGTGTCGGACCGACCTGATCTCACCCGCCGGCAGTTCTGCCAGACCTCCGGCGCGCTCGCCGGCGGTCTGCTGCGGGCAGCCGGCGCGGCCGCGCCGGCGCCGCTGCCGCGCCGCGCGCTCGGCCGGAGCGGCGTCGAGCTGCCGATCCTGGGGCTCGGCACCGCCTGCGCCGGGCAGTCGCACGGGGTCAGCTTCGACGAAGCCGTGACCGTCTACCGCGCCGCGCTCGACGAGGGGATCACCTTCTTCGACGCCGCCCGCGGCTACGACAAGGCCGAGCGCGCGTTGCGCGAGGCGCTCGGGACGCGGCGCGAGGAGGTCTTTCTGACCACCAAGGCCGGCGGGCCCGGCGCCGCGGCGATGCGGCAGTCGTTCGAGACCTCGCTCCGCGAGCTGGGCACCGATCATGTCGACCTGCTCTACTGGCACCACGCCGGGGGCTATCGGCAGGAGGGCGTGCTGGACCCCGACGGCGCCTTCGACTACCTGCAGCGCGAGAAGCAGGCCGGCCGGGCGCGTTGGATCGGGTTCACCTCGCACAGCCACCCGACGGCGGTCGCGACGTTGTTGCAGCACGGCGTGGTTGATGCCGTGATGGTGGTGCTGAACCTGGCCGACCGCTGGCTCTACGACTTCGAGTCGAAGCTGCTGCCGGCCGCCCGGGCGCACGGCGCGGGGGTGCTGGCGATGAAGGTCTACGGCGGCGTTCGGGGCAACCACTGGGGCCGCTATGGTGAGCCGCCGCAGCCGTCGCACGTCCCGACCGAGCATCTGCCACTGGCCCTGCGCTATGCGCTGAGCCTGCCGGGGGTGACGGCGGCGGTGGTCGGCTGCCACAGTGTCGAGCAGGTCCGGCAGAACGCCGCCTGGGCGCGTGGCTTCCAGCCGCTGAGCGCCACCGAGCAGGAGCAGGCGGCGCAGTTGGGCCGGCAGTTGGCGGCCGGCTGGCAGCCGCGCTTCGGGCCGACCGGTTGAGCCGGGGGCACCATTCGACGGGGCTGGCGTCCAATGAACAGGACAGGGACATGACGCGACGCGGCTGGTTGCTCGTGATGCTGTTGGCGCCGGCCCTGCGGGCGGCCGACACGCCCCACGGCTACGCCCCGTGGCAGGCCGGCGTGGTGCTGCGTTACCAGACCCGCACCTCGTTGCAGGAGAACGCGCTGCTGCCGTGGAGCGTCAGTTACCTGAAGAGCGAGCCGGCGGCGGGTGGTCACCTGGTCACCCTGCGCGCCGCCGCGGCGCGGCTGACGCCGCGCGGCAACTTGCAGCGCGACGAGGTCTGGCTGCTCGACCCGCGGGGCCTGTTCGCGCCGGGCGGCAGCGACGGGAGCTGGGGCCCGCGCTACTTCTTGCCGCCGGCGGCCGAACTTCAGGTCGCTGATTGCGTCTGGCAGTTCGAGGGCCGCCGTGCGCTGCCGTTTGCGCTGCACCTGCTGGGACTCGCCAACGGCGGCGACCAGCCGGTGGCCACCGGCGGTCGGTACCATGTGTTGCGGTCGGCGCCCCTGGAGACCGCGGTCGGACAACTGGCCGGGGTGCTGCAGGTGACCTGCGTGGAGCGGGTGGCGATGCGGCTGCTGCGGCCGGAGCCGGAGCCCGTGCTGTTGCGGGTGCGCCGGTTCTACGCCCCGGGGCTGGGCCTGGTGCGGGAGTGGCTCGAGTTCCTCGACTTCCCGCGGCTGGGCACCCTGCAGACGGAGTTGGTGGGCTACGAAGGCCTGCCGCCGGTGACCGCTGGCGCGGTGGCCGTGGCGGCGGCGCCGCCGGCTGGGGAGTGAACGTGGTGAAGGCCCTGCTGCTAACCCTCTGGATGACCAGCGCGGTGCTCGCGGGAGCCGGCGAGCGGCCGGTGCTGCCGCCGAGTCCGCCGGTTGGCCCGCATATCGCGCTGGCCGCCGACGGCCTGGGCGGCAGCGCCGAGACGCTGCTGGAGAGCACCGGACTGGCCGCCAGCGGGGCGCAGTTGCTCGACTACACCTTTGCCAGCGCGCCGACCGAGTGGGAGCCGACCGGGGGTAGTTGGCAGGTCTTCAGTCGCTTCGCCTGCGACCCCTCGTGGAGCTTCTTCGGCGGCTACAGCCAGGGGCTGGCGGCCATCTGGAACAAGCGGCTGTTCAGCGGCGACGTCACCGTCGAGGCCTATGTGTCGTTCAAGCACGGGCTGCCCTGGAACCCGATCTCCTGGAGTTACCGGCCGGCCGACCTGAGCCTCAGCCTGTGTGGCGACGGGCAGAATCCGGCCGCCGGCTACAGCTTCATCTACGCCGCCGACGAAGGCAGCCGGACCCTGATCCGGCGCGGCTCGACGGTCCTCGCCAGTACCAGCCGCCCGGAGTTCTTGTCACCCAGCTACAGCGACACCCGGCCGGCAACCGAGGACTTCCACCGCCGCTGGTGGCAGTTGGTGGCGCAGAAGACCGGCGATCGGCTGCGCTTCTGGATCGACGGCCGGCTGGCCCTGGAGACCACCGACCCAGCACCGTTGGAGCAGGGCCGGATCGGGCTCTGGACGGTCCGCAACGGGATGATGGTGGCGCGGGTGCGGGTCGCCTACCAGCAGGAACTGAAGCGGCAGGAGCCGCTGTTGGTAGTCACTGACCCGGTGCCGCTGCCGGCCGCCATCACGCAACTGGCGGCGCGTTAGAATGAGCAGCGGGGGCAGAGGCAGAGCGATGCGACTGCTGGGCTGGGGCCTGATTGGGATCCTGACGCTCGGCCGGCTGGCGGCCGACGAGCCCCTGGGGCCGCGCGTCGGCTACGACAGCGGACGCCTGCGGCTCGGCGAGGCGAACTTCGCGCTGGCCGGCTCGCGGCTGCTCGACTACACCTTCGGCACCGCGCCGACCGATTGGGAGCCGGTGGGTGGCACCTGGGAGATCACCAGCCGCTACGCCTGCGAGCCGGAATGGTCCTTCTTCGGCGGCGCCAGCCGGGGCGTCTGTAGCCTCTGGAACAAGCGCGCCCTGCGCGGCGACCTGGCGGTCGAGGTTTACGTCGCCTTCCGGCATGGCCTGCCCTGGTCCAACGAAGCCTGGCACTATATCCCCAGCGACCTCAACCTGAACCTCTGCAGCAAGCGCGGTGACCTCGCCAGCGGCTACTCCTTCATCTGCTCCGGCCGCAACGGCTCGACCACGATGATCCGCCGCGGCACCCGCGTGCTGGCCCAGACCAGCGACCCGCAGTTCCTGGTGCCGCAGTTCCTGGACGTCAATCCGCTGTTCCAGCAGGACGCCGACGGCAAGGCCTTCGGGCAGTTTCACCGCCACTGGTGGCGCCTCGAAGCACGCAAGGTCGGGCAGACGCTGACGCTGCTGGTGGACGGCCGTCAGGCGCTCGAAGTGACCGACCCCGCGGTGCTCGACAGCGGTCACCTGGCGCTCTGGACCGTCGGCAGCGGAATGGTCGTGGCGCGGGTGCGCGTCGCCTACCAGGACGAGCTGCGGGCCACCGCGCCGCAACTGGTGGTCGACCAGCCGGTGCCGCTGCCGCCCGTCGCCGCCACGGTCGCGGCGCGGTAGCGGCGGCGCCAGAACCTGCCAACCCGGGTCAGTAGCTGCATACTACCAGATAAAGAAATCTGGGAATCCTTTGAATGGCCGACGTCCTGCTGGCAAGTAGCTACTTTCTGCAGCTCGATCCGAAGCAAGTCCGCAAGATGCGGCCGTTTCCACCGCTGGGCACGCTCTACGCGGCGGCCGTGCTGCGGTCGGCGGGCTACGAGGTGGCGCTTTACGACGCCATGCTGCAACCCGACGAAGCGACCTTCGGGCCGGTGCTGGAACGCGCCCGGCCGCGCTACGTGGTGTTCTTTGAAGACAGCTTCAACTTCCTCAGCAAGATGTGCCTGACCCGCATGCGGGAAGCCACCCTGGCGATGGCGGCGCAGGCTCGGGCGGCTGGGGCGGTGGTCCTGGCGGCCGGCTCGGATGCCAGCGACCGCGCCGAGTTGTACCTTGCGGGCGGCGTCGATTACGTGCTGCCGGGCGAGGCCGATCACACCGTCCGGGAGTTGCTCAGGGCGTTGCAGCAGCCGGGCGCGCCGGTCGCGGAGGTGGCCGGGCTGGTCTATCAGGCCAACGGCGCGGCCAGCGCCCCGCAGCGCACGCCGGCCCGCGAGCCGGAGCGCCACCCCGACGTGTTTGGCGAGCCGGCCTGGGACCTGGTCGACATCGAGGCCTACCGGGCGGTCTGGCGGCAGCACCACGGGGCCTTCTGGCTGAACCTGGTGAGCACCCGCGGGTGCCCGTTCCACTGCAACTGGTGCGCCAAGCCGATCTGGGGCCAACGTTACGCGATGCGCTCCGCGGCGGCCGTGGCGGCCGAGATGGCGCGGCTGAAGCGCGACTTCGCGCCCGACCACCTCTGGTTCGCCGACGACATCTTCGGCCTGCGCCCGGCCTGGGTGGTCGACTTCGCCGCCGCGGTGCAGGCCCAGGACGCAGCGACGCCGTTCACGATTCAGTCGCGGGTCGATCTGATGACGCCCGAGGCGGTCACCGCGTTGGCGGCCGCCGGCTGCCGTGAGGTCTGGCTAGGCGCCGAGAGCGGCAGCCAGCAGGTCCTCGATGCGATGGACAAGGGCACCCGCCTCGACGACATCCGCGCGGCGCGGCAGCGGCTGCGGGCAGCCGGCATCCGGGCCTGCTTCTTCATCCAGTTCGGCTACCCGGGCGAGACGCTGGCCGATATCCAGGCGACGGTCGAGCTGGTCCGGGAGTGCCTGCCCGACGACATCGGCGTCAGTGTCAGCTATCCGTTGCCGGGCACCGCGTTCCACGAGCGAATCGCCGAGCAGCTTCACGAGAAGACCAACTGGGTCCACAGCGACGACCTGGCGATGCTGTTTGCCGGGGCCTACGAGACCGAGTTCTACCGCCACCTGCACACCACGCTGCACCACGATCTGGTGGTCCACCAGCGCGCGGCCACCGGTAGGCTGGCGGCCGACGACCTGGCGCGGTTGGCGGAGCTGTGGTTCGAGCTCGGCCGGCTGGAGCCGCAACACCACAACCGCCGGGCGCGGCAACTGCCGGCCCACGCGGCGTTGGCACCGCCCGATCTCAGCCGGGAGTACAACTGACGTGGCCGACCTGCTGCTGACGCACGGCTACTTCCTCTGGGAGGACCCCAAAGAGCGGGAGATCATGCGGCCCTACCCGCCGTTGGGGCTGCTCTACAACAGCGCCTGGCTGCAGCGCGCCGGGTTCTCGGTCGACCTGTACGACAGCACCCTCGGCAGCTTCGACGGGCTGCGCGCCCGGCTGGCGGCCGAGCCGGGCGGCGTGCTGGGGATCTACACCACCCTGATGACCCGGCCCCCCGTGCTGCGGATCGCGGCCGCGGCGCAGGAGCACGGTTGGACGGTGATCCTGGGCGGTCCCGAAGCGGCCAACTACCCGGCCGAATACCTCGCCCACGGGGCCGACGTGGTGGTCTTCGGGGAGGGTGAGGAGACGCTCGGCGAGCTGCTGCCGGCGCTGCGGCAGCACGGCCCGCACCGCCTGCACGGCATCGCGGGGACGGTCTTCCGCGACGAGGGCGGCCGGGTCGTGCGGAACGAGCCGCGGCCGGCGATTGCCGATCTGGACAGCCTGCCGTGGCCCGACCGCGAGGCAGTCGACCTGCCGCGCTACATCGACCTCTGGCGGCAACACCACGGGCAGGGGTCGGTCAACCTGATCACCGCGCGGGGCTGTCCCTACAAATGCAACTGGTGCAGCCACGCGGTCTTTGGCTACACCCACCGCCGCCGCGACCCGCTGGACTGCGCGGCCGAGGTGCAGCACATTCGGGAGCGCTGGCAGCCCGAGCAGGTCTGGTACGCCGACGACGTCTTCACGATCTCCCACAGGTGGCTCCGCGACTACGCCGCCGAGCTGCGCCGCCGCGGGCTGCGGGTGCCGTTCGAGACGATCTCGCGAGCCGACCGGATGCTCCAGGAAGAGGTCTTCGAGCTGCTCGCCGAGCTGGGCTGTTACCGCATCTGGATCGGTTCTGAGAGCGGCAGCCAGCGGATCCTCGACGCGATGCAGCGGGGCGTTACGACCGACCAGGTGCAGTGGGCCACCAAGGCCGCGCAGCGGCATGGCATCCAGGTCGGGATGTTCCTGATGTGGGGCTACGAGGGCGAGACGGTCGAGGACATTGCGGCCACCGTGGAGCATGTCGTGACCGCCAACCCCGACGTCTTCTTCACCACCCTGGCGTACCCCATCATGAACACCGGCTACTACGCCAAGGTGGCCGACAAGGTCAGCCTGCCCGGTGAGTGGGCCAGCAGTGGCGACCGCGACTACGTTGTGGCCGGCCGGCCCGACCGCGACTACTACCGTCTGGCCGACCGCTGGCTGCGCGACGCCGTGGCGGCGGCGCGGTCGTCGAACGCCGCCGAGGCGGCGGCCTGGCGGGCTACTGCGGCGACGGCCGAAGCCGCCTTGCGGCAGCAGGCGGCGGACTACGGGTGGGCAACATGAGTGGTCGGCGGGGGCTGCTACCGGTGGTGTCGGAACCGCTCGCAGAGCTGCCGGTGCTGGTGTTGGAGCCTCACAGCCAGTGCAACTGCCGTTGCCTGATGTGTGAGATCTGGCAGGCGACAACGACCGCCCAACTCAGCGTCGCAGACCTGTCAGCCTGGCTGGTCGAGCTGCGCGAGCTGGGCGTCCAGCAGGTGCTGCTGTCCGGTGGCGAGCCGTTGCTGCATCGCCAGTTGCCCGAGTTCCTGGCGCTGCTGCGGGCGGCCGGCTTGCGGACCATGCTGCTCAGCACGGGCCTGCTGTTGTCAAAGCACGCCGCGGCGGTGGCCGCGGGGGTGGATGAGTTGATCGTCAGCCTGGATGGCCCGGCGGCAGTGCATGATGCAATCCGCCGCGTGCCGCGGGCCTTCGAGCTGCTGGCCACCGGCGTCGCCGCGGTCCGCGCGGCCGGCACGCTGCGGATCGGGGGGCGCTGCACGGTGCAGCAGGCCAACTACCGGTACCTCCGGGCGACGGTGGCTGCGGCTCACCAGGTCGGTTTGGACTGGCTGAGCTTCCTGGCGGTCGACACCAGCAGCGAGGCCTTCAACCGGCCGGGCGGCCCATCGGCGCAGCAGGCCACCGCCGTTGGCCTGGCGTCTGGCGACTTGGCGCCGCTGGCGGCGGAGCTGGCGGCGCTGGAGCAGGACAACGCGGTGGACTTCGCGAGCGGATTTGTGGCCGAGAGTCCGGCCAAGCTGCGCCGCCGCCTGCTGGACTACTTCCGGGCGGCCGCCGGGCAGGGTGAGTTCGCCGCCGAGTCGTGCAACGCGCCATGGGTCTCGGCGGTTGTTGGCGCGGATCGCCAGGTGCGGCCCTGCTTCTTTCATCCGCCGTACGGCCGCCTGGAGTTCGGCCAGTCGCTCCGCGAGCTGCTGCAGAGCCCGACAGCGCAGGCCTGGCGCGACGGCCTGGTGGTGGCCGAGAACCCGATCTGTCAGCGCTGTGTCTGCACTTTGGCGTGGCGAGGCGAGCGATGAGCCGCGAGCCGTTTGACGGGCTGGCGGCCACCTACGACGAGGCCTTCACCGACACACCCTTGGCGCAGTACTTCCGGCGCCGCGTCTGGGACCGTTGCGCGGCGCTGTGGCCGGCGGGCAGCCGGGTCTTGGAGCTGAGCTGCGGCACCGGCGCCGACGCGCTCTACCTGGCCTCCCGCGGGGTGCAGGTGCTGGCGACCGATCCCGCGGCGGCGATGCTGGCCGTAACCCGGCGGAAGGTCGCCACGGCGGGCGCCGCGGCACTGGTGAGCTGTCGGCGGCTGCGCTTCGAGGAGGTCGACGGCCGGCTCGGGCGCTTTGACGGCGTGCTCTCGAACTTCGGCGGCCTGAACTGCGTGGATGACCTCGGCGACGTGCTGCGCCGCCTGGCCGGCTGTGTGCGGCCGGGCGGTGCGCTGCTGCTCGGGGTGATGGGCCCGCTGGTGCCGTGGGAGCTGGCCTGGTATGGCTGGCGCGGCGAGTGGCAGCGCGCCCTGCGGCGGCTGCGGCCGGGCGGGGTGGCGTGGCGCGGCCTGCGGATCCGCTATCCGTCGATCGGCGGTCTGCGGCGCGCCGCGGCGCCGTGGTTTGAGCTGCGCGCGGCGACGGCCCTCGGGGCATTGGTGCCGCCGCCGTTCGCCGCCGCCTGGGCCGACCGGCAGCCCGGCCTGGCCGGGCGGCTGCAGCGTTGGGAAGATCGCTGCGGCAGCCACTGGCCGTGGCCCTGGCTGGCCGACCATTACCTGCTGGAGCTGGGTCGCCGCGGGGCCGACCGGCGCCTGGCGTGACGAGCGGGTGGCGTCGTTGGACCCCGGGGGGAGGAACATGATGGCCTCGGAGGCAACCCGGCCGCGAGTTGTGCTGTACAACCCGCAGGCCGTCTTCTACACCCTGCCGTTGGCGCTGGTGGCGGTCGGCTCGCACCTCGACCGGCGTCGCTACGACGTCCAGATCATCGATGCGCGGATCACCCCCGACGCGCACCAGCGCCTCGCCGCCGCCGCCGTCGGGGCGCTCTGCGTCGGCGTCACGGTGCTCACGGGCGCCCCGATCCGCGATGCGCTGGCGGCCAGCCGAGCCGTCAAGGCCGCGGCGCCCGAGGTGCCGGTGGTCTGGGGCGGTTGGCACCCGTCGATGTTCCCGGCCGAGTGCCTCGCCGAGCCGGCGGTCGACATCACGGTGCAAGCGCAGGGGGAGGTCACCTTCGCGGAGCTGGTCGACCGCCTGGCGGCCGGCCAGGATGCCGCCGGCTGCGCCGGGAGCGCCTACCGCAGCGCCGCGGGCCGAGTGGTGCGCAACCCGCCGCGGCCGCTGGCCGATCTCAACACGCTGGCCCCGCAGGACTACGGTCTGCTTGCGGTGCCGCAGTATTACGAGCTGAAGGGCCGCCGCCAACTGGACTACATCTCGTCGCAGGGCTGCTACTTCCGTTGTGCTTTCTGCGCCGATCCGTTCGTCTACCAGCGGCAGTGGACCGGGCTGGCGCCGGAGCGGATCGGTGAGGAGCTGCAGCACTGGCAGCAGCGCTTCCACTTCGACGACGTCAACTTCCAGGACGAGACCTTCTTCACCCGTCTGGAGCGCGTCGCGGCGGTCGCCGAGGAGTTCCTGCGGCGAGACCTGCGGGTCACCTGGGCGGCCACGATGCGCGCCGACCAGGGCCACCGGATGAGCGACGAGCAGTGGGCGCTGTGCAAGCGGTCGGGCCTGCGCCGCGTGCTGGTCGGCGTCGAGTCGGGCTCGCAGGCGATGATGGACCGGATCCAGAAGGACATCAAGCTGGAGTGGGTCTACGAGGTCGCCGAGCGGGCGCGCCGGCATCAGGTGGCGGTGCAGTTCCCCTTCATTGTCGGCTTTCCGGGCGAGACGCCGGACGACGTCGCGGCGTCGCTGGCGGTGGCCAAGCGGCTGCGGCAGCAGAGTCCCCTGTTCACGACGCCCATCTTCTACTTCAAGCCGTACCCCGGCACCAGCATCACTTCCCAGGCAGTGGCCGACGGCTATCAGTTGCCGCGCACGTTGGAGGAGTGGCAGGACTTCGACTTCGTCGGCTCGCGCGGCCCGTGGGTCAGCCCGCAGGTCTACCGCCGGGTGGAGGCCTTCAAGTTCTACAGCGAGGTGGCGTACGGGCCCCGCAGCCTGCGCAGCCGACTGTTCGGCGCGGTGGCGCGCTGGCGTTGCCACCATGACCGCTATGGGCTGGCCCTCGAACAGCGCCTCGCCGAGTTGGTCTGGCGGCCGGCCCGGCTGGCTTGAGGAGAGCGTCCGTGGATCCGTCCGTGCCGCCGCTGCAGCGACTCCAGCAGGGCCTGCGCCGCCGGACGGCCCTGGCACGGCTGGCTGTGCAGCGGCGGTTGCTCCGCAAGCGCATCGGGCGCCTGGTGCTGGAGCACCTCGACGGTGTGCCGGTGGTGGTGCTGCCCGAGGTCTTCAACCCGGCCGTCTTCCGTAGCAGCCCGCCCCTGGCGGCCGCGGTTCCACCCGCTCCAGACGGTGCCACGGCGCTCGAAGTCGGCTGCGGCAGCGGCTATGTGAGCATCATCGCGGTGCAGCGCGGGTACCGGGTGACGGCGGTCGACATCAACCCCGAGGCCGTGCGCTGCACCCGGCTCAATGCGCTGCTGAACCGCGTCGAAGACCGACTGGAGGTCGTCGAGAGCGACCTCTTCGCAGCCGTCGCCGGGCGCCGCTTCGATCTGGTGTTGTTCAACCCGCCCTTCTACGTGGGTCGGCCGCAACCCGGACGCGACCAGGCCTGGCGGTCAGACGACCTGCTCGGCCGCTTCGCCGCCGGGCTCGACGGGGTGCTGGCCCCTGGCGGGCAGGCGCTGCTGGTGTTCTCCTCGCATGGCGCCACCGCGCTACTGCTGGGTGAGCTGGCCGCGCACCGCTGGCAGGTCGCGGTCGCGGCCGAGGTGGTCCACGAGCTCGAGGTGGTCACGGTCTACCGCCTGACGCGACCGGGAGACTGACATGGCTGGTCGGCGCGTGCTGCTGGTGAACCCCCGGATCTGCTCGCCGCGCAGTGCGCGGATGCCGCTCAGCTTGTTGTCATTGGCGGCGGTGCTCGACCGCGCCGACACCGTGGAGTTTGTCGACGGCAACCTCGACCCGGACGCACCCGGTACCGTCGCCAACCTGCTGCGCGCGGCTCCGGCCGATCTGGTCGCGGTGACGGTGATGCCCGGCCCGCAGGTCGGACCGGCCATCGCGGTTTCGCAGGCAGCCCGGTCTGCCGCGCCAGGCGTACCGATCGCCTGGGGTGGTTACTTCCCGTCGATGTACCCCGAGGCGGCCATCAACGCCACGTACGTCGACTACGTGGTGCGCGGCGAGGGGCAGCAGACGCTGCTTGACCTGTTGGCCGCGCTGCCGGCCGGGCGCCCGCCGGGGCCGCACGATTCGGGTGGCCCGGACGAGTTAGCGGGTACCCGCGGCCTGACCTGGAAGCGCGACGGGGTGGTCGTGCACGGGCCGGACCGGCCATTCGCGCCGCCCGACACCTGGCCTGACCTGCCCTATCAACGGCTACCCGGCGCCGCCCGCTACCTGCAGCCAACGGCGCTCGGCCGCCGGCTGGGGTTCCACCAGGCGGCCATCGGGTGTCGCTACCGGTGCAGCTTCTGCGGCGTGGTCTCGCTCTACAACGGCCACACCGCCAGCCAGAGCGCGGGCCGGCTGCGCGACGCCCTGGGCCGGCTGCGGCGGGAGTACGGGGCAGACTCCTGGCAGTTCGTCGACAACAACTTCTTCGACACCGAGGCCAACAGCCAGCCGGCGCTGGAAGTGCTGGCCGAGCACGGCCTGCCGTGGTGGTGCTACGCCCGGACCGACACGCTGGCCGGCTTCAGCGCTGCGACCTGGCGGCTGGTGCAGCGCAGCGGCCTGCGGATGGCCTTCTTGGGCGCCGAGGCGGGCAGCGACGAGGCGCTCGCACGGATGCGCAAGGGCACCCGCGCCGAGCAAACACTGGAGGCGGCGGCCCGCTGCCGCGAGCACGGCGTGATCCCCGAGCTGTCGTTCGTCCTGGGCGGGCCCGACGATCCGGCCGGCGAGGTTGAGCGGACTCTGCGCTTCATCCGGCAGGCCAAACGCGTCTGCCCGACCGCCGAGATCATCCTGTACCTGTACAGTCCCACCCCACAGCGCGATGCTGCGGCGCGGCGGGCCGACCCAACCGGGCTGCACCTGCCGCAGTTGGCCGAGTATGGTCCCGCCGGGCCGCCCTTGCCGACGACCCCCGAGGAGTGGTGCGAACCGCGCTGGATCGACTACGTCTGCCACCGCGACGCGCCCTGGCTCGACGAGCGGCTGAAGGCCCGGATCCGCGACTTCGGCAGTGTGCTGGGCTGTCGCTTCCCGACCGTCCAGGACGTCCGCACGCCGCGCTGGGGCAAACGCCTGCTGGCCGCCGCCGCGCTGCCACGGTGGGCCAGCAGGCGCTACGATCGGCCCCGCGAGTTGGACTGGTTGCGGCGCCGGATTCCGCTCAAGGAGCCACAGAGCGAGGGGCTCTAGAGCCTACGGTGCGAAGCACTTCAGCAGCTCGTCGGCAAACAGCGCATGGCCGCGGTCGTCCGGATGGTTGATGCCGTTGCGCAGCAGGGTGGTGTAGGGGATGCCCTCTTTGGCGAGATGCTCCCACCGCGCCGCAGCGTCGGCCAAGGCGAGCTGGTGCGTCGTCGCGAACTCCCGCAGGGCCAGCACGTAGGGCCGCTTCTCGGGCTCCAAGAGGCTGCTGAAGCCCATCATCGAGGGCATCGTGAAGTGCGGGGTGATCAGAATCAGCTCCGCCCCAAGGGCCTGCACCTTGCTCAGAATCAGCTCGTAGTGGCGCTGGAAGTTCTCGCCTTGCAGACCGGCGTCGTTGACAAACTCGAGGGTCACCAGGTCGGGCTTGGCTTCGACCACCCGCTCCCAATTGCACTGCGGCAGCAGCGCCGGGTTCGGGAAGGGGTACTTGTCGGGGAACAGCCACTGCAGCGAGTTGCTGCCGCCGACCGCATGGACGGCAACAGTGATCGGCTTGTCGGGGTACTTCGCCTTGAGCCGCGCGGCGAACACGTCGGGGTAGCGGAACTGCGGCGCCGAGACGTCGCCGCCGGTGGTCACGCTGTCGCCCCAGCAGACGATCTTCACCGGCTGCCCGGCCGCAATCTTGGCCAGCGTCCGCGGGATCCGGCCGGCGGTGCTGGCGGTCGGCGCGTCCTCGGCCCGGGCGGTGGTCGCAAACCAAACGCCGTTCTTGCCGTCGCTGTGGTAGGGCACCAGCCAGTTGCCGAGGCGGGTCTCACCCGGTTGCAGCGCGGGCGGCTCCGGGCAGTTCAGGTCGGGCTTGCCCTGTCGGACGACCTCCTGGCCGGCGGCGTCCTTGACCAGCGAGTCGAGCCGCAGCAAGGAGTAGCGGTAGTCCACGGTGACCACGTCGTTCGGCGTGACCTTGCCCGACGGCCCCACGCCGAGGCTGCCCCAGAGCGGGTCCAGCAGGTAGTCGACGTCGCGCTGCAAGACCACGCCGTCGCGCTTCACGACCACGCTGGCGGGATCGACCGCGCCGGGGGCGGGGGTCCCCACGCCGGGTCGGATGGTCTGCAGATTGCGCAGTTTGGTGCCCTCGGCCCAGACCCGGGGCTTGTCCTTGCTGAGCTTGGTCTGCTCGGCCACGACGCCGACATACTCGGACGGCGCCAGCTCCACCACGGGAGCAGTGACGGCACACCAGGCGGCCAATGAGACGGCGATCATGAGACGGACTCCTGTCAGTTGCTCAGGGCTGTGGCGGTGTTGGCTGCGGCGATGGGGAGTCCTCGAAGGAGATCCCCAGAGCCAACTGCCGGACCTGGTCGTAACGCGGAGCCAGCTCGCCGCGCGGCGCGGTGCAGCGGAGCGAGACAATGCGGTTGTCACGCCCAACCAACGCCCACCAGGCGGCCACCTCGGCCGCGCCGCGGCGGTCCAGGAAGTAGAACCCGTGGGCCGTGGTGGGGCTGTCGGGCGGGGTCAGCCGGGTGCTCTCGATCAGCTCGATGGCATCGTCGTGCAGCGCGTTGCTGGTCGATTCGACGTAGCTCTCAAAGCTCCGCCGACCGAGCAGCCCGCTGGCGATTTCGACCCGCAGCCCGTCGCGCGTGCCGACCGGCCGGGCCTCGGCCAGCAGCCCGTCACGCCGCACGAACTCCCAACCGGGCGGGGCGACCAGCCGGGCCGCCGTCACGGGATCGCGCAGCTCGCCGCGCGGCGCGGCCGGTGGCAGTACCTCAGCCAGCGCCGCCGTCAGCCAGGTCGGCAGCTCGGTGGCATTCAGCAGTTGCAGCGCGCAGGGCACCGCCTTGCGGCGCAAGTCCTCGGCCAGTTGGCGGTTCGCCTCGAGGAGCCGCGGATCGGTGACCAGCAGCGCGACCTTCAGGTCGGCCCGCCCGGGCAGGCCGGCCGGCAGGGTCAGCGCTGGGGCGTCGATGCTCAGCAGGCCGGCGACCTGCTGATAACGCCGCAGCGTCTCGGCGCGGGCCCACTCGGCGAGATCGGCCCGGGCCAGCAGCACGACGTTGTGCGCCGTCACCGGGTAATCGTGAACAACCTGCCGCAGCGCCGCGTCGAGGGCCTCCTCGTCGCCGCCGGGCAGCACCAGCAGCAGCGCGCCGCGCGGCCGCGTGAACCGGCTGAAGAAGCTGACCGCCGGGTCGAGGCTGCTGCCCGGATCGACCAGCGCGACGACCACCGGCCAGGGTTCGGTCCGCCACGGCTCGGTCGGCTCGACGACCTGCGCCCCCACCGCCTCGGGGCCGCCGACCGGCGGCGTGGGCGTCGGCGCGCCGGCGTTCGCCAGCACCTGTAGCAGCAGTAGCAGCCGCAGACCGCTCATCCGTCGCTCATCGCCGTCGGGCACCTTCCCGGGGACAACCGCCGGTTAGACGTCCGAGAGGTACCAGTGCGGTTCCCTCGCCGTGGCCGATTCTGCAAGTGGCGCCTCACCGGGCCGCCGAATCGCTGACGACCTCGTGGATTTCGAGGGTCGACGGACCGCTGAACATCTCGCGCGGCGGGCGATCGGCGTGGGCCTGGCGGAACGCATCGCTCTGCGTCCAAGCCTCGAAGCTGGCGAAATCCTCCCAGAAGGTCAGCACGCTGTAGCACTCGGCCTTGCTGTGCCCGCCCGGCACGGGCCGCAAGACCAGGTTGCGCAGGAAGCCGGGCGACGCATCGACCAACCCGGCCCGCCGCCGGAACCGCTCCTCGAAGGCTTCCTCATACCCCGGCGCCACCAGGATCCGGTTGGCGACGACAATCACGGTGTGCTCTCCTTCTCCGGTACCTGCAGCCAGCGCAGTCGTCCGAGCCGCTGCCACAGCGTCAGAGCGGCGGGCGTCCGGGCTTCCCAGCCGGCCCGCACCGCCAGCGGCAGCCACAGCACCGCGCCGTCTGGCGAGCGGCCCCGCCACAGCGCTTCATCCAGCCAGACCACCCACTCCTGCAGCTCGGCGCCGGCGAGCAGCGCATCGTCGGGCGGCAGCCGCTGCCAGTCGTACCCGCCGCCGGTCGGGCGGCCGGGTGCGGCAGCCGCCAGCACCAACGGTGGTGGCACCGTCGCCCGATCCGGAATCGCCTCGCCGGGTAGCAGCACCAGCAGCCGCACCGCCCGTCCCGGCGCCGTGGGCAACGTCAGCGGCGCGGCCGCAGCCGCCCCAAGTCTGGTGCCACTGAGGGCCAACAGCAAGGCATCGTCGGCCGCGGGGCGCCGGTCTGGCGGTGGCGGTGCCACCGTCAGGCGTGGCACCGGGTCCGTCGCAGCCGGCTGCGCCAGCGGGACTGCATCCGCCTCGGGAGCGGCCGGCTGATGCACCAGGCGGCGGTGTTGCACGGTCACGGTGCGCGTCGCCGGCGCCGTGGCCGGCCAACCGACGGCCTCGCCGGCGGCCGGCGCGCCGGGCTGGAAGCGCACGCGGGTGGTGGCCGCTGCCGCAGCCACCCGGCGCGCTGGCAGGCGGACCGCCCACAGCGGCAGCAGGTGCCCGCCCAACACCAGCAGCCACAACCGGGCCCAGCGGCGCCCGCTCATGGCGCGGCCCCCGCGGCCAGCTCGACTTCGGCGACGCCCAGCGAGCGGGCGCTGTCGAGGGCGTAGACGACCTCGGACCAGGCCGCGCCGCGGTCGGCCGCCAGCCGCACCACCCGCAGCCGACGCGCCGCCAGCAGGGCCTGCAACTCGCTCGGCAAGGCCTCCCGCAGCACGGGGCGGTCGTCGAGGCTGAAGGCCCCATCGGCGCTCACCGCGAGGGTCACCACGCCGGCCTGCGTGCTCGGCACGGCGCTGCCGGCCAGGGGCAGTTGCACCGCCACCGCCGGACCGCGGCCGGCAGCGCTGGTGAGAATGAAGAACAGCAACAGGTTGAAGGCCACATCGGCCATCGAGACCAGGCCAGCCCAGCCCTGCGTGCGGCGGCGTCGCCGACCGAAGGTCAACACGGGACATCCGCCGTGAGGTCGAGCAGATGCTGCGTGACGCGCTGCCCGGCGGCCGCCAGACGTTCCAGCCGCAGCACCAGCGCGTGGTAGGCGCAGAGCGCTGGGAGTCCCGCCAGCAGGCCGCCCGCGGTGGTGATCAGCGCCGTCGCGACGCCGGCGGCGATCACCGGCGGTGTCGTGGCACCCTGCGCGACAATCGCCTCGAAGGCTTGGATCAGCCCCACCACGGTGCCCAGGAAGCCGAGCAGCGGGGCGATTTCGGAGACCGCCCGCAACGCGCTGAGGGGCGCCTCGAGCCGCGCCAGCAGTTCGTGCCCCAGACTGTCGACTTGCGCCAGCCGTCGTTCCAGCGGCTGCCCGGCGCTCGCCTCGACCGCGGCGGCCAGCGCGGCGTAGAGCGGGCCGGCCTGCTCACAGAGCAGCTGCCGCGCGGCCGGACCGGCGGCGCGCGACAGGTCGGCCAGCAGCGCCGTGGTGTCGAGACGGTGACGCCGCAGAGTCCACCAGCGCTCGGCGGCCAGCGTCACCGCGGTCACCGAGCACACCAGGATGGGCCACATCAGCGGCCCACCGCGCCAGAACAGGTCGAACAGCCGCACCGCCGCCTCCCAGCGCTCAGCTTCGCCGCAGCACGGCCTCCTCCTGCGGCTGCGACTCGTGCAGCAGGGCATCGAGGCGGTCGAGCAGCACGCTCGGGCGGTAGGGCTTCGGCAAGAAGCTGACCTGGGAGCTGGCCAGCAGCTCGCCCAGTTCGGGCTCGCGCTGAAAGCCGCTGGTCAGCAGCAGCGGCAGCCGGGGCAGCATCCGGCGCAACGCGGCGATCAGGTCCGGGCCGTCGAGCCCTGGCAGGCTCAGGTCAAGCACCGCCGCGCCCAGTTTGTCGCCGAGTTCGGCGGCGCAGGCGACCCCTTCGTAGCCGTCGGCCGCGGTGCGCACCGCGTAGCCGGCACGGGTCAGCACCTGCGCGCTGACGGCCCGCACCGCGGTGTCGTCGTCGACCACCAGCACGAGCACCTGCGGCCCGTCGGTCGCGACCGGTACGCCGCCGCCCGGCAAGGGCTCGGGCACCTCGCTGCAGAGGGGCAGGGCCACCTCGAAGGTGGTCCCTTCGCCACGGCGACTGTGGACCGCCAGCGCGGCACCGTGCCCGGTCAAGATGCCGCGGACGCTGGACAGCCCGAGCCCCCGCCCGAGGGCCTTGGTCGAGTAGAACGGTTCACAGATCCGGCGCAGCACTTCCGGCGTCATGCCGCAACCGTCGTCGGTGACCCGCAGCACCGCGGCCTCGCCCGGCGGCAGGGCGCTGCCGGGGATCGCCGCGGCCAGCCAGTCCAAATCGACACTTTGGCGGTGCGTGCTGATCTGCACTCGCCCGCCCCCCTCGCCGACCGCCTCGGCGGCGTTGAGCAGCAGGTTCATCACCACCTGCCCCAACTGCGCCGGGTCGCCCCGCACCACCAGCGGGTCGCTGTCGGCGCGCAGCTCGACCTGCAAGGCCGGCGGCAGGGTGCTGTCGACCAGTTGGACGGTGTCGCCGACGACCTGCGTCAGGTCCACCGGCCGCTGCACCCCGGTCGGCTCACCGGCGAAGGCGAGCAGTTGCCGGGTGAGGTCGCTGGCCCGCACCGCGGCGGTTTCGATCTGGGTCAGCGAGCGCCACAACGAACTGCCGGGCGTCTGGTCCAGCCGGGCCAGGTCGGCGTGGCCGAGGATCGCCTGCAGCAGGTTGTTGAAGTCGTGCGCCGCGCCGCCGGCCAGCACCGCCAGGCTCTCCAGCCGTTCGGCGGTCTCGACTCGCCGGTTCAGCTCGGCGCGCTCCGCCTCGGCCTGCAGCCGGGCACTGATATCGTGGACCAGGCAACACAGCACCGGTTCGCCGTCGAGCTCGATCCAGGTGGCGATGAGCTCGCAGGTCAGCGTCGAGCCGTCGAGGCGGCGGAGCACCCGCCGGCCGGTCCAGCCATCCGGGTGGTCGCTCGGAGCGGCCTCTTCGAGTCCGCTCCAGGCGTCGTTCGGATCCTGCAGCTCGCGCGGGTCACGGCCCAGTAAGGTCTCGCGCGGACACTGCAACAACGCCGCGAAGGCCGGGTTGCAGTCCAGAATCGCCGGCGGCTCGCGCCGCATCAGGTAAAGGCCCTCCTGGGTCCCGTTGACGACCGCGCGGTAGCGTACCTCACTGGTCGCCAGCCGGCGCTGCGACTGCTCCAGGGCCGCCAGCATGGTGTCGATCGACGCGCCGAGCTGCCCCACCTCGTCGCGACCACTGATCGCCACGCGCCGGCCGAGGTCGCCACTCTGGCTGATCCGTAAGACCCGGTCGCGCAGCTCCGTGACCGGCAGCACGACGGTGCGCAACAGCAGCATCACGACGCTCAGCCCAACCACCGCCAGCAGGCCGCCCAGCGAGCCGACCAGAAACTGCTCCAGGGCGTGGCCCTCGCCGGTGATGGTGCGGCGCGTCTCGGTCTGTAGCAGCAACGGTTCGGACGCCGCCATGCCAGGGATCCGCGCGAACCCGACGACGGTCTCGGAATCGGCCACCTGGGCCGTGCGGCCGGTCGCCGCCAAGGCCTGCCAGGCGCGCGCCGCGAACGACTGGGGGACCAACTGGCTGCTGGGCGTCAGGCGTAGCGGGAGCTGCGTCAGGCGGCTCAGCTCCACCAGCTCGGCACCCTCAATCCGCCGGCCAAACACCAGCACCCCGGCCGGTGGACCGTTGCCGTCGCTCTTCAAGATGCCCCGCGCCGCGATCAGCCAAGTGGCTTCCGGCCGCACCAGGCAGCCAGAAACCGGCTGGCGCAGCGCCTGCCGGATGACGCTCAGGCCGCACAGCACGGCGACCGTCGCGCGCGGCGGCGCGACCAGCGTTTCCTGCCGCCAGTCGGCCGCCACCTGGTGATACAGCCGGCCATCGGGCCGCAGGAACAGCATCAGGTTCAGCTTCAGCGGCGGGAAGGTGTTGGCCGGCAGATTCGCGGCCACATAGTCCGACTTGGTCCCGCGCACGAAGTGCCAGGTGTCGTCCCAGTTCGACCAGTCGGCCATCTGGTCGAGCATGTCCTGGTGCAGCCGCGCCACGGCGGCGCTGGCGCTCCAGGCGTGTTGGGCCGCCTCGTCCAGCTCGCGCCGCTGGAACGCCGCGATCAGCGTTTGGTGCAGCGTGGCGTAGACCACCGTCCCCAACGCGAGGAAGGTGCAGGCCACCACCAACAGCGCCTTCAGCCGCAGACTCATGATCCGTCCTGCCGGCGCCGCCTGGCCGCGGCGGTCAGGCGAGCGGGAGCTTCACCGGGGCCAAAGCCGGATTCTCGACCCGGCCGCGGCCGACCTTGGCCAGCGGGATCCAGGATCCTGCGTGGTGGACCTGGACGACGTCCGCGGTGAAGTCGTTGCTCGGCCCCCGCAGCAGCGCAGAGCCGACCCCATAGATGTCTGTCGGCACGCCGAGCCGTTCGAATAGGGCGATCCGCTCGACATCGAAGCCGCCGGTGACCACGATTTTGATGTTCCGGAACCAGGCCGCCGCCCCCAGCCGCTCGCCCGCGGAGTCGAGCGCCTCGCGGATCGCCGTGACCAGCCGCGGCACCACGCCGCAGTCGAGGCGCGCGTCGCCCAGGGCTGGCACCGCGGCGTCGCGCAGCCGTTCGCTGGTGTCGGCCCGCACGCCCTGCAGCACGTACCGCGCGGCGGTCTCGGGCTGCCCGGCGGCCTGCCACCGCCGGTACTCCCGGTAGAGCGCCTCGGCGGTCCGCAGCGCGTCGGTGACGCAGTCGTTGTTGGTGTCGACCAGCGCGATCCGCGGAACTTCCGGGGGCAGCAACCGGGCGAACTGCAGCGTCGCTTCGGCGGTGTCCGCGGCGAACGCCAGGAGGTAGGCATGGGCCATCGTGCCGCTGCCCTGACCGCCCCACCAGGCCGCCTGCGCGGCGGTCGAGACCGCCGGCCGCAGGGGCGCGCCGAGCTCGCGCGCGGCCGCCTGCACGCCCACCTGGTACGCCCAGCCGTCGCCCGCCTGGACCTCCGGCACGTCGAAGCGGGCTGGGAAGAAGAGCACCGGCTTGCCGCGTGCCGCGCGGCACACTTCGTAGGTGTTGCTGGCGATCCGCGTGCGGCGAGCCAGGACCCCCAGCAGCGGCGTCTCGAGGCGGGCGAAGTCGCGGTAGCGACCGCGCAGCCGCAGCGCCGGGGCCCACGGCGCCAGGTGGTCACCCTCGCCGACCGCCGCGACCTCCAACTGGGCGGCGGTGGACTCGAAGGCGGCGCCCTCGCCAACGCCGCAGCAGGTGCTTAAGATGGCCAGCGCGTGGTCGATCCCGGCCACCACGCTGTGCGGCTGGCGCTTCGTGAAGAACTGCATCTCGACGGCCACGTCGCCGACTGCCAGCGTGCTCGGATCGGGCAGCCCGGGCCGGGGAAACTGGCCGCCGTAACGGTACTCCTCGGCTGCCAGGGTGGTCAGGAGGCGCTGGATGTTGTTGAAGTACTGGTCGCTGTAGGTGCCGGCGCGGAGCCCGGCGACATCCAGGCCGAAGGTGGCGACCGGCAGCCGGGCGGCCATCAGCGGACCTCCTCGGGTTCGATCCGCAATCGCACGCGGGCCAGTTCGTCGCCGGCCCGTGGCGTCACGGCCAAAGCGTAGTCGCCGGGCGCCAGATCGGCCAAGACGACCTCTTCGGCGCCGCTCAGGACCCGCGATTCGAGCAGCGCCTCACCGCGTAGCAACTGCAGCCGGGCCCGCTCGAGCGGGGCGCCGGAGCGTTGCACCTGGACCCGCACGTCGACCCCACCGGGCGAGCCGGCGAGCAGCCGGACCGCCAGGTCGACGTCGTCTTGCGCGGCCGCCAACTGCAGCGTGGCGGTCGCCTCGCCGCGGGCCGGCAACGGGGCCGGCCGGACGGCCTGGCCGAAGCTATGGCGGACCAGTTCAACCGCCCCGGCGGCCAACCGGACCACCGCTTCGAACCACGGCGGCTGCGTCAGGGCCGCCAGATCGGCGAGGTCCGCGGCGCAGCACGGACAGCTCGCCAGGTGCGCCTCGACCCGGCCGGCTTCCTCGGCCCCGAGCTGCCCGTCGTGATAGGCCACCAGCCGTTCGCGACCGCAACAGGCGCCCCGCCGCTGCGGTGCGAAGGCTGCCAGCAGGCGCAACGTCTGGCGCAGTCGGACCACCGCCGCGTCGCCCGGTTGCTCGCCCTCGGCGCAATCCAGCGCCGCCATCGCCGCGCGGTCGTCGATCTCGCTCATCATGTGGCCTCCTCGGCACCGCAGAAGTAGCGCCCACAGTTGACCATGAAGTCGCTCGCCTCGAGCTCCCGCCGGAGGTCCTCCAGGGCGTGGAACTTCAGCACCGACACCGCGTTGGCACTGCGGGCCAGGCGCGGCGCAATCTCACGGGGACGCAGCCCCAGCAGGCTCAACCGCAGCACCTCGCGCCGCGCCGGCGACAAGCGGTCGATCGCCGCGTACAGCTCCTGCAGGCATTGCCGCCGGCCGAGCGTGTCGAAGGCGCTGGCCGCGAAGGCCGCCAGATCGAACCGCCGCGTCAGCTCCTCCTGGTCCTCGGCCGGCAGGTCCGAGACCGGGCGCTCCCCGGCCGCGGCGTCTTTCCGCTGCATCGCCACAAAGAAGGCGGTGCGGACCAGGAACCCGCGCAGTTGGTCCTCGTCACGGTACCGGAAGCGCCCGCTGCGGACGGCCTCGTAGAAGCGCACCAGGACCTCCTGGGTGGCGTCGTCGAGGTCGTCCAGCCAGAACCAGTTACGGGCCGCCGCGGCCTGCCGCAGGCGTCCCAGCACGAACGGCCGGTAGCGCTCCAAGAGCTGCGACCAGGCCTCGCCATCGCCGCGCCCGACAGCCTCCAAGAGCCGCTCTGCTCCGTTCACTGAACCCTCGCCGCGTGGTTTCTTTTCAGCGCTCAGCGACTCAGCCGCCAGCGCGGGTCGCCGTAGAAGACGTAGCCGGCCCAGGCCATCGCGCCGCCTGCGGGCAGCTCGGCGACGCGCTCCCTGGCCAGCCGCAGCGCCTGGCCGAAGTTCTCGCCCGCCAGCAGGGCGTCGTAGAAGGTCACCGCGAAGCTGGTCGCCGAGTGGTCGGGCACCGTCCAGAGGTTGCCCAGGTAGCTCTGCACCCCGGCTAGCAAGAACTGGTGGCCCAGCATCAGCGCCGCCAGCGGCGACGGCCCGGCGCCCGCGCTGTGGCAGGCGTTGGCGAAGACCAGCCGCGGCTTGCGGGTCAGGCGGGCGAACCGCTCCGCGCCGAACGGGCCGCTGGCCAGCCGCCAGCCGGGCCGCGGCACGGTGTCGGCATGCCCCGAGTAGTGCACGATATCGGCCTCTTGCAGGGCCAGCGCCAGCCGCAGCGGATCGAGCCGCTCGTGGCCCAGGGCGGTGACCTTCCAGGGGCAGCGCGAGGCGTCGAAGTGGGCCAGCAGCAAGCGCGCCTCGCGCTCGGCGCCGGGCAGGTCACCGGTCGGGTTGTGGGCCACCAGCAGGTGCGTCGGTGGATCCTCGGGCGGCGGTTGCGTCGACTGCTCGGCCTGCAGCAAGACCACTTGCCGTCCCAGGTTGAAGCGGCGACAGAGGAACCGCTGCCCGTCGTGGGCCAGCTCCCAGGGCAGGTGCAGCACCGACTCGTCGAGCCGCAGGACGAGGTTCTCGACATCGCTGGCCAGCAACTGCGCCTTCACCTCGGCGCTGAAACAGGTGTCGTAGAGGTGCCGGCCCAACGCCCGCAGCTCCGCCACCTCATCGCCCGCGGCGGCCTGCGTCGCGAGACTCCGCAGGCGGGCGTTGAGGGCCTCCACTTCGTCCGGGTCGTAGGGCACCTGCGACTTGCTGACGACCGCGCCATCCCCGGCGAAGTGGAACTCCAGCTCGCCGTTGTGCCGCGCCACATGCAACCGCAGGGCGCTCTCGCGGGCCAGCGCATCGCGCACGGCGGCCTCGAAGAAGGCGATGAAGGTGCTCGGCTGGATCAGCGCAAAGACGACTCGCTGCAACTGCGTCTCGTCCCGCAGGTAGCGGGTGACCGTGCCGATCATCGCCCGCGCGGCGGCCTCGTCGTCGATATCGGTCATCCCGACGCCGAACGCCGGGAAGGCGATGGTCTTGACCCCGAGCGCATCGGCGCGGCGCAGCACGGTGTGTGTCGCCGCGGCGATGGTCGCCTCGTCGGTGACCCGCCGGCCACCGACTTCATCGACCACCGCAGCGTGCAGCACGCAGCGCGCCGGCAAGGCGCCGGCGTGGGTCACGACCACCTCGCCGAGCTCGGCCGGGGCCCGCCCGCGGAGCGCCTCGGCGACCTCTTCACCGCCCCGCCGCCGGATCGCCGCAGAGACCGAGTCGCCGGTCGGCAGGTCCATCTCGAGGTCGCGGTGCTCGGCGTTGACGATCGCTTCAACCTCGGCCGTGGTGATGTCACCGAGGTAGATCTGCACCAGCGTGCGATGCACCAGGTAGGTCTTGACCAGTTGCGGGTCGCTCATCGCGGCGCCTCGACGACGCTCACGCCGCTGGCCGCCAGCGCCAGCAGGCGGTCGCCTAGCCAGAGCAGCGCGTCAGCCGGCGGGACGGCCCCGACCGCGCGCGCGCTGGTCGGCGGCGTCAGCAGCAGCAACTCGCTCTCGCGCCAGGCCGCCAGGCGCTGGCCATCGGAGGCCAACGGGCCAGCCAGGCCGGGCAGGCGCCGGCCAGGCGACAACTGCGGCAGCAGCCACTGCTGCAGGCCGCTCGCGGTGAGGCTCCAGGGACTGCCGTCGAACCACACCAGGGCGGTCGCCGGCGGTGCCCCGCGGCGCGCTGCGACGGTCTGCGTGACAGGGTCCCAGAGCGTCAACGACGGCCCGGCCGCCGCCACCAGCCAGCGCCCGTCGGGCGTCGCCAGCAGGGCGTCGACGGCGTCGCCCGGCAGGTGGCCCAGCGGCAGGCCGGAGCGGCCGTCGGTGACCTGCAGCCCGCCGGCCGCCGGGGCGACCAGCCAGTGCCCGGCCGGTGGCGCCGCGACCGGCCCCGGCTGCAGGGCGGCTTCCCACACAACCTCCTGCCCGCTCGGGTCCCAGACTCGCCAGCCGTCGGCGGCGGCCGCCGCCAGGCGGTTGCCCGGCAGCCAGAGCGGCGCGCTCCACCACTCTCGCGACCAGCTCTGCTGCGGCCGGCCGCTGGCGTCGAGCAGCAGCAGCAGGTCGGGCTGCGGTGTACAGACCTCGCCCGCGCAGTGCGGTTCGACGAAGCAGCGCAGCGCGAGGTGGCCGCCGTCCGGGCTGACCGCTCCCGCCGTCGGCTGCGGACCGGGCTCCAGCGGTGTCCAGAAGGCCAGCAGCAAGCCCAGCGCGCCGAGTGCCGCGAAGTTCATCGCGGGGCCAGCCGGTCCGGCAGCAGGTCACAGCGCAGCAGATCGTCGGCCGTCTCGCGCCGCACAATCAGCTCGGCCTGGCCCTCGTTCACCAGCACCATCGCCGGCCGCGGCAGGCGGTTGTAGTTGCTCGCCATCGCGTAGTTGTAGGCCCCGGTGCTCTGCACCGCCAACAGGTCGCCAGGTTGCGGGTCGGCCAGCAGCACGTCGCGGAAGAGGGTGTCGGTCTCGCAATGCTTGCCGGCCACGGTGACCGCGGTGGTGGCCGGCGCGCTGACGCGGTTGGCCACGAAGACATGGTACTCGGCGCCGTACATCTCGGGGCGCGGGTTGTCGCTGAGTCCGCCGTCGACGCTGACGTAGGTCCGCACCTCGGGAATCACCTTCACCGGTCCCACCGTGTAGAGCGTCGTGCCGGTCTCCCCGACAATGCTCCGGCCGGGCTCCAGCAGCACGTCGGGCGTCGGCAGGTCCAGTTCGGCGCAGCGCTGCAGGAGCGTCCCGACGACCTGCGCGACGAACTCCGCGACGCTCGGCGGCTGATGCTCCGGCAGATAGCGGATGCCGCGCCCGCCGCCCAGGTTGACCTCGCGGGCCGTCCAGCCGGTGGCTGCGCGGGCGGTGCCCAGAAAGGCAGCCAACTCTTCGGCGGCCTTCGCGAAGCCCTGCCAGCCGAGGACCTGCGACCCGATGTGGCAGTGCACCCCCAGCAGGTCCAGCCGGTCGGCCGCCAGCGCCTGGCGGACCGCCTCGAGCGCGGCCCCGGCGCTGATGCTGAGGCCGAACTTGCTGTCGATTTGGCCGACGCTGATGCTGGTGTGAGTCTTCGGCTTGACGTTCGGGTTGACCCGCAGCAGGAGCGGCACGCGGCAGTCCAACTCGGTCGCCAGGGCCTGCCACTGGGCCAGCTCGGGGAGGCTGTCGGCGACCACCCGGCCGACGCCGTGGACCAGCGCCAGATGCATCTCGTCGCGCGACTTGAAGTTGCCGTGCAGCAGCAGATCGCTACCGGCCACGCCGGCCGCGCGGGCGGTCAACAACTCGCCGCCGCTGGCGACATCGAGCCCCAGCCCGCAGTCGGCGACGATCCGGGCGATGGCCGTGGTGAGCAGCGCCTTCGAGGCGTACATCACCCGGCCGCCGTGCGGTGCGGAGGCGGCCAGGGCGTCACGCCAGGCGGCGCAGTTGGCGCGTAGATGAGCCTCGTCGACCACATACAACGGCGTCCCAAACCGCGCGGCCAGCTCCACCACGTCGCAGCCGCCGATGCTGAGGTGATCGGCCGGGGTCGTGCTCAGGGTCCCGCAAGGCATCATCAGGCGTGGTCCTCCGCTTGGTCTGACGGCGGCATTATCGCGCCGTGCAAGCCGGCCCGTCAAGCGATCCAGGCCCGGCAGGCCCTTGACGGCGGCCTGGCGTTTCGCTATACTCCACCCCTCGATAGTGCGCTGCAACCACGCCCGCCGCGGGTGGAGTCGAAACCGATGGAAGTGGCCCAGGACGTCCTGCAGATCATTGCAAACTACAAGGGCATCACGCTGGCCGACGTGCGGCCGGAGCAGAGCTTCGAGGAGCTCGGCATCGACAGCCTGGACGCCATCGACATCATCTACGAGATCGAGGACAAGTACGGCATCGACATTCCGCAGGATGCCCTCGATCTGCAGAACACCAAGACGGTGGCGGATGTCATGACGGTGGTCCAGACGCACCTCGACAACGGCGCCCCGCCACCCGCCGCGACCACCGAGTAGGCGCCCCGGGAGGCGTTCATGCCGAGGGTAGTGGTCACCGGGCTGGGGGTCCTCTCGGCGCTCGGCCGCGACGTCCCGACCTTCCTCGACGCGCTGCGCGAAGGGCGCTCGGGACTCGGGCTGCTGCAGCACTTCGACCGCGCCTGGTTCCACACCCAGGTCGCCGCCGAGCTGCCGCCCGGCAGCTTCGACGAGGTGGTCCCCGCCCCGGAACAGCGCCACCTCGACCCCTACGCCGTGCTGGCCCTGGCCGCCGCGCAGGAAGCCGTGACGCAGGCCGGGTTCAGCTCCGAGCAAGACCCGTACCGTTGCGGCGTGGTGCTGGGCAGCGGCATGGGGCCCTCGCTGTCGTGGGACGAGGCCTTTCTGGAGGTCTACAAGGACGAGCGCAAGCCGCGGCCGACGACCGTGCCGAAGTGCATGTACAACGCCGCGCCGGGCCTGGTCTCGATTCGCCACCACCTGCGCGGTCCGTCGCATCTCGTGGTGACCGCCTGCAGCTCCTCGGCCAACGCCATTGGGCAGGCCACGATGTTCATCCGGACCGGGGTCGCCGACGCCATGCTAGCCGGCGGCACCGAGGCCTTCCCGGCCCGCCCGCTGTGGGCTGCCTGGGACACGCTGCGCGTGATGTCGCGCGACAACGACCGCCCGACGGCCAGTTGCCGGCCCTTCAACCGCGATCGTTCGGGCTTCGTGATGGGCGAAGGCGCGGCGATGCTGGTGCTCGAAAGCGAGGACCGGGCGCGCTCGCGCGGGGCGCACATTCTGGCCGAGGTGGCCGGCTGCGGACTCAGCTCCGACGCGGCGCACCTCACCCGGCCCGAACAGGCCGGCTTCACCGCGGCGCTGCGCGGCGCGCTGGCCGACGCCCGGATCGACCCTTCCGAAGTGCAGTACGTCAACGCCCACGGCACCGGCACACCGACCAACGACCCGATCGAGTGCGCCGCGCTGCGCGAAGTCTTTGGCAGCCACGCCGAGCGGCTGGCGGTCAGCTCGACCAAGTCGGCCCACGGCCACACGATCGGCGCCGCCGGCGCGATCGAAGCAACCGCCTGCATCTTGGCCATCCAGCACGGCTTCGTGCCGCCCACCCTGCATCTCGACGACCCCGATCCGGCCTGCGACCTGGACTGCGTACCGCAGACCGCGCGGGAGCTGGCCCTCGACACCGTGCTCAGCAACTCCTTTGCCTTCGGGGGCCACAACGCCGTGCTGGTGTTGCGGCGGTACCGTGGTTGAGTTGCCGGCGGCCGCTGGCGGGGTGATCCACCTGGCCGGCCGCGTGGTGTTGCTGCAGAAGGTCCTCAACGACGAGTGGCGCCTGCCGAAAGGGCACCTGCACGCTGGCGAGACGCCGCTGGCCGGCGCGCTGCGGGAAGTCGCCGAGGAGACCGGCTACGCCGACCTGCTCCCGCTGGCGCCGCTGGGCTGCGAGCGGCAGGCTTACCGCGGCGCCGCCGGCTGGGTCGAGCGCCCGCTGCAGGTCTGGCTGTTGACCCCGCGGAGCTGGTCCCGGCGGACCCGCAGCGCCCGCGACGCGCGCCGCTTTCGGGTCCATTGGCTGCCGCTGGAGGTGGCCCTGGAGCGGATCAGCTTTGCCGCCGAACGGCTCTTCCTGGAGCGCGCCGCCGTCGTCGCGGCCGGCCTTCAGAGCGCCGTCGGCAGCGTTGACACGACCTCTTGATCGTGCTACCCTGCGCGCGGTCTGGGTTGCCCGCCGCGGCGTCGTTGAAGGATCCACAGCAGCATGAAGAAGTTGTCGCCGAGCGAATGCGCTGCGCAATGCAAGGTGATTCGCCGCCATATCATTGAGATGCTCTGCGCGGCTGGCAGCGGCCACCCCGGGGGAAGCCTCTCGGCTACCGAGCTGGTGACCGCCATCTACTTCCACTTCCTGAACCAGGATCCCGCCCAGCCCGAGGCACCCGACCGGGATCGGTTCATCCTCTCGAAAGGCCATGGCGTGCCGGTGCAGTACGCCTGCATGGCCGAGCGGGGGTACTTCCCGGTTAGCGAGCTGGCGACCCTCCGCAAGATCGACAGCCGGCTGCAGGGGCATCCTGTGAAGGGCGCGCTGCCGGGGATCGAGGCCAGCACCGGGGCGCTCGGGCAGGGCCTGTCGATCGCCTGTGGGCACGCCCTGGCCGGCCAGCTCGATGGCGCCGCGTTCCGGGTCTACTGCCTGCTGGGCGACGGTGAGATCAACGAGGGTCAGGTCTGGGAGGCGGCGCTGTTCGCGGCGCACCGGCGGCTCGACAACCTGATCGCCATCGTCGACGCCAACGCCCTGCAACTCGACGGACGCTGTACAGAGATCCTCAACATCGAGCCGCTGGCGGCCAAGTGGACGGCCTTCGGCTGGCACGTGATTGAACTCGACGGCCACGACCTGCCGGCGATCTATGCCGCGCTCGAGGAAGCGCTGGCGCACCGCGGGCAGCCGACCTGTCTGGTGGCGCGGACCGTCAAGGGCAAGGGCGTCAGCTTCATGGAAAACCAGGTCGAATGGCACGGCGTGGCGCCGACCGCGGAGCAGGCCCGGCAGGCGCTGGCCGAGATTGGTTGAAGTCCGCGCGGGGCGCGGGAGTTGAAGGCGAGAGCATGGGCAGCAGTACGTTGAAACTGGGACGGGCCACCCGCGATGCCTACGGCGACGCGCTGCTGGAGCTCGGCGCCAGCCGGCCGGAGGTGGTCGTGCTGGACGCCGACCTGGCCAAGTCCACGCGCACCGGCAAGTTCCAGCAGGCCCACCCCGAGCGGTTCGTCGACGTCGGCATCTGCGAGGCCAACATGGTCGGCGTGGCGGCCGGGCTGGCCGCCGCCGGCAAGACCGTCTTCTGCAGCAGCTTCGGCTCGTTCCTGCTGTGCAAGGCCTTCGACCAGATGCGGATGGCGGTCGCCTATCCCGGCGAGAACGTTAAGTTCGTCGGCAGCCACGGCGGGATCACCCTGGGCGAAGACGGCGCCTCGCAGATGAGTGTCGAGGACTTCGCCCTGGCGCTCGGCCTGCCGGGCTGCGTGGTGGTCCACCCGGCCGACGAGGTCTCGGCCAAAGAGCTGATTCTGCAGGTGGCCGCGCAACCCGGCCCCGCTTATGTGCGGGTCGGGCGCGAGAAGGCGCCGCTGCTCTACGCCGACGCCAGCGGCGTCAAACTAGGTCAGGCGCGGGTCCTGCGCGAAGGCACCGACGTCGGGCTGGTGGCCTGCGGGATGCTGCTCGGTCCGTCGCTGGAAGCGGCGGAACTGCTGGCGGCTGAGGGTGTCCAAGCAGCGGTGGTGGATGTCCACACCCTGCGTCCGCTCGACACGGCGACCATCGCCCGCGTGGCGGAGGCCACCGGGGCGCTGGTGGTCAGTGAGGAACACCTGACGACGGCCGGCCTGGGCGCGGTGGTGGCGCAGGCCACCGCCAGCACTTGCCCGGTGCCGATGGAGTTCGTCGGGCTCAGCGGCTACGCCGAGTCGGGAGCGCCCGACCAGTTGTTGGCGAAGTACCACCTGACAACGGCCGACGTCCTGGCTGCGGCACGGAAGGTCCTGGCGCGGAAGCGCTGAAGGTCTCCGCGGCTCGGGGAGGAGTAGCAGGCAATGAAGGTCCGGCTGGCAATCGGGATGGCTCTGTCCGCGTTGCTGCTCTCCGGCTGCGGCGCGGGTGATCCCACCGGGCTGGTGGCGACAGGCGTGCTCAACGTCACCACCGGCGGCAACGGCGACATCTTCTTCCCGGCCGACTCGACGCGGCTGTCGTTCGCCGACAGCGTGACGGTCGCGATTCGCAACACCGGGGACGCGGCCGACGAGTTCACCGTCTTCACGCTCTTCGGGATGAGCAGCCTCGACTACACCCAAGTGCCCTCCGCGGCGCTGGTGACCTTCGTCGAGGGACGCTCACCGAGCGAGAGCTCGACCACCTTCCTGCCGTCGACCGTCGTCGGCATGATGCTCCACAGCAACTTCGACCGCAGCCTGGTCAGCGGTGCCGGCCCGAATGCCCGGCCCTTGGCGCAGGACGCCCCGAGCATCTTCCAGTCGGCCAGCAACGGCAGCTTCGTGCTGGAACCGCAGCCCACCGGCGGGACGTTCGTCGGCCAGGGCAGCACCAGCCGCCGCGCGCGGTGGGCCACGGTGACGCTGGTCAGCGCGGCCAACGGGGCCGAGGCCTTGCTGGAGGGCGCCGTCAACTACGTGCTCTCGATCAGCCCGTCGCAGCAGTTCTTCGGCTACGCCGGCAACCTCGGGCTGCTGACCCGGCCGCCGAGTTCTGGCGGCGGTCCGCCCGATCCGCCCGGCACCGGTGGCACCGGTGGCTCCGGCACCGGCGGCTCCGACGGCCCGCCCAGCCCGCCCGCCTGACCTCTGACGGCAAAGCCCTTTGGTCCCACCGGGCGAGTCGGCGACTCGCCCGGTGGGGCATTTCTGGATGATCCACCATGTCTGCCTCCGATTCCGTGCTCGAACTCCAGATCGACAGCCTGGCCTTTGGCGGCGAGGGGGTGGGGCGGGTCGACGGCCTGACCGTCTTCGTGATCGACGCCTGTCCCGGCGACCGGCTGCGGATCGAGCTCACCGAGCGGCGCGAGCGGTTCGCCCGGGGACGGGTGCTGGACGTGGTGGAGCCCTCCCCGCAACGCGTCGCGGCCGTCTGCGAGCTGGCCGGGCAGTGTGGCGGCTGCGACTGGCAGCACGTCGACTACCCCGCGCAGGTGGCTGCCAAGACCCGCGCGGTGGCCGACACGTTGGCCCGGTTGGGCAAGCTGCCCGACGTCCCGGTGGCGCCGACGGTGCCCTCGCCGGTGCCGTTCGGGTACCGCAACAAGGTCGAGTTGGCCTGCACCGGCACCGCTGGTGCGGTGGAGCTGGCCTACCACCAGCGCGACCCGCAACAGCTCGTCAGCGTCGACTTCTGTCCGCTGGCGCTGCCCGAGGTCAATGGTCTGCTGGAGCAGGTCGCCGGCTGGCTGTCGGAGAGTGGCTGGTCGGTCTGGGACCCGGCCACCAGCGACGGCCTGCTGCGCGAGGTCGGCTTGCGCTACAGCGTCAGCACGCGCGAGGCGACGCTCTTGCTGACGACCGGGCGACGTGAACTGCCCGAGAAGGTGGTCCGCTGGGAGGCCCTCCGCGAGCGCTTCCCGCAACTGGTCGGGCTGCGCCACTTCGCCCGCACCCGGGCTTCGCAGAATCTGGTGGGCAAGCCGGTCGGTGACCTGTTGGGGCGGCCGCTGCGGGTGAAGACCGCCGGGCTCAGCCTGCGCGTCTCGCCGGAGGCCTTCTTCCAGGTCAACGACCTGCAGCTCGACGCCCTGCACGCCGCGCTGCGCGCCGCGCTGGATCCTCAAGAGGGCGACCGCCTGGCGGACCTCTATGGCGGTGTGGGCACCTTCGGCCTGCCGCTGGCGCGGGAGGTCGGTGAGGTCAACATCCTAGAACTCGACCCGACCGCGGCGCAGGACGCCAGGTCCAACGCGCGCTTCAACCAGCTCGAGAATGTGCAGGTGCTGCGGGGGCAGGTCGAGCAGGAGTTCGGCGAACTGCTGCGCGACAGCCGGGTCGACGGGGTGATCCTCGATCCGCCGCGGCGTGGGCTGAGCGATGGGGTGGTCCGGCTGGTCGCCAAGGCGCGGCCGAAGCGGGTGGCCTACATCTCGTGCGACCCGGCCACGCTGGCGCGAGATTTGCAGCGGTTTGCGGGAGAGGGCTACCAGACGCTGGGGGTGCAGCCGGTGGACCTCTTCCCGCAAACCTACCACATCGAGTCGGTCGCCACCCTGGCGCCGCGCTGAGGCGGGCTCAGGCCAAGGCTTCCGCGGGCTCCAGCGCCGTCGGTACCGCGGCTGCAGGCGCCCTCGTCGGTCGCGTGGCGGCCGGCGGTGGCGGCGCCGTCCAGGCCGCCTGCGGGCGGCTGCCCTCGACCACCAGCAAGAGCTCCGCGACGAGCGCTT
The DNA here is from genome assembly GCA_020850355.1 of Fimbriimonadaceae bacterium. Classification (GTDB taxonomy): domain Bacteria; phylum Armatimonadota; class UBA10988; order UBA10988; family UBA10988; genus JADZEX01. The sequence continues at coordinate 46,948 of JADZEX010000062.1, read as the reverse complement.
CGACCTGCGTCGCCTGCGCCGCCAGTTCCTCGCTGGCGGCCGCCGTTTCCTCAGCCCCGGCGGCGTTGGATTGCGTCAGGCGGTCGAACTCCTGGACGGATTGCGAGACCTGTTCGATCCCCGTCGCCTGCTCCCGTGAGCCGCTGGCGATCTCGCCGACCAGCACGCTGACCTGGCGCGCGCTGTCGGCAATCCCGCTGAGCGCGGCGACGGCCTCGGCGGTCATCGCGACCCCGCGCTTGGCACTGCTGGCGGCTGCCTCGACCAGCGCGGCGGTCTGCCGGGAGGCGTCGCCCGCCCGGCGCGCCAGGCTGCGGACCTCTTCGGCGACCACCGCGAAGCCGCGCCCGGCCTCTCCTGCCCGGGCCGCCTCGACCGCGGCGTTGAGCGCCAGCAGGTTGGTCTGGAAGGCAATCTCGTCGATCGTCTTGAGGATCCGCGCGGTCTCATTGGAGGTGCTCTGGATCTCGTCCACGGCGCCGGTCAGGCGGCCCATCACCGCTTGCCCTTCGCCGATCCGCGCGTCGGCCTGTTGCACGCAGCGGTTGGCTTCGTCGGCGTGGTCGGCGTTGCGGCGCGTGGTGGCGGCAATCTCCACCAGCGCGGCCGAGGTTTCCTCGACGCTGGCCGCCTGCTGACTGGCCCCCGAGGCCAGGTCCTGACCGGTCGCCGCGACCTGCGCCGAGGCGGCGGTGATCTCATTGGCGCCGGTCAGCAGCCCGGCCGAGGTGCTTCGAATGGTACGGGCGATCGAGCCGGTGAGGGCGAAGGCGACCAGCACCAGCGCCACCACGGCGACCACGGTGAGGAGTTGCAGGATCGTACGCAGGCGTCGCGCGGGGGCCAAGAACTCGTCGTGGTTGATGGTCAGCGCGAGCTGCCACGGCCGATGCTCCAGGGCCCGCGGCGCGCAGTTCTTGCGGGTCCCGCGGAAGGTGTACTCCAGCAGCCCGGACTTGGCGGCCAGGTACTGTGCCCCCCAGCTCTCTTTGGAGAGGTCCAGCCGGAGCACCTCTTCCGGCTTCGGGTGCGCCAGCATCAGGCCCTTGCTGTCGGTCAGGAAGAAGTAGCCAGTCTGCCCGAGCTTGAACGGCTTCAGGAACTGGTCGCTGTAGGCAGCCAGGCTGACCGGCATGCCGAGCAGCCCGACGGTGGCTCCTTTGTTGGTGATGGGCGCCGTCACCAGGCAGACTGGCGCGCCGGACAGGGCCGAGGCGACGGGCTCGCCCAGCAGCGAGTCCCCCGCGGCGGCTCGCTCGAGGTGCTGTGGCCAGTCCGGGGTGGCGGCCAGCGGCTGGCCGGCGGCTCGCGTGTCGACCGCTTCCATCACCACCACGCCCCGGGCATCGCACAGGCTAAGGTTCTCGAGGAACGGCGCCTGCTCGCGCAGCTTGCCGAGGCGCTCTTGGGCCTCCGCGACCCGCTTGCCGCCCAGGGCATCGCGGAAGACGGCCTGGGCCGTGAACAGCCGCGCGTCGCGTTCACGCGCCAGCAGCCAGTCGTCGAGGTGCGTGGCGGCCAGCGCCACGGACTGCTCCAGGCTGCCGTTGGACTGCTGCTCCAAGGCCCGTGCCGCGCTGCGGTAGGAGACCAGCCCCAAGGTGGTCATCGCCGCCAGCATCAAGGGCAGCATCCCCAGCAGTAGCCGGGTCCGGAAACTCGCGTTGCGCCACATGGCAGCCTCCCGTTGGTCGGCCGGACCGCCGCTCCGCGAGCGGCGCCGGCAGTTGGTGCATCGTCCGCCAGAAGGGACCGTTTAAGGGGTAGTTGACTGTCAGTTGACATCCAGCCTGCGGCTGGTGGTTGGTGGTGCCACACTACCGCCGGAAGACCGTTGATGGACCACGCCACACCTCTCGCCAACCCCTTCCGTGAAGGCCTCGGCCGCGCCACCGCGCCGGGGCCGTGCTGCTTCGTGCTGTTTGGCGCGACCGGTGACCTTTGCGCCCGCAAGCTGCTCCCGGCGCTCTACAACCTGGCTCGCGAGGGCCTCACGCCGGCCGAGTTCTACGTGTTGGGCGTCTCTCGCAAGCCGCAGAGCGATCTCCAGTGGCGCACGGCGATGCAGCAGGCGGTGGCGAAGTACTCGCGCCACCAGCCGCTCGACCCCGCCGTCTGGGAGGCCTTTGCGCAGCGGCTGGGCTACCAGGCCTGCGAGTTTGGCAACCCGGCGCAGTATGCCGACCTGCGGGTTCGCCTGGACGACATCGACCGTCGCTGGGGCACCGCCGGCAACCGACTCTTCTACCTCGCCGTGGCGCCGGAGTTCTTCGCCAGCATTCCCAGCCAACTTGGCGCGGTCGGTCTGCTGGGCGAGTCCGGCGGCCGGTGGACGCGGGTGGTCGTCGAGAAGCCGTTCGGGACCGACCTGACCTCGGCCGAGGCGCTCTCGACGCACCTCCGCGGGTTGTTGCGCGAGCGCCAGATCTACCGCATCGACCACTACCTGGGCAAGGAGACGGTGCAGAACATCCTCACGCTGCGCTTCGGCAACGCCATCTTCGAGCCGCTCTGGGACCGGCGTTACATCGAGGCCGTGCAGATCACCGTCGCCGAGACCGTCGGCATGGAGGGCCGCCGCGGGCCGTTCTACGAGCGGGCCGGGGCGCTGCGCGACATGGTTCAGAACCACATGATGCAGCTCCTCAGCTTGGTGGCGATGGAGCCGCCCGCCGCTTGGCACGCCGAGGCGATTCGCGACGAGAAGGCCAAGGTGCTGCAGGCGCTGGCGCCGCTCAGCGCCGAGCAGGTCGCCACGCAGGTCGTGCGGGGCCAGTACACGCGGGGCTATTTGCTGGGCGAGGAGGCCCTCGGGTACCGTGAAGAGGACGGCGTCGCGGCCGACTCGGCGACCGAGACGTTCGTGGCGTTGCGGACCGAGCTGCGCACCTGGCGCTGGTCGGGCGTGCCGTTCTACCTGCGCCACGGCAAGCGGTTGCCGAAGCGCGCCAGCGAGATTGCGGTGACCTTCCGCCAGCCGCCGCTGGCGCTGTTCCAGAACCCCGACGACCCGTCCGGCAACACCCTCGTGCTGCGGCTGCAGCCGGATGAAGGCCTCTCGCTGAGCTTCCTCTCGAAGGTCCCCGGAATGCGCCTGCAGCGGCGGCAGGTGAAGATGGACTTCAACTACGGTAGCGCCTTCGGGACGGCCTCACCGGAGGCCTACGAACGGCTGATCCTCGACGCGCTGATCGGCGACAGCACGCTGTTCACCCGCGACGACGAGGTGCAGTACGCCTGGCGCTTTGTGAGCAGCCTGCTGGACGGCCTTGCGGCGCAGGGGCCGGCCGGAATGACGACCTATGAGGCCGGCACCTGGGGTCCACCGGCCGCCGACCGGCTGCTGCTGGCCGACCACGCCTGGCGGCGGCTGTGAGGAGGTGCCGGCGATGACCGTTGACGCCGACGTCCGGGAGTTCCTGGAGGGCGCCGCCCTGGCGGTGCCGCCGCCCGCCATCGAAGCGACGCTCGCGGCGCTTTGGCGACCAGCGGCCGAGGAGGCGCAGAGCGGCGACCTGCCGGCGTTCACGCGGGTCAGCCTGGGCACCGAGGTGGTCGTCACCAGCGCAGTCCGGGCGGCCGTGGTGGGCAGTCTCTGGAACCAGGTCTCCGCCGAGCATCCCAGTCGGGCCATTCTGGTGCTGGTCGACCCCGCCGCAGGCAGCCTGCAGGCCGCGGTCTCGGCGGCCTGTCACCTGGCCGCACCCGGCCAGCCGCAGGTCTGCAGCGAGCGGATCCAACTGCGTTGCGGCCCGGCCGCGTTGCCGCAGTTGCCAGGCACCATCTTGCCGTTGCTGGAGCCGGACGTCCCGGCGACGCTCTGGTGGGACCTGCCGACGGCGCCGCCGCCGGGCTTTGGGGCCAAGCTCGGCCGGGTGCTCGACCGCTGCCTGACCGACCTGACCTACGCCGCCGAACCCGCGGCGGTCTACCAGGCGCTGCGCAGCGAGGAGTGCGAACCGCTCGGCGACCTCGCCTGGTTCCGCGCAGCGAAGTGGCGCGAGGGCACCGCGCGGCTGTTTGACGGTCTCGCCGACGCGGCGACCCTGCAGCAGATCGAACGCCTCGAAGTGGTCAGCGCCGCCGGGGGGCCCGGCGAGCTGCTGCCGGCGGCGCTGCTGGCGGCCTGGGCGGCCGGGCGCCTCGGCTGGCAGCCGGCGGCCACCGAGGAGCTGGGACCGCAGGTGCCGGACGCCGACCAGACGGTGGTCAGCCGGACGCGCTGGCAGCGCCCGGGCGGGGCCGGCCGGGTGACTCTGGCGACCGTCCCAGTGGCCGACGGGCGGCCCGGACGGTTGCAGCGGCTGACCCTGGAAGCCCCGGTCGCCGACGCCTCGTGGCAACTCGAACGCTTGCACGACCGGCCGCGCGAGTTGCGGGTGGAAGCGCACCACGCCGCCTGGTGCCGCTTGCCGAGCCGGATGCCGGCGTCGCGTCCGGAGCCTCTGGAGGTGTTGCTCCACGCGCTGAGCAGCCCGCCGGTCAACCAGACCCGCGATGCGGCGTTGCGTCAGGCGGCCTGGATTCTGGGCTGGGACGGCGCACCGGGCTGAGCCCGCCAGTGGCCGACCGGCGGGCGGAACGCTGGGCTCCGCCCGCCGGTCGTGACGACTACTGGTCGCCGCGGTTGGAGATGGCCCAGAGGCACTTCGTGGTGGTGTCCTCGATGGCCGACGGCTTGAACCACTTGGCGTGCCCATCGGCGAAGCCGTAGTTGGCGCCTTCGTTGTGTCGAATCGCCGCGGCATCGCCGCGCACCACGCCGAGGGTGTCGGGCTGGTAGGAGATCTGGTGCCCGCCGCCGGTGCTGTCGCCGATCACGATCAGCTCAGCCGGCGCCAGCAGCTCCGCTTCGGTCGCCCAACGCGTGCCTGGCGGATGCGGCACCGCCGGGTCCCAGTGCATTGTGTTGTCGCCGTAGCCGGCCGGGATGTTGCCCTCGTCGTTGAGGCACTGTCCCGCCAGGGTGCCGGTGTAGACCCGCGTCGAGTCGCTGGGACAGGTGTACAACTGCAGGTTCTTGGTGTACGGGAAGATCATCGCCCGCCAGGTGTAGCGGTTGGTCCAGGGGGTGCCGCCTGGCAGCGTAACCCAGTCCGTCGGGTAGCGCTGGTCGTAGTCGCTGGCGTACATGTGATAGCCCAACGACAACTGCTTGACGTTCGACGAGCAACTCGACTGGCGCGCCTTCTCCCGCGCCTTGGCGAACACCGGAAACAGAATGGCGGCCAAAATCGCGATGATCGCGATGACCACCAGCAGCTCGATCAGGGTGAAGCCCTTGCGTTTCATGTCGTACCTCGCACCTTGCGCCTTGCGCGATACGGGCGAGATTGGCCGTCGGCGGTGGACTCCTCTGTGCTGGGCCACGGGGGATTCGGCAGGGAACCCGCCGAGCGCCGCGAACGGCGCCCGGGGAGCCTGCGATGCAATCGACCTCGGCGGTGTTGGTGGTGCTCGCCTGCTGCGCCCTGCCCCTGGCTGCCCAGGAGGCGCCGAAGGGTCCGGCCGGCGAGCCGCACGTCTACAAGACCGTCGGTGAACGGGCGCTGCGCCTGTACGTCGTCAAGCCGGCCGACTGGCAGGCCAGTGACCGCCGGCCGGCGGTGGTCTGGTTCCACGGCGGCGGCTGGGTCGGCGGGCAGCCGACGCAGTTCAACGACCAGGCCCGCTACCTGGCGACCCGCGGGCTAGTCTCGATCCAGGTCGAGTACCGGCTGCTCAGCCGCGAGGGCAAAGACCCGCCGACGGTCTGCTGCCAAGACGCCAAATCGGCGCTGCGCTGGGTCCGGGCGCATGCCGCCGAACTGGGCCTGGATCCCCAGCGGATCGGCGCCGGGGGCGGCTCGGCCGGCGGGCACCTGGCGGCCTTTGTGGGCCTGGTCGACGGGCTGGACGATCCTGCCGACGACCTGGCGGTCTCGCCGCGAGCCAACGCCCTGCTGCTCTTCAACCCGGTCTGCGACAACGGGCCCGAGGGCGGTTGGGGGCAGCAGCGCGTCGGCGAACGGTACCGCGAGTTCTCGCCAGCCCACAACGTCAGCGCGGACGACCCGCCGACGCTGATCCAGGTCGGCAGCCAGGACAAGCTGATCCCGGTGGCGACGATGCAGCGCCTGCAAGAGCAACTGCGGGCCGCTGGCGGGCGCTGCGAGTTGATCGTCTACGACGGCCAGGGGCACGGGTTCTTCAACCAGGAGCCGTTCAAGTCACGGACCCTGCTGGCCGCCGACCGCTTCCTGAGCAGCCTCGGCTGGCTGACCGGCGAGCCGACCTTGAGCGTGCCCGGCGACTGAGTGCGGTCTCACGCCGCGCTGGCCAGCGCCGCGCGAGCCAGCGCCAGGACTGCCGCCAACGTCGCGCCGGCGTCGCCTGGCGGCGGATCGTGCAACCAGTGCTCGCTGCCCTCGGCATCGTGGTTGACCAGCGTCAGGTCCCACGGGCCGGCGGCCGTCAGTTCGTCCCAGGCCGCCAGCGCCCTTGTCCGCAGATCGTCCCACAACGCCAGGTCGAAGCGCTGCCCGAGGCGCAGCGCGCGCTGCACCTGCTTGCCGAGCATCAGATCGGCCACCGCCGCGGCGACCGGTCGGTCAGCGGCCAGAGCCAGCGCCTCGGCCGGGCTGAGCGGCTGCAGCAAGACGCAGCGCCGCCGCACGCCGGCCAGCGCCGGTAGCGCGCAGAAGGCGGCCACCTGCAGCGGGCTCAGCTCCAGGACCACCAGGCCAGGTGCGGCCAGCAGCCGCTGCAGGTCCCGCAGATCGACCGCCCGCCACTGCTGTCGCATCGGATGCACAAAGAACCTGGTGCGGTCGAGGCTGGTCAGCTCGGCGGCGCTGCGGAAGTACCAGTCGACCCCTTCGCGCTCCCCGGGCCGTGGCGCGCGGGTGGTGTAGAGCACCGGCTGCCGGAACGGCAGGTCGGGGTGGCCGCGGCGCCAGGCCGCCAGCAGCGGCCCCTTGCCGACACACGACGGGCCCGACAGGATAATCAAGACAGCACTCATGGCGGCCGGTTGGCCATGCCACCGGCGGGTCCTGCGGGAGGCCACATGCACGGGGAACGCTTCGAGGCGGCGCTGGTCTACGCCGCGCAGGTCCACGGCGACCATTCCCGCAAGGGGTCGAAGATGCCCTACATCGGGCACCTGCTCGCGGTCGCCGGCATCGTGATCGACTACGGTGGCGACGAAGACTGCGCCATTGCCGCGCTGCTCCACGACGCCGTCGAAGACCGCGGCGGGCAGCCCCGCCTGGCCGACATCCGCGAGCGCTTCGGCGAGCGCGTCGCCGCGATTGTGTTGGGCTGCTCCGACACCGAGGTGACCCCGAAACCGCCCTGGCGGCAGCGCAAGGAGCTGTACATCGCTCACGTGCCGACGGCCAGCCCCGAGGTGCTGCTGGTCAGCAGTGCCGACAAGCTGCACAACGCGCTGTCGATCTGGCGTGACTACCGGCGCGAGGGCGCTGCCACCTTCGAGCGCTTCCGCGGCGGGCAGGACGGCACCCTGTGGTACTACCGCGCGCTGGTCGAGGCGTATCGGGTGTCGCAGGGCACCCCGGTGCTGCCGGAACTGGAGCAGGTGGTGGCAGCGCTGGAACGCGAAGTGGCCCGCGGCAACGCGGCGGCCGGCTGAGCTCGGCAGCCCCGCTTCAACTTGGCCGCACGACAAGAGCCGGTGTTGGCAGCATAGTAGAATCGTCGGGACCGCCCGGGCGCTGCCCGCGGCGGACTGACGACGAGCCAGACGATCCGTCCGTGCGCGCCCGCTGGCGACGCCGCGGTGTGCTCCGACAGAAGAGGGAGAACGTTTGTGAAGCGATGGATGCTGGGCCTGGGTGCCCTCGCGGCGATCACGCTCTACGCCGCACCGACGATGGCCGAGGACGCGAAGCAGGAAGGCCTCTCGCTGACCGTGACCGACGAGGACGGCGAGGAGTGGGACCTGATCGAAGAAGCCGGCGGCGATGCGCTGGTGGTCTTCGTGGATCCCGAGAAGTTTGACGACGACGACGCGGACGACCTGGAAGAGGCCCTCAACGCGATTGCCGAGGGTTCGGGCGACGAGGGCGACGACGAGGACGAGGACGAGGACGCCGACGACAAGATGGCCGCCGTGCGCCAAATCCCCGGCGTGACCGCCCTGGCCGATGAGGACAAGGACCAGGAAGGCGATGAGGAGGACGGCATCGAGGTGGTGCTGGTGCTGCTCACCGACAACGAGGAGATCTGGGACGAGGTCGAGAAGGAGTGGGACGGCGCCGAGTTCCAGATCGTGCTGGCCGATCCGAAAGAGGACGACGAGGAACTCGACGCTTTCGAGCTGCCTGAGAACCTGGTCTGGAGCGCCTGCCTCGTGATCGACAGCGCCATCGAGGAAGCCTACGACTCCGTCGAGGACCTCACCGGTGGCGATGACGCCATCATCAAGGCCCTCAACGAAGACGACGACGTTGAGGAAGACGACGCCAAGTAGGCGTCTGGCCCGCTGCTTGACCGTTCGCGACCGGCCGCGCGACCGCGCGGCCGGTCTGCTGTTGGGGTCCCACAAGGAAACCGACCGGCGGCTCCGAAGTAGGTGCCGTCGCCCGTCGCAGGGCGCTGGACGCCAGGCCATGACTTCGCTCCGTGTGCTGCTCGGTTTGCTGCTGATTGCCCATCTGCCCGGCTGCGTGCGGGCGCAGCAACCGCCCGCGCCGACCCGCGTGCAGGCCGCGGCCGCCCCGGCTGCCGCGGGGCCGACCTTTGTGTGGGTCGAGGGCGAACAGGCCACCCGCACCAACGCCGTGCGTCACCCCTGGTACGGCCAGGCCGTGAAGCGCGAGTTGCTGAGTGGCAACGACTTCCTGAGCCACTGGAGTGACCGCGGCCCCGGCGAAGCCGAGTACCGCGTGACGCTGCCGGCGGCCGGCCAATGGGCGCTCTGGCTGCGCGCCAACCCGGTCCAGGCGAGTCTCAAGCTGCAGGTCGACACTGGGCCCTGGCAGCCGGTCAACCTCAGCGCGCAGCAGACCGAGACGGTCAACCTCGCCGCCGACGGCAAGCCCGACCTGCGTTTCGTGACCTGGTGCCAGCCGGCCACGCTGGACCTGGCGGCCGGGCCGCACCTCCTGCGCTTCCGGTTCGATAGCGCCAACAACAACCACGGCTCGATCGACTGCTTCGTGCTGACCACCCGGCCGTTCACCCCCCAAGGCACCCTGCGCCCCGACCAGATGGCCGCCGCCATGGCACAGCTCGCCGCCGCCAACCAGGGCTGGTTCCCGTTCGCGCCCGAACCGGATCCGTTCGGTCCGGAGAGCGCCATCGACCTGCGCTTCCTGAACGAAAAGCTGGCCGGCGAGAACGGCTTCATCACGGTCCGCGACGGGCACTTCGTGCACGGCAAGACGGGCCAGCCGGTGCGCTTCTGGGCGGTCAACGGCCCGCGCAGCGACATCACCGACGGTGCCACGCTGCGGCGGCTGGCGCGGCAGTTGGCCAAGCTCGGAGTCAACCTGGTGCGCCTGCACGGGGCGGTCGCCAACCAGGACGGGAGCGTCGACCCGGCCAAGGTGAAGCACCTGACGGAGGTCGTCGAGGCGATGCGCCAGGAGGGCATCTACAGCCACCTTAGCATCTACTTCCCGCTCTGGCTGACCCCCAAGGCCGGCACGCCCTGGTTGCAGGGCTACGACGGCACCAAGCATCCCTTTGCGGCGCTGACCTTCAACCCCGACTTCCAGCAGGTCTACCAGTCCTGGTGGCGGGCCATCTTGACCACCGCCAGCCCGGCCACAGGGCGCACCTTGGCGCAGGAGCCGGCGGTGATGGGCTGCGAGATCGTCAACGAGGACAGCTACTTCTTCTGGACCTTCGCCCCGCAGAACATCCCCGACCCACAACTGCGGATCCTGGAGAAGCTGTTCGGCGACTGGCTGCGGCAGCGGTACGGCTCGCTGGAGGCGGCCTACCAGAGCTGGGGCGGCCAACGTGAAGCGCGCGACGACCTGGGCGCCGGCCGGATGGCCTTCCGGGCGCTCTGGAACATCTTCAACGAGAAGCGGCCCCGCGACCAGGACACCGCCCGGTTCCTGGCCGAACACCAGCGCGGCTTCTACCAGGCGCAGTCCCAGTATCTGCGCCAACTCGGCTTCCAGGGCGTGATCTGCGCCAGCAACTGGACCACCGCCAGCGCCGAGGTGTTCGGGCCGCTGGAGAAGTGGACCTACACCGTCGGCGACTTCATCGACCGCCACGGTTACTTTGGTTGCTTCCACAAGGGCGACAACGCAGCCTGGTCGATCCGCGAGGGACACACCTACCGCGACCGCAGCGCGCTGCGCTTCGAGGCCGAGGAGCCGGGCAAGCCGCGGCAGTTCGAGCACACCGTGATGGACCCGAAGTATGACGGCAAGCCGTCGATGGTCTCGGAGCACGCCTTCACGCGGCCGAACCGCTACCGTAGCGAGGCGCCGCTCTACCTGGCGAGCTACGCCGCGCTGCAGGACAGCGACGCGGTCGTCCACTTCGCCTTCGACTCGACCGGCTGGCAGGTCAAGCCGAACTTCTGGATGCAGCCCTGGACCGTCCTGACCCCGGCCACCGCCGGTCAGTTCCCGGCCGCGGCGCTGATCTACCGCCGCGGGCTGATTCGCCCCGGCGACCTGATGGTCGACCTGAAGCTGGCCCTGCCCGAGCTGTTCCAGCTCCGCGGCACCATTCTGCCCCAGGGCGCTGGGCTCGACGAGTTGCGCCTGAAGGACGTCCCGACGACCGCCCAGGGGATGCAACAGGTCGGGCTGATCGACCCGCTGGTGCACTACGTCGGCCGCACTGCGGTGAGCTTCACCGCGGCGCCGGCGGCGTCGACCATCCGGGACCTGGGCACCTGGGTGGACCGCCAGAAGATGACCGTTAGCAGCTCCAGCGGCGAACTGCGGCTGGACTACGGCCGGGGCCGCCTGCTGCTCAACGCCCCGGCGGCGCAGGGTGTCTGCGGCACGCTGGCGACCGCCGGCGCGGTGCAGACCACCGACCTGACGGTGCAATCGTCGCTGACGTTGGGCCAGATTGTGGTGGTCGCGCTGGATGCCCAGCCGCTCGCCAGCAGCCGCCGGATGCTGCTGCAGGTAATGAGCGAGGAGAAGGGCACCGACTTCCGCACCACGCCGGTGGGCGACGACGGGGTGCAACGGATCACGAACGTCGGCCGCGACCCCTGGCTGGTGCGCGAACTGGCCGGCACGGTGAAGTTCAAGCGCGCCGACGCGGCCACGCTGACGGTTACCCGGCTCGACGCCAACGGCTACCCGGCCGGTCCCGCGGGCAGCGCCGCGAGCATCGCCCTGGATCCGCGGACGGTCTACTACCTGATTACCGGACCCTAAGGTTGGTGGATGCCCGAATCGGGCCTTGACAGGCCGGCGGGCGGGCGGCTACGATGATTGGGTCTTGGCCATGACGGAGAGGAGTAGGCGCCTCCGTCGAGTCCAGCGAGCCGGTCCTCGTGGTGTAAGACCGGCCTCGAACGGCGCCGAAGGTCGCTCCCGAGCCGCCTGGCTGAACCCCTCCGGGGGTTAGGTCGGGCCGAGTGGCGCTCGTTATCGCGCTCCAGAGGAAGCCGTGTGACGTCGTCCGACCACCTGGGTCGGATGCTGACGGCTTCGACAAGGGTGGTACCGCGGGACCTCTCGCCCCTTGAGGGCGGGGGGTTTTTGTTTTTGGGAGAGACAGATGAACGGTGCGGAAGTCGTCTTGGAATGTCTCCGGCGCGAAGGCGTCGAGGTGGTCTTCGGCTACCCCGGCGGCGCGGTCATTCCGCTCTACGACGCCCTCCACAAGGTGGACATCCGCCACATTCTGGTCCGCCACGAGCAGGGCGCGGCCCTGATGGCCGGCGGCTACGCGCGGGCCAGTGGGCAGGTCGGTGTCTGCATCGCGACGTCCGGCCCCGGGGTCACCAACCTCGTCACCGGCATCGCCGATGCCTACATGGACAGCATTCCGATCGTCTGTCTGACCGGTCAGGTGCCGCGGCCGCTGATTGGCAAGGACAGCTTCCAGGAGATCGACGCCACCGGGATCACCCTGCCGGTGGTCAAGCACAGCTACCTCGTCCGCGACCTCGCCGAGTTACCGCAGGTGATCGCCGAGGCGTTTCACATCGCCCGCACCGGCCGGCCGGGGCCGGTGCTGGTCGACATCCCGAAGGACGTGCAACTGGAGGCCTTCCAGGGCAGCCTGGAGGTCGACCGCGCCACCTTGCGCTCGAAGCAGCCGGCGGCTGAACCCGATGGGGCCAGCTTGGCGGCGGCGGCCGAGCTGCTCAACCAGGCGGTCCGGCCGACGCTGTACGTCGGTGGCGGGGCGCTGGCCAGCGGCGCCACGGCCGAGCTGCTGGCGTTTGCCGAGGCGGCCGACATTCCGGTCACCTGGACCCTGATGGGCAAGGGCGCCTTCCCGGAGGACCACCGCCTGGCGGTCGGCATGATTGGCATGCACGGCGCCGCCTACGCCAACTACGCGCTGACGCGCTGCGATGTGATGCTGACCGTCGGCGCGCGCTTCGACGACCGGGTGACCGGCAAGCTGGCGACCTTCGCACCCGAGGCGAAGGTGATCCACATCGACGTCGACCGCGCCGAGCTGGGCAAGAACCGCTGGCCGCTGGTGGGGGTCGAGGGCGACCTGAAGACGGTCCTGCAACGGCTTCTGCCGCGGGTCCAGCGGCATCCCGAGCGAGCGGCCTGGGTGACCCAGGTGCAGGACTGGAAGGCGCAGCATCCGCTGGTGCCGCACCGCGTCAAAGAGACCGGCGAGATCCGCCCGCAGCATCTGCTGGAGCAGCTCAACCGCCTGACCGGCGGGCAGGCCATCGTGTCGACCGATGTCGGGCAGCACCAGATGTGGGCGGCGCAGTTCTACCGCCCGGCCGAGCCGCGGCTCTGGCTGACCTCGGGCGGGGCGGGCACGATGGGCTTCGGGCTACCAGCGGCGATCGGCGCCTGGTTCGCGCGGCCCGGTCGGGCGAACTGGCTGGTCACTGGCGATGGCTCACTGCAGATGAACATCCAGGAGCTGGCCGTGGCCGTGCTGGAGCGCGTGCCGGTGAAGGTGCTGCTGATCAACAACGGCTACCTCGGCATGGTGCGCCAGTGGCAGGAGCTGTTCCATGGGCGCAACTACAGCGAGACCTGGCTGAGCACGGTGGCGACGCCGGAATCGCCGCGCATTTCGCCCGACTTCGTGAAGCTCTTCGAAGCCTACGGCGCGGTCGGGCGGCGGGTCTTCGACGATGCCGACGTCGAGGAGGCGATGGCCTGGGCGGCCGCGGTCGACGGGCCGGCGCTGGTCGAGTTTGTGGTGCATGACGAGGAGAACGTCTGGCCGATGGTCCCGGCCGGCGGCGACACGGCGGCCCCGATCTTGGAGCCGGAAGGAGTGGACGCATGAGCAGCCTGAACGGCTCGGGGCCGCGAACGCGGTCGCACACCATCTCGGTCGAGGTTGAGAACCGCCCCGGCGTGTTGACGCGGGTGGCCGGTCTGTTCGCCCGTCGCGGCTACAACATCGAGTCGCTGGCAGTCAGTACGACCGAGCGGCCGGACACCTCGCGGATGACCATCGTGGTCGATGCCGACGACGCCGTGTTGAGCCAGATCTGCCGCCAGGTCGGGAAGCTGATCGACGTCAAGGCCGTCAACGACAACACCGACGTGGCCGTCGTGGCGCGCGAGCTGGCCCTGCTGAAGGTCGCCTGCGGCAGCGCCGACCGGCCGGAGCTGATCCAGTTCTGCGACGTCTTCCGCGCCCGCATCGTCGACCTGGCCGAGGGCGAGATGATCATCGAGGTGACCGGCAACCGGCCGAAGATCGATGCCTTCATCAAGCTGCTCGACAAGTTCGCCATCATCGAGATGGCGCGGACCGGCGAGATCCTGCTGGCGCGGGGCTTGCAGGACACCTAGACTCAGGTATGATCGCGCCAGTGAGGCCACCATGGACGAGATGAAGGAGCTGCTGGACGAGCAACAGGTCGCCCAGGCGATCCGTCTGCTCGGCCTGCTCGGGCCTCTGGTGGGCCTCACTGGCGGCCTGGTCTGGGCCCGCCTGCGCGGCCTGAAGCCGCGGCTCGGGCTGCTCTGGGGCCTCTTCTACGGGCTGCTCGGCAGCCTCGTCTGGGGGCTCTGGAAGCTCTACAGCCACCTGGTGCGGTACGAGCCGGCGGCCGACCCGCGGCAAGACTACTTCGGCCTCGAACGGGTCGATGTGCTGCTGCTGAACGTCCTGATCTTCGCGACCGTCGGGGCCCTGGTCGGCCGTCTGGCGCGCTGGCTGCGCGAGCGCCCCTCGTCCGAGCCTGCCGCTGAGCCAACCTCCGGCGACGCTGCCTGAGCACCGGGCGGCCGCCCCGGCAGGGCGCGCGCGGGCCTCGCGTTGACCACTCCGGGGGCCGCTGGTAGAATCGGCGGCGCGCGCTAGTAGCTCAGCCGGTAGAGCAGCGGACTTTTAATCCGAGGGTCACAGGTTCGAATCCTGTCTGGCGCATCCGCCCGGAGCCCGCTGATGCGCTACGCTGGCCTCGCCGCCCTGCTCGCCCTGACCGCTGCTGCCCAGGCCGAGGTGCTGGTCAACACCGCCTTCGGCGACGCCGCCAACCCGGTCAACGCCAGGTCGGCCGACGGCCTGACCGAGGTCACCGGCGCGCTGCCGGCCGGCTGGGTCGAGAACTCCACCGGCGCCTGGCAGCCCGACATCGCCATCCGCTACACGCCGCTGGTCGACGAGGGTCGGCGTTTCCTGCGGATCGAGAAGCTCCGCGGCGGGAACCTGCAGGTCGCCCACAGTCTGCCGTTGTTCCCAGAGGTGGCCTACCTGCGGCTGACTTTCCAGGCCCGCACCACGGGCGAAGGCACGCCGGAGTTCGGCATCCGCTTCACCGGCGCGCCCTACACCACGGTTTGGCAGGCCAGCCCGCAACTGGCGCAGGGCTGGCGCGACTACCAGTACGACTTCCGGTTGGAGCAGCAGCCGCAAGAGATCCGACTGCAGCTCAGCCACGGCGGCACGGGGGTCTTCGATCTGGCCGACCTGAAGCTGGAGCGGTTCAGCCGCGAGGAGCTGATTGCGGCGATCAAGGCGCGCTACCCCAGCGGCGGCAGCGGCAACCTGGCGACCATCACGCGGCTGCCGCTGGGCTTGCCGAGCGGCTGGTTCCTCGACCGCGACAACGACGACGCGCAGGTGCAGCTCAGCAACGACCCGGCCGACCGCGGACCCAGCGGCGCGCCCGCCTTGCGGGTGCAGGGCCCCGGCCTCTTGCGCCTCAACTCGGCGCCGTTCGCGGTGCCCTGGAGCTTCGAGCGGCATACCGTCAGTCTCAGCCTGCGGGGCACCGGCCGCGGCCGGCTGTGGGTGCTGGCTCAGAGCGGCTATGGGCTGGCTGGCCGGGACTTCACCGCCACCGCGCAGTGGCAGCGGGTCAGCTTGAACTTCGACCCGCAGCTCAACGGCCAGGTCCACGGGCTGCGGCTCGACTGGCAGGGCGACCTGGCGGTCGACGCCCTGCAGGTCGAACGTGGGAGCGTCGCGACCGAGTACCGTCCGGCACGTCCCTGCGAGGTGGTGCTGGCGATGCCGCCGAGCAGCGCCAGCGCGGCGCGGGTGCAGTTCGAAGACGAGCCGGCGCGGGTCGCCTACGCCGTCACCGGCGACGCCGCGGCGCAACTGCGGGGGAGGGTGGTCAACCTGTACGGCGAGCAGGTGGCCCTGCCGGCGGTGCCGCTGAACGGCGCCGGCCTGCGGCAGGGGGTGCTCGATTACAGCGCCGGCGCGCAGCCGGCCTGGGGGCAGTTCCGGATCGAGCTGCAGGCGGTCGACGCCGCGGGGCAGCCGCTCAGCGAGGTCTCCGAGCTGGTCGTCAGCCGGCTGCGGCGGCCGCGGTACTGGGGCCAGGATGCGCCCGCTTCGGCGTTCGGCGTCCACACGCTGCCCGCCACCCGCCACCTGCTGGCAGCCAAAGCCGCGGGTGCCAACTGGGTGCGGCTGCACGACGCGGGGATGCAGTTCGTCGGCTGGTCCTGGCTGGAGCCCGAGCGCGGTCGCTGGGTCTTCTTTGACGACGAGATCAACCGCTACCGGCGCCACCACCTGATGATCCTCGGCCAGCTCGAGACCGCGCCGCACTGGGTCACCGGCTGGCCGCAGCCCTGCAACGGATACTGGGATCGCTGGTACCAGCCGCGCGACCTGGACGCCTGGGAGACCTACGTCCGGACCGTGACGACGCGGTACCGCCAGCAGATTCGCCACTGGGAAGTCTGGAACGAGCCCTGGGGCAGCTTCTGGTCGGTCTACGATGCCACCGCCAAGGACCAGCGCGCGCGCAGCGCCACTGCCGCGCAGGACTTCGCCGCGCTGCAGGAGCGGGCCTACCGCGCGGCCAAGGCCGTTGATCCGGGGCTGACCATCGCTGGCTTCAACAGCTACGGCGGCCACAACGGCAAGGAGTGGACCGCGGGCGTGCTACAAGCTGGCGGGCTGCAGACCTGCGACGTCTTCACCTACCACAAGTACACCTCGGCCGCGCTGGGATACCCGGGCGACGACGTCACCAAGGACGGATTGGAGCACGCCGCCGCGCCCATCGTCGCAGCGCAGGGCCGGCTAGGCAAGCCGGCCTGGATGTCCGAGGGGACCACCCTGCGCACCTCGACCTTCGATGGGCTGCTGCGGCACAGTCTGCCCTACGCCAACCGCGACGACTATCAACTGGCCGCCGACAGCACCGTCCGGTATGTCGTCTCGACGCTCAGCGGCGGGTCGGAGAAGGTGTTCCTGTACACGATGCACGGCCTCAACTACTACCCTGGCGACAGCGCCCCGCCCTGGCGGACCCTGGTCACCAACGACGGTTACCCGCACCCCAGCGCCGTGGCGCACAGTGCGCTGGCCTGGCTGCTGGAGGGCACCCGCTACCAGCGCGTGCGAGAAGTGGCGGCCGGCGTGTCGGCCTACCTCTTCACGACCCCGGACCGCGCCGTGGCGGTGCTGATCCCGCGGGCGGTGCACGCGCCGTACCAGCTTCCGGCCGGCGTCACCGCGGTCGACCTTTACGGCAACCCGCTGCGCGGCCGCGAGTTGGGCAGCACGGTCTGCTACCTCACCGCCGCCACGGTGGCGGGGCTGGGCGACCTCGGCCGCTGAGACTTCAGCGCGGCGTACTGGCGATGCTGCGCGGCGGGATCGTCACGCCGCGCTTGACCGCGGGCAGCGCCCCGGCGTTGTACCAGAGCAGCCCGTCGGGCAGCGCGGTGGCGTAGACGCCGTCGGTGAGGTCGTCCAGCCGCAGGTCGCCCAGGCCCAGCTCACGGGCCACTTCGCCGAGCAGCCCGCTGAGGACCGGTTGGCTGGTGTAGGCTCCCACCGGCAGCGTCACCGCCGCGCCAGCGCCCTGCTTGACGACCGTCAGACGAGCCCGCTCCAGGACCGCCACCAGGCTCTGGTTGGGCGGCGCCTCAGCCGGCCCGCCGGCGCGCCGCAACTCCACGCGGCCGACCGCCACACCGAGCACCCGGTCGTCGGTCGTGCGGTCCTGCTCACTCGGCTGCCAGCCCCGCACCCGTAGCTCCAGCTTGGCCAGCGGGCTGGTCAGCAGGTTGCCGGGCAGCTCGGCGGCCAGGATCTGGTAGCCCGGCTTGAGGCGCCCGACTTCCTGGCCATTGACCACCGCCGCCCCGCCGCCGTCGCGGAGCGCCACCTCGCGGGCCAACACCTCCAGCCGCAGGCTGACGGGCTGGCCGGGCTGGACCGGCAGCAGCAGCCCCGGCGCCGCGCCGCTCCAGCGCTTGGTCGGTGTCTGCGGGAACTCCGCGCCACGCTCGGGGCCGTTCCAGTCGCCGCTCAGGTAGACCTCGTCAGCGGCGGCTCCAAGCTGCAGCACGACGGTGGCCGGCAGCGGATCGACCGGCCGCACGACCACCGGCAGCGGCCCCGCCGGGCCGCACTGCAGCAGCAGCCCGCCAGCGCTGCACCAGTCCTGGATCGCCCGCTCGGCAGCCGGCTCGAGGCTGGGAGTCGGCGGGATCACCAGCGCCTTGACCGCGCGCAGGGCGCCGTCGGCCACCGAAGTGGCAGTGACCAGATCGACATCGACGTACTCGCGGAGGGCGTGGACGATGCTGTAACTGGCGCCGGGTGTGGCCCCCTGGGCCCAGGCTTCGCGCGGCAGGTAGACCGCGACGGTCGGCGGGAGTGGCCGGCGCGCCTGCCACTGCGCGGCGGCAGCACGCCAGTTGGCGGTCGCGGGGCCCGATCCGAGCAGATTCGGGGCGTAATAGTGCAGTTGCCGGATCCCCGACGCGGTGGCGTTGTAGATCCGCGCCCCGACGCCCCACTCGTCAACCTGACCAGCCGGCTCGAAGCCCGCGAAGGTCTGGTAGAGCCGGGTTGCCGTGGCGACTTCGCGGGTGATCGCGAAGTTGTGCGGGTAGCTCGATGCCTCGTTGGTGATCCGGATGCCAGCCCCGTACGGCGCGATGGCCTTCGCCTGGGCCGTGAAGTCGGCGCCCAGGAAGGGGCTGCCGTCGCCGCCGGTGCAGAGATAGATCGCCGTCGTCGGGAACTGCTTCCGGGTCACCTCGACCCACCAGCGCGACCACTCGGTCATGCTCTCTTCGTACCACCGCACGAAGTCAGCGCGGGCGGTGCCGGCGGGGTACTGGCTAGGCAACTGCAGCGGCACCGCCTCGAAGCTGGCGTACTGCGTGCCCCAGGCCGCATTCAGCCTGGCGAGGTCGCCGTAGCGCCGCCGCAGGGTCGTCCGGAAGTCGGCCGCGGCGCGCCGGTCACCGGCCCACCAGCCGCCGTGGTTGTGGTAAGGGCCGGGGATGTCCATCGTCCAGCCGTCGCTCGGTCCGGCCGGGTAGATGCTCTCGCCGTAGATTCCGGTGATCCCCAGCAGGACGCTCTCGATCACGCCAGAATCGCGGTAGCGCTCGGCGAAGGCCGCCAGGAAGCGCTCGATCTCCGGCCGCAGCGCCGGGTTCCAGAGCGACTCGACCTTGGTCGGCTGCTGGTGCTCCAGACAGACGTAGGGGAAGTGCTGCGGACCCTCGCGGAACCACTTCGGGGTGGCGTAGGCCGGACCGGCAATCAGGAACGGCACCCACTTCAGCCCGGCCTGCCGCAGCACCGCAACCTGGGCGTCCCAGCGCGACCAGTCCCACTGCCCGCGGCCGGCGTCCTCGACGGTCTGCCAGGTGACGTAGGTCTCGATGCTGGTGACCCCGAGCGCCTCCAGAATCAGCGCTTCGGCTAGGTCAGGCTCGGCCCCGACACACAGTTCGACGCCGGCGCCGATCGGCGTGCGCAGCCTGGCCAGGTCCTCTGGCGGCACCAACTGCTGGGCGTCCCATCCGGCGGGCGGGGCGTCACTGACCTCGATCCGCGCGATGTAAGCGACTCCCGAGACCCGCAGATCGGTCGCGTGGTTCTGCCCCTTGCCCAGCCGTGCGTGTTCCAGCTTGGCGGTCCGGCGGACCCAGCCGCCACTGCCCAGCAGCAGCAGCGCCCCGCCGTCGCGGTACTTGGTGGCGATGCTGGGCTGCGCCGCGACGCTGTCGTACTGCAGCCGCAGGACCCGCGGGCCGTCGTCCCAGAGGTCGAAAGTGACATAGAGGGTGTGGTCGCCCGGCGGGAACAGTGCGGCGTCAACCGCGACATAGGTGTAGAGCGACCGCGCCCCGGTCGCGATGCGGGCGGCGCGCCCGCCGATGCTGGCGGCGACATTCTCACCATCGCCCGCCGAGGGCACCGTCAGGCCCTGCGAGCGGTTGACCTCGCCCAGCTCGACACTCGCGGTGCGCGCCCCAGCCGCAGTCACGCCCAGCAGCAGCCACCCCAGCAGACGCATCGCCGGTCTCCACCCGCCAGCGTAGCCGGTTCGGGTCTGCGGGGCAAGGTGGGTGGCGGCGGCGGTCGCCCGCTCAGAGTCCCAGCGCCAGCCGCGCTGCGTTACGGAAGGCTCGACAGGCCGCGGCAGCCGCGGTGAGATCCGTCGCCGTGGCGGCCGGCCCGGGATAGCGATAGGCCACGGCCGCGGTGCTCAGCCTGGCCAGGTCACTACGGAAGGCCGCCCAGCCTGGTTCCAGCGGCAAGGCCAGATCCAACAGGAACACCAGGTCGTGGGTCTTGCCGAAGCCCGTCCCAGCCTCCGCGAGCCGGCCTTTGAGGTACTTCTCGACGCATTGCTGGGCGTGGAAGCAGACGATTCCGGCCAGGTCCAGCGGCGCGCTCGACGACAGCAAGTTGACTGCTGCCCAGTCCTCCTCGGCCCGCTCCACCCACTCTTCAGTCCAGGGCTTCATAGAGCACCATGCCCCGGCTCAACGCGGTTGCCAAGAAGGTGTCACCCAGTGCCAGCCGTTCGCGGGCGGTCGCTTCGGAGTGCAGCAGGATGTCGATCGCAAAAGGAGCAGTCAACCCGGCCCGAATCGCTGCGGCGCGGGCCAACGTCGGCTGCGCATGGCGCAGCACCACCAACAGGTCGACATCGGAGTCGGCGCTCGCGGTACCCTCGGCGTGGGATCCGAACAGGATCACCCGCGAGGCCTGCTCTTGTTCACCGATGCGCCTGGCCAGCGCGCTGATCTCGCCGAGTGGCACCATCACAGCACCTTGGAGTTGGTTTAGTCCCGCAACGGGTACATCACCAGCCCGGTCAGCAGCTTCGGATAGAAGTAGGTGCTCTTCTGCGGCATCAGCTCGCCCGCCCCGGCGACCTCAAGGATGCTCTGCAGCGGCACCGCCCGCAGCAGGAAGGCCGCCTGCGCCCCGCCGGCCAACGCCGCCAGCGCTTCGTCGACGCGGTGGACGTACTGCATCTCGCCGCTGCCGCATTGCGGTTCGAGCCAGTCCGGCAGCAGACACTGGTGCAGCAGCGCGACGTTCAGCGTCTGCAACACCGGTGCCAGCCCGGGCAGCAAGGCCGCGCGCTGGGCCGTGCTGCGGGGCTGGATCAGCGCCAGCTCGCCGGCCGTCAGCACCGCCACGCTGTCCAACGGCTGGGCCGCGATCCAGCGCTCCAGGCCCGCGGCGTCGGTGCGGTCCAGGTCCACGGCGGTCCACGAGAGGCCCTCGGGCAACTGTCGCTTGAGGTTCGCCAGATCGAGCCCGCGCAGCCCGCTCAGGACGCGGTGGGTCGGCATCACGCGCACGCCGGGGTCGGCCGAGCCGAGCAGCGCGAACGTGGTATAGCGCGCCGGATCGTCCGGCGCCACGGCGCCCTTCTGCTCCAGGTGCTGCAAGTACCGCAGCGCAGTCTCGTAGCGGTGGTGGCCGTCGGCGATGTAGATCGGTCGGTCCGCCATCGCCGTGCCGACCGCCGTGGCGATCGCCGGGTCGGCGACGACCCAGAGGCGGTTGAGCACGCCGTCGCGCCCGGTGGCCACGACGTCGGGGCGTGTCAGCCAGACCGCCGCACAGGAGTCCAGCACGCTGCCGCTCGGGTCGGGGTAGATCCCGAGTACCTGGCTGAGGTTGCAGCGCGTCGCGCAGGTCAGGTTGTAACGGTCCTGCTTCGGCCCGCTGAAGGTCCGCTCATGCGGGTGAATGCTGGTCCCCAGCGGCTCCAAGCGGACCCGGCAGAAGAAGCCCCGCCGGGTGATCGGCTCACCCGCCCAGGTGTAGACCTGCTCGTAAAGGTACAACGCCGGCCCGGCGTCCTGCCGCAGCACCGCGGCGTCGAGCCACTCGCCCAACAGCACCGCCGCCCGGCGGTAGCGGTTGTCGGGGTCGTTCAGGTCGGTGGACCCGGGGTTCAGGTCGAGGTGGCTGATGTTGTGCGGATCGGCCAGCAGCGCGGCTTGCAGCGGCGCGTCGATGACGTCATAGGGCGGCGACACCAGGGCGCTCAGATCGGTGCCAAGAGCAGGGTTGTAGCGCAGCGCGCGGAACGGCTCACAGGTTGCCATACCGGCGAGTATGGCACTGCCAGGCAGGCGGGTCAAGCCGCCGGCCGTGGCCCCGGAGAGCGCCGATGCGCTGGTGCGGACTGCTCTGGATGCTGGGCCTGAGTGGCGCGGTCGCCGCGGCCGAGGTGGTTCAGTTCGACTTCGAAAGCGGTGATCTGCAGGGCTGGCGGATCGTCGAGGGCAGCTTCCCGCTGCTGCTGACCGACCGCGCCACCTTCCACCACACTGGCGAGCCCTACGTCAAGCAGGGCCGCTGGTTCCTGTCGACCCTCGAACGACCCGACGGCCGGCCCGACGACTCCTTCACCGGCGTCGTCGAATCGCCGGTCGTCGTGCTGTCGGGGCCGACGGTCCGGCTGCTGGTCGGCGGGGGCAGCCACGAGTCCACCCACGTGGCGCTCTGCGCGCTCGATGGCCGGGAACTGGCGCGGGCCGGCGGGCGCAACGCGCAGTTGCTGCAGGCGGTCACCTGGGAGGTCCCTGCGGCGGTCGGCCAGCCGGTCTACTTGCGCCTGATCGACGACCAGGTCGGCGGCTGGGGCCACCTCACGCTGGACGACGTGCAGTTGACCGGCCGCCTCGATCCGCTCGCCACGGAATCCCGCTGGCGCAGCCGCCGGCGGCTGCTGGCGACCACCCCGGTCGTCGGGACCGCCACCAGCGCCGCGGCGCTGCTGGCGCACCTGGAGCGCGTCGCGCCTGCGCGGCGGCGCGACCTGCAGGCGCTCGCCGGGCAGCTTGCCGCCCTCGGGCCGGAGCCCAGCGACGAGCAGCTCACGCCGCTGCTGCAGGCGGCCTATCGTTGCCACCCGCAGTTGGCCGGGCGCGAGCTGCTCTACGTGGTGCGCGCGCAGTACAAGCCTGACCACCACAACACCGAGACACTCTTTCAGACCGGCGAGATCAACACCGCCAGTTTCGTCGGCGGCGGAGCGCTGCGGGCGGTCGACCTCGCCAGCGGCCGGACGCGAACGCTGTGGGAGCTGCCGCAGGGCATCGTGCGCGATCCGGAGGTCCACTTCGACGGCCAGCGCGTGATCGTCGCGGGGCGACGACAGCCCGACGACGACTATCACCTCTACGAGCTGCCCGCCGCCGGTGGGGCGCCGATCCAGCTCACCCGCCAGCCGGGCATCAGCGACATCGATCCGCTCTACCTGCCCGACGGCGACATCGTCTTCTCGTCGACCCGCGAGCCGAAGTACTGCATGTGCAACCGCCACATCATGGCGAATCTGCACCGCATGACCGCCGGCGGCGGCAACATCGAGCAGATCGCCAAGAGCACGCTGTTCGAGGGGCACGCCGCGCTGTTGCCGGACGGCCGGCTGCTGTACGACCGCTGGGAGTACGTCGACCGCAACTTCGGTGACGCGCAGGGCCTCTGGACCTGCCACCCCGACGGCACCAATCAGGCCATCTGGTACGGCAACAACACCAGCTCCCCCGGCGGCGTGATCCACGGCCGGGCCGTCGGCAGCGACCGTGTCCTGGCGATCCTCGGCAGTTGCCACGACCGCCCCTGGGGGGCGCTCGGCCTGCTCGACCGCCAGCGCGGCGTCGACGGCGCTGCGGCGGTCCTGCGGACCTGGCCGGCCAGCGCCGCCAAGCTGATCGGCCAGGGCAACTGGGACGCCTTCCTGCCGGTCCGCCCGAAGTACCAGGACCCGTACCCGCTGGACGACAACGTCTTCCTCTGTGCGCGGCAGACCGGCGTCGGCGAGCAGATGGGGCTCTACGCGCTCGACACCTTTGGCAACGAGGTCCTGCTGCATGTCGAGGGCCCCGGCTGCTTCGATCCGCAACCGCTGGGTCCGCGGGTCCGCCCACCGGTGATCCCGTCCCGCCTGCAGCGGCAGCTCGACCATGGCTGGTTCTACGTCGCCGACGTCTACCAGGGCACCCACCTGGCCGGCGTCGAGCGTGGCAGCGTGACGGCCCTGCGGGTCGTCGAGTCGCCGGAGAAGCGCACCTGGACGCACGCCTTCTGGGGTGGCCAGGGGACCATCGCCCCGGCGATGAACTGGCACGACTTCGCCAACAAGCGGGTCCTCGGGACCGTGCCGGTGGAGGCCGATGGCTCGGTCTACTTCCAGGCGCCGGCCGGGCGCTTCGTCTACTTCCAGTTGCTCGACGCGGCCGGCCGCATGGTGCAATCGATGCGCAGCGGCACGATGCTACGACCCGGCGAACGGGCCGGCTGCGGCGGCTGCCATGAGAGCCGCCTGCACGCCCCGGAGCCGCAGGCCGCCGGGCTGACCGCCGCGTTGCGCCGGCCACCCCGCCAGCTCCAGCCGTGGCACGGCGAGGAGCGCCTGTTCAGCTTCCGGGCCGAGGTGCAGCCGGCCTTCGACCACCACTGCCTGCCCTGCCACGACTACGGCGGCGCCGGCGCGGCGGCGGTGGTGCTGGCCGGTGACCGCGACCTGGTCTTCAACGCCAGCTACCACGAGCTGTGGCGCAAGCGCCTGGTCCGCGTGGTCGGCGCTGGACCGGCCGCGATCCAGGCAGCGCGGTCCTGGGGTTCGACGGTCAGCCCGCTGGCCCAGGTGGCGCTGAGCACCCACCACGGCGTGACCCTCGACGCGGTGAGCCGCGACCGCATCCTGACCTGGATCGACCTCAACGCGCCTTACTACCCGCGCTACGAGTGTGCCTGGCCCGACCACCTGGCCGGCCGCTGTCCCCTGAGCAATGCCGAGCTGCAGGAGCTGAGCCAGTTGACCGGGGTGCCGCTGCTCGAGCAGGCGACCTGCCAGACCAGGTTCGGGCCGCAGGTCAGCTTCGAGCGTCCCGAACGCAGCCCGTGCCTGGAGTCGCTCCGCGCGAACCCGACCGCGCAGGCCGCGGCGCTGGCGCTGATCGAACGCGGTGCCGCCCGGCTGCGCCAGCGGCCGGAAGCGGATTCGCCCGGCTTCGTGCCCTGCCCGGCCGACCAGCAGCGCCTCGCCAAGTACGACCGACTGGCCGCCCGGCAGGCCGCCGTGCGCGAGGCCCTGCAGCGCGGTGAGCTCGTCTTCGACGCGCCGCCCGCGGCGCCCTGAGCCGGGCAAGCGGCTGACCGTCACAACCCGCCCGCAGCTGTCATGAGAATGCAAACATTCATTTGCATTGGATGGTGTCAGACTCCCTGGCAGGAGACGGACGTGTCGATTGCACAGGGTCTGACTGCGGAGCTGGGGTATGAGGTGGTGGGGGTCCGGAAGACGATTGAGCGGTGTCCCGACAGCCTGTTTGGCTACACGCCGCACGCCAAGTCCTTCACCATGGGGCGGCTGGTGGGGCACTTGTGTGAGATTCCGAGCTGGTGTGTGGTGACGGCGACGACCAGCGAGCTGGACTTCGCGCCGCCGGGTGGGGAAGCCTGGCAGCCCTTCGCGCCGGCGACGGTGGCGGAGGCCTTGGCGAAGTTCGATGCCGACGTGACGGCGGCGACGGCGGCTCTGGCGGAGGTCAGCGACGAGGCGATGTTCCAGCCCTGGTCGCTGAAGCACGGCGGGCAGGTGATTCTGACGATGCCGAAGATCCAGGTCTTCCGCGGTTTCGTGCTCAGTCACCTGATCCACCACCGCGCGCAACTGGGGCTCTACCTGCGGCTGAACGACCTGCCGGTGCCGTCGATCTACGGACCGTCGGCCGACGAAGGCGACATGTAGACGACCGGGCGGGGAGCGGCCGCCGGCCGCTCCCCGCGGCGGCGCTACTTGTTGTACTTGTAGTACTGGTACTGGCTGCTCAGCGGGTCGTTCGGCCCGTTGGCGGTGGTGGTGCCGGTGTAGATCTCCTGCTGCTTCAGCCACTTCACGTGGCCGTCGACGAAGGCGGTGTTGCAGCCTTCGTTGTGGCGCGCTTCGGGGTAGTAGAAGTACTCGTACCAGGAGATCACGTAGGAGACGCTATCGGCATAGGCCAGGGTGTTGGCCGGCTGGGTGATCTGCGCCAGCGAGCGGGCCCAGGTGTCGGCGCCCAGCTCGCGCCAGTTCCAGCCGTAGTGGGTGCCGACATTGGTGGCGACGCCGACCCGCACCAGGCCGCGGTTGGTCGACGGGCAGACGAAGACCTGGCCGTTCTTGATGTACGGCGTGA
This sequence comes from Fimbriimonadaceae bacterium, assembly GCA_020850355.1. Classification (GTDB taxonomy): domain Bacteria; phylum Armatimonadota; class UBA10988; order UBA10988; family UBA10988; genus JADZEX01. Next base: position 20,912 of record JADZEX010000062.1, on the reverse strand, counting down.
CCATGTCCATCCAGCCGTAGGTGCTGGTGGGGTTGCGGTGCAGGTGCATCGTCTCGTCGTAATCCTGGGTGTACTGCGTCAGCGCGATGGCGATCTGCTTGAGGTTGCTGGCGCAGCTTGACTGCCGCGCCTTCTCGCGCGCCTTGGCGAACACCGGGAACAGGATCGCAGCCAGGATCGCGATGATCGCGATCACGACGAGCAGTTCGATGAGGGTGAACCCGCGGCGGGTCCTTTGGTAGGTCATTCTCTCGACATCCCTATCCGGCCGCGCTGACAGCGCCAACACGGCCGCGCAGTTACGCCGACCCAGCCCCTGTGGTGCGAGCGAGGAGTACGGCGAGGATCATACCGTCTGCACGCAGACGGGCACATCGTTCCAGACGACTCCGCATCATCGCAGGTTCAGGCCGAACCGGCAATGCACCGGCGCGGGAGGCGCGATCGCCGAGCGCAGGAGGAAACGGCCCCGCCGGGCGCCAACCGGGTCGGCGGAGACTCACGATGCGGCGCCGGGATTTCATCTGGCAGAGCAGTGCGGCCTGCACCATCGGCGCTGCGGCGCGCCGGGCTCGCGCGGCGAGTCCGCCCAACATCCTGCTGTTGCTTTCCGACGATCACAGCTACCCGCACCTCGGCTGCTACGGCAACGCCGAGATCCGGACCCCCAGCCTGGACGCCCTGGCAGCCGCCGGCCTGCGCTGCGACCGGGCCTACGTGACCTGCCCGCAGTGTGTGCCCTCGCGGGCCTCGATCCTGACCGGCCGGGCGCCGGTCGCCATCGATATGACCCGTTTCTCGGCGCCCCTGCCGCTGGACGTGCCGACCTTTCCCGAGTTGCTCCGGGCCGCCGGTTACTACACAGGCGTGGCTGGCCGCACGTTTCACCTGGACGGCGCCTACGCCGGGCCGGAGTTGGGGAAGTACGCCGACGAGAAGCAGCTCCGGACCTTCGAGCGGCGGCTCGACTACGTGCGGCAGGGCGGGCGCGCCGAGTACCTGCCGCAGTTCGAGGCGTTCCTCGACGCCCGGCCGGCCGACCGGCCGTTCTTCCTGCAGCTCTGCTCGCCCGACCCGCATCGGCCGCTCGACGCCAACGCCATACCTGAGCCGCACGACCCGGCCAAGCTGACACTGCCGGCGCACTACCCCGACACGCCCGGCGTGCGGCAGGACTTCGCCCGCTACTACGACGAGATCAGCCGTCTCGACAGCGATGTCGGCGGCGCCCTGCGGCTGCTCGCCGAGCGCGGCCTGGCCGACCAGACCATCGTCCTCTTTATGGGCGACAACGGCGCGTCGCAACTGCGTGGCAAGGGCACCCTCAACGAGTTCGGGATCCACGTGCCGTTGCTGGTCCGCTGGCCCGGGGTGGTGCAGGCGGGGAGCACGTCGCACCTGATCTCCGGCGAGGACCTCGCGCCAACGCTGCTGCAGGCCGCGGGTCTGGAACCCCCAGCGGCGATCACCGGGCGCAGCTTCCTGCCGCTGCTCCGCGGTACGACCTACACGCCGCGCAGCGAGGTCTACTGCGAGCGCGGTGCGCACGGCAGCGGGCTGCCGACCGGCAGTGCGCCGTTCGATCTCGGCCGCTGCGTGGTCACTCCGACGCACAAGCTGATCTACAACGCGCTCTGGCAACTGCCTTACCAGCCGGTCGATTTCGGGGGCGAGGCGTTCTGGAAGGACATCCAGCAGCGCGCCGCCGCCGGCCAGCTCAACCCGGTGCTACAGAAACTCTACAACAGCCCGACGCGGCCGCTGTTCGAGCTGTACGACCTGCAAGCCGACCCTGCCGAGCTGACCAACCTGGCGGGACAGGCGGAGCACGCGGCGCTGGAGCGGGATCTCAAAGTGCGGCTCAGCAAGTGGATGATCGACCAGCGCGACTTCGTGCCGTTGCCGGTGGTGCCGCCGCCGAAGAAGCCGTAACTGCCCGGTTCAGGCGTTGGCGGGCAGCGGCTCGACCGCCGCATAGAGGGTGGTGCGGCGGCGGGCCGTGTAGCCTGCGCTGGCGATCAGGCGGCGCATCTCGCCGAGTGTCATCTCATCGGTGTGGTGCGTCCCGGCGGCGCTGACGACGTTCTCTTCGAGCATCGTGCTGCCGAAGTCGTCGACCCCGTAATGCAGGCTGATCTGCCCGATCTTCTGACCCTGCGTGACCCAGGAAGCCTGCAGGTGCGGCACGTTGTCGAGTAGCAGCCGACTGACCGCCACTGTGCGGAGGTAGTCGAAGCCGCTGGCCTGCTGCCAGCCGGCCGCGGCCAGCCGTTCCCCGAGCGGGGTCCCGGCGGGCTGGAAACTCCACGGAATGAACGCCGTGAAGCCGCCGGTCTCGTCCTGCAACTCCCGAATCCGCAAGAGGTGTTGCAGGCGGTCCTCGGTGCTGTCGGTGGAGCCGTACATCATCGTCGCCGACGAGCGCAGGCCGAGCCGATGCGCCTCGCGCATCACCTCCAGCCACTGCGCGGTGGTCTCCTTGAAGGGTGCAATCTCCGCGCGGACGTTGTCGCTGAGCATCTCGGCGCCGGCCCCGGGGATGCTGCCGAGCCCGGCCGCCTGCAGCCGGGCGAGCGTCGCCGGCAGCGACAGCTTGCTGAGCTTGGCGATGTACTGGATCTCGGTGGCGCTCAGGGCGTGCAACCAGGCTGTCGGATAGCGCCGGCGGATCTCGCTGAAGAGCTCCTCGTACCACTCCACCCGCAGCTTCGGGTTCAGGCCGCCCTGGAGCAGCAGTTCGACCGGGCCGCCACCATCGACCGCCAGCAGCTCCTCGATCTTCTGGAAGATCGCCTCGGCCGGCAGCGTGTAGGCTTCGCCGCTGGTGTCGCTGGGCAGGCGGTAGAAGGCGCAAAAGCTGCACTGCACCCAGCAGACGTTGGTGTAGTTGATGTTGCGGCCGACGACATAGGTCACTGTGCGGCCCGGATGCAGCCGCTGGCGGACCTCGTCGGCCAGCGCGCCGAGTTCCGGCAGGTTCGGATGCGCGAACAGCCGGCGGCCGTCGTCAGGGCTCAGCCGCTCGCCCGCCAGGACCTTCGCTTCCAGGTCAGTCCAGCTCGCTCCCACGACGTCAGCCCTCCAATCGCAACGACTGCGCCGCCGCATCGAACTGCGCCTGCAACTCGCCGAACTGCTCAGCGCCGGCTTCGGCCGTGAGCACGTACCACTGCTCACCGGCCAGGATCCCGTACTGCCGCAAGCGGCGCCGGCCGGCCGGCGTGGTCAGCTCGGCGTCCATCACCAGTGCCGGGCGGTCCGCAATGGTGGCGTTGACATGCCCGGTGACCTTGAAGCCGCCGGCACCGACCTCTTGATTGCGGTCGGCGGTCAGCGTCCGCTCCAGGGCCGGCCGCAGCGCCGGCTGGCTGAGCCCCGGCACGGTCCGGCGGGTCAGCACCAGGGTGGCCCCGGCAGCCGAACGGTAGCCGATCAGGCTGCCGGGCGCCGTGGTCTGCTTGAAGCCCGCCGGTGGCTGCAGGTGAACCGCGTTGGGCGGCCGGACGGGGCGCCGCGCCGGCGGGTTCGGCGGCCGGCAGCCGACGAGACTGGCGCAGCAGACCAGCAGCCACAGCGCGGTCTTCACCCGGCCGCCTCCGCCGCCGGGGCGACCGGCCGGTAGAGCGCGTCTCGTTCGACCGGTTCGCGGCCGGCCTCGCGGATCAGCCGACAGAGGTCGGCGTTGGTCAGCACCTGGCGCCGGTCGTGGACCGGGTCGCGCGTGATCTCGTACTCCTGAATCGTCCCATCGGTGTCGTCCGCGCCGTACCACAACGCGGCCTGGGTGACCTGGATCGTGTTCATGATCCAGAAGCTCTTGATGTGCTGCACATTGTCCAGCAGCAGCCGCGCCACCGAAACTTCGCGCAGGTCGTCGATCCCGGTCGGCGCGGGCAGGTGCTCGAGCTGCGTCCGCTCGGGGTGAAACGAGAGCGGGATGAAACTGTTCAGGCCGCCCGTGTCGTCCTGCAGTTCGCGCAACCGCAGCAGGTGGTCGACCTTCTCAGCCGTCTGTTCGACATGCCCGTACAGCAGGGTGGCGTTCGACTTGATCCCCAGCCGGTGCGCCGTGCGGGCGATGTCGATCCACTTCACGCTGTCGCCCTTGGCCCAGAACAGCTCCTCATGCACCCGCTCGCTGAAGACCTCGGCGCCGCCGCCGGGGAGGATGTCCAGCCCGGCCGCCTGCAGGTCGCGCAGGCACTCCTCCAGGCTGACCTTGCCAACCCGCGCGATCTGCTCGACCTCGACCATCGTGTAGGCCTTGATGGTCGCCTGCGGACGCACGGCGCGGATCGCCCGCAGCAGGTCGAGGTAGTAGTCGTAGGGCAGCTTCGGGTTGACCCCCCCGACCATGTGGACTTCGCTGATCGGGATCGGCAGGTAGGCGCGGACCTTCTCCGCCACCTGTTCCGGGGTCATCGTGTAGCCCTTCGCAGCGTCCTTCGGCAGGGCGTAGAAACTGCAAAAGAGGCAGCCCTTGTTGCAGATGTTGGTGTAGTTGATGTGCTGGTTGCGGACCCACCAGGCGCGGTTGCCGTTCAGCCGCTCGCGCACCTGGTTGGCGAGATGCCCGACAACGTTGAGGTCCGGTGACTCGTACAGCCGGATCCCCTCGCGGCGATCCAGCCGCTCGCCAGCCGCCACCTTGGCCGCGATGGCGGCCAGTCCCGCTCGTTCGATCGCCCGCGCCAGCATCGCCGTTGCACCGCCTGTCGATCAGTCTGCCGCCGCTGTCGTTAACTGTTCGCCGTGTCCTCGCCAACCTGCACCGCTGCTTTGATCAGCGCGCTCCGCGTGCCCATCCGACGGAGCGCCGCGGGGACTTCGCCGAGGGTGATCTGGTCGTTGATCAGCAGCTCGGCGGGAATCACGCCGGCCGCCAGGAGGTGCAGCGCCGCCGCAATCAGCCGCGGCGTGTGGTGGAACGACCCCAGCAGAGTCAGCTCCTCGTAATGCAGCCGCCCGGTGTCGACGGTCACGCTGGTGCCGGCCGGGCAGCCGCCGAAGAGGTTGCAGACGCCCCCGCGGCGCGTCAGCGCGATGGCCTGCTCCCAGGCCGCGGGCTGGCCGACGCACTCGATCACCCGGTCGGCGCCGCGCCCGTCGGTCCACTCCCGAACCGCCGCCAGGGCCTCGCCAGCGGCTTCGTCAACCACCAGCTCCGCGCCCAAGGCACCCGCCGCGGCCAGCCGGGCCTCGCGCCGCCCGACCGCCGCCACCGCCGCGCCACGCAGCGCGCAGAGGCGGGTCACCAGCAAGCCAATCGGCCCGCTGCCCAGCACCACGACCCGCTCGCCGGCCCGCACCGCGGTGTCTTCGACACCCTTCAGGCAACAGGCCAGCGGCTCGCAGAGCGCCGCCGCTGAGTACGACAAGTGGTCCGGCAGGGCCAGCAGGTTGCATCCCACGATGCGCGCCGGGACGGTGATGTACTCGGCATAGGCGCCGTTCAGGAACAGCAGATCCGCGCACAGCTCAGCCTGGTCGCGCTGGCAGTAGAAGCACTTCCCACAGGGCGCCGAGTTGGCTGCGACGACCCGGTCGCCGACCGCAAACTGCGTGACACCGGAGCCGACGGCATCGACCACCCCGGCGAACTCGTGCCCGAAGACCGCCGGCGGGACGATCATCTTGGCATGGTAGCCGCGTCGAAAGACCTTCGCATCGGTGCCGCAGGTCAGCGCGGCGTGGATCCGCACGCGTACCTCTCCGGGCCCAACCGGCGGGATCGGCAGGTCCTCGATCCGCACATCTTCGGCCCCGTGCAGCACCGCCGCGCGCATTCGGCTCATGGCGTCACCAGCACCTTCAGCACGTCGTCGGACGGCGTGGCCGCCCGCTCCAGGGCTGCGGCGATCTCGGCCAAGGGGTAGACGGCGCTGATCAGCGGGGCGACTTCGATTTGCCGTTCGAAGACCGCCGCCGCCGCCGCGCTGTCCAGCGCCTGGTCGCTGGAGTAGGCCCCCAGCACGACCTTGTCGAGCACCCCGAGCTGCCCCGCGTCGATCGTGACCGGGTCCTCGAAGCGGGTCTGCGCGAACAGCACCACGCGCCCGCCCGGCCGTAGCAGCTCCAGCGCCGCGGGCAGCAGGCCGCTGTGGGCCACCGCCAGGAAGACCGTATCGGCGCCCTCCCCCGCGCTGGCCGTCGCCACCGCCGCGGGCAGGTCGTCGGGCGGCACCGCCTGCCATCCCAGCCGCGCCGCCAGCGCCCGGCGGCCGGGCAACAGGTCGCTGCTGATCACGGTCGCCCCGCGGCGGCGTGCCAGTTGGCCGAGCAGCAGGCCAATCGGCCCGGCGCCGTAGACCGCCACGGTATCGCCGCTCTGAACATCGCCGCGGGCGAGGCCCTTGAGGCAGGTGTTGACCGGCTCGACGAACGTCGCGTGGTGGTCGTCCACGTGGTCGGGCACCCGCACCAGGCCGCCGCCGGCGACGATCCAGTCCATCACCCGCACGTACTCGGCAAAGCCGCCGCCGGCCGGTTCGTAGCCCGCGGTGACCCCGGTGCGCTTGTACCCCGGGCACTGCGACGGCACGCCGCGGCGGCAGTAGCGGCACTGTCCGCAGGGCACGTGGTGGTAGACGGCGACGCGCTCGCCCAGCGCCCAGTCGCGGACCCCGGCGCCCAGCTCGACAATCCGGCCGACGGTCTCGTGGCCGTAGATCCGCGGCGGCGACTGCAGACCCAGTTGAATCTTCTTGAGGTCGGTGCCGCAGACGCCGCAGGCGGTGACTTGCAGGAGCACCTCGCCCGGGCCGCAGGCAGGGACCGGCACGGTCTCCAGGCGGACGTCGCGGGGCCCACGGTAGACCGCGGCGCGTTGCGTGGTGGGTCGTTGGAAGGACATGGCTGCTGAGTCGGAATAGTACCACAGACGCCGCCCGCGAGAGCTGGAAGGATGCTTGCAGCGCTGACCGCGGGTGGGTGACGCAAGACCAGTGACAAAGGACTGTAGGCCATGGCGAAGACCCTGAAGGTCGGTGTGATTGGGGTTGGCGGGATTGCCAACACCCACTTCCCGGGGTGGCAGGAAAGCCCCCACACGGAGATTGCCGCGCTGTCGGACCTGGCGGAACCGGCCTTGCAGCGGGCGGCTGAGAAGACCGGGGCGAAGAAGCTCTACGCGAACCCCGAAGAGCTGATCGCCGACCCGGACATCGACATTGTCGACATTTGCACGCCGAACATGTACCACACGCCCCTCACCGTGGGCGCGCTGGATGCCGGCAAGCACGTGATCTGCGAGAAGCCCCTGGCGCCGACGCCCAGCGACATCCAGCAGATGATCGCCGCCCGTGACCGCAGCGGCAAGCTGCTGATGACGGCCCAGCACTTCCGCTTCCAGGGCAGCGCCAAGGCCCTCAAGGCCGAGATCGACGGCGGCACGCTGGGCCCGATCTACCACGCCCGCAGTTGGATGCTCCGCCGCAGCGGCGCGCCCTTGCGGCCGGGCTTCATCATGAAGAAGCACAGCGGTGGCGGCCCCTGCATCGACATCGGCGTGCACATCCTCGACCTGACCCTCTGGATGATGGGCCACCCGCAGCCGGTGACCGTAACCGGCATCACCGGCGACCGGCTGAGCAAGCAGAAGGGCATGTTCAGCGCCTGGGGCGGCACGATTCCGCCGGAGTTCGATGTCGAGGAGTTCGCCGCGGCGTTCGTCCGCTTCGAGACCGGCGCGACGCTGATTCTGGAGTGCTCCTGGCTGCTGCACCACGACATGGGTGGCCGCGGCGAGGACATGCAGATGTGGCTGTACGGCGAGAAGGCCGGCTCCCACTGGCCCGACAACCAGTTGGTCAGCGCCAACTTGAAGACCCAGCAGTTGATCGACAGCAAGCTGCTGAAAGCCGCCGGCGGCGAGCCGCACGCGCTGGAGTGCATCGCCTTCGCCGAGGCGGTCGCCAAGAAGCAGTCCAGCCCGGTGCCGGCCGAAGAGAGCCTGAAGGTCTGCCAGATCCTCAATGGCCTCTACGAAAGCGCCGCCACGGGGCGCGAGGTGGTGATCACCCCGTAGCCCGACCGTCCCGCAGTACCCGGCCGCGCTGCCCCGGCAGCGCGGCCGGCTGCGTTGGGGGGCCAGCAGCCAACGCCGGCCCGAAAATGGTCCTGACCCGTTTAGTGCGGCGGCCGGCTGCGGTCGCTCCGTCGCGGTGTTGATCGGCACACCAGCGGGGGGCCGGTCTGGCCGCTAGCGGGGCTCACCAGCGCGGCTTGACTCCGCCAAAGGCGTCCCACTCGCCAACCTTCCAGGTCTCGCGGAGGTGCACGCCAACCTCTGCGAACAGGCCGGGCACCGTCAAGTGCGCCAGGGCGGGGTTGTGCTCGGGGTACTCCGGCCCGATCGCCTCGAACGGCGCGATCACCGCGATCTGGCCCCCGGGCCGGAGCAACGCCACCAGCCGCCGCAAGCTGGCCAAGGGGTCTTCCAGGTGCTCCAGCACATGGTAGGCGTGGACCGCATCGTAGCTGTCGGCCGGCAGACTGTCCCACTCGTCGAGCACCCGGATGCGGGCGGCCAGGTGCGGGTAGTAGCGTTCCACGCGGAACTTCAGAAAGCCGCGCATCGGCTCGCTCAGGTCAAAGGCGTCAATGTAGGCCTGCTGAGCCACGGTCAGCACGATCCGACCGGTGCCGTGGGCCAGTTCAAAGTGGCGGGTGGTGGCCGGCGCCAGCGGCTGCACCGGAATCGGCGGCTCGTAGCCGACTAGCTCGTACAGATAGGCGTCGGTGCGGGCATAGAACTGGGCGCGCTCGGCCGGTGTGGCCGTGTCCGCCTCCTGCCAGGCGGTCTTGGTCCGGAAGATCCCCGCGGAGCTCTTGCCGACCACCGCCTCGCGGGCCTCGCCGGTGAACGCTGCCAACTGGTCCCAGGCGTCGGCCGCCAGCGGGCGTTGCAGCTCATACCACACCGCCTCGTCGTCGCGGCCGACCTCTGCCATGTCGACCAGCCGCGCCGCCCAGTCCTGCGCCACCTCCGGCTGGCGCAGGTAGATCAACAGGCCGCCCCCCGGGGTGGAGCGGTGGTACCACCCCTGCAGCACGGCGGGTAGTTGGGCGAGATCGGTCGGGGTGTCCAGCAGCAACACCTCCCGCAGTCCAAAGGGCGCGGTGAGCAGTTCCTGGCACGTCAGTTCGGTCATCGCGGTCGCCCTCCACTCGCCGCGGGCCTGGCGGTCCGAACGTCGCCGGTTCGGCACGGCCGACCGAGTCCTTGCACCGTCGGGGCGGCGTCCGTCGGTCAGGCCGGGTCAGCGGGACGGTTCCGGCCGGGCTGAGTACCGGGGCGAGGGCGCGGCGGCGGGATGGTGTCCAGCACAGCGGCGAAGCGGGCGCGGGCCTGGAGGACGGTCGGATCGGCCGCAGCAGTGACGTCGCGATAGCCGTCGCCGTTGCGGCTGGTGCCGCTATCGTAGAAGTGCTCGCGGTGCGTGGTTCGGTCGATCTGCAGCAGCCAGCGCTCATCACGCAGCAGGCGGCCGTCGTCGAGATGGCTGTAGATCCAGTCGCGATGCCGCTCCGCGCGGCCCTCCAGGACCGGCCGCAGGCTGCGACCGTCGAGTTGGTGGTCCGCCGGTTGTGGCAGGCCCGCGTAGTCCAGCAGGGTGGGGTACAGGTCGGTGACATCCGTGACGGCCATCGAAATCTGCCCGGCGCGCACCCCGGGCCCGCGGATGATGCCGGGCACGCGGGCGCCGAGCTCGGTGACGGTCCCTTTGCCCTCCTGCCCGGTGCCATTGTCGCCAAGGAACACGAGGAGGGTGTTGTCGCGCACGCCCAGGTCGCTTAGCGCGGCGTCGAGCCGACCCACCAGGTGGTCCAGGTATTCGACGTTGGACTTCAGGCCGGCTGGGCGGCGCTCGCCGGGGTGCGCCGGGTCGGGCGTCTCGACCCGCGGCTGGTGGGTGAGGAGTGACGTGTAGTAGACGCAGCACGGCTGCTCACGGTGGCGCCGTAGGAAGTCAACCACGAAGTCGTGCAGCAGATCGGGGCCGAAGTCAGCGGGCTGCGTCGGCCGGTACTCGCCGTTCTGAACCAGGCAGGGGTGCCAGTAGCGGCTCGTGCGGGTGGCGTTCTCGTAGTCCGGGTGCCGCACGCCGGGCGGGACGTTGTCCTCGTAGGCCCACATGCAGTACTCGTCGAAGCCGGCTTCACGGACCAGCGTCGGGAGCTTCCCCGAGAGCTGCCACTTGCCGGCCAGCGCGGTGGCGTAGCCGGCCTGTTGCAGCACTTTGGAGAACGTCAGGTGGTTGACAATCTGCGCCTCCGGCGCCGTCTTGGCTGGGATGTAGGCCGGGTTGGCCATCCCCAGGTAGCCGTTGTGGAAGCCGTACTGCCCCGTCATCAGCGCCATGCGGGTGGGAGTGCAAAGCGGCATCGCCCAGCAGGTGCGGAACCTGGTGCCCTCGCTGGCCAGGCGGTCCAGGCACGGCGTCTGGTGGCGCGAGCTGCCGTAGCACGACAGCTCTTTGGCGCCCAGGTCATCGGCCAGCACCACGATCAGGTGCGGAGGTCGCTCGGCGGCGCGCGCGGGTCGCCGGCAACCGGCCGCCCAGGCCGTCCCCGCCGCCGCCAACTGCATGGCCTGCCGCCGTGTGATGGTCGCCACCTGGGTCTCCGTTGCCGGCCCGCACCGCGCCATTCGAGCTGGCCGCGAGGTTGGCTGTCGAGGCCTCAGCCGAAGCGCTCCTCCGCCCACGGGTCGCCGTCGTTGTGGTAGCCGCGGACTTCCCAGAAGCCGGGTCGGTCGACCTCGCTGAACTCGAGGCGGCGCACGAACTTGGCTGACTTCCAGGCGTAGAGGTGCGGCACCAGGGTGCGCACCGGGCCGCCGTGCTCCAGGCTCAGCGGCTGGCCCTCCAGCTCGTAGGCCAGCAGCACGTCGTCTCGCAGCATGTCGGCCAGGGGGACGTTGGTGGTGTAGCCCAGGTCGCCGCAATGGGCGATCACATGCTGCGCGGCAGGGAGCACGCCGGCCAGCTCGGCGAGGTGCCGGAAGGGCACGCCGCGCCAGGTGACATCGTACTTGCTCCAGGTGGTGACGCAGTGGAAGTCGCGGGTCTGCGTGACCGTCGGCAGGGCGCGGAACTGCTCCCAGTCGATCCGCAGCGGGTGGCTGACGGCGCCGTCGAGGGTGAGGTCCCAGGTCGTCGGGTCGAACGGCGGATGGACGCCGAGGTCGAGGATCGGGAACTGCTCCGGCCGCACGAGGTGCTGCCCCGGCGGCAGGCGCTCGGGCGCGGTGGGCGTGGTGCCCGAATCCCAGGCCCGCTGCCGGGCAATCTCCTCTTTCTTCGCGACCAGCCGCCGTCGGAACATCAGCTCCTCCGTCGACTACGATGCGGACTGGCTCGCGGGCTGTCAGGTGCCTACCCCAAAGCGAGCCGCCGACCCCACCACGCGGGCGGGGTCGGCGGAGGCCAGGCCGCTGCGGTCAGCCGACCGGCTGCTCGGCGGCCTCGATCTTGCCCTCGTCCTTGAAGAGCAGCAGGAAGACCACCAGCACCACCGCTGCGATCCCCGCCAGCGGCCACCACAGGCCGGGCCACAGCGGCAGCGCCTCGGTGGTGGCCTGCGAAACGCCGTGGAAGGCGCGCTGGGCGAACCCGTTGGCAACCATCGCACCGAGCCAGAGGCCAAGGCCCTGGGTGAACAGGATGTTCATCCCTTGGCACTGCCCCCGGACGCTGGCGGGGGTGCTGTTGTCGACGTAGATCTGCCCGGTGACGAAGAAGAAGTCGTAGCAGAAGCCGTGGAGCGCAATGCCGAAGATCACGAGGGCATGCGCGCTCGGGGTGGTCCCGGCGCCCAGGGCGAAGCAGACGTAGCGCACCACCCAGGCCAGGATCCCGATGCCGATCATCTTCTTGACGCCCAGGCTGCGCAGGAAGAACGGCATCGCGAACATCATGCCGGCCTCGACGAAGGTGCCGATGTTCTTCATCGCGGTGATCCGCTGCATCTGCATCGCCTCCATCTGCTGCTGCAGCGAGGCGTAGTAGGCGGCCAGCGGAATGCAGACCAGGAACGAGCAGATGATGAAGACGGCGAACGAGCGCGACTTCATCTGCTGCCAGGCGTCCATGAACAGGAGCGCCCGCACGTCGAGCGGCTGGCCTTTCTTGGGGGCCGGCGTGGCGGGCAGGCCGAAGGCGCAGAACAGGCCGAGCAGCAGGCCGGCGCCGCCGCCCATGTAGAACTGCACATCGCTGTGCGCGCCCTCGATGCCGGCGGCCTTGTTGGTGAACACGAAAGCCAGCACGAAGCCGGCGACGATCCAGCCGATGGTGCCCCACAGCCGAATCAGCGGGAACTGCGTGGAGCCCTTCGGCATGTGGAAGAACGAGAGGCTGGCGGTCAGGCCGAGGGTCGGCATGTAGCAGAGCATATGCAGGAAGACCAGCACGTTGAAGACAAGGCTCTTGTTGGCCGTCTGCCCAAACAGCTCGACCGAGAAGGCCTTGTCAACGCCCGGGACGGGGGTGCCCGGCAGGTTGCCGACCCACGGCAGCAGGATCATGAAGACCCCGCCGAGGGCGAACAGCGCACCCAGCACCTTCTCGGAGTTGAAGAAGCGGTCCACCAGCAGGCCCATCAAGATGGGCGTGACGATCGCCGCCAGCGGTCCGGCGGTGTAGGCGTAGTAGCAGCCCTGCTCCATCTGGTGGTGGATCATGTAGAGGCTGACCGACAGGTACCACGAGCCCCAGATGAAGAACTGCAGGAAAATCACCACCGACAGCTTCCAGACAATCCCTGGATCGCGCGGTGCTTCCGCTTCGGCCATCAGCGCATCTCCTCGGCGAGCGAACTCCACCCCGTGTCGCGCGCAGTCTACCCGGCCGGCTGCGCACCGTCAACGTGGCGGGTCACCCCAGGCCCGCTTCGCCAGGACCGGGCGGCTCCCTTCCAAATGTGGCGATTCGATTGCAAAGCAGAGGAATCGTCTCGTCGCTGACCCGGCTGCTGCAGGGCCGGCGGGGCCGCTGGAAGCGTAGTCGGCCGGGCCGCTGTCCTGGCGTCAGGGTCGCCGCCGACGGACTTTCCGCCGCTACGCTGTCGGATTCCTGTCTTGGTGCGGTGTCGTTGACCGCGGAGGGCGACCCCCGCCCGGCTGGACCGGGCGACACCGCCGCTGTGCCGGACGCGGTGGACAACGCTGTGAAGGAGTACCTGATGGCTGACCGACCGATGGTCACGGTGGATGCCAACGAAGCCGTCGCCCTGGTGGCGCACCGGCTGAGTGAGGTGATCGCCATTTACCCGATTACCCCGTCCTCGACGATGGGTGAACTCGCCGACGACTACTCGGCGAAGGGCAAGAAGAACATCTGGGGCAGTGTGCCCGACGTCGCCGAGATGCAGTCCGAAGGCGGCGCCGCGGGGGCGGTGCATGGCGCCTTGCAGGCGGGGTCGTTGAGCACGACCTTCACGGCCAGCCAGGGCCTGCTGCTGATGATCCCCAACATGTACAAGATTGCGGGGGAACTCAACAGCTTCGTGATGCACGTCACGGCCCGCGCGCTGGCGGCGCACGCCCTGTCGATCTTCGGCGACCACAGCGACGTGATGGCCTGCCGCCAGACGGGCTTCGCGATGCTCTGCTCGAACAACGGGCAGGAGGCCGCCGACCTGGCGTTGATCAGCCATGCGGCCACCCTCAAGTCGCGGCTGCCGTTCCTCCACTTCTTCGACGGCTTCCGCACCAGCCACGAGGTCGCCAAGATCGAGATGCTGCTCGACGACGACCTGCGCGCGATGATGGACGATGACCTGATCGCCGCCTGTCGCGAGCGGGCTTTGACGCCGGACCGGCCGATCATCCGCGGCACCGCGCAGAACCCCGACGTCTACTTCCAGGCCCGCGAGGCCTGCAACCCGTTCTACCTGGCCTGCCCCGAGGTGGTCCAGGATACGATGGACCAGTTCGCCGCGCTGACCGGTCGGCAGTACCACCTCTTCGACTACGTCGGGGCCCCCGACGCCGAGCGGGTGATCGTGATGATGGGCTCCGGCGCCGAGTGCGCCCACGAGACCGTCGAGCACCTCGTGGCACAGGGCGAGAAGGTCGGGCTGGTCAAGATCCGGCTGTACCGCCCGTTCGATCTCAGCGCCTTTGTGAAGGCCTTGCCGGCGACGGTCCAGTCGATTGCCGTGCTCGACCGCTTCAAGGAGCCGGGCGCCCTGGGTGAGCCGCTCTACCTGGACGTGGTCAGCGCGCTGCACGAAGCCGCCGCCGAAGGGATCCTGCCAGGGGCCATGCCGAAGGTGATCGGCGGGCGCTACGGGCTCTCCAGCAAGGAGTTCAACCCGGCGATGGTGCAGGCCGTCTACGACGAGCTGGCCGCCGCCCGGCCGAAGGCGCACTTCACCGTCGGCATTCTGGACGACGTCACCCACCTCTCGCTGCCGGTCGACGCCAGCTACGACATCGAGCCGGCCGACGTGGTGCGGGCGGTCTTCTTCGGGCTCGGTTCCGACGGCACGGTCGGCGCCAACCGCAACTCGATCAAGATCATCGGTGAGGAGACCCCGAACTACGCGCAGGCCTACTTCGTGTACGACTCCAAGAAGTCGGGCTCGATGACCATCAGCCACCTGCGCTTCGGGCCGCGGCCGATCCGGTCGACCTACCTGATCAAGCGCGCCAGCTTCGTTGGCTGCCACATGTTCGAGTTCATGGACAAGTACGACGTCCTGGAGTACGCCGCCGAAGGGGCCGTCTTCCTGCTCAACGCGCCCTACAAGCCGGAGGAGGTGTGGGACCACCTGCCGGTCGAGGCGCAGCGGACGATCATCGACCGCAAGCTGCAGGTCTACACCATCGACGCCGTGCAGGTCGCCCGCGAGACGGGCATGGGTGGTCGCATCAACACGATCATGCAGACCTGCTTCTTTGCGATCTCCGGCGTGCTGCCGCGCGACGAGGCGATCGCCAAGATCAAGGAAGCGGCGCAGAAGACCTACGGCAAGAAGGGCGAGGAGATCGTCAAGCGCAACTGGGCGGCCATCGACGCCACCCTGGCGCACCTCAGCCAGGTGCAGATCCCGGCGGCGCCGACCACCAGCCGCGAGCGGCCGCCGATCATCAGCCCGGCGGCGCCGCAGTTCCTGCAGGACGTCACCGCCAAGATGATGCGCTTCGAGGGCGACAACCTGCCGGTCAGCGCCTTCGAGCCGTCGGGGAGCTGGCCGACCGCGACCACGCAGTGGGAGAAGCGGAACATCGCCATCGACATCCCGATCTGGGATCCGACGGTCTGTATCCAGTGCAACAAGTGCGCGCTGGTCTGCCCGCACGGCGCCATCCGCGCCAAGGTCTACGACCCGGCGCTGCTGGGCGAGGCCCCGGCGGAGTTCCGGAGCACCACCTTCAAGGCAAAGGACTTCGCCGGGCAGGCCTTCACCATCCAGGTCGCCCCGGAGGACTGCACCGGCTGCACGCTGTGCGTCAACGTCTGCCCGGCCAAGGACAAGGCGAACCCGAAGCACAAGGCCATCAACATGGAGCTGCAGTTGCCGATTCGCGAACGCGAGCGGGCGAACTACGGCTTCTTCCTGGGCCTGCCCGAGGTCGACCGCACCAAGATCGAGCGGCTCGACGCGAAGTTCAGCCAGTTCATGCTGCCGCTGTTCGAGTACTCGGGCGCCTGCGCCGGCTGCGGTGAGACACCGTACGTCAAGCTGATGACGCAGCTCTTCGGCGACCGCCTGCTGATGGCCAACGCCACCGGCTGCTCGTCGATCTACGGCGGCAACCTGCCGACCACGCCGTACTGCCAGGACGCCCAGGGCCGCGGCCCGGCCTGGAGCAACTCGCTGTTCGAAGACAACGCCGAGTTCGGCTTCGGGATGCGCCTGGCGGTCGACAGCCACGACAAGATGGCGACCGAGCTGCTGGTCAAGCTGGCCCCCGAGATCGGCGACGATCTGGTGGATGCCATCGTCAACGGCGAGCAGCACGGCGAGGCCAACATCAAGGCCCAGCGCGAACGGGTCGCGGCCCTCAAGGCGAAGCTGGCGACGATGGCTGGCCCGGCGGCGAAGCGGCTGCTGACGCTGGCCGACTACCTCGTCCGGAAGAGCGTCTGGATCATGGGCGGCGACGGCTGGGCCTACGACATCGGCTTCGGCGGGCTGGACCACGTGATGGCGCAGGGCCGGGATGTCAACATCCTGGTGCTCGACACCGAGGTCTACTCGAACACCGGCGGGCAGGCCAGCAAATCGACCCCCATCGGCGCGGCGGCGAAGTTCGCGGCGTCGGGCAAGGCGGTCGGCAAGAAGGACCTCGGCCTGATGGCGATGAGCTACCGCAACGTCTACGTCGCCAGCGTGGCGATGGGCGCGCGGGACAACCAGTCGGTGCAGGCCTTCGTCGAAGCCGACAGCTACCCGGGCACGTCGATCATCATCGCCTACAGCCACTGCATCGCCCACGGATTCGACCTGTCGCTGGGCATGGAGCAGCAGAAGCTGGCGGTCAACAGCGGCATCTGGCCGATGTACCGCTACGATCCGCGTCGGATCGAGCAGAATCTGCCGCCGCTGCAGCTCGATAGCGGGGCGCCGAAGGAGCGCGTGCAGGACTACATGCGCAACGAGCAGCGCTTCCGGATGGTCGAGAAGATCGACCCGGTGCGGTTCCGCCACCTCGCCGAGATGGCCCAGATCCACTCTTCGCAGCGGGTCGCCGTCTACGAGCAGATGGCCAAGATCATCGTCCCGGCGCCGGCGGCGACCAACGGCGACGCCAGCGAGTAGCTCTGCGCCGCGGCGGGCGGGCCGACCAGCCGGCCCGCCGCGGCCTGTCAGGGAGGATACCTGATGGACCTGTCAACGAAATACCTCGGCCTGGACTTGCCGCACCCCTTCATGCCCGGCGCCTCGAAGATGAGCGAGGACCTGGACACGGTGCGGCGCTTCGAAGACGCCGGCGCGGCGGCGATTGTGCTGCAGTCGCTGTTCGAGGAGCAGATCGTCGGCGAGCAGCTCGCCACCTACGGCGCCGTGGACGGCCGCTCCGACGCGCACGCCGAAGCGCTGACCTACTTCCCGACGCCGGAAGCCTTCCGGCTGGGGCCCGAGGAGTACCTCGAGCACGTCGCCAAGATCAAGGCCTCCTGCGATCTGCCGGTGATCGGCAGCCTCAACGGCAGCAGCCTGGGCGGCTGGCTCGACTACGCCAAGCTGATCGAGCAGGCCGGCGCCGCTGCGCTGGAACTGAACGCCTACTACCTGGCCACCAGCATCAACGAGAGCGGTGAGGGGATCGAGGCGCGGACGGTCGAGATGGTTCGCGCCGTGAGGCAGGCGGTGACCATCCCGCTCGCTGTCAAGCTCTCGCCGTTCTACACCTCGATGGCCCACGTGGCGCAGCAGCTCTGCGCCGCCGGCGCCGCCGGGCTGGTGCTCTTCAACCGCTTCTACCAGCCCGACATCGACGTCGAGGAGCTGGCAGTGGTGCGCTCGCTGCGGCTCAGTGACAGCTCCGAGCTGTTGCTGCGCTTGCGCTGGCTGGCGATCCTCTCGGGCCGCCTGGAGACCAGCCTGGCCGTCAGCGGCGGCGTCCACAGCCACCTCGACGCGGTCAAGTCGATCATGTGCGGCGCCCATGCCGTGCAGATGGTCAGCGCCCTCTTCCTGAAGGGCCCGAGCTGGCTGGCCGCGGTGAAGTCCGACGTGGCGCAGTGGATGGAGAGCAACGAGTACGTCGACCTGACGCAGATGCAGGGCAGCATGAACCTGCAGCGCTGCCCCGACACTAACGCCTACGAGCGCGCCAACTACATGCACGTGCTGCGCAGCTTCTCGATGTAGCTGGCAGTCCGCGAAGCAGACGGGGGCCCGGCCGACCGGGCCCCCGTTGCCGCGGGGCACCCCGCTCAGGCGCGCGAGGCGACCAGCAGGCCGTACTCGACGCTGTCGACCAGCGCCTCCCAACTCGCCTCGACGATGTCCTCGCTGACCCCAACGGTGCCGAACTCGCGGCCGTTGAGGCGGCTTTCGATCAGCACGCGCACCCGCGCCGCGGTACCCGAGCGGCTGTTCAGCACGCGCACCTTGTAGTCCACCAGTTGCAGTTGCTCGACCAGCGGGTAGAACTCCACCAGGGCCTTGCGGAGCGCCAGGCTGAGCGCGTCGACCGGTCCGTTGCCCTCTGCCACGGTATGCCGCTCCTGGTCGCCCACGGCGATCTTGACGGTCGCCTCATGCACCGTGCCCTGCTCCGCGATGCGGTCCAGGCGCACGCGGTACTTCACCAGCTCGAAGCACGGCGCCAGGTCGCCCAGAGCGCGGTGGGCCCGCAGCTCGAAGCTCGCCTCGGCGGCCTCGAACTGGTAACCGTCGGCCTCCAGGTCCTTCAGTTGCCGCAGCAGCCTCTTGGCGCCGGCGCTCTGCTTGTCCAGGCCGGGGTACATCCGCTCCAGCTTCCAGGCCAGCGTCGTGGTGCCCGACTGATCGCTCAGCAGGATCCGGCGCTGATTGCCGACGGTCTCGGGCTCGACATGCTCGTAGGCCCGCGGATTCTTGTGCATCGCGTCGATGTGCAGGCCGCCCTTGTGGGCGAAGGCGCTGGCCCCGACGTAGCCCTGGCGCTCGTCGTGGGGCTGGTTGGCCAGCTCGCTGACCAGCCGGCTGGCCGCGGTCAACTGCGGCAACTGCCCGGCAGCCAGGGCGCTGTGGCCGAGCTTCAGGGCCAGGTTCGGGATGATCTGGCAGAGGTTGGCGTTGCCGCACCGTTCGCCAAAGCCGTTGATGGTGCCCTGCACCTGCACCGCGCCGGCCTTCACGCCGAGCATCGCGTTGGCCACCGCGCAGCCGGCGTCGTTGTGGGTGTGAATCCCGACCCGCGCGCCGAACTTCTCGACCATCGCCCGGGTCACGGTGTACAGTGTCAACGGCAGCGTGCCGCCGTTGGTGTCGCAAAGCACCAGCCGGTCGGCGCCTCCGGCCAGCGCGGCGCGGAGGGTCTCCTCGGCGTACTGCGCGTCGGCGGCGTAGGCGTCGTAGAAGTGCTCGGCGTCGTAGATCACGATCCGGCCGGCCTCCTGGAGGTAGCGCACGCTGGACTCGATCATCGCCAGATTGGTGGCCGCGGTGGTCCGCAGGACCTCCTGCACGTGAAACATCCAGGACTTGCCGACGATGGTCACGGCCGGCGTGCCGGTGTCAAGCAAGGCCTGCAACTGCGGGTCTTCTGCCGCCGAGAGCTTGGCCCGCCGCGTGGAACCGAAGGCGGCGACCCGGGCGTGTCGCAGCGGCAGCTCGCGGACCCGCTCGAAGAACTCGACATCGGCGGCGTGCGTCGGGTTCGGCCAGCCGCCCTCGATGTAGGCCACTCCCAGGTCGTCGAGCGCCTGGGTGATCCGGAGCTTGTCCTCCACCGAGAAGTTGATCCCCTCGGCCTGCGCGCCGTCCCGCAGAGTAGTGTCGTAGATTTCGATCGTCGCCATCGTTATCTCCCGCCGCCCGGCGCCAGGTGCAGCGTCGCTCGGGCCAGGTTCAGCCAGGTCTTCAGCCGCTGTGGCCGCTGCCACAGCGCCCGGGCAAAGGCGCCGCGCGCCGCCGCCCACTCGCGCCGGCTGAGGTGGCCCCAACCGGCGTCGAACTCCGCCCGGGCCAGCGCGCCTGCCACGAAGGGCGCCCGCCGCAGCTCGGGGTATTCGGCCAGGATCTCGGCGTAGACCGCCAGTTCGTTGGTGTGCCAGTCGCCGGCCCGCGCGCCGGCGCCGGTCAGGCCGCTGTCGCTGACCAGGTAGTCCACCAGCGGTTCGTCAAGGTAGCCGATCTCGCCGAGCCGCCCGATGCGCAGCCAGGCGGCGTAGTCTTCGGCGCCGCGCCGCACGGTGTCGAAGCCGCGGGTCCGGCGGAAGGCCTCGCGCTGGACCATCACCGCCGAGGTCACCAGGCAGTTCTCGTGGAACAGCCGGCCGTAGGGGATCTGCGGTCCGGCCAGCCCGTACCGCTCGCCAGCCCGCCCCAGCTCCGAGCCAGCCGCCGTGAGGTAGCGCGCATTGGTGGCCGACAGCACCACCTCCGGCGCGCCCTGGTGCAGCCTCGCCTGGGCCGCCAGCTTGCCCGGTGCCCACAGATCATCGCTGTCCAAGAACGCCACCAGCGGCGCTCGCGCCAGCTCGACACCCAGATTGCGCGCGGCCCCAGGTCCGCTGTTGGCCTGCCGCACCAAGACCAGGTCGTCGCCGTCAACCACCACCGGTTCCGGCGAGCCGTCGTCGACGACGATCAGCTCCCAGCCGGCCAGCGTCTGTGCCCGCACACTGCCCACCACCTCGGCCAGCCGCCAAGGGCGCCAGGCCGGGATCACCACAGACACCACCGGATCGCCCGGCACCCGCGGCCGGCGGTCGATGCTAGGGGCGGTTAGCATGAGAGGCTCCCGTCCGGCCTGGTCCGGCGACTCCGCCCTTCGACTCGGCCGCGGACGGCCGGCTCAGGACAAGCTGGTGGGGGTTGGTAGGCGGAGCACGTAGCAGCAGGCTGGCGGTTGGTCCGGCGACTCCGCCCTTCGACTCGGCCGCGGACGGCCGGCTCAGGACAAGCTGGTGGGGTTTGGTGGGCGGAGCACGGAGCAGCGTGCTGGCAGTTGGTCCGGCAACTCCGCCCTTCGACTCGGCCGCGGACGGCCGGCTCAGGACAAGCTGGTGGGGTTTGGCAGGAGGGGTGGCCGGGCCCGGCGATGGCGGCCCGATCCTGGGGCGCTGCCAGCACCTGAACTGCTTGTCCTGAGCCGGCTCCGAAGGAGCCGAGTCGAAGGGCGAGGCACCCGGTCGGCCCCGGATGCTGCCCGTGGGTCCGGCGACTCCGCCCTTCGACTCGGCCGCGGACGGCCGGCTCAGGACAAGCTGGTGGGGTTTGGTGGGCGGAGCACGGAGCAGCGT
>JADZEX010000061.1 GCA_020850355.1 Fimbriimonadaceae bacterium | reverse complement strand
CATCGAGGGTGACCCGACGACCTCGTCGCCGGTTGACCCGCCGCCGGACCCGTACATCGAGGGTGACCCGACGACCTCGTCGCCGGTTGACCCGCCGCCGGACCCGTACATCGAGGGCGACCCGACGACCTCGTCGCCGGTCGACCCGCCGCCGGACCCGTACATCGAGGGCGGCGCCAGTGCTGGCGGTGGGACGGAGTACCAGTCGGTGATGCCGGCCCATGCCAAGGCGGGCGCCGGGCGGCTGACCGACGACAACTCCGCGCTGGCCTACCAGCTCTGGGGGGCCGTGCCCCCGACGAGCGGGCTGCGCTTCGAGTACCATGCGGCCTCCCAGCCGGCCGGTCTCGGTGGGCGTGGTTTCCATGCCGCCAAGCGGGCCCTCGCGGCGTGGGACAAGGCCGCTGGACGGCGCTACCTGAAGGTCTCGTACTTCAGCCGCGGCACCCGGGGACCGGCCCGCGACGGGCACAACACGATCTCCTGGCGCGTCTTCACCGGACCCGAGACCGACGCTTTGGCGGCGGCCTGGATCTGGGACGACGGCAGCCGCATCGTCGAGGTCGATCTGGCGCTCAACCTGCGCCGGGCGTTTGCCATCAACGCCACCATCAGCCCGGGTGAAGCACGGCGTGGCAGCAGCAGCGGGTACGACCTGCAGGCGCTGCTGACGCACGAGCTGGGCCACGGGCTGGGGTTGGCCGACCTGACGGCACCCGGGACCGAAGGCGCCACGATGTACGGCGAGCTGGCGCCCGGTGAGCTGGCGGCGCAGACCCTCAGCCAAGGCGACCAACGCGGCCTCCGCGCGGCGCTCGGACGCCCCATCAGGCGGCCTGGCAAACCCTGAGCCTGGCGACTCACCAGAGGATCGAGAACGCCCGCCCTGGCGCGGGCGTTTTCGATTCGGCCGGCTGGTCCGGCGGCGGCCCGACCCGGCGCAAGGAAGCCTGCCGGCGGTGGCGTACTGAGAGGCGATGGCGAGCGAGCGGGCGGTCCAAATGGTGCTGGCGGTGGTAGGGACGCCGCCGTCGACGGAGCCAGGCGATCCGGCTCCCGGCTGGCTGCCGGGCGGGGCGGTCGAGGCCACCTGGCTGACCGCCGACCCGGCCGCGGCGGTCGCGCTGGCGGTCGACCTGCTGCGCGCCTCGCGCCAGACCGGCGCGACGCTGGCCTGCGGGGTGGCTGCCGGTGCCGCCACCGGCTGGGGGGCCGGCGCCCACCGTCGCCACGCGGGCCCTGCGGCGGAGCAGGCGATCGCCCTGGCGCGGGCGGCGGGCGACGGGCAGTTGTTGGCGCTCGCGCCGACCGCCGCCCTGGCGGCGGCCGCCTGGCCGCATGCGGCCTGGCGTGAGCTGGGGACCCTGCGCCTGGCGGAGCTCGGGGTGCAGCCGGTGCAGCAACTGCTGCATCCGGCCCTGCCGCGGCAGTTTCCCGATCTGCCCACGCTCGGCGCGGCGGCGGCCCTGCTGCCCCTGCCCCCGGCGCCGCTGGTCGGGCGCGAGGCCGAGCTGCGCGGTTGGGTGACGGCCCTGGCGGGCGGCTGCCGGCTGCTGGCGGTGACCGGCCCCGGCGGCGTCGGCAAGAGTCGGGCCGCCCTGGCGTTGGCCGAACGGCTGGCGGTCACCACCGCGGCCGCCGCCGTCGCCTGGGTCGACCTCGACCACGTCGTCAGCCTCGACGGCCTGGTGCAGCGCCTGGCGCGGGCGGTCCGGCTCGATCTGCAGTCGCAACCCAGCGCGCTCGAACAACTCGAAGCGCATCTCGCCGAGCTGGCGGTGGTGCTGGTGCTCGACCATGCCGACGAGTTGCGTGGCGCGCTGCCGGTGCTGCGGCGGCTGCAGGCTGCGGCGCCGGGGCTGACCGTCGTGCTGACGGCGCAGGAGCCGCCGGCCGCCGATGTCGCGTGCTTCCCGCTGACCCCCCTGGCGCCCCCCGAGGCGGAGCAGCTCTGTGTCTCACGGGCCCTCCGCCGGGCCCCCGTGGAGGCCCTCGACCCGCCCTGCGTGGCAGCTCTCTGTGCCGCGCTGCACGGCGTCCCGCTGGCTGTCGAGCTGGCCGCCGCCCGGTTTGCCGACCAGCCCGCGGCGGCCATTCTGGCTGCGCTGACCGCCCGCCTGGGGGGGCTGCCGGCCGGTCAGGATCCCGCTCGGCAGGCTGTGCGGGTGGCGCTCGAATGGTCGTACCAGCAGCTCAGTGAGGGCGACCGCCGGTTGCTCAGTCAACTGACCGTGTTCGCCGGCGAATCGACGCTCGCCGAAGCTCAGGCGGTCTGTCAGCCGCTCGACGTCAGTGGCCAGGCGACGGCGCTGCAAGACAGCGGGCTGGTCTCGCTGAGCGAGGCGGAGGTGGGTGAGCTGACCCCGCTGCTGCTCTGCGGCTCGGTGCGGGCCTATGCCGCGGAGCGCCTGGCCGACCTGCAGACCCCGGCCAACGCGGCCCGGCAGCGCCACGCCCGGCACTACCTGCGGCTGGCCGAAGAGCACTGCCTGAAGCTCTCGACCGCCGCCGAGGCCGCGGCGCTCGACGCGCTCGAGGAGGACTTCGCGGAGTTGCAGCAGGCGCTCTGGTGGGCTTCGGAGTCGGCCCAGCCGGAGCTCTGTGCGCGGCTGGCCCTGGTGCTGCACCAGGCCTGTTACCTGCGGGGCCTGTGGGCCGAGGCCGAGCGTTGCCTGGAGGTCGGGGCCGAGGCGCTGGAGCTGGCGGCGGACCAACCGCGCAGCCCGCACGACAACCTGCCGCGCCTGGCGGCCCTGCTGGCGCAGCAGCGCGCCGGGATGGCCCTGGACCTGGGCCGGGTGGAGCAGGCCGCGGCGCTGGCCGCCGACAACCTGGCCCGGCGGCAGCAGCTCCCGGAGCCGGAGTTGGAGGCCGACGCGCACAACCTGCTGGCGGCGGTGGCGATGTCGCGCGAGGCGGTCGAGGAGGTCGCCGCGGAGCTCGCCGAGGCACTGCGTCTGGCGCCAGCCGATGCTTACCCCGTGGTCGGCAAGGCGACGCACAACCTGGCCTGGGTGGCGGCCCGGCGCGGCGACCCGGAGCTGGCCTGGCAGATCTACCGGCGCAGCCTGATCTACCGCCGCGTCGCCGGCGACACCCGCGCCGTGGCGCTCACCCTGGGCAACCTCGGGGTGCTGGCGCAGGACCAGGGCGACCTCGCCGCGGCCCGGCGCCACTACCTCGAAAGCCTCGCCCTGCGCGCGGTGCTGCGCGACTGGTTCGGCCTGGCGGCGATGCTCTACAACCTCGGCGAGGTCCTGCTGGCCGACTGCCCGGCGGGTGCCGCGGCCCTGGCGGGGCAGGCGGCGGCCCGCTTCCAGCGGCTCCGTTCGCCCTACGCCGAGGTCAGTGAAGATCTCTTGCGCAGCGCGGCCGAGCGCCTCGGTGAGCCGCTCGAGGCGGTGCGGGCAAGGGTTCCGACCACCTGGGAGGAGGCCCTCGCCGCCGCCGGCCTGGTGCTGCCAGCGGTGTCGCGGTAGGGCGTGGCCTGCCGGCCGGCGATGCGCCGCGGGCCCTTGGCCCGAAACCCGGCGCGTGCCATAATGACCGCCAGTGCCACGGAAACGAGACGACTTCATGGCCGACCCGACCACTGCTGTTGCCACCGTCACCATCACCGTTGACGGCGTCGAGTACCAGGTCCCCGCCGGCATCCTGCTGATCGACGCCATCACGGACCACGTGCACTTCGACATGCCGCGCTTCTGCCACCATTCGCGGCTCGAGCCGGTCGGGATGTGTCGAATGTGCATGGCCGAGGTCGAGGCCCGCGGGCGCTGGGCGAACGTCGCCACCTGCACGCTGAAGGTGGCCGACGGGATGCGGGTCCGGGTGAGCAGCGAGGCCGCGCAACAGGCTCGCAAGATGACCCTCGAGCTGCTGCTGGTGAACCACCCGCTGGACTGCCCGGTCTGCGACAAGGGCGGCGAGTGCATGTTGCAGGACCAGACGGTCGAGCACGGGCCGGAGGTCGGCCGGTCGATTGACCCGCGGCGCAAGTACGAGAAGCCGGTGCCGATTTCGAGCAGCGTGCTGCTCGACCGCGAGCGCTGCGTGCACTGTGCGCGCTGCACCCGGTTCGTCGACGAGGTGGCCGGCGAGAAGACCATCGAGCTGGTCAACCGCGGCTACCACACGATGATCGCCCCGGCCTTCGGCGGCGAGTACGACAGCCATTTCAGCGGCAACACCTGCGACATCTGCCCGGTCGGCGCGCTCACCTCGGCCAGCTTCCGGTTCGGCTCACGCCCCTGGGAGATGGTCGGCCGACCGGCGATTTCGCCGTTCGACGCCGGCGGTGCCAACCTCCGGCTGGACGTCCGGGAGAACGTCGTGCGGCGGATCATGCCGCGCGCGAACCTGGCGGTGAATGACCTCTGGATCAGCGACAAGGACCGCTTCCACCACGCCGTGATCCTCGACGAGGCGCGGCTGGACGTGCCGCTGGTCCGTAACCGCGAGAGCGGTGAACTGGAGAAGGCGAGCTGGGACGACGCCCTGCATGCCGCGGTCGAAGGTCTCGCGGCGGCCGTGCAAGGCGACCGGGCCGTCGTCGGGATCGGCTCGACGGTGCTGCCGATCGAGGACCAGTACCTCTTCCAGAAGGTTGTCCGTGAGGTCTTGCAGTCGCCGCATGTGCTGACCAGCCAGCCGGTCGATTACGAGCGCCGGGCCGCCCTGGTGCCGACCTATGCGGCCCTGGGGCAGGCGCAGACCTTCTTCTTTGGCGGCGCCAACCCGCTGGCCGAGCTGCCCTTGGCCTGGCTGCGGATCTACCAGGCCATCCGCAAGAAGGGCGCGCGGCTGCTGACTCTGAACAACCGCGACTACCACGTGGGCCTGGCCAGCAGCTTCAACGTGGACTGCCAGCCGGGCGCCGAGGCCGGTCTGGTGAAAGCGGTGCTGCACTGGGTGACCAGCCACAAGCGGCACGACGCGACGGCCATCCGGAAGCACAGCAAGGGCTTCAGCGAGGCCGCGGCGTCGTGGGGATCGAGCAGCCTGGAAGAGGCGGCAGCGGCGGCCGGCGCCGATCCGGAGCGGGTCGTCGCGCTGGCCGAGGAGCTGCTGGCGGCGCCGAATCTGGTGATCGTGTCGCCGCAGATGACCGGTCGGCCCGACGGCACCGCGCTGCGCGACGCGCTCTGGAACCTGGCCTTGCTGCTCAACGTCGCGGCGCAGGAGCACGGTGGCTGGCTGGAGCAGGTGCACAACTGCAACGGCCGCGGGGCCGCCGACATGGGCCTGCGGGGCGACTACCGGCCGTGCTACCAGCCGGTCGAGCCGCCTGGCTACGATCTGCCTGGTTTCCTCGCCGCAGCCACCGCCGGCGAGGTCGGGGCGGCGCTGATCTGCGGCAGCGACTTCGTCAGTGACGAGGGCAACCCGTTCCAGACCGTCCGCAACCAGTGGCTGAATCAGAGCCACAACGGCGCGATCCGGGCGACCTTCGAAGGCTGCTGGGCGCAGCGGCGGGCGGCTCTTGAGGCTGTGCCGTTCGTCGTGGTGAGCGAGCTGTTCCTGAGCCAGACGGCGGCCCTGGCCGACGTGGTGCTGCCGGCGACCTGCTTCGCCGAGCGGCCGGGGACGCTGGTCAACTGCGAGGGCCGCGCCCAGTCGGCGCCGGCGGCGGTGCGACCGATCCTCGGGGTGCGCAGCGATGTCGACATCCTCAACCAGCTCGCGGCCGGCGTCGCCGCGCGCCTCGGGGCCGAGCCGTGGCAGCCGGCCAGCTCGGCGGAGTTGCTCTGTTCGATTGCCGGGCAGGTGGCCGGGTACGGCGACCTGACCGCCGCCGCGCTGGCGGGCGAGGGTCTGGTGATCCGGCCGGCGCCGCCGGCGGGCAGGTTCGAGTTCGTGCCGCTGAGCTGAGGCGGCGGGCTGGGAGCACGGCATGATCGTGGTGGTGCTGCCGGCCTACAACGAGGAAGCCGCGTTGCGGCAGATGCTGCCCGCGGTCGCCGCGGCCCTGGCCCCGAGCGGCCAGGACTGGCGTGTGCTGGTGGTCGACGACGGCAGTAGCGATGGCACGGCGGCCGTGGTGCAGGCCCAGGCCGAGCTCGATCCGCGCTTTCTGCTGCACCCCCATGCGGTCAACCAGGGCCTCGGTCGGACGCTGCGCGATGGCCTGCTGGCCGCTCTTGCCCTGGACCCGGCGGCCGCGGTGGTGGTGACCCTCGACGCCGACAACACGCACCCCTTGACCCTGATCCCCGACCTGTTGGCGGCCCTCGAGGCGGAGCCGGCCGACGTGGTGATTGCCTCTCGCTACGCGCCGGGTGGGGCCGAGATGGGGCTGACGCGGGTCCGCAGTCTGCTCAGCCGGTGTGCCAGCCTGTTCCTCCGGCTGGGCTGCCCGGTGCGCGGTGCGCGCGATTACACCTGCGGCTTTCGAGCCTACCGGCGCAGCATCTTGCAGCAGGCGCGCGAGGTCTACGGCGACGACTTCGTGGCGGAGCAGGGCTTCGCCTGCATGGCCGAGTTGCTGATCAAACTGGGCGGCCTCGGGGCGCGCGTCGCCGAGCGCGGGTTGGTGCTGCGGTACGACCTCAAAGAGGGCAAGAGCAAGATGCAGGTGGGGCGCACCATCCGGCGCTACTTCTACCTGCTGCGGAAGGGCCGCTCGCAGTGGCGTCGTCCGCACCACCAGTAACCGCGCCGGTGACCGACCCGTTGCCGCCGCCGCGACCCTGGGCGGTGGCCTTGCTGACGCTGGCGATGCTGCTGTTCGCCGGCGTCTACGGCCAGTTGGCGACCGCGGCGTACCGCTGGTACGTCGCCAGTTGGGACCTGGCGATGAACCACCAGGCGGTCTGGCTGCTGGCGCACGGCGAGCCGACGTTCCTGACGACCCGCAACCTGCCAGCCTTCGGGCATCACCTCTCGCTGGTGCTCTACCCGCTGAGCTGGCTCTACCGCCTCTGGCCCGACGCCGCGGCGTTGCTCTGGGCGCAGACGGTCGTGGCAGCGGCCGGGGCCGTGCCGGTGTTCGCCCTGGCGCGGCGCCTGACCAGGGCCGATGGCCCCGCGGTGGCCTGGGCCGTGTTGTACCTCAGCCAGCCGGCGCTGCAGCATCTGGTGCTGCACGACCTGCACTTCCAGCCCTTCGCGCTGCCCTGCTTCCTGGCGGCGCTGGCCTGCGTCGCGTCGCAGCGCTGGCGGGCAATGGGCTGCTGGCTGGCCCTGGCGCTGTTGTCGCGCGAAGACGCCGCGCTGCCGATTGCCCTGCTGGGCCTGGCGCTCTGGCGCACCGCGCCGCGGCGGGTGGCGCTGACAACACTGGCCGGCGGGCTGCTGGCGACGGTGCTGGCCTACCAGGTGGTGCTGCCCTGGATCAACCGCGGGCAGCAGATCTTTTATGCCGACCTGTTCTACGGGCATCTCGGCGGCAGTCCCGTCGAGGTGCTGCTGTCGCCGCTCCTGCGCCCGCGGGTGGTGCTGGAGAGCCTCTGGCAGGAAGCCAACCTGCGTCTGCTGGTCGGCCTGCTCGGGCCGCTGGCCGGGCTGGCGCTGCTGCGACCGGCCTGGCTGCTGCCAGCGGCGGCGACGCTCTTCTTGAACATGGTCAGCAGCTTCTGGCCGTCCCATGTGATCGACTACCACTACCAGGGCTTTGTGATCCCGTTCGGCGTCGCCGCGGCGGTGGCTGGCGGGACGCGGCTGGAGCAGGCCGCGTCGCGGGGTGGGGCCCGACCGGCCGTGGCGCGTTGGCTGGCGCCGACCGTGGCGCTGCTGGCGACCTTCCTGCTGCCCGTGCTGCAGCCGCCGGGGTCGACCTGGTTGCCGCGGCAGGTCAGCTCGCCATCGCAGTGGCCGACCCAGGTCGCCGCGTGGCGGGCGCAGCGGCAATGGGCGCCGCAGCTCGACACGGTGCTCGCCGCGATCCCGACCACCGCCAGCGTGTCGGCCAGCATGAGCCTGCTGCCGCAGGTCGCGGCGAGGCGCGAGGCCTGGCTCTTCCCCTGCCCGTTCTTCATGTTGATCGAGGGCTTTGAGCCGCTCAGCGCCTTCAGCCCTGCCAAGCTGCTGGCCGGGCTGCAGGCCCGGCCGGTGGAGTGGATCTTGTTGCAGACCCAGACCCGCAATCGCAGCCCGCTCGACGAGGCAAGTTACCGCGAGGCGCTCCGGACGGTTGAGGCGTCCGGGCTGTACGATCTGGCGCACGACCTGGGCGGGGTGCGGGTCTACCGGCGCCGCGGGGTGGGGCGATGAGCCAGCCCGCGGCCGACCGTCCGCCGCCCTGGGCCGTGGCGCTGTTGGTCGGTGCGGTGCTGGTCTTCGTTTGGACGCTCGGCGGGTTGGCGGTCGCCAACTGGCGGCTCTACTACGCCAATGGCGATCTGGCGATCTACGACCAGGCGACCTGGCTGGTGGCGTTCGGGCAGCCGCCCGCGATGACCATCCGCGGGATGCACGTCTTCGCCCACCACATCAACCTGCCGCTGCTGCCAGTGGCGCTGCTCTACCGCCTCTGGCCCAGTCCGGTGACGCTGCTCTGGCTGCAGGCGCTGGCCGCGGGCGTCGGAGCCGTGCCGGTCTGGTGGGTGGCGCGCCGCGTCGGCCGTGGTGAACTGGCCGCCCTGGCGTGGGCCGTGCTGTACCTCAGTTACCCGCCGCTGCACGGCATGGTGCTGGCCGACTTCCATTACGAGTGCTTCAGCCTGCCCTGCTTCCTGACTGCCCTCGCCTGCGCCGAGGCGCGGGCCTGGCGCGGCTACGCTCTGGCGCTCGGCGCCGCGCTGCTCTGTCGCGAGGACGCCGGCCTGGCGGCGTGCGGGCTGGGCCTCGGGCTGGCATTGGCCGGCCAGCGCCGGATCGGGCTGGGCACCGCCGTCGCCGGACTGGGCTACACCGTGGCGCTGACCAAGCTGGTGATGCCCTGGTTCGGCAGCGCCGAGCAGGCGGTCTTCTACCGCGAGTACTTCTCCCACCTCGGCAGCAGCCTGGGCGAGATCGCCTTGTCGCCGCTGACCCGGCCGGGCGTCCTGCTGCGCTGGCTGTGCGACCCTCAGACCGGCAGCGGGCCGTTGCTCTGCCAGTTGCTCGGACCGCTCTGCTTCCTGAGTCTGCTGAAGCCCAGTTGGCTGGCCGGCGCGGTGCTTACGTTGTCGCTCAACCTCCTCTCCAGCTTCCTGCCGTCGCGGAGCATCAACACGCACTACCAGACGCTGGTGATGCCCTTCGTGCTGCTCGCCGCGGTGGCCGGCCAGGGCTGGCTGAGCGCCCGGCTGGCCGAGCGCGGGGCGCGGCCGGCGACCGCGCGGGCCACGCCGGTCGTGATGGCGATCCTCGGCACCTGGCTGCTGCCACTGCTGCTGCCGGGTTGGTTCGTCCCGCCGCTGACCGCGCCGTGGCGTCAGCCGGCCGAGATCGCCGCGGGTGTGGCGCACCGCCCGTGGGCGCCGGAGCTCGACCGCCTGATCGCGGCGCTGCCCGCCGACGCGGCGGTCGCCGCCAGCCCGAGCATCCTGCCGCGGGTCAGCGGCCGGCGACAGGTCTGGATGTTTCCCGCGCCGTTCTACTGGTCGCCCCGCGCCAGTTGGCGACCGTTCCCGACCGCCACGTTGCCGCCGTGCGAGAACCTGGACGCCGCTGGTCTGGAGCGCCTGCGCGGGGTCTTCCTGGCCCGACTCGAGCAGCAGGCGGTGGACTGGCTGCTGCTGCGCACCGGACCCGCCGGCGGGGTCCCGCTGCCGGCCGATGTCTACGCCGCGTCGGTCGACTGGATCGCGGCCAGCGGCCGCTACGAGCTGGTCCTGGCGACGGCCGACATCCGCTGCTACCGCCGGGCAGGAGCGGCGCCGGGCGGGCCGAATCCGAGGCCAGGAGCCGGGCCTGGAGTACCGCCAACTGGGCCGCAGTGAGCTGCGGGTGTCGCGCGTGGCGCTGGGTCTCTGGCAGGCCGGCGCCGGAGCCACCTGGGGAGCGGACTACGACGAGAGCGACTCGATCCGCGCCATCCACGCCGCGGCCGACGTTGGGATCAACCTCCTCGACACCGCCCCGGCCTACAACCGCGGGTCGAGCGAGGAGCTGGTCGGCCGTGCTATCGCCGACCGCCGCGACCGCTACGTGCTGGCGACCAAGCTCTCGACCAATCAGATCACCCGCCAGCAGGTCCGTACGGCCGTCGAGGCCTCGCTCCGGCGGCTGGCGGTGGAGACCATCGACCTGCTGCAGATCCACTGGCCGAACAGCCAGGGCGAGCCCTTCGCCGAGACCCTGGGCGCGATGCAGGAGCTGCAGCAGGAGGGCAAGCTGCGCGCGCTCGGGGTCAGCAACTTCAGCGCCGCGCAAC
This sequence comes from Fimbriimonadaceae bacterium, assembly GCA_020850355.1. Classification (GTDB taxonomy): domain Bacteria; phylum Armatimonadota; class UBA10988; order UBA10988; family UBA10988; genus JADZEX01. Next base: position 75,425 of record JADZEX010000061.1, on the reverse strand, counting down.
TGGCCGAGTGCCTCGCCACGACCCGCATCGACTCCCTCCAGCCGCCCTACAACCTGCTCTGGCGCCACGTCGAGACCGCGACGCTGCCGTTCTGCGGGCAGCACGAGCTGGGTGTGATCTGCTACAGCCCGCTGGCCCAGGGCCTGCTCAGCGGGAAGTACGACCAAACCAATCGCCCCCACGACGGCACCCGTCCCCGCAATCTGCTGTGGCACGGCCGCTGCTTCGAAGTGGCGCTGCAGGTGGTCGACGCACTCCGCCGCATCGCCGCCGCGCACAACTCCACCTGCGCCCAAGTGGCGCTGGCCTGGCTGCTCCACCAACCCGGCGTGACCAGCGTGATCGCCGGCGCCAAGCGCCCGGACCAGGTCGCCGACAACGCCCGCGGGGCCGACCTGCGCCTGTCCGCCGCCGAGCTGACGGCCCTGGCGGCGGCCAGCGACCCACTGCTCACCCTGACCGCCGACGAGCCGAAGATGTGGTTCACCGGCCAGGCCGGGGAGTACGACGTGCGGTAGCTCACCCGCCAAAGAACAGGTGATAGGCCTTCGCGGTATCGGGTCCGAGGTAGGTGCCCAGGATTGGCCAGAAGACCCCGGCGGTGAAGAAGTGGCCGGCGATCAGGCCGAGGAAGAACGGAATGCCCTGCCGGTAGGCCCGCAGCCCGCCGAACCGCTGGATCAGCGCGCGGGCCAGCCAGGCGGCGAACATCGGGAAGATGGCGGTGTTGTGGTCGCCGTAGGAGGTCGCCAGCACGTAGCCCAGCGGGTGCAGCGGCCAGCCCGGGAAACGGCTGCGACAGACTGCCAGCAGGAAGGCCACGCCAAACCCGCCGCCGACGAAGCTGAGGCGGTCCCAGGGCCGGGTGGTCGGCTTGGTGAGGTCCGTCGCCAGCCGCGTGAACTCCTCCAGGGCGACCGTCGCACGGTACTCGCTGCGGCCTTGCGAGCCGCTGGCGAGGTTGCAGCCGACGTCGTAGTAAGCGTCGAGGTGGGCCCAGACGGAGGCGCTGAGGCCGACCACGAAGGCCACGCCCAACGCCAGCAGCAGCGCGCGGCGGGGCAGGTGGACCGTGTCAGCCAGCTTCAGGGCGTCGATGTCGTAGGCCGCCACGCCCTTCGCGAAGTGGTGGCGCGAGAGCCAACTGAACAGCGAGAACGAGATCGCCCCGCGCATCGTGCCCATGCTGACAATCTCGCCGGGCGTGAAGGTCCAGGTGACCAACTCCTTGATCTTCCAGTAGGGGTAGGTGAACTCCAGCGGGGCCCCGGTCTCGGCCCGGATGCGGGTGTAGACCAGCACGAACAGCAGCAGGATCACCAGGAACAGGGCGGCCACCGGCAGGGGCACGCCCGTGAAGAGCATGAACCAGAGCATCCCGGCCAGTCCGGCGAAGCAGCCGATCCAGGCCCGCCGCTCACCCTCGACGGCCTCGCCGAGGCGCCAGGCCCGCCGCCAGAGGTCGGCCAGGTGGTGCCGCAGGCCCCACAGGACGAACGCCGCACAGGCCAGGTAGGCGCCGGCGCACTGCTCGTGGATGAAGGGGAAGCCCGGCCTTTCATACCCCAGCGCGACCCCGCCGCAGGCGAACAGCTTCACCAGCAGGTAGGTGAACCAGACCGTGAAGGTCACCTCCAACGGGATGAAGTAGCCGAAGCCGATCGCTTCGAGCATGTAGTAGAAGGTGACCGTGGCGAAGGGCGTCCAGGGCTTGTTCTGAAAGTACGGTGCCAGCGGCGTACTGAACCCGGGCGCGGGCACCACCGGCGCCACGGCGTGGGCGATGTTGAGACCGTTGTAGACCACCGCGACGCCGATCCCGGCCCAGAACAGCCACTTCCGGCCAAGCTGACTGGCCGGCCCCTGGGCGTCGGTGTCGGTGAGCGTCAACGGCAGGTAGACCACCGGGAAGGTCAGCCGTTCGTTGCGGATCCACTGCTTCTGAACCAGCACCATCAGGCTGTACATCGCCGTCGCCAGGGCGGCGAAGAAGATCGACCACATCACCAGCGGCCGCAGCCAGTCGGCCCAGGGGGTGCCGCCGACCTGGTGGGTGCCCTCGTAGAAGTAGCGCACCGCCTCGTCGCGGATGGGGCCGGTCCAGCGCGGCAGCAACTCGCTGTAGCCGGTCAGCTCGGGCTTCTTCGGCTCCCAGTAGCGCAGCGCCACGAGGTGCGGCAGCCAGGCCCGGACGAGGTAACAGCCGCAGAGCAGCGAGCCGAGGCACTGCATCAGGTAGGCCAACAGCAGTTGCTGCCGCGACATCCGCAGCCGCGGCGAGATCCGCCCGAGCAGGGGCTGCAACGCCAACAGCAGCAGCAGCAGGGCGAAGGCACTGACCGGCGGCACGCCGCCCGCGAGGTAGCGGCCGATCAGCAGCTCGGTGAAGCGCACCGCCAGGGCGATGCCGACGATGCCCAGAGTCCCGCAGAGCAGCGGGGCGATCAACCAGCGCCAGCCAGCAGTCGGGTTGGCTGATGGTGACTCGGCAGCGGGCATCCAGCGCTCCTGGGCGACTGTTCGACAGGCCGCGCGACAGTCCTGTCAGAAGTTGGCGCAAGCCGCTTGCGTCGCGGTTTCGCGGCGGTCAAATCCAGAAGATGCTGTTGCCCACCCCGCCCGCGAAGTGGTCGATCAGCGCCCAGAACAGGTTGGCGCTGAACTGCCCGAGGATCAGACCAATCGCCACCGGGCGCGCCCGGCGGTAGAGCTTCAGGCCGCCCCACTTGACGATGCTGGTCTTCAGCAGCCAGGCCAGGAAGCAGGTGAACCAAAGCTGGTTGACGATCCAGACCGACCCAATCGCCCACCCGACCGGGTGCAGCGGCCACCACCAGAAGGTCTGCCGCGCCGCCATCAACCCGACCATCACCAGCGCGCCGAAGAGCGCCACGCCCAGGCCGAAGTGGTTGATCTCCTCAGGCTTGCTGAGCAGCGGACCGAGCCAGTTGAAGGCCTGCTGCGGCCCGCTGACGAAGAACCAGGAGTTCATCGTCGCCCCGCCGTAGCGGTAGGCCATCGCCAAGGTGGCCCAGATGCTGACCACCAGGCCGACCACCGTCCCGAGCACCAGCACGCCCAGCAGCCCGCGGCCGCGCAGCCCGACGTCGTGGAACAGCTTCAGCGCCGTGGCGCCGCTGGCCATCACGTAGGTGCGGATGTCGGAGGTGTAGACGAAGGTCAGCGCCAGCGCCGCGTGGCCCTTGCCGGTCAGCGCCCCGCTGCCGAAGGTGCCGACCACCGCGCCAGGCGCAATCAGCGGCGCCACCGCTTCGGCCAGCCCCGACTCCACGACGACCCGGGTCAGGCCCAGGAAGAACAGGAAGGCCATCGCCACGAAGAAGGCCGCCAGGTGCACCGGCAGCCCGCTCCAGGTTAGCCACCAGACCATCACCGTCAGCCCCACCAGGACGGTCACCACGGCGCCCCGGTAGCTAAGCGCCTCGGTGCTGTCGTCGGCGCCGCCCGGGCGGCCCAAGGCGCGGCGCCAGACCTCACCGAGATGTTGCCGCGCCATGTACAGCGCGCCGCCCACCAACGCCACCATGGCCCCCCAGCCGAGGTACTTGTAAAGCGCAAAGGTGGTGCCGAAGGGGCCCAGGTTGACGGTGAACTCGTACCCCAGCCGCAGCATCGCGGCCTGCGCGGCGAAGAACAGGAGGTTGAAGAACCAGAGGCTGAAGGCCGCGTCGAGGTTGACCAGGAAGAAGAACCCGAGCATCGGGAAGGAAACTCGGAAGATCAGCGAGCCGTACTGCCCGAAGACCGGCACCGGATAGTCCAGTCGCAGGTCGGGGACGGCGGGGAAGTAGAAATGCAGGCCCTTCAGGAGCATCACCCCGAAGGCGATCCCGAAGCCGACCCACAGCGCGGGCTGGCGGAGCACGCTCTGCCGCTCGTCGACCAGCGCCAGGGGCACCTGGGTCAGCGGATAGGCCAACCGCTCGCGTTCATCCCACTGCCGGCGCAGGATCACCATGCTGGCGAGCATCACAGCGTAGAGCGCCAGCAGCAGCGGGGTCCAGACGAACAGCACCGGCAGCCAGACGTTCCAGTCGATCTGGAAGTTGCGCCCGCCCTCAAAGAACCGCCGCGCGGCGTCGACATCGCGCAGCACGATGCCCGGGGGCAGCCGGTCGACGAACAGCTCCTGCCACTTGTTCTCAGGCGTGGCGTAGTAGGCCGGCGTCGCCAGGATCGGCAGGATCTGGCTGGCGAGGCCCATCTCGATCACCGCCGAGGCCATCAGGAGCATCGTGAAGATGACCACCAGCTCGGCCCCGCTGAGCCGCCAGCCCGGCCGCAGACGGCCGGCCAGCGGGTTCAGGATGGTCACCAGCCCAAACAGCAACGCCAGGGCGCCCGGCGTCGAGAAGTCCAGCGCCAGGTAACTGGCGTGCAGGACATGCATCGCGTAGGGGGCGCCCCAGGCCAAGAACGCTGTGCAGAGCGTGCCGAGCAGCACGCTCCGCCAGGTGATCCCCGCGCCGGGCGGGGGAGTGCCGTGCGAGCCAGTCAACCCAGCGCAGCCCTTTCTACGGGAAACGGGTGTTGGTCAGGAGCACCCAGTAGGCCTCGTAGGTCTGTTTCCACAGCTCCGGAGCACAGGCCATCACGAACGCAAAGTAGCGATTGTTGTAGCGTAGCACATCGATGATCAGCCCGGCCGGCTCATCGTCCATCAGGCCGCCGAGGATCCGGCGATGCACCTGGAAGGCGGTGTTGCCGACATCGAACGGCCCGTCCTGGGTGACGTTCTGGGCTTCGAACCCAAGCCCATCGAGTTCGACCATCAGCGCCGTGTGAACGTCGGCGGAGTTGGTGTAGTTGGCCCCGATCGGGAAGTAGAACAGCCCCTGGCGGGCGTCCTCATCTTCGACGTCGACGCCCTCGGGCAGCAGCAGCAGCAGGCCGTCGTCGCCGAGCTCGACCGACTCCCAGCCGCGCGGGACGGCGAGCTGGGCCTTGGTGAGCTCGTGCGGCTCCAGCGTGAACAGGTCGCTCTGCGCGGCGTTGGCCCCCGGGTTCGGGCCGCCCGTCGCCGGCTTTGGCGTGGCGGGCTCGTCGTCGGTGTGGGAGGCGGCCTTGAAGACACACCGGAAGCCGAGGTCCGGTTCCAGCGCGAACGGCTCGACGCCGCGGCGGACACGGTTGCTGGCCATGTCGGCCGGCCAGGTGTAGCCGCCCCCGCGGACCGTCAGGTGCGTCGCGCCCTCCACGGACTCCATGGACACGACTGGCTCGTACTTCAGCCCGCGCCGGTGATAGTCGGCGAGGTAGACATCGGCAGTCCACTCCCAGACGTTGCCCACCATCTCGAGACACCCGACGGCGCTCGCACCGCCGGCCGCGCCGCCCGGCCAGGTGTCGCCTTGCTCGTTGCCGACATTGGTGATCTTCGGTTCGAGGCGTGGCCCGTAGGGGAACCGCCAGTTCTCATCGCTGCCCAGCGCCGCGCGCTCCCACTGCGCCTCGGTCGGCAGCGCCATCCGGTAGATCGAGGCGTAGAGCCAGGCGCCGAACCAGGTCACCGGGGCCACCGGGTGCTCGGCGCGGCCCGGCTTCGGGCGGAACTCCTGCTCCGCCGGCAGGTACTCGACGCCGCACTGGCGGGTTGACATCCAGAGCAGCACGATCCCGGCCTGCATCCCCTCGATGTGCTCGCTCGCCGCGGTCTCGACATTGCCTTCGTTGTTGACGCGCACCACGCCCATGCCCTGCATCATGTTCAGGAACATGCTGTAGGCCTCGCAGTTCACCTCGCGGGCGTGGATCTGGTAGGTCTCCAGGCCAACCTCATGCTGCGGCGACTCGGTGGAGTCGGCCCCTTTCGGGCTGCCCATCGTGAACGAGCCGCTCGGCACTTCGACCATCGGCTGGCCGTCGGGGCCGGGCACCCAGTCTTTGCGCCAGTTCTCCTGCCCCCCCGGGCCGCCGGTCACGACGACCGTGGTGCTGCTGCCGGTGGGCAAGGTGCCGAGGCCGGGGCCGCTGGTCTTGGTGCCCGGGGTGTCGTGGCCCGGCGGCGGCTGCGGCGACTTGGTATCAGGGATCTTCAGCGGCTCGGTGCGCAGCGGCGCCGCGGCGGTCAGCTCCTTCTCCCAGATCAGACCGTTCCCGGCTTCCAGAGCCTCGGTCCGCGCCGCCGGCTGGTAGCCCTCCAGCTCCAAGGAGATCTGCACCTCGCGGGTCTCGCCCGCCTTCAGGGGCAGGCTGACCTCGCACGGCGTCACGCCCTTCGGTTCGCCATCGATCTTGACGGTCGCCCCGGCCGGCGTGCTCCGCACCTTCACCTTGGTCGGCACCGTCTGCGGCCGCGGCTGCGTCGGACGAGGGCGGCTCATCACAAGCGAGACCCCATCGGGGTTGTCGAGGCGCGGGGTCTGCTGCTTGCCGGCCTGCCGCGCCCAGGCGGCGACCTGCTTCGTGACGTAGTCGGCCAGACCGCTCAGGCTGACCTGCCCCCCGGCGGCGGCCTGGCCCTTCAGGCCCTCCAACAGGAAGTGGCTGAACACACCGTGCTGCCGGTCGGTGATCTCCCAGGCGCGCTCCCCAACGGCGCAGGCCAGCCAGGTGGCGATCTTCTTCGGCGCACCACCCCCCGGCGTCACCACCCGCGGACGCAGGCCGCGGGCAAAGGCCTCGGTCAGCGGGTTGTCGGCTTGGGCACGGCCGGCGTTCGGGTCGTTCCGGCAGGCGTCGATGATGGCGACGATCTGCTTCGCCCGGACATCCTTCAGAATATCGGGCAGGCGCTCGAGCGGCACCGCCGTGTCGGCCAAGAGCAACGGGTCCGCGTCGACCCCCAGCAGGAACTGCCCCTCGGCGGTCTGCATGCCGTGCCCGGCGAAATAGAAGATCAGCGTGTCGTCAGGCTGCGTCCGGAGTGCGGCCTTCTTGATCTGCACCATGATCCCGGTCCGCGTCGGCCGCAGCGCGCCATCGCTCTGGGGCGTCAAGAGGACCACGTTCTCGGGCTTCGCACCGCCGACCGCTGGGTCGACCAGCAGGTCGCGGAAGGCGGTGACGTCGTTGACCGTGTAGCGCAGCGCCGTGACATCCTCGCTGTCGTACTTGTCGATCCCAATCAAGACGGCGTGCAGCTCGGCCTGCGCCGGAGCCACGACTGCCAGCAGCGCTGCCAACAAGGCGGTTCGCATGGTCATCTCTCGTCCGTCGAGCCAGTCCGCGGGCAGCCGCGGCGGCGTAACGGCCCACTCCCAAGTATGGAACGTCGCGTCGCCGACGGCATTGCGAAACGATGTTACGAGCCGCTGCCGAGGGCCTCACCGAGCTGCGTCACCTGCGCCGCGTCGAGGCCTCGCAGGAACAGCGGCCAGCGACTCAACGGCAAGATCCGGCCCTGCTCCCCGGCCGGCAGGGAAACCTGCTCGCCGGTCGCCCAGACCACCGCCGGCGGCGCGGGCAGGGGCCACGGCAGCGGGTCGGCCGGCTGCTCGCTCCAGACCACCGCGACGGCCGGGTCGCCGCCGTACTGCAGCAGATGCCGCGCCCCAGCGCTGACCTGGCCGAGCAACGGCCGGTCGCCAAGCTGGTCGCGCCAGGTGGCCCAGACCGCCACAAACGGTCGCGGCCCGAGGTCGGCGGTGGTCCAACCGGCGTTCTGCCCGCGGCCGTAGCCAGTCGGGAAGAGCACCTGCTGCGGCCAGATCAACTGCCGCTGGTCGGCCATCGCCGCGGCCAGCAGCTCGCCAACTCTGGTCGCCTCTACTTCCCAAGGGTCGCTCTCGTTGACGCTCTCGTCAACTTCCAGGTGGTCACTTTCCAGCGGACCCGAGACGGTCCACGGCAGCCTCCGCCAGGCGTTGTCGCGGAGCAGCCGGGCGGCCGGATCGGTGGTGGCCAGGGCCCGCTCCAAGCGCGTTCGGAAGGCCTCGCGGGCGGCCTCCTGGCCGGTCGGCGCCGGCGCCAGCAGGTAAGCCACCGGACGACCGGCGACGGTCGCGCCGATCCCGGCGACGTGCCGCTCCCAGTCGTCGGCGCTCGGTTCCAAGCGGCCGTCGGGCAGCCGGGTGGCGCTGCGGGCCAGCCAGTCCGGCGCCAGGTCGCGCGGCGGCCAGGGGTCCAGCTCCAACAGGCTGCCCAACTTGGCGTCGCGTGAGGCGTCCAACATCGCCGCCAGGGCCGCCGTTTGGAACTCGCCCGGCCGCGGCTCGGTGGCTGCCCAGAGCTGCGCGGCGGTGCCGCTGAACCAGCGCGCGGAGATCCCGGCGGCGACCAGCCCGGCCAGCGTCGCACTGCGGGTCCGGCCGCGCAAGAGGCCGTCGGGCGTGGTCCAGCGCGTCGCCATCTGCCAACTCGCGGGCTTGCCTGGATCGGGCTTCGGCACCACCGCCAGCGACTGCGTGGCGCCAGCCACCACAACCTCGCCGACGTTCGCCCGGACCACCACCTGGTACCAGCCGGCCGGCAGCTTCTCGCTGAGGATCGGCGCCTCGACGGTGACCCCCGCCTCGACACTGACCTGCTGCGGCTCCAGCGGCCGGACGTACGATCCGAGGTGGCTCCGCACTTCGCCGCTCAGGGTGGCCTGCAGCGCCCGCCCGCCGGCGGTCAGCAGGGCCTTCACGGTGACCGTCTCGCCGGCCGCTGCCAGGTGGCCCAGCGACTGTTGGTTGTGCAGCCCGTCGTCCAGCGCCAGGACGGCCTGTTCGGAGGCCAGGTAGGCCGGGTCGCGGCCAGCTTGCAGGCAGAGCGCGTCGAGGTCCACGGCGTAGGGCGCGTCGGTCGGCAGGAACTGCAGCTCCGGCAAGAACAGCGGCGAGCCGAGCTTGTCGACCTCAAAGGTCGTGCTGACGCGGCCCCATTCGCTCGGCAGCGCCAGCTCCTTGCGGCCCGCCAGCCGGCCGTCAGCGCGCCCCAGGTGCAGCGCCAGCCGGCCCGGCGTGCGGCTGCGGGCGCGGGCCGTGAGGCTGAAGGTGTAGGGCTCCCCAGCCCGCAGCACCACCGGCGGCAGCGTCAGGCTGACCGGCCCGTCGACGACGAAGGTCTGGGCGCACTTCTTGCCCTCAGCGGGCTCGCTGTCGGTGATCCGCAGGATGGTCGCCAGCGGCGCCTCGCCCGCGGCGATGGTGCGGTGCGCGGCAGTCACCCGGAAGCCCACCGCGCCGGCCTCGAAGCCGCCGTTGGCCAACAGGTTGCCCTCGCGCTTCGCCAACCGCTCCGCGACCTCGTCGCGACGGCGGGTCTGCACGCTGATGGTGAGGTCGTCCAGCCGCACCGCTGGCGCGCCGGCCGGGACCCGGATCGCCAACGAATCGCTCAGCGCGGGGTAGTGGCGCAGTAGATTGTAAGTCGACCACTCGCTGCTGGCGGCGACGCTGTAACGGGCCCAGTCGTAAGTCGTCGCCGGGGGCCGCGTGCCGTCGACCGCGCCGAGGTCCAGCAGTTGCGGGGAGCCCTCACTGCGCACCCGACCCTGCAGCCGGCAGTAGCGGCCGCGCACCGCCGCGGGCACCGCCAGCCAGACCGTGACCGCCTCGCGCGCGGTGGGGGCGAGGCGCAGCACGGTGTTGTCGCCCTCGGTCACCAGGCTGACCTGGCGCTGCGGCAGCGTCACCCCGGCGGCGCCGTTGGGGGGGCTGAAGTCGACCTTCACCACCTCCGCGGTCGACCGCACCGTGGCCGGCGAGAGGGTCACCGGTGGCCAGGTCCAGGTCGGCTCCGGGGCCATCAACAGCAGCGCCAGCCAGATCGCCTGCACCGTCGCACTCCTCACCCCGCCGCCAGCGGGCCTACTCGATTTCCAGACGCTCCGGCGCACCGCATCGTTCGAAGGCGGCCACCGCCGGGGCATAGGCGGACCGCACCGCGTCGGCCGCCAGCGGCTGCCGCCGGGCATCGACCAGGCCGCGCAGGCTGACCGGCCGCGGAGCCACCGCCGCGGCGACGTCGGGCAGGTCGCCGAGCCGCAGGATGCCCGGCGGCAGGATGCCCGGCAGGTAGTCGTAGACTGGCGTGTCGAACAGGTTCTGCCAACTGACCAACATGCCCTCGGCGGTCACGCTGGTCACCTGCGGATCGAGCGCCGCGGCCAGCAGCGCCAGCAGGCCACCCTCGCCGACGCCGTAGAGCGCCACCGGCAGCCCCTTCTGACGCAGCCAGTGCGCCGCGCAGAGCAGGTCGAAGGTGCGCTGCCCAACCAGTGGCCGGCCGATCATCCAGGAGGTGTAGGTCAGGTCGACCTCGACCCCGTAGAAGCCGTAGTAGCGCCCGGCGGTCTGCTGCTGCGGCACTGGGCCGACGTCGCTGCCGACACCACGCGGTTCGATCACCAGCACCACCGCGCCCGCCGCGGCCAGCTCGACGGCCCGGCCAGCGCGGGTCAGCAGCGGTGCCAGCCCCGCCTCGTCGCAGGCCAGCAGCACCGCCTGGCCGGTCCGGCGAGCCGGTGTCAGCAACACGCCCCGCAGCTCGACATCGTAGTCGCTGAGCAGTTGCACCGCCTCCAGGCGCAGCCCGGCCGGCGCGGGTGGCAGCGCCACCGGCGGCACCGGCCACCAGGGCCGCGGCCAAGGCCGGGTGGCCGCGGCCGGGTCGATCCCGAGCAACGCCGGCAACCCCGCCCGCAGGGCCGCCGCCGGGTCCGCCGCGGTACGGCAGGACGGGCTGACCGCGAAGTCGCGCTGCACGATCTCATGGATCGTCGCCGCCTGTGGCTCGCTGGTCAGCACCTGCCCGCTGGCGGTGGCGTACAGCGTGGCGTCCGCCTCGGTGGTGATCGCCGGCTCCTGGTAGGCGGTGTCGCGGTCGCGGAGCCAGCGGTTGAACCAGCGCACGGTCGCCTCGCGCAACGGCTGCGACCAGCCGTGCGGCGCGTCGGCGGTGGCGATGGCGGTCTGCTCGCGGCGGCCCAGCACCTCGTAGATGCTGGCCAGGTCGGCGGCGGTCTGGCGGGCCCCGGCGATCGGGAAGAAGTCCTGCACCGCCGCGCCGATCAGCACCGGCTTCGGCGCCGCCGGCAGCAGCAGATCGGCGTGGTCCAGGCCCTCTTGCAGCATCGGCACGAACTGCTGCTCGGCGTCGGCGGCCATCCGGGTCGCGATGCGGTGGACCAGGGTGGTAATGTAACAGGCCGGCGCCCCGGCGGCGTAGCGGTCGTCGACGCAGAGCAGATAGGCGCTGAGCGTGCCACCGCCCGAGTTGCCGGCCACGCCGACCCGCTGGGGATCGATCTCGGGCCGGCTTAGAAGGTAGTCGAGCGCCCGGATGCCGTCCCAGATGCGCACATTGGCGAAGCCGGCGCCGGTCAGGTTGATCTGGTTGCCGGCCATGCAGTGCTCGTGGCAGCAGCCGGCGAGGGTCGACTTGCCGGCGGCATCGAGGTACTGCAGCCGCTCGCCCTGACTGATCGGATCGTAGCTCAGCACTGCGAAGCCCTGCTGCACCAACGCCAGGTGCATGCGCTGGTAGTTCTCGTAGAGCCGCCCGTTGGCCGAATGGCCACAGGGCGAGACGACCGCCGGCAACAGCCCGGGGCGCTCCTTCGGCAGATACAGGCTGGCGGTCACCGGGAACCGCGGCCGGCTCTCGAAGATCACCGCCTCGACCGTGTAGGTGGGCCGGTCAAGCGTCCGGGTGACTCGCGCCCGGAGGTCGCAGCGCTCTGGGAAGGGGCCGATCATCGCCTGCACCCGCTCGCGCACCCAGCGCTGCCGAGCGGCAATCGCGGCCGGGGTGGTGAGCTGCTGCCAGGCGACGCGGCGGGCCTCCTCAAGCTGGCAGACCTGCCGCCAGAGGTGCAAGAACAGGGTGTCGCGCTCCATGGGTTCCCCCGCCTTAGCCCGTGGTGCTGACGCTCTCGCCAGAGGTGGTGCTCTCCGGCGTGGTCAACCGGGCCTGCTGCAAGGTGCTGGTGACTTCATGCGCCAGCGTAACGAAGTCCGACGGCATCATCACGATGGTGGTCGAGTTCTGCTCGGCGCCGATTTCGGTCAGCATCTGCATCCGGCGCAGTTCCAGCGCGGCGGGGTGCGAGGCGATCAGCCGGGCGGCGTCGGTCAGCTTCTCGCTGGCCTCCTGCTCGGCCTCGGCCTTGATCAGGCGCGCCCGCTTCTCGCGCAGCGCCTCGGCCTCCTTGGCCATCGCGCGCTGCATCCCCTGAGGCAGGTCCACGTCCTTCATCTCGACCATTTCAATCTTGATGCCCCAGGCTTCGGTCGATTCGTCGACCATCCGCCAGACGACTTCGTTGATCGCGTCACGGTCGCGCAGGACCTCGTCGAGGAGATGCTGGCCGATCACGTTGCGCAGGGTGGTCAGGGCAATCTGGTAGACGGCGCTCCGGAAGTCGGCCACCTTCACGATGGCGCGTTCCGGGTCGACCACCTTGTACCACAGCACCGCGTTGACCTTGATGGTCACGCTGTCCTTGGTGATGGTCTCCTGCGGCTCGACGTTGACCGTCACGACCCGCGTGTCGATCTTGCGGCAGTACTCAAAGAAGGGGATCATCCAGAACAGGCCCGGCCCGCGGAAGCCCATGCAACGGCCGAGCCGAAAGACCAGAGCGCGTTCCCACTCCTGCGCGACCCGGAAGCCCGACAGGAAGAGGCAGAACACAAAGACACCCACCGGGAGCAGCCAGTCCATGGTGATCTCCCGACCCGCCGCCGGATCGTGAGTCCCGGTTCGGCAGCCCGGCGCGCTCTCCTGCCGGCGCCGGGCTTACCGCGAACCGACGTAGCGGACGGTGCCTGGCCCGATGGCGGAGGTGGTGACGACCAACTGCCCGGACTCCAAGAACCACACCCCGCTGACCTCGGCCTGCTGCGCGACGGGGATCTCGACCCCCGCGTGGCGCGTCAACGTCAGCCCCAGGCCGCGGTTGCGGGCGTCGGTGATCCGCCAGCGGCCGCTCTCGGCGTAGCGCAGCGTGTCGCTGCCGCCGATCGTGACCGGCTGGGCCGAGGTCACCGTGAAGGTGAAGTCGGACTCAAAGGTCCAGACCAGGTTGCTGCCGCTGGGCACGTCGACCGCGCCGACGAGGTCGCCGCTGTAGCGGTTGATCTGCCAGGCGTGCGACAGATCGACCACCGCCCGCGCGAAGTCGCTGTCGTTGCCGCCGCCGGTGAGGTCGTCGATCACCGTGTACAGCGAGCCGGCGGAGCAGCCGGCCAGCAGCAGGCTCAGCGCCAGACCCGTCAGCAGTGTGCGTCGCTTCGGCATCGTGCTCTCACCACGCTGCAACGCCGCCCGGGCCGCGTTGCTTCAACAAGCATAGCACAGCGGGGGCGCGGTCAGCGTCCCCGCTGTGCGGCCGTCCTAGAACGTACCCTCGACATCCATCACCCGCCCGCCGGCCTTGGCGACCTGGCTGGCGGCAATCCGCTCGTTGAGCAGCTTCAGATAGAGCTCCTCGTCGACCGGAATCGTCGCCCAGTCGTCGGTCCAGGCCGAGAGGTGCATCGCGTTGGAGATCTCCAAGCTCTTGATGCCCTCGGTGCCGGGCGCCACCAGCGGCGTGCCCTTGGCGATGGCGTTGACCCAGGCGGCGGTGACGCTCTTGTGCTCGCCGCCGCGGTCACCGACCGGGATCTCGCAGCGCCACTCCTCGGGCCGGGCGAAGCCTTGCTGCGACTCCACAATGAACTGCTGGATCGACCCGCGGGTCCGCCAGAAGGTGAGCTTGCCGCCCTCCAGGACCAGCTTGCCGCGGTCGCCGCTGACCTCGAAGCGGTTGGTGCCCGGCGAGTCCCCGGTCGTCGTGACGAACACCCCGGTCGCGCCGTTGGGGTACTCGACGAAGGCCGTGACGTCGTCCTCAACCTCGATGGCGTGATGCTTGCCGAAGCCGCAGAAGGCCCGCACTCGGCTCGGCACGCCGCAGATCCACTGCCACAGGTCGAGGTTGTGGGGGCACTGGTTGATCAGCACGCCACCGCCCTCGCCGGCCCAGGTGGCGCGCCAACCGCCGGAGTCGTAGTAGAACTGGGTGCGGAACCAGTCGGTGATGATCCAGCTGGTGCGCCGAATCTCGCCGACCTCGCCGCTGGCGACCAGCTCCTGCATCTTGATATGCGCGTTGCGGGTGCGCTGGTTGAACATCAGGCCGAAGACCAGGCCGGTCTGCAGGGCCACCTCGTTCATCTCGCGGACCTGCTTGGTGTAGACCCCGGCCGGCTTCTCGCTGAGCACATGGATCCCACGCTGCATCGCCGCGATGGCAATCGGCGGGTGGAAGTAGTGTGGCGTCGCGATCAGCACGCCATCGACCTCGCCCGAATCCAACAGCGCCTCGGCGGTCCCAAAGCGGCGGACGTCGTCGCCCCAGCGGCTGGCGGCGTACTCCAGCCGGGCCGGGGCGACATCGGCGACTGCGGCCAGCCGGCAGTTGGGCACTTCGCCCTTGGTCAGGTACCCGGCATGGCTGCTCCCCATGCCGCCCAATCCGATGATGCCGATCCGAACGGTGCTCATGTGCTCAGCGCTCCAGACGGGCCGCCGCGTCAACGGTTGCCGAAGCCGACGGCCAGCGACAGATAGACGTAGGTCGCCGCCAGGGCTGCCAGAAAGCAGAGGACGACGGCCAGCAGCAGGGCGTTCCGGTGCTTCTCGCTCACGGCGCTCCTCACCGGCGCACCCTAGCACCGCCGCCGGTGCAGGTCAAGCCGTCTCGCTGCCGGGGCGCCGGGCTAGCCACAGACCTCGGCCAGGAACAGCTTCAGATGCTCCCAGGAGCGCTTCGCCGCGCCTTCGTGGTAGGCCGCGCCGCGGCTCGGATCGTGGCCGGCGGCGGGATTGGTGAAGGCATGCACCGCGCCGCCGTAGGCGATCAACTGCCAGTCGACCTGCGCCGCCCGCAGCGCCTCCTCGAAGGTCTGCACCTGCGCCGGCGGCACGTGCGGGTCGTCGGCCCCGTGCAAGATCAGGTAGCGCGCCCGCAGCTTCCCGACGTCGCCCGCCTCGGGCGGGGTCAGGCCGCCGTGCAGGCTGACCACCCCGGCCAGCTCGGCGCCGGTGTACGAGAGCTGCAGCGCGGCAGTGCCGCCGAAGCAGAAGCCCAACGCCACCACCTTCGTGCGGTCGACCCGCGGGTGCTGCTGCAGGACCGCCAGCGCCGCGCTGCCCCGCGTGCGCATCGCGGGCGTACCGCGCACCGCGCCGGCTAGCTTGCCAGCCTCCTGTGGCGAGGCCGCGGTGGTGCCCTGACCGTAGTAGTCGGCGGCCAGCGCCACGTAGCCGAGCGCGGCCAGGCGACGGCAGTAGTCCCGCACGAAGTCACCCAGACCGGTCCAGTCGTGGATCACCATCGTCGCCGGCCGCGGGCCGGGCAGGTTGTCGTCGTAGACCAGGAAGCCCCGGCAGGTGACCTCGCCGTCGCGGTACTCGACCGTCTGTTCCACCACCTTGGCCTCCCCAGTCGTGACCAGCCCGAACGCCGCGCAACACAGCAGCAGCCGCTTCACAGACCCTCTCCGTGCCCCCATGATGCGGCCCCGGAGGCGACCTGTCCGGGCTATGGCCAGATCAGCAGCTTGACCGCGGTGGCCACCACCAGCCACAGGATCACGGCCGAGAAGGTCTTCGGGTTCATCCGCTCGATCAGCCGCGCGCCGACCAGCACGCCGAGCACCACGAACGGCATCCCCAGCAAGCTGAAGTGCAGCGTCTCGCCGGTGATCCGGCCCTGATAGAGGTAGGGCGGCACCTTCAGCAGGTTGATTGCCATGTACAAGATCATGGTGGTGGCCGCGAACAGCTCCTTGGTGAGACCCTGGCTGAGCAGGTAGAGGTTGGAAACCAGCCCGCCCTGGTGGGCGATGGTCGACACGATGGCCGTCGCGCAGCCTGCTCCGAGGCCGACCCAGCCGGGTGCCGGTGGCACCGCGTCGCCTTCCGGGCGGCGCCGGTTGGTGATCATCTGCAACACCGCAAAGCACAGCGCGACGGCGCCGATCGCCCGGCTGAAGTGCTCCTTCGACTCCGCCAGAGCCTGCAGCAGCGGGGTGCCGATGGCCACGCCGAGGACGCAGCCCGGCAGCAGCCAGGCGATCTGCCGCTTGTCCCACTTGCCGAAGAACCGCCAGCCGCCGGAGAAGTCGCCGACAATCAGCATCGGCAAGCTGACCCCTACGGCGAACTGCGGGCTGGTGACGGAGGTCAGCAGCGGCGTGATCAGCAGTCCGAGCCCCGCGAAACCGACCTTCGCCAGGCCGATCACGAAGCCGGCCAGGGCGACCTTGAGCAACACATCGGAGTCCATCGCTACCTCGTCGCCCCCAAAGCGAGAGCGGGCCGGTGGGCCACCGACCCGCTCTTACAACCGATTGGCCGACTCTCCGGTCAGCGCCGCGGGCGCCACACCAACCAACCCAGCGCGCCGGCCAGGAGACCGTTCAGGACCAGCCAGAGCGCGCCGGCGACGCCGCTGAAGGCGGCCGTCAGACACCCGACGGCGAAGGCCGTGGTCCCCAGTGCGAGCAGCGGCCGCAGGCGGCGGATGCCGAACAGCAGCAACACCGCCCCGTAAGGCCAGCCCGCGAAGCCCAGCAGCAAGGGCCACCAGGTGGTGCCCCGAACCCGCGGCGGCCGGGCCACGAAGGTGCTCTCGGCGCCGCTCGCGCCGACCGCCTTGGCGGCATTCAGCACGCCCGCGCCGTACTTCTTGGGGTCGTCCTTCTTGGTCGCCGTGGAGCGCAGTTGCAGCCGCACCGCTTCGGGGCCCTGGAAGCCCTGCTGCACCAACAGCGCCGCCACGCCCGCGACATGCGGCGACGCCATCGAGGTGCCTTGCCAGGCCTCGAAGACGTCCTTCTGCTGGAACACGGTGTTCTGCAAGATGCCGTTGCCGCGCTCGTCGGGCGAGCGGTACTCGCCGCCCGGCGCCGCCAGGCAGATCTCGTTGCCGTAGGTGCTGTAGAAGGTCAGCTCACCCGACGGCCCGACCGCCGAGACCGCGATGCACTCGGGATAGGCCGCCGGGTAGCAGACGCCCTCGGAGGCGGTGTTGCCCGCGGCGCAGACCACCACCACCCGCCGCGCGTGAGCGTAGCGCACCGCCTGGGCCAGCACCGCGGCGCCGCGCGGGCCGCCGAGGCTCATGTTGATCACCTGCGCGCCGTTGTCGGCGGCGAAGTGGATCGCGTCGGCAATGTCGCTGAGCGTTCCGGAGCCGCCGCCGCTGAGCACCTTCAACGGCATGATGGTCGCCTCGTAGGCGATCCCGGCGCAGCCGTGGCCGTTGTTGGTGCTCTGGGCGATGGTCCCGGCGACGTGCGTCCCGTGGCCGTGATCGTCGTAGGCCTTGGCCTTGTTGCGGATGAAGTCGTAGGGCTTCGTCCAGCGGGTCTGCTTCAGGTCGCTCGCGGCGGGGGTCTTGCCGTCGGCCTCGAAGGCGACGCCGGTGTCGATCACCGCCACCACCACGCCCTTGCCGGTGGTTTTGGTCCAGGCCGCCGGCATGCCAATGGCCGGGAAGCTCCACTGCTCCTTGTAGCGCGGGTCGTTCGGCTCCCAGAGCGGTGCGGCGCTGCCCAGCACCGACATCGTGAAGTTCTCGTCCGCCGCTTCCACGCGGGCGTCGCGCCGCAACGTGGCGAGCAGCTCGGACCGCGCGGCGGCGCTGAGGTGCCGCACCTCGGCGACCATCAGCCGCTCGTCAAGGCTCTCGGGACTGTTCGGCTCGAAGCGCACACCGAGCTGGTCGTCGAGCCGGTCGATGGCCGCCAACGACAGCTCGTCGCGGAAGTCGACCACAATCTGATCGGGACTGGCGGCCGCGGCAGGCGCGACGGCGACCTGCGGCGCGCGGTCGAGGCTGGCGCGGGCGTTGCCCAGTTGCGCCACCGACCAGACCAGCAGGGCCGTCATGAAGAGCAGGATGCCCGCCGCGGCGTAGCGCTCCTGGCGGCTGGCCTGGTCGTCCCGCAAGGTGCGCCACCAGCGCCGCAGCGAGAGCGCGAAGCCAATCAGGTTGAGGAGGCGCCAGAGCAGGCTCAGGAGACGGATCAGCATGTCAGTCCTCGCTGCCCGCGCCGAGGTGCGGGTGCTTCTGTAGAATGTAGGTGTAGCGGTCGACGGTCCGCCCGGTCCGCTCGTCGAAGAGTGGCGTGCCGCCCGCGTACATCGTATCCCGCGGGTCGCCGTACTCGTTGCGGTCTTCGTCGCGGAGCCACTGCTCAATCTTGCTCCGCAGCTTGCTGCTGATGCTGCCCATGCGCCGTGCCTCCACCTCTCCAGCGCCGCTTGACGCTGCCTGCCAGAGAGCAACGCGCCGCGGTGTCAGGGGGTTCCCGGCCTCAGGACCCAGCGTACAGCCAGCGCCCGGTGGCGACGTCGTACTCGTCCTCGCCGGTCGCCACGGCGGCGCGGTAGACCGCGGCGGTCTGCCGCGCGGTGCTGTCCCAGGTGTAGCGCGCCGCCTGGCTGCGTCCGCGGGCGATCAGCTCGGCCCGCTGCGAGGCGTTGGCGAGCAGCCCGCCGAGCGCGTCGGCCCAGTCGCCCGGCGAGTCCGGCGGCAACAGCAGCCCAGCCTCGCCGACCACTTCCGGCAGCGCCCCCGCGTTGGCCGCCAGCACCGGCACGCCAGCCGCCATCGCCTCCAACACCGGCAGGCCGAAGCCCTCGTAGAGGCTTGGGAAGCAAAAGGCCGTGGCCCCGCGGTAGAGCGCCGGCAGGTGTTCGTCGCGGACGGTGCCGGTGAACATCACCGCGCTCTGGAGGTTGGCGGCGAGGAACGTCCGCATCACCTCGGCCGTGCCCCACGACAACGGGCCGGCCACCACCAGCTTCGGGACGCTGCCGCCGCCGGCCCGCAGCGCGGCGACCGCGCGCAGCAGGAGCGGCAGGTTCTTCTTCGGCTCGACCTGCCCGACCCATAGCAGGTACTCGTCGGGCAGGCGGTAGTCCTCGCGAACCGCTGCATCAGCGGCCGCGGCCGGCGCGGCGAAACGGCTCTCGACACCCAGCGGCACCACCACGCAGCGGTCGTGGACCTGCGGCAGATGCCGGGCGACGGCCCGCCGGGTGAAGGCCGACGGCACGATCACCCGTTGCGCCAGCCGCACGCCGGCCGGGATGGCCCAGCGGTAGTGCCAGCGGTTGGCGGCAGGGCAGAACTCGGGGCGGTCGAAGGCAATCAGGTCGTACAGCGTCACCACGTGCGGCGAGCGCAGCAGCGCCGGCGAGACGTAGGCCGGAGCGTGAAAGACCGTGGCGCTGGCGCTGTGGACCAGGCGCGGCAAGACCATCTGCTGCCAGACGCAGCGCGCCAGCCGTTGCCGACTGTCGACGCCGGTGCGCAGCGGCTCAAGCCCGGGCGGCAGGCCGTGCGGGTGGTACTGCGCAACATACTCCGCGAAGCCGCTGCCGACGTAGAGCCCGACCGGTTCGGCTGGGGCGGTCTGCGCGGCGAGGTGCCAGGCCAGTTGTCCGACGGCGCGTTCGACTCCTGAGAAGCGCGCCCCGAGCAGAGTGCCGTCGAGCAGTACCTTCATGTCACCCTCGGGGCGGTCGTCCGGCAGCCCCGGCAGGCGCCGCCACCCCACGCTGCAAGGTGACCCGCGAGGCTCCTGCTGTCAAGGTAGAGGCACCCCTGCGAGACAAGGCGGCAAGCGGTGTGGTGGGTCCTTGGCGTGGTCTTGGCAAGCCTCGGGACGTGGCGCGCCTGGCCGGGGCTGCGACAGCGCCGGGCGGCCCGGCTGGCGGCGCGGCAACAGCACGGCCGCGCGGTGGCGCGCTGGGAGCCCTGGGAGGCGTTGCTGGAGGACGTCCGGGCGGCTTACCGGCCAGGCGCCCTCGCCGAGGAGGCTGCCGCGCTGCGGCGGCGCTTGCCAGCCACCGCCGACCCGGCCGCGGCCTACGCCGGCTGGCAGCGCGTGCTGGCCCTGGAGGGGCCGCAGTCCGACGCCTGGACCGGCCTCGCCAGGGCCGCCATCCTGGGCGGGCGGCCGCAGGCCGCGCTGGCCGCCGCGGCCGAGGCGGTGCGCGCCGGGCACGCTTCCTGGGAGCTGCTGCCGGCGCTGGCGGAGAGCGCCCTGGCGGCCGCCGGCGGCGCTGACCTGCAGCTCGCCCGGCTGGTGCAGGACGTGGCCAGCGCGTCGGCGGCGCAGTGCGGCAGCCTGTACCGCCGGCTGCGCGGTCTGAACCTTGGCGTGGTGCTGCCCGCGGTGCTCTGGCAGCGGCTCTTCCAGCAGGTCAGCGATCCCGAGGAGGAGCTGCGACAGGCCGAGTCGTGGGGGCCGCCCGACACCTTGGACCCCTGGCCGGCCGCCTGGCTGGAGGCCGCCTGGCGCCCCGAGACCGACCTCCCGCCGCGGCCGATGATGCCGGACCACCCGCTGGTCCAGGCCTGCAGGGCCGACCAACAAGCGTCACGGACCGAGCTGCCGACCGCCCTGGCGGCCCTCGCGGCGCTGCGTCGCGAGGGCCTCTCGACCACCTGGTCGGCCGTGGCGGGCACCCTGCCGGGGTCGCCCGCGGTCTGGTTGGGGGCGGTCGGCGAGAGCTTCAGCGCGGCCGGCCGGCGGGTCCGTCGCGACCCCCAAGCGCTCGATGTCGCGCCGCTGCTGGCCGCGGATCTGGTCCCAGCGTTGGCCGCCGGCGGGGCGCTGCACTGGCAGGCCGACTGGACGGCGCGTTGGCAGGCCGCGGTGCGGGCGTGGCTGGCGTCCGGGCCGGCCGCGCGTTAGCCGCGCAGGCGGCGCCGCAGGCGGTGCCACCAGCCGCCCGCGGCGGCCGCCGGGACGGTCGCCTGCGTGGGCGTCTCGAGCGCCGTCTCGAGGCTGACCCCGGCGACCAGATCGCGCCACCCCGGCGCGGCAGCGGTGACCTGCCAGTGCACCAGGTCGCTGAGCGGTCGCAACGCCGTGCGGGCGCAGCGGCGCACCTCCAGCCCGCCGTCGGTCGGCCAGAGCACCGTGAGGTGTTCCTCGGCCAGGCCGAGCGCCTCGACCAGGCTGCGCCGCCCCAGCAGCGGGGCCAGGCGGCGGTCCACCGGGAGGTAGAGCCCCTCGACTGGCAGCCGCGCCGCAAACTCGCGGCCGCCCCGGATCGGGGGCGGCAACAGCCCGGCGGCGCGCTCCAGCAGCACCACCTGCGGCCGTTGGTCGGGGCCTTCCAGCACGGCCACCTGCAGGCGGTTGAGCTCCGACTCGGCGCCTTCCTGGAGCAACCGCTCCAGCACCACCAGCTCGTCGGCATCGAGCCACCAGAGCGCCGTGGGCTGCCGCGGCTCGGCCGGCTCCAGGCGCAGTTGGACGGTCACCTGCGGCGTCGTGGCAGCGGTCGGCCAGGACTGCTCGGCGAACTGCGCCGGGTCGACCAGCAGGTGCTCGTAAAGCTCACTGAAGCCCGCGCGGACGTGCACCCAGGGGCCCTCGGGCAGCACCAGCCAGAGGTCGCCTTCGTCGCCGGGCGCAAAGGCCAGGTGCGCCGGCAGGGGGTAGGCCTGCCCCAGCGGCAGCAGCACCCGGCCCTCAGCGGCGGTCGGCTGGAAGAGCCCCCAGGTCGGCGGCAGACGCCAGCGATCCAGCAGGAAGGGCGACGGATCGGTGGCGCGCAGCAGGATCCGGCCATCGGCCAGGGCCTGCCAGCTCAGGCGATCATCGCCCAGCAGCAGGGCCTCGCGGACGACCGCCCGGAAGTCGGCCACGGTTGGCAGCAGCAGATAGGTGAGGCCCCGCTGCAGGCCCGGCGCGGGCTGCAAGGGGAGCGCCTGCAGCAGCGAGGGGCAGGCCTCCCAGGCGCCATCCTCAGCGGTCACGAGGTAGTCGTCGAGGCCGGGCAAGCGCGCCGCCCGCAAGGCCCAGGAGCCGTCGTCGCCGCGCTGTCGGTCGACCGGCTGCCGCCAGGCCGCCGCGTCGCCGCAGAGGTGCAGCGCCGCCAGCAGGGTCTCCAGGTTCGGGCAGCGGTAGACCGGCATCAGGCGATCACCTGCGACAGCAACTGCTCCCGCGCTCGCCGCAGCGCCGCCAGCGGGCGGTCGGCCAGGCTCACACCGGCCGCCGCGGTGGCGTCATCGAGGCTCACCGGGAACCCGACCACCCGAGTCTGCGGCCCGCTGCGCCAGCCGCTGGCGGCCCGCAGCAACGCCGGACGGCCGAGCAGCACCACGGTCTGGGCCCGCCCCGGGTCGGGATCCAGGCCGGCCAGCCAGGCCCCCAACGATCCCCCGGCCAGTTCGACGCGGACCGTCCCGGCCTCCTCCTTTTCGTGGAACAGCAGATGCAGCACCTCGCCAATCTCGCGTCGTTCGGCGACCTGCTCGCTGCCCCCCTCGCCGGCCAGCAGCATCAGGTGAAAGGCCAGGTCGTCGCGCCGGAAGATCCGCCAGAGGTCGGCCGTCAGGCTCAGCACCAGGCCCAGCAGGCAGCGGATCACCTTGGTGCCATGCAGCTCGCCGCCGGCGGTCACCGGGCGGTTGAACTCGGGGCAGTCGTCCACCACGAAGGTCACGCTGCGGCGCAGCATCTGGTGGATCGCGCTGTCGCGCAGGTAGCGCAGCAGACCGTTCTCGGCGTAGCGCACCAGGAACGGATCGACCGTCGCGGCCGGCTCCAGGTAGACCAGCTCGCTCGGCACGAGGTTCTCCAGCGGCCCGCTGGTGCTCAGCTCGGCGATCCCGCCGGTGGGGTAGGTGCCGACGCTCTCGAGGCTGGTCTCGGCCAGCGCCCGTTGGCGCCAGGAGCGGGCGGTCAGGCGTGGCGTCGGCCCGAGCAGGCGTTCGACGGTCTTGATCCGCCGCGCCACCTCCCGGAGACTCTCGCGCGGGAAGACCCGGACGTGCTCGATCTCGTAATAGTCCTCGGCCTGCAGCAGCCGGTCGAGGTCCAACAAGGTGGCCTGGTCGGCGAGCTGGTCGAGCAGGCCCAGCAGCACCCCCGGCGCCGCGGCAGCCGCTTCGAAGTCGTCGCGGGCGCGGCGGTAGGAGGTGCCGAAGTCGAGCTGCAGGCCGTGCGGTTCGTCGATGCCGAAGCGTGGCGTGAGCCGCGCCTGGGCCGGCCGCAGCAGGATCTCGAGGCCGCGCGAGACGGCCAGATCGACATCCTGGTTGTCGAGCACGACCCGCCGCAGACGGGCCAGCGCGGCCTCTTGGAGCCGGCGCAGCAGGACCCGCGACTCGTACCGCTCGCGCACCGCGCGCTCGGCGGTGGTCAGCCGCTCGTCATCAAAGAAGCTGCGGAAGCGGAAGGCCTCGCCCTGTAGCAGCAGGTGCCCCAGATCGCAGACCACGCCAAAGGGGACGGCCAGGCCGTGTTCGAGGAGCCGCCGGTACCAGCGCCAGGCGCGCGGTGCGAGGTCGGGCAGCTCGGCGGTTTCGCAGCCGCTGTAGGCGAGGCTCCCAAGCACAAACCACCGCGCCAGGTCGCCGCGGAGCTGCTGGCGACCGGCCGGTGGCGGGTGCTGGCTTGCCACGGCGACCGCAGTGGCCTAATCCTCGCGAGCGTAGGGCAGCAGCGAGATGTCGCGGGCGCGCTTGACGGCCACCGTCAAGAGGCGCTGGTGCTTCGCCGAGAGACCGGTTTGGCGCCGCGGCATGATCTTGCCCCGCTCGGAGAGGAACTTCCAGAGAAGGTTGTGATTCTTGTATTCGAGCTCGTTGTCGGGATCCTGAATCTGCGGACCCTTGCGACGGCGACCCATGTACCGGCCCATAACCAGGCTGCTCCTCGTTCCCAGCGAACCGACACTATAGGCGTCCGGCGGCGTCCTGTCAACCCACTCCGCGGCGTCGCAGGGCGCGGCGGGCGGGCAGGTCGTTGCCACCAAGGCGGCGGCGTTGTATACTCGGCGGCTCAAGTTGGGCTCTGGGAAGTCGATGAAGAGCCACCACGCGGGAGGCACGGACGGGGCGCTCGGGCAGCTCCTGGAGCAGGTGGAGCCGCTGCCACCGGAGGCCGCCGCGACCGTCGCCGCGGCCATCTTGCAGCGGAGCGGGCTCCCGGCGCTGCCGCTGATCCGCGACGACCGCTTCCTCGGTGTGGTCTCCCACCGCGACCTGCTGGCGGCCCTCGGCGCGCCGCACCGTGGCGAGGGGATCACCTGCCGCGAGCTGGCCCGTCCGGCGACCTGTCTCCCCGTCACCACCCCGGCTTACGACGCGCTGCTGCTGCTGGCGCGGCCCGAGGTCGAGTTGCTGGTGGTGGTCGATGCGGCCGGCCAGTACCTCGGCGTGATCTCACCGAGTCGGGTGGTCGAAGCACTCGAAGAGACCCGCCGCCCGCGCGTCGTCGGGGGTCTGGCGACGCCGGTCGGGGTCTACCTGACGACGCTCGACCAGCGCGGCGGGGCGAGCGACCTGGCGTTGGTGCTGACCGGGCTGACGATGGCAGCGCTGCACGGCCTGGCGGTGCTGCTGGTGGCCCTGGCGGTGGCCGTGGCGGCGCCCGACCCGCAGCGTGAGATGCTCAGCCATCTGGCGCCCAGTCTGGTCTCGGCGCAGGCCGTCCCGGCACCGCCGCCGATCGTCGGCGCGCTAACCGTGCTGGCTTTCCTGCTGCTGCTGCGGCTGAGTCCGTTGTCGGGCTACCACAGCGGCGAGCACCAGACGGTCCACGCGCTGGAGCGCGGGCTGCCGCTGGTCTATGAGCAGGTCGCCGCGATGCCGCGCCCGCATCAGCGCTGCGGCACCAACCTGACGGTGCTGCTGCTGGCGGCCACCTGGCTCTACCGCAGCGGCGCCGACGCGGCGGGCGAATGGGCCTGGATCGCACCGGTCGGGCTGCTGCTGGGCTGGCGCCCGCTGGGCCGCTGGATGCAGCAGCATTTCACCACCCGGCCGGCCACGGTGCGGCAGGTGGAGGCCGGCATCCGGGCCGCGCGGCAGTTGCTGGGGCGCCACCAGCGCGCGCCGCAGCACCGCGCCGGGCGCTGGCGACGGTTTTGGAACCGCGGGATGCTGCAGGTCTTCGCGGGTGCGCTGCTGGGCTACGGTGGAGTCCTGCTGGCCGGCCGGCTGGCAGGCAGTGTGTTGCTGCGAATGGTGCCATGAAGAAACTGATCAGTCAGGCCATCCGGGAAGCCTTGCATACCCTCGAAGCGGGGCATCCGGGCTTCGACGCCGACGCCGTCGACTTTCAAGTGACCCCCCCGACCCGGCGCGACCACGGCGACTGGGCGACCAACGCCGCGATGATCGCCAGCGGCTTGCTCGAAGTGCGGGACCGCCGCGGCCTGGCCGAGATGCTGGCCGCCGCGCTGCGGTTCCCCGAAGGGACCGTCGAGCGGGTCGAGGTGGCCGGGCCGGGCTTCCTCAACTTCTTCGTCGACGATCGCTGGTACCAGCATCTGGTCGGTCGGATCGTCGCGGCCGACCAGAGTTACGGGCGGCTGACCGCCGGCGACGGCCAAAGCGTGCTGGCGGAGTTCGTCAGCGCCAACCCGACCGGTCCGTTGACGGTCGGTCACGGCCGCAACGCGATCCTGGGCGACGTGCTGGCACGGCTCTACGAATGGGCCGGCTACACCGTCACCCGCGAGTACTACTTCAACAACGCCGGCCGCCAGATGCGGGTGCTCGGCGAGAGCGTGCGGGCGCGCTACCTGGCGCAGCTCGGGCGGCCGGCGGAGTTTCCGGAGGACGGCTACCAGGGCGAGTACATTGTCGACATCGCCGCCGCGCTGCGCGCCGAGCATGGCGAAGGCGTCGCGGACGCCTCGCTCGACCTCTTCCGGTCGGCCGCCGAGCGGGCCATCTTCCAGGACATCCGAGTGACCTGCGAGCGGCTGGGAATCCGCTTCGACAGCTTCTTCAACGAGCAAAGCCTGTACGACGACGGCAGCATCGACGCGGTGGTCGCCGCGCTGCGGGCGCAGGACCTGGCTTACGATCAGGACGGGGCAGTCTGGTTCCGCTCGACCGCCTGCGGCCTCGACCGCGACGTGGTGATCATCAAGTCGTCGGGCGAGCCGACCTACCGGTTGCCCGACATGGCCTACCACCGCCAAAAGCTGCGGCGCGGGTTCAACCATCTCGTCGACGTTTTCGGGGCCGACCACATCGACACCTGTCAGGAGGTCCTGGCGGCGGTCCGGGCGCTGGGCGACAGCACCGACCGGGTCCATGTGGTGATCTACCAGTTCGTGACGTTGCAGCGCGGCGGGCAGGTCGTCAAGATGTCGACCCGCAAGGCCAACTTCGAGACGCTCGACGACCTGGTCGAAGAGGTCGGCGCCGACGCGGTGCGCTACTTCTTCGCGATGCGCTCGCCGCGCAGCCACTTGGAGTTTGACCTGGACCTGGCCAAGAAGCGCGCCAACGACAATCCGATGTACTACGTGCAGTACGCCCACGCCCGCATCAGCAGCCTGCTGGCGAAGCCCGAGGCCGCCGAGTTGCAGCCGACGCCGTTGGATCTGGCGGCGCTGGAGCACGAGGCCGAACGACACCTGGTAACGACCTTGGCGCTGCTGCCGGAGACGTTGCAGCGAGCGCTGGCCGAACATGAGCCGCACCGCCTGACGACCTACGCCGCGGAGGTCGCGACGGCCTTCCACGCCTTCTACGACCGCTGCCCGGTGCTCGCCGCCCCGGACCGGCGGATCGGCCGGGCGCGCCTCGAACTGACCCGCGCGGCGGGAATCGTGTTGCGCAACATCCTGCGCATGATCGGGGTCGCCGCCCCAGAAAGCATGTGACGACGATGGTCCAGATCGCCCCTTCGATCATCTGCGCAGACTTCGCCCGGCTCGGCGAGGAGGTCGCCGCGCTGGAGGCCGCCGGCGCCGATCTGCTGCACTTCGACGTGATGGACGGGCACTTCGTCCCGAACATCACCATCGGCGTGCTGCACCTTGAAGCGCTGCGCGAGCTGACCGAGCTGCCCTTCGAGACGCACCTCATGGTGCGCGAGCCGGACCACCTGATCGAGTCCTACATCATCGCCGGCAGCGCCCGGATCATCGTGCATGTCGAGGCCTGCACGCACCTCCTGCGCACCTTGCAGTACATTCGCAGCTTCGAGGACACCGAGACCGGCGTGGCGCTGAACCCGGCGACGCCGGTAGCCGCGTTGGAACCGGTCTTGGAGTTCATCGACCAGGTCACCGTGATGACCGTCAACCCGGGCTTTGCCGGCCAGCCGTTCATCCGGGCGATGCTGCGCAAGGTCGAGCAGTTGCGGATGCTGATCGACGCGCACGATCTGGACACCCAGATCGAGGTCGATGGCGGGCTGAGCCCCGAGAACATCGGCGACATCGTCAGCGCCGGCGCTAGCGTCGTGGTGGGTGGCGGGTCCAGCGTGTTTGTCAATGGCAAGGACTACGCGGCGGCCATCGCCGGATTGCGGAGGCATGCAGAATGAGCCAACTTCCGGAACTGGTGGGAGCCCCGGTCTGGATGCAGCGCTTCCAGGTCGCCGGGCTCAGCTTCGACGACGTGCTGCTGGTGCCCGGTTACGCCGAGGTGTTGCCCGACGCCGTCGATGTGCGCACTCAGGTGACGCGCCAGGTCACGCTCAGTGTGCCCATCCTCTCGGCCGCGATGGACACGGTCACCGAGGCCCGGCTGGCGATTGCCCTGGCGCAAGAGGGCGGGCTGGGGGTGATCCACCGCAACATGACGATCGACCAGCAAGTCGGTGAGGTCGACAAGGTGAAGCGCTCGGAGAGCGGGATGATCGTCGACCCGATCACCCTGCCGCCGACGGCGGAGGTCAGCGAGGCGCTGGATCTGATGGCCCGCTTCCGGATTTCCGGCGTGCCGATCACCCAGGAGGACGGCCGGCTGGTCGGCATCCTGACCAACCGCGACCTGCGCTTCGTGCGCGATGTCTCGCAGCCGGTGGCCGCCTACATGACCGGTGAGGACCTGGTCACGGTGCCCGAGGGCACGACCCTCGAAGACGCCCAGGAGCACCTTCACAAGCACCGCATCGAGAAGCTGCTGGTGGTCGACGAGCAGTTCCACCTGCGCGGGTTGATCACCGTCAAGGACATCCAGAAGGTGATCGAGTTCCCCTCGGCCTGCAAGGACGACCTCGGCCGACTGCGTGTCGGGGCCGCGGTGGGGACCGGCTCGAAGGGCCTCGAACGCGCCGAGCGGCTGCTTCAGGCGGCGGTCGACGTGATTTTCATCGACACCGCCCACGGCTACAGCAAGCCGGTGATCGACACCCTCAAGGCCATCAAGAAGCAGTTCGGCAGCGAGGTGCAGGTGGTCGCCGGCAATGTCGCCACCGCCGACGGCACCAAAGCGCTGATCGACGCTGGCGCCGACGGCATCAAGGTCGGCATGGGGCCGGGCAGCATCTGCACGACCCGCGTCGTCTCGGGCGCCGGGATGGCCCAGGTCACGGCCATCGCCGACTGCGCCACGGCGGCCGCCGGCAGCGGCGTGCCGGTGATCGGCGATGGCGGCATCAAGTACACCGGCGACTGCACCAAGGCGCTGGCGGCCGGCGCGCACGCCGTGATGATTGGCAGCCTCTTCGCCGGCTGCGAAGAGAGCCCAGGCGAGACCGTTCTGTTTGAGGGCCGGACCTACAAGGAGTACCGCGGGATGGGTTCGCTGGCGGCAATGAAGGCCGGCAGCGACCGCTACCCGAAGGCCAGCAAGGATGGCCTGGTGCCGGAAGGGATCGAAGGCCGGGTGCCCTACAAGGGGCCGCTGGCGACGCTGGTGTTCCACCTCGTCGGTGGGATCCGCGCCGGCATGGGTTACTGCGGCGTGAAGGACATCGAGGAGCTGCGTACCGCCACCACGTTCAGCCGCCTGACGGCGGCGGGGCTCCGCGAGAGTCACCCGCACGACGTGGTGATCACCCGTGAGGCGCCGAACTACCAACTACGCTGACCGGCAACGGGGCTGTCACTTCGGACGGCTGGCGGTGTGGTACGATGCAGCCGGGCGCGGCCCGCTCCAGGAGCAGACGATGGCAGTGTTGGAGGTCGAAGGCTACAAGCTGGACCGGGGCAAGCTGATGAAGCTGCGCGTGCCCTCCGACCGGGGCGAGGGCGAGCAGCGGCTGATCTTGCCCGAGGCCAACTGGAACACCTCGGGGCAGTACCTGCTGCACTCGCTGAGCACCGGCCGCATCACCCCGGTGCCGAGCCTGATTGAGCTGCTCAAGCGGCATCACCTGCTCGACGACTGCCTCTCGACCGAAGCCTGAGCGCCGCGCTCAAGCCGCCGGCAGCCGTCCCGGCGGGCGCTTGCCCGCGGTCAGCAGCGCCCGCTGCTGCTCGCCGAGGGCGCGCAGTTCGGTGACCAGCGCCGGGTGCTGCGCGGCGACGTCGCGCTGCTCGCCGAGGTCGGTCTCGAGGTGGTACAGCTCATACCCCACCTGGCCTTGCGCGTAAGGTCCCGCGAGCCCATCGCGGCCGGGGTTGACACCGGCGTACGAGCGGTAGGCGTGCGGAAAGGTGAGCTTCCAGGAACCGCGGCGCACCGCGCAGAGGGTCTCGCCGTAGTAGTAGAAGTACTCGCTGCGGGGCACCGCGCCGGGTTCGTTGCGCAGCAAGGGCAGCAGATTGAGCCCGTCGATGGGATGCTCCGGCAGCGCCGCGCCGGTGATCGCAGCGAAGGTCGGCAGCAGGTCCACCGTCGCGGCGATCTGGTCGGTCTCGCGGCCGGCGGCGATCACGCCGGGCCAGCGCACCACGCACGGCACGCGGCAGCCACCCTCCCACATGCAGCCCTTGCCCTCGCGCAGGGGGCCCGGCGACCCGGCGTGATTGCCGTAGTTCCGCCACGGGCCGTTGTCGCTGGTGAAGATTACCAGCGTGTTGTCGCGCAGGTCGAGGCGGTCCAGGGTGCTCAGGATCTGGCCCACCGACCAGTCGATTTCCTGGATCACGTCGCCGTATCGGCCCTGCTGGCTGCTCCCGCGGAACTTCGCCGAGACCCCCAGCGGCACGTGCGGCATCGAGTGCGGGACGTAACAGAAGAAAGGCCGCTGCCGGTGCCGCTCGATGAAGGCCACGGCGCGCTCGGTGTAGCGCGTGGTGAGGCTGTCCTGGCCCGCGGGGTCGGTGATCGTGGCGACCACCTCGTTGCCGTCATACAGCGGCAGCGGCGGGTAGGAGCCCTTGCCCTTGTCGCTGGGCGGGGCGGCCGTGCCGTCGTCGCGGACCGGCCACATGTCGTTGCTGTAGGGCAGGCCGAGGTACTCGTCGAAGCCGTGCTGCAGCGGCAGGAACTGCCGGTGGTGGCCGAGGTGCCATTTGCCGAAGATGCCGGTGGCGTAGCCGACCGACTGCAGCAGTTGCCCAAGCGTCACTTCGCGGTCACCAATGCCGTGCCGAGCGGTGTGGTTGAGCGCTCCCAAGATGCCGATGCGGTTGGGAAAGCAGCCCGTCAACAGCCCCGTGCGCGAGGCGCTGCAGACGGCCTGCGCCACGTAGAAACTGGAGAAGCGCAGGCCGTCGCGGGCGAGGCTGTCGATCTGGGGTGTCTGAAAGCCGCTGGCGCCGTAGCAGCCCAGATCGGCGTAGCCCTGGTCGTCGGTGAACACCAGCACGATGTTCGGCAGCCGCCCCTGGGCGCGGCCGCGGCGGCCGGCCAGACCGAGCGCGGCGGTGGCCAGCGCGGTTTGGGTGACGAACTGGCGGCGGTTGGGCATCGCGGGGCTCCCGGCCAAGTTGGCTTCGGAGTCCACTGGGACGGACCTCCCCGAGCCGTGGCCCGCTGCGACGGAGGACTTCGCGCCGCCGTCGGGAAGTGCCACGCGCAGGAAGGAGGGAGGGCTGACCAGTTGCTGACGCCAGCGGACGTGAAGGAGGAGTTCAGCTTCTGCTATCTGGGCGCTGTGGCAGCCAAGTGCGGCTTTGCGGTGGAAGGAGTCAGGCGGGATCGCGATAGCATCGACGCGACGGTGCAGGCCCGCGGCAAGCTGGCGGACAACTCACTGCTCCGCTCGCCGAAGCTGGATGTGCAACTCAAGGCCCGCACCGAGGTCACCGAGGCGTGGTCCGAGTTCCCGCTGGTACTGAGTCTGAAGAACTACAACGAGCTACGGGACCCAGCGAGCCATGTTCCTCGGGTGCTCGTTGTCCTGGTGTTGCCCGCGGCGGGCGCCGCGGCCTGTGTGTGGTCGCCGCAGGAGTTGGTGCTGCGGCGGTGCTGTTACTGGCTGGCGCTGGCTGGTCGGCCGGCGGTGGAGCGGTCGAAGCAGATCTCGGAACCAACCGTCACGGTGAGGGTGCCGCGCTGCCACATGCTCTCGCCGGAGACACTCTGGCAGTTGATGCTGCGCGTGTCGCAGCAGCGAGACCTCGATGGCGATTGAGGACGACCGGATCGCATCCCTGGCGCGCATCAACCCGGTGGATGTGCTGCACTATGCGAAGGACCTGGGCTGGCAGCGGACGACCGAGGTGCAGCCGCCGTGGGCGGCCTTCACCCATCCTGCGCACGAGCAGTTGGACCTGCTGGTGCCGCTGGAGCCGCAGTATGCCGACTACCCGCGCCGGCTCTGGGAGGTGGTCGAGTTGCTCGCGACGGCGGACCAACGCGCGCCGGAGCAGGTGCTCGTCGACCTCAGCCGCGGCCGGGCCGACGTCCTTCGCTTCACCATCGAGGCTGACGACCTGGACGATGGGATGCTCTCGCTGGACCGTGCGGCGCAGGTGGTGCAAGGCACCAGGCGCGCGGTGACGGCGGCGGCGTGCGACGTCCTGCGGCCACAGCCGTTCCACCCACGCCTGAGCCTGGCCGCCGCCGATGAACTGGTCGCGCAGTGCCGCTTCGCAACCGAACCAGGCAGCTTCGTGGCGCGGGTCTGGTGTCCCCTGGCGCCCGCCGGCCAGGAGGAGCAACTGCGGCTCTCGGACGAGGTCACGGGAGTTCCACCGGAGCCGCTGGGTCGGCAGGTCACCCGTCACCTCGTCGGAGCGACGGCCGCCCTGATCAGCGCGCTGCAGCGGGACCAGACGACGGAGTTGCTTCAGTCGCCGGAACCCGGCCGCTCTGGCAGCGCGAACCTGCTCGATGCGTTGCTCGAGCTGCTGCCCGAGTCCAGTTGCGGCGACCTGGTCGTGAGCGTGACCTGGGCCGCTGGCGCGACGGTCCCGGCAGGCCCACGCCAGGCCCGGCTGCCCGCCCAGTACGGTCGCTCGATTCGTGAACTGGCCACGGCCCTCCGGCGGCGGGTGGCGGCGCCGGGCCCGCAGCGGTTGGTTGGCAAGCTGGTTGAGTTACAGCGCAGTGCCCAGGCCGGTGCCGACAGCGATGGCGAGGTGACGCTGGCGTTCCTCGACGATGAACAGGCCCGCCGCGCGCGCCTCAGCCTGCCGGCGGAGCAGTACCGGCTGGCTTGTGAGGCGCACGCCCAGTCGAAGCTGGTGAGCCTGCGCGGGATCCTGCACCACGCCGACCGGCTCGGCCGAATCGAGAGCGTCAGCAACTTCGAGGTCCTGGACTGACGACCAGTCAGGCGCCCTCCACCACCACCACACTGTGGATCGCCACCCGCGGCACCTCGACTGCCAGGGTGCCGTGGGCCCAGGTCCAGGCCAGGGGCGTCTCGGCCGGGTGCAACCAGACTCGCGTGGGGCGTTCGGCGCAGCGGATCCGCAGGCCGACGCGCTCGATCGGCGGCAGTTCCTCGACGATCACCCGCCGCGGGTTGGTCATCTCGCCGCTGCCGCGGTTCAGCAGGTTGAGCAGCAGCCGGCCGTCCTTGCGGCGCAGGACCAGCTCCAGGCGGGCCGGGGCGGTGACCTCCACCTGCCACTCGATCCCGAGGCGGTGCACCAGGTTGGCGAACCAACGCCGCAGGCTGGGGAAGTGGCTGGCGAAGTAGCCCCGGCAGAGCGGGCCGTGGACCGCAATCAGGCGCCCGTCGCCGACCTCGCGGCAGGTCACCGCGGGCTGGTCGCTGCGGTCTTTCTGCGGATCCTGCTGCGTCAGCCGCCAGCCCCAAACCGCCGTGTCGCCGGCGACCTGGACGTCGCGCCAGGGGCCGTAGAGCGGCGCGGCCTGGTCGGCCACGGCCAGCCAGCAGGCCTCGTCGACCACTCCGCCCGCGGTCACGGCAAGCAGCTCGCCAGCCTCGGCCGCCAGTTGCGCGCCGGTCAGAATGACCTGCCCACCGCCGGCGGCGTAGTCGTGCAAGGCCGCGCAGGTCGCCGCCGAAAGCGGCGTCTGTTCGGGGACCACGACCAGCTTGTAGCGGTGCAACTGCTCGAGTTGCTCAGTCAGCAGAATGTCAGCGCTGCGGTGCGTTTCGAGCAGCAGGTGCAGCGCCCCCTCGATCGGCTGGACCGCGCTGCCGTAGTTGTAAAGCGGGTCGTTGTGGGCATAGTAGGGCTCAGCCAGGTGCAGCACGGCGG
The DNA here is from genome assembly GCA_020850355.1 of Fimbriimonadaceae bacterium. Taxonomy (GTDB): domain Bacteria; phylum Armatimonadota; class UBA10988; order UBA10988; family UBA10988; genus JADZEX01. Next base: position 42,191 of record JADZEX010000061.1, on the reverse strand, counting down.
CCTGGGGCACGGTCTCGCTGCGGTGGCAGAGCTCCTGCCGGGCCCGACAGAAAGCCGCCACTTCGGCCAGCAGGTCCTGGTGCCAACTGGGCAGGTGTCCGGTCCGCTGGGGCGTGTTGTAGACCATCACCGCGCCACCAAGGGCGACCACGCCAGAGACCTCCTGGCAGAGGTGCGTCGCCGTCTTCATGGTCCAGGGCATCCCGCCGCGCATCTCGCCGGTCTTGGTGAAGCCCCAGGCCATCAGGTCCCAGCTCAGCGGTGCCCGGCTGTCCAGCACGCGTCCCTCGACCGCGGCGCGGTCGGCGCCCCAGACCCAGTCGAAGTCGCCGCTCAGATAGTCGACCGGCGCCGCCACGGGCTCGGGCTGGCGCACCGTGTACATCCAGTTGCTGCACACCAGGCAACTCGGCTTGCGGGAATGCACCGCGTCGGCGTAGGCGGTGACATGGGCCGTGAAGAGGTCGCGGTGGAAGGCCAACCACTCCGGCCAGTGCGGTTCGTCGGCCGACTTCGGCGCCGGTGCCAGCCCGCTGCGGCGGGTGAACTCGGCCTGGCAGCGCTCGCAGTAGCAGGGCCGACTGGCCCAGTTCTCACCGTCGACCCAGAAGCCGTCGATGTCGTAGGTCTCGAGCAGTTCCAGCATCTGCGGGATCAGCAGTTCGGCGGTGTAGGCGCTCAGCCGGCAGGTGCTGTTCGGATCGGGCTGCCCGGCGGCGTCGATCCGTGCCCACTCGGGGTGCAGCTCAATCGCCCGGCTGTCCCAGACCCCGGAGTAGTGCATCCCCAGCGGAATCCCCAATCGGCGGGTGGCCTCGCGGTACATCGCGAGCTGGTCGGCGACCATGCCCGGCGAGGTGCTGCCGACCTTGGTCGGCCAACTGGTGTAGCCGGGGTGACCCTTGCAGTCACACTGCACCCAGTCGGGGCGGACTCGGGCCAGGCTCTCGACGAGGTGCTCCACCGAGTTCTCGGCCCCCAGCACGGTGTCGTTGGCGTTGGCGTGCTGGTCGTAGTGCAGTCCGAAGAAAGCGCGGTCGTGCCAGTTGCCGGCGTCAGCCATCGGCGTCTCCATCGCCAGGGGCTACGCCGCCGAGCCGGCAATCCTCCCGTCAGTCGGGTGCGAAGATGGCGATCGCATCGATCTGCACGGTGCCACGCCCCGACCACTGCACGCGGGTCTCCAGGTTGCCACCGGGATGCTCGAAGGGCAGCGCCACCCAACGCCACTGCTCCGCCGGCAGCTCGGCCGCCAGGACGGCGTGCTCGGCGAGCAGTCGGCCCGGCGATCCGGCGGCGTGGGCATCGAGCAGCAGCGCGCGCTCCCCGGCCGCGGCATCGCGCCGGACGCGGAACAGCGCCAGGTAGCGGCCGGCCGCGGTGGGGCGGTAGGGCCCGAAGACGATGAACCCGCCCTGGTGCTGCCCGCTGCTGGCAGTCCAGACGCGCGGCGCCCAGGAGCCGGCGACGGTCGCCTCGGCGCCGTCGCGGTGCGGCAGGCTCGCCGCGTGCAGCACGTCGACACAGCGCAGTCGCGAGACGCCTGTCAGAGGCTGCGTCAGCTCGCTGCCAGCGATTCGCTGCACCGGCACGGTGAGCCGCTGCTCGGCGGCGGCGGTGACGGTCAAGTGGACCGGCTGACCATCGCTGCGGCCGGCCAGGGTCACCTCCCGGCGGCCGCCCGCGGCCAGCTCGACGGACTGCGGCGCCACCTCGCCGAGCCCAGCGGTCGCCGCGACGGTCACCTGCCGGCTGGTTGGCGCCGTGCCATGCAGGACCACCGTGACCGCCGTCGCGGTGCCCTCGACGGTGACCAGCCGGGGCGGCGCCTGCACGAAGCAGCCGCCGGCCGTGAGCTGCTGGCGCGCCAGGGCCGCGAGCTGGTCGTGCCGCAGGGCGACGTAGTCGGGCCCCAGGCGGCGCATCACCTCGGGATAGAGGCTGAGGTCAGCGCCCCAGTTCCAGACGAAGGCGTGCAGGAACGCCGGTCGCCGGGCCGGCGTGAAGCGCCGCAGCTCGTCCACGAAACGCTGGATCGCTTCCTCACGCGAGTCGCCCTCGCGCCAGCCGGTCACCGCGTGGAAGGTCGGGACGCCGTTGGCGGCCGGGTAGAACGCGTCCTCAGCCTGCGTCACGCGACGACCGTAGTCGGGGAAGAGCGCCTCACAGTTCGGGATCAGCTCGCTGTAACGCCGGATCATCGCCGGGTCTTGGATGCCCATCATCCAGACCGACCGCAGATCGAGCGCCTGCATCGTCTGGCCGGTCAGCTCCAGGAAGCCATCGAAGAGACGTTGCCGCTGGGCGGGCTGGTAGCGCTCAGCGTAGTCCTCGGGATAGGTGTACCCGACGCCGGAGACCGCCGTCACGAAGCTGTCGCCGGGGCCGGCGTGCCGGTAGTACCAGTCACAGACCGCTGGCAGCACCTCGGCCGCCGCGGGTGAGATGGTCCAGGTCAGCGGCAGTTGCCCGCGCGCCGGGCTGGCCCAGAGCTGCGGAAAGTTGCCGTGGGTCAGCACCGGCAGGTTGTCGCCGTCGCTGATCAGCCAGGTCAGGTAGACCTTGCCGGGATCCAGCGCTGGCGGGGCGACCTGCTGCTGCGTCAGGCGGGCGGTTGGGAACCCGCTGTGGAAGCTGAGATTGGTGCTGCCCGACGAGCCGACCAGGAACTTGCCGTAACGTGCCAGCGCCTGCACCCCGCCGTGCTCGCCGATGCCAACATCGACGCCGTTCCAGGGGTAGCCCAGGCAGGGGATGTTGGTCGGCATCTGGGCCAGCAGGCCCTCGATCGTCGCCAGGTCGGCCTGCGCGTCGCCGCCGGGCTCGATCCCGTCGATCCGCCCGCCCAGCCAGAAGGTGAAGATGCGGTGCTGCACCAGATAGTCGCGCAGCACATCCGGCGCGTCGGGCCAGAGGACCGCGAGGCAGTGGTGGTTGAGCCGCGGCCAGAGGGTGTCGAAGGCGTACTGCCAGACCTCGTGGTGGCGCTTGAAGCGGCCGCGCAGGTCGTGCTTCAGCGGCAGTCGCAGCCGCTGCGCCAGCCGCGGGCTGGCCACCAGCAGATCGTCGGTGGCGGCCAGCATGGTCGCCAGATGCTTGGTGGAGAAGAGGTCCGGGTCGGGCACCACGACGCCCTGGTAGACCTCTTGGAACCGCGTCAGCAGGCTCAGCGGATCGGCCACCGGCGTGCTGCTGTCGATCCAGCCACGTTGCTGCATCCAGGCCAGCCACTGCTCGTCCTGCGGCCCGCCCAGGGTGTAGATCCGCGGCTGGCGCCGGTTGACCAGCCCCTGCAACGTCAGCAGCAACAGGCGCTGGTCGCCGGGCAGCCGGCGCAGATCGACCGTCAGCACATCGCGCGCCGGGGCTGGGGCCTTCGGCAGCAGGCTGGGGTAGGGGCGCGGCTCGACCACCGGCAGCAGATCTCGCGGCTGGCCGGTCGACGCCGGCTGCGGACCCTTAGCCTGCGGCAGGTTCGTCCCGGCGGGCAGCCGGAACAGGCGGACCCAATCGAGCTGCACGGTGCTCTCACCGTGCCAACTGACGCGGCACTCCAACTTCGGCCCACTGTGCGCGAAGGGCAGCGGCGCGACGACCCAGGTCGCCGGCGGCAACTCGGTCCGCCGCAGGTCGCGGCGCGCCAGCACGGTCTTGCCGAAGTCGCTGGCGGCGTCGATGGTGACAATGCTGCCGTCGGCGTCGGCGTCGAGGTTGCGGAGCCGGAACAGCGCCAGATAGTGGCCGGCCGGCAGTTCGACATAGGGGCCGTAGAGGATGGCCTTGCCGGCCTCGTCGCGCCCGACCTGCGCCTCCCAGACGTCGCCCGAGGCCCCCGGCGCGGCGGCCCGTTGCCCGGCGGCGTGGTCCTTGGCGTCCTCGGCTTCCCAGCCCAGCACGAACTCCCAGGCGCCCTCTGGCAGGTAGGCCGCGGCGCGGACTTCGGCCCGCAGAGCGGCCAGGTCGTCGGCGGTCGGGGGTGTGGCGGCCGGCGCCAGCAGGGCCAGGAGGGTACCCACCAGAAGGCGCATCACGAACTCCGCAACGGCTTTCGGCAGTCGCGCGGGGAGCCCTTCCCAGGCGCCGACGGGGCCCCCAAACGAAGTCGGGGCCCGGCGCACCGGGCCCCGACCCGACGGTAGTCGCGAACGACTGCCGCGGAGAACGTCACTTGGCCGGGAGGCCCTTGGCGACCTTGCTGCAGAGCTCGGCCAGGCGGCAGCTATAGCCCCACTCGTTGTCGTACCAGCTCAGCACCTTGAGGGCGCGGTCGCCGAGCACGGTGGTCATGCCGAGGTCCATGATGGAGCTGCGGCTGTCCTGCCGGAAGTCGGTCGACACGGCCGGCGCGTCGGTGTAGCCGAGGTACGGCTCGTTGGCAGCGGCGCGCAGCGCGGCGTTGACATCGTCGGCGGTGCCCAGCGGCTTGATGGTCTGCACCGTCAGGTCGACGCAGGAGACCGTCGGGGTCGGCACGCGCATCGAGAAGCCGTGCATCTTGCCCTTCAGCTCCGGCAGCACCAGGCTGATAGCCTTCGCCGCGCCGGTCGACGTCGGGATCATGTTGACCGCCCCGGCCCGCGCGCGGCGCAGGTCTTCGTGGAGCTGGTCGTTCATGCGCTGGTCGTTGGTGTAGGAGTGGATGGTGTTCATGAACCCCCACTCGATGCCCCAGATGCCCAGGATCGCCTTCGCCAACGGCGCCAGGCAGTTGGTGGTGCAGGAGGCGTTGGAGATGATGCTCTGCGTCTTGGGGTCGAGGTCGGCGTCGTTAACGCCCAGCACGATGGTCTGGTCCTCGCCCTTGGCCGGCGCCGAGATGATCACCTTCTGAGCCCCGCCGCCGTCGATGTGCGCCCGGGCCTTGGTGGCGTCGGTGAAGAAGCCGGTGCACTCCAGCACGATGTCGACGCCGTGATCGGCCCACGGCAGCTTGCCGGGATCGCGCTCGGCCAGCACGGCGATTTCGTCGCCGCCGACCACCAGCTTGCCGTCGCCGGTCTCAACACTCAGCGGGAACCGGCCGTAGTTGGAGTCGAAGCGCAGCAGATGGGCGTTGGACGCCACCGGCCCGAGGTCGTTGATGGCCTTGACCTCCAGGATGTCCCGGTAGTTCTCCATGATCGCCCGAAACGTGACACGGCCAATGCGGCCGAAGCCGTTGATGCCGACCTGAACCTTACCCATGAGTAACCTTCCTCGCTGGTTCCTGAGCTCCCGCCCACGACCCTCGATGCTACCACAGCCGGTCGCTGCGGGCAACCGAATCGGGGTGGTGGCTTATCCACCGCCAGCCTGTTCTAGCATAACGCTTTGAGCGGCGTGTGAGTCTCCGCGGCGCCCGCGGACAGGCCGGCGCACGGGGCGCACAATGGGGTTGGAGGTGGTGTGATGGAGGCAGTGGCAGCTTTGCCAGCGGCGCTGGTGCGGGAGTTCGTGGCGGCGGCGCATGGCGACCTGGAGCGCGTGCAGGCCCTTCTGGCGGAGCAGCCGATGTTGGTCAACGCGGCCTGGGACTGGGGCGGCGGCGACTTTGAAACCGCCCTGGGCGCGGCCGCGCACACCGGCCAGCGGGCGCTCGCCGAGCACCTCCTGGCCCACGGCGCGCGCCCCGACCTGTTCGTGGCGGCGATGCTCGGCTGGCTGCCCGTCGTGCAGGCCCTGCTGAGCATCGATCCCTCGCTTCGTGATTCGCCCGGCCCGCACGGCATCCCGCTGTTTGTCCACGCCGAGATGGGCGGCGAGGCAGCGGCGCCGGTCTTGGACTTCCTGCGGTCACTCGACTGACGCTGGCGGCTGGATCGGTGCGGCGGCTCGCGGCGCCAACCGCTGCTGCACGCTGACCTGCAGCGCGCGGATGCGGCGGTCCAGCAGCCGGTCGCCGGTCAGCTCGCGCAGGTTCCGGAGCACCGCCAGCGCCTCGTCCAGCCGGCCCTGCCGCTCGTAGAGCGCCGCCAGCCGTTCGTAGGCGGCGCCCAGCCGCGGGTCGCGCTCGAGCAGCTCGAGACAGCGCCGTTCTTCCGCGCTGTCGTACTGCCGCGCGGCGGCCCGCTCGTGGCCGCGCACGAACAGCCACCAGCCGAGCGTGAGGGCGCTGGTGGCGGCCGGGGGGAGCAGCATCCAAGCGCTGCCCCAGAGGGTCAACGTGCCGAACAGCACGGCAATCACGCCGCCGGCGACCAGCAGCGCCTGGCCGAGGTTCAAAGTCTGGTCCACCAACCAGGCCTGCGCTACCCGCAAGACCACGAAGCCGAACGGCAGGCTCAGCGCGGCGACGGCGCTCACCAGGAAGATCGACTGCCCGACCGCCATCATGTCCATCGGTCGCCTCCCAACGTGCCTCATCGTGTCTTGCCCGCGCCGCGCCGGCACCAAGCGTGGGTCGGGTCAGCGCTGACTGACGCGCAGCGCGGTGACCGTGAAGTTGCCCTCGCCAGCGCTGCGGCCCGGTCCGCCGGCCGTGCGTCGTTGCGGGCCGGTGGGCAGCCGGTCGTCTTCGAGAGCTTCCAGCCGGAACCCCGTGATCCCTCCCAAAGCGGTCTCGCAGACGATGCTGTAGACGTCCGGCCCCGCCGGCCCGAAGGCCGCCAGCACACTGCCGTCGGCCTGCACCAGCAGCGGCGTGCCGCGTTGGGAGTGGCAGACCGTCGGCCGGAGGACCTGCCACTGGTCGCCCAGGGCGCCGCCGTTCGGCCGCCCGTCGGCGAAGGTCTCCCGCGGGGCGGTCGTCGCAGCCAGCCGGAAGCGGCCCAGCGACAGCCCGTCCGGCGGCCGGTAGGCCTGCTCGATCACGAAGACCAGGGTGGTCGGCCGGCCGGGCAGCCCGACGGACTCGACCGTCTCGACCACCGCGGTCTGCGCCACCGGCTCCCGCAGTGCGGGGTCCCAGGCGCCCCAGCCGCTGCGCGGGTCGTCGTCCAGCAGGCCGGCGACCTCGTAGTCTGGCTGGGAGTGGTCGGCGGTGGCGTTGGCCAGCGCCACCGGGGTGCCGCCGGCCGGCGCCACGTCGGGGCCGGGCCGCCCGACGGTGAGGCAGACCGGCCCCAGCAGGCCGCCGCTCCGCGGGTCGCCGTAGCTGTTGTTGATCAGGTTGGCGACCCTAATCCGCAGCGCGTTGCGGCCGCGGCGGAGGGCCGGACCGGTGGCAAACCGGTGCGGACCCCAGAGGCGCTGCCCCAACGAGGTGCCGTTGAGCTCGGCCGCAGCCGCGTAGAGCACCACGCCCAGGTCGAGCCAGGCGTCCCCCGGCGGCGCGGTCGGCAGGTCGAACGACAGGACGTAGTCGAGCACGCCGCTGAACTGTGGCGGGAGCCACTCCTCCCACGGGCCGAGCGGCCGCGTCACGCCCGCGCGCAGCGCCGGCGGCAGGCTGACCGGGAACTGCAGCACCGGCTGGGCGTCGTCCGGCAAGCTGATCTGCCAGGGCCCGGGCAGCTCCCGCAGCACCGCGGCAGCGGGCGCCGGGGCGGCGGCTGGCAGCGGCGCGGCCGGCGGGTCGAACGCCAGCCAGTAGGCCTCGTCGGGCTCAAAGGTCAGGTGCAGCCGACTGCCGGCCGCGCTGTCGACCGACGGCAGGCCGCGGATCGCGCCGGTCTCGCAGTCCCAGATCTCCGCCCGACCGTGGGCGCCGGCGATGCGGACCTCGGCGGCCTGCGCCAGGCCGGTTTGATTCGCCAGCCACCAGACCTCTCGCCCGCCGATCCGCAGGCGCCGGCGGAGCAGCGGGAACTCACCGGCCAGGAACTGCAGCGGGCCGCGCAGGTCGCGAACCTGGTCTACCGCCCGGCAGCGCGGCGCGCGGCGCAGGCGGGCGCTGAGTGCCAGCAGCGCCGGGTCGTCCCAACCGACCTCGGCCGACCCGCGCGGCAGCTCGCCGAGCGTCAGCACCTCACCACCGGCCTCGGCAAACTCGACCAGCTTCGCCGCCGTGGCCGTCGGCAGCAGGTCCAGCGGCGGCAGCACCACCGTCTCGAAGCGCAGGTCGCCGCGCCGCAGCGCGCCGTCCTGGCAGCGCATCTGGCTGAGGTAGTGGCGGTCGGCCACCAGGAACGGCACCCCGGCGGCCGTGAGGTCGTCGATGGCGCGGCTGTAAACGGCGTTGATCTGCGCCACCCGCTGGCCCCACCAGCCGTCGGTCTGGAACAGGTCGCCGGGCGTGGCCGGGTCGAACACCGCCACCGGGGCCCGCGCCCAGACGCTGTCCATCGGGTTCACCAACAGCACCTGCGGCACCAGCCGGCCCTGGCTGGCGACCCAGCAGGCGCGCCGCGCGAAGTCGGTCCAGCAGCGGTACCACGGAAAGGCCGGGTTGCCGTCGTACCAGTCCGGCGTCCAGACGTTGCCCTCCAGGTCGCGGTTGGTGAACACCCCGTGGGGCACGATGTGGCTGACCCCGAAGGCGACCACGGCGTTGACGGCCTGCTTCATGAAGCTCGGCGTGAACGGCCCCCAGCCTCCGGCGCCGAGGATCTCGCTCATCATCCGGCGGTCCTCAAACTCCGCCACCGACGCCGCCTCGGCGAAGTCGTGCGGCTCCAGGGCCTTGCGGCCGAGGCAGTCGTTGCCCGGCATGGTGTAGGCGCGGCTGAGCTTGAAGAAGTCGCCGACGTACTGCGCCTGCCACGGCAGGCTCTCCTCCCAGAGGTTCTCGATGCAGTAGGCCCCGCGCTGCTCCAACCAGCGGCTGGTGCTGCCCATGGTCTCGGCGTAGACGCTGCTGACGGCCTCGAACCAGCGCCAGCGCACGGCCGCCTCGCGCCCCGCGCCATCGACATCGAGCAGCAACGGCAAGGCCAGGCGCAGATCCTGGCCGGCGTCCTGCTCGAACCGCTGGGCCAGCGTCGGCGACCAGGCCAGCCGGGTGCCCCATTGTCCCTCGTTGTCAACAAATACGCCCGGCACGCTGCGGCCGAGCTTCTCGCCAAGCGCCGCGGCATAGGGCTCCAGGGCAATCTGCTGGAACACCGCCGGCAGCCGCTGGTCGAGGTAGTTCGGACCGCCGAGCTGTTTCACGTGAAACACGTAGACCCGCCAGGCGCCCGCTGGCGATGTCCAGGTGGTGGGCTCGCCGCCGCTCACCAGGCGGCTGCTGCGGCCCTCAATCCGCGCCGGCTGGTGCGGCCCACGGGTGGTCAGCTGCCAGGGGCTGGCGCCCGGATCGGTGCTGACTACCCGCGCCAACGCCCAGGCCGTGTCGTCGAACTCCGGCGTCTGCCAGCCAGGTGCCTCGTGGTCGCTGACGCGCCACCGGCCCGACGTGCCCAGCAACAGGTCGGCCTGCCCGCGGCGCCGGACCCGCAGGCCGACGGTCAGCGCATCGAGTCCCCCGTCACCACCACCGCGCACCGCCACGACGTTGCGCCCCGGCCGCAGCGCGGCCGCCACGTCGAAGGTCTGCGGCGCGGACCAGTCGTCGCCCTGCCCCAACTCGCGGCCGTTGACCCAGACCGCCCAGCGGTTGTCACAGGTGATCCGCAGCTCGGCCGGCGCGTCGCCCGTCGCGGGCAGGTCCCAGGTGCCCCGGAACCAGGCCTCGTGACGCTGCGCCTGCCCGGTCGGGGTCCAGATCCAGGCGCCGAGCGGCACCGGCCCAGGCTCCACCGCGGCCGGCGGGTCGAGCAGCCGCGCGGCCACCGCGAACGCGCAGGCTGGCACCTCGACCGCCTGCCCCTCGGCCAGGTCGTGTGTGGTCCAGTCCAGCGACGTTGCGCGCAGTTCCGGATGCTGCGCGACGACCCGCCCGGCGGCCTGGAAGCTCGGCCACATGTACTCGTCGCAGAAGCCGAGCTGCGCGCCAGCCGCCTCGGCCGCTCCCAGAGCGCTGCGGAAGCAGTCGAACCAGTCCGGTGAGAGCCACTGCTCCGGCGGCAACGGCCGCTGCCGCCCCACCCCCGGCGCGGTGGTCCGCGGGTGCGCATAGCCCGGATTGAACCCCTGCGCCGCCAGCCGGGTCGCCATCGCGGTCAGCTTCGGCTGGTCCAGCGGCTCGTCCCAGAACCAAAACACGAACGGCGCATAGTGTTGTGGCGGCTGCGCCAACTGGGCCCGGACCTGCTCGAAGGGCAGACTCTGCTTCTCCGCCAAAGTCGCCGCCCCGACCGGATCGAGCAGGGCGGTCAACAAACCAACCAGAATGGCGCCGCGTATCATCGGCCAAGCTCCACGCCGCGCCGCCATCTTAACCGATCCCACCTACGGCGCGGGCAGGCGGGTCGCCTGCAGCTCCCGCGGCTCGATCTTGCGGAGGCCGCCGTCTTCCTTGGTGCCCAAGGGCTACGGTTCCTGACGCGACGCCGCGCTGAGCAGACCGCCTGGCTGTTCACCCCCGCACGCGACCACCGCTTCGGCAGCCTGCCTGACTAGCCTGCGCGACCTGCAACGTCGTCTGAACAACATGAATCTGATTCTGCCGCTTGACTTGGTGGCCACGCATGGGTAATGTCCTTTGTAGTTTACCAAGCATGGCAGCACAGTGGTCAGGCGGCGACGGTCCGCCCTGAACCGGGCGCCCGATGGCCGGGAGAATGGGTCGTGCGGCTGTCAGGTCTGGCAGCCTCCAACGGGGGGTGTGATGACCACACGTCTATCAAGTCTTGCCGAAGCCGCCAAGGCGATCCTGGCGCTGGTTGGGGCGTTCGGTGGCGCTGCCTACGTGGTCGGCGTCTTCACGGTCCGCTGCGAGTTTGCGGCCAACGGCCTGACCCATGTCGATCCCGGCTACAGCTCGCCGCGCTACGTGGCGTCCGGCTGCGTCTTTTGGCTGTGCTTTGCCTGCTGCTATGCGGTAGTGGCGGCGCTGCCGCGGCTGCTGGCGCCGCTGCTCGACGCTGCGGGCGGGAGGCAAGGCGCGAGCTCGCAGCCTGCGCAGGCCAGCGCGGTCGAGCCTAAGGAGCCGGCGCAGCCCCGTCCAGGGCATGACGATCGAGCCGCGCTGGTGCGCTTGCATCGGCGCCGGTCCTGGCCCGCCTCGGCGCTTGGGATGGTGCTGCTGATCTGCTCGTTGTGGCTCGACGGCACTCGGGCCCCAGAGGACCGGCTGCTGCTGGTGCTCGCGGCCATGTTGTTCATGTGTGTGATGGCCGACTACTGGGCGAGCGTGCCGCTGCGGCTGCTGCTGCGGGCCAGAGACGCTGGCTGGCCGGAAGAGTTTGGCCAGGACTGCTGTCGGGAGACCTGCGAGCTGGCGCTGTTCTGGCTGATCTGTCTGTTTGTGGTGGCCGGCCTGATGGGCCAGAGTGGACTCGGCTCGAGGCCCTTGCCCTGGTTGCCCGAGCAGCGGGCGGCACTCACCGTCCCGGCATCGGTGGTGGCCCGGTCGACGGCGCTCCCGACCGCGGATCGCACCGCGCACATCGTGGGCACCGTGGTCTGGGAGACCGCCGGACAACTCGCCCTGAGGGTGGATTCCTGGCCGCCGGCTGGCCAGGCCGGCAGTCCGGCGGTGCTGGTCTTGTCACGTCAACAGATCCTTCTGACCTCGTACGACCTGAAGCAGGAGTAACCAATGTACCGTGTCACGAATCGGAAGCTTGGACTCGTCGCCGTGCTCGGCTTTGTTGCCGGCAGCCTTGTCGTCGGTAAGACCGGTGGGCCGACCGACGTCCCGGAGACCAGCGGCTACTACTCCGCGGTGATGAACAACATCCGCACGGACACCATGGGTGTGCTACCCGATGGCCTGTTCCACGGCGACTGGCCGGTGAATCGGTACCATCTGGCGTCGGCGTTGGATCGGCTGACCCAACGGCAACTGCTGGAGAAGGACGCCGAGTGCCTGAAGCAGCTGATCGACTCGCAGGTTGAGGGGCAGTTGTCGGTCCTGCGCGGCGAGCTCAGCACCAATCCTGGGGTGCCCTGGCAGATCGAGCAGCTACCTGTCGGCAACCTTGACCGCGCCGATCGTGCGGTGCGGGCCGCCACCCCGGTGCTGCGCAAGCTGGTCGGTGGAGGGGCACTGCCGGAGACCATCTTCCGCAGCGTCGATGCCAAGAGCCTGCGCCTGTCGCTTCCTACGACGGCCCTGCCGTCCGGCCAGTTGCTCGACTACGGTCCGCTACGGCGTGGCCAGATCGAGGTCGAGGTGGTCCTGGTGCCCGTGTACAAGCCAAAGGAGCCGATCCGGTTGACGGGTTCCAGTGAGGTGGTGCTGGGCTGCTATGCGGCTGACTTGAAGGTCCTGGCCAACCAGACGCAAGAGGCCATCGGCATTCTGACGACCAAGGCGCTCGATCCCGCCGGCAAGGGTCTGGCGCCGACGCAAGTGGCGTTTCGGTCTGTGGAGAGCGCGATGGACCTCCCGGCCGCGGTATCGTCCGGCGCCTACCTCGATAGCCGTGACCCGGGCGACAGCCTGGTGAAGCGGCAGATGGCCACGCAGGACAGCAGTCTGATCGTCGTCAGTGACAATCTCAACACGGCGGACCAGGTGGCGGCCAGTCCGCAGGCCATCGCGGCGGCCACCGACAAGTCCTGCGTCGAGGTGGCCGTGGTGGGCCTGGCGATCATCTGCTACCAGTCGATCAAGGCCTCGCGCCACCGCGACAAGCGGTGAGCCACCGAATCGGTTCGGTTCCCACCTACGGCGCGGGCAGGCGGGTCGCCTGCAGCTCCCGCGGCTCGATCTTGCGGAGGCCGCCCTGGTAGGTGCGGCCGACGAAGTGCGCGGCGTGGGCGTTCAGCCAGGCGGTGAGCTGTTGGACCGCCGCGGCGGTGAGGGGCGGGGTGGGGTGCAGGCCGTGGAAGACGTTGAGGATGGCGTAGCCCTCGGCGTTGGCTCGAAAGGCGGGCGGGCGGCGGGCCATGTAGGTTGCCACGATGGCCGGGGTGGCGGCGCGAGTGCGCCACCAGGGGCGGCGGTGGCGGCAGAGGTAGGCCTCGGCGACCCCGCGCTGGGCGCCGGCGGCCAGGTAGGCCGCCAACGCGGCGTGGGCCGGATCGGCCAGGTCGAGGTCGGGGTCCGGGTCGAGCAACCGCCAATCGCCGAGGGCGCCGCTGAAGAGCTGGCGGGCTGCGGTCAGCACGGGGCGGACCCAGGGCTGCAAGCCGTTGGCGGCGACGGCGGCGGGCGATAGCACAAAGAACGCGTTGTGACCGGTGGCGATGCCGCGGCTGACCCGGAAGTAGTCGCCGACGGCGACCACGGGCACGGTGCCGAGCGGCGCGGCCGGCACGGCCTGCCAGGAGTGGGCCGGCAGGCTGGCGACCGCGCGGCGCGGGCCCGAGGCCAGGTCGGTGTCGGCCGTCAGCCGCACCGCCGTCTGCCAGACCAGCTCCGCTGCGGGCTGCCCGCGCTCGGCGCAGGCGACCACCGCGGTGGTCATCGCGTCGTCGAAGGCGGCGTCGGTGACGGCCAGTTGCCAGACCGCCCGGCCGCCCAGCGGGCCGGCCAAACCCTCCCGCAGCGTGGCGCCGTAGCGGGTCGCCAGCCACTCGGCGCTGGTCACGAAGCAGATCCGCTCGCCGGTCCGGGCCAGCGCCGCGGCCTGCAGCCAGAAGTGCAGGTGCAGCCCGTCCAGGCCGGACCAGGGCAGGCCCAGCGCGGTCGCCAGCTCGCGCCCCCGGGCCTTCGTCGCCGCGCTCAGCTCGTGGTGCCGCACGTAGGGCGGATTGCCGACAAAGGCGGTGCGGGCCGCGGGCCAGTCCCGTGGCAGGGCCAGAAAGTCGTGGCAGCGCACGGTTGCCCTTGTCGCGCCGAGGGTCGCCAGCGTGGCCCGCGTCAGCAGGCAGGCAACCGGGTCGAGATCAACCGCCAGCACAGCCTGAGCGAGATTCGCCCGCACGGCCGCCGCCGCGAACCGCCCCGAGCCGCAGCCGGCATCGACCAGCAACTCCGGCTGCGCGGCCAACGTCCAACGCAGCATCGCGCCGACCAGCTCGGGCGGCGTGTAGAAGGCCCCCCAGCGGCGCCGTTCCGACTGCTCCCGCGACGCCAGGTAGGCCGTTCCCAGGGGATCCGCGCCAGCCCGCAGCGCGGCTGGCCATCCGGTCGGCACGGCTGCGGCCGGCGCCGCCGCGAGCAGCTCCTGTTCCGCCGCACTGAGCGGCCCGCCGCACGTCGCCGCGCCGAGGCTGCGGCAGATGCCCAGCAGCGCCTGCAGCGGCAACGGTCTTGGCGCTTCCCGTTCGCTCACCGGGCGACCTCCGGCACGCAGCATAGCACGGCTGCCTGGCCCGCAGGATCCGCCGCCCGCGGCGCGAAGCGCCGACGCCGGGAGCAGCGCATGGCGTTCGACTACGCGCAGGTCAGCCAGCAGCGCGAGCAGTACCTGGCGCAGGCCCAGCGGCCGCGCTGGGCGGGCTGGTGGAACGACTTCCTGGCGGCACAACAGGCGCTGGCCGCCGCGCCGCTGGACCTGGCACTGCCCCGGCTGGCGCTGGCCGGACAAGCCGAGCCGCTGGCGCTGGCCGCGGCGCTGACGGCTGACCCGGCGCTGGGGGCGGCGGTCGCCGCGCGATTGACGGTGGTGCTCGACGACGACTCACCCTGGATGGATCCGGGCCACCAGCGGCACTACTCCGAACTGCACGCCGACCTGCTGCTGGCCGAGCTGACCAAGCGCCTGGTGACGGCGGGCGGCTGGGCGGCGCCGTGGCTGTCGGCCGACCTCGCCACGCGGCTGGCCGCGGCGGTACGGCAGCGGGGCGGGCAGGTGATCGCCGACGACGCCGCGCACGGGGCCTGGTGGGCCGACGGTCACAACAGCAACTGGTGCGCTGTGCTGCAGTCTGGGCTGGGCTTCGCCGCCCTCTACCTGAACGAGCCGGCCTGGCGGCAGCGGGCGACGGTGGCGATCACGGGCGTGCTGGACCTGTTGGCACCCGAAGGGGCGGGCCTCGAGGGGTGCAGCTACTGGGTCTACTGCGCGCGCAGTTGCCACGACTTCGCTGTGGCGCTGGCGGGTACGGGCGACCGTCACCTGCTGGACCACCCGTTCTGGTCGCGGGCCATCGAGTTCGCCTTGCATCTGACCACCCCCGGCGTGCGCGGCTGGGCCAACTTCGGCGACTGTGGGTACCCCGGCGTCGGCGGCAGCCACCTGTTCTACGCCATCGCAGCGCTGACCGGCGACGGGCGCGCGCAGTGGCTCGGCGACCAGGTCAGCGGTGGCGCCGGCGGCTGGGCGGACTTCTTGTTCTACGACCCGACGGTGGTGGCCAGCGCGCCGAGCGAGCAGCCCGGCAGCCGGCTGTTCAGCAGCGTCCACCTCGCCTCGTTGCGCAGCGGCTGGGAGCCCGAGGCCGTGCAGTTGGTGCTGAAGGGCGGCTCCAACGCCTGGTCGCACTGCCACCTCGACCTCAACAGCTTCATCCTCACCGCTGGCGGCGAGCGGCTGGCGGTCGACCCCGGACCGTGGCCGTACACCGACGACTACTGGACCAGCGTCGAGCCGCCGCAGTCGACTGCCTGGCACAACACGCTGACGGTCGACGGCGGCGACCAGCGGCAGCCGCCGCGCTACCGGCTGAGCACCGACCTGGCCGCCGGCGGCGAGGCCTGGTGCGCGCTGGACCACTGGCACCAGGCGGGCGGGCTGACCGTCGTGCGGGGCGATGCCTCCAGCGCCTACGCCGACACGTTGGATCGCTTCCACCGCTGGGTCGTCCACCTGGCCCCAGCGACCTTCCTGATCTTCGATGATGTGCGGGTCCGCGAGGCGCGCACGCAGCGGCACCTGCAGTGGCTGCTGCACACGCTGCTGCCGCAGGAGCGGACGGCCGACGGCCTGCTGGTGCGCGGGCAGCAGGCGGCGCTGCACCTGAGCCTGCTGGCGCCGCAGCCGCACGGCTGGAAGCGGCTGGCCGACCGCCGCACGACAGGCCACGCTGAGGGGGAGGTCGTCCACGCCTCGGCCTTCCGGCCGGCCTGGCATCACATCTGGAACGCCAGTCCGCGGCGCCCGCCGCACCCGCATTGGGAGCCCGCTGGGCAGCCGTCGCTGTACGGCGCGGCGTACCCCTTCGTGGCGCTGCTGCAGGTTACCGCGGCCGCGGGCGAGCCGACCTGGCGCGCGGAGCCGGTGACCGGCGATGGGGTCGTGGGGGCACGGCTGCAGGCTCCCGGCGACGAGGTCACCGTGCTGCTGCGCCATCGTGAGGGCGCGGTGCATGCCGCCGGGCTGACCAGCAGTGCCGACCTGGCGCTCCTGCGGCGGAGCGCGGCCGGGACGCAGTGGCTGGCGGCCGGCGGGGCGGTCGAGTTGCCCGGCCGCGCGCTCGGGGCAGCGCGGCCCGGTGACGTCACCAGCGGTTGGCTGGGCTGACCGACGCCACCACCGGCAGCGCGGCCTGCGCGGTCGCGGTGATCAGATCGAGCTGCGAGTGGCCCCAGCGCACCTGGTCCGGCAGGCCGAGGTAGCCCAACGGCGCGACCAGCCGGTCGAGCAGGGCCGGCGCGAGCGCCGCGGCCGAGCCGCTCCAGAGCACGGCGTCGAACCCGTCCAGCACCGCCGCAGCGCTGCCAATGGCGCGGCGCAAGCGGTGCAGCAGCAGATCGACCGCCAGGCGGGCGTCGGGCGCGTCCGACTGCAGCAGCTCGTCGAGCGAGGCGATCCCGCGGCTCACGCCCTGCAGCCCGCCGCGCTGCTGCAGCGCCGCCTCGATTGCGTCCAACGACCAGCCCAGGCGGTCGACCAGAAACAGCACCGCCGCCGGGTCGACGTCGCCGCTGCTGCAGAGACCGGGGACCCCCTCACAGGCCGTGGCGCCGCCGCTGCAGTAGCGCGGCTGGCCATCGACCGCGGCGGCCACCGAGCACTCGAAATCGATCAGCACCGACAGAACCCGCCCGCCGTCGGCCAGCGCGGTGGCCTGCCGGTGCAACGCCCCATGGCGGCCGCTGCGGGTGAGGCCAGTCTGCGCGCAAAACTCCGCCGGCAAACCGTAGCTGCGTTCGACTGTCGGCAAGCCGCGGAACCAATGGTCGTCGTAGACCGCAACCTGGCGGCGCGCAGGGGTCGCCGCGGCGAGTTGCTCCCACAGCGCCCAGCGGGCCGCCGTGTCGGCCGGTTCCCAGGCCCCGGCCGCCACCGCCGCGGCGCGGTCGGGTGCGCTGGTGACTTCCGGTTCGGTGGCCGGACCGTGCGGGAAGCGATGCACCACCAGGCTGGCGCGGGCCAGCAGGTCGGCGGGGATGGTGGTGCGCAGCGCGACGCGGGCGAGCTGTCGCCCGTTGTCGCAGAGCACGACGGTGCCCTGCTGCGGGGCCGCGTCAACCACCAAGATCGGCTGGCTCACCGTTGCTTCATCTGCGCCAGGCCATCGTCCACGCTGGTCTGGGCGCGGGTCACGACGGCTTTGAGGTGGCTCAACAGCGTCAGCGCATACTCGTCGGCGCTGCGCCGCGTGGCTTCGCTGTACTCGTCGGCGGCCCGCCGCAGATCGATGGCCTCGGCATCGGCCTTGTCGGTCACGAAGCGGGCGTAGTCGTCAGCCTCGCGGCGCCGCTCGGCGTTGTACTCTTCGGCGCGGCGCGAGACATCGTGTTCGCTGACCAGCACCTTGGCCCGGTTGTCGGCGTCGGCGACCATCCGCTCGGCCTGCCGGCGGGCGTCGTCCTCAATCTGCTTGACGTTCTCGCGCGCCTTCTCGACCGCCTGCTTGGCCTCGGCATGCATCCGCTGGGCGTCGCCAACTTCGCGCGGCAGGCTCTCTTCGAGTTGGACCAGCAGCGCGGTCATCTCGCGCCAGTCGATCAACACGCGGCCCATCATGCGAGTCGACGAATCGACCAGCAGGTGCATGTCTTCGACGATGTCCCGATGCGTTCGGCTAGTAGATATGGCGCGCCTCGCGATTCCGCTCTGCTGCCCTACGCCGCACCGGCTCGATGATGTTCGGGGGCACCAGCAGGCTCAGATCGCCCCCGAACCGGGCCAGCTCCCGGACGATGCTCGAGCTCAAGAACGAATGCTGTCCATCGGCCATCACGAAGAGCGTTTCGATGCGCGGCGCCTGCAAGCGGTTGGCATGCGCCATTTGCAGCTCGAACTCAAAGTCAGACACGGCCCGCAGGCCTTTCACGATGACCCGACAGCCTTGCTGCTCGGCGTACTGTACCAGCAAGCCTTGAAAGGTGTCAACCCGCACGTTGGGCAGGTCGCGGCAGGCTTCGGCAGCCAACTCGGCCCGTTCGGGCTGGCTGAACCACGGCCCCTTGGAACTCGATGGCGCCACTGCCACCAGCACTTCGTCGAACAAGGCGGCGGCCCGCCGGATCACGTCGAAGTGGCCCAGTGTGAGCGGATCGAAGGTCCCTGGTACCAGCGCCGTCATGCGCCCGTCTCCCACTCGTAGAAACTCAACCGCGTCTCGCCACTGTCCCGCGCCCGGCTCCGGCGCAGCTTCCCCAGCTCCGCCGGCAGATCCTCCCGCAGGGCGTGTTGGACCAGCAGCAGGCCGCCCGGCGGCACGATTTCCAGGACGCTCAACTGCGTCAACGTCGACTCGGCCTGGCCGGTCTCGTACGGCGGGTCCACAAAGACCAGCCCAAACTGCCGGCCGGCCGCGGCCAGCCGTGGCAGCGCCACACTGACCGGGATCGACAGCAGCTCGCAGCGTGGCTGCCAGCCCAGCAGCTCGACATTGCGGCGGATCACGCTGAGCGCCGTGCGGTCGCGCTCGACCAGGGTCGCCTGCGCGGCGCCGCAGCTCAGCAGCTCGAGGGCGACCGTGCCGAAGCCGGCATACAGGTCGAGGATCGCCGCACCGGCCAGCCGCGGGCGGATCATGCTGACCAGGGCCTCGCGCAGCCCGGCCGGCGTGGGCCGAGTCGACAGGCCGCGGCCCGAGTAGAGCAGCCGCCCGCGCGCGTCGCCGGTGGCCAGTCGCAGGTGACCGCCGCGCATCAGCCGACCTCCGCCAACTGGCCGCGCTCGCGGAACCGGGCAGCGACGTACCGGGCCAGCGGCGCCAGGCTGGGACTGGCCAGCAGCGGGTCCCGCTCGATCAGCTCGCGGGCATCGTCGCGGGCCTGTTCCAGCAGCCGGCCATCGCGCGCCAGGTTGGCCACCCGCAGGTCCATGCTGCCACTCTGCCGGACCCCACCCAGCTCGCCGGCGCCGCGCAGCTCGAGGTCGGCGTTGGCGAGTTTGAAGCCGTCGCCGTACTCCACCATGAAGCGCAGCCGGGCCCGCGCGTCGCGGTACTGCAAAGTGCTCTCGTCCTCGGCCAGCGCCGGGTCGTAGCGGGCGTCGGTCAGCAGGTAGCACTCGCTCTCGTGGGCGCCGCGCCCGATCCGGCCGCGGAGCTGGTGGAGCTGCGCCAGGCCGAAGCGGTCGGCGTTCAGGATCAGCATCACTGTGGCGTTGGGGACGTCGATGCCGACTTCGATCACCGTGGTCGCGGCCAGGATCTGCACCTCCCCGTCGCGGAACTGCGTCATCACGGCGTCCTTCTCAGCCGACTTCAGCCGGCCGTGGACCAGCCCGACGCGGAACTGCTTGAACTGCTCCACCAGGTGGTCGTAGGTCGCCGTGACCGCAACGATGTCCTCGCTCTCGTCGACTTCGTCGATCCGGGGGCAGACCACATAGGCCTGCCGCCCCTCGCGTAGCCGCTGCTTGATCTGCGAGTAGACCTCGCGCCGCTTGCCCAGCGGGTACCAGGTCGTCAGGATCGGGGGTCGCCCCGCGGGGAGCTCGTCGATCACCGAGTGGTCCAGATCGCCGTAGGCCGTCAGCGCCAGGGTCCGCGGGATCGGTGTGGCCGTCATCACCAGCACATCGGGGATCTCGCCCTTGGCCTGCAACAGCTTGCGCTGCATCACGCCGAAGCGGTGCTGTTCGTCGACCACCA
Source organism: Fimbriimonadaceae bacterium (assembly GCA_020850355.1). Lineage (GTDB taxonomy): Bacteria > Armatimonadota > UBA10988 > UBA10988 > UBA10988 > JADZEX01. The sequence continues at coordinate 22,403 of JADZEX010000061.1, read as the reverse complement.
CCAGCCCGAGCCGGTCGAAGTCGATGCCTTCCTGAATCAAGGCGTGCGTGCCGACCGCGATCTGGGTCGTGCCGTCGCCCAGGCGGTCCTGGCGTTCGCGCCGCTCGCGGCTGCCGGCCCGGCCGGTGAACAGGTCGACGCGCACGCCCAGCGGTTCGCAGTAGTTGCGGATCACGCGGTAGTGCTGCTCGGCCAGGATCTCGGTCGGCACCATCAGCGCGGCCTGACAGCCGTTGTCGACCACCGTCAGCATCGCCGCCAGGGCCACCAGAGTCTTGCCCGACCCGACATCGCCCTGCACCAGGCGGTTCATCGGCCGCGGCGCGGCGAGGTCGCGCAGAATCTCGGCCAGCACCCGGTCCTGCGCCGCGGTGAACCGGAACGGCAGGCTGGCGCGCAGCGCCGCCGCCAGGGCCGAGTCGGTCTGGTGGGCGATACCGCGGCCGCGCGTGTCGTACTCGTGCCGGCGTTGGGCCAGGGCCACCTGCAGGCCGTAGAACTCCTCGTAGACCAGCCGCTCGCGCGCCCGCAGCCGGGCGTCGTCTGATTCGGGGAAGTGGAACGAACGCAGCGCCGCCTGGCGACCGCAGAGGCCGCGCCGCTCGCGGACGCCGGCCGGCAGCACCTCGGGCACCAGCTCGACATACTGGTCCAAGGCCGACTTCACCATCCGCCGCATGGTGGTCTGCGGCACCCCCTCGGTGAGCGGGTAGATCGGCACCAACCGGCCGGTGTGGATCGCTTCGCCGCCTTCCTCGAAGGGCTCCCAGGCGGGCTGGGTGATCTGCCGGTGGCCGTACTTGTCGAGCTGCACGCGGCCCGTGAAGATCAGCTCGTCGCCCTGGCCGATCAGGTCGCGCAGCCAGGGCTGGTTGAACCAGACCAGGTCGAGCCCGCCGCGGCCGTCGAAGACGTGGACCTTCAGAATGCGCAGCCCGCCGCGCCGCGGGCTGTAATCCTCGAGGCTGGTGACCCGGCCGCGGAAGGTCGCCAGGACCTCCGGCTGGGCCTCGGCCAGCGTCAGGATCTGCGAACGGTCCTCATGCCGCCGCGGGAAGTGGAACAGCACATCGCCGATCTGCTCGATCCCCAGCCGCGCCAACTGCCGGGCCCGCTGCGGGCCGACGCCGCGGAGATACTGCACCTCGCTGGTGAGCTCCCCGCGCCGCGGCAGCTCGCTGGTCGGCCGCGCCGCGGCGCGCTCGACGGGCGGCGGCTCCGGCGGGCGGGCGGGCGGCGGGGGCGGTGGCAGCGGCTCCAGACGCGCCGGCTGGGCGCCGCGGCGGGGTGGGGCGGGCGGCGGTTCGGGGACCGTCGGCTGCACCGCGCGCGGGGCCGGGGCGCACTCCAACAGGGCGTCCAGGCGGCGCTTCACCTCGCGCAGGCGGGGCGCCCGCTCTTCCGGCGTCAGCCGCCGGTAATCGGCCACCAGGGCGGCGATCCGCGCCAGATGCCCGGCCGCCGGGTGCTCCGCCGGCGCCGCCCGCAGGGCGTCGTCGACCAGGCCGCTGAAGTGGTGGTCGAAGCCGCCGATGGCGGCATAGTTCTGACAGCCGGTGCGGTACTCGGCGGTCAGCGGCCCGAGCAGCTCGCGGAGGCGGGTGAACAGCTCATCCATCGGCCGCCTCTCGGGTGGCCGCCAGGACCCGGTAGCCGCTGCCGCGGTCGATCACCCGGCTCGGGCCGACCAGCCGGGCGAGGTGCTTCTGGAGCGTCTCGACCCCGAGGTACTTGAAGCCGACCAGCCAGTACTCACCGCCCGGCCGGAGCACCGCCGCGGAGCGCTCCAGCAGCGGCACCACGACCTGCCAACCGGCCCGCATCGGCGGGTTCGTGAGGACCCAGTCGACCGCCGGCAGCTCCGCCGTGGTGGCGTCGGCGCAGACCACGGTGACATTGTCGAGGCCATTGAGCGCGGCGTTCTCGACCGCCAGGGCGGCCGCCCGGCGGTTCACCTCAACCAGCGTCACGTGGCCGGTCGGGCCGACCAACCGCGCCGCCACCAGGCCGATGGGGCCGTAACCGCCGCCGACCTCGAGCACCGCGGCCCCGACCGGCAGCGCCAGCGCTTCGATCAACAGGCGCGACCCGGGATCCAGGCGATCGGCGCTGAAGACCCCGCGGTCGGTGATGAACTGCCACAGCTCGCCGCGCAGCTTGAAGGTCAGCGTGCGGCGCTCGCTGGGGCTGTTGGGGTCGTCGGTGAAGTAATGATCCGGTGTCATGCGCGATCCATCATAACAGTGTGACGCGCCGCGGTGGTCAGTCCAGGTCGTGGATCTCGCGCCACAGCCGGGCGAACTGCCGCGCCGAGCCCGGGCCGAAGCCGGCGTAGTGGTTGTTGTAGAAGGACCAGGTGCGCATCCGCGAGACCACCGGCAACAACGCCTCGGCCCACTCCCGCAGCTCCCGCTCGCGGTCCCAGAGCAGGCTCTCGAACGGCTTCTGGCGCTCGCCGGCGGCGATGGCCGCGGCGATGTCGCGGTCGATCCGGTGGCGGTCGCCCAGGAAGCGGACGTAGGCGAAGGGACCGGTCAGGACATCGTCGCCCCGGCGCTGCAGCGCGGCCAGGCTGGGCATCGTGTAGTAGGCCGTCAGCGCCAGCGGCACCTGGTGCGCGCGCAGCAGCTCCAGCAGGGCCGGCCGCAACCAGGCGGCGTTACGCACTTCGACCACCCACGGGGCCACCCCGGCCCAGGTCTCCAGCCACGCCTGCAGGTTGGTCAAGAACCGGCGCCCGGTCTCGTACTCCTCCGGATCGGCGGCCTTCGCGACATATGGAAACTGCAACAGCAGCGGCCCGCGCCGTGGGCCGAGCAGGGCGGTGGTCTCCAAGAACTCGGCCAGGATGCCCTCGGTGCCGACCAGGGCCAGCTCGTGGGTCACCGTCTGCGGCACCTTCAGCGCCAGGGTGAAGGTCTCCGGCGTCTTCAGCGCCCAGTTGCTGACCATTCGCGCGGTCGGCAGGCGGTAGAAGGTGGCATCCACCTCGACCGCGTCGAAGGACCGGCTGTACCAGCCGATCCGATCGGCCGGCCGCAGACCCGGCGGATAGAAGGCGCCTTCCCAGTCGGGCCACGAGAAGCTCGAACAGCCCAGCACCAGATTGGCCGGCAGCTCCGGCAGCCAGCGCTGCTGCATCGGCTTAGAACAGCGACGGCTGCTGCGGCGCGGACCCTTCGGCGAAGGGGTCGTCGTCGTCGCAGGAGAAGGGGTCGTCGTCGGCCGGCGGCGCGTCGTCGAACGGGTCGGGCTCCGCGCCGGGCGGCGCGGCCGGGGCCGGAGCGGCTGCCGCCGTCGCGGCGGGACCGCGGTCGGGCGGGCCTTCCGGTCGCGGGTCGGTGCCACCGCGGAGCTGCGAATCGAGCAGGTCGATAGCGTGCAGCGCAGCCGCTTCCGGCGTCGCCGGCTCGCGGACCGCGCCCCAGTCGAGGCGGCCGTGATGCGACGCAATGCAGTGCAGCAGGTTCTCCTCGTCGGCGACACTGAACTCGGCGCCGCTCGCTCGGATCGCGGCGATGGCCGCCAGGACTCGCGCCATGCCGTAGCTGGTGTGCCCGACGCTGCGATCGAGCGACAACTGCCGGGCCCCGGCGGCGCCCATTTCGTAGCAGTCCAGTTTGCCCAGGTCGTGGGTTAACACGGCCAGCTTCAGCAATGCCACGTCCAGCTTCGGGTACGGCGCGGCGACGGCGCCGGCCAGTTGGTACATTGTCAAGACGTGCCAGGCCAGCCCGCCGTGCTCGGCGTGGTGCTTCGACTGCGCCGCGGCGAAGGTCCAGAACGGGCCTTCCAGATCGAACGGGTCGTGGCCGACGGTCAGCTCGAAGCAGCGCCAGAAGACCGCCGGCAGGGTCGCCTTGGCCTCTTGCAGCAGCTCCACCAGGCCGGCCAGCCGGGAAGCGTCGACGGCCGCGCGGAGCCGCTCGTAAACCAGCTCGGAGGGGGCCGGGAGCAAGGTCAGCTCGGCGACTTTGACCTGCACGCTGCCCCGGAACTCCTCGACCGCGCCCGACAGGTAGGCGATGGCGCCAGCTTCGTCGGAGCCGACCTGGTGCTCCCACCGGATCCCCGGCACGGTGCCGCTGCGGTCGCGGAAGACATAGCGCCCGTAGGGCTTCTGGTCCTTGGTCATCGAGGCGGTCGCCTCAACCACCAGCACCGGGACGTGCTCGACGCGGGAACCACGGCTGAACTCGGCGATAAGGGGACCGAAACGGGGCATGCCACCCTCCCGGACCTGATCATAGCACGCTTCGCAACGAACTGGCCCGGCCGACCGCGCGGCGTGACGTTCTGGTCAACTTGGCGGTTAAGCGGTCCTGCTGCCGGACGATGAGGAAGGAGACGGAGGGCAGCACGATGCGATTTGTGTTCAGTCTACCAGGCATCCTGATCGTTGGAGGCCTTAGCACCATGGCGACGGTGGCGATGGTCTCGCGGGCCAGCTCGGCGCCGCCCGCCGCACACACCGGCGCCAAAGAGGAGACCGCGCAGATCGACGCCAAGGGCGCGCTCAGTCTGCTGGCCGCGGGGAACCAGCGGTGGGTCGACGGCAAGCCGCAGCATCCCAACGAGAGCTCGGCCCGGCGCAGCGAAGTGGCCGGCGGGCAGCACCCGTTTGTGGTGGTGGTGACCTGCTCCGACTCGCGGGTGCCCCCCGAGGTGCTGTTCGACCGCGGCGTCGGCGACATTTTCGTGGTCCGTACCGCCGGGCAGGTGATCGACGAAGCGGCGCTCGGCAGCATCGAGTACGGCCTGGAGCACCTGCACGCCCCGCTCCTGATGATCCTCGGCCACAGCAAGTGCGGCGCCGTGCAGGCGACCTGCGACGCGGTCGACAAGGAGCAGCATGTCGAGGGCGCCATCGGGCATCTGATCGAGTCGATCACCCCGGCCGCCACGAAGACCGCCAAGGTCAAGCCGGGCCGGGTCGACGCCGCCATCGAGGCTAACGTCGAGCTGATCGTCGAGAGCCTGCCCGAGCGCTCCAAGATCATCGAGGAACTGGCCCACGAGAAGAAGATCCAACTCGTCGGGGCGATCTACGACCTTGGCAGCGGCAAGGTCAAGCAGCTCGATTGAGCCGCGCGGACAACGCCGCTACCACCATGTGCGAAGTCGCCCGGGCTGCCACGGCCCGGGCGACGTCGTTCAGCGCCGCCAGCCGGCCAGGGCCACGAACAGTTTGTCCTGTACCGCGCGCAGTTCGGCGGGGGCAGCGGTGGCGTGATTCACCACGGTGCTGGCCACCAACAGGTCGCCGCCGGCCGTCGTGACGTAACCCGCCAGCGCGCTGTGGTTGGAGTACGACCCGGTTTTAGCCCGGACGTTGCGCTCGGCGGGGGTGCCCTTGAAACGGTAGCCCAATGTGCCGTCGACGCCCGCGATCGGCAGCGCGGCGAAGAAGGCCTCGCGGTCCCGATGCAGGGCCATCGCCCGCAGCACGCCGGCGGTGACCCGCGCTGAGACCAGGTTGTAGCGCGAGAGGCCCGAGCCATCGGCGAGGCGGCACCGCGTGGCGTCGACCTCGTGCGCCTGCAGGAAGGCCCGCACGCCATGCAGGCCGCCGCTGGCAGTTCCAGCGCCGGCTGTGGCGACGCCCAGCTCCCGCAACAGCAGCTCGGCGTAGAGGTTGTCGCTGCTCTTCAGCAGGCGCACGATCAACTGGCTCAACGGCGGACTGACCTGCCGGGCCAGCTCGACCGCGGTCGCGGGCGCGGTGCCGCGCGCGGCCGGCGCGGCCACCAGCACGCCGCGCTGCTGCAGGACCTCGGCGAAGACCGTCGCGGCGTACAGCTCGACCTCCGGGACCGCCATCCCTTCGCTGCGGCCGGCCTTCTGATCGCTGGCGATCTGCCCCCGCAGCACGAACTGCCGGCCGCCCGGTGGGCGATCGAAGTCGACCGCCGTGGCCTGGCCGGCGGCCACCGTGGTGACCGTCGAGTCGACCTGCAGGTAGCTGCTGGGCGGATTGCAGGTCACCTTGGCCGGCTCGCCGGCCTGGGCGCCCGGCGTGACCGTGACGTCGACATGGTTGCGGTCAAGGGTCAGTGCGGAGCACTCCGCGGCGTAGTACCAGGGCAGGTCGTCGACCGTCCAACCGTAGCCGAAGCGGTCGCGGTAGCGACTGTCGACGACGATCACGCGCCCGATCCGCTGCACGCCAGCGGCCGCCACGGCCGCCGCCAGGGCGCCCAACTGGGGCCGCCCCAGCGACGGGTCGCCGCCGCCCACCAGATAGAGTTCCTCGACTGCGCCGGCGGCCGGCGCGGCGGACGCCAGGACCCGCGTGACGAAAGTGTGCTCGGCCCCCAACGCGTCGAGCGCGGCGGCGACGGTGTAGCACTTCAGGGTGCTGGCCGGCGCGAGGAGCTTGTCGGCCTGCACCGCGAAGAGCTCCGGCCGACGCTGCGCCGCGTACGGCTGCAGGCCGAACGTGCCGGCCTGCCGGGCCGCCTCGTCACGCTGCCCGAGCGCCACGACGTAGGCCCCGACGAAGCCCTCGGCGACCGTGGCGCTGCCAACCGCCGCCCGCAGCTCCGCGGTCAGCGAGCCGAGGCTGGCCGGATCAGGCGCGGTCGCCGCCAGGCTGGCAGGCAGCCAGCAGAGCAGGACGACGAGCAAGGGGCGACACATCGGGCGATCTCCGCACCCGTAAGGTTGACGCCACCGCCGGTTGCCGTCGGCTCAGCGCAGAGGCAACGCGACGGTGAAGGTGCAGCCGCCCTGGGGGTTGTTGCGGACGGTGACCTGCCCGCCGTGGAGCTCGACGAACTTGCGCACGATGGCCAGGCCGAAGCCGGGCCCGCGCTTGTTGAACTCGTAGTCGCCGGAACTGTGGTTGCGGGTGTCGAGGCTGCAGAAGAACTGCTCGAAGACCAGCGGCAGGTCGGCGCTGCGGATGCCCAGCCCGCTGTCGCGGACCTCAAACTCGACCCCCCCCGGGCGGCGGCGTGAGGTCAGCTCCAGCAGACCGCCATCGGGCGTGAACTTGATCGCGTTCATCAACAGGTTCGTGGCGACATCGCGGATCATCGAGCGGTCGAGCTGCAGCGCCGGCAGGCCCCCCGCCAGGCGCACCCGCAGCTCCTGCCCGCGGCGACTCACGAACGGCTCGACATCGGTCGCCGCGGCCTGCAGCACGGCGTCCAGGTCGGCTGCCAGGAAGTTGTCGGGGCGCGGCGCTTCACCGTTGCCGAGCAGCTTCAGCGCGGTGTCGACAATCTCGGTCAGGCGCCGTGTGCTGCGCTGGGCGGCGCCTAGCAGGGCCTCCCGCGACGCCGCTGGCACCGGCTGGTCGAGGTACTCCAGCGCCCCCGCCAGGAGCGTCACCGGCGTCCGCAGCTCGTGGGCGGCAACATCCAGAAACGCGGTCTTCATCTGCTCCAGCCGCGCCAGCTCCTCGGCGGCGAGGGCTTCGAGCCGCGCCTGGCGCAGCGCCTGGTTGGCGTCCTCCAGCTCCTGCCGACGCTGCTCAACCTCGACGTAGAGCCGCTCCAGCTCGTGGGTGTAGCGCTCCATTTCGAGGGCCGAGGCCTGGTGGCGGGTGATGTCGCGCAGGAAAACCCAACTGCCCCACCGCCGCTCGCCCTGCCGTACGGCGGCCACCTCCCACTCACAGACCAGCTCCACCCCGCTGTCGGCCACCAGGCGGCACTCGGGCAGGGTGCCGGCCGCCTCCAACGCCGCCAGCGCGGCGGGCTGCGCGGAGGGCGCCACCCAACGCAAGAAGGGCTGCTGCAGCAACTCCCCGGCGTCGACCCCGAGCAGTTCGCGGAGCCGGCGGTTGGCCGCCACGGCGCGGTGCTCGGGGTCAAGCAGTACCACCAGGGCGGGAGCGTCCTCCAGCCAGGCCCGCCAGGGACCGGCTGGCAACTGCGTCACCGGTGCGCCGGCCGGTGCCGCGGTCAGCAGCGCGACCGAGGAGCCATCGCCACGCGGCAGGATGCTGACATCGTAGGAGCGCCCGCCGCTCTCGACGCGGCCTTGGGTCGGGGCGCCCGGCCAGGCTTCACCGAAGGGTTGCCGCTGGCCCAGCAACAACGCCAAGGCCCCGTCGTCGGCCCGCAACAGGTCGGCCGCCGCGGCATCGACGGGTTGCACGCCGCCGCTCGGATCGATCAACAGCACCGCCGCTGGCGCCGTCTGCGCCGGCTCGGCCACCATCGGCCAGGGTTCGATCAACGCTCGCCTCACCGTTGCCGTCTGACCCGCCCTGTTCGGCCCGGTCGAAGCAGATCATGCCGACCTTCTTTTGCATTCCTATGACATCGCCGCCGGCGGGCCCCGCCCGGCGAGTCCGATCCGACCGCCGCCCGGCCGCCGCGTCCGGCACGCCCGGCGCAGCCGCTCCGACAGCGCGCTGCCGGGGCAATGCAAACTGATGTTTGCGATTGGGTTGACAAGACGTGACGCGGCCGGCTACACTTGGTGGCCCTGGCGCGGCGTAACCTGCCGACGCGGCCCGTGCGGGCCGAGAAAGGAACCCGCGAGGATGGTGTCCTCGCCCGCCTGCCGGGCCTTGGTGTGGGGTCTGCTGGCGCTCCTCTTGGGGGGGCGACCGGGATCCGCCGAAGCGCCTGGACTGACGCTTTCCTGGCCTTTAGAGGCGCCCGCCGCGGCGATGTTGCGGGATGTCGCGGGTGGGCCGCTGGTGGTGCTGCCCCCCGACTCGCTCCCGAGCGATCTGCTCGACGACCTGCGCGCCTTGCCGACCCGGCTGCAGGCGGTCGCCACCGAGCGGCGCACCGAGTTCGGCGGCCGGCGGGTGCTGCTGGTCCGGCAGCTCGGCTCGGCGGCCGAGGCCGCGCTGGTCGATCTGGCGCTGCCCCGATTGCTCGGCTACCGACACTGGCCCGCCGGCGCAGCCGGGGGCGACTGGCCGGCGGCGGTCCGCGAGTTTGTCGGTGAGACCCTCGGTTCGACCCGTGGCGAGGTCTGGCGCAAGCCGGCGCCGGCGGCCGCCACGCTGCCCTCCGAAGCCGCGGCCGCGGCACCGGTCAGCCCCGTGCGCGACCAGCCCGCCGCGACCACCGCACGAGACTCCTTTGCCGGTTACCGTCCCCCGCCAGCGCCGGCCCCGATGCCGGTCAGCGGCACCGCCCCGCCCGCCGCCAGCGCCGTCGCCAGCCGCGCCACCGCGCAGCTCGATGCCGACGCTTTCCTGCGGGCCTACGCCGGCCACTGGCTGACCGCTGGCGGGCTGGGCCAGCCGGCTGCCCGGCCGCAGGTCCTGGAAGGCAGCTTCGCGCTGCTGCTGGTGCCCACCCACACCACCGACCCCGCCGCGCCGCCGGTCCGGATGACCGTCACCGTCTACGCGGTTGGGTCCCAGGCGCGGGTCGAGTCGATGTTCTCGCGGGCGGTCCCGCTGCGGGTGGTGGGCCGCAACGGCACCTGGGTCTCGGCCGATATCGACGGCTACCGGGTTGAAGAAGAGAGCCTCGTCGAGGTCGAGCGGGCCGGGCTGCTGAGCATTCAGGTGCGGCCGCTGGAGACCGGTGGTACACGGGTCGGGTTCCGCTTGACCGGCGCTGGCGAGGTCGACCTGGAGCGCACCAAGGACGGCCGGATCCTGCTGGCGACGATCTACCAGAGCGAAGAACGGCAGCGCCAGAACGAGCTCGCGAGCGTCGCTGGGGAGTTGCCCTGGGATGGCAACTTCGCCGCCGGACGTAGTTGGCAGGGCATCGCCAGTTGGTACGGCGGCTCGCTGCACGGTGGTCCGACCGCCAGCGGTGAGCGGTACAACCAGTGGGGTTGGACCTGTGCCCATCGCAGCCTGCCGCTGGGGTCTTATGTGCGCGTCACCAACCTCAAGAACGGCCGGCAGGTGGTGCTCCGGGTCAACGACCGCGGGCCCTACATCGGTGGGCGGATCGTCGATGTCAGTGCCGCGGCCGCACAGGCGCTGGGGTTCTACGGCGCCGGGTTGACCAGCGTGCAGGTCGAGGCGCTGAGCCCGAACCGCTGACCGCGGCAGGGTCCCGGCGCCTCGCGGAGAACGCTCCCCCGGGAGCACCCCGATGCGAGGCTGCTGGATCGCCCTGCTGCTGACCCTGAGCGCCCTTCGCGCCGCCGACGGACCGCTGGTCTACCTGCCCTTCGATGGCGACGCCGCGCCGGCCTTGGCCGCGGGCGGTGGCCCGTCGCGGCTGGGCGCCACCGCCTTCGAGCGCGGGCGGCAGGGCGAGGCGTTGCGGCTGGTCAGCGACCTGGGCCTGCCGCGGGCCGGCAATCTGCCGTTGGCGGCGGGGACCTTCGCCGCCTGGGTCTGTCTGGACGCGCCGGGCAGTGCGGCGGCGCCGCGCTATCTGTTCTGCTGTTACGGCAGCGACGAGCAGCCCGAGCCGTGGCTGCACAACCGGTTGCACCTGCACGCCTCCGGCGGCCGGCTGCGCTTCGGGATCTACGGCGCCGATGCCCGGCTCCACGAGCTGAACGCCCCGATCGACTCCTGGGCCGCCGGCACCTGGCACCATGTCGCGGCGACCTGGCAGGTCGGGGTCACCGCGCGGATCGACCTCTACCTGGACGGCCGTCCCGCGGCCACCTTGCCGGCGCCCGGGCTGCGGCTCGACCCACCCGGCACGACGCTCTGGATCGGTCGCGACGGGGACGGCTCGCCCGACTACCTGACCGGGCTGCTGGACGAGGTCTACCTCTACGACCGCGTGCTGGCGCCCGAACTGATCGCCGCCGCGGCGGCGCGACCGGCGCAGCAGGAGAGTGCCGCCCCGGTCACCCGACCGACCCGCCCGGCCTCCTGGCCGGTCAGCGACTGTGCCTTCCGGGCGACGGTCACCGTGCCGGCGGCCGACCAGCCGCGCCGCGGACTGACCGTGGCGGTGCCGCTGACCTTCGCGGCAGCGGCGGCGGCACTCAGTGGCCAGGCGCGCGCCGTGGACCCGGCCTCCATCCAGGTGCTCCTCGACGGCCGGCCGGTGCCGCACAGCACCGCCGAGCAGCGCGTGTTGTTCCGCCTGCCGGCCGATCTGCCGGCAGGGCAGACGGCGACTGCTAGCCTTTACTTCGACGCGGTCCGCTACGACCTCGGCGTGCCGCTGCAAGCGCGCCGGCTGGCCGTGCCGCGGGCCCCCAGCGCGGTGCCGCCGGCGCTGCCCGATTACGCCACCGAGCAACTTGGGGCCCCCTGGAACTTCGACGACGGCAGCGTCGGCGGCATCGACCAGTGGGGCGACAAGCCCGAGTACCTGCAACAACGGGTCGTCGACGGCGTCCTGACGATGCAGGTGCGGCAGGACCCGTTCTTCCTGTGGGGCACCATGTGGGGCGACCGGCCCGCCGGACGCCGGGTGATCGACCTGGATGTCAACCGCTACCGGCTGCTCGAGATGCGGGTGCGCCAGTCCTTCAGCGATGCCGAGTGGACCGTCTTCGGTCGGCCGGCCGGGCGCGACGACCTGCAGATGTTCGACTTCCCGGTCAGCGGCACGAGCTGGCAGACGGTGCGCCTTGACCTGTACAGCGCGGCGCGCTTCCGCGGTCGGCTGCAGGCCTTCCGAATCGATCCCTCGAACAGCGTCGCCGGCCAGGTCGAGATCGACTGGATCCGGCTGCTGGCGCTGACCGAGGCGACCGTCACAGCGGTCGAGACCTGCGGGGAGCCGAGCCGGCCGGCGGCCACGCTGGCCCTCACGGCGCCGCCGCGCGCCGTTGCCGGCAGCGCGCAGCCGGTCGTGTTGACCGTGCGCGACGCGGCGGGGCAGCCGGTCAGCGGGCAGCCGGTGCGGTTGGCGCTGCAAGGCGCGGGCGGCGGGCGGCTGGCCGGACCGGGCTACGGCAGCGGTCCAACGGAGCGCGTTGCCCTGACCGACGCGAGCGGCGAGGTGCGCTTCGAGTACCACGCCTCGACCACCAGCGGCGCGGCCGGCGACAAGCTGGCGGCGTACGTGCAGCTCAGCCCGCTGCCGCCGCAGCAGGCCGTGATCCAGCTTCAGCCAGGCCCGCCAGCCAAGCTGGTCTGCCGCCCGTCGCGGCCCGTGATCCTGGCGCCCGGCGCCACCAGTACGCCGCTCACGGTGCAGATCGCCGACGCCTTCGGCAACCCGGTGGCGACCGCCGGGCAGAGCATCACGGCCGTCCCGCCAGCCGGCTGCGGCGTCACCCCGACCACCCTGCGGAGCGATGCCACGGGCGCCGCGCAGGTCACCGTGACGCTCGACCCGGCGCAGCGCTGGGTGGCCTGGGTACCCTTCGAGAGCGGCGCGCTGCGAGGCACCGCGCCGGCGGTCTGCTACACGCCGGCCCGCCAGGACGACCGGGTGCAGCTCGCCGGCAACGGGCAGTTCACCGCGGGCGGCCGACCCTGGTTGCCGCTCGGCGGGTTCTACGCCAACTGGGTCGGCGATGTGCCGACGACCGGTGAGGCCGGTCGCCGGTTGACCAGCTTCGTCGACACCACCGACGCGCAGAAGATCGCCTGGCTGCGGTACCTCAGCCAGCAGGGCTGCACCGCGCTGCGGTTCATGCTGCGGGCCCACCGGCCGGGCGGCATGGAGCCGCTTGACATCGGTGGTCGGGTGAACCCCGAGCTGTACGCCGAGGCGTTGCGGCTGATGGATCTGGCCCGGCCGTTCGGCCTGCGCTTCCTGCTGGTGTTGCACGAGGACTACACCAAGCCGATGTACTTCAACGCCGACTACCGCGAGAAGTACTGCCTGCCGCGTTGGGCCGGCGTCGACCTGGAGGCGCTGCCGCCCCACCAACGGCGCTTTGTGCGCGACGGCAAGCTGTTGGAGTCGATCGACCAGAAGTACACCGACCCCGACGCCATCGCCTGCCAGGACCAGTATGCCACCGAGCTGATTGGCCTGCTGAAGGACAACCCGCAGGTCTTCGCCTACGAGCTGGAGAACGAGATGGTGGCGGTGCCGGTCTCCTGGATCAACCACGCCAACGCGGTGATCCGGGCCGTCGACCCGCAGACCCCGATTGTGATGAGCCACGGCGGCGGCGGGTTGCACACCGGCGACCCGTACTTCTGGCGAACCCGGTCCAGCATCGACGCCTACACCTACCACCTCTACCCGGCCGGCACGACCCACGACGATGCCGACTACGGGCTGGTCTGCGACGTGCTCTGCCGCTACGGCCGGATGGCTGGCAAGTGCTTCTTCGGCGAAAGCGTCGGCGACGAGTTCTTCTGGCTGGACGACGAGCCGGCCCGGCGGCGGGTGGCCCGCGACATCATCTGGTTCGGCCTGCTGCACGGCAACCCGGGCGTGATGTTCTGGAACAACCGCGGCCACGAGGTCAACGAGTTCGCCCGCGCCCGGCAGCTTGCGGACGCGGCCGACCTAGCGTCGTGGACCCCGCGCCGGGCACCGGTGGCGGTGCTGGTGACGCATCCGCTGGAGGACGACCGCTGGTACCGCAGCGCCGCCGGCCAGACCGCGCAGCGGCAGATGAACCGCTACGCCCGCTGGTACCTGCAGCGCGGCCAGGCGGTCGACTTCGCCTGGGACGCTGCCGGCTACCGCGCCACGGTCGGCCTGCAGCAGTTCGCGCCGGCCGAGTCGACCGCGGCGCTGGCGCCGTCGGCCGGCTGGGAGGCGCTCAGCCTGGTCGACGCGACGGGCCGCCGCGGGCTGACCTACGTCAGGAATGCCAGCGGGGTGGTCAAATGGAGCACGCCCGAGGCCAGCCCGCGGACGATGTACCTGCGCACGGTGCAAGCCGCGCCGCTGCGGCTGCAGGCGGGCCTGGGCGCCGGGTCCTGGGAGCTGCAGGCGACCAACCTCGTCAGCGGCGCGCAGCGCACGCTGACCATCGCTGGCGACGGGCGCGTCGACTTGGGCCAGAGCGACCACGACTGGGCGATCTGGTGGCGGCAGCGCTGAGACGACACCAAGGGGCCAGCCGGCGACTCTAACTCTCGGGTGACCGGCCGCCGGTTGCCACGAGGTAGACGGCGATGCCGCGCTGCTGTTGGCCACTGCTCTGCTGCGCCCTGCTGGTGGGGTGTCGCCAGGTGCCGTCCGGCCCGCCGCCGCCTGCCCCCGCGCGCCGCGCTGCAGCGCCTGTGGCGGCCGTCGAACCGGCCGACCTGGAAGCCCTCAAGCTGCGCTTGGAGACCGCTCTGTCGCGCCCTGGCGCCGAGCGCGGCCCGGCCCTGCGCGCGGTGCTGGTCGACTTCGAGGGGCTCCTGCGCAGCCTGCCGGGCAGCCGCGCTCGGGCGCGGGTGAGCACCGCGCGCAACCTGCTGGGCGGCACCGCCAGCGCCCCGGCCGACGAGCTGCGGGGCAAGCTCGACGATGCCATCTCCGCCGCCCGCGAGCCGCTGCAGGCCGATGGCGGCTACGGCTACGACGCCCTGGCCGCGGTCCGCGCGCTGGACGAGGCGCAGATCGCGGTGGCCATCGGACGATGGCGGCTGGCGGGGATCTACCTCGACCAGGCGGCTGCCGCCGCGACGGTGCCGCCCTTGCAGGCCGCCGCCGAGGAGCTCCGGGAGGCGCTCCGCAGCGACCTGGGGCCGGGACCCGCGTGCGCCCGATTCGAGGAAGCCCTGCACCTGGCGACGGCGCGCGGCGCGGTGGCGCAGGCGCGGCGCCGGGCGGCGGCGCTGGCGCTCGGCGAGGCCCGCGACGCGCTGGCCCAGGCCCGTGGCGAGGTCGATCTGTGGTGCGGCGCCGCCACCGACCGCAAGGCTGCGGCGGCCGGGCTGCTGTCCGACCTGGCCGGCGCGCAGGCCGACCTTGAAGCCGCGGCGCCGGGCGTCGACCAACGGCTCGAAGCGCTGTGGCTGAAGCTGGGCCGGGAGCCGGTTGTGACGCCGGCCGAGGGAGCGTCCTAGGTGTCCAAGTCGCGTCGCCCGGCCAAACGCCCGGCACCCCCGCCGCCGCCCGCCAGCAGACTGCCCAATCTGGCGCTGGTCGTGATTCTGCTGGCCGCCGGGCTGGTTGTCGCCAACAACAGCGGCCTGCTGCCGGAGCGTTGGACGCGCCACCTGCTGGTCGGCCAACACCGCCCGGCCTGTTCGTCGGAGCGGGGCCGGATCCGGGCGGTCGAACCGCCCCCCGCGGCGCGGCGCCAGCAGCCCGCCAACAGCCCACAGCCGGTCGCCAAACCAGCGGCGCCAACCTTGCCGGCGCTGCCGCGCGACCTGCCGGTGATCCAACCGCAGCCGCAGCCTCCCGCCGGCCAGGCGGTGGAGGTCGAAGCGCCGCCGACGCCGGCTCCGGAACCGCGACCGGTGGCGCCCGCTCCGCGGCCGACGGCCAAGCCGGCACCGCCGCCGCGCCCGGCGTCCGCGCCGCGCGAGCCGCGGCCGAGCGGCCTGCTGACCCCCGACGAGCGGCGCGAGCGGCTGGTCGACCGGACGCTGCCCAGCGGCTTCACCCCCGAGTGGCGTGGCGGGCCGGCCAAGCTGGGCCTGGCGGCCAACGAAATCGTACAGGGCCGGCCGGTCCAACGGATCGCGCTGACGCTCGACGGCTGCTACGAGGACGAGTTGATCCCCGCCACGCTGCAGATCCTGGCGGAGCACCGCGTCCGGGCGACGTTCTTCCTGACCGGCATCTTCGCCCGCCGCTTCCCGAGCGCCGTCCGTCGGATCGCCGCTGCGGGGCACGAGATCGCCAACCATAGCGCGACCCATCCGTACCTCACCAAACTCAGCCGCGACCGCGCCCTGGCCGAGGTGGAGGAGGCCGAGAAGCTGCTGCTGCCGCTGGCGCGGGACGCCTACCGACCGTACCTCCGGCCGCCCTTCGGCGACCGCGACACGGCGGTCTGTCGGATGTTGCTTCAGCACGGCTTCCTGCCGGTCTACTGGACCATCGACACCCTGGACTGGCAGCAGGGCGCCACCCCCGAGAGTGTGCTGGCCCGCGTCGCGCGGAAGGGCCTGGAGCCGGGCAGCATCCTGCTTTGCCACGCCGGCTCGGCGGCGACGCAGCGGGCGCTACCCGAACTGCTCGGCAAAGCGCGCGCCGCAGGGCTGGAGCCCGGCACGCTGAGCGGGGTGCTGGGCGAATGAAGGCACGCGCGCGGCTGCAGATTCCACGTCGCCAGCAACGCGTCGTCGGCGCGCGCTGGCTGTTTGGGGTGACCCTCCTGCTGGTCGGCCTGGCCGACTTCCTGGCTGGCCCGCGCCACGGTATCGGCCTGCTGGCGGTGGCCGCCAGCGTGCTGGCGTACAACGGCCTGCTGGCCTGGCGGCTGCGTCTGCTGCAGGGCGCCGCGCGCCCCGCGGCGGTGGCGCTGCAACTGCTGCTCGACAGTCTGGCCACCGTCGCCGCCGTCCACTATGGCCAGCCGCTGACGCACAGTGTGCAGTTCCTGTTCCTCTTTCCGCTGGTCGTGGCCACTCTGCTGGCGCCACGCGAGGGGCTCTTCTGCACCGCCGCGCTGTGCTGCCTCGGTTACACCATCGCCGAGGCCCTGACCCTGGCCGGCTGGTGGCCGCCGCTGCGGGCCGACCAGGGCGACCCGGCGCTCAGCGCGCTGGTGGCGACCGGGCTGGTCTGCGCCGCCCTGACCGCTGCCGCGGCGGTCAACAACTACCTGGTGCGGGTGCTGGCCGGCATCGAGAGCGACCTGGTCGCCAGCGAGACGCGCTACCGCGAGCTGGCCGGCAGCCTGGAGGACGAAGTCCGCCAGCGCACCACCGACTTGCGGCAGGCCAACGAGGCGTTGCAGCAGCGGCACCGCGAACTGCTGCGCCAGCGCGAGATCGACGCCGCCATCCACACCAGCGACGATCTCGGCACGGTGCTGCAACGGGTCGTCGACGGCGTCGCCGACCTGGTCGGCGGCAGCCAGGCGGCCATCTGGTTGGCCGACCCGGCCTCGGGCGACCTGCGACTGGCGCGCTACTCCACCTCCGCCGAACGCCGCGTCGCGGCCATCGAGGCGCTGCTGAGCTGTCGGCTCGATGGGCAGCCGCTGGCGTTGCCCGAGGGCAGCCTGGTGGCGCGCGCGGCCGCCCAGCGGCAGGCGCTGCTGACCTCCGACCTGGCCGCGGCGCTGGTCGGCCACGTGCCCTTCGAGCTCCGCCCGGCGCTGCCCGCGGCGTTGCGCATCCTGGGCTGCGAGCACGGCGTGGCGATGCCGCTGCTGGTCGAGGACGCGCTGGTCGGCATCTTGGCCCTGGCGGCGCGGCAGCCACTGGGCGAGTGGGATGTCGAACGGGTCACGGCCTTTGCCACGCAGGCGGCGCTGGCCCTGGTGCGGGTGCGCCAGGAGCGTGACCTGCTGGAGCAGGCGGCCGCGCTGGAAGAGGCCTACCGCGAGCTGGAGCGGAGCCAGGAGCAGGTCGTCAACCTCGAGAAGATGCGCGCCATCGCCGAGATGACCAGCGGCGTGGCGCACAACTTCAACAACGCACTGTCGGCGATTCTGGGCACGGCGCAGTTGGCGTTGCTGGAGGAGCTGCCCCAGACCGTGACGCACCGCTTGCGGCTGATCGAACGCGCCGCCCAGGACGCCGCGCTGCTGGTGCAGCGGATCCGGGCCTTCACCAAAGAAGAGCAGCCGCTGACCGCGCCGTGTGACCTCAACGAGCTGGTGACCGACTCGACGGCGATGACCGAGCCGCGCTGGAAGCACCACGCCGACCGCCTCGACGCGCCGATCAGCGTCGACCTGGACCTGCGAGCGCGCCTGCCGGTGGAGGCCGACGCGGCGGCGATCCGGGAAGTGCTGATCAACCTGATCCTGAACAGCGTCAACGCCATGCCGCAGGGCGGACAGGTGCGGCTGCGGACCTGGGACGACGGCGACCATGGCGTGGTGGCGGTGCGCGACGACGGCGTTGGGATGAGCGAAGAGACCCGCCAGCGTTGCTTCGAGCCGTTCTACACGACGGCCAGCGAGAAGGGCGGAACCGGGCTGGGTCTGTCGGTGGCCTACGGCATCATCCAACGCCACCACGGCGAGATCCGCGTCGTCAGCACCGTCGGCGTCGGGACCGAGTTCACGATTCGCCTGCCCCGCGCCGCCGCCGTGCCGGCCGTGCCGGCGGTCGAGACCCCCGCCGCCGAGCCGGCCGCCGCCGCGACGCACGTGCTGGTGGTCGACGACCAGCAGAGCGTGCGGACGACCATTTCGGACATGCTCCGCGCCCTCGGCCACAGCACCACCATCGCCGCCGACGGGCGCGAGGCGCTGCAGGTCTTCGACCCGACGCGCCACCAGGTGGTGATCACCGACTGGGGGATGCCCGGCATGAGCGGCCTGCAACTGGCGCGTGCCGTGAAGACCCGCAGCCCGCGCACGCCGGTCGTCTTGGTGACCGGCCTGGACGCCGCGCTGCCGCAGGAGGTGGCGCAGTCGGAGGAGGTCGACACCCGGCTCCAGAAGCCGGTCGACTTGCGAGACCTGGCCCGCGTCATCAGCGCCGTCGGACGCTGAACCGGCGGTCGTGGTATCATCGCGGCAAGGTAGCCGACGTGCCGAGTAGTCTCCGCCAGCAGCCGCTGCAACGCTTCCTGGGCCTTCTGGCGATGGCCAGCGCCTGCGCCATCTGGGGGCTCGGACCGATCTGGATCCGCGGCCTGCTGACCTATCTCCCGGCCCTCGACATCTGCCTTTTCCGCGTGCTGCTGGGTGGGCTGACCATCGCCCCGGCGCTCTGCTGGTACGACCGCGCCCGGCTCCGCGCGATGCTCCGCCAGCCGGCGGTCTGGCTCGGCTCGCTGGCGATGGCCAGCTCGATGTTGGCCTACGCCGCCGCCCTCAACTTCATCCGCCCGGCCGAGGTCAATCTGCTCTTCCAGGCCAACATCCTGGTTGCCGCGCTGCTCGGCCGCTGGCTCTACCACGAGAGCATCCCCCGCCGTCGCTGGATCTGCTTCGTGGCCGTCCTGCTGGGCGTCGCCCTGGTGATCCTCAGCCGCGACGCCGGCGCCGGCCGGGCCACCGGCTGGCTGCGCCTGGGGGGCATGGCCCTCGGCATCCTGGGCGGCGTCGGTGCCAGTTGCGTGCAGGCCAGCCTCCGCAACCTCTCCGACCTGCACCTCGGCATCGCGGCCCTGGTGCCGATGCACGTCGCGGCAGCGGTCCTGTTCTACGTCTCGGCCGGCGGCCAGATCGTCTTCCATCGCCCGCCCGACGCGCGTTGCTACACCCTCATGCTGCTGCTCGGCATCTTCGGCTCCGGCGTCGGCAGCCTGCTGGTGGCCTACGCCATCCGCCGCATCTCGCTGGCCCAGGCCGGCGTCACCGGCTCGATGCAGCCGACCGTGACGATTCTGGTGACCGCCCTCTACGGCGACCTGCTGAGCCCCCAAGGCCTCCTCGGCGCGGCCCTGGTGATCAGCGGCGTGGTCGCCTCGGCGCTGCTGGAGCGCGAGGTGATCGACCTCCGCGCCACCCACCCCCACCGTCTCAGCGAAGTCGTCGCCGCCGAGGGTGGGGCGGTGGAGGTGCTGGTGGTGGAGGAGGAGTAGCAGCACAGATCGTGTTGCCGAAGGTCGCAGGAGTTGGCCTGGCCGCGGAAGCACCGCAACCGTAGTGCGATCTGTGCGACAGGAGGGTGGGCGATGCCTCGATCAACCGGTTCCGCACATCGCCAGAACCAAGCGGAAGGGTCCACCGGATTGCCCGCGCGCTGGCTGCCTCGCTGGCGGACCAGCCGCGCCACGGGGGGCGCTGGGCCTGAACGACCGCCTCGCGCCGCCGCGGGCCGGCTGAGAAGAACTACTCGTAGACCACGGTGACCCTTCGACGGAGCTCAGGACAAGCCCGCCCCGACCCCTGCTGCCCCGTCGCCGGCTGCTGCGTGCTGACGACCTGGTCGGCGAGATTGTAGACCGTCTCCCAGGTGCTCCCGAGCGCGTCGGTGACGAGAGTCCGATTGCCCCGCCCATCGTACCGGAAGTGCGTGCGGTGGCCGAGGTTGTCCTCAACGTACAGCGCCTCCCCGACGGCGGCGGCCTGCGACCAGGCGCCGTCGGTTTCGTACTCGTAGGTGGTCACGAGGCTGGCGTCGGCGTTGTTGCCGGGGGTGGGGAGAGTGAAGTCACCTGCTGAGGGGACACCAGTGGCGCAAGGAGGGTGGTGTTCCCAGTCTCCCGATGCTGGGGTCGATTTACCGGAGCTGGGCAGGGCGTACGGATCGGTTTAGGGGAGCAGCATGGCGGTAATAGGGTGACGAGCAGATCGTCATTTCAAGGCCTACTCGTGGCCCGCGAGTTGCTCCACCGCCAGATGCACTCTCCAACGCGACACCCATCACCAGACCTGACAATCTCCACGATCTGGTCGGCGGCCCTCACGCGATAGCAGTACCAATCGCGCGATACCGACGTGATTGTGGGCCAGCCAATGAGCTTTCTACGAAACACACTGCCAGTCCATAGTCCTTCGTATGACACGGCGATCACGCGCGGCACACCGCGCAATACTCCGAGGGCACCAAACAAAACGCCGACGATGCCAGCCCCAAGAATACCACCTATCCCGACTCCCACGACGGACGGCGCCAAGAGAAACCGTATTGGGGTTTGCTGACTAGCCTGTATCCCATACACTGCTGCTATAGCCCCGGTCCATAGAAGCAGCGCACATAAGCCGACAGTGTGCGGCAACACTGGTAAGGCTAGGCGACACGCTCGGTCCAGGCCCAGGGCTACGCATAGTGTTTCCTCCGCACAGCGTGGATCCTGATCGGAGTCGCACCCAGCATGATGCACAACTCACCTCGCAGTAGCACAGGCAGTAGTGTCTGAACACGACGCCACGCAGTTAAGATACTCAACTTGGTTTGCGTAGAGCCAGGCCTCGGCGGCCGCAACGCAGACAGCAATTGCTGCAAGCATACACAGGATGTTTGCTGGGAATGGAACAAACAGACATCCCATCGCTGCGATGGAAACACACGCGGCCTCCCCACCTCGCGCAGCCAGATCCCCAAACGCTCTGTTCTGGTAACATCTAGCGACGCACGCCTCCGCCGTTGTCCGAGGCGGATCCGGCCAACGGCGCATAGCAGGTTCGTCAGCATCTGGCCAACGACGCATTGCAGGCTCATCGGGAGCGCCGCTCGTGTAGGCCTGAAGTCCTGCAGCATCTGCCATGACAGTGGGAGCGTTGCTTACATACCCATACACATTCACCCCACCACGATACCCAATCGGATCCCTCGACAAGAACCTCCCCACCCCCGGCCCATAGTACCGGTACGCCAGCGCGACGAGGCCGGTCTCTTC
The DNA here is from genome assembly GCA_020850355.1 of Fimbriimonadaceae bacterium. Lineage (GTDB taxonomy): Bacteria > Armatimonadota > UBA10988 > UBA10988 > UBA10988 > JADZEX01. Next base: position 1,224 of record JADZEX010000061.1, on the reverse strand, counting down.
GTCCGTGTAGTACCCATACTTCGCCCGGTAGCCGCGGGGGTCGAAGTCACCGCTGGTCAGTTCGTTGCCCCAGGAGTCGAAGAGGCGGGTGGCGGTGACGTCGCCGGTGGCGTCGAGGAGGTGGACCGCGTCGCCGAGGGGGTCGAACTGGTATTGAACGTCGCCCCGACTGAGCAATCCCGCCGCACCGAAGGTGCTGGAGGCTAGCAGGTCACCCACCGCGTCGAGCTCACAGACCACGTTGATGCCGTCGTAGAGGAAGTAGGTGCGGGTAGCGCCTTCCTTCCAAGCTCGCAACCCATCACCGCGGTAGGCGGCTTCGAGCGCGGTGCCGTGGGCGGTCATGCGGTTCTCGACATCCCAGGTCAGCGCCGTGCCGCCGAAGGTGGTCGGGTTGCCGTTGCCGTCGTAGACATAGGTGCCAGGGCCCGTCAGTTGGTTGTTGGCATTGAAGGTCTGCGTGGCGTCGCGGAAGGTGGTGGCATTGCCGGCTTGGTCAAAGACATTGCCGAAGTCGTAGCCTCCATCGCGGGTCGAGTCTTCGAGGGTCAACTGCCGCTTCGTATCGTAAGCGTAGTCGACGACCCCGGCCAGGCTGCTGGCACCGGGAATGGTCGACGTGATCGTCGCCAGGTCGCCAGTGCCGCGGTAGGTCATCGTGCCGTAACTGCTGATGGTGCTGCTGTCCGGCGCCTGGTTGAGCAGGCCGACCAACTGATTGGCGACATTGTAGTCGTACGAGGTGACGGCACCATTCGGCAAGGTCTGGGTGGCCAGCGCGCCACTGTCGAGATAGGTCCACTCCGCGGTGCCCAGACCATACTCCAAAGCCGTCAACCGCCCGCCGGCGTCGTAGGTGTATTCGTGCTCACCAGCCGGCGTGGTCAGCTTGCTGCGGCTGCCGTTGGGGTAGTACTCATAGGCAATGGTCTGCGGGTCGAGCCCAGTGTAGGTCACCTCGTGAGCCAGCAGCCGACCGCCGTCGTCGTAACTGTAGACATGCTCGCCGGTAGCGTCGGTCATCCCGATCCGGCGGCCGAGGGCGTCGTAGGTGAAGGCGACATCCTGCGCCGGATAGGCCGGATACCGAATCGCGGTGAGCGCCCCGCCGGGCTCGTCATAGTCATACTCAGTCACGATGTCGCGTCCATCGATCCGCCGCAGCAACCGCCCAGCGTCGTCGTACAGGGTGAACCGCACGGTGTCGGCGCCGCTGTCGCCGCT
>JADZEX010000060.1 GCA_020850355.1 Fimbriimonadaceae bacterium | reverse complement strand
TCGTCGTGCGCGACTGCTGCTGGAGCAGCGACCCGGTCGCGCACGCCTACAGCCTGGACTCGGCGATGCGCATGTTCGCCTGCATCCGCACGCTCGAGCAGGCGCTGACGATGCTGGCGACGCCGGCATGGGATGCGCAGCCGGACACACCAGCCTGACGCTGTCGGCCCGACGGCAGCCTCACAGCACGCGCAGCGCGACCAGGCTGAGCAGCGCGGCGATGGTGCGCACGGCCGGGTGAGACACCAGCGCCCAGGCGGCGCCGCGAGCGGGTGGCCAGCGCCCGATCATCACCGCCAGGTGCGTCGTCAGCAGCAGCAGCGCCAGCGGCACCGCCGGCCCGCGATCGAGCGGGAGGGCCGGCGGTGGCTCGACTCGCTCACTGGCCCACTGGCCCATTGGCCCACTGCCGACCGGCGACTGACCCGTCGGCCCAGTCATCGCGGCCAGCGCCGGCACGGACGTGGGACTGGCGGTCGGCTCGGCGGTCGCCGTCGGGCTAGCGGTCGCCGTCGGCGAGGGCCAGGGCGTGGCGGTCGGGGACGGCGTGGCCGTAGGTGGCGGGGTGGTGGTCGGGGACGGCGTTGCGGTCAGCGGTGGCGGCTCGAGCGACGGGCGCTCGGGCGGGCCGGCGAAGGCAAGCGCGGCGAAGGGTTGGTCACTCTCGCGCCAGGCGATCTCCAACTGCTCGGCGGTAATGCGCACCGCCGGCCCGATGCCGTCCAGGTCGATCGGGTCATGGTAGATAAACTCGTCACCGGCATAGCCGAGCAGCACGATGTAGTGATCGCCATTGTAGGAGCGCCGCTCGCGCCCAGGCAGGCCGCGGTACCAGACCTGCGGCACGACCGGGTGGCCGGCGTCAAGGTGACGACGCACGTCGTCGAGGGTCCAGCGGCGCAGCCGCTTGCCGGCGGCCAGGTCGAGCGGCTCCAGGTCATGCTGATGGGCGATGACGGCCAGGTTCTCGATGGCCGTGCCGGCTTCGGGATCGCCCCAGGTCCGTTGCAGATCGTTGACGGTGGCGCGCACGTCGGCGATCGGCACGTCGCGGCCATAGCCGGCCAACACCATCGCCAGCGCCGCCGGGCCGCAGTTGCTGCCAGCATAGAGGCTGCCGTCGAGCTGGCCCCGGTACGGCACGGCCAGCTCGATGCCGCCCTCACCGGCGCGGGCAGGCCATGGCAGTGCCCCCGCGATCGACGCGGCAACAACCAGGATGACGGCGGCCGCAGTCGCAGGGCGCAGGCGCAACCAGCCGAAGACAGGCATCAAGGCGAGCGGACCTCCCTCGCTGGCCCGACGGGGACGGGCGCGGCGCAGTCTACACGGGCCGGCGGCGGCGCGCTACCCTCCCGCGGTGCGTCCACCTCGCGGGGCCGGCTGTCGGCATGCCATACTGGCGCCCGGGCGCCTGGGCAGAGAGCCGCTTGCCTGGGTGGAGATCATCGTCGAGGGGAAGAGAGCAGAGCATGGCGCCTCCTCATCGCGGCATCGTGCTGACCGCGGCCGAGGTGCAGGTCGAGGGGCTGAACGCGGTCCTCGACCGCATCGCCGCCACCGGCGCGACGGCCATCGGCCCGACGCTGGGTGTCTTTGCGCCGGCTGCGCCGGGGAAGGGCCGGCGCGAGCCACCGCTGGATGTGGCCGGCGCGGCGCGGCTGCTCGACCGGCCGCTGTGGGGGCAGCGCGAACTGGCGCTGCAGGGCTACGCGCCGCGGCCGGTCGACCCGGCGCTGTGGGCCAACGTGCCCTATCCGCCGCCACCGCTGGCGCCGCCCGAACTGCGCGTCGACGTCGTGCAGCAGATCATCGACGGCGGGCACGCCCGTGGCCTCAGCGTCCATCTGCAACTCAGCCCCTACACACTGCCCGGCGCGCCCGGTGGTCAGTCAGCCGAGAGCGGCCACGCCCAGGGACCGGCCGGCGACCGGCCGCTCCGCATCAATGGCGGCGTCGCCGAGCGCGTCGTCGCCGGCCATGGCTGCCTCAATAACCCGCGGGTGCGGGCGCTGGGGCTGGCGCGGCTGCGGCAGGCGGCACAGGACTACCCAACTATCGACGGTCTATCGCTCGACTGGGCCGAGTACACGTGCTATTTCCTGGAGGATGCCTTCACGTGCGTCTGCGAGCATTGCCGGCGGGCGGCGCTGGCGCACGGCTACGATTGGGAGCGCATTGAGCGCGACACACGCGCGTTGTGGGAGCGCCTGCACCGGCTGACGCCAGCCGATGTGGCGGCGCTGGCCGCGCCGGAAGGCTGGCCGGTCGCGCTGGCCGGCGGGCTGCTGGCCCGGCCGGGCGTGGCCGACCTGCTGCGCTTCAAGGCGGCGACAGTGGCCGGGGTGGTCGCGGAGCTGCGCGCGGCACTGGATGCCGCCGGCGGCGAGGCCGTGGCGCTGGAGGTCCACGCCTTCCCGCCGCCCTGGAACCTGCTCACCGGCGCCGACTACGGACGCCTCGGGCGCATCGCGCAGGTCCTACGCACCAAACTGTTCACGTTTCACTGGCCGATGATCGTCCACTGGTGGAGCGAGAGCCTGCTGGCCTGGAACCCGGGCCTGAGCGAGGTGGCGGTGCTGCGGGCGGTGCTGGCTGGACTGGACCTGCCGCTGCCGCCCGGCGAGCACCGCACCGGCCTGGCCGACTGGGGCATGCCACGACCGGACGAGCCGCACCCGGTCACGGCCACGGGCCTGACGCGCAAGCTGAACCAGGCCGTCGCCCAGGCGGATGGCGCGCCGGTGCTGGCCTACCTGCACAGCTACCGACCGGCCGCAGAGCTAGCCGAGGTGCTGACGGCGGCGGCGGCCAGCGGCGCCGGCGGCGTCTGGGTGCAGCGCTACGGCTACCTGAGCGATGAGAAGCTGGCCGTGCTGCGCGATGCCTGGGCTGCCGGGGTCGGGGGTTAGACCCGTTCGTGAACGGGGTTAGCTGACGAGCGGGACGAAGCGGCGCAGCTTGCCGGTGCCGGGCAAGCGGTCAATTTGGGCGACGGCCGTCAGCACGACGGCCGGGTCGGCCAGGCCGAGCCGGGTGAGGGCAGCGACCAACTCGCGCTGGACCGGCGCCAGGTCCACGGCGCTGGCATCCCCGGCGACCCGCACCGCGATGTCGGCTCCCCGCGGCGTCTGGCGCACCTGGTATTCAGTAACCTCCGGCAGCCGGCCCAGCGCCGACCGGAAGACGTGCGGGTGCGCCACCACCCCGCCGGCGTAGGTGAAGCCGTCGTCCAGCCGGCCCTGGATGTCGGCAATGCGCCGCCCCGTCCACGGGCCGGGGTTGGGCTCGGCCAGGAAGGTCACCTCGTCGGTCAGCTCGTAGCGGATGAGCGGCAACGCGTGGTTGATGACGTTGGTCACCAGCAGCTTCGCCGCCGGCGTGCCCGGCGGGACCAGTCGGCCCTGCGCGTCGACCGGCTCGTAGACGGCGACGTCCTCCATGAGGTGCAGGCCCGCGCCGCCGGGGAATGAGCGGGCCATGATCCCCACCTCCGAGCTGCCATAGGTATTGAGCACCGGCGCCGCGAACGCCGCCTGGATGACGCGCCGGGCCTCCGGCAGCAGCGGCTCGGAGCTGCAGCTGAGCTCCAGGGGGGCGATGCGCAGCCGCCCCGCGCGGGCCTCCAGCGCCAGGCGGTGCAGCATCGACGGGTAGGCGGAGATGTGGGTCGGGGCGAACGCGTTCAGCCCGGCCACGATCTCCGACAGCGGCAGGGTGACCGGGAACGACCGCCGGGCCTCGGCCGCGCCGGCGAAGGTCCGGACGGCTGCCCCGGAGAGGTGGGTGGCGGCCGCGGCTATCACCGTGGCCCGCCGCACCTCGCCGGCCCGCCCCGCCCGCCGCGCCAGCCACCGGATGGCGCACGGCACGAGCAGGCCGTACTCCAGCCAGCCGTCGAAGTCCCAGACGAAGATACCGCGCGTGCCGCTGGAGCCGCCGCTGGCAACGACGTGGTGCTCGCCGAGCAGGTAGGCCGGCCCCACTTCGGCCACCCGGGCCAGGTGAGCCTCGGCCAGGTCCAGCGTCAGGCGGCGGTCGGTGACGATCTCGTCCCAGTGGGCCATCAGGTCGGCCTTCGTCATCGGCGGGATGGCCGCCAGGTCGTCCCCGCGCAGCGCGTCCGGATCGACGTGGCGCAGCCGCCGGGCGTGCCAGGGCGAGCGCGCCTTGGCCGTGCGCACCAGGGCGCGCAGGCGCTCGTCGCGCAGGGCGTGCAGCCGCTCCAGCGGCCAGGTCAGCTTGTCGACCTCGCCGGGAAGCTGCGCCGCCAGTGCGCGCACGTGGCGCTGGCGTTCGACCTCGTAGTCGCCGGTGGCGGGCAGGGTCACCATCGGGTCGCGGTTCGGTCGCTCGGGCATCGCATTCTCCTCGTCACAGATTTTGTTATCGATGAGGTAGAACCGATTGTAGGCGATCGACGGCGAGTCGAGCAAGCCGACGGTGCGCTGCTGGCCAGTGCGTGGTGGAGCAGGCCTGACCTGGGTGGGCTGCTGGCAGGGAAAGGTGGAGGACCCGTCGTCACCCTCCCCTGCTTCCGCCGCGGCATGTACGTGTTAGTAGATCCTTGGACACGAAGGTGAACAGTTGCCGCGCGTGCCGCCGCCGTTCGCTGAGCGGAGCCGAAGCGCCCCCAACTGATGCCCTGACCCGTCATGCTGGCGCACGCTGGCCATGATCTGCCGCTAGCTAGGGCACGGCTGGTGCGATAGGAGGTGGTACCGCGCCCCCGGTGAGCGCTTCAATTCCTCCCTCATCCGTACCATTCTGCTCAGCGCCCGGGCGGCCACAAGGGCCGCCCCTACTCATGATGCAATGCACGGCAGGAGTGGGAACCAGCGTCGCTGAACACAACACACAGCACTCAGGGGTCGGTTCTCGGCACTCACCCCAACCCTCACACGGTAGAATGGCAGGGCTGCACGGTCGCCGGCTCAACCCCTAGCACCTGAGTGAGGCAATGAGTAAGGAATTCCTCCGTCGCCTGCCTCTCTTCGCCGGGCTGGCCGAGGCCGACCTCGACCAGTTGTGCGGGGTGACCGAGCCCGTCCTGGTGCCAGCCGGGGACCTGCTGCTGGCCGAGGGCAGCGCCGGCGACTCGATGTATGTCGTGGTCGAGGGTGAGTTCGAGGTCACCCAGCGGGCAGCGCAATCCCGGCGCCGCGCTGCCGGCCACGATGAGGTGACGCTGGCCCGGTGCGGGCCGGGTGAAGTGCTGGGCGAGATCTCGTTGCTCGATGGCTCCCCACGGACGGCATCGGTGCGCGCGCTGCGCGACAGCCGGCTGATCATGATCCGCCAGGACGCGCTGCTGCGGGTGCTGGCGGCCAATCCCAGCATGGTGCTGGCCATCGTGCGCGGCGTCACCATGCGGCTGCGCAACACCGAGTCGCTGCTGCGCCAGCGCGAGAAGATGGCCGCGCTCGGGACGCTCGCGGCCGGGCTGGCGCACGAGCTGAACAACCCCGCCGCCGCGGCGCACCGCGCCGCCGATCACCTGCGGGCGCGCCTCGACGCCTGGCTGCGCGCGTACGACGAGCTCCAGGCCGCCGGCCTCGATCAGGCGGGCCGGTCGGCGCTCGACGTGCTGCGGGCGCAGGTGCGCCGCGGGACGTCGGTCGCGCTCGACCCGCTCGACCGCAGTGACCGCGAGTGCGCGCTGCAGGACTGGCTCGAGGCATGCGGCGTCGACGAGGCCTGGGAACACGCGCCGGCGCTGGTCGCCGCCGGGTGGGATCAGGCGGCGCTGGCGCGGCTGACCGCCGCCTGCGCGCCGGCGCCGGCGGCGCTGGTCGCCCGCTGGCTGGCGCTGGGCACGTCGGTCGACGCGCTGCTCGACGACGTAGCGGACAGCGCCGGTCGCATCGCGCGCATCGTGGCCGCCGTCAAGAGCTACGCCTTCCTCGATCAGGCGCCGGTGCAGGACGTCGACGTGCAGGCGGGGCTGGAGGATACGCTCGTCATCCTGCGGCACAAGATCGGGGCCGGGATCGTGGTCGCGCGTGATTACGACCCCGATCTACCCCGAATTGTGGCCTACGGCAGCGAATTGAACCAGGTCTGGACGAACGTCATCGACAACGCGCTGGACGCGATGGCAGGTCAGGGCGAGCTGTGCCTGCGCACCACGCGGCACGACGCGATGGTGGTCGTCGAGATCGCCGACACCGGCCCGGGCATGCCGGCCGCAGTCCAGGAGCGGATCTTCGAACCGTTCTTTACCACCAAACCGCCTGGTGCGGGCGCTGGTCTCGGCCTGCACATCGTTTATAATGTCGTCGTGCTACGGCACCAGGGTCAGGTCCAGGTCGCATCCCAGCCGGGCGCGACCAGGTTCCGGGTTCTTCTGCCCCGAGGAGGCCCGCGATGAGATGTGCCACCTGCGCCACCGACAACGCGGCCGGCGCGCGCTTCTGCCAGCAGTGCGGGCAGCCGCTGGCACGAGCCTGCCCGCGCTGCACCACGCCGGTATCGGCCAGCGCCCGCTTCTGCCAGCACTGCGGCGCCAATCTCGTTGATACCGCGCCAACGACGAACCCGACGCCTGGCCCCGGTCCGGCACGGCCTGTCGCTGCCGACACTGTGGCCGAGCCAGGCCCGGCGCGCGGCGCTCCGGCCGACGGCGAGCGCAAGCAAGTGACGGTCCTGTTCACGGATATCGTCGGCTCGACGGCGCTGGCCGCCGACCTCGACCCCGAGGAGTGGAGCGAGATCGTCACGGGCGTGCATCAGCGCGTCAGCGCCGCGGTGGACCGCTACCAGGGCACGATCGCCCAGTTGTTGGGTGACGGTGTGCTGGCCTTCTTCGGCGCGCCGGTGACGCACGAGGACGACCCGGTGCGCGCCGCGTCGGCTGCGCTCGACATCCTGGCCGCGGTCGGCGACGACGCGCGCGAGCTGACCCGGCAGCAGCGCATCCCCGCCCTGCGCCTGCGTGTCGGGCTGCAGACTGGCCTGGTGGTGGTCGGCAGCATTGGCAGCGCGGCGCACATGGAGTATCTCGCCGTCGGCGACACGGTCAACCTGGCCGCTCGCCTGCAAGCGGCGGCGCCGCCGGACCACATCCTCATCTCGGCTAGCACGGCTCGCCTGGTGACGCATGCGTTCGACCTGGAGCCATACGGTCCGGTGGAGATGAAGGGCAAGGCCGAGCCAGTGCCGGCATTTCGGGTGCTGGCGCGCAAGGCAGTCCCGGAGCCGGCGCGCGGCCTGGAAGGGTTGGACTCACCCCTGGTCGGCCGCGACGCGGAATTCCAGCGCCTGCTGGAGAAGGTGGCCGGACTGCGCGGGGGACACGGCGCCGTGGTCACGGTCCTGGGCGAGGCCGGACTGGGCAAGTCGCGGCTGATCGCGGAGGTGCGGAAGCTGGCAACCAGCGGTGTGCCGGCGCGTGATCCGGGCGCCGCCGGCGGGTCACTCACCTGGCTGGAAGGGCGCGCGGTCTCGTACGGGCACACCCTGCCGTATGACCCCTGGCGCCAGATCATCCGCCAGGCGATCGGCGCCCGCGAGGATGAGGCGTCCGAGGCGGTGCGCGAGAAGCTGCAGTGCAATAGCGAGTGCTGCGTGCTGCCGGGAAGCGATCTCCCCTTTCTGGAGATGCTGCTCGCGGTCGAGAGCGAGGCGGCGCTAGCGGCACTGTCCGGCATGTCGGGCGATGAGCTGCTTCGGCACGTCACCGATGCGGTCCGCGGCTACTTGTGCGCGCTGGCCCGGACCGGGCCGACCGTGATCGTCTTTGACGATCTGCACTGGGCTGACGTGGCCTCGCTCGACCTCCTGTCGCGGGTCGTCGACCTGGTCGAGTCC
>JADZEX010000059.1 GCA_020850355.1 Fimbriimonadaceae bacterium | reverse complement strand
CGCCGAGTTGCTGGACGTGCTGGGCCGGATCGCGGCGGGGGAGGGGCACCTCTGGGGCTGGCTGGTGGGGCTGGCGCCGCGGCGGAGGATGCTGCAACAGGCGGTCGACGACGCGCTCGTGGCCGGCGACTGGGAGGCGCTCGAAGCGCTCGAAGCCGCGCTGGCGCCACCGCCGGTGCGGCGGGCGGTGGCCGCCTGGGGAGAGTTGTCGCACGGCGATGCGGCGCCGGCCGGGCGGCTGATCGACCACGCCCGGGGCCTGGTGGCAACGACAGGGGTGGCCTTGGCGTTGCGCCGCGAGGAGGCCGCCGCGGGGCTGCGCTGGGCGCAGGCGGCGGGCGCGGTGTTGCACCCGCAGGCGGCGGTGCCCAGCGTCTGGCCGGCCGCAGGACCGGTCGCCAGCCGGGTCGGGCGGCTGCTGCCGCCGCGCGAGTGGCCGCTGGCCTGGTACTGGGTGCAGTGCCACCTGGCCCAGCCCGCGACGCCCGCCGTGGGGCCGTGGGTGAGCCTGCCGGTGGCGGCCTGGCAGCCGGCCGGCGGAGCGCTGATTTGCGACCTGCTGCTGCAACGGCTGCCGGCGGCGAGCGGTCTGCTGGTGCATCCCGAGCTGGCGCTGATGCCGCTGGCCGACGAACTCACGGCGACGCTGGAGGAGGCTCGACAGTCGATCTCTGGCGGGTTGGGCTGGTCGTTGGCGCCGCGGGGCGGGGCCGAGACCGAGCGGCTGGCCGGCACCTCGCTGGGCGCCGCCGCGGCGGTCGGTTGTCGGGCGTTGACCGGGCGCTGGCGACCCGATCCGCACTGCCTGATAGTGGCGCAGGTGGGCGACGGCCGGTTACAGCCGGTCGAGCACGAGGCCGCGAAGCTCGACGCCGCCAGCGCGGTGGGGATCGAGCGGGCGGTGCTGGCCGCCGACAGCCGGGTGCTGACAGACGCCGTGGCCGAGGGGCGCCGGCCGCTGGTGTTGCACGGCGCGGCGACCGTGCGGGAGGCCGCGCGCTGGTCGCGCCGGCGAGCCGCCCAACGCCGCAGCCGCTGGCTGCTGACCGCCACGCTGCTGTTTCTGGCCGGCTGGTGGCAGGGCTGGGCGGGCCTGCCGGCCGACTTCCGGCTGCGCTCCAGCTACCGCCTGGTGTTCGCCTCCGACCGCGGCAACGCGCCGGGTAACTACGATCTCTGGCTGGCCGACGCCCAGGGCGGCCGCCTGCGCCGGCTGACCACGGATCCGGCCCCGGAGCTGAGCCCCTGCTGGTCGCCGGACGGGCAGAAGATCGCCTTCACGCGCAGCGAAGGGGGGCACGACCCGAACGTCTGGGTGATCGACCGGCACGGCCGCCACGCCCGGCGGCTGACCGACTCGCCGGCCTACGACGGCAACCCTTCGTGGTCGCCGGACGGGCAGTGGATCGCCTTCCAGAGCGGCCGCGCCTATCTGCCGACCGACCCGGCCAGGCTGGCGCTGATCCGCACCGACCCGAAGGTGAGCGGGCCCTGGAAGACCCGCTACGACATCTACCTGATGCGCGCCAGCGGCGGCCCGGCGCGGCGGCTGATCAGCCACCCCACCCAGGACGAGTCCCCGCGCTTCGCCCCGCGCGGCGGGGTGCTGGTGTTCCAGTCGTTCCGCCGCTTCGTCGCCACGCCCGCCGGCGAGCAACTCTACTGGGAGTGTTACCTGCTGGACCGGGACGGTGCGCTCGGCAGCGAGCGGCGTGTGCCCGTGCCCACCGTTGGCTTCGGCCAGCACGTCTCCGAGCCGGCCTGGGCGCCGGACGGCAACTCGCTGGTGCTGACGATTGGGACGGAGCTGTGGGTCTACCGCACCGACGGCTACGGCACGCGGCGGCTGCTGGCGACCGACGGGATGGACCACCAGGCCGCCTGGTCGCCGGACGGGCGCCAGATCGTGTTCACGCGCGACATCAGTGGTCAGCAGTCCGACCTCTGGGCGGTTGGCGCCGATGGCCGCGGGCTGCGCCGCCTGACCAGCGACTCGGCCTCCGACATCACCCCGGCGTGGTCGCCGGTGGCGCGCTGAAATGGCGCTGCAAGAACCGGCGGCGGAACCGTTAGAGATCCTCGCTGGGCGGGGCATCGTGGCGGGATCCGCGCGGGAGCAGGCGGCCGTGCAAAGCGAACTGGAGAGCTTGGCGCAGCGGGTGCTGGACTGCCGTGGCCGGCAGTCGGCCGCCTTGGCGACGGGGGCCACCGTGACGGCGGCGGACTGGGGCGTCGCCGCGGGCGAGGTCTTCGTGCAGCTCTGGGAGGTGCTGGAGGAGCGCCCGACGCGTTACATTGTCAGCGGTTACCGCCGCGCGATGGAGGCACGGGGCCGCTGCTTGCCAGACCTGCTGGCCGAGCTGCGGTTGCACCTTTTCGAACGCCTCGACCGCTGGCGTCCGCAGCAGGGCGGCTTCGAACGTTGGTGGGCGCGGGTGGCCAACAACTACTTGCGCAGTCAGTTGGATGGCCGGGCGACCGCCGCCGAGCCGCTGGACGAATGCCGCGAGCCGGCCGATCCGGGCGAGGACACCGCCGCAGCCGCGCTGCGGCGGTGGGAGGATGAGCAACTGGGCGATGTCTGGGAGCGCTACGCGGCCTGCGTCCGCTTGCTGCTGGCCGACGCCAGCGACCCGGCGCGCATCCGGCGCTGCCTGCTGGCCTTCGCCTGGGTCGACCTGGCCGGCCTCGAGAACCAGCAGGCCGCCGCGGCGCTGGGGATTCCACCGTACCAGTGTACCCGCGACCGGGCCCGCGCCCGGCGTGAGCTGGCCGCGGCCTTTGCGCGGCTGTTCCCGGCCCTGGCGGAGCCGTACCAGCCGCCACGGAGCACCTGATGTCACACGAGCCACCCGACCCGCGTTGGCTCGCCGCGCTCCGCGAGCACCTGGCGCGAACGGCGCCCGGCGAGGGGCCCGCGGCTACGGAGCTGGCGGCCTGGCAGCACGGCGAGTGGCCGGCCGCGGCGGCCGCCGCGTTCGAGGAGCGGCTGTTGTTGGACCCGGCGGCCTGCCAGCAGGCCGCCGCCTGGTTTGCCGGGGCGGCCGCGCCGCCCGGCCGCTGGCTCCATCTGCCGCTGCGCCTGCCGGCCAGCGCCGCAGCCTTCGCCAGCACGGTGGCCCGGCCGTTTCGGCACACCGTCAGCGCCGGCGCCGGGTGGCAGGTCAGTCTGGCCGAGGAGTCCGCCGGCTGCCTGGCGCTCTACGTGCAGGGCCCCACTGGGGCGCTGGCCGGGCAGGTCGTGCGGCTGGTGCTGGAGGCTGGTGAGCGCGGTGAGCCGCTGGCGCTGGAGCTGCCGCTCCGGGCGCTTGGCGAGCATGGCGTCGGGGCGCGCGTCGAACTCGGCCCGCTGCCCGAGCTGTTGGCCCGGCTAGGTCCGGCCCCGAGCTGCCACCTCGGCCTGCCCGACCCGCCCTAACGGCCAGCGCGCTACTCCAGGCTGCCTTTGGTCGACGGTACGCCGTGGACCCGCGGGTCGATGCTGGTGGCCACATCCAGCGCCCGCGCGGTGGCCTTGAAGGCCGCCTCCGCGACGTGGTGGCGGTTGCCGCCGGCGAGCTGTCGCAGGTGCAGGTTGCACTGCAGGTTGTTGGTCAGAGCCTGCATGAACTCCCGCACCAGCTCGGCGTCGAAGCTGCCGATCTTGCCGTCCAACTCGAGCCCGTAGGCGAGGTACGGTCGCCCGGACAGATCCAGGTCGGCCGCCACCAGGGCTTCGTCCATCGGGCAGGTGAAGCTGCCGTAGCGCACGATGCTGCGCTTGTCGCCGACGGCCTGCCGCAGGGCCTGGCCGAGCACGATGCCGATGTCCTCGACCGAGTGGTGGTCATCGATCTGGGTGTCGCCGGTGCAGCGTACGCTGAGGTCGAACAGACCGTGCTTCGCGAACAGCGTCAGCATGTGATCCAAGAACCCGACCCCGGTCTGCAGGTCGGCTGTGCCGGTCCCGTCCAGGCTGATGTGCAGGCTGATCTCGGTCTCGGCGGTCTTGCGTTGCAGGCTGGCTTCGCGAGCCATGTGGTTCTCCCGGCGCTCAGTCGAGTCGCGCCTCGATGCTGCGGGCATGGGCTTCGAGGCCCTCCGCACGGGCCAAGGTCAGAATCGCTGGCGCCTCGTTGGCGAGGCTCTCGCGCTCGTAACAGACCAGGCTGCTCTTCTTGACGAACGTGTCGACCCCCAAGGGCGAGGCGAAGCGCGCCGTGCCGCCGGTCGGCAAGACGTGCGACGGGCCGGCGACGTAGTCGCCGAGCGGCTCCGGCGAGTGCTCGCCGAGGAACACCGCGCCGGCGTGGCGCACGCGACCGAGCAGGCGCGACGGCTCGGGCACCAGAATCTCGAGGTGCTCCGGAGCGCAGAGACTGGCCAGGGCGCACGCTTCATCCAGGTCGGCGGTGAGCACAATGCCGCCGACCGCTTCGAGGGCCTGCCGGGCGGTCGGGCTGTCGAGCGCGGTCAACTGCAGCTCGACCTCAGCCGCCACGGCCGTCGCCAGCGCGCGCGAAGGTGTCAGCAAGATCGCCCGGGCGTCGGCGCTGTGCTCGGCCTGCGACAACAGATCGGCCGCGATCTGGCGCGGGTCGGCGCTGTCGTCGGCGATCACCAGAATCTCGCTGGGGCCGGCCAGGGAGTCGATGCCGACGACTCCAAAGACCAGGCGTTTGGCGTGGTTGACCCACGGGTTGCCCGGCCCGGCCACCAGGTCGACCCGCGGCACGGTGGCGGTGCCGTAGGCCAGTGCAGCAATCGCCTGGGCGCCGCCGATCAGGTAGATCTCGTCGATCCCGATGATCGCCGCGGCCGCCAACAGATGCGGCTCACCGCACCCGTCGGCCCGTGGCGGGCAACAGACCGCCAGCCGTTCGACCCCCGCCACCTGCGCCGGCACACAGACGTGCAGCAGCGTCGACGGCAGCACCGCCTGGCCGCCCGGCACGTACGCCCCGACCGCCTGCACCGGCGTGAAGCGCTGCCCCACCCAGCCGCCGCCCGGCCGCGGCGCAAACCAGTCCTGCCGCACCTGCCGCCGGTGGAAATCGGTCAGGTTGCCGACGGCAACCGCCACGGCATTCAGAAACGCCGGCGGCACGGCGTTGCGCGCGGCCTTGATCGCGGCCGGTGCCACCCGCATCTGGTCGGCCCGAAAGTCGGCGCAGTCGAAGCGCCGGGTGTACTCCAGCACCGCTGCGTCGCCACGCTCGCGCACATCCTGCACAATCGCCGCCGCCTGCTGCGCGTGCTCGCCGGTGCCGGCAAAGACATCCCGCGCCAGCAGCGCGCGCACGGCCTCCGGTGCCGTCGCGTTGTCCAGAATGCGCATCGTCAACACTCCCGCGGCCGATCCTAGCAGGGCGAGGGAGTCAGGGCAATGGCCCTGGCCGCTGTTCGACCGCCGAATCCCGCTTGACAAGCTCCGCCGGGCTTGCCATAATCGCGGGATACCAACGCGGGAGTAGCTCAGTTGGTAGAGCATCAGCTTCCCAAGCTGAGGGTCGCGAGTTCGAGCCTCGTCTCCCGCTTCCGGTGGCATAGCCAAGTGGTAAGGCAGAGGCCTGCAAAGCCTTTATCCCCCAGTTCGAATCTGGGTGCCACCTCTGACGACGGCTCGGCGAGTGCCGGCCGTCGTTTTGCTGTCGACTGCCCGATGGCCGGCGGGGCCATCAGGGAACGCTGCGATGGATGAACCCCAGCTCCGTCGTCTCTTGGAAGCCGTCGCCGACGGCGCGCTTGACACCGCCGCCGCGTTGGAGCAACTCCGGCGCTGGCCGATCACCCAGGTCGGCGGCTTCGCCCACATCGACACCCACCGCGACTTGCGGACCGGGTTCCCCGAGGTGGTCTACTGCGCGGGCAAGACCGACGACCAGATTGTGGCGATCGTGCAGGCGATGCTGGAGCGGCAGCGCTGCGTGCTGGCGACGCGGATGAGTGCGGCAACGGCGGCGCGGCTGAGTGCCGAGGGGTTGCCTGGCGAGTACCTGGCGACCGCCCGCTGTTGGGTGGTGCCGGCCGCCGAGCCGCGCAGCGCCGGCCTGGTGGCGGTGGTCTGTGCCGGCACCAGCGATCTGCCGGTGGCCGAAGAGGCGGCGGTCACCGCCAGCACGATGGGCTCGCGGGTCGAACGGATCTACGATGTCGGGGTGGCCGGGCTGCACCGCCTGCTGGGTTACGCCGAGGCCCTGCAGCAGGCCCACGCCGTGGTGGTGGTGGCCGGCATGGAGGGCGCCCTGCCGAGCGTCGTCGGGGGCCTGGTGGCCTGTCCGGTGATCGCCGTACCGACCAGTGTCGGCTACGGTGCGCACTTCGGCGGCCTGGCGCCGCTGCTGGCAATGCTCAACTCCTGCGCCTCCGGGGTCAGCGTCGTGAACATCGACAACGGTTTTGGCGGCGGCTACTGCGCGCACCAGATCAACTGGCAGGTGGCCCAGGCGAAGGGGGCGGCGTGATGCAGTGGGCCTGGTTCGACCCCGCGGCGGGTGCCTCTGGCGACATGATCCTCGGCGCGCTGCTGGCGGCCGGGCTGCCCGAGCAGGCCCTGCGCGATGGCTTGCAGCGGTTGGGCGTGCCGGGGTGGCGGCTCGAGGTCGAGCAGGTCACGGTGCACGGCATCGCCGCGACCCGCGCCAAGGTGCTGCTGGACGACGCCCCGCAGCCGCACCGGCATGTGCGGCACGTCGTTGACATCATTGCGGCGGGCGACCTGCCGCCGATCGTCGCGGAGCGCGCGAAGGCGGTCTTCGAGCGGCTGGCAGCGGCCGAGGCGGCGGTCCACAACACGACCATCGAGCGCGTGCATTTCCACGAAGTCGGCGCGGTGGACGCGATTGTCGATGTCGTGGGCGCCTGTCTGGGGCTGCATCTGTTGGAGATTGAGCGGGTCGCTTGCGGGCCGCTGCCGGTGTCGCACGGCTGGGTCGATTGCGCCCACGGCCGGCTGCCGGTGCCGCCGCCGGCGGTGGTGCGGCTGCTGGAAGGCGTGCCGACCCGGCCGTTGGACGTGGCCGGCGAGACCCTGACGCCGACCGGTGCGGCGATTCTGACGACGCTCTGCGAGCAGTGGACGCTGCCGGCGATGACCTGGGGGCGGAGCGGCTACGGGGCCGGCAGCAAGGACTTCGGGATCCCGAACGTGCTGCGGCTGACGCTCGGCGAAACGGCGCCGCAACCAGCGGCGGCGGTGGTGATCGAGGCCAACCTGGACGATATGAATCCAGAGTGGTACGAGCGCGCCGTCGAGCGGCTCTTCGCCGCTGGCGGGCTGGACGTCACGCTGCAGCCAGTGCAGATGAAGAAGGGCCGGCCCGGGGTGCTGCTGCGGGTGGTCTGCGACCCGCCGCGCCGCGAGGCGGTAACGACGGTGATCTTGACCGAGACGACGACCCTCGGGGTGCGCTGGTTTACGGTCCAACGCGACTGTCTGGCGCGCGAGTGGCACGAGGTGTCGACGTCATTCGGCCCGGTCCGTGTTAAGATAGGTCGACGCGCTGGGCGCGTCTTGAACATCGCGCCGGAGTACGAGTCCTGTCGTCAGGCTGCCGACGCCGCCGGGGCCGCCTTGCCAGCGGTTTACGCGGCGGCCGCTGAGGCGGCCCGCCGACTGGTCGACTCCGACGCCGAGGCGCCACACTAGACAAAGGCGAACCGATTCATGTCGCGGCAGATTCTGATCAGTTCCGGCATCTTCGAGACCCGCATGGCGATTCTCGAAGATGGCGCTTTGCAGGACTTCTACGCCGAGCGCGGCAGCAAGATCATCGGCAACGTCTACAAGGGCCGGGTCGAGAACGTGCTGCCCGGCATGGACGCGGCGTTTGTCGATATTGGGCTGCCGAAGAACGCCTTCCTGTACGTCGACAACGTCGTGCTGCCCGGCGAGAGTCGGGCCCAGCGGAGCAAGCAGCGCTCGATCAGCGAACTGCTCCGGCGGGGGCAGGAAGTCGTCGTGCAGGTCGAGCGGGCGGCGGTCGGCACGAAGGGCCCCCGCGCCACCAGCAAGCTCAGCCTGCCGGGGCGCTTCGTCGTGATGATCGGTCCGGAGAGCCGCCACATCGGCGTCTCGCGGCGGATCCCTGACAGCAGCGAGCGCAACCGGCTGCGCCGGCTCGGCGAGAAGTACCAGCCCGCCGACCGGGCGCTGATCATGCGCACCGAAGCCGAGGGCGCCACCGAGGACGAGATTCGGCAGGACATCGAGTACCTCGTCGAGTTGTACGACAAGATCGCTGAGAAGGCCCGCAAGACGCACGCTCCGGCGCTGCTGCATCAGGACTTCTCGATGGTCTACCGGGTCTGCCGCGACTTCTTCACGGCCGACGTCGAGAAGCTGGTCGTCGATAGTCAGGCCGACTACGACTACATCCAGGAGATCATGGGGCGGCTCGACAAGAGCATGTGCGCCCGCGTCGAGTTGCACCAGAGCCCCGAGCCGCTGTTCGTGTTGTATGGAATCGAGCGCGACCTCGACACCGCGCTGCAGCGCAACGTGATGCTCAAATCGGGCGGCAACCTGACGATCGACGAGACCGAAGCGCTGACCGTGGTCGACGTCAACACCGGGCGTTTCGTGGGCTCGAAGGGGCTCAGCGACACCATCTTGACGACCAACCTGGAGGCGGCCGACGAGATTGCCCGGCAGATGCGGCTCCGCGACATCGGCGGCATCATCATCGTCGACTTCATCGACATGGACCGCACCCGCGACCGCATCAAGGTCTACCACGAGCTGGAAAAGGCCCTCGAACGCGACCGCGCGCGCACCAAGATTGTCCACATCTCGCCGCTGGCGCTGGTCGAGATCACTCGCAAGCGAACCGGCGAGAGCCTGGCCCACGAGATCAGCGAAGTCTGCGGCTCTTGCCGCGGACGGGGCTACATCCTGTCGCCGATCACGATCGCCATCCAGGCCGAGAACCAGGTCCGCGAGCTGGCCTACCAGAAGCGGCACGAGGCGTTCCTGGTGGAGTGCCAGGCCGAAGTCGCCGACCTGCTGGTCGGTCCGGGCGGCGAGACCGCGCAGTCGCTGGAAGACAAGCTCGGCGCTCCGGTCTACGTCCGCGTTCACGACGGTGGCCGCGACCAGCTCTACATCTCCGGTGGCAGCCGCGAGGACATCGAGGGGCGGATCGGCTGGGTGCAAGCCGACGAGCTGATCAAGATCCTACCGCGGGACTGCTTCGAGAGCGAGACGAACCACCTCGTCGCGATCATCGACGGCATGATGATCGGGCTGCCCGACGGGGCCCGGGTGCAGCAACGCGGGGCCCAGATCCGGGTCGCTGGCGTCGAGCGCTGGTTGGCCTTTGCGGAGTTCTTGCCGACGGGGAAGAAATAGCGATGCCCGCGGGTGCCGACGGCACCACGCTCCGCGTGCCAAGCCGGCTGGACGCCCTGGCCGGGCTACGAGGGCAGGTGGAGCAGTACGCGCTGGACCACGGCCTGGGCCCCGAAGCCGCCGCCGATGTCGTGCTGTGCGTCCATGAGGCCGTCTCCAACGCCATCGTGCATGGGCACAGCGAGGACTCCAGCAAGTCGGTCGAGGTGACCATCGAACCGCTCCGCGAGGGGTTGCGCGTGACGGTGCGCAACGACGGGCCGGGTTTCGATGTCGAGGACACCTTCCGCCGCCTGGACGACGCGCGCGACCAGCCACGGGGGCGGGGGATTGCCATCATCCGGCAGTTGACCGACGACGCGGTCTGGCACGACCAGGGGCGCGAGCTGACCTTCGTCAAGCATCGCTGACGGCCGGGGTGGCGTCCAGCGGCTCGCGGTAGCCACACCAGTGCGCCAGGCTCTGCAAGACCGCCGTGTACTCCTCCTGCAACGCGGCGCCACAGGTCGCCGCGTGCAGCCGGCGGAGCCGTTCGTGGATCTGCGACACCAACTCGCGCGCGGCGGCGTGCAGCGCCAGGGTGGGGTGGCCGAGGCGGGACTGCACCCACAGCAGGCGGAGCTGGCAGTGCAGGTGATTCAGCTCGAAGCGCTGCCGTTCGCGCTCCAGGCGCGCGGCGACCAGCGGATCGCTGGCCGTGGCGCTGGCCAGGCGGAGCTGTTCAGCCACTGCTGGGAGCTGCTCGATGCCGGCCAGCACGGCGGCCTGCACCGCCTCGCCAGCCGCCCCGCCGCGCCGCCAGGCCGCCACGCCCGGGTCTTGCTGCGGCGCGGCCAATCGCCACAGCGGGGCCATCGCGGCCTCGTACGCGCCGTAGTAACGGCGCATCGCGGCGGCGGCCGCACCGAACAGACCGTGACACCAATCGTCCAGAACCGCCTCCACCGTGGCGCTGGAGTCGTCCAACAGACTGGCCACGAGGTGCAGGTTGAGGGGGTAGAGCCACCAGCTCAGGGCCCCGCGGCACGGCAGGCTGTAGCGCTGCACGCCCAGGGCGCGGAGCGCCTCCAGGTCGGCGGCGATGGACTGCACCAGGGGACCAGTCAAGTCGCCCAGCAGCACCGGGTCGGCGTGTGGCAGCGCCACCTCGGCGCCGCCCGGGCGGTCCAGGGCGGCGGCGATGGTCGCCGGCAGTGCGGCGTTGCGGGGATCGGCACTGCTGCCGACAGGCAGCGTCAGATCGCGCCGGTCGAGGCCGATCACGAGGCACGCCAGGTCCGGCGCCGAGAACCCGCGGCGGGCGTCGGAGACGGGGCTCCAGACCACCAGGCGCTGGGTGCGGTCGAGGCCCAGGGTGGCGGCGCGGGCGACTGCGGTGAGGCGGCGTCCGGTCTGCGGTGAGGGCTCGTCGGCGCTGGCCAGCGGCAGCTCGCCAGGCTCCACCAACCGCAGGGCGACCGCCGGGCTGAGCTCGGCGATGGTCTGCCGGACCGTCTCAGGAAGCGCGGAGACCGTCAGGGCATCGGCCACTTCCAGCCGCCGGGCACGCTCGCGTCCGCGCTCGTGTCGGAGCGACTGGCGCTCGGGCCGGTGCGTCGCGGCCAACAGCAGGGGGACCACATCGCCACCGACTTCGAACCGCAGCCCGCGGCGCGCGAGTTCGGCGGTCAAGCCCTGCCAACGCGCCGGTTGCAGCTCCTCGGACTCCAGCGCCAGCGTCGTGAAGCCCCGCTTGGCCATCCAGTCCACGGCCATCCGCAGTTCGCTGATCCAGGCCGGCTGGCCCTGGTTGACGGCCCGGTCGACCAGCACCCGTTCGGCGGCGCCGGCTGGTTCGCGCAGCCGCTCGGGCGGTGGGTTGAGGGCCGGCCGGAAAGCTTCGCCGAGCGGCCCGGGCAGGTACCAGCGCCAGCCGCAAGCTGCCAGGTAGTGGTAGACCGCGGCCAGCAGCCGGCGGGAGTCGGTCGCCTGCAGCCGCAGCGGCGCGAGCTGCACTTCCCAGCCGCAGTCGGCTGGCAGCGGTGGCGCGCTGAGCGCGTCGACCACCACCGCCGTGACCGGCGGGCCGCCCGCCGCGACGGTGTAGCGCACCAGCTCCGCGGCGGCGAAGCGAGCGATGGGATCCGCGTCCGACAGCCGCAAGAGGGGGGGATCGACGCTCAGCAGGACGGGCACCGCGTTCTCCTGAGCCGGCCCCGCGCGATCGCCGGGCGGGGCCGACCGGCGGCCGGTCAGTTGGCGACGGCGGGCTCGATCTGGACCTTCACGACCCGCGTCTGCACGCTGTGGACCGCGCAGGCTTCCTGGATCTGCCGCCAGCCGTCGGCCGGGTAGTTGGTGTCTAGCAAGACCACCTGCTGCACGCCCAAGCTGCGCAGCAGGTCGTCGACATCGGCGCTGGTGCCGAGGACCGGCGTGTCGAGCAGCCGCAGGCCGATCGCCGCGGTGTCTTCGCAGACCGCGCCCAGCAGGTACAGCGCGCGGTCTCGCCGTAAGCAGCGCAGGCCGATCTCGGCCTCTTCGCCGATCCCGACCAGCAGCACCCGCTGCGCGTCGCCGCCCGGCCGCGCCGCCAGGATGTGGTCGCGCAGCAGCTTGACCGAAACACGCGTGCTTGCCAGGAAGCCCAGTTGCGCCATCGCGTTGATCCCCAGCACGCCCTCACCCAGCAGTTCGAGCCGTCCCGTCAGGGCCAGCCAGGCGATGGTTAGCAGCAGGCCGAGGGCCACCGCGCAGGCGAAGCGGGGCAGGTCGCTGACGCTGGTATAGCGCCACATGCCGCGGTAGACGCCAACCACGAAGTAGGCCACCAGGTGCGCCACGATCACCACCGGCAGCGCCGTCAGGAAGGCCGTCCAGTGCGGCAGCAGCGCCAGGCTGTCCTCGTAGCGCAGCGCGTTGGCGATGTAGAACGCCGCCACGATAGCCGCCGTGTCGATCAGCACCTCGACCAGCCGCCGGCGGTAGCGGTGCTGCGCGATCAACGGCAGTGGGGTGCTGTCGAGCAGGTCACTGAGGCTGGCGCCGTCGTCGTAGACGCGGACTCGGCCGAGATAGCAGCCGAGCAGGCCGACGCCGAACAGCAGCAGCGGCAGCAGCAGCGTCGAGACATACCAGTCGAGCCAACTGACCGCCAGCGCCGACAGCCCACCGGCGGTCCCCAGCACGTACAACAGCCGCACGGCCTGCGGCTCGCTGAGACCAATCGCCACCAGGCGATGGCTGGTATGGTCGCGCCCGCCCTGGCTGATCGGCCGCCGCGCCCACTTGCGAGCAATGGTCACCAGCATCGTGTCGAGCAGCGGTGCCAGCAACAGCAGGGCCGGCAGGGCCAGCACGCTGAGCAGGCTGCGACCGGTGCCCGGCCCCGGCCCCAGGAGCACGGCGCCACCGAGGAAGAAACCTAGGAACAGCGACCCGCCGTCGCCCATGAAGATGCTGGCCGGGTGCTGGTTGTAGCGCAGATAGCCGAGACAGGCGCCGGCCACGGCCGCCGCCAGCAGCGCGGCGGAGTAGTGGGTCTGGTACTCCAGCAGCACCAGAAACCCCGCGGCGATGGCGGCGATGCCGGCGCACAGGCCATCCATGTTGTCGAGCAGGTTCAGCGCGTTGCTGATGCCGACCACCCAGAGCAGGCTGAGCGCCTTGTCGGCGAGGTACCAGGAGTCGGGCAGGCCGAAGCGGAAGCCCGACTCGACCAGCCCGACCGCCGCAATCAGTTGCGCCAGCAGTTTGGTGTGGGGCTTGAGGTGCAGCCGGTCGTCGATCACGCCGACCACGAACATCACCAGGCTGAGGCCGATCAGCGCCAACTCGCGGGAGCTCAGCTCGGGTAACGCCGGCAGCGCCCCGACCAGGAACGCTGCGACGATGCCGACGCCACCCAGCAGGGCCACCGGCCGGGTGCTCCAGCGGTCGGCCCGCGGGTGGCAAACATAGTTGTGGTGGACCGCCCAGCGGCGAACGAGCGGCGTCAGCGCCAGCGCCCCCAGCCACGCCCCAAGCGCGACGACCAGGATTCTCGCCAAGGTTGTCCCTGAGCTCTCTCGCCGATCAGCGCGGCGCCTCGGGGTGTCCCCGATAGTATTCGATGACGCGGCTGATGATGCCGTCAAGGTCGACTTGCGGCTGGTAACCGACCAGGCGTCGCGCCTTGTCGAGACAGGGAACCCGGCGGAGCATGTCCTCGAAGCCGACGGCGAACGCCTCTTCGTACGGAATCCTGCGCAGTTCGGAGCTGCTCCCGGTGAGCTCGCAGACGCGCCGCGCCAACTGCGCGATGCTGACTTCCTGGTCGTTGCCCAGGTTGACCACCTCGCCGATCGCGGCCGGCTCGGCCATCAGCTTGAGCATCCCGTCGACCACGTCACCGACGTAGCCGAAGCAGCGGGTCTGCTCGCCGGTGCCGTGAACCAACAGCGGCTCGCCGGCCAGGGCCTGCTGCACGAAGCGCGGCAGCACCATCCCGTAGCGTCCCCGTTGGCGCGGGCCGACGGTGTTGAAGAGCCGCACGATCACCACCGGCAGGCCGCGCTCGTGCTGGTAGGCGAGTGCCAGAAACTCGTCCATCATCTTGGAGCAGGCGTAGGCCCAGCGGCTCTTGTCGGTCGGGCCGATCACCGAGGCCGCTTCCTCCCGGAAGGGCACCGCATCGGTCTTGCCATAGACCTCACTGGTGGAGGCCAGCAGCACATGGCGGTGGTACTTGGCGCAGAGACTGAGCACCACATGGCTGCCGAGGATATTGGTCTCAATGGTCTTGACCGGCTCGTCGACGATCAGTCGCACGCCGACCGCGGCGGCCAGGTGGTAGACTTCGTCGGCCCAGCTTACTTCGCGCTCGACAGTGCGCTCATCGGTGATGTCGGTCACCAGCAGGCGCAAGCGGGGGTGGCCCTGGAAGCGGGCGATGTTCTGGTAGGCGCCCGTCGCCAGGTTGTCGAGCACGCAGACCTCATCGCCGCGATCCAGCAGGCGCTCCAGGAGATGCGACCCGATGAACCCGGCGCCGCCCGTCACGAGAACCTTCAACAGTAGTCTCCTGAACCAACCCCGACCAAGACTGGACCGCGTCGCCTAGAGCCCGAGCAGCCGCCGGGCATTGCCCGCGGCAATGGCCTCGTGGACTGCCGGCGGCAGTTGCAGGGCGGCCATCATGTCAAACTGCGGCACGTCCTGGTTCTTCATCAGATAGTCCGTCGCAAAGAGCACCTTGTCGGCACAGCGGGTGAGGAAGCCCCGGCCGTGTTCGACATCGCGCATGATCGCGTTGTGTCCCGAACCCGCCGAGAGGTCGCCGTAGAGGTTCGGATAGTCGCGCAGCAGCCGTTCGACGGCCCCGCCGGGCGTCACCGGACCGCGCGGGTAGCCGGTCTTGTCCTCGTCGCGGAAGTCGCCCGAGATGGCGTTCCAGAAGCCGGGGGCGTGGCCGATGAAGCGGCACCGCGGATAGGTCTGCAGCATCCGCTCCAGCCCGCTCAAGCGGGTGTCATCGACGCACCGCTGGCCGTCGAGGTGGAGCAGGCAGCACTGCTCGAACTCGTCGCAGACGGCGTAGATCCGCTGCAACTGCGGGTCGTCGATGGGCAGGCCGACCTTGACCTCGCCGACCCCGCGGGCGCCCCGCTCGAAGTACTCCAGCAGCAGGCTGCGGTAGGCACTTTCGGCCGGCATCGCCATCCGCGGGTCGATCACCGCGAACGGGATCAGGCGGTCGGGGTACTGCGCGCAGATCTCCAGGACGGTCTTCGAGGTGATGTAGTAGCTCGCCCCCTCCGGCGATTCGAGGGCCAGGAAGACGGCCTGCGCCACCTCGTGCTCGTCCATCCAGGCGATCATCTCGGCGGGGCTCAACGGCTCCCGCCCGTACCACAGCGGCCCGATATGGGTGTGGAAGTCGATGTAGCTCACGAGCCTGGCAGATCCTGGGTGCGGCCGGCGCCGGGCAATCCCGCAAGGCCTGGCCATACCGTGGGCAGTCTACGCCCCGCAGCGCTCTGCGTCAAGGATACAGGCGGCCTGCCGGCGCGTTGACAGGCGCTCTGCGAGCGGCCTATAATCGGCCCTGCGGGCACGGAGAGCAGCACCGATGGCAGGCTATACGGTCGGCGTGGATGTCGGCGGAACCAAGATTCTGGCGGCCGTCGTGGACGAAGCCGGGGCCGTCCTGGCGCGGGCCAAGTACGAGACGCCCGCCAGCACCTCGGACGAGCTGATGGAAGCCGTCGTCTACGGCATTCGCGAGGCGATTCGCCTGAGCAACGTCGGGCCCGGCGAGATCGACGCCATCGGCCTCGGGGTGCCCGGCGTGGTCGGCCCGGCCGGCAACTGCATCTGGGCGCCGAACTGTCCGCTGACCGGCGTGCCGGTGGCCGATCTGGTCACCGCCGCCTTCGGCGTGCCGGCCGCTGTCGGCAACGACGTCAACGTCGGGACCCTCGGCGAGAAGGCCTTCGGCGCGGCCCGTGATTACCAGAACGTCTTCGGCATGTTCGTCGGCACCGGCATCGGCGGGGGACTAGTGATCGATGGCAAGGTGATCCTCGGCGACCACTGCCTCGGCGCCGAAGTCGGTCACATCATTGTCGACGCCTTCGCCGCCCTGCGCGGTGACGAGGGCGGGGGCGAGTTCGAGTATTACGCCAGCCGGCTCGGCATCGAGCGGCAGGTCCGCGCTGCTTTGGCCGCCGGGCGGGAGTGCGTCCTGGCCGGCAAGCTCGACGGCGACGACGACCGCCTCAAGTCTGGCGCCCTCCGCAAGGCCCTGGCCGCGGGCGACGCGGTCGTCACGGAGGTCATGGACCAGGTCGCCGCCCTGCTCGGTCTCGGCTGCGTCACGGTGATCCACCTGGTCGACCCCGAGGCCATCGTGCTCGGCGGCGGCGTGATGGAAGCCTGCGGCGACTATCTGCAGCCGCGGATCGAGGCGACCGTCCAGCAGCACGTCGCGCCGGGCAATGGGCAGCCGATCCGGTTGCTGCGCTCGGAGCTGGGTGACGACGCGGTCTTGCTGGGCGCGGTGGCCCTGGCGCGGGGCGTGATGGTCACCGACACCGCCTACCCGAATGTCTCGGCGACCGAGTTCGGGCTGGTCACGGTCGATGGGATTCGCTACGAGAACGACATCGTGATCCGGCCCGATGGCGAGGTCAAGAAGCGCAAGAAGAAGCTCAGCCGCAGCATCACCGGCAGCGCCCACCGGGTCAGTCAGGCCGAGGTCGAGTACCTTGGCCGCGGCCGGCCGGCGGTGCTGGTGATCGGCAGCGGCCACTGCGAACAGCTCACGCTGACGCCCGAGGCCGCGGCCTGGCTGGAGGTGCAGCAGATCCGGGTCGAGCTGCTGCCAACACCGCAGGCCGCCGCCGCCTACACCCGCGCGGCCGGCCGCAAGGCCCTGCTGCTGCACGTCACCGATTAGCCGGTCGATTGCCCAGATGTGAGGATTTGGTGAGAGCGCGCTGACGCCACTGTTGCGAAAGACGCTCGACAGGCCATTCCGCCGGCCGCTGCGCGTGTTACGATCTGGTCAGGGCGGCGCGCCCCGGTCGGGCCGGCCGGGAGCGCGAAACAACGCGGCACCAGAACAGCGGGCCGGCAGCATGGTCAGCAGCAGAGTGAAGTTCGAACTGACTCCCCGCACGCGCGTCCGACGCGCCGCGGCGGCGATCCTGGAGCAGGCCGTCGGCGACTGCTTCGCCTGCTTGCCCGCCGCCCTGGCTGGCGAGGTCGAGGCCGGGATCCACGAAATGCGGGTCCGCGCCAAGAAGCTCCGCGAGCGGATGCGGCTCTTCCGGCCGGCCTATCACCGCCTCGACTTCAATGCGGGACTCGAGCTGATCGAGCAACTCAACGACCGGCTGGGCAGCGTCCGCGACGACGACGTCTTCCTGATCCGGCTGGCTGACCTGGGCAGTGTCGCACCCGATCTGGTGCCGGCCCTGCAGGCGGTCGCCGAGACCAGCCGCAGCGAGCACCAGCAGACGCTCACCACGCTGCTGCAGCAGTTGGCCGCCGAGACCTTCGAGGCGCGGCTGCGCAAGCTGATCGACGAGGGCCGCCACACGGCCAGGCATCCCGTCGCCGGGATGACCTGCCGGCGCTTTGCGCGGACCGAGATCAGCTCGCGCCTGGGTCGCGTGCTGTGCCGCATGGCGCGGGTCGAAGACGAAGAGGACACCGAGGGGCTGCACGCCGTGCGGGTCGTCAACAAGCACCTGCGGTACGCCATGGAGCCGTTCCTGGGGATCTTCGGCAAGAAGCTGCAGCAGGCCTTCCGCCGCGTCGTCGAGCTGCACGGCGTGCTTGGTGACCTGCACGACTTCGATGTGCTCTTGGTGCGGTTGAGCAAGCAGGCTCAGAAGCTCGGCCGCAGCGCCGAGGTTGAGCCGCTGCTGAGCCGCGTCCGGGAGCTCCGCCGGAGCGAGTACGAGCGGTTCTTGCCCTACTTCAACGCCGACGGCGAAGCTACCTTCGCCCGCCTGATTAGCGACGCCCTCGACTGACCGCCGCCGCCGAGGTGCTACACTGCTGCCACGGAGCAGCACGGTGGCCTTGCGGGTCGGTGTGATCGGTTGTGGGATGGTCTTCGAGCGGCACCTGCACGGTTGGCAGCGCGCTGGCGCGAAGGTCGTGGCGGTGGCTGACCTCGACCCGGCGAAGGCCGCGCAGGCCGCCGCCGCGGCGGGTGCGGCGCAGGCCTACCGGACCCCCGACGAGCTGCTGGCCGACCCCGCGGTGCAGGCGGTCGACATCTGCCTGCCGCATCACCTCCATCGCTCCGTCACCTTGGCCGCCTTCGAGCAGGGCCTCGAGGTGGTCTGTGAGAAGCCCATCGCGACGACCTTGGCCGATGCCGACGCGATGCTGGCGGCGTCCGCCGCCAGCGGTCGCCTGCTGCTGATTGCCGAGCAGTGCCGCTTCGAGCCCGCTGTGCCGCTGACCCGCCGGCTGCTCGACGAGGGGCTGATCGGGCAGGTCCAGGTGGTCCATACGGTGATGGCCTGGTGGCAGGGCGGGGGCTATCTGCAGACCGGCTGGCGCTTCGCCGCGGGCGCCATGGGCGGCCAGGGCGGCGCGCTGATCGACGGGGGAATCCACTATGTCGACCTGCTGCTGCACCTGCTCGGCCGCCCGCGGGAGGTCAGCGCGCTGACCCGTCGGAGCCGCGACTGCTACGCGGGCGAGGACACCGCGGTGGTCACGGCGCGTTTCGCCGACGAGGTGCTGGGGGTGCTGACGATCGCTGCATCGACCCGCCACGGGCGTGCGCCGATGTTCAGCGTCTACGGCACCGCGGGCCACCTCAACGCTTGGCATGGTCGCGTCGAGGTAGTCAGCGACGGACTGCCCGGCGGCCGGACCGAGTATGAGCTGGACCGCACGTCGACCTACGACCTGGAGCTGCAGCACTTCCACGACTGCCTCACGACCGGCTGCGCCAACCGCTCCGACGGCCACGCCGCGCGGCTGAACTTGGAGTTTGTGCTGGCCGCCTATGAGAGCGCCGCGAGCGGGCGGCTGGTGGCCCTGCCAGAGTGCGCGGGCGGCTGAGGAGGGAGTACCCAGACCGATGGGTGAGCCACGCCGCACGTCCCCCGGGCCGTCGCGCCGGCAGCTCCTGCTGGGTGCCGCCGCCGCCTGCCTGGCCCGCCTCGGCGGGGCCGCGCCGGGCGCCCGCCGGCCCAACGTGCTGCTGATCCTCGGCGACGACCATGGTCCGCAGCTCGGCTGTTACGGCACGCGCGGGTTGGCTACCCCACACCTCGACGCGCTGGCGGCCGCGGGCACCTCGTTCGGCCACGCCTGCTGCGCCTTCCCGTCCTGCTCGCCGTCGCGCACGTCGATCTTGACGGGCCTCTACCCGCACGCGCACGGTACCACCAGCAACGTCCACGAGGCTTTGACGCCGCAGCCGCCGGAGAGCTGGACGCCGGCCCAGCGGGCCCACAACGCGGCCTTCAGCGTGCCGCCGGAGGTGCCCACCTTGCCGGAGCTGCTGCGGCAACAGGGCTACCACACCGCGGTGGCGCAGAAGTTCCACCTGGCCCCGCACTGCAAGTACCCCTTCGAGACCTGGCCGCCCGGCAACGGCGCCGCGCAGGTCGAGCAGGTCGTGCGCGAAGCCGGCGCGCGCCCGTTCTTCTTGGACCTCAACATCCCGGCGCCGCATCGGCCGTTTGGCCTCCACATCAACCGCGCCGGCCGACCAATCGTCGATCCGGCGGGTGGCGACTTGCCATCGTTCCTGCCGGACACGCCCATCGTGCGGCGCGACTGGGCCGAGTACCTGACCGCGGTGCGAGCCTGCGACGATGGCGTGGGCGCGGTGCTGGCAGCGCTACAACGATCTGGGCGGAGTGACGAGACCCTGGTGATCTACGCCGGCGACAACGGCCCGGCCTGGCAGCGCGGCAAGTACACCGAGTACGCCGGTGGCCTGCGGGTGCCCCTGATCGTGGCCGGCCCTGGGGTCCAGGCCGGCGCCTGGCAGACCGCGCCGGTGAGTCTGACCGACCTCTTCCCGACGGTGCTCGACTACACCGCCACCGCGTTGCCGCGGCCAGTGCATGGCCGCAGTCTGCGGCCTTTGCTGGAAGGCCGACCGGGGGCCAGTGGGCACGACCTGGTGGTCGGCGAGGTCCACTTCGGGCGCGGCGCCGCCGCCTACCAGGGCCGTGGCGCCACCGATGGGCGGTACCACTACATCCGACGGGCCAATCCGACCGCGCCGCACCTGCTTCCGGCCGACGGGCGCGACGCCCAGCCGTGGGGCAACCTGGCCTACCGCGCGACCTTGGACGCCCGCGAGGAGTTCCCGGAGGCTTACCGGCTGCTGCGGCAGTGGGAGACCGCAGCACCAGCCGAGGAGCTGTTCGATCTGGCGGCCGACCCGTGGTGTGTCCACGACCTCAGTGGTGACCCGGCCCACCGCGAGGCCCTGGCCCGACTGCGGCAGCTCTTCGCGGCTTGGTTGGAGGAGACCGACGACAGCGCCTTCCGGGCCGCGGCGGCCCGGCCGTGAGCAGGATGGGCCAGCCGGCGGGTCTGCGCGTCGAGCGGATCGAGGGCCTGCCAGCCGCGCCCTGAGCAGCCTCCCATGGGCTTGACGGCATCCGGCCCGCCGCGCCAGGCTGCCGGACGCCGCCGGCCAGCGCGGAGCCGGTGAGCGCCGGATGACCACCCCACCATGAATCCGATCACTTCGGCCGCCGTCCTGTTGTCCGTCACCTGGCCTGCCGCAACCGCTGCCCCAGGCGAGGCCACGGCGGCCACGCTGCGTCTGCGCGACGCCGGGGCCGTGGCGGTGATCCGGCCGGGCGAGCCGATCTTCACCAATCGCCCCTACACCTTCGAGGCGTTTCCGGCCGAGCTGACCGGCCTGGCGTTTGTGCGGCACGAGATCGAGGCGAGCTGGCGAGCCGAGGTGATCCGCGCTGGCTGGCTGCAGGTGCTGACCGCCGCCCCGGAGACCGCCGCGGGCCACGGCCAAGCGGCGCGACTGCTGGCCGCGGGTTTTGAAGAGGTGGCAGCGGCGGGTCGGCACCAGTTGTTCGGCCAATCGCCGGCCGACCGGGTGGCGCTCTACCGCAAGCAGGTGCAGGTGGGTGAGGTGCTGGAGTTCCACCGCTGGACCGTGGTCGCCGCCGGGCAGATCGAGCCGTCGCCGTTCCAGGAACTGCTGGCCCGCGCCGCGCGGGAGGAGGCGGTTGGGCGTCACGTGCGCGAGAACCTGCTGACGTTGCAGCCCGACTACGTGGTGTTCGTCCCGCAGCAGCGCCGCGAGATCGTCGGCGACCGCTACAACGACCACTTCCAGGTCTTCGACAAGCCCGACGGCACGCTCTTCGCGGCCTGGACCCAGGCCACCGCGGAGGGCGAGGTCGACCAGCACATCTGCTTCGCGCGCAGCCGTGACCGCGGTCGCACCTGGAGCGCGCCGCTGATCCTGGCGGGGTCACCGAACTACGTGAACCCGCAGCCCATCGCGAGCTGGCAGCAGCCGCTGGTCTCCAAGTCCGGCCGGATCTACCTGCTCTGGAACCAGCGCATCTCCAACGACCCGTTGCACCACGGCATCATGGTCGGCAAGTACTCCGACGATGACGGCGAGACCTGGTCGCAGCCGCGGGTGGTGCCCCTGCCACGGACCAACCGCGACCCCGTCGACAAGCCGCCGAGCTGGTGCATCTGGCAGTGGCCGCTGCGGCTGGGCGCCGGCGGCAAGTACCTGGTTGGCCTGACCCGCCATGGCGCGATCGACCCGGCCACCGCGCCGGCCGGGCAGTCCCGGCTGACGGGCTCGACCGTCGAGTTCATGCAGTACGACAACATCGACGACGATCCGCCGGCAACGCCTTCTACACCAGCCTGACAGTGGTCGACGGGCGCACGGTGCTCTGGATCCCCGACTGGAAGCACTTCCTGATCGGCAAGGTGATCGGCGACGGGTGGTTCAAGTAGGCGCCCGCGACGGCGCTCCCGACGTTAGGGCAGCGCGCCGCGGTAGACCGCCTGGTCCCACGAGGTGAGCCCCACGACAGGTAGGTAGGGCGCTGTCACCGCCGCCTGCTGGGGGGTGTCGAGCGCCTGGTAGACATACCAGATCGGCTTCCGGCCGAGCGGCTCGTCGGCATCGTCGGGGAAGCGCCGGAGCCCGATCCGCAGGCCGCCCTCGTGGCGATTGTCGACCCAGTTGTGGTACTGGAACGCCTCGATGGTCGACAGCGGCGCCAGCTTGGCCCAGGTGTAGGCCATCCCGGCGGCCTGGTCCCGCAGCGCCGCGGCGCTGTAGTCGCGGCTGTTGAGCCCCTGCTCGCTGAGATGCACCGACCGTGGGCGGCCGCGGTAGGCCTGGGCCGGCTGGCGGGCCCAGGCGTCCAGGACTTCCAGGTTGCGGAAGGTGATCTTCGGGGTCTCGAAGTCGAAGGTCACCTGGTTGTCCTCCCAGACCCGCGGCTCGAAGAGGTTCTGGGGGTACGGATGGAAGGCGACTCCCCACTCGAAATCACCTTCGACCTGACCCGTGCGAACCAGTCGCGTCAGCAACTCGCGGCCGGGGTGCGAGCGGGGATCCTGGCGCATCGTCCAATGGTGTTCCAGCGAGATGTAGACCCGCGCGTGCGGGTCGTACTGCCGGGCGATCAGCCAGGCGGTGCGCAGCGAGCGCTGGTACCACTCCAGATAGACCGCGGCGCTCTGCTCGCCGGCGTTGGTCCAGACCCAGCCAGCATTGACCTCGTTGTGCAAGATCCAGTGGTGGATCCGTCCGTGCCCGGCCTGCGGGTCGCTGTAGCGGCGGGCCAGGTAGTCGAGACCGGCGGCGTAAGCCGTGAGGCCCGCGGCGCTCGTGACATCTGGCATCACGAAGATGCCGGCCGGGTCGGCGGCCGGGTGGGCCACCAGGCGGCTGTAGCTGCCCGCCGGGCTGTTGCCCGGCTGCCCCAGCAGCACGATCAGCGAGACGATCACGCCGTGCTCGGCCAGCGTGCGGAAGGTCTCGTCGAAGCGCTGGACCTGCTCGTCGTGGACGTACCAGGTCTGGCCGGCGTACGTGAAGGGGCTCCAGCCTGGGGCGGGCGTGGTGCTGAACACGCCGTTCAGCACCAGGTTGACCGTGGCGTAGCCGATCCCCAGATCGGTCAGGTCGCTGGTCGGATGCGCCAGGTGGAAGCCGCCCAGACCTTTGCGCCCCCGCGGCTGCGGCGCCGGCAAGTCCCAGCGCGGGGCGACCGACTCGGCGTAGCGGGCGGCGGCCAGCAGTTCGTCGTTGGCGGCGGCGACCAGGGCCCAGCGCGACAGCAGCCGGTCGCGGTCGGCGATCCGGCGCGGCACGGTGATCTCGAACGTGCCGTCGGCGGCCGGTTGGACCGGTTGCTGGCTGGCCCACGGCAGACCCAGGTCGAGGTCCTGCGACAGCGGCGCCTCGACCAACCTCACCGCGCGCCTGGCGCCGAGCTGGCCGCTCACGGTGATCGTCTCGGCGCCAACGGCCACCCGCGTCAGGCGACACGGCCAGGTGCGGGCCTGGTAGTCGTTCAGGAAGCGGTCCAGCACCACCAGCCGCTGTCGGCGGGCCGCTGCCGTGGCGGCCAGTTCGCGCTCGCGCTGATTCGGCGCCCGCAGCCGCAGGTTGCGCAGTTGCAGGGTCTTGCCGGCGGCGTTGCCGAAGTCGAGGCGCAGCCCACCGACCGGCGCCGCGCGGTTGCCGAGCAGCGGCGCCAAGTCCAGCGCATGGCTCGACCAGCCCTCGCTGCGCGCCAGCCCCGGCCCCTTGACGCTGCTGGCTTCGGCCAGGGGCGGGTGGACGAAGGCCTGGAAGGCGTCCGTGCCGGTGGTGCTGAAGTAGTCGAACGCCAGCACCTGCACCGCAATATCGACCACCTGATCGACCGGCGCCGTGAAGACGTAGGGATCCGCGCCGGTGGTGCGGATGCTCCAGCCGCCGCCCGGCAGCGGCTCCAGCTCCAGGTCGTGGCAGTTGGCGGTGACCAACTGCAACGGCACGGCCGGCGGCTCGGCCGCCAGCGTCAGGACACCCGACAGGACCCACCAGGCACTGCTCATCGTTCCCAGGCCTCCCACCGTGCCACACCGGCCGCCGCGGCGGCGCGGAATCCTGCCCCGCCCGGCGGTCAGCCGCTGGGGGCAACCTCCTCCAACAGATTGGTCTCGACCACGCTGCGTGTCGCCAGGTCCACCCGTAAGGTCTTGACCTCGAAGCGGCCCAGCCGCACCGGCTGGGTCAGCCCCAGGGCGGGCAGTTCGAGAGTCGTGCTGCGGGCCCGGCCGGTCGGCTCGAAGAGCCGCACGATCAAGGCCTGGCCGTCCTCCGAGCGCTTCAGCGCGCTGAGTTGGGTGACGCCGTCGCGCAGCACCACCAGCGGCAACGGCGCCTCGCCGGCGCCGGAGGGGTGGAACGACAGCGCGACCGGTGTTTCGTTGCGGACCGCCGCCTCCCGGTCAATCCGCGCCAGGCGTTGGGCGGCCGGGCCGGCGTTGAGCCAGCAGCGGAAGAGCCGTTCGCCCTGGTCGATCCGCGCGGTGAAGCGATCTTGCGGCACGATGCTGCGCTCGCCGATCGGGTGGCCGGTGTAGGCGGGCGACCGCAGCAGCGTCAGCCGCAGACCGGCCGCGGAGCAGTCCGAGCCGTAGACGCCGTCGTTGATCACGGTCACCGCCCGCCCGTCGGCCGCCACCGCCGCGACCCAGCGCTGCGCCACCGCCTCGTCGCCATTGGTGGGCAGCTCGCCGACCCCGTAAGCGACCTGGCCGCAGTAGCGGGCCAACTCGCCAGCCAGCGGGAACGCCAGCTTCAGCAGCCGGTCCTGCTCGGCCCACTGGACCCGCGCCTCGAGGCCGACCTCGGTCCCCCGGCGGGGCAGCAGGTAACGCAGGATCAGCGCGGAGCGGCCATACCCCAGAGCCGCCTCGACCACCAACCGCACCGGGCCGTCTTCGACCACCCGCACTGCTGGCAGGGCGGCCGCCTGGACGCCGGCCAGCCGGGCACTGACCGCCGGCGAGAGCAGCTCAAACTGCCCCACCACCTGGTCGTAACGCCGCTCGCGCATGCCCCAGGAGTCCTCGCTGTCGGCCAGCACCAGGGCCTGCGCGGCGGGCCCGCGGAGGTACTCGACCCCGCCGACCGCCAGCCCGTCGAGCAGCCCTGTGGCGAGGTTCAGGCGCACCGCCAGGTCGCCGTTGGCGAACTCGTGGTGCGTCGCGCCGGCCGGCAGCGCCTGGCGAGCTGGTCGCTGCGGCAGCCGTTGCAGCCGGCAGTCGAAACGGTTGATCTGCGAGGGCTGCAGGTCGGCCTGGAAGGCGACCCGCTTGCGCCAGTCGAGCGGGATGTTGCCCAGCTCCTGCTCCACCTGCGTCGGCAAGCGGCGGCGGCCCTGACAGACCGTGACATCGGTGAAGGTCTCGGTCCAGTTCTGGTCGGCGAGCTGGAACTCGCACTCGACGGTCGTGCGCACCACGAAGGGGTGCGGGTTGTAGACCAGAATCGGAATCTCGCCCGGGTTGGCTGCCGGCTGGCCGGCTGCCAGCGCGAAGAAGGCCCGCGCCTTGGCGCGCGAGACCTCCTCCAGCCCGTGGTCGAGCAGCCGCAGCGAGGTCTCTTCGACCGGCTGCACCGACGATCCGGGCAGGATGTCGTGGAACTGGCTGGTCAGCAGGTCGTGCTGCGCCGCCGCCAGCTCCGCCGCAGGGTACTCCAGGCGGCCCTGCACCCAGGCCGCGCAGGCCATCTTCTCGAGGGCATAGAGCTCGTTCTCCAAGAGCCGGTGCTTCTGCTTCAGGCGGACCTGCGAGGTGTAGCAGCCGACGGCAAACGGGTTGATGTCGCCCTCGTGGCGCGGCAGCCGCGGTTGCCCGGCGCGCACCGCGGCCCAGAACTGCTCCAACGTGGAGTGCCGGATCGCCGCCTCCGGGCGGCTGGCGATCAGCTCACGCAGCGCCTGCAGGTCCTCGCGCGAGGGTCCCCCGCCGTGGTTGCCAACGCCCCACAAGACCAGGTCAATGGCCGGTGCGGCCGGCTGGGCCAGGTGGTGTTCGACCTTCTGGCGCGCCTGTCCGAGCGGCGAGTTGTAGGAGCCGCAGCGCTGCGCCAGGACCGTCGAGCCGTCGTAGCCGACCCACCTGAAGCGCTCCGCCGGCAGCGCACACTGGCCGGGCGAGGGGCGGCAGAAGACGTACGAGTCGTAGCCGCACTTCGCCAGGATCTGCACCAGGCCGCGGGTGTGGCCGAACGGGTCGAAGTTGACGGCGGTGGTCGGGCGGACCCCGAACTTGGCCGCGAAGTAGCGCCGCCCGCAGAGCGCCTGGCGCACGAAGGACTCGCCGCAGGGCATGTTGCAGTCGGGCTGCAGGAACCAGCCGCCCAGAATCTGCCAGCGGCCGGCTGCCACCAGGCGCTGGATCCGGGCGAACAGCGCCGGCTCGTACTCCTCGACCCACTCGTAGAGGATGGCCTCGTTGTGGCAGAAGACGAACTCGTCGAACTCCTCGCAGAGGTCGGCGGCGCAGCGGAAGGTGGCAATCGCCTCCGCGGCGCCCTCCTCCCACTCCCACTGCCAGACGGGATCCAGGTGTGCGTTGCAGATCAGGTGGAGCGACGAGCCAGCCATGGTCCAGCAGCCTCCGGCGCCGGTGGTTACGGCGGCGGGGGGCGGGCTCCTGCGCCGCGCCGACTTCAGCTCGGTTCGTCTTGCAGCACAGGCAGGGTGATCAGGCTGCGGTCGGCGGGAATCGCGCGCAGCGGGCGGGGCGCGCCGAGTTCATGGGGCGCCTGGCCGTGCGCCGCGGCTTCCTGCTCGCGGGCGTGGTAGCTGCTCCGGACCAGCGCGCCCGCCTCGACGTGGTCGAAACCGATGGCCAGGCCGCGCTCGCGCAGGTCGGCGAACTCAGCCGGCGTCCAGTACCGCTCGACCGGCAGGTGCTGCTGGCTGGGCCGGAGGTACTGCCCGACGGTCAGGATCCGCACCCCGGCGGCGCAGAGGTCCTGCATCAACTCGACGCATTCGTCGAAGGTCTCGCCGTGGCCGACCATGTAGCCAGACTTCAGCGGAATCTCCGGCGCCAGCCGCGCGGCGCGCCGGAACAGCTCCAGGGTGCGGTCGTACTTCGCCTGCGGGTGGACCACCGCTCCAAGCCGCCGGACGGTCTCGACGTTGTGGTTGAGCACTGCCGGCGCCGCCGCCAGCACGGCGGCCAGCGCGTCGGGGTCGCCCTTGAAGTCGGGGATCAGCACCTCGACGCGGCAGTCGGGCAGGCGGTCGTGGATCGCGCGGAGGGTGGCCGCGAAGATGTGCGCGCCACCGTCGGGCAGATCGTCGCGGTTGACCGAGGTGAGCACGGCGTACTGCAGCTTGAGGTACGCGATGGCCCGCGCGACGCGCTCCGGCTCGCCCGCGTCGACCGGTTCGGGCCGCCCGGTGGCGATGTTGCAGAAGCCGCAGGCGCGGGTGCAGACGTTGCCGAGCAGCATGAAGGTGGCGGTGCGCTGGTTCCAGCACTCGCCGATGTTCGGGCAGCGGGCCGCTTCGCAGACGGTGTGGAGCTGCAGGTCGGCGACCAGCGTCTTGAGGTCCTGGTAATGCTCACCGGCGGGGAATGGCATCTTCAGCCACTCAGGTCGTCGCGTTACTGCCATCGGATGCACCTGGGCCCTAGCTTAGCATGGTGCGCCGCGGCGGCAAGGGGCGGCCAGCGGCACGCTTGCACGCGGGCCGGATCGTCGGCTACACTGCCGACGAGGTGCTTCGATGGCCGCGGTTGACGAGACTGGGCGGTTCCCCTGGCGCGGCCTGCTGCTGGGCGCCCTGCTGATCCCGCCGACCACGCTGTTCGGGGTCTACACCTACATCGTCGCGCAGGCGACCCTCTGGACCCAGACCTCGCTGCTCCGCGGGCCGATCTTCGTGCTCTGTGGGCTGACCCTGCTGAACCTGCTGCTGCGCCGACTGCGGCTGCGCTGGGGCCTGTCCCAACACGACCTGCTACTGGTCTACGCGATGCAATGCGTCGCGACCGCCGTCGGTGGGATCGGCTGGTGCCAGTTCGTGGTCCCCTCGCTGGGCTCGGCAACCTACTACGCGACCGCCGAGAATCGCTTCGCCGACTTCCAGGAGCTGATCCCCGCAGCGTTCAAGATCGCCGACCCGGACGTGATCAACGCACTCTATCGCGGCCACTCGACGCTCTACAGCGCCGCCAACTGGCAGGCCGTCGCCAAGCCGTTCCTGTTCTGGACAGTCCTGATGGCCCTGTTGGCGGTGATGGCCCTGGGCCTGGCGCAGTTGCTGCGCGAGCAATGGGTGAGTCGCGAGCGGTTGACCTTCCCGCTGACCTACCTGCCGCTGGAGATGAGCCGCGACGGCGGGGCGCCGGCGTTCTGGAGCAACCGCCTGCTGTGGGTCGGGTTCGGCCTCGCCGCCTTCATCGACTGTGTCAACGGCCTGCACTTCCTGATTCCGGCGGTCCCCGAGATTCTCGTCAAGCCAGTTGGCGGGCTGCGGATCGACGCCGCCTGGAGCTCGCGCGAGTTGAGCGCGCTGAAGCCGTTCGTGCTGAGCTTCTACCCCTTCATGATCGGGATCGGCTTCCTGCTGACCCTCGACGTGGCCTTCAGTGCCTGGGCCTGGTACCTGATCACCAAGCTGATCAGCCTGCTGGCGGTGACCAGCGGACTGGCCGATGGGCCACTCAAGACGGCGGTCTTTCCGTTTTGGCTGGAACAGGGCGTCGGCGCGTTCCTGGGACTGGCGGTGCTGGCCGTCTGGCGTTCGCGGCACGACTTCGCCGCCGCGCTGCGGCCCGGGCAGCCGGCCAGCCGCAACCTGCTGCTGGCGCTGCTGCTGGCCGGGGCGGTGGTTACCTGGCTGGTCGGCCTGCTGGGCCTGCCCAGTGGGCTGACCGTGGTCTGGCTGCTACTCTACCTGGCCTACAGCATCGGGTGCGCCCGGATCGTCAGTGAGACCGGCTCCGGCTGGACCTTCGCGCCGGGGATCACCCCGCACACGGTGCTGCTGCGGGCCCCCGGCGCGCCGATGCTGAATCCGCGGCAGGCGACCGTCTTCGCCAACCTGATGCCGCTCGACCTCGACTTTCGCGACGCTGTGCTGCCGCAGTTCCTGCAGAGCATGCGGCTGTCACCCGACGACGGCGGCCGGCGCCATCCGTTGCTGTGGGGCCTCTGCCTGGCGCTGTTGCTGGGCATTGCCGCCGGACTCTGGGCGCATCTGCATGTCTACTTCCAGTACGGCGTCGACAGCGCCCTGACTCGGCGCTGGCCGGCGCAGGTCGGGCGGCAGCCGTTCGACATGCTGGCCAACCAACTGAAGGGCAACCTGCCGGGAGCCTACGCGCCGGGCGGCGTGGTCTTTGGCGGGCTGGCCTTCGCCGCGCTGGTGGCGGCCCGGACCCACCTGCTCTGGTGGCCGCTGCATCCGGTCGGCTATGCGCTGGCCTGCACGCAGTCGATGGACTACCTCTGGCTGCCCTTCCTGATCGCCTGGGCCCTCAAGTCAGCGGCCTTGCGGTTCGGCGGCATGAAGCTCTACCGGCGGCTGCTGCCGTTCTTCCTGGGCCTGATTCTGGGCGACTACGTCGTCCCGCTGCTGTGGGCGGTCTACGGCACGATCACCGGGACGCAGCAATATCTCAGCTTCCCGCACTGAGCGCGAGCGGACGGATCGGCCGGCTCGGCGAGAACGTTGCATCACGTCGAGGCCAGACGGGAGCTGAAGCGTGGACAAGCTACGGGTCGGCGTGATTGGGGTCAGTGGCCGCGGCGGGCTGGCGCGGCAGTGGCAGCAGCCACAGGCGGGCGGGCGCTCGTTGCTGGTGGGCGGGGCCGATGTCAACGAGGGGTTCCTCAAGAAGTTCAGCGAGGACCTGCCGGACGCCTTCGTCAGCACCGACTACCGCCGTCTGCTGGAGCGGCCGGACATCGACGCCATCGCGGTCTGTTCGCCCGACTTCTGTCACGAGGAGCACGCCGTCGCCGCGCTCGAGGCGGGCAAGCACGTCTTCTGCGAGAAACCCCTGGCAATCACCGTGCCAGGCTGTGACCGCATCCTGAACACCTGGCGGGCCCACGGCCAACGGCTGATGGTCGGCTTCAACATGCGCTACATGAACATCTTCCGGGTGATGAAGGAGATCCTCGAATCCGGGGTGATCGGGCAGTTGAAGGCCGTCTGGGTGCGCCACTTCGTCGGCCACGGGGGCCACTTCTACTACCACGACTGGCACGCCACGCAGCGCCAGGCCACCTCGCTGCTGCTGCAGAAAGGCTCCCACGACATCGACATGATCCACTGGCTGAGCGGAGCCTACACGCAGCGCGTGACGGCCTTCGGGGCGCTCAGCTACTACGGCGGCGAGCAGCCGAACGACCTGGAGTGCCCCTCCTGCGACCGCCGCCGCGACTGCCCCGACGTGCAGACCGCGTGGCCCGGCCACGAGCGCTGCGCCTTCCGGCAGGAAGTTGATGTCGAGGACAACAACATGGTCTTGATGCAGCTCGAGGGCGGCATTCTGGCCAGCTACCTGCAGTGCCACTTCACCCCCGACTACCACCGCAACTACGTCTTCATCGGCACCGAAGGCCGCCTCGAGAACAGCGAGCCGGAGAACAGAGTGTGGGTGCAGACCCGGCGGTCCGGCACCTGGCGCGAGCTGGCCGACCGGACCTACGAGATCAAGCGCGCTCACGGCACCCACGGCGGGGCCGACCCGGTGATCGCCGAGGACTTCCTCGACATGGTGCTGGACGGCAAGGAGCCGCTGGCGACGCCGCTCGCTGGTCGCAACAGCGTCGCCGTCGGCTGCATCGCGGCCGAGTCGTTGCGCCAGGGCGGGCAGCCGCTCGACATTCCGCCGGCGCCGGAGTGGTGCCGCGGTTGACATGGCCCTTGGCCGCCGGCAGACTGTAGGGCTATCGCTGCCCTCCCGCCTGCCGGCGGCCTGCCCCATGTCGAGGTGCCGTGGACCTGACGGTTGTCATTGTCAACTGGAACACCCGCGAGGACCTGCGCCGCTGCCTGGCTTCGTTGGAGGCCGCACGCGCGGCGCTGCAGTTCGACGTGGTGGTGGTCGACAACGGCAGCCGTGACGGCTCGGTGACGATGGTGCGGCGCTGCTTTCCCGCGGTCCAGGTGCGCGTCGCGCCGCGCAACGGGGGCTTCGCGTACGGTAACAACCTGGCGCTGCGGACCCTCCCGGCTGGCGACGTGCTGCTGCTGAACCCCGATTGCGTGGTCCACCCGGGCGCTCTGACGGCGTTGACCGAGTACGCCGCGGCGCATCCTGAGGTCGGCCTGCTCGGCCCCCGGCTGCTCAACGGCGATGGCTCGCTGCAGGCCAGTTGCCGGCAATTCCCGACTCTCGGCGCGCTGCTCTTTCGGAGCACCATCTTGGAGCGCTGGTTTCCGCGCAATCGCTGGGCCCGCGCGTACCTGATGCAAGACTGGGACCATGCCGCGCCGCGCGCGGTGGACTGGCTCTCGGGCGCCTGTCTCTGGGTGCGCCGCGCCACCCTCCAACAGATCGGGCTGCTCGACGAGCGGTTCTACATGTACTGTGAGGACATCGACTGGTGTCGTCGAGCGACCTCGGCGGGCTGGCGCGTCGTCTACTATCCCACGGCGGTGGTGACGCATCTGATCGGACGGAGCAGCGACGCGCGGCCGCTGGCGATGGTCTGGGAGCACCACCGCAGCATGCTGCGGTATGTCGGCAAGCATCACGGCGCGCTGTTGGCGGCGCTGGCCCTGCCGTGGGTGACATTGCGTCTGTTGGGGGTGAACTGGCGTCTCAAGCGGCGGCCCTAAGCGCTGTGGTGGCAGAGTGATGCACACGAAGCACGAGATCGATGCGGTCCTGCAGGAACTGCTCGACCGGCTGCACGGGTACCGCGCCGAGGCGGACACCAACCTGGTGCGGCGGGCCTACGAGTTCGCCTACGGCGTCCACGACGGCCAACTGCGCCAAAGTGGCGAGCCCTACATCGTGCACCCTTTGCAGGCGGCCCACATCCTGGCCGACATCGAGTCCGATGAACATGCCCTGGCGGCGTGCCTGCTGCACGACACCGTCGAGGACTGCGCCCAGGACGAAGAACGCGAGATCAAGCGACTGCAGCGCGAGATGGGTGAGGCCGAGGAAGGCGCCAGCGCGGCCGACCGCCGCCGCGCGGCGGAGCTCTCGAAGCGCATTCAGAGCCTCGAGCATGTCGTCGAGCGGGTCAAGGAAGAGGTCGGGCAGCATCTCCACGAGGAGTTTGGCCAGACCATCAGCGATCTGGTCGATGGCGTCACCCGCCTCAGCGAGGTGCGTTTCTACGAGCTGCAGGGCACCCGCCGGCCGGGCGAGGCGGAAGGTCGGGCCGACAAGAACGAGGAGCTCCGCCGCCGGCTGCAGGCCGAGAATCTCCGCCGGATGGTGGTCGCCGCGGCCAAAGACCCCCGGGTCCTGGTGATCAAGCTGGCCGACCGCCTGCACAACATGCAGACCCTGTACGCCAAGCGGCGGCCAAAGCAGCTCAAGATCGCCCGCGAGACCGAGGTGATCTACTGCAAGCTCGCCGACCGGCTGGGGATCTGGCGGATTAAGTGGGAGATGGAGGACCTCGTCTTCCGTTACCTCGACCCCGACGCCTACGCCGAGATCGAGCGCCGCGTCGCCAAGAGTCGCGACGAGCGGATGAGCGAGATCGAGTCGGCCTGCCGGCAGATCCGTGACAAGCTGACCGCCGAGCAGGTCCAGGCGGATGTGTACGGCCGGCCGAAGCATCTCTACAGCATTTGGAGCAAGATGCGCCGGCAGGGGATCGTGTTCGACGAGATCTATGACCTCGAAGCGATCCGGATCATCACCGACTCGCCGTGGAGCTGCTACAAGGCGCTCTACGTGGTCCACAGCCTGTGGCCGCACCAGCCCGAGCACTTCGCCGACTACATCTCGAACCGCAAGCCGAACGGCTACAGCTCGCTGCACACCAAAGTGATTGTGCCGGGGCATGGTCCGATGGAGGTGCAGATCCGCACCGCCGACATGCACCGCCAGGCCGAGTACGGGGTCGCGGCGCATTGGCGGTACAAAGAAGACGGGGTGATCGATGAGGGCTTCGCCAAC
Source organism: Fimbriimonadaceae bacterium (assembly GCA_020850355.1). Taxonomy (GTDB): domain Bacteria; phylum Armatimonadota; class UBA10988; order UBA10988; family UBA10988; genus JADZEX01. Next base: position 70,023 of record JADZEX010000059.1, on the reverse strand, counting down.
AAGCTGACCGCCCTGCGGCGGCTCTTCGAGGCGGCCCGCGCCAGCGAGCCGGTCGGCCTGCCGGGGGCCGGCGATCCGCAAGACGACGAGCAGGACTGGTTGGAGGCGGTCGAGGGTAGCCTGTTCGAAGAGGATGTCTTCGTCTTCACCCCGAAGGGCGAGATCATCGATCTACCGAAGGGCGCCACGGTGATCGACTTTGCCTACCGCATCCACACCGCCGTCGGGCACACCACGATCGGCGCGCGGGTCAACCGGCGGATGGTACCGCTGGATTACGTGCTGCAGAACGGCGAGCAGGTCGAGGTCTTACGGCGCGCCAACACTGGCCCGTCGCGCGACTGGCTGAAGGTCGTGCGGACGACCACCGCGCGGAATCGCATCCGGCAGTACTTCCGGCACAAGGAACGCGAGTCCTTGGCCGAGGAGGGGCAGCGGCTGCTCGAGGGCGAGGCGTCTCGCGCCAAGGTCGACCTCAACGACCTCTACCGCCGGGATCGGGAGCTGCCGGCGACCTACCGCCGGCGGGCCCGCGAGGAGCCGGTCGAAGACCTGTTGACCCGGATCGCCCGGCGGCGCAACTACCAGACCGACATCGACCTGCTGACCGCCGTCGGCGACCGCGTGATTGCGGCCGAGGGCGTCGTCAAGCAGATGGTCGCCGATCTGGAGGAGGCCGAGACCGCCGCCGGACGCCGCACGGTGCCGCCGCCGGCGCCGAGCGGTGTGCCGGGCCCGCCGTCGAGCGCCGCTGCGGCCAGCGTGCAGGGCCTGCGCGGCCTGGCGATGCGGCGCAGCCAGTGCTGCCTGCCGCTGCCGGGCGACCCGATCGTGGGGTACGTCACCCGGACCACCGGAATCACCATCCACCGCGCCGACTGCGGCAATCTGCGCCACCTCCAAGCCAACGAGCCGGACCGCGTGATGCCGTTGGACTGGGACCAGACCGAGCACCTGCTCTACGATCTGCCGATCGAGTTGCGCGCCGACGACCGCATCGGGCTGCTGGCCGACCTCACCAAGATGCTCAGCGACGTCGGCATCAACATCTTGCGGATCAACACCATCTCGCCGAAGCTCAACAAGGCTGGCACAGATCACCGCGCGACCATGAAGCTGAGCCTGGAGCTGAATGATCGCTCGCAGCTCGAGCAGCTCATGCGGCGGCTACCGGCGCTGGGAGTGGTCAAGGTGAGCGTCCGCGGGCAGGTCTATTACGACGTGGAAAAGAGCGCCCGCAAGCCGTCCCGCGACCGCTCGCGGAAGGCCCGCACGTGAGCCCCGAGCGGCGGCGGTGGCTGGGCTACGCCGCGGCCTTCGCCGTGCTGCAACTGGCTTACGCCAGCGTCGCCCCGGCGGGGCAGGGGCCGGACGAGGCGGAGCACCGGGTTTATGTCGAGGCGCTGCAACGGCAGCACCGGCTGCCGGTGCTGCCAGCGCTGCCGCAGGTCGTGCGCGATGCCGCGGGGTTGCCGACCGCCTGGGTCAGCGTCCCGACGGGGCTCACCGGCCCGCTCGCCCGGCAGGCCCAGCATCCGCCACTGGCCTACCTCGCCTACGCCCTCTGGGGGAGCGTCGTCGAGGCGCTCGGGCTGCCGCCCGGCGCGCTGCGCTGGCTGGGTCTGCTGTGGGGTTGGCTGGCGCTCTGGGCGCTGGTCCGGCTGACCGCCGACTTGCGCCTCGCAACAGCCGGTCTGGCGGCGGCGCTGCCCGCCGCGGTGCTGTTGCCGGGGCCGATCTACCTCTGCGCGGTGGTCAGCAACGACGGTCCCGCCTTCGCCGTCGGGATGATCCTGGCCTGGCGCCTGTGGCGCAGCCTGGAGCATCCGCCCACCCGCCGCGACACCCTCTACCTGGCCCTCGCCCTGACCGCCGGCCTGCTGATCAAGGTCACGCTGGCGATCTACTTGCTGCTCGCGCTGCCGCTCTGGTGGCGCCAGACCCGGCGGCCGGGCGAGGTGGCCCTGCTGCTGGTGCTGCCATTGCTGGCCCTGCTACCCTGGCTGTGGCGCAACCAGCAGCTCTACGGACTCTGGCTGCCGCGCGTCGATGCGCGGCCGTTCATCCTGCACTGGGGCACCGTCGTCGCCGACGACACGGCGCCGTTGCTGTTCATCAGTGGCCTCGGCGTGGCGTTGCTCTACTGGCTGCCGACCAGCCTGGCACCGCTCTGGCTGCTGATGCCGTGGTACACGCCGCTGATGATCGGCTACCTGCTCTGCTGGCTGGTCGCCGTGGCCGGCTGGGTTGGCCTGCGCGGCTGGCGCCGCACCGATCCACCGGCGCTGCAGCGGGCTCTGGTGCGGCAGGCGCTGCTGACGCTGCTGTTGACCGTCGGGCTCTATCTGCTGCAGTTCCTGCACCAGGACGGCAACATCCCGCTCTACGCGGGCCGCTACATCGTGCCGTTCCTGCCGGCCCTGCTGCTGCCGCTGGCCTGGGGTTGCAGCTCCGGCTGGCCCGACCGCGCGAGCCGTGGCGTCAGCCGCGCGCTGCCCTGGATCTGGCTGGTCGCCGCGGCCGCGCTGCTGCCGGTGATCGCCCACCCGCCGAGTTGGGACCCCACGGCGGGAGGGATTCTTGACACCGAGGTCAAGAAATAGCCTGGGCGGGACGTCGCGAGGTTGACAGCCCGTCGCCCGGTGCTATCATGCCAGCGACCGCTTGCAACGGTACTGCCAACCCCCTTGGAGGAGCTGCTGATGCGTCGTCCGGAGGTCCGGGTCACGGTGCAGCCGAAGGCCGAACTGACGATTCGGCGGCCGCCGCGCCAGTTGATTGACCTGCTCGACCGTCCAGAGGACGAGTTCCGGGCGTATGTCCACCAGGTTGAGGACTCCCGGGCTTTCCGGACGCTGGTCGAGTCGGGGGCGGTGAAGCGCGTCAAGAGCCGTGGGCGGGTGCCGCGCGACAAGTACGAAGAGTACATGGACGTGCAGTTGATGCAGTTCCTGCGGCAGTTCCGGGTGACTCGCCACGACGACTGGGAGCGCGACTTTCTGGACCGCGCGGCGATGGAGCGGATCCCGCGCCTGGCCGAGAAGTACGGCGCGCCGCCCGACCGGCTGCGCAAGATGGTCGAGTACTACCAGCGCGTCACCAGCGACCATTACGGCACCGACGGGTATGGCAGCTACTCCACCGACGAGCCCGACTACGTCGAGCTGATCCCCTCGCGGGCCGATGTCGACGTGACCGACAACATCGTGCTGATGCGCGAGTTCGTCGAGAGCTACGGCCTCAGCGAGCAGGCCTTCGTGCAGGACTTCATGCAGGGCGAAGAGGTCGCGGCGGTGCTCGCTGAGCGCTACCGCGCGCCGCTGGCCGAGGTTGACGAGATCCTCGATGCCCTCGGCCGGCTGCACATCGTCGACACCTTCGTGACCGGTGGCGGCACCTCCGAGGCCTCGACCCGACCGACCGGGCAGGCCAACGAAAGTCTCGAAGCGGTCGCCAACGTGCTGCTCACCGACAGCGCCCGGGCCGTCGCGATTCAGTTCAACGACGACAGTGTCTACGCCGAGCGCTACCGCACCAGCCCGAACGCCATCAGTCGCATCGCGTCGCTCGACAACAGCGGCGAGGCCGAGCAACTGCTGCTCGAGCTGCAGTGGATCAACCAGCGTAAGACCCTGCTCTGCCGGCTGGTGATGGCGATCTGCAGCTACCAGTACCGCTACTTCCTGACCGGCGATGTGTACGCTCTGAAGCCGGTGGCGCAGGCCGACATGGCGCGCGAGCTGGGGGAGGACGAGGCGACCATCTGTCGGCTGCTGCGCGACAAGTTCATCGACTCGCCGTACGGCATGATCGAGCTGAAGTTCCTCTTCCAGAAGAAGACCGCCGTGGTCCGCCGGCTGGTCGAGCGGCATCCCCAACTGACCGACAACGAGTTGCGCCGGATCCTGGAAAGCGATTACGGCACGCAGATCTCGCGGCGGACGGTGGCCTACCACCGGCTGAAGTTCCAGCGCGACGGCCTCGGCAGCGGACCCGTCGGCGACGACTCCGCAGGCGACGACTGAGGTGCGGGGCAACCGCCTGGAAACCGGCTTGATGCTGGCGGTGCCCTGGACCGTGATGCTCTGCATCGCCGCGCTGGCGGCCGTCGCGCAGCGGCCGCGACCGCTGCTGGCCGACTCGCAGCGGGCCCTGCTGTTGATCACCCCGCTGGCCGGCCCGGCGCCGATCCACGGCAAGCCCGGTGGGGCGGCGGTCGGCGAGCTGACCCGGGCCGCCGTGGTCGACGTCGGGCAGAGCCCGCCAGGCTGGTACCGCCTGTGGGACGGCGGCCTGGTCCGCCGGGCGCAGGTCACGGCGCAGGTCGAGCGACTGCGCGGCGTGCTGGCCAACCAGGGCGTCGAAGCCGCCAAGCTCGACTTCACCTGGGAGGTCCACTACCCGGACCCGGCTGGCGACGGCCGGCGGCAGTTGCTGCTGGCGCTACGGCCCTACCGCCTGCTGCCGCCCGCGACCTGGGACTCTTATCTCTGGGAGGTCGCCGGGGCGACGCCCCAACTGCACCTCGCACTGCGCGACCAGCCGGCACCGCCGACGCTGGCGCGCGACCCGCAAGAGCGGCTGGTCTGCGGCAACGAGGCCTTGGCGCGGCGCAATCAGCAGTACGTCTGGGAGGCGGGCGAGTGGGTCGCGGTGCCGATCGACCGGCCGGCCCGCCAGGCGCTGCGCGTCACGCTCGGCGCGTTCGGCAGCCTGCGCTGGTGGGGCTGGCTGGTCTGCGCCCCGCTGCTGCTGGTGCTGCTGACGGGGCTCGGGCAGGACGCCCGGCTGCTGCACCGCGCCGCCCTCCGCGCGCGTAGCGGTGAGGGCGAGCTGGTCGGCCTGTTGCTGGCCCTAGGGCTGCTGGCCGGCGGACTCGCCGGCCTCGGCTGGCTGCGGCGGGATCCCGCCTGCGATGTCGTCAGCGGTCTGCTGGCGCCGCTGGTGATCGCCCTGCCCGTCGGGCTCGGCACCCTGGTCGCCGCGCGCCGGGCCGCCCGCGCCGCCGGCCTGTCGCTCACGCCGGACGATTCGGCGCCGTAGCGCCAGCAGTCCGGCGACGGTCGCCAGCGCCAGCAGCACCTGCCCGCTGGGATCGTCAGCGCGGCCCGGGTCGGCGGCCTGCTGCGGCAGCAGCCCCACATAGAACAGCGCCACGCCGCTGACCGCCGCCAGGCTATGGCGGTCGCTCCAGCCGCTGGCGACTGTCTCGCGAAGCCGCCGGAGCACCGCCAACAGCGCCGCCAGGGTCAGCGCCAGGGTGAACAGCAGGGGCTGCTTCAGGTCGGGCAGCAGCAGCAGCCAGAGGTACCAGCCGCCGACCGCGGCGAAGGCCTGCAGCCCGACCCGGAACGGCCCCCGGCGGCGCGACCGCGCTGGCACCGGCCAGCTCACCCGCCGCGCCAGGACGACCACGGCGAGCGTTGCCAGGGCGCCGCCGGCGTAGGCGAAGCGGTCCGGGCGGGCGGTGGTCGTCAAAGCGCCGAACAAGACGGCAGTCGCCAACCCGCCGCCCAGGAGCTGCAGCACAGCGTCGTCGACCAGCCGCCGGTGCCGGGTCTCGGGCCAGATCAGCTCGACCGTCAGCAGCGGCAGGACCACGGCGTTGACCAGGTGCAACAGCAGCACGCCGCTGCCCCACAGCCAGTTGACCTCCAGGAACCGCCCAACCGCGGCGATCCGGCCAATCTCGGGCCAGTCGGGAGTGAACAGGCTCTTCGCCAGCAGCCCCTCGTGAGCCAGCCCGGCGGCCAGTCCGAGCAGCCCGATGCCGCCCCAGCCGCGTTGCCAGCGCAGGGCCAGCTCCCGTACCAGCAGCACGCCGCAGCCGTAGGAGAGGGCCTGCAGCAGCGCGGTGCCCGCCTGCAACAGCTCCCGCGGCGTGGTTGAGCCGGGCAGCAACTGCCCCCCGAGGATCGCCAGCGCCGCCGCCGCCGCGGCCGGCAGCAGGAGAGGTGTGGGCCGTTCCATCCAGGGCTCCAGGCTTCTCTACAGCGCGACGCCGGCCAGAGTTTCAGGCGCCGCGCGGCGCTACCGGGCCGGCGCGCTGACCGCGACCCGGGCGGTGGCCGGGTCGGCGCCCGGCCAGATGGCTTCAAGCTGCCCCTCGGAGCGGCGCGTGCCGCGGTCGAGCAGCCGCCCGAGCGCCACCGGGTGCCGCCAGGCGCCCTGTTCGTCGCGCTCCAGATCGGCCAGCAGGAGCAGCCCGCCGCCCGGCTGCAGGCCGTGACGGTGGCCCAGGTCGACGCTGAAGCGGTCCCCGCGCAGGTAGCTGCCGTTGAACGGCTCGAGCCAGCCCTCGTAAGGCCAGCGCTCCCAGAGCTGCGCGGCCGCGGTGTCGGCGCGCGGCAGCAGCTCGGCCGGCCCGGCGGCCTCGGCCGCGCCGCGGCTCAGCCGCCACGGCGTGCGCAGTTCCCACAGCTCGATCACCGCCAGCCGCCCGCTGGGGTCGATGCCGCTGGCGACGAGGTGGTTGCAGCGCAGCACCGCCCGGGCCGCGGCGGCGGTCTCGGCGGTCAAGTCGCCGGCCAGGGCCCGTCGCGCGAGTTCGGCGGCTGCCGGTTCGGCGGCCGCCAGGAGCTGCGCCAGCTCGCGGGCGTCGCGCACCTGCAGCACCTCGCCGCGGCGTTGCAGACCACGCCCCAGATGCTCGGCGAAGCGGCTGCCAAGGCTGCTCGGCAGACCGTACCAGGCGGCCGGCGGGACCGCCACTCCCCACCGCGCAGGGTCCTCCGGGCCACCGCCGGGGCCGGCTGCCAGGGTGGTCGCGAGGGCCAGCAGCAGTCCTCCGGCGAGCCTCATCGGAACCTCACAAAGGCGCTTGCGAAGCGCCTCGCACGCACTGGCGGCGCGTTGACCCGGCGGTCGGCGCCGTGTATACTGGCCTTTGGTATACCACACTCGTGACGGGGAGGCGGCGAGAGCCATGGCCCGTGCGCGCCGCGGCCACCTCGGCGGCCTGCCGCTTGTCGGCGTGGACGTCGGGCGACATAGCATCAAAGTCAGTTGGCTCGACCCGCGCACCGCCGCCCCGACGGTGGTCGGGCTCGCCCGCACCGCGACTCCCGCCGGGCTGTTCGATCCCCGTGGCCGGCTCGCCGCGCGCGACGCCCTGGGCGACTGTCTGCGGCAGTTGCTGCACGAGCTGGGCCTCCCCGACGCGCGCGCCGTCAGTGCGATTGGGGCGCCCTTCCTCGCCCTCGGCAGCGTCCACCTGCCGGCGCTCCCAGCGTCCGCGCTGCCCGCCGCCGCGGCCGCCGCGGTGGTTGGTGAACCGGCCCCCTGGAGTGGCGCCCACGCCGTCGACTGGCGCCTCGCGCCCGCGCCGAATGCGCTCGATGGGGCGCTCGACCTGCTGGTCACCGCGGCGCCGCAGCAACTGGTCGACGACCTCACCGGCGCGCTGCTCGCCGCCCGCCTCGACCCGATTGTGATCGAGGCCCTGCCCCACGCGCCGCTGTTCCTGCTGGCCAGCGCCGAGGACGAGTCCTGGCAACAGCAGGAGCTGCTGCTGGTCGACTGTGGTGAGGGCCACTGCACCGCCAGGTGGGTGGTTGCCGGTGAGGTGCAGCGGGCGACCGTGCTGCCGACCGGCGGCGCGGCGCTGACGGCGCGCCTGGCGCAGGCGGCCGAGTGCACCACGGCGGAGGCGCTGGCGTACAAGGAACAGCAGTTGGGCTGTCTGACCGAGGCCGAGGCGGCCTTCGACGAGCCGTGCGCCGCGGCCCTGGAAGAGTGGTTGCAGGCGCTGGTCGAGGGTCTCCGCGGCGCGGCCGAGGGCCCGCCAGCGCAGGTTCTGCTGCACGGCGGCGGGGCCCAGTTGGCCGGCCTGCCGGAGGTGCTGGCCGCGCGCCTGGGTTGGCCGGTGGAGCGCTTGGAGCCGTTTGCTGAGGTGGCCGCCGAGAGCCGCGCGGCGCTGCCGCCGGCGGTCACGGCGTTGGGGCCGGCGTTCGTCAACTGCCTGGGGCTGGCCCTGCGAGAAGCGGTGGTGGCAAGCTGATGCCAAGCCAGGCCAACTTCATCGCCGAACGGTACGCGGCCCGCCGCCGGGCCTGGCGGCTGGCCGCCGGGCTGCGCCGCGCCAATGTGGTTGTGTTGCTGCTGCTGACCCTCGTGCCGCTGCTGCTGGAGCGGGCCGCCTCGGTCGGGGCCTGGCGGCTGCTGCAGGCCCGCCTGGACCGCGGGCGGATCGCCGACCAGGCGGCCGAGACCCGCCGCCTGCAGACCGAGTTGCGCGACCTCGCCGAACCGCGGCGGCGGGCGATGGGCGTGCATGGCAACAACGCGCAATGGCGGGACCTGCTCCACGAGCTGCGCGACCGGCTGCCCGAGGGGCTCTGGCTGACCCGGCTGGAGGTCGAGGCCGTCGGCGACGACGGGCGGCAGGTGCTCCGCTTGGAAGGCCGCGCGGAGCGTCAGCAGGCGATTGGCGAGCTGGTCCAGCGGCTGAATCAGTCGCCCTGGTGCGGGGTCGCGGTGCTGCAGCGCAGCCGCCCGGCCGACGCCGCCAGCGGGGCCGGGCCGCTCGAGTTCACCGTGACCGGCCTGGTCCGGCGGCCGCTGCGCGACTTCGCGGGAGACCCGCGATGAAGCGTTGGCTGGACCGGCTGAGTCCCACCGCCACGCTGCTCTGCTATGTCGCCGGGTGGGTCGTCTGGGGCACCCTGATGCTGGGCGCCGCGGCGCGGCCGTGGCGGCAGTACCAGCAGGTGATCCCCGAGCTGCGCTACCAGCTTCGCGAGCTGGCCGCCGAGCGGGCCCTGGTCCGCGAGTTGCCCGCGGCGCGGCGGCGGTCGGCGCAACTGCGCAGCGACCTGGCCGGCTTGGAGGTGGCCACCTCGGCGCGGCTCTACGTGCCGACGCTGGTGACCCAGCTCGCCGACCTGGCGAGCGGCGCCGAGCTGGCGCTGGTCGGCGTGGTCCCCGACGCGGGCGAGACGGCGCGGCTGCTGGCCAGCGGGGGCACGCCGCCCGCCAGCCGCGGGGAGGCCAGCGCGCCGGGGCGGCGGCTGGTGACGGTCACGCTGAAGGGCCGTTACGCCGGACTCGGCCAGTTGCTGGAAGCCTTCCAGAGCGCCCCGAAGCTGCTGGCCGTGCGGCGCCTGACGATCACCCCGGTCGCCGGCAGCGCGACGGGCGAGGTGCTCGCCGAGCTGGGGCTGGTGGCCTACGAGGCGCCCGGCATTCCCGACCCGACTGCCCCCGCGCCGCCTTCGGTGCTGACGGCGCGGATCTGGCAGTACGAACGCCGCCGTCCCAGCAGCCCCGGCTTCCGGGCGGTGGTCCCACCCGCACCCGCCAGTCCGCCCGTCGCCGCCCCCGCCCCACCGAGTGCCGAACCCACGCCTGAGCCGCCGGCCGACGAGCCTGCGCCGCAGCCGCCGGGAGACGAACCCGCGCCCGAGCCGCCGGGAGACGAACCCGCGCCTCAGCCGCCGGCCGATGAGCCGGCGCCGCAGCCGCCGGGAGACGAACCCGCGCCTGAGCCGCCGGGACCGACCGCGGGCGCGCCGCCGGCTGACGAGCGCTTGCCGCGGTCGGCGGGACAGGCGCCACCGCGGATGGGGCGGCCCTGGCAGGACGCCGAACGGCGCGCGCGCCGTTCGACGGGCCGGCCGCCGGCGGCAGGAGGCGGCCGATGAGCAGCACGCCGAGTCCGGCGACCCGGTTGCGGCAGGCGGTCCTCGGCGGCCTCTTGCTGCTGCTGCTGTGGGCCGGCCTGTGGGTCGCGGCGAGTCGGCTGCAGCGGCCGGTGGCGAAGCTGGTGAGCCCGCCCGCCGCCATCGCCAGCGGGCCGACCGACGGCGGTTTCGACGAGACCAGTCCGCAGCCCGACCGGGATCCTTTCCTGCCGCCCGGCGGCGCGACTCCCGAGGCAGCCGGCGACGAGCCGCCGGCCAGCTCCGACGGGGCGGCGCCCGGACCGATCATCCCGGCCCCGGTGGCGCCCGGCGGTGAGGCGCCGGGTCCGCCAGCGCCGGACGAACCGGCCCCGCCGGCTCCCGACGAACCTGCCCCGCCCGCGCCCAGCACCACCGACCGGCCGCGGCCGCGGCGACGTGGTGGGGAGGGCAGCCGGCCAGCGGCGGAGCCAGCCCGCCGGCCGGCCGGCCCGAGCGTCGCCGAGCTGCGGGCCTTCGACCCGGCCGATCCGCCCGCGTTTGGCGATCCGCCGGCGCTCGACGAGGCGGCGCTGCAACCGGTCGGGGTGATCCGCAACCAGGACCCGGCGCGCTCCGCGGCGCTGTTCCGGACTCGCGAGGGTGACCGCACCGTGCGGGTCGGCCAACTGATCGGCGACTACCGCCTGGAGGCGGTGCTCGACGAGGCGGTGCTGCTGCTGCGCGACGGCCACCGCTGGCGGGTGCCCCTGCGCCGCAGCACGGCCCCGGCCGCCGGGACCAACCAGCCGCCCGCGGCCGATTCCGAAAACGACGGCCCCGCCGCCACCGCGCCGCGACCCAACCGGCCGCCGGGCCGGCGCGCTGGCCCGACCCGTCCGGCGGCCCCGGGCGCGCTGCCGTTTGATCCACCTCCCGGCTTGGATACTGCCCCATGAACTGGACACGCTGGCTACTGCTGTTGCTGCTGGCAGGCGGCGCTGCGCCGCTGCGGGCGCAAGACGACCAGGCGATGCCGCCGCTGGCACCGCCGGCCGACGCCGACCCGCCGGCCAGCGCAGACGAGGCGGCGGCCGGCGAGGCGGCCCCGGCCGGCGACGCGCCGCCACCAGCGGCCTTCCCGGAGCGCGACGCGCAACTGCTGCAGGTCACCGTCGGGCAGCCCGAAGGGGCCGACTTCCTGCGCCTCACCGCCACTTTGAGCTGGCCGAAGCGCAGCGTCGAGACCGCTTTCGAGGGTCAGGCGACCTTCGCCGTGACGATCCCGGCGACGACCCCCGCGCCGAAGCTGGCCCGCACCATCCGGGTCGCCCGCGACGCCGTGGCCGAGGTTTCCATCGGGCGTGACGGTGTCGACACGGTGCTGCGGGTGCGGCTCAACACCCCGGCCCGCTGCCGGGCCTATGCCCTGCCGTCGCGCAAGCAGGTGGTGATTGAGGTCGAGCCGCCCCCCGCCGAGCCGGCCGGGCCCGACAAACCAGCCGGGCCGGCGCACGAGGCGAAGATCACCGCGGAGTTCGTGGATACCGACATTCGGGTGATCATCGGGGCCCTGGTTGAGCAGACCGGCGCCAACATCATGCTGCAGCCGGGAGTCGCCGGCAGCTATTCGCTGAAGCTGAAGCAGGTCACCCTGACCGAGGCGCTGGACGCCTTGTGGGAGGCCTGGAAGCTGGTCTGGACCCGGCTGCCCGGCAACATCTACCTGGTCGGCGCCGAGTCCGACCTGGGCGAGCGGCGGGTCGACGAGGATCTGCCCCTGCCGCCGAACTGGCAGGTCGCCGACCTCTGGCGTTACGTCAATGCCCAGTTCCCAGACCTGCGGCTGCGGCGCGTGCTCGAGAGCATTCCCGAGGATGGCCCGCTGCCGGTCAGCGGGGCCCTCAAAGACGTCGGGCGCGCCCGGCGCTGGATCGCCGCGCTGCCGCCGAGTGGCGAAGGGCACGTGATCACGCCGCCCTCGGCGCAGCAGGACGAGGCGACGGTGTTTCTGAAGAACCTCAGCCTGCCCGAAGCGCAGGAGGCCCTGCGGGCGTTCTACCCGCAGCTCACGGTGGTCACCGACCAGGACGCCGGCAGCCTCACCCTGCGCGGCACGCGGAGCGATGTCTACCGCGGTCGACGGAAGCTCGAAGAGCTGGACCGCGAGCCGCTGAAGGACGTCGAAGAGGCGATCTGGGTGCCGCTGGTGCCGCCCGAGAAGATCACCGACCTGGCGACCCGCGCCGGGGTCACCCTCGACATCGTCTACACCGAGGCCGAGGGCACACTCTGCTACCTGCGTGGCAAGGAGGACAAGGTCCGCTCGCTGCGGGAGTTGGTGAAACAACTGCAGGATGCCGCCACGCGGCGCCGGGAGCGGGAGGAGAAGTCGGCCGCCGGGGAGGCTGTCAGCATCTCCCGCACCTGGCGTCCGGGCACGCTCAGTGTGGCCGCGGCCGAGCGGCTGATCGCCGCCGGCGGCAGTGCCGTCAGCGCCACCGTCAGCGAGGGGGTCTTCACAATCAGCGGCCGCGCCGACCAGGTGAAGGCCGTGCTGGCCGCGCTGACCCAGGCCGACGAGCCGGCACAGACCGCGGTCTACGCCGTCCGCTACGCCCGCCCGGCCGACTTGCTGCGGGTGCTCCACGGGGCCGTGCCCGAACTGAAGCTGGTCGACTACCAGTCGCAACGCACCCCCGGTGCCGGCGAGCGGGTCGCCCCGCAGCTCGGCCCGGCCGCGCCCGAGGGCGCGCCGAAGAGCGCCGACGGGCCGGCCGAGCCGCCCGCCGAACGGCTCGGGACGACTCCCCGGCTGATCCTCAGTGGCGCCCCGGCGGCGGTCGAGCGGGCCCTGACGCTGTTGGCGCAGATCGACCTGGCGCCGCCCGAGGTCGAGGTGCAGGCGCTCTTTGCGGAGGTCACGCCGTGGGTCGCGCAGCGCCTCGGGCTTGACCGCACCGGCGGCCCGGCCGGCCCGCAGAGCCTGCTCCGGGCCGACCTCGACCTGGCCCAGGCGGCGCTGCTGATCGCCGGGGACGAGCCCAGTCGGGTGCTCTCCCGGCCGGTCCTGCGCTGCTTCGATGGCGGCTCGCTGCGCTTCCTGGTGGGTCAGCGCCAGGGCGTGCCGAGTCTGCTGCTGGTCGCCGGTCAGCCGCAGGCGAGTCGCGAGATCGAACGGATCGGCGTGGCGCTCGAACTGCACTGTCAGGTGCCGGGCGACGGCACGGTGCTCTGTCGGCTGCGACCCGAGTACAGCCAGCCCGCGGCCGGCGGCGCGGTGGCCACGCGCGAGGCCGAGACCAGCGCCCGCGTGCCCGACGGCCAGGTGCTGCTGCTCAGCGGGCTGCTCGCCGACCCGGCGTCGGCCCGACCGGCCGAGCAGCCGGCCCGCGAGCTGCTGGTGCTCTTGCAGGTGCGCCTGGTGCCGCCGCCCGCGCCGGTCGCACCAACCGCCGCGGCGGTGCGTTAGATTAGAGCCGGGAGCGAGACAGCGCTGGTGATCCCTTCACGCTCAGACGACCCCCTGGCGCCACTGCTACTGGAATACGCCCGCACCCGTGAAACGGCGGTGCGCGATGAGATCGTGCTCTCCTGCATGGACCTCGTCGAGCACCTCGCGGCGCGCTACCGCTTCACCGGCGAGCCGGTCGACGACATCGCCCAGGAGGGGTACATCGGGCTGATCAACGCCGTCGAGATGTTCGACCCGCGCCGCGGCGTGAAGTTCACGACCTACGCCTCACACGCCGTGCAGGGCGCGATTCAGCACTATCTGCGGGACAAGGGCAAGCTGATCCGCGAGCCGGGCTGGCTGCACGATCTGAACCAGAAGATCAACAAGGCCATCAACCGGCTGCACCAAAGCCTCGGCCGCGAGCCGACGGTCGAGGAGATCGCCGAGGAGCTGAGCCTGCCCGACGCCCAGATCGCCGAGGCGGTGCGGGCGCGCGACGTGTTCCGCGTCAGCTCGCTGGAGCAGCCCGCCGGCGAGGAGCAGGAGAGCGGCCTGGCGCCGGCCGACCGCGACAAGGTGCGGGCGCTGGCCGAAGAAGGCGGCGAGGTGCCGATCGTCGACCGGCTGGCGCTCGAAGAGGCGATGGACCGGCTGCGCTCGGTCGAGCGCCAGGTGGTCTACGACTTCTTCTTCAACGACCTCTCGAAGACCGAGATCGCCCGCAAACTGGGCTACAGCATCAGCCACGTCTCGCACATCCTGCGGCGGGCGCTGAAGGAGTTGAAGGACCAACTGCTGGTCGAAGAGCGCAAGGAGATGCGCCGCCAGCTCCGCAGCATCGAGGGCCAACTGCAGCATTACGTGCGGCGGGTCGAAGAGGAGACCATCAAGGACGAGCTGACCGGGCTGTTCAGCCGCCACTACCTGCTCGAACGGCTCGACGAGGAGTTCAGCCGCAGCCGGCGGTACGGCCACCAACTGAGCGTCTGTCTGCTGGCGGTGCAGCACCTGGGCGGGTACGTCACGCAGTACGGCGAGCCCGACGGCGACCGCGTGCTCTGCCTGCTGGCCGACGTGCTGGTCGAATGCTCCCGCCGGATCGACCGCGTCGGGCGCTACGACGACAGCCGCTTCCTGCTGCTGCTGCCGCAAACCGGGGCCCAGGCGACGGTGCTCTGTCGCCGCATTCAGGAGCACTTCCGGGCCTTGCCGCTGCTGCGCGAGGCCGCCGGGCAGGCGCTCCAGGTGGCCTGCGGCATGGCCCTCTGGCCGGCCGGTGGCAACACTCCCGACGAACTGCTCAACGGTGCCGACGTGGCCTTGCGGCAGGCGCTCGAGGGCGGCGGCGCCGACGGGCTGGTGGTGTGGCCCGAAACGCCGCCGGACGATTAGGGCACCGCCCGTGGATGCTACCGCCGGGCTGCCCGTGACCTGGTCCTCGCCCTACAGCGCGCCCGGCTGGCAGGTGGCGCGGGCGCTAGTCCTGCTGGCCGCGCTGCTGATCGTCGCCCTGGCAGCGCCCGAGCCGGCTGTCAACGGCCTGCTGGGGGTCGGGCTGGGCTACGTCACGCTGAGCCTGCTGGCCGGGCTGACCGCCCACTCCACCGACCAGGCCCGCCGGCTGCGGCTGGTCGGCGACATCGTCCTGGCGACCTGCCTGATCCTGTTGCACGGCCCCGGCATCAACAGCCCGCTGCGTTACCTGCTGGTGCTGCCGGTGCTTGACGCAGGGCTGCTGCTGCGCGAGGACACGGTCCTGCTGGTGGCCCTCGCCTGCCTCGTCGCGGCGACCTTCCTGACGGTCCAGACGCCGGGCCGCGCGGCGCCTTACGAGCTGATCGGCCTGGCCGCGACGATCGTCGCCGGGGGGCTGGTCGTCGGGACCCTGGCGCGGGACGCGGCCGAACGGCAGGAGCGCGACCGCCGGATGGCCCGCCTGCTGCACCACGAGCGAGCCACCAGCACCATCGCGGGGGCCTTGCGGCGGCCCTTGCCGCTGACGGCGCTGGCCGATCTGGTGCTGGACACCGCGCAGGCGCTGCCGGCGGTGCAGAGCGTCACCCTGGCGCTGCTCAACGCGGCGGGGGACACCCTCGAACCGTGGGGCTCGCGGAGCCGCGGCGGCCGGCCGCCGGCGCGGTTGCCGCAGGCGGTGGAGCCCGACGAGCTGGGCGGCGCGGCCGGACCGCCAGCGGTGATCACCACCCGCTCGTTGGACCTTGACGGGACCAACCTGGTGGTCCCGCTGGTCGGTGAGGAGCACCGCCTGATCGGCCGGC
Source organism: Fimbriimonadaceae bacterium (assembly GCA_020850355.1). Lineage (GTDB taxonomy): Bacteria > Armatimonadota > UBA10988 > UBA10988 > UBA10988 > JADZEX01. The sequence continues at coordinate 54,688 of JADZEX010000059.1, read as the reverse complement.
TGACCCTGCTCAGCAGCCTGCCCGACCTGGCCATCGACCGCACCGAGCGGGAGGCGCTCGGGGAGTTTGGGCAGCAGGCCGGGCTGGCCTGGGAGACGGCCTGGCTGCGCAATAGCCTGCACGAGCAGGCCCGCGACCTGAGTCGCAGCACCGGCGAGCTGACCGCCCTGTTCGAAGTCAGCCGGGCGCTGGTGACCGTCGACAGCCGCGATGTGCTGAACGAGATTCTGGGTCAGGCGATGGCCCTGATGGCGGCCGAGCGCGGGTCGCTGATGCTGCTCGATGAAGAGCGCACCGAGCTGCGCATCGAGACCGCGCGGGGGCTCAGCGAGGAGGTCGTCGCAGCGACCCGCGTTCGACTCGGCGAGGGCATCGCGGGGCTGGTGGCGCTGTCGGGGGAGCCGCTCCGGCTGGTCGACGCGGCCGACCTGGAGGAAGCCCGGAGCGGTGTCCGCGACGCGCTGTGTGTCCCGTTGCGGGTCCACGGCCGGGTGATCGGGGTGCTCAACATCGCCAACAAGACTGGCCCCGGGGTGTTTGGCGACCGCGACCTGGACCTGCTCTCGGCCCTGGCCAACCACGCCGCTGTGGCGATTCTCAACACGCGCCTGTTTGGTGACCTGCAGGACCTCTTCCTGAGCACCGTCGGGACCCTCGCCAAGGCGGTCGACGCGAAAGACCGGTACACCGCCGGGCATAGCCACCGGGTGACCTTGCTGGCTCTCGAGACGGCTCGCGAGCTGCGGCTGGCGCCGGCCGACCTCGACCTGCTGCGGGTCGCGGCGCTGATGCACGACGTCGGCAAGATCGGCATTCCGGAGGCGATTCTCTGCAAGCCGGGGCCGCTGACGGCCGAGGAGCGGGCCGTGATGCAGCAGCATCCGCTGCATGGCGCGCGGATCATCGCGCCAGTCAAGCGGCTGCACGCCGTGCTGCCGGGGATTCGCTGGCACCACGAGCGGTACGACGGCCAGGGCTACCCGGACCGCAAGGCGGGCGACGAGATTCCGACCCAGGCGACGGTGCTGGCGGTGGCCGACGCCTACGACGCGATGACCAGCGACCGGCCCTACCGCCGCGGCCTGGCCGACCAGGAGGCCCTGCGGCGGTTGCGCGAGGGCGCCGGGTCGCAGTGGCACCCGGCCGCCGTGGACGCCTTCCTGGCCGCCTACGACGCCGGCCGGATCGCGCCGATACGCGGGCTGATGCCGGCTGACGATCCGGCACAACCGCCGGGCTCCGCGCCTGTCCAAGAAGCGAGCCGCCCCGGCGCCTGACGTTGACGGCGGTTCTTGGCGCGTGTTATGATGATGCGGCGTCGGAGTCGGGCGCAGCTTGCGCTCGCCGGCAGACGTTGCCCGCGTCTGAGACCGGCAGGGACCGGCGCCGCGGCAGCGAACACGCCCTGAGATGGATACCTTGCCCGGCCCTGCCGAGGGGCCGAGCGGGAGGGTGAACATGCGCGCGTGGATCGGACGGCGGGCACCGCTCTTCTGGGTGGCTTTGGCAGTCAGCGCAGCCGGGGCGCAGGACCTGCAGTTCTACGCCAATGGGCAGATCGTCAGTCTGCCACGTTGCGACGCCGCAGTGGTTGCCCTGACCGGCTCGGCCGCCGCCACGGCGGCCCTGCCGCAAGGCTTGCAGCAGGCGGGCGTCAACCATGCGGCCACTCGCCTGGCCGTGCTGCCGCAACACCAGATGGTGCTGGTACGCCCGGCGGTGAGCCGCTCGCGGGCCGCGCTGGACACCCTGGCGCAAGAGGTTCGAGCCGTCTCGGGCGTGATCGCCGTGCTGCCGTCGTTCGGCGCGCCGGCGGCGCCGATCGCCCTGACCGCCGAAATCCTGCTGGACTTTGGGCGCGCGCTCAGCCTCACCGAGCGGCAGGCCCTGACCGCCGACTACGGCCTCGAGTTCGTCCGGCCGCTGGGCGACTATGCGCCGACCGGCTATCTCGTCCGGGTGGTCGATCCCGAGACCCACAACCCGATGACCGTGGCCCGGCAGTTGGTCGAAGTGGCGCACGCCCGGATGGCGACGCCGAACCTGGTGGGTGGGGCGGTGCGTCACGCTCCGCCGCCCCGGCCCCGCGGACGAGCGCCGCTGGGTCAGTTGTTCTACACGCCCAACGACCCCCTGTACGCGCCCGACCAGTGGCACCTCAACAGTGACGGCACCTACCCCAACACCCTCGCCGACGCCGACGTGGACGCCGCCGAGGCCTGGGACCTGGAGCGTGGCAGCGGCTTCTTGGTGATCGGCGTGATGGACGACGGCGTCGATCCGAACCACGAGGACCTCGATGTCGGCAACAAGCTGATGCGGGGGTATGACACTTCGACCGGCACCAACGACGGCTCGCACAAGGATCCCGCCGACGCGCATGGTACAGCGGTCAGCGGCGTGGCCGCCGCCGCGGGTGACAACAACCTGGGCGTCACTGGGGCGGCGCCCGGTTGCCGCATCTTCCCGATCCGGATGGACTTCAACAACGGCTTCTCCTTCGATGACGTCGCCACCGGCTACACCGTTGGCCTCCAGGCCGGAGTCAGCATCTTCAACAACAGTTGGGGTTACACCGTCGACCTGCCGCTGCCGGACCCGATTCGCCAGGCGATCGACCTCTGCACCAACACCGGCCGCTTCGGTGCCGGGTGTGTCTTCCTGTACTCCTCGGGCAACGACAACGTCGACATCGCCGGCCGCGGCCTGGAGACCTACCAGCGGGTGATGGCGATTGGTGCCAGCAACAGCCAGGAGGTCCGCTCGGCCTACAGCAGCTACGGCGCCGCGCTCGACCTGGTGGCGCCCTCCAACGACATCATCGCTGGCACGGCCGGGATCACCACCACCGACCGGATGGGTGGTCAGGGCTACAACGCCGGCAACTACGAGCCAACCTTCGGCGGCACCTCCTCGGCCTGCCCGCTGGCCTCGGGGGTCACCGCGCTGGTCATTTCGGCCAACCCGACCTTGACCTATACCGAGGTGCAGGCGCTGTTGGAGCGGACGGCCGACCAGATCGACCAGCCCGGCGGCGGCTACGACAGCAATGGGCACAGCGACCTCTACGGCTACGGCAAGGTCAACGCCTTCGCCGCGGTGCAGGAGGCGCAGCGGCTGCTCGGTCTGCCGGTGCAGGTGACCGTCGACACCGCCAATGGGGCCGTCACCGGGGCCCGGCGGCTGGACAGCTCGAACTACGCCGCGGTGCAGTACACCCTGCGCGGGATCACCCGGCAGCAGGCCGTCTACGACGGCAGCCCGGCGACCATCTACTGCGACGACGGCAGCGACGTGGTCTTCCCCGACACCAGCAGCGGCTCGACGACCTCGGCGCGGTGGTGGCGGCAGGGGCAGCAGACCTACACCGTCAACTCCACCGTGACCAGCCTCAGCGCCAGCTACTACCACCAGTTGCGGGCGACCTTCCAGGTTCAGGTACAGGCCGGCGGGACCTACGACGACGCCAACCTCGTGCCGGTCGGCATCCTCACCGGCGGGCAGAGCGCGACGGTCAACGCCAACTCGCAGACCGCCACCGCCTTCTGCGATGCCGGCTCGGGGTACAGCATTCCGGCGGCGCCGCTGACGCAGGGCACCGACCAGCGCTGGCTGGCACCCGACACCGATGCCGATGGGCAGCCCAACCCGCGGACCGGGACGATCACCACCCAGAACCGCACCATCGTGGCCGACTTCTATCACCAGGCGCGGGTCAAGGCGACCCTCAACGGCACCAACTCCGGGAGCCGCGTGAGCACCGTCAAGCGCCGCTACCTGGGCAACGACGTGCAGGTGATCGACCTCTTCGGCTCGTTCCAGGACTACTGCGACGTCGACACGCAGTTGTCGTTCGCCGATGCCAGCTCGGGGTCGCCGGTGCTCGAAGCCGAAGGCGTCCACGAGTTCACGGTCAGCCCGGGCCTCGAAGTGACCGTCAACTACATCGTCAAGGCCCAGGGCGGCAGCTCGCTGCTGCAGCTCTCGCGGCCGACGGCTCCGGCCAATGGCCAGACGCCGATCACGGTCACCGTGACGGTGCGCGACAGCGCTGCCCAGCCGGTCGCCGGGGTCGCCGCCAGCCGCGTGCAGGTGTTCGGCGCCCCGACCGAGGGCCTGCACATCACCAACCCGACCGCGGCGACCGACTCGACCGGCCAACTGCGGTTCCAGATGACCAAGGACAACCCCGGCACGGTGGCCATCAGCGCCACCCTGGACGGGGAGCAGATCGCCGCCACCGCCACGGCCGAGTTCCTGCAGGTGATGAGCGTGTCGCTGTCGACGCCGGGGGTCTACCTGATCAGCTTCCCGATCAGCCCGGCTGACAGCCGGCAGACGATCCTCGACTTCAACGTCACGCCGACCCCGCCGCAGGTGGCGCGGTTGGTGGCGGGGCAGACCCGCTACGAGTTCTTCCGGCCGGATGCCGCCAACGCGGCGTTCAACATCGCGCCGGGCAAGGGCTTCTTCCTGCGCACCAACTCGGCCGGGGTGGCCGAACTGACCGGCACCCGGGCCGGCAACGACGGCGGTGCCAACGGGTTCAGCCTGGTGACCTCGCCGGCGGGCTTCCACCAGTTGGGCAACCCGCGCGAGTCGCGCAACATGCAGTGGCGGCTGGCCGACTTCGAGGTCTTCCTGGCCGGCGTCTCGCAGGGCACGCTCGCCGATCCCGACAACTGGGCGCTGATCGACCCGTTCGGCTGGGTCTACAACGGGCACGACTACGAGCAGGTGATCGATCCGGTGCTGCCGGGGACCGACGGGATGCGGACCCAGGTGCAAGTCTACGAGGGCTACTTCTGGAGGGCCCTGCGGGACGGTGTCGGGGTGGTCTACCGACCCGACAGCGGGCTGGCCCGGCAGGCGCCGGCGCCGGTCTCGCCGTCCAACTTCGGCCTGGCGCTGACGGCCAGCGTCGACGGGGGCAGCAGCACGGCCGTGGTCGGGGCGTTGCGGCAGGCCGTGCGCAGCGTCACGCCGCCGGCGGCCCCGTCGGGCAGCGGGCCGGTGCGCTGTGAGATCATCGCCAGCGACCTGACTCGCGCGGCCGCCGACTGGCAAGGCCAGCCGGTGACCACCGCGACTCGCTGGCGGCTGGCCGTCACGGCGGCGCAGCAGGGGCCGGTCACCCTCAGTTGGCCGTTCCTGGCGCGGCAGTTGCCCAATGGCTACCGGGCGCGGCTGCTCGACCTCAGCACCGGGCAGCAGGTGCTGCTCAACAACAGCAGCTCCTACGTCTTCCAGGGCAGTGGCGAGCGCTTCTTTGACCTGACCGTGGTGCCGCGCGGCAGCAGCACGCTGCAGATCGGCACGCTGTCCGTGCAGCCCGGCCGCGGCCGGGGGTTGGCGGTCAGCGCGGCGGTCTCCAGCGAGGCGAGTCTGGTGCTCCGCGTGACCAGCCTGGCGGGTCGGGTGATCGTCGAGACGGCGCCGCGCACCGGCAGTGGGGTGGTGGCGCTCAACTGGGACGGGCTCGACGCGCAAGGCCGGCCGGTCCCGCGCGGGACCTACCAGGTGCAGTTGCTGGCGCGCAGCGCTGCGGGCGAGATGGTGCGGGCCGTGCGGACGGTCACCATCCGCTAGAGTCGAACGGGCAGGTCGACGGGCCGCGGTAACCCCGCTGCAACGTCGGCCTGCCCTGTCGTTGTCACGCTCCGATGGCACGCTAGGGTATGGCTCAGGGGCGGCTCCGGTGGAGTGAGTCGCACGGCTCCAGAAAGCGACGGCAGCGTGAGCGAGCCAGCACCACGGCGGATTGCGATTGTTGCGGCTGCGGGGAAGGGCACCCGCTTCAAGCACGACTCTCCGAAGGTCCTCGCCGATGTCGGCGGCCGACCTTGCCTGGCGCGCGTGCTCGAAGCCATCGCGGCGGGGTTGGGTGACCACGAACAGTACGTCGTCGTGGGGCACCGCGCCGACCTTGTTCGCGAAACCGTCGGCGAGGCGCCGGGGCGGCACTTCGTCGAGCAGGACCCGCCGCGCGGCACCGGCCATGCGCTGCAGTGCGCCCTACAGGCCGTGCCGCTCGACACCGCGGCCGAGGTCTACTTCTTCTGCGGCGACAAGCCGCTGCTGACGGCGAGCACCATCGCCCGGTTCCGGCAGCGCTTCGCGCAGGGCGACTGCGGGATGCTCTTTCTGACCGGCTGGCTGGAGGGCGGGCCCGAGCAGGTGCGGGCGAGTCGCCAGGGCCGGGTGGTCGCCGTCGGCGACGAGGAGCAACGCCAGGCGCTGGCGATCCTCGAACGCCGCGTGATCGACGCGCTGCCCGGCGGGACGACGTTGCTGCTGTACGACGGGTCGGCGCACGACTTCACGCAGCAGCAACTGCTGGCGATCCGCGAGGTCAACGTCTCCACCTACGCCTGGCGGTTGCCCGATCTGCGGCAGCGGTGCGCCGAACTGAGCGACCGCAACGCGCAGGGCGAGCTGCTGGTGACCGACCTGGTGGAGCACTATCTGCGCCACGGCCAGGTGGTGCGGACGATGGCCTTGAGCGATCCGCGGGAGGGTAAGGGGATCGACACCGTCGAGCAGTGGCAGGAGATCGCCGCGCCATGATGCCGTTGTTCATGCCGGTCGACGAGTGGATGCAGGCCTTCACGCCGCCCTTCGACAACGGCATCCGGACGCTGCTGCAGCGCCTCTATGGACCTGACTCGGCGGTTTGGACCGAGCGCTGTCGGCTACTGCGGCAGGCGCTGGGGACCTACCGCGAGCATTACGGCTCGGGCCCTGTGCTGATCAGCCGCTCGCCGAGTCGGCTGTCGTTCAACCCGCACTCCGACCACCAGGGCAGCTTCGTGCTGTACGGCTGCCACACGCGGGAGATTCTGCTGGTGGTCGGCTGGCGCGACGACCAGCAGTTCCACGTCAGCAACGCCGCCCCCGAGTTCGCCAGCGGCCTCAGCTTCGATCTCGACAGCGAAGTGGCGCGGGCCCCCGAGGCCTGGGAGGCCGGGTGGGTCGAGTACATTGACACCCCGGACGTGAAGGCCGCGGTCGGCGAGCTGAAGGACCGCAAGAACCGCCCCGCCGGGCGCACGGGGACACTCAACTACATCAAAGGCGCGCTGCTGCGGATGGCGCACGAACGACCCGGTGAGGTCGATCACGGGCTGAACATGCTGATCGCCGGCGACATCCACTACGGCGCCGGGATGAGCTCCTCGAGCGCGATTGTGGTCGCCACGGCACTGGCCGCCAACGCCATCTACCACTTGGGCCTGCAACCCAAGGAGCTGGTGCGGCTGCTGGGGGAGGCGGAGTGGTACGTCGGCACGCGCGGCGGCTCCGGCGATCAGGCCGCGATGCTGCTCGGCGAGCGCGGCAAGCTCACCAACATTCAGTTCATTCCGCCGCTGGAGTTCCGCGACCTGCGCAGCGTCGAGTTCCCCAGTGGCTACCAGGTGCTGGTCGTCAACTCGGGGATGCGCGCCGAGAAGAGCAGCGCCGAAAAGCGGATGTTCAACCGCGGCGTCTTCGCCTACAAGTTCGCCTACGCCGAAATGCGACGCGCCCTGGAGGAGCACCACCGCGCCTGGAACATCGCCAGCGAGGTCGTCGCGGGGACGCATTGGCTGGCGGACTTCAACACCAGCCGCATCGCGCTGCCGCGAATCTATGACCTGTTGCTCGCGATACCGGAGCATTGTGCCCTGAGCGCCGTGCAGCAGCGCTATCCCGAGGCCTTCGCGCAGTTGGCGCAGTCATTCTTCGACACCACCGACCTGGCGGAGCTGCCGGAATCGATCCCGCTCCGCGGCGCCGCGCTCTACGGCATCGGTCGCGCCGACCGCGGGATGGTGCAGGACCAGCTCTTGGCCAACGGCTCCCCCGAGGCGATGGCCGAGTTCGGGCTGTTGACCAGCATCACCCACGACGGCGACCGGCTGTTCGCCTTCGACGCTGCCGGACACTGTCAGCCCTATGACGGGCACCACCAACGCCTCAGCGACGCGCATCTCCGGCAGTTGGCCGCGGCCGCGGTGAAGCGAGGCACGCCGGAGTACCAGGCTGCTCGACTGCGCCGCCAGCCTGGGTTCTACGGCGCCAGCATCCGGCAACTCGACCAGATCGTCGACCTCGTGACGCCCCTCGACGGGGTGCTCGGGGCCGGGCTGATGGGCGCTGGCGGGGGCGGGGTGGTGCTGGTGGTGGCGCAGGAGGGCGACGAGATCGAGAGCCGCCTGCGCCAGACGCTGGTCGAGCGCTACTACGAGCCGGCCGGCCTGGCCCCCGACGTCGACCGCTGGCAACCGGCGCAGGGCGCCACGGTGCTCAACGTCTTCGGCGAGCTGCCGGCGCGCGCGGTCTAGCGCTCAGCGACCGCTGGCCGCCAGCCACCGCTCCATAACCTGCGCCACGCCGTCGTCGTCATGGCTCGGCGCCAGATGGTCGGCCACCGCCTGCAGCTCCGGCCGCGCGTCGGCCATCGCGTAGCTGGTCCCGGCCGCCTGCAGCAGCGGTATGTCGTTGCGAGCGTCGCCGAAGGCCACCGTGTTCGCCGGATCGACGCCCAGTCGCCGGCACAACTCGCGCAGCGCCCAGCCCTTGTTGGCGCCGCGGTTCATGAACTCCAAGTACTCCGGATCGCTGACGGTCACGTAGAGCTGGTCGCCCAGCTCGGCGTGCCAGCGGCGGTACAGCTCCTCGACCTGGGCGGGATCGTCCAGCAGGATCAGCTTGGTGCTGTCGCGCCCGGCGGCCCAGCCGGCGAGGTCCTCGCGGAAGACCGGCCGGGCACTGGTGCGGCCGCAGTACAGCTCGGTGAATCGCGACGCGCGCGGGCAGTAGAGCTGGTCGTCGAGGTAGAGGTTGTAGGTCCTCCCGGTGGCCTCCGCGAACTCGACGACCGGCGCCCAGAGCGCGGCGGGCACCGCCTGCTCCGAGAGGATCTGCCCATTGCTGGGGTCGAGGATCACGGCGCCGTTGTAACAGATCACCGGATGCGGCAGCCCGAGCTGGGTGACGTAGGGCTCCATGCAGTGGTGGTACATCCGGCCGGACGCCAGCACGCAGATCACGCCGCGGGCTTCCAGCTCCCGGATCGCGGCGGTCGTCCGCGGGGTGAGCTGCTTGGCACGGTTCAGCAACGTGCCGTCGAGGTCGAGGGCGACGAGTTGCGGTAACGACATGGCGCGGCTGGTCCTAGCTGCGGCCGCGACGGTCGAGATTGCGCCGCACGAAAGCCGGCACATCGAGGTCGTCGCTGGAGACCTGCGTGGCGGTGGTCGGTGGTGGCGGCACCGGCGGCGGCGCGGGCGGCGCCTCGAGGGTCACCGGCCGCCGGGGCGGGGCCGTGGCCGGGCCACCGCTGGTCTGCGGCCGGGCCAGCCCCCACGGATCGGCTGCCCGCGCGGTGGCCGTTGGCGTGACGAAGCTGGCAGCCAGCAGGGTCAGCTTGACCTTGCCCGCCAAGGACGGGTCGACCACCGTGCCGAAAATCACGTTGGGCGCCTCGGTCTGCGTGGCTCGGGCCACGGCGTCGGCGATGTCGTGGACGTGCCAGAGGCTGGTCTCGGGGCCGACCGCGACGTTCAGTAGGATGTTGGTGGCGCCGACGATGCCGTTCTCCAGCAGCGGCGAGGCGACCGTCTTGGCGACGATGTCGTCGGCCGAGGCGTCGCCGGCGGTCTCGCCCATGCCCATCAGCACCGGACCGGCATCCTTCAGCACACTGCAGACATCGGCGAAGTCGACGTTGATGGTGCCGGGGATGGTGATCAGGTCGGAGACCCCCTGCACCGCCTGCCGCAGCACGTCGTCGGCATAGGCGAAGGCTTCGGTCAGCTTGGTGTGCTTGTCGACCTGCTCCAGCAGCCGCTGGTTGTCGATCACGATGAACGCGTCGACCGTCGCGGCGATTTGCTCGATGCCGGTCAGCGCGGTCTGCGCGCGGAGCTTGCGCTCGAACTGGAACGGCTTGGTGCAAATCGCCACCGTCAGCGCGCCCAGCTCTTTAGCCATCCGGCAAATCACCGGGGCCGCCCCCGTGCCCGTCCCGCCACCCATCGCGGCGGTCACAAAGACCATGTGCGCGCCGTTCAGGATGGGCTCGATGTCGCGCTGCGAGGCCTCCGCCGCACGAGCCCCCAGCGCCGGATCACCGCCTGTGCCGAGCCCATTGGTGATGTCGCTGCCGAGGGTCAACCGATTCGGTACCAGCACGTCCTTGAGCTTGCGGACGTCGGTATCCAGCGCGAACAACTCGACGCCGGCCACTTCCGCCTGCAGGATTTGCTGCACGGCGTTGCAACCACCGTTGCCGACGCCCAGCACCCGAATCACCGGACCTTGCATGCCTCACCTCATCCGCGGCGGATTCGCACCACAGCCTTCGACATCGGGCCGTGGCGGTGGTTCTGACCCTATCCCCCGCGCTGCTCGATCGCCGCCTTGGCGCGCTGGGCGATCGGCTTCACGATGCTCTTTTCGGGCGCTGGCGCCTCGCTGATCACCCGCTCCAGCAGGGGCAGTGCGCTCTTGTCGCCGACCTTGCCGAGCACCTCACAGGCCGTCGCCACCGGGTTCACCGCGGCCTCGGCGTTGCGAATCACTTCCTTGTGGGCGCCCTTCGCCAGCAGCTTTTCCAGGAACGCGGCGGTGACCGCGGCGCGCTGCGGGTGGTCGATGCTGGCCAGCCGCTCCAGGGCATAGTACTGCGCTTCCGAGAGCGCATACGGCGCCGGCCCGGCGTCGGCCGGCAGGTCGACCGTGTTGAGCAGCTTCAGCAGGTAGTCGAAGACCTGCGCGTGGCGGTACCCCGCCAAGGCCTGCGCGAAGGTGCTTTGCGGCGTCGCTTTCAGCGACGCCTCGTACTTCTGCCAGAGCGGCTCCAAACCAGCCGGATCACCAATCAGCGCGAGCGCCTTGGCGGCGCCGGCCACCACACCCTTGTCGTCGCTGTTGAGCGCTGCGATCAGCGGCTGCACAGCGGCCGCGCCGAGCCGCACCAGGCGGCGCACCGCCGCGTCGTTGGGCGCCAGCTTGACCAGCTCGGCGACCCGCGCCTCGGGCGTCTCGGCGGCCTCGGCCATCAGGATCTCGCGCAGCACGGCGCCGGTCGTGATGGCCGCCGAGCGGACCTCGTTGATCTTGTCACCGGCCAGCGTGTTGAGCGCCTGGAGCGCCTGCGCCGAACCGCTGTAGCCAAGCGCCAGGGCAACCTGGTAACGCACTCCGGCGACCGGGTCGGTGCTGGCGCCGATCAGCGGGCCAGCGGTCGCCGGGCCGCCGATTTTGCTGAGCCCAGCGGCTGCGTTGGCGCGCGCCTGGGCCCGCGGGTGGCGCAGCAGATTGGCGAGCGCCGGGATCGCTGGATCACCGAGGGCGGCCAGTTGCTCGAGCGCGTCGCGCGCGGGCTGCAGGTTGCCGCGGAAGAGCGGCGCCTTGTTCGGGGTGACCTGTGCGTCCGGCCAGAACTGGGCCTGCTGGCTGACGATCTGCTCGACCAGCCGTTGCGCCGTTGTGCTGTCCTGCGCCGACACTCCACGGAATGCCAGCAGCGCCGCCCAAAGCAGCCATGCCCGCCTCATCGCCCGCTCCTTCCAGCGCCCAGCCGCCCACCGATCCTAGAGCTTCCTGACCCCGCTGTCAACCGTCGGAGCCGCCGTAGATGCGGTCCAGCAGCGTGGCGGTGTGGATTGCCTCGCAGCGCAACCCGTGTCGGCGCACGCCGTATTGGAGTTGCACCAGGCAGCCGGGGTTGCCGGTCACCACCAGATCCGCCCCGGTCGCCGCGATGTTGGCCATCTTGCGGTCGAGCAGCGCGACCGCCTCGGGGAAGTGCGTGATGTTGTAAATGCCCGCGCTGCCGCAACACCAACCGGCCTCCGGCAGCTCGATCAGGCGCACTCCGGGCAGCGCCTGCAGCAGCTTGCGCGGCGGGCTGTTGACCTTCTGGGCGTGGTTCAGATGACAGGCGTCGTGATAGGTCACCGTCAACCCCAACGGTCGGCCCCCCGGCGCCAGCGGCCGGCTGGTCAGGAACTCGGTGAGGTCCAGCACCCGCGCCGCGAAGGCCGCCGCGCGCTCCGCCCAGACTGGGTCGTCGTGCAGCCAGTGGCCGTACTCCTTCATCGCCGCGCCGCAGCCGGCAGAGTTGAGGACAACGCAGTCGACCTGGGCCGCCTCGAACGCGGCGATCACCTCTTTGGCCATCCGCCGCGCCCGCGGCAAATCCCCGGCATGGGCGTGCAGGGCGCCGCAACAGCCCAGTGGCGGCGCGATCACGCGACAGCCGTGGCGCGCCAGCAGCCGCACCGTGGCTTCGTTCTCGGCGGCCCCGGCGACGTCCATCACGCAGCCCAGCAGCACCCCGACGCGCTCGCGCTCCGGACCGACCGGCGCCGTCTCGACAGGCACCGTGGCGCTCGACGGCCGCACCGAGATGGTCGGCATCAGGCCTTCCATCTCGCCCAGCCGCCCGAGCAGTCGCAGCAGACCAGTGCGGTGGACCAGGGCGCGCAGCCCGCTGGCCTGGTAGCAGCGCATCGCCAGCGCCACCAGGCGCAGCAGGGCGAGGTTTTCGAACATCCCGAAGGCCAGCCTCTGGGCCAGCGCCTTGACGCCACGCGGCGGCCGATGCCGCACCACCTGGGTGCGCGCGGCCTCCAGCAGCCCACCGTAGTCGACCCCGGCCGGGCAGGCCGTCTCGCAGGCCAGGCAGCCGAGGCAGAAGAACATCTCGTGGGCGAAGGTCGGAGTCAGCTCCAGCTTGCCGTCGGCCACGCCGCGCATCAGTTGAATGCGGCCCCGCGGTGAGCTGCGCTCCGACCCGGTCAGGGTGTAGGTCGGACAGGTCGGCAGACACAGCCCGCAGTGCATGCAGTTCAGAATATCGCCGTACGGCGGGGCATCGCCCGGCAGAAAATGGCCGGCGCGTTGCGGCGTCGCCGTGTCGCTGGACATCCAATCACACTCCGTCACCCCGCGCTTCGCCGCGGCCCAGCAGTTCCCTGCCACCGCCGGGGGTCATGCTATAATGCCGGCTGGAGGGCGGCTTGACGAAGGCGCGACGTGGCTGGAGGGCCGGGCTGGCTGGAGTGCTCCTGGTCGGGGCGGCCGCAGCGGGCGGGCTGGCCTGGCAGGCCCGCCAGTACCAGGCGGCGCTGCAGCCGGTCGGGCCGGGCCCGCTGGTCGCCTACGAGTTGCGCAGCGGCCAGACCCCGGCCCAGATCGCCGCCGAGTTGCAGCAGCGCGGCCTGATTCGCAGCGCCCCGGCCTTCCTCCGCCGCGCCCGTCAGCGCGGTGTCGACACGCGCCTCCAGGCCGGCTGGTACCGCCTCAGTCCGGCCGCCCCGGTGGATGGCCTGCTGGACCAGCTCCGCGCCGGCCAGGTGGCCGACCTGCGGGTGACCATCCCCGAGGGGCTCTGGCTGTCCGAGGCCGCCGGACGCTGTCAGGCCGCCGGCATCGGCAGCGCCGCCGAGTACCAGCGGCTGGCCACCCGCGAGGCCGCCAGCTTCAAGATCGAGGGTCTCCCCGCGGGGGCGACGCTCGAAGGCTACCTCTACCCCGACACCTACCGCCTGCCGCTCGATGCCGGCCCGCGGGAGTTGATCGCCGCCCAGGTGCAGCGCTTCGTCGCCGTCTGGCGCGAGCTCACCACCGCCGGCGCGCCCGCCCGTCGTCGCCACGAGGTCGTGATCCTGGCCTCGCTGGTCGAAGAAGAGGTCCGCCGGGCCGACGAGCGGGCCAAGGTCGCGGGCGTGATCGAGAACCGCCTGGCGCGCCGGATGCGGCTGGAGCTCTGCTCGACGGTGATCTTCGCGCTCGGCGAGCACCGCCAGCGGCTGCTCTACCGCGACCTGGAGGTCAACTCGCCGTACAACACCTACCGCCATGCCGGGTTGCCGCCCGGCCCGATCGCCAGCCCCGGCCGGGCCAGCCTGCAGGCGGCCCTGCAGCCGGCCCGTCACGACGATCTGTTCTTCGTGCTGACCGCCGACGGCCGCCACCTCTTCAGCCGCACCGCCGCCCAGCACGCCCGCAACAAGGCCCGTGGCGAGGCCGCCCGGAGCGGCTCATGAGGCAATACCTCGCGCCCGGCCGGTTCTGCGGCAGTATCTTCGAGATCACTCCCGCGCTGCTGGCAGAGCTGGGCGTCCGCGGCGTGCTGCTGGATGTCGACAACACCCTCGTGCCGCGCAAGTGCTACGAGCTGCCGCCGGAGGTCCGGGCCTGGGTCGGCGAGCTGCAGGCAGCCGGGATCTGTCTGGCGATCCTCTCGAACAGCCAACATGCACGGCGCATCGCCCGGATGCTGGAACCGGTCAACGTGCCGTCGATCTGCCTCGCCCGTAAGCCCTGCCGGGGGGGCTTCCGGCGCGCTTTGCGGCAGCTCGACCTGCGCCCCGACGAGGCCGTGATGGTCGGCGACCAGGTCCTCACCGACATCTTGGGTGGCAATCTGGCCGGGCTGCAGACCATCTATGTCGAGCCCCTGAGTCGCCACGACTTCGTGCTCTACCGGCTGGTGCGACCCTGGGAGCGGCGGCTGCTGGCGCGGTGGCGGGAGCACGCCGGATGACCGAGATCTGGGGCACGACACAGGTCGTCGGCGTGATTGGCCACCCGGTGCGGCACAGCTTCAGCCCACCGATGCAGAACGCGGCCCTGGCGGCGCTGGGGCTCGACTGGGTCTACGTGCCCTTCGACAGCGCCCCGGCCGACCTGCCGACCGCGCTGGCCGGCCTGCGCGCCGCCGGCGTGGTCGGACTCAACGCGACGATTCCCCACAAGCAGGCCCTGCTGCCGCTGGTCACGGTCGCCACCGCCGAGGCACAGTTGACCGGCACCGTCAACACCGTCCACTTCGACGGCGACCAGATCGTCGGGGACAGCACCGACGGACCCGGCTTCGTGACCGGCCTGGCGGCCGCGGGGATCACCGTCGAGGGGCGGCGGGTGGTGCTGCTGGGCGCCGGCGGCAGCGCCCGCGCGGTCGGTGTGGCGCTGGTCAAAGCCGGTGCCGAACGGGTCCTGATCGCCAACCGCACGGTCCCCCGGGCGGCGGAGCTGGCGGCCCTCCTGAACGGTCTGGCGCCCGGGGTGGCCAATGCCAGCGACCTGCACCGGCTGGACCCGGAGCTGGCCGGCGCCGAGCTGATCGTCAACACCACCGCCGTCGGGATGCACCCCGACAGCCACGCCCAGCCGGTCAGCCTGCCGGCCCTGCGCAGCCACTGCGCGGTGGTCGACATCATCTACAACCCGGCCCGCACCCGGCTGCTGCAGGAGGCCGCCCTGCAAGGCGTGAAGACCCTCAACGGCGTCCCGATGCTGGTCCACCAGGGCGCCCTGAGCCTGCAACGCTGGACCGGCTGCGCCCCGCCGGTGGCCCTGATGCAGCAGGTCCTGGAGCGCGAACTGGCGAAGCGCGCCGCGGGCTGAAGGGCTGAACGGCAACCGCCGAACCTCACCCCCCGGACCGCTCGGCGCGGCCGGCAGAGGGGAGGTCAGGCCGGTGCGGCCGCCGAAACGATGGCTGTTGGGAAGTGCTCCAACCATCGGCGGGATCGCCGGCCTGGCGCCTTGACGGCAGCTTCGGCGATATGTTACCGTCTCGGTGCCGAGCGAGTGGGTCGGCCGCTGGTGGTTGGGCGACCGGCGGTGGGCAGTGGCGCAAGCTACGGGAAGGGCCGGCGACAGCCGGGCGAGGTGACGGGCGTGGCCACCACAAAGCGCAATCTGGGTCAGATCCTCGTCGAGAAGGGGATCGTCAAGGAAGCGGACCTGCGGGCGGCGGAAGAGAACTGCCGGCGGCGGCCGGGCGCCAGGCTGGACGAAGTGCTGGTCGAAATGGAACTGGCCAGCGAGGACGAGGTGCTCGACGCCAAGGCCGAGACGCTCGGCGTGCAGCGCGTGCGGCTGCGCCGGATCTCGATCGACGTCAACGCCATCCGCGCCGTGCCGCTGCATATCCTGCAGAAGCACACCATCTTGCCGATCGCCAAGGAGGGCAACACCATCGCCGTGGCGATGGCCGACCCGACCGACCTGGTGGCCCAGGACGACCTCCGCATGGTGGGTGTGCAGGTGCGGCCGGTGATGGCCAGCCGCAAAGAGATTGAGGACGCCCTGAATCAAGTCAGCGGCAGCGCCGCGGCGAAGGGGCCGGACGCGGCGGCGGAGCAGGCGGCGGCCTTTGGTGGAGGCGAGGTGGCGGTCGGCGAGGACTTCATGACCGGCGCGCTCGACGAGCTCGAGGCCGGCCACATCCCCGAGACCGACCTCGACGAAGAGATCGGCATCGACAACGTCGACGCGATGGTGGAAGCGGCGCCGATCATCCGGATCGCCAACACCATCATGACCAAGTCGATCAGCGACGGCGCGTCGGACATTCATGTCGAGCCGCAGCGTCGCAACGTGCGAATCCGGTACCGCGTGGACGGCGTGCTGCACGTCATGATGGAAGTGCCGAAGTACGTCCACCCGCCGCTCCTCAGCCGTATCAAGATTCTCAGCGACATGGACATCGCCGAGCGGCGCAAGGCGCAGGACGGCCGCATCGCGCTGCGCCACAGCGGCAAGGACTACGACCTGCGCGTCAGCGTGATCCCGACGGTCAACGGCGAGAAGGCCGTCATGCGGATCCTCGACAAGAGCTCCGTGTTGCTGGGTCTCGCCAAGCTAGGCCTCTATCCCGACACCCAGGCGACCCTGGAAGACGTCGTCGGGCAGCCCTACGGGATCTTCTTGAGCTGCGGCCCGACCGGGTCGGGCAAAACCACCACGCAGTACTCGGTGCTCAACAAGCTCAACAAGGTCGAGACCAACATCATCACGATCGAGGACCCGGTCGAGTACCAGTTGCCGGGGATCTCGCAGGTGGCGGTCAACCGCAAGGCCGGGGTGGACTTCGGCACGGCCCTCCGCGCCTTCCTGCGGCAGGACCCGGACATCATCATGGTCGGTGAAATCCGCGACCTGGAAACCGCCGAGATCGCGGTCGAAGCGTCGCTCACGGGGCACCTGGTGCTGTCCACCATCCACACCAACGACGCGCCGTCGTCGGTCACCCGCCTGGTCGACATGGGCGTCGAGCCGTTCCTGATCGCCGCCTCGCTGATCGGCTCGATGGCGCAGCGCCTGATCCGCAAGATCTGCGTCGAGTGCAAGGTCGCCTACAACCCACCGCAGGACGCGCTGGCACGCTTCGGCTTCCGGGCCGAGCCGGGGCGGCCGGTCACCTTCTACCGCGGCCAGGGCTGCTCGCTGTGTCGGGAGACCGGCTACAAGGGCCGCTCGGGGCTGTACGAGTTGATGACCATGAACCCCGAGCTGAACGAGTTGATCGTCAAGGGCGCCTCGGTGCAGGAGCTCAAGGAAGCCTGTCGCGCGCGCGGCATGCGAACGCTGCAGGAGGACGGCCTGAAGAAGGTGGTGGACGGCGTCACGACCATCGAGGAAGTGATGCGCGTGGTGCAGTCGGTCGGACTCGAATAACAGCCGCCGCGCCAGGGCCCGGCGGGTGCCGGGCCAGGAGCCGAGGTCAGCTTCATGGAAACCCAGCCCCAGCCCGCCAAGAAGACGCCGCTGTCGCCGGTCGAAGACGTCCATATCGACGACCTCTGCCGGACGGTGGTCGACAAGGGTGCCAGCGACCTGCACATCTGCGTCGGCCTGCCGCCGATCCTGCGGATCGATGGCGAACTGGTGCAGTTGCCCTTCACCAAGTTCACGCCGCCGGTCTCGCAGCGGATCATGTACGACATCCTGACCGACGAGCAGGTCCAGAAGTTCGAGAACGACTGGGAGCTGGACTTCTCCTACTCGATGCAGCGGCTGGCGCGGTTCCGGGTCAACGTCTACCGCGACCGCGGCAACGTCGCGGCGGCGCTGCGGCAGATCCCGACGCGCATTCCGACGCTCGAAGAGCTCAACATGCCGACGGTGATGCGCGAGCTGACCGAGCGGCCGCGCGGACTCGTGCTGGTCACCGGGCCGACCGGGTCGGGCAAGTCGACCACCCTGGCCGCGATGATCAACCACATCAACATGAACCGCGGGGTCCACATCCTGACCGTCGAGGACCCCATCGAGTTCTTGCACACGCACAAGAAGTCGGTCGTCAACCAGCGTGAGCTGGGCGCCGACACGCGCAGTTTCGGCCGGGCCTTAAAGTCGGCGCTGCGCGAGGACCCGGATGTGATCCTGGTCGGTGAGATGCGCGACCTCGAAACCACGGCGATCGCCATCACGACCGCCGAGACGGGCCACCTGGTCTTCGCGACGCTGCACACCAACACCGCCGCCGAGACGGTCGACCGCATGGTCGACCAGTTCCCAGCCGACCAGCAGGAGCAGATCCGGGTGCAGCTCGGCAACAACCTGGTGGCGGTGATCAGCCAGCAGCTCCTGCCCCGCGCCGGGCAGCCGGGCCGGGTCTGCGCGCAGGAGATCATGATCGCCAACTCGGCCATCCGAAACCTGATCCGCGAGGCCAAGGCGCACCAGATGACCACCGTGATGCAGACCAACGTCGCGATGGGCATGCAGACGATGGATCAATGTTTGAGGGACCTCTACCACCGGGGATTGATCACCTACGAAGACGCCCTCAAGAAAGCCGTCAGCCAGGATGAGCTCAAGAAGCTGATCTTCGGCTCGGCCGAGGACGAGGAAAAGGGGCCCGGTGGGTCGGGCGGTCGGGGCGGCGCGCGCCGCTAGGCTGATCGCGACCGGCGAGGGAGAACCGCATGCCGACCTTCAGTTACACCGTGCGCACCGCCCAGGGCGACGAGCGCAGCGGCAAGACCGAGGCCGAAGACGAGAAGATGCTGCGGCAACGGCTGCAGAGTCAGGGCTATCAGCCCGTCTCGATCAAGGCCATTTCGAAGCCGAAGGGCGGCGCAGCGGGCGGCAAAGAGAAGAAGAGGCTGATCTCTTTCGGCAAGGTCAAGGCCAAGGACCTGGCGATCTTCTGCCGGCAGTTCTCGACCATGATGAACGCTGGCGTCTCGTTGATTCGCTGCTTGACGGTGCTCGAAGAGCAGGCCGCGAGCTACAAGCTGAAGGAGATCATCCGCGACCTGCAGGGCCAGGTCGAAGCGGGTGAGGCGCTCTCGAAGGCGATGTTGCGGCACCCGCGGGTGTTCAGCAACCTGTTCATCGGTCTGGTCCGCGCCGGCGAGGTCGGTGGTGTGCTCGACGAGACCCTGGAGCGCCTGGCCGGGTTCTTGGAGCGTGACCAGGAGCTGCGCCGCAAGATCAAGTCGGCGATGACCTACCCGGTGATGGTCATGCTGGTGGCCGTCGGCATCGTGGTCTTCCTGGTGACCTTCATCCTGCCGAAGTTCATCCAGTTGTTCAAGGACCTCGGGGTGACCGACTTCCCCGGCCCGACGGCGTTCTTGATGAGCGCCTCGGACTTCATGGTCGACTGGATGTTCAAGAAGTTCTACCTCACCTGGCCGATCCTGTTCGCCTTCCTGACGCTCTTCGGGCGCTGGAAGCGGACCCGCTCCGGCAAGCGGATCTACGACTGGCTGCGGCTGAAGGTCCCGGTCTTCGGGTCGCTGGCCCACAAGATCGCCGTCGGCCGTTTCTCGCGCACCCTGGCGACCTTGCTCGGCTCGGGCGTGCCGGTGCTCAGTGCGCTGGAGACGACCGCGGGCACCGTCGACAACGAGATCATCGGCGGGGCCATCATGAACGCCCGGACCGCCATCCGCGAGGGCGAGGAGATCGCCAAGCCGTTGCGCGACAGTGGCCAGTTCCCGCCGATGGTGGTGCAGATGGTCAGCATCGGTGAGGAGACCGGCGCGCTCGACGCGATGCTGTCCAAGGTGGCCGACTTCTACGAGAGCGAAGTCGAGGCGATGCTGGAGTCGCTGACCGCGGCGCTGGAACCGATCATGATTGTGTTCCTGGGCTTCATGGTTGGCTTCATCGTGATCGCGATGTTCCTGCCGCTGGTGGCGATCATCGACCAGTTGAGCAAGTAGCGTGATCGATCCGGTGCAGGTGATGGCCGCCTCGGGCGCCGCGCTGTTCGGCCTGTCCGCCGGCAGTTTCGCCAACGTGCTGGTCTACCGCTTGCCGCGCGAACGGTCGATCATCTATCCGCGCAGCCACTGCTTCCATTGCGGCACCGAGCTCTCGCACAGCGATCTGCTGCCGCTGCTGGGCTACCTGCGCTGCGGCGGGCAGTGCCGCTACTGCGGCGCGGCGCTCTCGCCGCAGTACCTCTGGGTTGAGGTGGCGTGCGGCCTGCTCTTCGCGGCCTTCGTCTGGCGCTGGGAGGTCAGCCTCGCCACCGTTGCGCAGCTCGTCGCCGTAGTCGCCTTGCTGGCGGCGTTGGTGACCGACCTGAAGCACAAGATCATCCCCACCCAGCTCAACGCGCTGGTCTTCTGGGCCGGCCTGGTGGCCAGTTGCCTGGCGTCCGCCCTGCGCACGGCGCTGCCGCCTGACACCGCCAGTTGGTGGATCGGTGACGGCTGGGTGCCGACCCCCGGCCAGGCCCTGGCCGGCGCGGTGCTGGGGTATCTGGTGTTCGAACTGATCGTCCGGGTCGGGCGGCGGGTCTTTGGGCAGGAGGCGATGGGCGGCGGGGATGTGCTGCTGGCGGCGGCGGTGGGCACCTTCCTGGGCCCGGGCAGCCGCTTCGGGGCGTTCTTCCTGATCGGCATCTTGAGCGGCGCGGTGGTCGGCGTGGTGCTGATCGCCAGCGGCCGGCTCGGCCGGCGCGATCCGATGCCCTTCGGGCCGTACCTGATCCTCGGCGCGCTGACAGTGATGTTGTTTCCGGAAGTCGCCGGGTGGGTAGCCCATCTGTATGGTTTCACGCCCGCGGCGGGTCCGTTGCCTTGACGCCGCGGGCGGACTCGCGCTATGCTGGCGCCAGCGCGCTGAGCCGGCGAGGCGGCAACTCGTCCGGCCCTGGCGGGTCGGAAGCTCTGAGCGGGAGATGGCGATGCGGTGGGCTCTACTGATCAGTCTGCTGACGCTGGCGACGGTGGCGACCGCGGCCCCGCCGAAGAAGGGCGTCTCCTACCAGCAGTTGGCGGAGCAGTACTACCGGCGGGGGCGCCAGGCCGAGACGCTCAGCGACGCGGCCTACCGCAACTGGGCGCGCTCGCTGAAGGTCGGCAGCTTCGACGCTTCGACCGACCGCTGGTTGGTGGCGGTCGACTGCTACAGCAACGCCGTGCGCTTCAATCCGGCCCATTGGCGCGCCCAACAGCGGCTGGGCATCCTGTTCTCGCAGGCTCGCGGCACCCACGCGCACGACACGCTGGCGCTGCTCCACCTGGTGGCCTACAGCGCGCTGCAGCCGGGGGACATTGGCACCATCAAGGCCAAGGAGCTGGCCGACGAGCGGCTGCGCGGCATCATGGCGCGGCGCGAGCGGCACAAGATCCGTGGCGAGATCATCGTCGACCCGGTGCGGGTGGTGGCGATGGGCATCGAGCAGGCCAAGGACGAGTACCTGATCGCCGCCCGTGAGCTGACCGACGCCGCGAAGCAGCAGACCGAGTTGGCGGCCTATACGAGCACCTTGCCGGGGCTCTTCGCGGAGCAGATCAACTTCAACGCCGAGCTGGCGAAGCGGATTCTGGAGCGCAACGCGGTGGCGGCCACGGCGGCTGGTGGCGGCGCCTCGGGGCCGGGTGCGCCGGGTGCCTCGGGCCCGATGCCGGCTGGCGGTGGCTCGGCTGGCCCGCCGGTTGAGGGCGGCGCCTCGGGCGGGGCCGGCGGGGCGGCTGCGGGCGGGTCAGTCGTGCAGGTCACCCCGACCCGCAGCGTCGCCGAGACCTACGTCGACCTGGCCTACGCCGCGGGCTACGTGCCCGACTGCCTGGCGATGATTTCCGGCATGCACCGCTTCATGACCTATCTCGACCAGCACCGCGTGGCCTACGATCCGCGGCTGCCGGAGATGCTGATCGGCGAGTGCATGGTGCACCTGCGCGGGCTCTTCACGCGCGGCAAGGTCGCCGGGGCGGAGGCCTTCCGGCAGGAGTACGGCCGCTGGGCCGGGGCCGGCCCGGTCACGATGGCCGATGCCTGGTCGCTCTACGACTACGCCAAGGAACGGCCCGAGTTCCTGGTGGCCTCGGGCCAGGTGCTGAAGCCCGATTTGGACGAGAAGTTCTACAACGAGGCGGCCAAGGAGCTGACGCTGCGGATGCCGCGCTACATGCCGGGCGAGCACGAAGAAGTGATCCGGAGGTTCGCCCTGCTGGTCGGCAACGTCTCGATCTCGGCGGCCGAAGCGCAGCGCAGCTTCCTGGCGTGGCGCAACATCCTGCTGGGGGACAGCGCCGCCTCGTACGGTCTGCGGACCGGTGAAGAGGTCTACCTGCGCGATTACCGCCGCGTCGGTACGGGCGAGGTGTCGACCTGGCGGCCCGGCCCCTTGGCGCCGCTAGGCACGGCGGCGCTGCCGGGTGAAGAGCGCGACTGGCTGTTGGCGTCCAACCGCTAACCGCGCGCTGGTCGTTCGTCGCCGCCGGTCCGCCGCTTCGGCTGGCGCGCCGGCGGCGACTGCTTTGGGCTCATAGCTCAAGGGTTAGAGCAGCCCGCTCATAACGGGTTGGTTGCAGGTTCGAATCCTGCTGGGCCCATCCCAAACAGCGCGGGCTGGGGTTCGACCCCAGCCCGCGCGGGACAGCTCGATGTGTTTGTCGATGCCAGAAGGCAGAACGGTCAGCCAGCCAGCCAGCGGTAGGCCTGCAACTGTCCACTCTGCGGGTCAGCAACCAGCAGCTCGGCCAGGCCGTCGCCGTCGTGGTCGCGAAGAGTGCCCAGCGTCAGGCCGCCGGTGAGGGCCGCCTGAGCGAGAGGTTGCCCATTCCAGACGGGCACGAAACAATGGCCTCGGAAGGCGTAAAGCCGCAGCGGTTGCGGCGCCTGCGGATCGCACAGCAGCAACTCGTCGGTGCCGTCGCCGTCCAGGTCGCCCGAGTCGATGGCGTTGCCGGGAAGGCGCTGCAAGGTCAGGTCGGCGTCGGCCGCGACGATCATCGTCTGGCGCTGGCCGTCGTCCGTGGCGAGGGCCCAGTCGACGCCAGCCAGCCGGACGTGTCGCGCCAGCCCGCAGGGCACCGCGGCCCGCGGCCGGGGCGTCAAGGCGGTGCGCTGCCAGGCGCCCTGCCGATGTTGCCAGGTGGCGCTCGCCGATGGGTGCCGGACGTCGCCCAGCGGATCGAGGACCGGCGACTGGTCAAGGGCGAACGGTTGCGCTCGCAGCTCCACGCGCTCGTCGGCGTCGAGGTCTTCCCACCAGAGGCTGAGATCCCCCGGCGGCGCTGCCGGCCAGGGGCGGGCGAGGGGCTGGTCGCGCAGCCGGCCCTGCTCCAAGGTCACGATGTGCGGCACGCCGGCCCCGTCGATCAGGGCGATCTGCGAACCGGCGCGGTCGGTCACGGGGAGCCAGTCGGAGAGCGGTGGGCGTAGCTCCAGGGCGGCCACGAGGGCCAACGGCGCGGGTGTCGAGGGGCGCCAGAGCAGCCAGGCGGCACTGCCGGCGAAGGGCAGCACGACCGTCAGCCAGGCCGTCGCGACGGCGGTGACTGAGCGCCGAGGGCGGGTCTGCTGCAAGATCGCCATGCCCGGGCTCCGGCGAGCGGCGGTGCTGCTCGTGGCGGTATTGACGTCGCTCGCCGCCGTGGGTTCAGTGCCGCTCGCGGCGACACCGCGGCGGCCCAACCGACCTTGACGCCGGGACCCGGCCGTGCTATCGTAAGCCGAGGTGGAGAGGGTGATGTGGCCCCCTCGCGGGCGGCCCGCCCGCCTCGTGCAGACGGCCAGCGGTGGCGTACCACCCGCTGCGCCACCCCGAGGCGACGCGGCGGGCAGTGGCTGAGGGCCAGCCCTCCCGTAGCCTGCCGCCGCATTCCGGCGCGAGAGAGGCTTCCGAAGTTTGCATGGCCATCAAAGCACGGCAGCGAGGCCGGCCGGCAGGCCGTAGCAGCAGCTTTCAGCGGCGACTGACCTGGCGCGAAATCGACGAAGCGTTCGACCACTTGTTCGACGTCTCGCTGTACGACGCCGTCGCCAACCAGATTCTGCAACGCTTCCGGCGCTCGCGGTCGCAGTTGGTGCCGGTCCTCAGCAGCATGGTCGTCTCGCCCTATGAGCAGGAGCGCCTCGTGGCGCACCACGTCGTGGGGCGGATCGGCGGCTTGACGACCCTCAAGATGCTCGACGACGTGCTCGCCGACGAGGACGTCCACGAGGCCCTCAAGCTCGATGTGCGGGGGCTCCGCGCCCTGCTGGAACCGTTGCGGGCGAGCGCGGCCGAAGAGGACGAGGACGAGGAAGAACTCGCCGAGCGACCCGACCGGCGGCCGGCGCGGGAGACCGCGGACGGCGACGACGAAGACGAGCCGGAGGCCGACGAGGCCGAACCGGATGCGGCGCGGCCGAAGCCGAAGGAGCGTCGGGCCGGGCGGGGCCGCGGCCGGGGGCGGCGGCGCGGCGAAGGCGGCGGCGAGCCGGAGGCCGAGCCGACCACCGCGGAGCCGATCGCGCCGGCTGCTGGCGGTGACTTGCCGCCGGTTGATGCGCGGCTCTTCGAAGGGGCCGTGACGAGTTTCCTGGCGGCGCTCGACGGGCCGCTGGAGCCGCTGCTGACCCTCTTCGCGACGATCCCGCTGCCGAAGCGCCTCTCCTTCATCGACCGCTGCGGCCGGCTGGCCGATCCGCGGGTGCTGCGCTTCCTGCTGCCGATGGTCGAATCGAGCGACTGGTCGGTGGTGCAGAGCGCCTTGCGGGCGCTCGGCGTGCTGGGTGACCCGGCGGCCCTGCCGGCGGTTGAGAAGCTGGCTGGCGAGGCGGGCCGGAAGCGGGTCCAGGAGCGCGCGGCGCGGGTCCGTGACCATCTGCGCGAGGTGCTTGCCGCCCGTGGGGGCGAGGCGACCGTCGAGCCGCCGGTCGAGCCCGCCGAGGAGCCCAGCGTCGCGCCGCCGAAGCGTCGGCCGCGATCGAAGCAGGCTGGCCGCGAGGCTGCCGTAGCGGCGCCCGGCGGCCCGGTGGTGGAACCTGTGCGGTTGGCGCCGCCCGATCCGTATGGCCTGCGGCCGGCGCGGGGCGAGGCCTGGAGCGCGCCATCGCGGCTGCCGCGGGCGGTCGCCAGTTGGGTTGGTCCGGTGCGCGTCGACGGGTACCAGGAGCTGGTGCTCTGCCGCGCCGCGGGCGACCAGGCGGCCGATCAGCTCAGCCTGCTGTTGCACGATCAGGGCGGCTGGCTGGCGGCCGACCTGACCCGGGCGGTGCCCCTGGCCGAGATTCAGGCGGAGGCGGCGCGGCCGACGCGGGTCGAGGTGACCATTGCGGCGTTCCGCCGGCGAGTGCAAGAAGCCGCCGACGTGTCCGAGGCCGCAGGCCGCCCGCTGCCGCGCGATGCCGCGGCGGCCCTGGCCTGGATCGGGCGCGGCCGCGGCGACGGTGTCGAGCCGCTGCCCGAGGCTGGCGAGGCGGCCAGCCCGGTCGAGCTGGACAGCATCCTGGCCCTGCCGCTGCTGTGCGATTGGCGGGCCACACTAGGCCCGCAAGATGACCTGGTGCAACGCTGGTTGAGCACTTCTGGCAAGCGCAGCGCCTCGCGCGTGCGGCGGCGGCTGATCGACGAAGGCGTCGGCAACTGGTGTGTCGCGGTCGGTCCGGCGCGGTTGGCGCGGTTGCTGACGGCGCAGGCGCAGTTGCTGCTGCGGGCTGGCGAGCGCCGCGCCGCCGAGGTGCTGCAGGCGGCTGCCGTCGCTTGCGGCAGCGAGGCCACCGCGGTCGACGATTCACTGCTGCGAGAGCTGACCTACCGCGGCTTCCTGGCCGGTCTCGACGCGGTCTACAGTGGGCGGCGCCGCGCCCGGCAGCACAGCCTGCTGCGCGCTGCCCGGCAGCGTCAGGCGCGGAGCAGTTTCCGGCGGGCCCGGCGGCGGTGATGCCCGCCGCGCCGCCCGCGGTTTGGACCGCCCAGCCCTTCGGCGTGCCGATCACGGTGCGCTGCACCGATCCGGATCTCACCGCGGCCCTGGCGACCGTTGCGGCGGTGTGGCAGGACGTGCCGCCCGCGCTGCTGTTGGCCGGCCCGCCGGGCCATTGCGACGCGGAGCTGCTGGGCGCCGACCGGCACACCGACTGGGCGGCGCTGCGCTGGACACGGCAGCAAGGGCGGCTCACCGTCACCGCTGGCGACTCCCTGCTGGAAGCCGACGCCGCGACGCGGCACGCCCGGCTGTGCCTGGCGCCCGACGCCCTCGCCGAGCCGGCCCGGCTGCGCTGGCACTTCCTGCAGGCCGCCTGCTGGTGGCTGGCGCTACAGGCCGACCGCCTGGTGCTCCACGGGGCCGGCCTGCTGTGGCGGGACCGCCTGCTGCTGCTTCAGGGCGACAGCGGCAGCGGCAAGTCGACCACCGCCTACGCCTGGGTGCAGGCCGGCGGCGAGCTGTTGAGCGACGAGATGGTGGCCCTGGCGACCGAGCCTCGGCTGCTGGCCTGGGGCGCGGTCGAGCGGCTGGGCGTGCGCCCGGACGCCGCCGAGTGGTTCCCGGAGCTGGCCGCGCAGCCGATCGAGACGTTGCCGAGCGGCAAGCCGAAGCGGCTGGTCGACCTGCCGCGTCCGCGGCCAGTGTGGCACGCTGGCGCGATCACCTTCGCGCGCTTGCAGCCGGGTGGGGGAGCACCGCGGCGGACCACGGCGGCCGAGCTGGTCTTGGCCGAGGCGGCGCAACTGCCGGCCGGCTACGTCGAGCACGCGGCGCAGTACCCGCGGCTGGCGGCAGCGTTGGGTGACCGGCCGGGCTGGTGGCTGCCGCGTCCGGAGTCGCCGCAGGCCACCGTGGCGCTGCTGCGCGAGTTGCTGGAAACCAGCGATGCCTGACGAACTCGACGGTTACGGGCGCCCGCTGCGACGCCGCGAGGTGGTGGCGCCGGTCCGGCGCCGGCCGCTCCGGGGTGCCGCCAACCTCAGCTTCGAGCTGGTCGGCCAGCTCGAACTGGTTGGTGTGCGGCACTGGGAGCGGCTGGTCGAGCTGGGCGCCAAGGAAGTCTGGTTGCGGCTGCGGCAGCAGTTCCCCGAGCGCGACAACTTCGCCAGCCTGCTGGCCCTGCAGGGCGCCATCGACGACGAGGATGTGACCTTCCTGCCGCTGGAGCAGGTCGACGCCCTGCGCCGCTGGTGGCTCGGCCACCTCGAAGCCGAGCGGCTGGGGGGCGACCGCTAGGAGTACCGCAGCACCGCCTGCCGCGCCTCGCGGAAGGCCGCCTCCGCGGGCGCCCAGGCGGCGCGCCAGGCCGCCGCGTCACGACCGGCGGCGACACCTTCCCGAAAGTCTGGGCTGCCCGCCAGGATGTCGATCGGCTGCCGGTCCCAGACGTACTCGTAGGGCGGCTGCAGCCAGTCCCAGACACCCGGCTGGCGCGCTGCCGCCGTCAGCAGCAAGGCCGTGGCGAGCACCGGCGCGAACGTGGCGCGGTCGGTGACGTGCAGTTGCACCCCGCCGCAGAGCGCCTCGGCGTGCTTCTGAAAGGTCGGCGCGAAGGTCAGCGGGCGCAGCTTCAGACCGGGCAGCGCCAGCAGCTCGGGGTCCTGACACAGGGCCTGCGGATCGAGCCCGGGCGCGCCACAGATCTCGAAGGGCCGACAGGTGCCGCGGCCTTCGCTGAGGGTGGTGCCCTCCAGCAGCACCGCTCCGGGGTAGACCACGGCGGTCTCCATCGTCGGCATGTTGGGCGACGGCAAGACCCACGGCAGGCCGGTCGACTCGAACCAGTCGCGCCGCTGCCATCCCAGGCACGGCACGACGGTCAGGTCGGCTCCCACGCCGCCGACCGTGTTGACCCACTGCGCCACCTCCCCGATCGTCAAGCCGTGGCGGAGCGGCAACGAGTAGAGGCCGATGAAGGAGCGGTAGGCCGGGTCCAGGTTGGGTCCTTCGACCACCTCGCCGCCGAGCGGGTTGGGGCGGTCCAGGACAACCACCGGCAGGCCCAGCTCGGCGGCGGCTTCGAGGCAGTGGGCCATCGTCCAGATGTAGGTGTAGACCCGCGTGCCGACGTCTTGCAGGTCGACCAGCAGGCAGTCCAGGCCGTCCAGCATCGCGGCGGTCGGGCGGCGGTGTTCGCCGTAGAGGCTGTAGACCGGCAGGCCCAGACGGGGGTCGCGACCGCCCTCCCACTCGATCATGTTGTCCTGGGTGTGGGTGGTGAAGCCGTGCTGCGGACCAAACACCGCGCGCAGGTCGATCGCCGGGTGCGCGCGACAGAGGTCGACCGCGTGGCGCAACTGCGAGTCGACCGAGGCCGCGTGCGCCACCAGACCGACCCGCGCGCCGTGCAGCCAGCGCTGCGGCGCGGCCAGCAGTTGTTCCAGTCCGGTCACCACCATCGCGCACCTCCGGGCAGGGAGCCCCAGCCCTGTGCCGAAGTCTGACACCGGAGACCGCCGTGGAGCTGAAGCCCTGCCTGCCCTACACCGCGCGGCCAGCCGGCACCGGTGTCTGGCGCGACGGCCGCTCGCACTTCAAGATCTACTACGTCGACATCACCGGCCGCGAGCATCCCGAACGGTACGAGTGGGCGCTGGCGGCCGCCGGCCCGGCCTGCCTGACGGCGGCGCTGACGGCGGCCGGCACCGTCGGGATCGGTTTCGTGGTGGCCTTCCCGCACATCGCCAAGGTCTTCCGCTGGTCGCCCGCCGCCGAGACGATTCTGCTGGTCAGCGCCTTCCGGCCGGCCGACCGCACGGCGCTGCCGCTCGACCGCGGTGCCGGCGAGGTCGAGTTTGCCTGCTATGCCGAGGCGCTGATCGCGGCCGGCGAGTACCACCTCTGGGCCGCCGCCAGCAGTGTCGCCGACTACCTCGAGCAGTGGGTCGAGTGGTCCGAGGCGCCGGTGGTGAGCCACACCAAGCTGGCCGCTTACTGGCCGGCCTGACCCGTCTCAACCGCCGGTGACCCCGAAGTAGTGGTCGAAGAAGGCGGCGCTGTCGACAGTCGCGGCAACCTGATGGCGGCCGTCAGGGGCGGCCGCGAAGTGCGTCAGCGCGGGCACCAGGTCGCTCCGCAGATCGACCCTCACCGTGCCGTGGCGCCAGGTGCAGAGCTGCGGCGCAAACAGGCAGGCCGCTGCCAAGGGGTCGTGGAACGTGATCACCGGTCGCTCGGCGAACCAGACTTCGGCCATTGCCAGGACGGCGGCCAGCGGCCCGCCGGCCGCGGCGAAGCGGCGGCGCACTTCGGCGGCCTCAAGCTGACAGCGCAGCGTGACGTCCAGCCCGACCGCCAGCGTGCCCGCCGGGCCGCGGTTGAAGGCGATGGCGGCCGCCTCGGGGTCGCACATGATGTTCCACTCGGTGTGCCCACCCGGCGCCTCGCCTGGCAAGAAGCGACCACCCATCAGGGCGTAGCCGGCCAGCAGGCTGGGAATCTCCGGGTCACTGGCGAACAGCAGGCCGATGTTGGTGAGGGGGCCGACCGAGAGCAGCCAGACCTCGCCGGGCCGCGCGCGGATCGTCTGACGGAGCCACTCGACTGCCGTGGCGGGCGGGAAGTCGGCGCGGTGCGGCCAGCGCTCCAGCACGGCCGCCTGTGGCGCGTGGGGCTGCCGTACCCCGCGCAGCAGGCTGGGCTCGGGACCGCAATGGATCGGCACCTCCGGGCGACCGGCCGCCGTGCAGACGGCCGACGCCAGCCGGGCCCGGTCGCGCTGACTGCCCGAGGCGCAGGTGATCCCGAGCAGCTCGCAGCGCGGCTGGCTCAGCAAGTAGGCCAGGGCGACCGCGTCGTCGATGTCGGAACCGATGTCCGTGTCGAAAATCACCGCCAACTGCTCGCTCACGTCACTCTCCCGCCGCAGGATCCCGCCAGATCGGCGCGAATCAGCCGCGCGGCCAGCGCGGGTGTTCCGGGCGAACTGCCGGAAGCCTCCCGCCACGCGGGCCGATCTGAAGGTGGTCGTCGATGCGACGTTGCGCGGCTCTGCTTGCTCTCCTGGCCGGCCAGCCCGGCGCCCTGGCGGCGGTTCAGGTGGGCGATGTGACGGTGGCCCTGCCGGCGGGACCGGGCACCTTCGGGGTGCCCCTGACCGTCAGCGGGCCGGGCCTGAAGGGCGCGGCGCTGCGCTTCTTCGATGGCCGGGTGGAGTTGGGGACCGCCGGCGAGGCGGCCTTGCCCGGCATCTGGCGCGCGGTGGGTGGGAAGATCGTCTGGACCGGCGAGCGGCTGGACGCCCAGATCAGCCTCCGCGGCAGTCCGGCGCTGCCATTGATCGAAGTCAAGGTGGCGGCGCTGCGCGAGCCGGTCTGGGTCCGCGTGGCCCTGCAACTGCCCTTCACGATGGCGTCTGGCTGGACCGTGTTCGACGGCCGCGGCACGCAGCCTGGGGCGGCCGGGCTGAAGGAACAACGGGAGCTGCGCGGCACCTTTCCGGCGGTCGCCGCCTACGACGCCCGGCGCGGGGTCGCCGTGGGGCTGGATCCCGGCTGCTGGGTCTCACGCTACCGCCTGCAGGTGGCCAGCAATGACGGCCTGAAAGGCCTGCTGACCTGCGCGGTGCCCCTGGCCATCGATGCGGGCAAGCCCGAAACGCTGACCTTTGCGCTGGCCTCCTTCGATCCCGGAGCCTTCGGCTACCTGCCGGCGATTGAGCAGTGGCACGACAGCTTCGTCGCCTTCCGGCCGGCCGCAGGGATCGACCCGAGGGTGCTGCGGGCTTGCGCCAACGGCGCCGCCGACCGGCCGCCACACCCCGCGGTCCGGGCCGACTGGGACGGCGCGGCGCTCTGCCGCGCGACCGGCGCCGGGTGGGACTGGAAGATCGGCTGCTACCGCCGCGGCGGTGATCTGGTCGGACGGCCCGACCGCTGGGGCGACAGCCTCGGCCCAGGGGCGCCTGACTGGCTGCAGACCCCCGAGGCCCTGGCGGCCTGGCGCCGCGCCCAGTTCCAGCACACCGCCGCCATCGACGTCGCGCCGCTGCTGGGGCTCGTCAACTGGGTCGACGAAGCCTACCGCGAGCGGTTCGCCGACAGCCTGATCACTGCGGCCGACGTCCCGGACGGGCGGGGCGCCAGTGCCACGGGGTGGCCGCTGCGCTGGACCGCCAACCGACGGGCCTATCCTGCCAACAACAGCTTCGGCGACCAGTTGCTGCGCGACCTGACCGATTTGCTGCCGACGCTGGCCCCGGCTGGCGTGGCCCACGACCTGGCGACCGGCGGCGCGAAGTACCGCCCGCGGCGCTGGCAGGCCGGCCGCAGTTACGACGAACGCGGCGTCTGGACCGACGAGGGCCTCGGCATCGCGCAGTTCTTACGGCAGGTCCACAGCCTGAAGCGGGCCGGGAGCAGCACCAGGTTGGCCACCGCGGGCTCGTTCTACGGCGACGCGCTCTACCCGATCGTCGCCGAGACCGACGTCGCGGTCCACGACGCAAACCCGCACACGGCGCTCCAGGACCCGGCCGGCGCGCTGCGCGACCGGCTGCTGCTGGGTCGCAAGACCCGCTGTTGGTTGCACCGTCGCAGCGCCGACGACCTGGGCACCAGGCCCGACCTGCCAGCCGACCCGGCCGGCGCCCGGGCCCTGTTGCAGTGGCGCTGGGACACGGCGCTGCTGTGGTGCCTCCGCTTCGGCTGGCTGCCGTCGCCCGACCTGGTCAATGGCTATGCCCCAGCGCACCGCCTGGCCCCGCTGATCGCGGACTGTGTCCGCGCCGGCTGGCGTCCGGTGCCGGCGGTCACCGCGCCGCAGCCGCTCTGGCTGGCGCGCTACGGCCGCGGCTTCGACACTCGACTGGTGGTCGCCAACCCCCACCTGACGCAGGCCGTCAGCGCCCAGTTGACGGTCCACAACCGCTTCATCGGTGAGGGCGTCTGGCTCTTCGCGCGGGGCGACGGGGAGCCCACCACGAATCACCTGCGGTCGCCCAATGTCGGCCTGACCATCGACCTGCCGCCCCGCGGTTGGATGATCTACTACGCCGCCGGCCGCCACGGCGGCGGCGAGGGAGCGCTCGAGGTGCGCCTCGACCGACGCTGGTCGAACGCCGCAATCCCGCAGCCCGGCCGCGTCGAAACCAGCGACCCAACGCTCCCCGCCTGGTTCTTCGACCCCGGCTGCGAAGCCACCGGCGCCCTCTGGGAGCTGGCCGGCGCCCGGCAGGCGCCGCTGGCACCGCCAGGGGAGTGAGCGCCTGCGGTCGCCCTGAGCACCGTGCCTTGGCCCCGCTCGCACCCGTTGCCGGCCGAGTGCGCTGAC
The DNA here is from genome assembly GCA_020850355.1 of Fimbriimonadaceae bacterium. Taxonomy (GTDB): domain Bacteria; phylum Armatimonadota; class UBA10988; order UBA10988; family UBA10988; genus JADZEX01. The sequence continues at coordinate 22,469 of JADZEX010000059.1, read as the reverse complement.
TGCCGCAGCGCCCCGTTGGTGCGGCTGTGCCTCACCGACCTCGTCCCCTGGGCCAGCCGCGCCGCCCGCTGAGACGCCCGCGAAAACCGGACCGAGTCCTCCAGAACCGCTTGACAGCCTGCCGCGACCTTTGCTAGACTGGCCCCAGTCGCGCCAGAGTCGATTCTGAGTGTCATTATCAGTATCGATCGAGGCGCCGGAGATAGCGATGCAAGGCAAGCGGTGGTCACGGCGGGGGTTCACGCTGATCGAGCTGTTGGTGGTGATCGCAATCATCGCCGTGCTGGCGGCGATCCTCTTCCCGGTTTTCGCGCAGGCGCGGGAGAAGGCGCGGCAGAGCAGTTGCCTCAGCAACCTGCGGCAGCTTGGCCTGGCGGTCACGATGTACGCGGGCGACTACGAGCTGTACCCGCTGATGTCGTCGCCCAGCAGCCAGAGCCCGCGGCGGCGCTGGCCGGATTACGTCTACCCCTACCTCCGCAACGGGCAGTTGCTGCGTTGCCCCTCGGGCGACGCCAGCGTGCTCAACAAGACCCTCGCCGACGCGCCGCAGGTGGTCTACGGCGGGTATGGGCTGAACTACCAGTACCTCGGCAACAGCCGCTTCCCGTGGGCGGCCAGCGAGGCGGAGATCGCCGCGCCCGCGCAGACCGTGGCGCTGGCTGACACGGCTGGCGTGAACGGCGGTGGGGCGGGTTCCTACACGGTTGACCCGCCGCTCAGCAGCACCCGCGGCAGCGGCAAGCCCAGCGGCTTCTACGGCGATGGCGCCGAGTGCGGCGGCCTCTGGGGTTGTCGAGCGGTGCCCGCCGCGCGGCATCAGCAGCAGATCACGGTCGGCTTCTTGGATGGCCACGCCAAAGCGCTGAACCTCGCCGCGCTGGACGACCTGGACGGCAACGGGCAGCTCGACAACGGCTGGTGGAACGGCCACGCCGACGCCGCGCGGCGCTGACTGCCCGCCTGGGGCCGCGGCCGCAGGAGCCGGCGGGCGGGACGCGAAGCCACCTGCGATGTGGGAGGCGTGCGATGTTCCGTTGTGCCATCCTGGGCTGCGGCCCCCGAGCCAAGGGCCATGCCCGGGCCTACGCCGCGGTGCCCCGTGGGCAGCTCGTCGGGATCTGCGACACCAACGCCACGCGGCTGGCGGCCTTCGGCGACGAGTTCGGCATCGCGGCGCGCTACCTCGACGCCGCCGAGATGATCCAGGCTGTCCGCCCCGACGTGCTGCACATCGTGACCTTGCCGCAGATTCGCCGCGAGGTGCTGCAGTTGGCCCACGACCTGGCGGTGCCGGCAGTGATCATCGAGAAGCCCATCGCGCTGTGGGGCGAAGACTGGACCGACCTCCAGCGGCTGGCGGCGACGACCGAGCTGAAGGTGGCGGTCAACACGCAGTTGCACTTCCATGCGCAGAACCTGGCGCTGCAGCAGCTTGTCGCCGACGGCGGGATTGGTGAGCTGCGGCTGATCGACGCCAGCGCTCGCTCGACGCCGCTCGATCAGGGCGTGCATGTGCTGGAGCTGGCCGACAACTTCAACGGCTACGCGGGCTTCGCGAAGGTCTTCGGCCAGGTCTCCGGCGCCGGCGAGCTGGCCGGGCGGCAGCCCTCGCCCGACCGCTGCTGCGGCCTGCTGGAGTTTGCCAACGAGGTCCGCCTGCAACTGACCTGCGGCGATGCCGCACCGTACGCCACCGACCGCCGCGACGTGCGCTGGCACCACAAGCGCTGCGCCGTCTACGGGACCGCCGGCTTCGTGCACTGGACCATGGAGAGCTGGGAGCAACGCACGGTGGCCGGCGGCTACCAGAGCGGCAACCACGACTACGGGGTGGAGGACCAGGCGGCGCAGGCTCGTCTCACCGAGGCTCTGTTCGACTGGCTGCTGGACGAGACCTGCCCGCACCCGACGCGGCTGGAACGCAGTCTGGCCGAGTTCAATGCGTTGCTGGGACTCTACCAAAGCGCCCTGGAGCACCGGCCGGTGGAGCTGCCCTGCGAGCCCGCCGCCGGGCTGGCTGCGGCCCTGGCGACCCGCCTGGCGTGACGGTCTGAAATGTCGACGCAGTGACCGCGAATCCGGGTATACTCCCCGCGAGGGCTGCCGGCCCGATGCGGGTTGCAGGCAGGCCCTGGAGTACAGTATGAACCGACGTCGAGGCTTCACCCTCATCGAGCTGCTGGTGGTCATCGCCATCATCGCCATCCTGGCGGCGATCCTCTTCCCGGTCTTCGCCAAGGCCCGCGAAAAGGCTCGCCAAAGCTCTTGCGCCAGCAACGTCAAGCAGATCGGACTGGCATTCAACCAGTACACCAACGACTACGACGAGAAGTGGCCGCGGATGTACTGGGGCGGCGCCAACTGGGAGCCGGTGGTCTCGGGCTGGTGGGGCGGCGAGATTGCGCCGTACATCAAGAACACCCAGATCTTCCGCTGCCCCAGCAAGACCGACACCGTCTGCAGCTACATCATGAACGGCGGCCTCAGCGGCCGAGCCGACGCCGACATCGCGGTGCCGGCGAACACCGTGACCATTGGCGACAGCACCGGCAACGGCTGGTGGGCGGTTGACGGCAGCACGATGGTGCTGTTCGGCAATGCCAACTGCCGCCTGCTGGCGAAGCACAACGAAGGCGCCAACTTCGGCTACGCCGACGGCCACGCCAAGTGGCTGGCCGGGCCGAACTGGAAGCCCAGCGAGTGGCAGCCCTGGAACGCCACCTGGACGCCATAGGGCGCCCTCTAAGCTGATCTCTGGCGGCCCCGGCGAGTGCGTCGGGGCCGCCATGCTGGGCCCGACGGCCGAAGCCAACGCTGCGTCAGGTGGTCGTCGGGGCAGGCCCTCGGCGAGGGGGCGGCACCTCGGCCCGCCCGCGGCGTTGGTCACCGGCGGCAGCCGGCAAGCGCCGCCCTGGAGGCGCTTCGCTGCCAGGCCCGCCCAGGCAGCGCCAGCCCCCGCGGGACCGGGGCTCAGAAGCTGAGGTAGTCGTCCTGGTGGAAGACCAGCGGGGCACCTTCGCGGAAGCGCTCGCCGGCGACGATTCGACAGACGAACAGCTTGCCGCGCGTCAACGACTCATCGAGCACTGACTCCACCCGGCAGTCCAGGGCCAACAAGCCGGACGTGATCACCGGGCAGCCGGTCTCGATGGTCCGCAGCGGCAGCCCGGCGAACTTGTCGCCGTGCCGGCTGGACTGCGTCCCCCAGGCCGTTGCCAGCTCGAGCTGATCCTCGCCCAGCACCGTGATCGCCAACACGCCGCTGTCGCGAATCAGCTCGGCGGTGTAACTCTGCGCGCCGAGCGCCACAATCAGCGCATCGGGCGAAAGCTGCGCGGCAAAGGCCGCGGTCAGTCCCGCCCGCTCCTCGCCTGTTGCCGTCGTCACCAGGTAGACCCCATGCACCAGCATGTCCCAGCGTCGCGTCATCCCGCCGATCTCCTGTGGAGCGCTGGGTCCAGTATGATCACTTGCCGCGGCTACGGCCGGAGCAGGATCTTGCCGGCGCCGGGCCGGGCGGCGTGGGCCAGGGCGGCCGCGGCTTCGGCGAGGGGGTAGGTGGCTTCGATCAGCTTGTCCAGCGGCAGCCGGCCGCTGGCCAGCAGGCGCAGCGCCGGGGCGAATGGGCCGCAGCGCGAGCCGACGACGGTCAGCTCCTTGACCACGATGGCGCTGGTCGCCACCGCGGCGGTGCCGACGAAGGTCGACTTGAGGATCAGCAGGCCCTCCGGCCGAGTCAGCTCGATGGCGCGGGCGAGGCCGTCGGGGCTGCCGGTGCAGTCGACCAGCACCGGGTAGCGGCCGGCCCCGGCGGTCGTGGCGTCGGCGACGGCCAGGCCGCAGGCGCTGGCGCGGGCGGCGGCCGCGGGTTGGCGGCAGAGTACTGTCACGGCCGTACCGTCGAGGGCCAGCACCAGGCCGACCAGCAGCCCTAACCGCCCAGCGCCGAGCACGCCCACCGCGGCCGATGGGGTCAGTCCCACCTGCTCCTTGATCCGCAGCGCGGCCGCCAGCGGCTCGCAGCACACGGCGTGCTCGTCGGGCACGGCCTCCGGGACGGCGTGCAGGTTGCGCCAGGGCACCGTGAGCTGCTCGGCGAAGGCGCCGTGGCGGCCCAGGATCCCGACCACAGTGCGCTGCGGATGGTGCCGCGCCTCGCCGCTCGGAGCGCAGTTGATCTCGGCGACCACCCGCCGGCCCCGCCAGACCTCCGGCCCGCCGACGACGTCGGCCACGAACTCGTGGCCCAGCACGCCACAGAAGCCGTGGTAGCCCTGCAGCAGCTCCAGGTCGGTGCCGCAGATCGCAGCCAGCCGGACCTGCAGCAGCGCCTCCCCCGCCGCCGCCTGCGGCGCCGGGTAGTCGTCCAGGTAGCGCAGCTTCGGGGTCACACACACAGCCCGCATCGCATTCTCCGGCCCGCCCCACGGCTCGGGCAGCCACCCCGTCCCGGCCCCAGGGGGCTTCGATCCCCCGGCGCAAGATCCTCGCAGGGCCTGCATCAGGCCACGGCAATAGCCTTCGCAGACTCGTCACGGGTGCCACGCCGTTGTCACGGTTGGACCGTTTTCGGGGCCCCACCGATGGGAACATACGTTTTGGTGAGGCGGTTCCAAAAGGTACGAGCCCCGTCCCGGATGGTCCGGCGGCGACTCAGGCTTGGGAAGCGGGGTGAACGACGTGATAGAGGTCAAGGTTCGCAGCAACGAGACTCTGGAAGAGGCGCTGCGGCGGTTCCGGCGGAAGGTCCGCAAGTCGGGCCTGATGCAGCAGATCCGCCGGCGCGGGACCTATGAGAAGCCGTCCGAACGGCGACGGCGCAAGGAGCGGCTGGCGATCAAGCGCAGTGCCGAAGCGCACAATGAGCGTGACGACAGCCACGCTGCCATCCCGCGGTACGTCCGCTGAGACCGCGCCCGGACAGCCCCCGAGGACGCCCGCCGGCCCCGTGGCCGGCGGGCGTGCTGTCGCGGCCGCGACACCGGTGGTGGCTTGACAACCGATGGTTAGCAGGCGGCTCAAATGGGAAGGTATCTGGTGCGGGCGACCGCCCAAGCTGCGGAGAAGTCGGATGGCCGCACGGTCGAGTTGGCGTTGGTTGGGCCTCTTGGCGGTGGGGGTGCTGGCGACGGTGTACGCCTCACGCGGGCGGCAGCCGTCGCCGCAGGACGCGGTCCACGCCCAGATCCAGCAGTTTGTTGAAGGCGTCGAGAACCGCGAGTTGGCCGCCGCCACCCGCGTCCTCGGCCCGGGCTTCACCTGGGACCAGCACAGCCGCGGCGATGTGATCCGTGGCATCTACCAGGTCTGCCGCCAGTGGGACCAGCTCAGCCTCTACCTTGACCGCACCGAGTTGACCGTCGCCCCGGACGGCCGCACCGTCACCGCGCGTTTGCTGGTTTCGGCGCAGGCCCACCAGGGCGGGCGCGACATCGCGCTGGGGACGGACCGGCTGATCCCCGTGACCGTGGTCTTCCAGCGTCACGGCCGCCGCTGGCTGGCGAAGTCGGCGCAGTCCACCGGACAACTCGACAGCCTGGCGTTTTGAGCGCTGGATGAGCATCGGGTGAGCCGGTGGCTTGAGTCCGATGTGCTCCGGGCGCGCCGGCCCCCTGGCGTTGGGTCCTGGCAGCGATTAACCTCAGGTCGACGCGAAGCTCATCGTTGGTTCACGATGAGACCCGTCGGAGAGGTCCGATGCGGGCGAGACTGCCGTGGCGCTGGGCGGGGTTAGTGGTGCTCGGGATCGGCGTGGCCAGCTTCGGCTCGCGGGGGCCGGCGCTGCCACCGGAGGCGGCGGTCGATCAACAGATCCGGACCTTCGTCGAGTGCCTCGAGACTGGCAACGTGTTGGGCGCCCTCCGCGTCTTGGGGCCGGGTTTCACCTGGGACGGCCACGGCCGTGGCGATGTAGCCCGCACCTTGACCGGCCTCAGCCGCCGGGTCGACCAGCTCGGTATCTACCTCTTCCGCGTCGAGCCGCGCCTCGAGGCCAGCGGGCGGCGCGTCGTGGTGCGGGTCTGGCTCAGTGCCAGCGTCCGCGCTGGCGGCTGCACGCGGGTCGTCGGCGACCGTGACCCGGTGCCGCTGGTGGTCAGCTTCGAGCGCTTTGGGCGCCACTGGCTGGCGCGCTATGCCTGGTCGACCGGTCAGTTGGACGTCTTGACGCAGTGATTGGCCCCGTCAGCAGTCCTCGACCTCGGCCCAGGAGCTGCTGGTCTCCCACAGGCGCAACCGTCGCAGGCGCAAGGTGGCCGGCAACTGGTAGTCGTTGCCGCTCTCGCCGCAGACCGTTCCGCCGCCCTGCAGCCGGGCGGTGATCAGCTCGAAGAGCTGCCGGGCCATCACTTCGCTGGTCGGGTCCTCGCCCTGGTACGGGATCAGCCGCCCGCCCGGGCCGCCGTACTGCGCCTGCAAGGCCGGGTACAGCGCATCAGCGGTGTTGACGCACAGCGCGTGGTCAAACTGGTCGATCAGCTCACCAACTGCCAGCTTGAGGGCCTTGAAGTCGACCACCATGTCGTTCTCGTCCAGCTCCTCGGCCTCCAGCACGACCTCGACCTTGCGGGTGTGACCGTGCGGGAAGCGGCAGCGCTCGCGGTGCTTGGTGAGCAAGTGGCCGTTCTCAACCTCGAACTGCTTGCAGATACGGTACTTCATGGCTCTCTCGACCGTTGGCCGCCGCGGGGCGCCGGCCCTCAGGATGACACGTCCTCCCATTCTGCGCCCAAACCGCGCAGGGGTCTGGGGCGAGCTTGCCAATCGCCTGCCAGGAGGCCCCGATGCCTGTCGTCTTTGGCTCGTTCACCCCGCCGGCGGGCACCGTCCAGCGTGACTGGGGCGAGCTGCGCGTCGAGCAGCCCGCCTATCGGCCGCTCGAGACCGTCCGCCTGCGGGTCGGTCCCGCCGCCACCGGGGCGCACCGCTGGCGGGTGCAGTGGCACGATGGCCTCGGCCAGGCCTATGGCGCGGCCGAGGGAACCTGCGGCGACGGGCCCTGCGAGGTGACCTTCACCGCCGGCGGCGCGCCGGGAATGCAGTTCGTGCGGCTCTGGCTCGACGGCGCGGCGCGACATTGTCGGCTGGTGAACTTCGATCTGCAGGTCGCCACCAGCCTGCGCTGCGGCGACCCGGCCCTCGATCGGCTCTACCCGACGGCCCGCGCCGCGATGCTGCTGAACCGCCGGCGCTACGCCCTCGACGGCGGCATGGTCGTCGGCTACACCACCGCCGACTCGGTGCAGACGCTGGCCTTCTGGCTGCGCGACATGTTCTACAACCTGCCGGGCTACCGGCTCTGGGAGCGCGACGTCGCCTCGGGCTTCAGCGCCCTGCTGCGGCGCCAGCAGCCCGATGGGTCGCTGCCCGACGGCGTCCGCGCCGATGGCAGCACCTGGCGGATGATCACCGAGAGCGATGTCGAGTATGTCGCGGTGCTGGCGGTCTACGAGACCTGGCAGATCACCGGTGACGACACCTGGCTGCGCGCCTGGCTGCCGGCGGCCGAGCGCGCCCTGGCGCACCTGCGTGGCAACCCGCGGCGCTGGCACCTCGGCCAGGGGCTGGTGGTGCGGCCGCACACCTGCGACACCTGGGACTTCAGCATCTTCACCGGCGATGTCTACGACGACTCCACGCCGCAGGTCGCCGCGCTGTGTGACCAGACCGGCTACTATGCCGCGCTGCTGGCGCTGGCGCAGATGCACGGCCACCTGGGCGGCACGCAGCGCGCCCTCGAACTGGGCGACGAGGCCCGCAACTTCCGCGCCCGCGCCGTCGACGCGCTGTGGGACGGTCAGAAGTTCCAGCACCACCGGCACCTCAGCCCGCTCGACCACGGCAGCTTCGACGAAGCCGCGCAACTGGCGATGAGCAACCCCTGGGCCGTCACCCGCGGGCTGGCCACCGCCGAGCAGGGGCGCCGGGTCGTCGAACAATACCGCCGCCGGTCGCAGGACCTGGCGCAGCCGCCGTGGTGGAGCCTGCAACCGGGTTACCCGCACGCGGACTACCCCTTCCTGGCGCGCCACCCCTACCAGCACACCGGCGGCTACTGCAACGGGGGGTTGCTGCCGTGGGTCGGCGGCGCCCTGGCCGCGGCGGCGCTGGCTTGCGGTGAGGAGCCGTACGGTCACCAGGTGCTGCGGGACTGCGCCGCGTTCCTGCAGGAGCGCGACGGTGAGCTGTACACCTGGTACTGGCCCAACGGCGAGCCCGGCTACCGCACCGCCAACACCACCGGCCACGATGGCTGGGCGCTCGGCCACTGGCTCGACGCCCTGTTCGGTGGCCTGGCCGGCCTGCAGCCCACGGCCCCCGCCCAACGCCGAGTGACCGTCGCCCCGCGCTGGGCCGCCACCGCCACCACGGCTGCCACCGTGGTGCTGCACTACCCGGCGTCCGAAGCCTACACCGCCTACCGCTGGGAGTACGCCGCGGAGAGAATCCACTTGACGCTGACCGGCGTTGCCGAGCGCTACAGCCTCCGCCTGCTGCTGCCCGCGGCCTGGCGCAGCGCGACGCTCGACGACCACGCCAGCCAGGTCGAGACGGTTGGCCTGAGCCGCTACTTGACTGCCGACCTGACCGGCGGCGGCGTCCGCAAGCTGTGCGCGCGGCGGGCCTGAGGGCGACGCGCAACAGGGAGCGCCCGCTGGCTGGCGAAGCGACCGTGGGGGAGTTGGATGATGGGCTCTGACCAATCCGGCCGATCTGACCGATCCGACCGATTTGACCGATCTGACCGATTTGACCGTTCCGACGGATCCCCCAAGAACCTCCGCCCCTCGGGTGGTTACCGCAGCCTGCGGTCGTTTCGGGTGACCACCATCGTCTACGACGCCACGGTGGCCTTCTGCGAGCTGTTCGTCGACGCGCACTCACGGACGGTCGACCAGATGGTTCAAGCGGCGCGCAGCGGGCGGCAGAACATCGCCGAAGGAAGCCGCGCCAGCGGCACCAGCAGCCAGACCGAGCTGCGCCTGCTGGGCGTCGCGCGGGCCAGCTTGGACGAGCTGCTGCTGGACTACGAGGACTTCCTACGCCAGCGGCGGTTGCCGGCCTGGACCAAGGATCACCCCGAGGCGCTGGCGGTCCGGGAGATCGGCCGGCAGCGCAGCCCGGATCCGCCTGATCCGACCGATCGGTCAGATCCGTCGGATCCCACCACCCCCTACGCCCGCTGGTTGCACAGCGCCGATCCGGCGCAGCGGGCCAACTGCCTGATTTGCCTGATCCACCAGGCCAACTACCTGCTCGACCAGCAGATCCGCGCCGTCGAGCGCGACTTCGTCGAGGAGGGCGGCTACAGCGAACGCCTCGCCGCAGCCCGCTTCGCCGCCCGCCAGGCGCGGGCGAGGGAAGATCAGACCAACCCGACCGATCAGTCCGATCGGACCGATCGGCCCGATCCCCCCACCTGCCCCCGCTGCGGATCGCTGATGAAGCTGCGCACCGTGCGTCAGGGGTCGCGGGCGGGGGAGCGCTTCTGGGGCTGTGCCCGCTACCCCGACTGCCGCGCCACCACCGCCCTGTGAGCCTGCGGGCGACCACCGGGAAGACCCGCCGGTACCGCGCCGGGTGGTTGAGGTCTCCCCAGGCGACCACAGACCCCAGCGCCGAGGCGGGGCAAGAACGGCGGCCCGCCGCCACCGGAGAGGCCCGCCGCGAGGTTCGCGATCCGCGGTGTCAGCGCTCTCGCGGCGCTACTGGCCGGCGAGACGTTGCAGCCTCGCGAAGATTTCGCCGCGCGGCGTCTCTGGCTGGTCGTGCAGCAACTGGCTGGCGGCCAGGGCCAACTCCGCGGGCAGATCGGTGAGTAGCATGGAGGGGTCGTCGGTTCCGATCACCAGGCAACCCTGCAGCTGGGAAGCGGCGAGGCGCGCTCCTGGGACGGCGGCCTGGTGGCGGCTGCCGATCACCAGGTTCGAGGTCGGGCAGGTCTCGATCAGCACGCCGGACTGCAGCACCTTGTGCTGGAGCCGGTCCAGCGCGGACTGCATGGCCGCAGCGCTGTAGTCCCCAGTGATCCACTCCTGGCGCCGGAGTCGACAGCGCTTGGCCTGCGCGGCGACCTCCAGGAGCCAGGGCTGGGCGTTGCGTTGGAACGGTGCGTCGTCAAAGCTACAGATTGACAGGTAGACCAGCCACGCCAGTTCATCGGACGGCGCTGCCTCGTCTGGCTCCAGCAGCGGCAGCCAGCGGGACGCCGCGGTCAGATCCGCGATCCGCGGCCGCCTGGTCTGTTCGCGGTAGGTGTCGTCGCACAAGTCGCCGAGCTCACGCCGCCATTGGGCAACGTCTGGCGTGGGGTCGGCGGGCTGGGCAAGCCAGAGGAGATTGTCCAGGCGCTCGCCCACGGTTTCACGCACCGTGTAGCACGCCGGCTGCTGGGCGAGGGCGGTCAGGTGCCCCAGGCGATCGCGTGGACCAAGCCCGAGCCAGTCGATCGCCTGGTCGGCGTTCCGGGCGGCAGTGATGGGGTGGTCGACATCCTCGCCGGTGTGGTAGTACCGGGTCAAACGGTCGCCAGTGGTCGCGGCGAAGACCGTCTCCTGTCGCTCGCCGCCAGGCCAGCACAGCCGCTGCCCGGCGGTCAGGCGGTACGCCGGTGCCACGATGCCGGGATCAAAGCCGTACTCCGACTGGATCATGTCCAGCCCAGCCACCCGGCCCTTCCGGATGGTCTGGCGAGTCCAGTCCAGCACTCGCCGGCGGAGCCCCCGCCACCCAGGCGCCTCCCGAACGCCGAAGGCTCGGCCGTTCGCGGCATGTGCTTTGCCCTTGAGGTGCGAACCAACCGCCAGGAAGGCGAGTGGCACGGCCGCCGGCTGGGCATACTCGTCGTGGTACCCGGCGTACTGCCGGATGCGCTGCTGATGAGCCGGCTTGATCCCGGCTGTGCCAGGCTTGACGACGCAGCGCACATCCAATCGCTCGACGCGACTGTCGGCGAGGAAGTCCACGATCAAGCGTCCATGCAGCTCCTTCCGCAGGTACTCCCCATCGAGTTGTTCCTCTTTGACGAAGGCCTCGAACCCCGGCTGCGACGGCCCGAGCCGCCGCCAGAACAGGCACCGTTGGCGGACATAGCGCCAGAAGGCGTCCGCCGCTTGGGACCCGAGCGTCGGGCCGGCACCGCCGCCGGCAGGAGTGTGGTGTTGGCCGAGAAGTGCTGCGAGGCAGTAGCTCAGCAGATACCGCTCCGGCCGCAGGTAGTGGCGTAGCAACGCGCCTGGCGGCCGCTGGCGGCGCGGCACCTCGAGCGGCCATTGGTACCGTGCCAGTTCCTGCCAGACGCGCCGCGCCCGCCACAGGCCGGACTGCGACCACAGCTCCTGTCGGGCCGCGCGGGCCTGAATCTTCAGTTCGGCCAGGCCCAGCGCGTCACTACACGCCTTAGTCGGCACCCACTGCTCGTCGACCAGCTCGCGCCACGTCACCACGGCCGGCGTCAGCTCCCCGAAGTGGACATGAGCATCTTCCACGCCACCATCGAGCAGGTCCTGATAGTCCCGGTCGGCCGGCCGCAGAAAGGTCGGCCACAGGCACTGCTGCCAGATCAGGTCAGCTCGCTGGCTCGGCGCGGACTGGCAGGCCCAGGCTGCCACCGCCAGGGCCGCCAGCAGTTCCTCGTCCACCCAGTTGACGATGTCCCGCCATGGCCGATACTGCGCCACCGGTACCGTGGGCGCCAACCCGGGGGGCTGGCCGGCCGGCTGCGCGGCACCGGCCAGCCGCTGCTGCGCCATCAAGGCGTGTGGTGCCGTGATGGCAAGCAGGCAGCGCACCAAGAACGGCCCGCCGGTGCCCGGTGCCGGCTTGCCACACTGCCCGAGCGCTTCAATCTCCCGCAGCTTCTCGGTCGAACTCGGAGGGTCTTGCAGCAGATCGATCAGTCGCGCCCGGTCCGCCGCCGACAGGCCACTCCCGGCCGAGCGTCCGCATCGCGCCAACTGCGGGTCCGTCAGCAGGTGATAGACGATCTCAGCCTGCGGGGCCAGGTGATCGCCGGAACTGGTGGCCTGACCCAGAGACGGCAGCGGGGCGCTCACTCCGGTGGCCCCTCAATAGCAAGATCGTCGCGTCTCCGCCACGGCTCAACCTCCGTGTCGGTGCCACCGCCCGGCGCGTATTGTGCCAACTCGACCCAGCTTGGCGGCGCGCTATCAGGCGTGGCGCCGGCCTTGGATGTACTGTCGGCTTCCAGCGCCGCGATGAGTTGGATGAACAGCGGGAGATCCTCGGCCTGGCGGTGCAGGTCGATGTAGTCCACAGCGCGCGCCACATGCTGTAGCGGCAGGCTCAGGTTGGTGGACTGCGAACGCGGCTTGCGGAGCTTGAGCAGCTCGCGGGCCTGCGCGAGATCCAGTCCGGTGGTGAGGCCAGCCGCGTCGGCGTCCTGGACGACTGCTTTGATCGCTGCGACGATCTGCGGCGGACCGGCCTGCGACGAGTCCCGTCGGCTCCAGACCGTGAGCGCAGGCGCCAGGGGCAAACGGGCGAGTCGCAGGAGCAGCAGCAAGCGCCCAACGAGGTCGATCTCGAGGTTCTCGGCCCGCAGCAGCGCGACAAGCAGGTCGCCGGTGCCCTCCTGGTCGGCCACCAGCCACGGCCAGGTGGCCGAGAACGACCCACCCACCGCGAACGGCAAGCGGTCACCGCCCGCGAGGGCGTGATAGAGACCCGTCAGCTCCAGGTTGCCACGACTCGCGATCATGCCCAGCGTGCGATAGGTCAGTTCGGGCTGAGGTTCTGCTGGGCGGCCGCTTCGGGTGCCGGCCGCTTCGCGCATCGCCTCAGCGATCCGATCCAACCGCGTATCGGTGTCTGCGTGCAGCACATGGGCGTAGCGCGCGGCCTGCCGGAGGGTGGTCAGGCAGGCTGGTGCACCAAGATCCAGCCGGTCGTAGAAGAGACTCACTGTCCCGGGCGTCCGTGGAGCCCAGTCCAAGGTGCTGCGCAACGAGTCGACCATCACAGTGGCGAGTTCAGAGCACCCCCTGAGCTGACCCGCCGGCGCGAGCCAATCGAACAGCGCCACGCGCGGAATGTCCTGCTGGAAGCGATGCTGTAACATGAGCTCCTGGTCGCCGATGACGGCCCAGGGCGAACCCGCCCGCAGAATCGTGTACTCCTTGAAGATGCTCACCAACGCGCAGCTTGCCTCGGAGAGCCGCTGGCGCTCTCCGGTCCGTTTGGTGGAGACGTAGCTGGGTCCCGTCGTGGTCGTGCCTTGAACCCGGATTCGCCGAAGCACCTGGGAGAACTGATCGGCGGTGGTGGCGTCGAGCAACCGTGTGTTGGTCGAGTCGTCCACCATGCGGTCGGAGTCCTCCTCAATGTCCGCGTTGCGACCCAGCGCGGCGATGACATCGACGACGTAGCGGGATTCAGCAGCCTGCCACAAGTGGAGCTGCGCCCTGACTCGCGGATCCTGAGCTTCGAGCCAGACCGGCAAGGCTGTCTGCGGTTGCTGTGGGAGAGAAGGCGGCGCGTCCGCCGCGGAGCGCCCCTGATCGGGTCCCACCTGCTGCTGCGGAGCCAAGATGCGAGCCAACCGCCGGCGGTACTCCTCGGTGCGGAATGCGATCTCGTTGATGCAGTTGATCAGTTGACGCAGATTGGTGGGCAGCACGGTCGGATAGAGTGCGATGAGTTGGCGGAGCGAGGTGCTGAGGCTGTTGTTCCCGTGTTCGGTGAATGAACGCAGCACCGCGGTGATGTCCGTCTCACTGACGCCGCCGCGAGCGTACCACGGTCCAGAACCGATGGCGGCCACGAGCGGCACCCCTTCCAGGAGCTCAGCGAGGCTGACCTTACCGCTCTGGGCGAAAAAGGGCGCGGTCAGCCGCTGCTGTGGTGGCAACGCGCGGAGCTGAGCCCGGTACCCCGATGGGGCCAGCTTCTGGAGGAGCAAACGGGCATACTCGTCGTCCTTGCGGTGCTCCACGGCCAGCAACTCGTCTCGTGAGGCGCTCCGAGGCGCGGTCCGTGCCTCTTCAGAGGCTGGATCGGCCGCCACTGTTCCACCACCGCCGGTGTAGACCGTCGGCAGCTCGGCGAGCAGTTCGTTGAGAACCGCGCGATGCACCGTCTCATAGTCGGCGGTGAAGATCACGGCCACATTCGGATGGCAGAGGTACCAGCGGGCCGCGTTCAGCACAGCCATGGTCTGGCTACGCGCCACGTCGACGTCGTCGATCGGCAAAATCACCAGTATGCGGTCGGTGTGCTGCAGCAGATCCGCGAACCAGCGCCGCAGCCGACGAACCAGCGACGAGTGCCGTTGGGTGTTTGAGAGGACCTTCCGTGTGTAGCCAAGGATCCCCTCGAAGTCCTGCCGCTGCAGCTCGGCGCCGATCCGGCTACGAGCGGCGACGTCGCAGCAGATGGAGACCAACTCCTCCCGGAGCCGCTCGGTAGTGGCGGAGTAGTCGTTGATCCAGTCGCGGCGGCTTCGTTCGTACTCGCCTGATTCGAGGCACTCGAGCAGCGACGCGGCGATCGCCAGGAACGGATCCTCGTCGCGGAGGAGCCACTCTGGCTCGAGGGGTTGCGTGACGATGCACTGCCGCTCCCGCAGCTTGGCGCAGCAATGCAGAAGAGTCGAGGTCTTGCCCTGGCCGCGGGCCCCCATCAGCCAGACGAAGCGCGACGGACGGCTTGCCAACAGCCACGGTACGCCCGGATCGGGCCCGCTCACGGCCGACCGGCCCGCATCGGGTTCCAGAAACGCGTCAATCACCGCCAGGATCCGCTCGGCAGCTTGTTGCTGGTCCTCCAGCAGCTCGGCATCGTTCAGGAGATGCACGCCGACATCGATGATCTGGGGCCCTGGCTCTACATTGCGCATTGGTTACCACCCTGGCTCGCGTATCTGCGATGCAAACCAACGAAGTATGCACCAGATCAAGGCCAAGATGCAAGACAACAGCAGACTTCGTTTGGCGGGGGGTGGCGGCACTCAGACGAAGCCATGGTGCCGCGCTACGAGTCCGCGGAGGGTGGTTGGCGCAGCGACGCGCTGACACCGCCCCGGTCACCGCCCCCGCGCGCCGCAGCACTGCTTGTACTTGCGGCCGGATCCGCAGGGGCAGGCGTCGTTGCGGCCGACCGTGGTGACCGCCGCCTGGGGCAGCTCGCGGGCGCGGAGCCAGGCCATCACGTTGGCCGGCGGGCGTTGGTTACGCAGTTCGGCGGCCATGAACTTCATCGCGGGGTCGATGTGGTTGAAGAAGCGGCGGTAGCCGGCGCAGAGGTAGTTCAGGCCCGCCTCGCCGTCGGGGGTCTTGATGAAGCGGTCCTTCGGGCAGCCGCCGTTGCAGACGAAGCGGACCTCGCAGCGGCGGCAGTAGTCGGGCAGGGCATCGCATTTGTCGCGGCCGAACTTGCGTTGCAGCGGGCCGGCGACCAGGTCGGCCAGCGGCACGTCGACGATGTTGCCGAGGCGGTTGTGGTCGGTCACGAAGTGGTCGCAACTGTACAGGTCGCCGTTGTGCTCCAGCGCCAGGGCGTTGCCGCAGTGCTTGCTGAAGACGCAGAGCCCCGGATCCAGGCCGCACCAGCCGCGCAGGGCGACGTCGAAGATCTGCACATAGCGCTGCCCCACGTCGCGGCGGACCCACTCGTCGAAGATGGCGCACAAGAACTCGCCGTAGGCCTCCGGCCGCACCGACCAGGGGGTCACGCCGCCGGCGGGTAGGAACTCGATGGCCGGGATGAACTGGTAGAAGCGCTCGTCCAGTTCGTCGCGAAAGAAGCGGTAGACCTCCAGCGGGAAACGGCTGTTGTAGTCGTTGACGACGCACAGCAGGTTGTGCTCGACCTGATGCTGCCGCAGCAGCTCGAGCCCGCGGCGGACCGCCTCGAAACTGCCGCGCTGGCCCTTGTTGACGCGGTAGTGGTCATGGATGGCCGGCGGGCCGTCGACGCTGAGACCGATCAGGAAGTGGTGCTGGTGCAGGAACTCGCACCACTCGTCGTCGAGGAGCGTGCCGTTGGTCTGGAAGGCGTTGTGGATCACCATGCCGGGCTGGCGGTACTGCCGCTGCAGCTCGACCACCCGCCGGAAGAAGCCGACGCCAAGCAGCGTCGGTTCGCCGCCCTGCCAGGCGAAGTGGACCTCGGGGACCTGCTGCGCGGCGATGTACTGCCGGACGTACTCTTCCAGCAGCTCGTCCGACATCCGCCAGGCGCTGCCACGGTGCTCGGGGTAGCGGTCCTCTTTGCGCAGGTAGAAGCAGTAGGTGCAGTCCAAGTTGCAGAGCGCGCCGATCGGCTTGGTCATGATGTGGAAGGCGCGCGGCCGTTCCGGCAGCACCTCGTCCAAGCCGCTCAGGCTGGGATACAGAGCGGGGTATTCACCGGCGTACTCAGGCATCAGTGCTCCCGGCGTCAGTATGCGCCCGACCGGCGGGGCTGTCCTCCGTGGCCCGCCGCCTCAGGGGCGGATCTGCCGGGCGATCGCCGCGCGCGCCGCGCGGACCGTGGCCGGGTCGCGGGTGTAGTCGGTCAGATTCCGGGTGACCTGCCCCACCGGGCCGCCCTGCTGCGCCGCGCGGGCCAGCCAGAGGTACTCGTAGTCCTCCATCCCGTCGCGCAGATTGGCCAGCCGCAGACTGCCGATCGGGCCGTCCTTGCCCGCGTACAGCAGGTCCCCGTCGCCGACCAGCCAGGCATAGTCGCCCCCGGTGCTGATGCTCCAGTCGAGCAGCGGCCCGGCGGTCGGGTCGATCAGCTTGTCGTTGTGCGCGCGGTGCCAGATGTTGAGGCCCCAGTAGAGGATGCCGTCCATCTGCTCCTGCCAGGCCTGCCAGCAGAAGACCCGCGACTCGACCAGCGGGTGGTTCGCCAGCCAGTTGGCGTAGGGATAGCCGGGGCCCATACAGACGTAGGCCCAGACCTGCCGGCCAGCAGCCCGACAGGCGTCGGCCTCGGCGCGAAGGTACTTCGGGGTCAGCGGGCAGTTCCAGTCGATTTGCAGGTCGGCCAACCGCGCCGGGTCGTTTGGCACGTAGGCAGTGGTGAGGGTGGGCAGCTTCCAGCGCTCGCGAACCAGGCCGAAGTACTCGCGCATCGTCGGCCAGAACTCCTCGCCGCGCTCGTCGAAGGTGTAGATGTAGGCCAGCTTGTCGAGCCCCTCGCGCCGCAACTCGGCGACGTAGGGGTCCAGCCGGTCGATCAACCGCTGCTTGAAGGCCGGGGTGTAGACCTCCAACGGGCTCCAGCAGACCCAGGTGGCGGGGCCCCGTTCGCGGACCATGTTGACCACGTTGAAGCAGTTCATCCCGCGGTCGCGGTAGTGCTTGAGATCCTCGATCGGCGGCAGGTCGGTGCGCGAGATGTCGTCGGGGTTGAGCCGGTGGTCGAGCACGAAGTCGCCGTACTGCCGGCGCACGGTCGGGCTGAGCGGCCGGCCGTAGAGCCGTTCGAGGTAGCCGTCCATCAGCGCAAAGGTGTTCTTGAAGTGCCCCCGCAGCGGCAGGTCGAAGGGGTGGACGGTCAGCTCGACGGGCACCGTCAGCGCGGGCTTGCCGGCGGCCTGCAGCGCCACCTGGCCGCGGTAGGCGCCGGCCGGCGTGCCGGGCGGCACGGTGATGGTGAACCAGACACTCTGCGCGAAGCCCTCGGGCACATCAAACCGCGGTACCGGCAGCAGCGCGTCGGGCCACCAGCCGGGGGTGGCGTCGGGTTCGGCGGGATGCTGGCGCAGCGGATCGACCTGCACGTAGCCGACCTGCTGCCACTGCACGGCGCTGGCCGGCAGCTTGGTGCGGCCGTCGCGCTGCAGGTCGCTACAGCTCACCTGGACCTTGTCGAGCTGCTGCCCTGGGCCGGGCATCAGCACCACCTGAAAGCTCTCGGCCTCGCGCCCGGCGGCGTCGATGGCGACGCTGGTCCGGCGCGTGGCCGGCGGGAAGGCGCCCGGCTGCACGCGGGCCATGCTGTCGACGACCCAACTGGCATACCCCAGCTTCGGCCGCTGCAGGTCGAAGGTCACGGCGCGTTGCCAGGTGACCGTCTCACCGAGCAGGTCGTCGGTGGCGGTCAGGATCAGCTCGGCGCGCTCGACCGGCGCAGCCGGTTGCCACAGCGCGCGCAACGGGGCCTTGGTGCCGGCGCTGCGGGCGAGCTCGCCGGCCGGCCCGCGGAGCACGGCCGACCACTTCGCCGGCAGGCTGGTGGTGGCCCGCACCCCGAGACTGCCGCCGCCAAAGACATCGGGCAGGACGGTTGGCTGGATGAACTCGAAGGGGGCCAACTCGACCGTGACATCGTCGAACCAGACGGTGCCCTGCGCCTTCCGGAACAGGAGATGCACCTCGATGCTGGCGACGGGCTTGGCGACCTCGAAGATCAGCTCCGTGCGCTGCCAGCCGTGGGTCCCCGGCTCAAACCGCGCGATCTGCCCCCAGAGCGGGGTGCCGTCGGTGTAGTGGAGGTCCAGGAAGAGGTTGTAGTCCTGCCCCACGACGGCGTTCTCGGCGCGGCTCCAGGCACTGATGCGCAGCGGATGGTGCACGGGCTCGGCAAGCGTGATGACCTGCTTGGCGCCGGCCGACGACTGCAGGTTAGCGCCCTGGCAGCGCAGCGCCTGGCGACCGCTGTGGACGACCTGCGAGTCGACCTGGAAGCCGCTCCCAACGCCGGCCCACTCCCCGGCGGTTTCGAAGCCAGGGTTGCGGACCAGGTTGACGCCCCGCTGCGGTGCACCAAGGGCCAGGCTGGCGGTCAGCAGCCAGGCCACCGCGACGGCTCTCATGCAATGTCCACGCTGCGCCCACTGGCGGCGGACTCGTAGACCGCGTCGGTGATCTGCTGCAGCGCCAGCGCGCGCGTCAACGAGCTGGACGGCTCGCGATCCTCGCGGATCGCCGCGACGAGGTCAAGCAGTGGTCCGGTGGAGGTCACCTCGGGCGGGTCGTCGCCGCTCCAGACCTCCTCGGCGACGACGCCCTCGCCCGTCACTCCGCGGTGCAGCAGCAGCTTCTTGCCGTTGCCCGGGAGCATCTGCAGGTGCAGCGCGCCGGAGCAGCCGATCACGCTCCAGGCGGTCTCGGTCGGGCTGCTCATGAACTCGCCGCGCTCGTACTCGATCACGATGCCGTCCTGGCAGCGGATCAGCGCCACGAGGTGCGTCTCGGCCTCTGAATCGGGCGCGGCGTAGGTGCGGAAGGGTGGGGTGACCGGCCAGGTCTGCGCGAAGACGGTCTGCGGGCGGAGCGTCCAGCCGGTTAGGCCGAGCACGTAATCGAGGTCGTAGCAGCCCCAGTTGACCAGAATGCCACCGCCGTTGAGGTGGCGCTTCAGCCGCCACTCCGGCGGCGGGCCGGCGGGAGCCTGGCCGGCGGCGATCAGGTTGCGGCAGCGGACCGCGCGGAGGTGGCCCAGCGGCTGCCTGGCCAGCAAGGCGGTGGCGGCTTGCGCCGAGGGCGTGAAGCGGAAGCGGCAGGAGCAGGTCCCCGCCTTCAAGCTGCCCTGTGCGGCGATCAGCTCGCGCAGTTGCGGCACGCTCATCGCGACCGGCTTCTCGGTCAGCAGGTGCTTCCCCGCGCGGAGCGCCCGGAGCCCCAGATCATGGCGGCCGGCGGTGGGAAAGGCGAGGATCACGACGTCGACCGGGGCCTGGTCGATCAGGTCGGCGCCCTCGCTGAAGGTCTGCGGCACCTGGTAGTCGCTGGCGTAGGCGGCGGCGCGCTCCGCGATCCGGTCAGCGACCGCCACCACCTCGATCCCGGCCTCGGGCGACAGGCGGTTGATGTGGGTCTTGCCGATCACCCCGCAACCGATCAGTCCGACACGCACGCGCTCCATGCTTCGCTCCTGCTGCCGCTCGGTTCGCCCAGCGGCGGCGTTCCCCTGCCGGCGCGGGCATTGACAGCAGGTCCGGCCTGCCCCATGATCTCGCCGTCGGGAGCTGAGCATGGGCACCGCCTACACCCCTGGATTGACCGTCAACGGCCGCGCCGAGGTGCAACTGACGCGCCGCCTGCCGCTGAAGGGCGAGGTGCTGGTGCAGGTCGGCGACGCCGTCGAGCCGGACACCGCGGTGGCTCGCACGGCGCTGCCCGGCGAGGTGGTCTTGCTGCGGGCCGGCGACAAGCTCGGCGTGACCGGCAACGAGTTGCTGCCGCTGCTGCGCAAACAAGTCGGCGACGCCGTCACCGAGGGCGAGGTCCTGGCCGAAACCCCCGGCCTGCTGGGCCGCTTCTTCAAGAGCACGCTGCTCTGCCCGGCGACGGGCAGCATCGAGACCGTCACCGCCCGCACCGGCAACATCTCGATCCGCCGGCCGCCCCGCCCGGTGGTCCTGAACGCCTTCGTGCAGGGCCGGGTGCTCGAAGTGATCGCCGGCGAAGGGGCCGTGATCGCCACCCGCGGCGCGCTGGTGCAGGGCATCTTCGGGATCGGCGGCGAACGCTGGGGCAAGCTGCTGCCGTGTGCCGACGGCCACCTGCCGGCCAGCGCGCCGGGCGCGGTGATCGTGCTGCCCGGGCGAGTCGATCTGGCGACCTACCAGGCCGCGGCGGCGGCCGGGGCGATTGGGGTGGTCGGCGGGGCGATCCTCGATGCCGACCTGCGCGAGATTCTGGGCCGCGAGATTGGCGTTGCCATCACTGGCGACGAGGATGTCCCAGCGACGCTGATCCTGACCGAAGGCTTCGGCGAGGTGCCGATGGCAGGCCGCACCTGGGACCTGCTGACGGGCCTGGCCGGCCGCGCTGCCAGCATTTCGGGTGCGACGCAGATCCGGGCCGGCGTGATTCGCCCACAGATCATCGTCCCGGATGCCAGCCTGACCGCCGAGCAGATCGAGATCACCGGCGCGGCAGCGCAGATCCTCGACGTCGGCACCGTGATCCGCCTGATCCGCGAGCCCTGGTTCGGGCAGGTCGGCCAGGTCACCGGCCTGCCGCACGCGCCGCAGGCGGTCGAGTCCGGCGCCGTGGTGCGGGTGCTGACCGCCGCCCTGCAGAACGGGCAGACCGTCACGGTGCCGCGCGCCAATGTCGAGATTGTCGCCGGCTAAATCCGCCCGAACCGTTTCTCCAGCGCCTCGTGGCTGATCGCGAACATCGTCGGCCGGCCGTGGTTGCAGTGGAACGGCACCTGGCACTCGCGCATCAGCCGCAGCAACTCGTGGATCTCCTCGGGCGCCAGGTGGTCCCCCGCCTTGATCGCCGCCTTGCAGGCCATCGTGCGGAGCACATAGTCGCGGTGCTGCGTGTAGCTGCGCGGTCCGGCGCTGGCGACCAGGTCGTCGATCACGTCGCGCAGCACGCGGTCGTGGTCGCGGTGGGCCAGTACGGTGGGCACGGCGCGCACCAGGAAGGTGTCGCCGCCGAAGGGCTCCAGCTCAAACCCCAGCTCGGCCAGCGCGGGCAGGTTGCCGGCCACGGCCTGCGCTTCGCGCGGGGAGAGCGCCAGCGGCAGCGGTACCGCCAGCAACTGCCGCGCCACACCGCGCCCCGCCTCGGCCGCGGCGAACTGCTCGTAGAGCACCCGCTCGTGCAGCGCGTGCTGGTCGATCACCACCAGCCCCTCGTCGCTGTCGCAGACGATGTAGCTGTGGGCGACCTGGCCTAACGGCACCAGCCGCGCCGGCAGGCCACCGCGCTCGGCCGCGGGGGACTCCTCGGCGACGGTGTCGAACAGCGAGGGTTGCTGCGGCCCGGCGGCGGGATCGCCGGCCGCTGCGGCGACCAGGCCGCCGACCCGCGGCTGGTAAGGCGTACTACGCCCCGGCACTTCGCGGTCTTCGCTCAGCAGCCCGGCGTTTTCCAGCGCCTCGCGCACCGCCCGGCGGACCAGGTTGTGAACCTCCCAGTCGCGGCTGAAGCGGACCTCGGCCTTGGCGGGGTGGACATTCACGTCGACCGCGCTGGGCTCCATGTCGATCACGATCACCGCCACGGGGTGGCGCCCGCTCATCAGCAGCGTGTGGTAGCCGTCGTAGAGGGCATGGGTCAGGCTGCGGTGCTTAATCGGCCGGCCGTTCACGAAGCAGACCTGATGGGTGCGGTTGACCCGCGCGATGGTCGGCCGGCCGATCAGCCCACGTACGGTGAGGTTGCCGCCGTCCAGGTCGAGCGGCAGCATCTCGCGGGCCAGTTCGGCGCCGTAGACGGTCGCCACCGCTCCCACCAGATCGTGGGTCGCCGGCGAGCTGAGCACCTGGCGACCGTTGTGCTCGACCCGAAAGGCGACGTCGTGGTGGAGCAGGCAGAAGGCGGTCAGATGCGCCAGGATGTGCTCCATCTCGGTGCTGGAGGTGCGCAGGAACTTCAGCCGCGCCGGCACGTTGAAGAACAGGTTGCTGACGCTGATGTCGGTCCCGGGGGGGCAGCCGGCCTGGTTGAACTCGGTCACCGCCCCGCCCTCGACGACCACCTCGACGCCGCCCGTGGCGCTGGCGGGCCGGGTCAACATGCGAAACTGCGAGACCGAGGCGATCGACGGCAGGG
>JADZEX010000058.1 GCA_020850355.1 Fimbriimonadaceae bacterium | reverse complement strand
GGGCGACGCGATAGGCGATGTCGGCGCCCTCGCCCTCGATCGTGTGGCGCAGCAGGACGCGCGCACCGGGCGGCGGATCGGTGAAGGCGATCTCGTCCTGGTAGGCCATGGGAAGGTAGCCGCCGCCGGCAAACATGTCGGCCCCCGCCTCGCCCCACATCGGCGCGGCGTCAGACATCCACATCAGTGCGGATGGGTCGCTGTCGGCCACCAGGTCGCCGGCGACGACGCTGGCCCCGGTGATTGCGCCGGGGAAGCCCAAGAACCTGAAGTCGACCAGGGCGGCCTCGGTGCCGGCGATCGGCGGGTCGCCCAGGCTGGTCACGATCCGCGCGGCGCTGGCGCTCTCGTTGCCGGAGGTGTCGACGGCCTTGATCAGCAGCGTGACGGCGCCGGCTGGCAGCGCATCGAGTTCGAAGGGTGAGGCGGTGAGCAGGCCGCCATGCGCTGGCTGCGCCTGGCCCCAGGCGACGGAGTTGCCCGGCGCCCAGCGGATGCGATAGCCGGCAAGGTCGAGGTCGGGCACCGCAGCCCAGTCCAGCCGCCGGCCGCTGATCACAAAGTTCTGGACATCCGACGGCGGTTCCGATTTGCCCTGGACCTGATGCTCGGCGACCGCGGTCCAGGCACCGGCGAGGCCAGACGGGATGACGCTGCGCGCCTGGAGCTCGTAAAACGCGCCATCGGCGACGGGGCCGGTGAACAGGGTTGGGCCGGGGCCAGCGACCGACTCCCACTCGGCGAGGCCCAGAAGCCGCCAGCGCAGCTGGAAGCCGGCCGAGAATGCATCACCGTCTGCCTGGCGCAGGCGCACGCCGATGCGGGCGAGCACGGTGCCGTCGCTGCCACGCAGCAGCGCCGCCGTGCCACTGAAGATCTCTGCGACCACCGGCGCTGCCGGCGTTGCGCGTAGCGGTACGACCGGCAACGTGAGCAGAGGATCGAAAGCCGGGATCGGGCCGGCATCGGCGGCGTGGATGTCAGGAGCGGCATCGACCAGCACGAGCTTGGCGGTGAGGTTCGGCCCCGGCTCGATCGCCTTCACGATCAGCGCCGCGCTCTCGCGGTTCACCTCGCCCACCATGACCAGGTCGCCAACCGCCGGCGCGGCCGCCACCGCGCGGGGCGTGGCGAAGGTGAAGGTACTCGTCTCAGAATCGATGCCAGTCGCAGCGACGGTCACCGGCGCGATGTCGCCTGCGGCGTCGGCCGCGCGCCAGCGCACCACATAGGAGCGGTCGTCGCGGACGGCGACTTTCTCGTCCAGTACCACGGCGGCGACGTCCGGACCGCTCATGGTGAGCGACGCCACGCGGCCCCAGCCCGACCCCCATAGCGGCACGTCGTGGGTGACGCGCACCAGGTCGCCGCGGGTGCAGAGCAGGTTCTCGACGTCGCAGTTCAGTTCATAGAGTTCGGGCCGCAGCGTGGCGGCCGCCAGATGATAGCGCCCCTCGCGCAGCGCCTGGGCGCGGCGGGTGCAGCCGAACAGGTCCAGCGTGTCGACGCGGCTGGCGCTGGTTTCGTCGAAGCCGTCGGCGTAGACCACCAGCTCGGCCTGCTGCCAGTCGCGGTCAGGATCGACAAAGCGCACCCGCACGCCGTGCCAGGTCTCGCTGAACACTTTTGCCCCGACGAAGCCCCAGGAGTTGCGGGGCGTGAAGTGCTGGATCGGTACGGTCTGCGGGATGTCCTCGACGACCGAGAATTTTCCATCGCGCATGGCCGGGGCCGCCCGGCCGGCGGTGGCGATGTCGCGCAGCGTCTGGAATACCGTGCTGCGGGTGTCGATCACGCCGTCAAAGGTCTGTTTCGGACCGCCATCGGGCTGGATGGCATCGGTGCGGGCGGCCCAGGCCAAGAAGTCCGCCAGCTGGATGCGGTCGTCGGCGACAGGGAAGCGGTTCGCCTGGCCGCGCAGCACGTCGAGATGGGCCCAGGCCGGCGTCCGGGTCTTCTGGTAGGCCCAGGCAGAGCCGTTCCAGACCGGCAGCAGCGCCTCTGCGATCGCCGAGAGGTCCTGGATAGTGCCGTTCAGCTGGTCGGTCGCTCGGATCCTGAGGCCCAGCAGGCAGCGCCCCTTGGCCAGCACCGGCCGGCCGGGCTGGAAACTGCGCAGCGCGGTCACGAAGAACGTGCTGCGGACCTCCTGGCTGGTCTCGGTGTCCGGCGTGGTGCGGGTGATTTTGACCTCGTAGCGGCCCGGCGTGCCCACGGCCTTGCGGAAACTCTCGGTATAGGTGCCGGAGGTCGGTGCCGGCGTGATCACGTCGTCCGCCCAGGGCGACCAGGCGGGGTCGCCGACGCGGCGGTATTCCAGCCGCACGCCGGCGCTGGTGGGGTAGAGTTTTCCGTCGCCGCGATCGACCCGGAAGATGCCGTTGAAGGTCAGGTCGATCCCGAGTTCGACAGCGTTGTCGTGGCTTTCGATCACCTGCGACCCGCCAGCGGCGGAAACCTTCAGGCTGAAGGAATCCTGCCGGATCGCGGAGGGATAGAGGCCGACAGAACTGTCGTCTCCGGGCCAGCCCTGGAGAATCTCGGTCTCGACGCCTTCGAACTGGGTGATCGGGGTGGTGCCGATGCGGATGTCGCTGAGGTCGAGCGGCCCGTAGCCGAAATCGAACAGGCATCGCAGGTAGGTGGTGTTGCCGACGGTCTCGGAAACGTCGCGCGCGGCCTTGGGCGGGGTGACACGGTGTCGGCCATAGACGCGCGGCACCGGCTGCCAGGGACGGGCGGCGTTGGAGCTGCCGGTCAGCGTCGGTGACGTCCTGGCGATCTCGCCGGTGCCCGTGCCGTTGAGGTCGGAGAGGCGGGGCGTCTCGACCGGGATCAGCGCGTTGACGAGCAGGCTGCCGGCGATGGTGATGCCGGCGCCGATCAGGGTCGAGCCGAGGCCGGCAATGCCGAACAGGGAGATGCCGCCGAGCGGACCGCCGGCCGCCGTCAGCGCGGCGGCAGCGACGACGATGGCGATGGTGAGCGCGATGCGGACGATACCGCGGAAACTGCCACCGCGTGGCACCACCACCAGCCGCAGTTCGATGCCGGGCCTGGGCCGCACGACCTGCCACCGTTCCGGCGGCACCGGCCACTCGGTGCCATCCGGCCCGACCAGCGTTGCCTGGGCAAGATTCCTGGCGACGGGGTCGGTCAGCGCCTGTTCCGTAAGCTCTGTGATGGTGAAGCCGGGCGGCGCAAACAGCCGCACCACATCGCTGCGAAACGGACTTGGGCGCGCCAGGACGCGGACAGCCTGCTCCGGGCCGTGCGGGGGCAGCACTGCGGGCACGGTCACGCCAGCGACCCGTGCCGGTACAGGCAGACCAACCGGTTGCGCCACATGCGGCTGTCGAGGCGCTCGACGGCGCTGTTGGCACCGTCGCGCACATGCAGGAACCAGTTATGGCCGACGACCAGGCCGACGTGGATCGGCCTGCCATGCAGCAGGAACTGGGCGACGTCGCCTCCCTGCGGGCCGCCGGCATGCAGCTCGTGCCAGCCGTGGTCAACGCAGCAGGCGCGCGCACTGCCGCTGACGAACGTCGCCAGCGTGTCCAGGGCCTGGGGAGTGTGTGCCCCGTCGTGGCGGGGCCACGCCCCCCAGCCGCCGTCGAGCGCAGGCAGCGCAATGCCGAACCTCTCGGCGAGCACGAGCCGCACCAGGCCGTAGCAATCGAGGCCGTCGCGGCTGCGCCCGAGCACCTTCCAGCGCAGGCCGACATAGCCGGCCACCCACGGCGGCATTTCCCGGCCGCCATGGGACAGAGGGGCGTGGAGCATCAGAACAGTCCGGGATAGTCGGCGGGAGAGTAGTCGCCGGCTGGGAAGCGGGCGTTGAGGATGTCCTCGGCGCCGAGTTCCACCTCGATCACGCGTGCGTCGTATCGGACGCTCACGAACTGCAGGGCGAACGGGCCGGCCTCTACTATGTCGGGCTCGGCGTGGCGCACCACCTCCAGCGTCACGCGGGGCGGCGCGCTGATGCCGCGCAGGATTCCGACCAGGCTGCGGTGGATGTTGTCGATGCGGAGCCGGACGCGGCGCAGGGTCTCGGCATCGTCGGCCGGCAGCTCGATCTCGAACGGGAACGCCAGGTAGGTCTCGCCACGGCTGACGAGGTCGGTGGTGTCGTTCACCAGCCGGGTTGGAAGCTCTCCGGTGCCAGGGTCGATCGTCAGCAGGATCAGGAAAAGCTCGTCCGTCTCCTGCGCGGTCACCGCCTGGCGCGCGGCCAGCGACAGCGCACGGCTCAAGGCAGCACCTCAAGTTTCAGCGTTGCCCTCCACACGTCACCGGCGACCGGCACGAACGCAGGCGGTGCGGTGAACCGGAACGTTTTCAGCGTGCCGGTGCGCGGATGCGTCCAGTCGAACGGCAGCGTGCCGCCGGCGGTGGTATCGCGGTAGAAGGCTTCCAGCAGCGCGGGCTGCCCGGCTCGCAGTGTGACGGCCCCCTCGATGGCGCTCGGCCCGGTGGTGAAGCGCCGCCTCGCCTTGCGTGGCCCGGCATCCATCTCGGTGCGCAGCGCCAGGTCGGGCAGCGTCTCGGTGAAGCCGCTGGCATTCATGCGCTGCGGCAGGCCGACCGGCCAAGCAATTCCGCTCATGCAAAACCCCGGCGGCGGAGGCCGAACGAGCCGGCCAGCGTGCGATCGAAGCGGCCGGCGGCGAGCGCGGCATCGACGCGGTCGGCAATGAGCACGTCGATCTGGCGGCTGCCGTCCTGGCCC
Source organism: Fimbriimonadaceae bacterium (assembly GCA_020850355.1). Lineage (GTDB taxonomy): Bacteria > Armatimonadota > UBA10988 > UBA10988 > UBA10988 > JADZEX01. Next base: position 794 of record JADZEX010000058.1, on the reverse strand, counting down.
GTCGTCTCTCGGGGCTCCACCGCGCCGGCATTGGCGCCGCGCTGGTCAATGATGTTCACCACCACGGTGCTGCCCCCATCGCCGCCACGCACGCCAAGCCGGCCACGGGAATCGCGGGCGAGCGGGAGAATGGCTTCGGGCCCGGCCTCGGCGGCGATCCCGGTCCGGCCGGCGGAAAGGGGGAACGCGATCGGGGACGCCAGGACGCCGCCCTGGGCGAATGGGGTCAAGCGGCCTGCATCAAAGACGTTCCCGCGCGCGCTCTTGAGACCACCGTCAGTGACGACCTTTCCGGGCGCGGGCGTCGGGCCACCGGCGAAGGCAAGGCCAACCTGCTGGATGCCCAGCTTGGCGAGCTGCAGCAGGGCGTTGCTGATCGGCGCGGTGATCTGGTCGCGGATCAGCCGCTCCAGTACGCCCGACGCCAGATCCTGCATGAAGCCCTTCACGCTGAACCGCACGCCGTCGATGCCGACGACCATTTTGGCGAGTGTGCGGGCCGCCTCGTTGCCGGCGCCGTCCAGCCGCTCGCCCAGCGCCTCGATCGCGCCAACAACTTCGGTCGATGCCGAGCCGGCCTGTTCCAGCGTCCGGTTCGCCTGGTCGATGGAGCGGTTGTAGGTCTCCTGGTCGATCGCGCCGGCCCGCAGCAGTTCGCCGAGGCGGCGAATAGTCTCGCCATATCGCTCGGCCGGCGTGCGTGTCTGCTCGAAGATTTTCTGGGCTTCTGACGCCTGCTCGCGAAACTGCTGCTCGCGCAGGCGTCCGAGCGACTTCGCCAGCTCGTCGTTGCG
>JADZEX010000057.1 GCA_020850355.1 Fimbriimonadaceae bacterium | reverse complement strand
TCTCGATCTTCCACGGAGCGGGTGTCCTTTCGGGGAGGTAGTGCTCTATCCGTTAGGACTCCGCTCCGTGCCCATTAGCTTCACCGCCGGGGCCGTCCCGACGGCCCCAGGATCTGACATGCACCCGGTGTGGGCACTCGGGCACTGGAAAACCTGGGTGTTCTTGATGTACGGCGCGATCACCGTGTTCCAGTTCTGGCTGCCCGGATAGGCCGCCGGACCGTACCAGGTCCGCGGGTACATCTCGTCGTAGTCCTGCACGTACTGCATCACGGCGATGCCGAGCTGCTTCAAGTTGGACGAGCAGGACGACTGGCGGGCCTTTTCGCGCGCCTTCGCAAACACCGGGAACAGAATCGCCGCCAAAATGGCGATGATAGCGATCACGACGAGGAGCTCGATCAGGGTGAACGCGCGGCGTCCACGGGCGTGGGTCATGGGGCTCTCCAGGCGCCGCGCAGCAGGTCGGCCGCAGCGGCTTTGTTGGCGGACGATTGTAGCATATTCGCGACAAAGATGTAGCGCAGAAGTTGCGATGGCGGCGACGGGGGTGGGCGCGTCAGGGGGCGTTGCGGCGGGCCAGGGCGACGGCCAGGAACCACCGGGCGGCGCTGGCCTGGTCGAGCAACGACCAGCGGGGCAGGGTGGCGGGGCGCGGCTGCTCGGCGGCGATCTTCTCGGGATAGTGTCCGGCGGGGTCGGCGCCGCGGTCGTGGAGGGCGACCGCCCCGGCCGCCGCCGCGGCGGCGTAGCGTGGTTCGCCGGTCGCGGCGCTGAGTTCCAGCAGGGCTTCGGCCAGCAGGTGATCGAAGCGCAGCGAGCCGCTGAAGAGGCCGCTGTCGGGCCGGTACCAGCGGGCCAGGGCGGCGTCGGCGGTGCGCTGGGCGGCGGCCCGGCAGGCGGCGGCCTGGTCCGGGCGGAGCCGCGCCGCGGCCAGCCAGGCCCGGATCGGCAGGGCTGCGTTGTAGCTGAACTTCCAGGTCACCAGCCGCCCGTCGGCCACCACGCGGTGATCCCAGAAGAGCTGGTCGACGGGGTCCCGGAACTGGGCGACCGTCCACTCGAGCAGCTCGTGGCCACGGTCGGCGTGGGCCGGCTGGCCGAGCTCGGCGAGACGCAGACAGGCCAGGGCGGCCGGGGCGCTGGCGCAGGTGTTCTTAGTCAGACGGTCGGACTCGCGCCAGTAGAGTCCGCCGCCCAGCCGGTCGTCGCCGCCGCTCAGGACGTAGGTCAGGGCCCGTTCTGCCAGCGCCTGGTAGCGTGGCTCGTGCAGTTCAGCGGCGGCTTCCAGCCAGGCCAGCACCAGCCAGGCGTTGTCGTCGTAGTAACGGTCGACCGGCTTCGGCAGCGGCAGGCAATCGTAGCCCGGAGTCGGCCCGGCGGGGTTCCAGTAGGCTTCCAGCGCGCTGCTGTACGCGTCCAGCCAGGGCCGGTACTGCGGGTCCCAGCGGGCCGCGGCGACCAGCGCGGCCAACTGCACGCCGCCGCCCCACAGGAACGCCGGCCCGCCGCCGGGGTGCTCGCTGTAGAGCTGCCGCGCCGGCAGGTAGAGCTCGGCGCGGACCTGCCGGAGGGGGCTCAGACCCCACTCCGCGAGCGTCCCGGCGGCGGGGGGTTGGGTCAGCAGCAACAACGGCAGGCTCAGCAGCACGGTGGTGGTTCCTGGCTGCTCTGACGCCAGCGCCCGGCCCGACGTTGCGCTGGCACCGGGCGCTGGCGGAATCCTAACCAGACGGAGACGGCGGTTTTTTGGTACCATGGCGGCATGGAACCCGAGGATCGCCAGGGCGCCGCGCCGCCCGTTGCCCCGCAGCCGGCGGCGGACGAGTCGGCCGAGGATCCGGGCTTGCCCGTCGGGCTGTTCGTGCAGACGGCGTTGCTCGGCCTGTTGGTGGTGCTCGACGTGTTCGTGACGCGGGGCGAGCCGTGCTGGGGGCTGCCCTGGCGACCGGCGGCGATCGCCGCGGTGCTGGGCGGGGTGCGGGTGACCTTCAGTTCGCTGAGCGGCGCGCTGGAGGGTGCGATCGGCGCCGACCTGGCGCTGGCCATCGCCACCTGGGCGGCCCTCTGGATCGGCGAACCGCTGGCCGCGGCCGAGGTGGTGTTCATCGCGATGACCGGCGAGAGCCTCGAGGCCATCGCCTTCGCGCGCACCGCCCGCGCCGTGCAGCGGCTGCTCGAGCTGTGGCCGCAGACCGCCCACCTGATCACGCCCGACGGCGAGGTCGACGTGCCCAGCCACGAGGTGCCGCTCGGCGCGTTGCTGGCGGTCCGGCCCGGGGAGCGGCTGCCCGTCGATGGCGTGGTCCGCGGCGGGCAGAGCAGTCTCGACGAGTCCAGCCTGACCGGCGAGAGCATCCCGGTCGACCGGACCGTCGGCGACCCGGTCTTCAGCGGCACGCAGAACCTGTACGGCGTGCTGCAGGTCGAGGCGACCCGCGTCGGGGCGGCGACCACGCTGGGCCAGGTGGTGGCGCGGGTGCGGGCAGCTCAGGAGCAGCAGGCGCCGGTGCAGCGCGCGGCCGACCTCTATGCGGCCTACTTCCTGCCGGTCGTGCTGCTCTGCGCGCTGGGCACCTGGTTGGTCAGTCGCGACTGGTACCGCACCGTGGCGGTGCTGGTGGTGGCCTGTCCCTGTGCCCTGATTCTGGCGACTCCGGCGGCCGTGCTGGCGGGCATCGGTCGGCTGGCGCGACACGGCGTGCTGGTCAAGGGCGGGGACGTGCTGGAGGCGATGGCCCGCGTCCGCACCCTGGCTTTCGACAAGACCGGCACGTTGACGCAGGCGCGGCTGGAGGTGGCCGAAGTGCTGGCCTGGGAGGGCAGCGCGGACGAGGTCTTGCGGGTCGCTGCGGCGGCCGAGGCGGGCAGCGAGCACCCGCTGGCCCAGGCCATTGGCCGCGCCTCGAGCGCGCGCGGGCTGACCTTCACGGCGCCCACCAGCAGCACGGCCCGGCCCGGCGCCGGGATGCTCGCCGAAGGCGCCGAGGGTCGGCTGGCGGTGGGCAATGCGCACCTCCTGAGCGAGCTGCCCGTCGACCTGCCGGAGCACGCCGCCGCGGCCGCCGAGCGGCTCGCCGGCGACGGCCTGACGACGGTTTTCGTGACCCGTGACGGCGTCTTGCTAGGTCTGCTGGGGCTCCGCGACCGGCTACGCCAGGAAGCGCCGGCGGCCGTCGCCGAGCTGCACCGCCGCGGCCTGCAACGGATTGCGTTGCTGACCGGTGACCGCCCGGCGGTGGCCGCCGCGGTGGCGCGCGAGGTGGGCATCGACGAGGTCTGGGCGGAGCAGTTGCCGACCGACAAGGCAGCCTGGGTGCGCACGCGCCGCAACGCTGGCGAGCGCGTCGCGATGGTTGGCGACGGCATCAACGACGCCCCTGCGCTGGCCGAGGCAGACTGCGGCATCGCCGTCGCCGACACCGGCTCCGAGATCGCCGCCGAGGCCGCCGATGTCGTGTTGCTGGGCGATCCGCTGCAGCAGGTGCCGCTTCTGCTGGAGGTCTCGCGGCAGGTCCTGTTCACGATCCGGCTGAGCATCCTGGGCTTCGCCTTCGGCCTCAATGGGGTGGCCGTGGTGCTCTCGGCGATCGGCCGCCTGACGCCGACGCAGGCCGCCGTCTTCCACCAGGTCGGCTCGCTGCTGGTGCTACTCAACGCGGTCCGCCTGCTGGGGTTCGAGCCCCGCGCGGACTCCCGCGGCGGACGTCTGCTGCACGGTCTGCGCCGCCTGCTGCAACGCTTCCTGGCGCTCGATATCGACGGCGCGGTGGGCTGGGTCGCCGGTCACTGGCGGGGCCTCCTGCGGCTCAAGCTGCGGCTGCTGGCGCTGCTCTGGCTGGGCAGTTGCCTGGTGCCGATTGGCGCCGACCAGGTGGCCGTGGTGCGCATCCTGGGCTGGCCGGCCGGGGTCTACGGGCCGGGGCTGGCGTTCAAACCGTGGTGGCCGCTGGGCCGCGCCACGCGGCTCCGGCCGGCCGAGCTGCAGGTGGTCGAGCTGGGTTTCCGCACCCTGCCCCGCCAGCGCGGCGCGCCGCCCGCCACGGCGCAGTACGACTGGAACAGCGCGCATCAGGCCGGCACCTATCGCCGGCTGCCGGACGAAGCGCTGATGCTGACCGGCGACGAGAACTTCGTCGAGGTGCAGGCGGTCTTCCGCTACCAGGTCGCCGCGCCCCAGGCCTATCTGTTTGCCACGCTGCAGCCCGCGACGCAGCTCCGGGCGCTGGGCGAAGAGGCGCTGCGGGCGGTGATCGGTCGGCTGCCGCTGGACGAGGTCCTGACGACGGCCCGCCACGCCGTCGAAGTCGGCACCGCGCAACGCCTACAGGCCAGTTGCGAGCAGCTCGGCCTGGGCGTGCGGATCACCGAAGTCGAGCTGGCCGACGTGCATCCGCCGCTGGAGGTGGTGCCGTCGTTCCGCGCCGTGAGCAGCGCCTACGAGAACAAACAGCAGAAGATCAACGAGGCGGAGGCCTACGCCAACGAGCAGCTTGCACTGGCCCGGGGCGACGCCGCGGCGCAGCTCGAGGTGGCCCTGGCGACCCGCACCGGCCGCATCGCCCGCGCCGAGGGCGACGCTGCACGGTTCCGCCAACGACGCCAGGCCGCTGCCCGCGGCCGGCAGGTGACGCTGCTGCGACTCTGGTACGAGGGTGTCGAAACGGCGCTAGCGGGCCGCCGCAAGCTGGTGCTGGACCCGATGGTGGTGGCCCGGCGGCAGTTCTGGTCGGTCGACCGCGCCCTGGCCGACGCGATCCGCGCGCTGGCGACGCCGCCGGTCGACCCGAACGCGGTCGACCCCGGTGGGGTGGCTGTGCCCGCCCCGGCCGCGCCCGCGGCGCCCGCCACGCCAGCCACGCCGGCCACGCCGGCCACGCCGGCCACCAGCGCGCCCGTGGCGCCGCGCGCTGCCAGCACCCCAACCACGCCGCCAGCCGCGCCAGCCGCGGACGGTGGCAACCAGGGCTTCTTGGGTTTGCAGCTTCCCAGCCTGCCGGGGCTGGGTGGCAAGGGAGGTGGCACGCCATGAAGCGCGCCCTGATCGGCGGTGGCCTGCTGCTGCTGCTGAGTGTCTACGCTGTCGATGTGACGCAGGTGGCGATTGTCACCGCCTTCGGGCCGACCGGCCGCGTGGTGCGGCGGGTCGTCGAGCCGGGGCTGCACCTCAAGTGGCCGTGGCAGGGCCGCCGCAAGTTCGACCGGCGGGTGCGCCTCTACTCGCCGCGGCCGTCGGAGTGCCTGACCGCCGACAAGAAGAACCTGCTGGTCGACTGGTTCGTCTGCTGGCAGATCGATCCGCGCGACCCGGCGCTGTTCTACCGCACCGTGCGCACGCCGCTGTACGCCGAACTGCGGCTGGAGGAAACCGTGCGCGGGCTGCTCACCGCGGCGCTGGGGCGGACCGCGATGGAGGAGCTGATCAACCTCGAGACGGCCGGCGGCGTGAAGACCGCCGCGCTGACCGACGCCGTGTTGGCCGAGACGCAGCAGATCGCCGCCACCCGGTACGGCATCCAGGTGGTCGACGTGCGGCTGCGCCGGATCAACCTGCCTGAGGCCAACAAGCAGTCGGTGTTCGACCGGATGCGTGCCGAGCGCGACCGCATCGCGCGCAAGTACCGCGCCGAGGGCGAGCAGGAGGCCCGTCGGATCCGCGCCGAGGCCGACCGTCAGAAGGAGGAGATCCTCTCCGCGGCCTACCGCGACGCCGAACGCATTCGCGGCGACGGCGACGCGACGGCGACCCGTACCTACACCGCCGCGCACAACGCCGATCCGGAGTTCTACAAGTTCACTCGCTCGCTGGAGGCTTACGACAAGGTCTTCGAGAAGGACACCACCGTCGTGCTGTCGGCGGACTCCCCGCTGTTCAAAGGCCTCACGGCGGGCCCGGGCGGAGCAGCGCGATGAGCCCGGCGAGCTGGCTGGCGACCTGGCGGATGCTGCCCGCCGGGCGGCGCGGTGGCTACCTGGGGCTGCTCTGGCTGCTCACCGGGTTCTACGTCGTGGGGCCCGACCAGGTGGCCGTGGTGCGGCTCTGCGGTCGCCCGGCGCAGCCGGTCACGGCCGGCGTCTGGTGGCGGCTGCCCTGGCCGCTGAGCCGGGTCGACCGCCTGCGGCTGGCGCAACCGCGGCTGGTCAGCATCGGCGGCTCCCCGGCGCTGAACCTGGTGGGCCAGGAGACCGGCGAGAGCGCCGAGCACCTGACCGCCGACCAGAACCTGGTGCGGGTCCGCGCGGCGGTGCAGTACACCATCAGCGACCCGGTCGCCTACCTCTTCGAGGCGCGCGAGGTCGACCGCCTGGTGGCCGCCGCGGTGCAGGCCGAGCTGACGGCGACGATCGCCTCGACCGGGGTCGATCCGTTGATGACCAGCGGCCAGCAGGAGGTCAGCCGCCGGACGCTGACCGCGGCTCAGGCGCGGCTCGAGCAGCTTGGACTGGGGGTCACCCTGCTCAACCTCAGCGGCGCCGCGAATCTGCTGCAGGCGGTCAAGCCGCCACCCGACGTGCAGCAGGCGTTCGACGACGTGGCCGGCGCCAGGCAGGACTACCAGCGCAAGATCAACGACGCCACCGGCTACTCCAACGAGCTGCTGCCGCAAGCGCGGGGCGAGGCCGCCGAGCTGCGCTCGCGAGCCGCGGGGTACCGCACCCGCGTGATCAACGAGGCACAAGGCCGGGCGGCGCGGTTCAGCAAGCTGCTGGCCGCCGAGCGGGCCGCGCCCGGGGTGACGCGGGCACGGCTGCAGTTGGAGACCTGGGAGCAACTCGGCCCCCGGCTGAAGACCACGGTGGTGCAGGGCGGCGGCCGGCCGATCGACCTCGGTCTGCTGCACACCCCGCCCGCCGCGCCGACTCCGGGAGGCACGCCGTGAAGAGCGCGGGCGCGAACCGGCTGGTGGTGGTGTTGTTGCTGCTCTTCGCGGTGGCCCTGGCGGTCGGCACGCGTGGCAGCGGCCCGCGCCCGCGGCCGGGCGCCTCGCCGACCGAGGAGGTCAGCAACGCGATCTACGATGGCCTGGTGGCGGCGATGCGCCAGGGCCAGGTGCGGCTCTATCTGGCCAGCTTCGGCGACCCGCTGCGGGCCGAGCTGGCCGCGGCGGCGACCGACCGGCGGGCTCTGGCGGCGCAGTTGCGGGAGTTCAGCAGCCGGGTCACGGGCGTCGCGGTGAGCAAGGTGGAAGTGCTCGACGGCGAGGCCGCCGCGCGCGTCGAGTGGGTCTACCGCGACGACGCCGACGTGCAGCAACTCCGGCTGCGCAAGCAGGGCGGCCGCTGGCTGGTGGTCGGCCTGGAACCGCTGCGGCGGGCGAAGCTGCCGGTGCCCTACGGCACCGAGGTGATTCCCGGCCTCAAGGACGCGCCACCGGACCCGGCGCCGGCAACTCCCGAAAAGTGACCCGCGGCGGCAACGCCGCGGCGACCGCGGCGCTGGTCAACGCCGCCAGTTCGCGCGCGCCACAGTAGGCCGGGTACTCCGCCTGATCGACCGTCGTGGGATGCACCATCAGCTCGGCGACCCCCGCCCACGGCGTCACCGCGAGCGCCAGCAAGAGGTGCTGGTCGACCCGCCCGCTGGCCGCCAGACCGAAGAACGCCGCCGGCCGCGCCAGGCCGGCCACCAGTGGCTCCCCGCGTTGGGCCAGCCGGCGCAGCAACCAGCGCTTCAGCCGCGCCCCCAGCCCCGGCGTCAGGCCGGGCGGTTCCCAGGCCGGCTCGACCGGCCAGCGCAGCGCCGGCACGCCGAACTCGGCGCAAGCGGCGACCACCGCCTCCAGCACGCCGGGCAACAGATGCACGTGGCCGTGGCCGTCGACATGGTCGATCCGCAGCCCGCTGTCCCGCGCCGCCGCAAACTGCGCGCGGACTTCGGCGGCGATCTCGGTGCGGGGCACCTGCTCCGCCAGGAGCCGCCGGAAGACCTGCTGGTGGTGCGGCGGGAAGCGTCCACCCGGCGCCAGCGCGGGGCAGGTGGTGAGGGGTGCCAGCTCGGTCAAGGCCAGGTGCAGCCCAATCCCCAGACCGGGCAGCGCGGCGGCCAGGCGCACCGCAGCCGCGGTCGCCGGGGCGTTGACCAGCAGGCTGGCACTCGACAGCGCGCCGTCGCGATGGGCGCTGGCGACCGCCTGGTTGACCCGGTCGGAGAGCCCGAAGTCGTCGGCGTTGACGATCAGCCGGCGGTCGGTGGGGCTCACTCCGGCTGGATCAGCCCGATGTCGCCGTTCTTGCGGCGGTAGACGACGTTCAAGTCGCTGCTCTCGTCGTTGGTAAAGACGTAGAAGTCGTGGCCCAGCAGTTCCATCTGCAGCGCGGCCTCGTCGACGCTCATCGGCTTGATGGCGATCCGCTTCACGCGGACGACGCGCGGCGCGGTGTACTCTTCGTCCGGCTCGGCCGGCTCGAACGAGGTCAACGGCGGGGCATCGCGCAGCTCAGAGGCCCGCCCACGGTGCTGCAGGCGACCCTTGTGCCGGTGCAGTTGCCGTTCGAGCTTGTCGAGCGCGTGGTCCACCGAACTGCCGAGATCGTTGCTGCGCTCCTCGGCCCGCAGGATCTGGTGGCGCACATGGAGCGTCACTTCGGCGGTGTACCAGCCGCGCTGGCGGTCCACCTGGACGGTCGCTTCATGCAGGAAATGATAGCGGTCGGCAAGCTGCCGCAGGCGGCTCTCGATATCGCCCTCGAGGGCGATCGGGATTTCCAGATTCTTGCCGTGAACGTGCGTCTTCATCCTCGCTCCTTATGTTGCGGCCACCGCGCCGGTCAGCGTCGCACGACACTCGCCACGGCGTGCGCGGCGATGCCCTGCTGCTGTCCCAGCGCGCCGAGCTTTTCGTTGGTGGTGGCCTTGATGTTGATCTGCTCAGCCCGCAGGCCGGCGGCCGCAGCGATGCGGGCAATCATCTGCCCGACGTGCGGCGCAATCTTCGGTCGTTCAGCAATCAGGGTGGCGTCGACATTGACCACCTGGTACCCGGCCGCGTCCACCCGGGCAGCGGTCGCTTCCAGCAACCGCAGGCTGGCGATGCCCCGGTAGGCCGGGTCGGTGTCGGGAAAGTGCCGGCCGATGTCGCCGTCGCCGATGGCGCCCAACAGCGCATCGCAGATCGCGTGCAGCAGCACATCGGCGTCGCTGTGTCCGAGGAGTCCCGTCTCATGCTCGATTCTTACCCCGCCGAGCCACAGTTGGCGCCCGGCGACGAGCTGGTGGATGTCGTAACCGTAACCGACGCGCACGGCTTGCTCCTCGCGCCCGCCCAGCAGCGCCGCCGCCAACTCCAGATCGGCCGGGTGAGTCACCTTGACATTCCGCGCCGCGCCCGGCACCACTCGCACCGGGCGGCCCCAGTGCTCGATCAGGCTGACCTCATCGGTGCCCTCGAAGCCGGTCACCGCAGCGTACTGCGCTGCCTCGCGCAGCCACTCGACGCGAAACGCCTGCGGCGTCTGCATCGCGTACAACTCGCTCCGGTCGACGGCCCCGACGACCGTCTGTGTGGCGACGCGCTTGAGTGTGTCGGCGACCGGCACGGCGACCACCGCGCCACCATGCGCCGCGGCGGCGTCGAGGGCGCGGTGGAACAGCTCGGGCGTCACCAGCGGCCGGGCGCCATCGTGGACGGCGACCAGGGCAATCTCGGCGCGGACCTGCTGCAGGCCGCGGATCACTGACGCCTGTCGCGTCGGCCCGCCGTCGGCGAAGGTCACCGCGCAGCCAGCCGCGGCGGCCACCGCGCCGAGGGTGTCGCGTTCGTCGGGGCGAGTCACCAGCACCACCTGCTGCAGGCCGGCGGCGCCGACGGCGCGCAGGGTGTGGTACAGCACGGTCTGCCCGGCCAGCGGCTGCAGCAGCTTGTTCTGCGGGGCGCCGAAGCGGGTGCCGCTGCCAGCCGCGGGGATCACCGCAGCGCTCGCCGCGCGGCTCACCGGCTCGAGCCGCCTCGCCGGTGCTCGTGGTTCGCGCCGTCTTTGAGCTGCGCGAAGATCATCTTGCCGGCCACCGTCTGGTGCAAGCTGTTGACGACCACATCGACCACCCGGCCGACTTTCGGCTCGCCGTCTTCGACGACCACCATCGTGCCGTCGTCAAGGTAGGCGACGCCTTGCCCCGGATCGCGGCCCGGTCGAATGATGTTGACAGTCATCTCCTCCCCGGCGATCACCACCGGCTTCAGCGAAATCGCCAGCCGGTTGACGTTGAGCACCGGAATGCCCTGCACGTCGGCGACGCGGTTGAGGTTGTAGTCGTTGGTGATCAGCGAGGCTTCCATGCCCGTCGCCAGGCGGATCAGCTTCTGGTCGACCCCGGTCACATCGTCGACCGGCACGGCGTAGTCGCGGGCGCGGAGGATGCCGAAGTTGGCCACCTCGTCCTTCATGCGGTTGAGCAGCTCCAGCCCGCGCCGGCCGCGCGCCCGCTTCAGGTCGTCGGCGCTGTCGGCAATCGTCTGCAGCTCGTCCAACACAAACTGCGGCACCAGCAGCTCGCCCTCGATGAAGCCGCTGTTCCAAATGTCCAAGATCCGGCCGTCGATGATCACGTTGGTGTCGAGCAGCTTCGGTTTGGCCTCGTGGTCGCGCAGCGCCTGCACTTCCTCATCGGTCGCGGCCGAGGAGCCGCTGGCAAACATGCCGACCAGCTCCTTCTTCATGCTGACCATCACCAGCACCCCGGCCGTGACGCCGAAGACGTAAGCCAGCACGACCAGGGCGTTGCCAAAGGTCGGGATGCTCTTGACCAGCGGCTGCAGCAGCACCGCGACGATCAGGCCGAGCACCACGCCGATCATCCCGGCGACTTTGTCCTCGACGGGCAGGTTCTCGATCCGCGGGACCAGCGCGACAATCTGTCGGAAGGTCACCGAGGCCAGCAGGAAGCCCAGCAGGGTGCCCAGCAGGGTCACCGCGACGAGGTTGCTGGCGGCCCAGCCGCCGGTCGCCAGGCTGCTCAAGGCCGAGCTGCTGCGGCTGAGGTAACCGAGGTACCACTCGGCGGCGCGGTAACCCAGCAGCGCGCCGATCACGGTGAGGATCCCGGCGAAGGCGATGTGCAGCGGCCGGCGCGCGACGGCCAGCCCGCCGCTGGTGCTGCTGCGAACATCCTGCGCGGCGGCGGCCGTGTTGGCGGATCGCCGCATCGTTTCCACCGAATCCGTGCCGTCCATCGTCTTCCAGACGCCCCCAACGTCGTTGCCGTTCCGCCGCCCGCGACGCGTTGCGCCAGCGAGCTGAGCTGCCGCAGCACCGACGCGACGCTCCCCACAGCGGGGCGCCGGCCGAGCGGCAAGACTCTGCGGGCGATCCTAACACGCTCGTCGACGCTCTGTCAAACCCGATTGTGGCCCAGCGGATCCGCCTGCGGAGCGCGCTGCGTTCAGTCCGGCGGGCGCGCCGGGCGGCCGAAGATGCGGTCGCCGAAGGCCTCGTCGCCGCCGCAGGCGGCCCAGCCCTGGCGCCACGCCGCCTCCCACCGCGGGTCGGCCAGCAAGTCGTCGAAGCAGCCGTCGACGGCCGCCAGGATCTCGTCGCGCAGCAGCCCGGCCTCCAGCTCTGGGGCCAGCGGGCCCCAGGTCGGAAACTGCTGATGCGCCCAAAGCGGGTACTTGCCGCTGCCCGGCGGGCCGATCACCTGGGCCGGGCGATCGGCGAAGTTGCCGTCACATAGGCTGTCGAGCGGTCCGCGGGTGGCCTCGGCGGCCAGCAACCGCGCCCGCAGCCGGTCGGCCACGCCGGCCGGCGCACCGCCGTGACGCAGCAGGTTGTGCTGCTCACCCGGATCGGCGACGGTGTCGTAGAGCTCCTCAAAGCCACCGTTCCAGTAATGCACCAGCTTGAAGCGCTCGTCGCGCAGCATCGCCCAGCGGCCCTGGCCGACGCCAAAGTCGGCGTACTGCACGCTGCGGTCGCGCCGCACCGCCGGCCGCAGCAGCGACTCGCCGGGGTACGGACCGTCCGGCAGCGCGACGCCCGCGGCGTCCCAAATGGTCGGCGCGAGGTCCAGCAGATCGGCGAACTCCGGGCGCACGCTGCCCGGTGCCACGCGCTCCGGGAAGCGCATCAGCAGCGGCACCCGGACCGACGACTCGTAGGGCACCTGCTTCTGGAAGTAGCCCCGGTCGTAGAGCATCTCGCCATGGTCGCTGCTGAAGATCACCAGCGTGTTGCTGGCCAGACCGCTGGAGTCAAGGTGGTCCAGCAGGCGGCCGATCTGGTCGTCGATCAACGAGATGGCGCTGAAGTAGGCCTCTTGTACGGCGCGGCGCCGGGCCGGCTCGTCGAAGTCGCCATGCCAGGGGCAGGGCTGGCTCTCAAACGGGAAGTCGCGCGCCAGCGGCCACGGGGCGGGGAGCTCGCGGCCAGCGTAGCGGCCCCGCCAGTCGGCCGGAATGTTCCAGGGCGGGTGCGGGCCGACCCAGGAGGCCATCGCGAACCAGGGCCGGTCGCGGTGGCGGTCGATGAACTCGATGCTGCGGCTGGCCACGAAGCTGGAACCGTGCAGCCGCGCCGGCACCAGCGCCCGTTGCGGGGTGTGGTAGAGCAGGTGGCGGCAGCCGTGCGGGTGGCGCAGGTGACCGTAGCCCTGCTGCTCCAGCCAGAGCAGATAGGCGTCCTCCTCGCGGTACCGCGGCAGCTCCTCCATCAGGTGCAGCTCGTCGTAGCCGTGGTGCATCCGCGGCGGGTCGAAGTGCATCTTGCCAATCGCCCCGGTGACGTACCCGGCCTCGCTGAGCAGCCGTGGCAGCGTCGGCAGGCGGTAGTCGGCGATGCCGCCGTGGCGATTGGCGAAGTAGCCGTGGTGGCGCCCCGGCAGGCCGGTCAGCAGGTAGTGGCGCGCCGCCATGCAGACCGGATTCGGGGTGTGCGCCTGCGGGTAATGGCAGCCGCCGGCCAGCAGCCGGTCCAGGTTCGGCGTCACCATGTGCGGCCAGCCCGCCGCGGCGATGGTGTCGAAGCGCTGCTGGTCGGTGAACAGCAACAGGACGTTCGGCCGGTGGTCGGGCATCGCGGACTCCCAACGCCAGGTTCCCCATGCCGGGCCGGTCTCCTAGCTGTTTCACGTGAAACAGGGATCCGCCGACGGTGGGCCAATCGCCGGCCAGGAGCCGCCGATGCTGCTAACCTGCCTGGCGCTGAGCAGCCTGCTGGCCGTGCCGCCGGCCGCCAAGTTCGTCCCCTGCTACGCCATCAAGTACGCCGGACCGAGTGGCTGGCCGAGTGTCGCCGACGCGGCGCGCTTCGACCTGCTGGTCTGCTCGGCCGGCAGCGACCCGTTTGCACGCACGGCCGAGGGCACCATGTGGCAGCGCCTCAAGGCGGCCAATCCCGACCAGCGAATCGTGCACTACGAACTCGGTCCCGGCGAGTACAACACCGCCGACTGGGGTCGCCTGGGTGAGGGCTGGGAATGGGTCAAACTGCACCACGGCGCGGGCACCGCCGACCGCTGGATCGCCCTTGGCGCGCAGTACGGCGAGCCGCTCGAGGCGCAGCCGTACGCCAACGAGCGGCTGATGCTGGTGGGCAACCCGCAGTGGCAGCAGTTCTGGCTGGAGCAGACCGCGGCGAAGCACTGGAGTGGCGGGCAGGGCCAGGGGGTGGACGGCCTGTTCAGCGACAACTCCGGCTATGGCCTGATCTGGGCCGGCCGCTGGCTGCGCGAGGGCCACCGCGACCAGGCCGACGTGCCGGCCGACTACTATCTGGACGGCCAACTGCAGCCCGAGCGCTGGCGCCACGGCATGGCAGACTGCCTGCGCCACGCCGCCCGCTGGTACCGCGAGCAGGGTAAGACGTTGATCCTTAACTTCGGCGACATCCTCGGGCACATTGCCGACTGGCAGGCCCTCGATGCCGAGCCGGTGCCAGTCTTCGCCGCGATGGACGAGGGCAGTTTCGTGCACCCCTGGGGCCGCCCCGACCGCTTCAACTACCGCACCGAGGAGCAGTGGCTGACCCAGGTCCGTACATTCCGCGGCCTGCGCCAGATCCATGCGCTGCTCAACGTCCACGGCAATGTCCAGAGCGATGCTCCAGGCCTGCAGCGGATGGACGGCCGCGACGCTGCCGGCCGCCGGGCCTGGGACGTGCTCTGGTACGCCTTGACCTCGTTCCTCCAGGGCTTCGACGACCAGCGGCGCAACGGCTACCTCAACTTCACGGTCTGGGGCTACAGCCACTTCGAGGCGCTGCCGGAGTTCGACCCGGCGGTGCTCCACCTCGGCCGCGCGGTGGGCGAGATGGAACGCGTCGCCGGGGCGGCCGGCCACGCCTGGCAGCGGGAGTTCAGCGACGGCTGGGTGGTCACCAACCCGACCAGCGCCCCGGCCGTGGCGCTGCCGGTGCCGCGCGGTCGCGCCCGGGTGATCACCCACGACAGCCTCGCTGATCCCGCGGCGCAGCCGCTGGTCGAGCGGTACGACCTGCCCGCCGGCGAAGGGCTGGTGCTGCTGCGCGAAGGTCGGCAGCTCGGTCACACCGACAACCGCTGAGCTACTCCGGCCGCGGCCGGCGCTGCCGCGGGACACGTTCGACCGGTTCGTCGTCGCGCTCGCGCGGCCGGCGTCCGAGCGGCCGCCGCGGGGCCGGCGTGCCCGGGTCGTCGCTGTCGTGGAGGTGCCTGTCGCGCGGTCGCCGGTGACGGCGGTTGAGGTACCAGACCCCGCCCACCAGCATCCCGGCGGTCAGCGCATCCATCACCAGCGCGGCCGGCTTGTGGGCCAGGTAGGCGTACAGCAGGGCCAGCCCGAGGTAGACGCCGAGGCTCACATACCAGGCCCGCCGTACCTCATGCTGGCGCTCTTCGAGCCATGGCCAGCGGAGGGTCAGGGGCATCGCCCGCAGTTCGTTGCCGAGCGCCACCAGCACCGTCAGGACGGTCGTGATGTTGAACACGAAGCCCTTCACGGCTTCGACGATGTCGGCCAGGGTGCTGTCCACGATTAGCCTCCCACGCCGCCGCAGCAGCGCAGCAGCTCCGGCAGGTCGACCGCCGCGCGCCGTTCGGCCGCCAGCCCGCAGGCGGCCACCAGGGCCACCGTCCAGAGGTTCTGGTGCATCCCAATCGGGGGCTCGGGCCCGCCGGCGATCCAGTCGGTCCAGGCGCTGGTGACCATCGCCTCGGGCGCCGGCTGGCCCGGCTCAGGGGTCCAGACGACCGGCTCGCCACCGTCGGCCGGGTGCCACTTGACGACCCCGCCAGTCGGCTCGAGGCTGCCACCGGCGCACTCGATCTGCACGCGGCTGTCGCGGAAGTGGCTCATGAAGCTGCAGGTGACGCTGCCGACCGCCCCGCTGCTGAACTCGACCGTCGCAAACAGCCCGGCGCCGTGGGCGTAGGGGCTCCAAGACGGGTTGAAGCTGACCGCCTGGACCCGTCGGGGCGTCCCGCCGAGCAGCGCCCAGAGGCTGTCGAGATCGTGGATCCCGCGCTCCCAGGCGTAGCTGTCGCGCTGTTGACCGGAGTGGTGGACGCCGGGTCGCTTGCTGAAGGCGGTCAAGACCCCGACCTCGGGAGCACCCAGGTCACCGCCGGCGAGGCGCTGCTGCGCCAGGCGCTCCTCGGGGCTGTACCGCCGTTGCTGCGCCACGGCGACCTTCACGCCGCGCGCGTCGGCCGCGGCGACGATCTGACCGGCCTCGCGCAGGTCCATCGTGAAGGGCTTCTCGACCAGCACCTGCCGACCGGCCTCGACCGCCGCCAGGACCATCGGCGCATGGAGCTGCGGTGGGGTGATCACGACCACCGCGTCGCAGTCGCAGGTCGCCAGGGCGGTCTGCCAGTCGTCCCAGCAGGCGCGCTCAGGCAGGCCGGTCCGCTCGCGGGCGGCGGCCAGGGCCTCGGGGCGGATGTCGCAGAGGCCGACCGGCTGCACGTCGTCACGGTTGGGGAACAGCCGCAGCGGCCAGACGCCTCGTCCGCCAACGCCGATGTGTAGGGTTCGCAGCGCCATCGGGGCCCTCCAAGCGGCCGGTCAAGCGTAGCCGTTGGCCCGGAACCAGTCAATCGCCCGCTGCAGCGCGCCCTCCACCGGGCTCTGCGGCAGCCCCAGTTCGGCGATCGCCTTGGCCGGCGAGAAGTACATCAGGTGCCGCGACATCCGCACTCCTTCGACCGGAATCTGCGGCTCTCGGCCGCGTAGCAGGTTCCAGGCCGTGTCGGCATAGGCCGCCGCGTAGGCCACCGCGTAGGGCACCCGCAGGCGCGGCCGGCGGCGACCGGTCAGCGTGGCCAGCAGCGCGAGGATCGCTGCCAGGGTCAGGTCGCGCCCTCCCAGGATGTAACACTCCCCGACCCGCCCCCGTTCCGCCGCCAGCAGATGCCCCGCCGCGACGTCGCGGACGTCGACCAGGTTGAGCCCCGTGCGCACGAAGCCCGGCATCCGGCCGCGCAGGAAATCGACGATGATCTGCCCGGTCGGCGTCGGCTTGACATCGTGATCGCCGACTGGCGTGCTGGGGTTGACGATCACCACCGGCTGGCCCGCCGCCGCGGCTTCCCGGGCGACCTGCTCGGCGAGGTACTTGCTGCGCTTGTAGTGGCCGATCATGTCGGCCAGGCCGACTGGCGTGGTTTCGTCGGCCGGCTGCCCGTCGGGCCGCAGGCCGAGGCAGCCGACCGAGCTGGTGTAGACGATCCGCTCGGCCTCGCCCGCGGCCTGCAGCAGGGCGCGGGTGCCCTCGACATTGCTCTCGTACAGGTCCTGCGGCCGGCGCGCCCAGAGGCGGTAGTCGGCGGCGACGTGGTAGACCTGCCGGCAGCCACGGCAGGCCGCCTGCAGCGACGCCGCATCGCGCAGGTCGCCGCTGACCAGCTCGACGCCCAGGGCCTGCAGGTGCTCGACGCGGCTGCTGGCTCGCACCAGCGCCCGGACCGGCTGCCCGGACGCACGCAGCGCGCGGACCACGTGGTACCCCACAAACCCGCTGCCGCCGGTCACCAGCACCGCCATGCGGTCACTCCGGCGCGCTGCTTCGCGGCGCTGGCGGGGGCTCCTGCGCCAGCAGCTCGGTCCGCGGGCAGTTTGCCTTTGCGTCAACCAGTGCTGCTAGACTGGGTGTAGCCGAGCCGGTCTCGGCCGATTGACCCAGGGGAGGCCCGGCCGATGTCCGAGCGCTGGCAGCCAGACCTGATCCGCTTCGAACGCGACCTGGCCCTGGCGGTGGCCGCCGCGCCGGATCTCGCCACGGCCCTGGAGCGGCTGATCGACGGACTGCTGACGCTCCTACCGGTCGATGCCGCTGGCGTCTACCTGTTTGATCCCAGCGGCCGCCTCGATCTGGCGGCGGCGCGCAATCTGCCGGCCAGCTTTCTGGCCGCAGTCGAGCACCTTGCCGCCGAGGACCCGCGGACCGTGCTGGTGCAGGCCGGCGAAACGGTCTACGAACCGGCGCGGATCCCCGTCCCGGACCAGGACGGCAAGGGCGCCCTGCATGTCTTGGCGGTCCTCCCCGTGCGGGATCGCGACACGGTGATCGGCAGCGTCAACCTGGCTTCGCACAGCGCCGAGGTCCTGCCGACCGAGTTGCGTCCAACGCTGGAGGCGGTGGTTGCCAACTTCGGTCCGGTGCTGGCCCGCGCGCGGGCCCAGGACGAGTTGCAGGCGCAGGGCAACCTGATGCAGGCGGCTCTGCGCGGCGCGCGGGCGGTCTACTGGCAGCGGCATGTCCCGAGCGGCGAGTCGGTCGCCGACTTGGAGCTGCTGTCGGAGCTCCTGGGCAATCCGCCATGGGAGCGTGGAGCCGCGATGAATGCCTGGTTCGCCCAGGCCCATCCAGCCGACCGCGAGCGAATGCAGGGCGGCATGGAAGCCCTGCTCCGCGGGGAGTCGGCCCGCTGGGACGAAGAGTTTCGGGTGCAGGCGGCCGACGGGCAGTGGCGCTGGTTCAGTGGCCATGGCACGGTGATCGAGCGCGACCACAGCGGCGCGCCGGTGCGCATCGCCGGAACCAGCATGGACATCACCGATGTCAAGACCGCCGCGATCGAGCGGCAGCGGCTGACGGAGCACTACCAGCAGGTTGCCCGCCTGGAGGCGGTGGCCCACGTCGCCGGCGGCATCGCGCATGAGTTCAACAACCTCCTGACGGCGATGTCGGGGTACCTGGACCTGGTCAATGAGACGCTCGATCCCGACGACCCGCGCCGACGGGACCTGGCCCAGGCGCAACAGGCCGCGCGGCGGGCCGGCGAGCTGACCGAGCACCTGCTGACCTTCAGCCGGCGCGCCGTGACGACGCCCGAACCGCTGCAGGCCAGCCGGGTGGTGCAGCAGGTCGTCCGCCTGCTGCGGCCGGTCGTGGGCCACCAACTGCAGATCAAGCGCAACCTTGATCCGGGCGCCGGCGAGATCCTCGCCGATCGGGCGCAGATCGAACAGATCGTGCTGAACCTGCTGCTCAATGCCCGTGACGCGCTGCCCGACGGCGGCAACGTGACCATTACCACGGCCGCTCACCCGGTCACCAGATCGCCGGCCGGGACCGACCTGGAGCCGGGCGACTACCTCCTGCTGACCGTCAGCGATGATGGCTGCGGCATCGAGCCGGCGCACCAACGCCGCGTCTTCGAGCCCTTCTTCACCACCAAATCGCCAACCGAGCACGCCGGACTCGGTCTTGCCACGGTCTACGGGATCGTCGAACGACTGGGCGGGGTGGTGCAGATCGAGAGCGCACTCGGTCAGGGCACCACGGTCCGCATCTGGCTGCCCTGCTGCCCCGCCGACGCCCCCGCCGAGGAGCCCAGCCGGCCGCTGCGGGTGCTGGTGGTCGACGACGACGACGCCGTCCGCCGCCTGACGCGCCGGATGCTGGCCGCCCAGGGCTTCGAGGTGCTCGACGCCCCGAACGCCGAGGCGGCGCTGGGGCTCGTCGAGGAGCGACCCGCCGGGATCGACGTGCTGGTCACCGATGTCGTGATGCCGGGCCGCTCCGGCGATGAGCTGGCCGCGATGGTCCGCGAGCTGGTGCCGGCGGTCAAGGTGCTGTTCATCTCGGGCCACCCCGGCACCGGCCCGCTGCGGCGCGAGGTCACCGTCGACGGGGTGTTCCTCCAGAAGCCCTTCGACTCGCGCCTGCTGGCCGCCGCCGTGCGACAGGCCTGCCAGCGGTAGGCCGCTGGCGCAGCCGGCCTCAAACCCAGGTTGACGGGGCCGCGCCGGCCGGGTATACTGACAGCAGTTTCGGGGTGTGGCTCAGCTTGGTAGAGCGCTCGGTTCGGGACCGAGAGGTCGGCAGTTCAAATCTGCCCACCCCGACTGCAGTTTCTGCTTCTGCGGGCGACCGCCTCGCTAGACTCCCCAGCGCTCGCGCATCGTCGCCATGCTAACCGTCTCGCCCTGGCCCCAGGCGTAATGCGCCTTCGGGTTGGCACCCACCCACCGCTCATCGGCCGGCTCGTCGGCGCGCTGGTAGCGCGTGTCGCAGCTCAGCCGCAGGCGCTGGCTGGTGTTGTTGGTCGAGCAGTGCATCGTGTACATGCCGAAGACCAGCGCGTCGCCCATCGCAAACTCGGCGGTCAGCCAGCGGCCGCCGTAACGGTCGACCAGCTCGCGCGGGTCCTTCGAGAACCAGCCCTCGACGTTGTCGCGGTCGACATCCATCTCGCCGTAGGTCTGCCGCACCCGGTCGAGATTCGGTGAGCCCGCCAGAATCGCCAGCGTGCCGAGGTCGTAGGTGAGGTCGCCGAGCGGCGTCCAGACCGTGTAGAGGCGCTTCGTGCCGCGACCCATGTAGACCACGTCGAAGTGCGCCCCGGTGTTGGCGCCGTGGCCGATGGCGCGGATCCACTTGTAGTCGAAGGTCAGCGCGGGGCCTTCCAGCAGGTTGGCGAACCAGGCCAGCAGGGCCGGGGACTCGACGACCTTCAGGAACTCGGGCGTGTGGCTGACCGCCTTGGCGCCGCCCAGGAACTGCCCCTTGGCGCCCGGCGCGATCCAGGCCTCGTCGAGCGGCCGGGCCGGGTCAAGTTGCTCGTTGGCGGCCAGGTTCTGCAGCAGCCGCTGCCGCGCCGCCTGCACCGCGGCCGGGTCGTGCAAGCCGCGGATCCGCAGGTAGCCGTCGCTCGCGAGACGCTCCCGCAACGCCGGGAAGTCGTCGCGCAGGGCGGTGTGATCGTCCAGATGCCCCAGGTAGGGGCCGTCCAACTCCAGCGGCACGGCGCCAATCGGCAGGTGCATTCCCTCGCTCCTGTCGCTAGGGTGGGCGCGCCACGGGCGTTGGTCAACGGCGGCGGAACAGCCGCAGCGCACCCAGCAGGCTGCCCAGTGCGAGCAGCAGCAGGACCAGCGCGGAGGCGACGAGCGGCAGCGCTTCGGCACCGGACGGCAAAGAGCTCCCGGCGACGACACCGAAGCAGGCGCCCAAGGCGCCGAACACGAGGGCGGCCAGCAGCAAGATGATGCCGAAGAAGATCCCAACCGCCGAGCGCCCGCCGCCTTCGTCGCCGAAGACCTGCGCCCCGCAGACGCGGCACATCCGGTCGGCGGTCAGCTCGCGACTCCCGCAGTTCGGACAGACCCAGGCGCCACTCATCGGACTCTCCTCGACCTGACAGGTCCGCTGCCGCGCAAACCCGTCAGCCAGACCAGCAGCACCAGCGCGAGGCTCTCGTGGAGCAACTCCGCACGCGCCGCGGCGGCAGTTTGGGTGGTGGCGGCACCGCGACTCACCCGTAGCTCCAGGCCAGGACCACCGTCAACCAGAACGCCGCGATCGCCAGCGGATGCCGCGCGAAGCAGCGGGTGGTCCGCTGGCCGTGGCGCCAGGCCACGACGTAGAGCACCGCCGCGGCGCCAGCGGCGACGGGCAGCGCGTAGCGGCCGCACAGCAGGCAGACCGTCGCCGCTTTGCAGAAGGTGAAGGCCAGGCCTTCGTAGGTCCGTCCGCGAGACGTCTGCATCGCCATCTCCGGCGCACCCGCAGCGGCGGGGCTTAGCCCGCCAGGACCACGCTGCCGTTGTCGACCTGCACGCGGATCGGCGCCAGACCGCGCTTGGCCGGGCCACTCACCGGCTGCCCGCCAGCGTCGAAAATCGACTTGTGGCAGGGGCACAGGAACTGCGCGTCCTTGGCCTTCCAGACCACCGCACAACCCTTGTGCGGACACTTCGCGTCGAACGCCGTGACGTCCTCGCCCTGCCGCACGACGATGATCTTGCGACCTTCGTGGGTCACCACCTTGCCTGCGCCAGCCGGCAACTCGCCGAGACCAAGCAGCGTGCCGCTGGCCCCCGCGGCGGGTGCCGGCGCCGGCGCGACGGCGCCGTCGGCAGCCTTCAGGCTCTCCGGCGCGGGCACCGTCGCGGTGCTCTCGTCGGGGCCCTTGCCGCACGCGGCCAAGGCCAACGGGGCCAGGCCGGCGGCCACCAGCAGACGACGACGGGTCAGCTCTGGATCGGTCATGCCACTACCTCCAACCAACCGCTCAGCAGATCTTCACGGCGCTCACTTTGAACAAGGCCACCGCCGGGCTGCCGACGGCCAACCCCAACTCCTGCAGCGCCGCCGGCGTCACCAGCGCCGTAATCCGCACCGCTCCCTGTACCGTGACGCGGCAGCCGGCCGCCGTGCATTGCACCGCCGCGACGACCCCGACCACCTGATTACGCGCCGAGGTGGCCGGCGGCGCCGTGGCCAGCAGCACTTCGGCCGGTGGAACCACCAGCGCCAGCGGCACGCCCACCGCGGCCGGCGTCGGCACCGTCCAGCGCAGGCTGGCCACCTGCACCACTGCTTGCCCCGGCGCCGGGCTGGCGACGACCTGGCCGCGGTAGTGGTTGCTCTGCGCCAAAGCCGCGCCGAAGGCCGAGCTGGGACTGGCGGCCAGCCGTTCAGCGGGACCCTGCTCGACCAGCCGGCCGGCCTCCAGCACGAGCACCTCGCCGCCCAGGCCAAAGGCCTCCTCGGCGTCATGGGTCACCAGCAAAGCCGGCACGCCACGCACTTCGAGGGTCGCCAGCAGCCGGGCCCGCAGCAGCGGCCGGGCCGCCACATCGAGCGCGGCGAAGGGCTCATCGAGCAACAGCCACCGCGGCTCGGCCGCCAGCGCACGGGCCACCGCGACGCGTTGCCGCTCGCCCGCCGACAGCTCCAGCGGGCGGCGCGCGGCCAGCTCGGTCAGCTCGAACTGCCCCAGCAGCTCGTCGACCTGCGCCGCCGCGCCGTGACCGACCGCCGGGCCGTAGCCGACGTTTTGCGCCACGCTGAGGTGCCCGAACAGCGCGGCGTCCTGAAAGACATAGCCCAGCCGCCGGCGGGCCGGCGGCAGCGCCAGGCGACGGGCCGTGTCGAGCACGCAGTCACCGGCCACCCAGACGGCGCCCTGGTCGGGGGCGGCGAGGCCGGTCAGAAGGTCCAGCACGGTGGTCTTGCCGCTGCCGTTCGGGCCGACCAGGGCGGTGTGGCCGTCCAGCGCGAACTCCAGCTCGAGTTGCCAGGCGCCGCGGCGCAGGCGGAGGTGGGCGCGCAGTTCGCTCACAGCACCTCTCCCGCGCAGCGCCGCGCCAGCAGCAGGGCCCCGGCCGAGAGCAACAACAGCAACACACTGAGGCTGACCGCGGCGGTCCGGTCGACCTGCCAGGTTACGAAGATGGCGCTCGGCATGGTCTGCGTCCATCCGGGCAGGTTGCCGGCGAACAGCAGCGTCGCGCCGAGCTCGCCCAGCGCGCGGGCCCAGGTCACCAGCGCACCGCCGAGCAGGCCGGGTCGCGCCAGCGGTAGCACGATCCGCCGGAAGGTGGTCGCCTCACCGGCGCCGAGCACGGCCGAGGCCTGCAGCACCCGCGGCGGCACCGCCTCCAGGGCGGCGCGCGCGGCTCGCAAGAAGAGCGGCCCGGCGACCAGCATCTGCGCCAGCACCACCGCCGCCGGCGTCAGCGCCACCGGCGGCAGCCCACACCGCGTCAGCCATGGGCCGAGCAACTGGTAGCGGCCGAAGGCCAGCAGCAGGCCCAGTCCGGCGACGGCCGGCGGCAGCGCCGCCGGCAGTTCCAGCAAGGTGGTCAAGAGGCCCCGCCAGCGGGTCACCTGGCGGGTCAACAGCCAGGCCAGCGGCAGCGCCCCGGCGACCACCAGCAGCGTCGCCGCGGTCGCCGTCAGCAGACTCAGGCCAACCGCCTGCCAGACCACCGGGCTGCGCAGCGCCGCGGCCAGGGTGGCCGGGGTGGCGTGGAGCAGCAGCGCCAGCAGCGGCAGGGCCACCAGGCCGGCGTAACAGCCGGCCAGCAGGCGCAGGGCGCAGCCGAACAGGCGGTCACTCACGGCGCCGGCAGCTCGAACCCGGCGTCGCGCAGCACCTGTCCGGCGGCCGGGCCGCGCAGCCAGGTCAAGAACGCCGCCGCCTCGGCAGCGTGCGGCGCGGCCGTGACGGTGCTGGCGGCGTAGCTCGCCGAGATGGCCGTCCCGGGCGGCAGCGGCACGTCCCGCAGGCCACCGCGCCGGACATCGGTGCGGTAGGCCAGCCCGGCATCCGCCTCACCCAGCCTGACCTTGTGGAGCACGCCGTCGACGCTGGCTTCTGCGCTGACCACCCGCTCCCGCAGAGTCGCCGCCTCGGCGCTCGGCAGCTTCGCCAGCCACTGCCCGGCGTACTTGCCGGCCGGCACTTCTTCGGCGCAGATCACCAGCCTGGTGCCCGGCTGCAGCAAATCGCGGTAGCTGCGCACGCGCTGGTTGCGGGGCGTCGCAGCGATGGCCACCTGGTTCAGGGCAAAGACCACCGGCGGCGCCACCAGCCCGGCGTCGGCCAGCTTCTGCGGGTGGTCGCGATTGGCGCTCAGGAAGACATCGGCGCTGGCCCCGGCCTGGACCTGGGCGACCAGATCCTGGCTGCCGGCGTAGTTGGCCAGCAGCGTGACTCCCGGCTCCGCCTGACTATAGGCCGCGCTGAGCGCTGGCACGACCTCCCGCAGCGAGGCCGCCGCGAAGACCTGCAACGTCACCGGAGCAACCGCCGCCGGCGCCGGCAGCTCCGGGCGGGCACACCCCGCCAGCACTGCCAGCGATCCCGTGACCACCAACCTGCGACCTGTCATGTCGCGTGCCCTCCACTGCGCCAGGCGCGGGGACTCTGCCCGGTCTCGCGGCGCACCAGCTTGTTGAACCGTTGCAGGTCGCCCAGGCCGACCTCCGCGGCGATCGCCTTGATCGGCTGCGCGGTGTGTTGTAGCAGGTACTGCGCCTGTGCGAACCGCCGCCGCCGGATGTAGCCGACCACGGTCGTCCCGAAGGCGGCCCGAAACATCCGCGTCAGTTGATTGTGCGACAAACCGACGGCCGTGGCGAGGCTGCCGACCGCCAACGGCTCGCTCAGTCCCAACTCAATCCGGCGCACCGCCGCGCGCAGGGCCGGATGCGCCGGCAGCTCGCCGCTGGGGGCCGCCGGGGCCCGTTCGACCACCTGCCAGAGGAGGTCCCAGAGCCGCGCCTCGGCCCGCCGCGGTTGATGGCTCCAGGCCCCGACGGCCTCCTCGAACTGCCGGTAGAACGGTTCGAAGGCCTCGCCCAGGTCAAGCAGCGCCGGCAGCACCCAGCCCCGGCCGCCGTCGGCCACCCGAAAGTGGGCGTAGCCGTGCGGCGAGCGCTGCGCCCAGTGGTAGGTCGTCGCGACCCCCGGCGCGGTGAATCCGACCTGCCCCGGCCGCAGCTCCAGCGAGGCTCCGGCCAGCTCCAGCCGCGCCCGGTAGCGGTAGCAGTGGAAGCACCAGAAGTCGTCGAAACAGTAGCTGCCGGTGGTCCCCGCGCGGTGCACCCGGATCGCCAGTTGTTGCACCTGCGGTGGCGCATCGAGGCACAGGCGCACGGTCGCTGGCAGAGGCATCATGGTGAAACCGTACCACAAATGGTGATTCGCGGCCATTACTGCGGGCCGCCACCACCGCATCCTGAGCGACGGTGGGCTGCGGCCCCGGAGAGTCAGGCGATGATCCTGCCCGCGCGGATCGAGGTGCCGCAGACGTTATCGGCGGCGGACGTCGAGTTTTTCGTCAATCAAGGCTACTGGGTGGCGGAACGGCTGCTGGGCCCGGCGGAGTTGGCGGAACTGCAGGCCGACACATTGCGGCTGGCTCGCGGCGAGTACCCCTGCGACTCGCTGCAACCTGTACCGGCCGAGCTCGACGACGCGGCGGCGCTGGCGCAGATCCTCTGCATCCACCAGCCGCACTACGTCTCGCCGGTCGCCCTGAAGTACGTCCAGCACCCCGCGATCTGCGGCCAGCTCAGCCAGCTCACGGCGGCCCACCTGGCGCATTGGGATGGCAGCGTGAAGTGCATGCAGTCGATGCTCTTCGTGAAGCCGCCGGGCTTCCAGGGGCAGGCCTGGCACCAGGATGAGATCTACATTCCGACCCGCGACCGGTCGCTGATCGGCGCCTGGATCGCCATCGACGACGCCACCGTGGCGAACGGCTGCCTGTGGATCCTGCCCGGCTCGCACCGCCCGGGCTACCTCTTCCCGCAACGTGACCACGGCCGCCCGGACGAGTTCGACTTCGCGCAGGAGAGCTACGGCTTCGACGACAGCGCCGAGCTGGCGGTCGAGGTGCCGGCGGGCAGTGTGGTCTTCTTCAACGGCTACCTGCTGCACCGCTCGCGGCGCAACCGCAGCGCGATCTACCGGCGGGTGCTGGTGAACCACTACATGAACGCCTGGTCGTTGCTGCCCTGGCAGATCCACGAGGGCGAGCGCCCGGCGACGGCCGACCGGCGCGGCGTGGTGCCGGTGGCCGGGGTCGATCCGTATCGCTGGAAAGGCTACGACAAGTCGCCCAACAACGTCTGGCTGAGGCAATGCCAGGCGAATCAACCGCCGAGTCAGTGACGACCTCAGGCGAGGTCGGGAGGAGTGGGACGATGAGCGTGCTGGTCACCGCCGAGCAGATTGCGCAGTTCGAGCGCGACGGCTACCTGCTGCTGCCGGGGTTGTTCGAGGCCGCTGAGATGGCGCTGCTGCTGCAAATCGGCAAGGCCGACCAGGCCAAGCTGGCGACCGTCTCGGGCCGGCTCGACAAGGACGGCGGGGTCAGCAAGTTGTGGCTGACCGGTGAACTGGGCGAGGATATGTACAGCGCCATCGTGCGCTGCCCGCGGGTCGCCGGCAACATGGACCGGCTGCTGGGCGGTGAGGTCTACCACTACCACCACAAGATGATGACCAAGGAGCCCTTCGTCGGCGGCGCCTGGGAATGGCATCAGGACTACGGCTACTGGTACCACAACGGCTGCCTGTTCCCCGACCTGGCGAGCTGCATGATCGCCGTCGATCGCGCCAGTCGCGAGAACGGCTGCCTGCAGGTGATCCGCGGATCGCACCGCCTGGGACGCATCGAGCACGGCAAGAGCGGCGAACAGACCGGCGCCGACGAAGCGCGGGTGGCCTGGGCCGAGGAACACCTGGAGCTGGTGCATTGCGAAATGGAGCCCGGCACGGCGCTCTTCTTCCACAGCAACCTGCTCCACCGCAGCGACCAGAACCGCAGCCCGCACCCCCGCTGGACGCTGATCTGCTGCTACAACCGGGCCGACAACCCCTGCCGCGACCTGCCCGGCCACCCCAGCTACCGCCCGCTGGAGCGCTGGTCCGACGACCGCGTGCGCGAACTGGGCGAGGCGCAGTGGGCGGCCCTGGCGGCCGGCCCGGCCTGACACCGGACCGCCTGTTTCACGTGCAACACCACCTCGACCGCGCCAGCGCCGTGTTTCACGTGAAACGGGGCGCCGGCCGGCAAGGTCCTTGCAGGTTCTTCCGGTGGCAGGCTGGCGGGGTGTTGGTTGGAGAGCAGCCTGCCGGGGAGCGAACGATGCTGTCGCAGACAGCGGAGTATGCCTTGCGGGCGGTGGTCTGTCTGGCCGCCGCCCACCCGGCGCGGCTGACCACGCCGCAGATCGCCCGCACCACCAAGGTGCCGGCCGGCTACCTGGCGAAGGTGCTCCAGTCGCTCGCGCGGGCCAGCGTGGTGAAGTCGCACCGCGGCTTGGGAGGTGGGTTCGTGTTGGCGCGACCGACCAACGAGATCAGCGTGCTGCAGGTGATCAACGCGGTCGACCCGCTGCAGCGCATCAAGAGCTGCCCGCTGGAGCTGGGCGCCCACGGGGTCAAGCTGTGCCCGTTGCACAAACGGCTGGACGACGCCATGGCGACGGTGGAGGCAGCCTTCGCCGGCACCACCATCGCCGAAGTGCTGGCCGACCCGGAAGCCGCCACGGCCTTCTGCGAGTTCCCGCAGATCGCCCTCACTCCACTGCCAGCACCTGCTCCGGCGGACGCCCCATAGCGGCGCTGGACGCCCCCACCGCCAGCGGCCGTTCGATCAGGATCGGATGCGCCACCATCGCGGCGATCAGTTCATCGTCGCTGCGATCGGCGTCGGCCAGCCCCAGCTCGCGGTAGAGCGCCTCGCCGCGCCGCAGCAGGTCGCGCGGGCCGCGGCCCAGCTTGGCCAGCACCGCGCGTAGCTCGACTGCCGTCGGGGGCTGCTCCAGGTAGAGCCGCACCGTCACCTCGCGGCCAGCCTCCTGCAACAACGCCAGCGCCTGCCGGCTCTTGCTGCAGCGCGGGTTGTGCCACAACTCCATCGTTCGCTCCTGACTTCCCGTCCCGCCTTCACCGCACGCGGAGGGCGCCCACCTCACCGGCCCAACTGGCCAGGAAGAGGGCACCGTCACCGGCCATCAGGCCGGCCGTCACCGTGGCGCCGGGCGACAGCCGCCAGCGCCAGACACCGGCGGCATCGACCGCGCGCAGTTGGCCGTCGGTGCAGGCGATCACCATCGTGTCGCCCAACACGGCGCCCGGCCCGCAGCCCGGCGCGGGCAGCCGCAGCTCCCAGGCCGCCGTCGCCCCGCTCGCCAGGGCGACCACGCGGCCGTCGGTCAGCAGGGCCAGCACACGCTGCCCGAGGGGCGCCCAGGCCGTGACGCCCGCCCCGAGCAGACGCTCGCCGCGCACCGCGCCGTTGGCCAGGGCGAGCTGGTTGACCCGCCCATCGTCGCGGGCCACCCAGACGCTGTCGCCAACCACCAGCGGCAGCCGGGCCGCCGCGGTCGGCTGCGTCGCCCAGCGGGGCAGCCCGTCCAGGTTGTGCCGCACCACCCGGCCATCGGGCCAGGTCACCAGCAACTGCTGCCGATCCAACCACAGTCCACACGGCGGCGGATCGGCCGGGCGCCGCCAGCGCGGCAGACCGTTGGCCGGGTCGATCCCCCACAGCGCGCCGGCCCCGTCGACCACGGCCACCAGCCGATCCGTGGCGGCCAACTGGCGCACCGCCCGACGGTCCAACTGCTGCCGCCAGCGCAGCTCGCCGCGGCAGTCGAGGGCCAGCACCCGGCCCTCAGCGGTCGCCACGAAGGCGGTCTGGCTGCTGGTCGCCAGGGCCACCGCGGGCGCGCTCAGCAGGATGTCCCAGAGCAGCCGCCCGTCGGCCGCCGTCAGACCGAGCAGGTGGCGGTCGTCGGGCGCCACCACCAGGCGGTCGCCCAGCAGCACCGGCGTCAGCCGCACCGCGTCGCCGACCGCCACCCACCAGGCGGCTGCCACCGGTTGCCGCTCGCGCCACCAGGTCCGGCCGCCGAACACCAGCAGCAGCGCCACGGCCAGCCACCACCGGCCCCGCCGCGAGGTGCGCTCCGGAACGAAGGGCGTCATTCTAGTACCACGGGCAACGAGGCCCGCCGAGCATGGGCACGTCGTACCTCGGCTTCGTCGTCATCAACTTCGAACTCTACCTCATCCTGGCCCTGTCGCTCAACCTGTTGTGCGGCTATGCCGGCCTGGTCTCGCTCTGCCACGCCGCCTTCTACGGCGTCGGTGCCTACGGCACCGCCCTGCTGATGCTCCGGCTCGGCCTCAGCTTCCCTTTCGTCCTGCTCGGCGCCGTGCTCTTGACGATGCTGCTCGGGGCCCTGGTGGCCTTGCCCTCGCTGCGGTTGCGCGACGACTACTTCATCGTCGCCACGCTGGCCTTCCAGAATATCGTCTTTCGGCTGCTCTACAACTCCGACGGCCTGACTCGCGGGGCGCTCGGACTGCCGGACCTGCCCCCCGCCACGGTCGCGGGGTTCATCTTTCAGCGCGACACGCTGGCCCTGGTCGGCCTTGCCAGCGCGCTCACCGTGGTGGTCTGCCTGGTGCTGGCCCGCCTGGCGGACAGCCCCTTCGGCCGCCTGCTACGCGCCGTCCGCGACGACCCCGCGGCGGTCAGTTCGCTTGGCCACGACGTGGCCGCGCTCAAGATCAAGGCCTTCCTGGTGGGTAGCGCCTGCGCCGCCGTTGCGGGCGGCTTGCTGGCCGCCCGCTCCGACATCCTGCATCCGAACGAGTTCACCGTCGAGCAGTCGGTGCTGATCCTCACCGTGCTGATCCTCGGCGGCACCGGCAATGTCCGCGGCCCGCTGGTCGGCGCGTTGGGCGTGACCGCCCTCGACGCCCTGCTGCGCGCCGCCGGCAGCACCTTTGCCAACCTCGCCGGCGAACTGAACGCGCTGCTGCTGGCCGCTGCGCTGATCGTCCTGTTGCGGCTCCGGCCGCAGGGCCTCGCCGGAGTCTACCGCTTTGAGTGAGCCGTTGCTGGAGCTGATCGGTGTCACCAAGCGCTTCGGCGGAACCGTCGCCGCCGACGACCTCTGCCTGGCGCTGACCGCCGGGCGGCTGACCGGCCTGATCGGCCCCAACGGCGCCGGCAAGAGCACGGTCGTCGGCCTGATCGCAGGGGCCCACCAGCCCGACGCCGGACAGCTCCGCTGGCACGGCCGGCCGCTCCCCCGCGGGGCGCACCGCGTGGCGGCCGCCGGCATCGGCCGGCTGTTCCAGGACGTCCGCGTGTTCGGTTCGCTGACGGCCCTCGAGAACGTCCTGGTGGGAGTGCCCGGGCAGACCGGACATGGCGTCTGGGCAGCCCTCGCCACGCCGCGGCGCTGCCGGCGCGAGGCCGCCCGGGCGCACCAACAGGCGCTGCAGCAGCTCGACCGGGTCGGCCTCGCCGACCGCGCCGAGGCGGTCGCCGGGAGCTTCTCCTACGGCCAGCAGAAGCTCCTCGCCATCGCCCGCCTGCTGGCCACCGCGCCGCAGCTTCTGCTGCTCGACGAGCCCGCCAGCGGGGTCAACCCGAAGCTGCTCGAGACCCTCGCCGACCTGCTGCGACGCCTCCGCGCCGACGGGCAGACGATCCTGTTGGTCGAGCACAACATGGCGCTGGTGCGCGAGGTCAGCGACGACCTGATTCTGCTCGACCGCGGCACCTGCCGGGCCGCCGGACCTGCCGCCACGGTCTGGCACAGCGCGGTCCTCGCCGAGGTCTACCTGGGGCCGACGGCCTGAACCGCGCCACCGCGCGGGACGTCAGGCCAGCCCGAGGGCGGCGGCCACGCCGGCGCCGTAGGCCGGATCGGCAGCGGCACAGTGGGCGATGTGCCGGCGCTTGATCGCCTCCGGCGCGTCACCCATTGCGCGGGCCGTGTTCTCGAAGAGCGCCTGCTGCTGGGCCGGCGTCAGCAGGCGGAACAGCAGCCCCGGTTGGGTGAAGTAGTCGTCATCCTCGCGGTGATCCCAATGCGCTGCCGCCCCGCTCAGCGCCAGCGGCGGTTCGGCGTAGTCCGGCTGCTGCTGCCATTCGCCGGCACTGTTCGGCTCGTAGCCCAGGGTGCTGCCGTAGTTCCCGTCGACGCGCATCGCGCCGTCGCGGTGGTAGGCGTGGTAGGGGCAGCGCGGGGCGTTGACCGGAATCTGGTGGTGGTTCACGCCCAGCCGGTAGCGCTGCGCGTCGCCGTAGCTGAACAGCCGACCTTGCAGCATCTTGTCAGGCGAGAAGCCAATCCCCGGCACGACATTGGCCGGGTTGAAGGCGGCCTGCTCAACTTCGGCATGGTAGTTGGCCGGGTTGCGGTGCAGTTCCAGCACGCCGACCTCTTGCAGCGGCGCGTCGCGGTGGTACCAGACCTTGGTCAAATCGAACGGGTTGTAGGGCAGTTGCTGCGCCTGCTCGTCGCTGAGGATCTGGACCGACATCGTCCAGCGCGGGTAGTCGCCGGCCTCGATGGCGTTGTACAGGTCGCGCTGGTGGCTGTCGCGGTCCTGCGCGATCAGCGCTGCGGCCGCGGCGTCAGTCAGATTCGCGATGCCCTGTTGCGAGTGCAGGTGGAACTTCACCCAGTGCCGCTCGCCGGCGGCGTTGATCAGGCTGAAGGTGTGGCTGCCAAAGCCGTGCATCTGGCGGTAGGACGCCGGGATGCCGCGGTCGCTCATGGTGATCGTGATCTGGTGCAGCGCCTCGGGCAGCGCGGTCCAGAAGTCCCAGTTGTTGGTGGCGCTGCGCAAGTTGGTGCGCGGGTCGCGCTTCACCGCGTGGTTCAGATCGGGGAACTTCAGCGGGTCGCGCAGGAAGAACACCGGGGTGTTGTTGCCGACCAGGTCCCAGTTGCCCTCGGCCGTGTAGAACTTGATCGCGAAGCCGCGGATGTCGCGTTCGGCGTCGGCCGCGCCGCGCTCGCCGGCCACCGTCGAGAAGCGCACGAACAGGTCGGTGGCCAGGCCGATCCGCGAGAACACCGCGGCGCGCGTGTAGCGGGTGATGTCGCCGGTCACCGTGAAGGTGCCGTAGGCCCCGGAGCCCTTGGCGTGCATCCGCCGCTCCGGGATCACCTCCCGGTCAAAGTGGGCCAGCTTCTCCAAGAACCAGACATCCTGCAGGAGCTGCGGCCCGCGCGGCCCGGCCGTCAGGACATTCTGGTTGTCCGGCACCGGCGCGCCGGCCGCCGTCGTCAACTTGCGCTGCTGCTCGTCGCCTGACATCGCTTTCTCCCAGTGGCACCACGGCCGTCACGCGGGAGGCGGCACCTCCCGCGGCGGCCCATCGGCTGCGGCGGCACAGCAGGCACACAACCCGTGGACCTCGACCTGCGTGCCCAGCACGCTGCCAAACTCGCACGCCGCCGGCGGCACCGCCAGCGCGTCCAGCTCGGCACTCTCAAAGTCCCGGGTCAGCCCGCACCGCACGCAGAGGTAGTGGTGGTGCCGTCGCGGATTGGCATCAAACCGCACGCTCTCCCGCCGCGGCCCCAGCGTTTGCACCAGTCCCAGGTCGTGCAACAGCCACAGCGTGCGGTAGACGGTGTCCAACGAGACCGTCGGCAAGCGCTGCCGCACACCGCGAAAGACGGTCTCGGCGTCAGGGTGATCCACACTGCCGGCCACCTCGCGGAAGATCTCCAACCGCTGGTGCGTCAGCTTCACCCCAACCTGCCGACAAGCCGTCGCCAGCTTCTCGACCCGCTGCTGGACCTCGTCCGCAGGCACCACCACCGGAATGCTCCTATTTCGGAATCATTCCTAACTAGGAATGTAGCGATCTCGGGGACGGATGTCAAGACCCGTCTGGCCCGTCCGTCCGCCCCGCCAGATCGGTGTGCGGCGGCGGGACGGTGGTGGCAAGGGTGGGCAGTCCGGCAACGGCACCGCGCCAGCGGTGTCAGAACACAGCGAGGGGTTTCGTCACCGCACGTCAAGCGAGGACTCTGGCTGCCTTGGCCCGCGCGGGTGACAATACGGTCGGGGATTTGCAGCTCAGGAGGCAAGGCAATCTCATGGCGACGGCGGAGCAACTCAAGGCGCTATTGCACAGCTACGCCACCGCCGACGAGGATCGCTTCCTCTCGGTGGCGCTGCAAATCGCCTCCGGGGCCGCGCGAAGCGGGAAGCAGCGCCTTGGAGACGAGCTGCGCGACTTGGTCGACCAGGCCAAGCGTCACCGTGCGGCGGCGCGTCAGCCCGTTGTGGCAGCCGTCCCGCTGGTCCGCTCGCCCGGGGAGCTGGCTGGGCTGGTGGCGGCCTCGTGTCCGCAGGTCCGGCTGTCGGACATGGTGCTCGCGCCGACCACCCACAGCCGGCTGGAGCGGGTCGTCCGCGAGTACCGCCAGACCGCGGTCCTCGACGCCCACGGCCTGCAACCGCGGCGCAAACTGCTGCTGGTCGGCCCACCAGGCTCCGGCAAGACGATGACCGCCACCGCCCTTGCCGGCGAACTCGGCCTACCGCTGCTGCAGGTTCAACTGCATGGCCTGATCACGAAGTTCATGGGTGAGACGGCCGCCAAGCTCCATGTGGTGTTCCAGGCCATGCAGACCACCCGCGGGGTCTACCTGTTCGATGAGTTCGATGCCATCGGTGCCACCCGTGGGGCCGACAACGACATCGGCGAGGTCCGGCGCATCCTCAACTCGTTCCTGCAGTTCCTCGAACAGGACTCTTCGGACAGCCTGCTCGTGGCCGCCACAAACCTCAGCGGGATGCTCGACTCCGCCCTGATGCGCCGCTTTGATGATGTCATCCAGTACGATCTGCCCGACGCAGCGATGATCAAGCAGTTGGTTCGCAACCGGCTGGCGCTGTTCGACACCACCGGGCTGAGGTGGGGCCCCGTGACGGCGGCGGCGGGTGGCCTGAGCCACGCCGAAGTGGTCCGGGGCTGTGAAGACGCCGCCAAAGATGCCGTACTGGACGGTCGGCAGCGGATCATGTTGGCGATGCTCGTGCGGGCGCTCAGCGAACGGCGTAGCGCGCGGTCGCCCTTGGGCTCGGGCCAGGAGGGGTGGGCAACGGATGCCGGAGCACGAACACCTGAGGACTGAGGGCCGGGAGCAAGCCCTGCGCTACACTCACAGGGCCGGCCGAGGCGGTGAGAGCCTTCGGCTCCCCGACCGAGACCGGCAAGCTCATTCGCCGAAACTCCTCAGGGACCTAAGCGAAGCCCAGGACAGCGCGGAGGCCGCCACCGCAGCGTCTCCCGACGGGATAGCGCTGGAGTTCCGGAGCGAAGAAGGATTCGGCCTGGCTGTCGAGAGCCTGGAGGACAGGCGAGCCGGCATCGTTCTTGGCAGCGTGCGCCATGACGGCGACTGTACGTGCTGGCGGCCGGCAACGTCAATGTCCTCGACCCTCAGGGCTACACGTATCCGGCAACCAATATGGCCCTCGCAGTGCAGAATCCGACCCAGTCTTGGAATGCCCTGACTGTGGCGCCATCACGCAGAAGGTGGTGCCCGGCGAACCGAACTACGAGCCCGTGGCCGTTGCCGGCGGTCTGAGCCCCGCCAGCCGAACATTACGACCCTGGCCAGATGACAAATGGCCGTACAGGCCGGATGTCTGTGTCGAAGGCGGCAACTACGGTGTCGACCGGCTGGGCCGCTTCGACGACCTGGACGAGCTGCAACTGCTGACGACTGCCCGGACGAGTGACGGGCGCTTGCTTGGACGGATGGCGGACACCAGCGCCGCGACCGCGCAGGTGGCGCGGATGGCCGCCATCCTCCAAGCCCGCTACCCAAGGCTGTGGCCGGAAACGGTTCGCGCGCTGCTGGTCCACTCCGCACGCTGGACGCCAGCAATGGAACGCCAGACGCCGGCTCGGCTAAAGGAAGACATCCAAACCCGACTGCGCTGCTTCGGCTACGGCGTGCCAGACCTCGGACGGGCCATCTGGAGCCGAGAGAACCAGGTCTGCCTCGTCTACGAGGGCGCACGCCAGCCATTCCGTCTCGATGGTACCGTCGTGAAGACGGACCAGTACCACCTTCACAGGCTGCCCTGGCCGCGCGAGGCGCTCCAAGCGCTGGGCGGAGCTGAGGTGACTGTCAGGGTCACCCTGTCCTACTTCATCGAGCCGAGCCCGGGCAACTGCGGCTGGGGGGCCAAGCACCGCTATCGGTCCCATGGCCTGCTGTTCGACATGCTCCATCCCATGGAATCGCAGCAGGCTTTCCGCGAGCGCGTTTCAAAGCCACCTGAGGACGAAGCGCGCGCGGGCGAAGGCGCGGGCGGGAGCACTGTGCCGTGGGTCGTTGGACCCAGGTCCCGTGAACGTGGCTCGCTGCACTCGGACTGGTGGACCGGCACCGCGGCGGCCGTCGCCGACTGCGGCCAGCTCGCGGTCTACCCGGTGCACGGCTGGTGGAGCCGCCGCCAGCACCTGGAGCGGTACGACCGG